>JADGEX010000009.1:0-2500 GCA_016744135.1 Pseudodesulfovibrio sp. | reverse complement strand
CACTGGAGGACCGAACCCACATCTGTTGAAAAAGATCGGGATGACTTGTGCCTAGGGGTGAAAGGCCAATCAAACTCGGAGATAGCTGGTTCTCCGCGAAATCTATTTAGGTAGAGCGTCAGACGAATACCACCGGGGGTAGAGCACTGGATGGGTAATGGGGACCTACAGTCTTACTGATCCTAACCAAACTCCGAATACCGGTGAGTAATATCTGGCAGACACACTGCGGATGCTAACGTCCGTAGTGGAAAGGGAAACAACCCTGACCTCCAGCTAAGGCCCCTAATTCATGGCTAAGTGGGAAAGCAGGTGAGACGACCAAAACAACCAGGATGTTGGCTTAGAAGCAGCCATCATTTAAAGAAAGCGTAACAGCTCACTGGTCTAGATAAGTTGTCTTGCGGCGAAGATGTACCGGGGCTCAAGCCATGAGCCGAAGCTGAGGATGCACATAGTGCATGGTAGCGGAGCGTTCTGTATGCAGTGAAGGGTGTGGGTGACCTATCCTGGAGCGTACAGAAGTGAGAATGTTGACATGAGTAGCGATAAACAGAGTGAGAGACTCTGTCGCCGAAATTCCAAGGGTTCCTGCTTAAAGCTAATCTGAGCAGGGTAAGCCGACCCCTAAGGCGAGGCCGAAAGGCGTAGTCGATGGGAACCAGGTTAATATTCCTGGGCCAGGAGGATGTGACGGATCGAAAGCGTAGTTTTCCCTTATTGGATTGGGAGAGCTGCCGGACGGTTCCTGGAAATAGCCCTCCATTAAGATCGTACCCTAAACCGACACAGGTGGAATGGTAGAGTATACCAAGGCGCTTGAGAGAACTGCATTGAAGGAACTCGGCAAAATGCCTCCGTAAGTTCGCGAGAAGGAGGCCCAGCCAGGAGGCAACTCTTGGTTGGGGGCACAGACTAGGGGGTGGCGACTGTTTACTAAAAACACAGGGCTCTGCGAAGTCGCAAGACGACGTATAGGGTCTGACGCCTGCCCGGTGCCTGAAGGTTAAATGGAGGGGTGAGAGCTCTGAAATGAAGCCCAGGTAAACGGCGGCCGTAACTATAACGGTCCTAAGGTAGCGAAATTCCTTGTCGGGTAAGTTCCGACCTGCACGAATGGCGTAACGACTTCCCCGCTGTCTCCAATGCAGACTCAGCGAAATTGAATTCCCCGTGAAGATGCGGGGTTCCCGCGGTCAGACGGAAAGACCCCGTGCACCTTTACTACAGCTTCACACTGGCATTAGGTCAGACGTGTGCAGGATAGGTGGTAGGCATTGAACCATGAACGCCAGTTTGTGGGGAGCCTCCCTTGAGATACCACCCCTGTTTGTCTTGATGTCTAACCGCGGTCCGTTATCCGGATCCGGGACCCTGTGTGGCGGGTAGTTTGACTGGGGCGGTCGCCTCCTAAAGAGTAACGGAGGCGCGCGATGGTGGGCTCAGGTTGGTCGGAAATCAACCGTAGAGTGCAATGGCAGAAGCCCGCCTGACTGCGAGTCTGACAAGACGAGCAGAGACGAAAGTCGGTCATAGTGATCCGGTGGTCCCGAGTGGAAGGGCCATCGCTCAACGGATAAAAGGTACGCCGGGGATAACAGGCTGATACTGCCCAAGAGTCCATATCGACGGCAGTGTTTGGCACCTCGATGTCGGCTCATCTCATCCTGGGGCTGGAGCAGGTCCCAAGGGTATGGCTGTTCGCCATTTAAAGAGGTACGTGAGCTGGGTTTAGAACGTCGTGAGACAGTTCGGTCCCTATCTGCCGTGGGTGTAGGAGACTTGAGAGGAGTTGCCCCTAGTACGAGAGGACCGGGGTGAACGATCCACTGGTGGACCAATTGTCGTGCCAACGGCAGTGTTGGGTAGCTATGATCGGACAGGATAACCGCTGAAGGCATCTAAGCGGGAAGCCCCCCTCAAAACAAGGTCTCCCTGAGGGCCGTGGAAGACCACCACGTCAATAGGCCGGAGATGTAAGTGCAGCAATGCATTCAGTTGACCGGTACTAATCGCCCGATAGGCTTGATTCGATCCAGTAGTGAATAGAAATATTCCATACTATCGACAAGTTAAACACCTTGACACAGCTCGAATTGCGAAAGCAATTCTACCAAAAGCAGAGATATTTACAAAACAACAACAGATCAGACAGTCTCGTGTATTATTAACCTTTGAAGGTTTTTGGTTTGGTGGTCACAGCGCGAGGTAAACTCCCGATCCCATCCCGAACTCGTCCGATAAGACCCGTTGCGCCGATGGTACTGCAGCTTAAGCTGTGGGAGAGTAGGTCACCGCCAATCCTAAAACCTTCAAAAATAAAACTCTCTAAACGATGATAAACACATCAAGCCACCCTAGGGTGGCTTTTTTTGTAACCAATCCAAATTCAATCAATGATCAAATTGTCATAATTCTGTTATGCGAATCCCTTATCTCCCTCATTAAACAAACCGTAACCGGAACGGAAAAATGGCCGCGTAATTCTACTAGCGGACCC
>JADGEX010000099.1:714-929 GCA_016744135.1 Pseudodesulfovibrio sp. | reverse complement strand
ATGATGGTAATGGTAATGCTATTGATGTTGTTCAGAATGTGATTGTTGATGATATAACGAATCCAGTAACACCAACATTAGCTGATGTAACAGAAGAATGTGGTGCGACTGTTTCAGTCCCAACAACGACAGACCTTTGTTCAGGAACAATAACAGGAACGACAACAGATCCATTGACCTATAGTGCTCAAGGAACTTATACAATTACATGGAAC
>JADGEX010000099.1:0-615 GCA_016744135.1 Pseudodesulfovibrio sp. | reverse complement strand
ATGATGGCAATGGTAATGCTATTGATGTTGTTCAGAATGTGATTGTTGATGATATAACGAATCCAGTAACACCAACATTGGCGGACGTAACAGGAGAGTGTGGAGCTACCGCAGTTGCACCAACCACAACAGATGCCTGTGCAGGAACAATAACAGGAACGACAACAGATCCATTGACCTATAGTGCTCAAGGAACTTATACAATTACATGGAACTTCGATGATGGCAATGGTAATGCTATTGATGTTGTTCAGAATGTGATTGTTGATGATATAACGAATCCAGTAACACCAACACTAGCTGATGTAACAGGAGAGTGTGGAGCTACCGCAGTTGCACCAACCACAACAGATGCCTGTTCAGGAACAATAACAGGAACAACCAGTGATCCATTAACATATAATACACAAGGAACACATGTAATTACTTGGACTTTTGCTGATGGCAATGGTAATTCAATTGTAGTGAATCAGAATGTTGTTATTGATGATACAACCGATCCAACGATAACATGTCCTGGCAATCAGAGCGATAATTACACAGCAGCCTGTAATTTCACATTACCAGACTATACTAGTTTGGCAACGGTGAATGACAATTGTGATTCTTCACCAG
>JADGEX010000098.1 GCA_016744135.1 Pseudodesulfovibrio sp. | reverse complement strand
GGATGACAATACGTTATCTTCATTCATGCTTGAGATCCCTCCACGAGCTCGCTATGACAATAGGTTTTTAGCCTTTTCCAATATTATAAACCTGATATCCTATTTCTTCTAATTCCGCTTTTGAAAGTACATTACGTCCATCGAAAACAAAAGCGGGTTTTAGCATTTGATCGTAAACCTTTTGCCAATCGTAAGTTTTAAATTCATCCCATTCGGTTAGGATAGCAATAGCATGGGCGGATTGCATAGTGGCGTAAGGATCTTTATGTATGAATACATGCTTCAACAGATCCTTCGTCGCTTCGCTTCCCTCAGGATGACATGCACTATTAAGGTCTGAATAAATTTGTTCTTTGCTCACTTTAGGATCGTAGATATGAATTTCAGCACGATCTTCCAACAACTCCTTAGCTACATAAATGGCTGCGGATTCGCGAGTATCGTTGGTGTCTTTTTTGAAAGCCCAGCCAAGAAAAGCAATCTTCTTTCCTGAAACGGTATTAAATAAAGTATCGATAATCTTTTTAGCAAAGCGATGCTTCTGGTAATCGTTCATTTTAATGACTTGCTCCCAATAAGCAGCTACCTCAGGCAGATTGAAATGCTGACACAAGTAAACTAGGTTTAAAATATCTTTCTGAAAACATGAACCTCCAAAACCAACAGAGGATTTTAAGAATTTGGCACCAATACGGCTATCTGCACCAATGGCTCTTGATATTTCATCCACATCAGCTCCTGTTTTTTCACAAAGGGCAGAAATGGCATTAATTGAAGATACACGTTGAGCTAAAAAGGCATTCGCAGTTAATTTGGATAATTCCGAAGACCACACTCGTGTGGTGATAATTCTATCTCGTGGTACCCAGTTCTCATAAACATTAACTAAAGCTTCGATGGCAGCTTTCCCTTCCGCATCTTCGTCACCACCAATCAGTACACGATCAGGATTATGCAGATCGATTACAGC
>JADGEX010000097.1 GCA_016744135.1 Pseudodesulfovibrio sp. | reverse complement strand
ATATGTAGGGACTGAAATGTATTCGCCAGTAACCAAAGCCTATAATGATGCAATGTTTAAGCATCTACCTACAAATGGTGTTGAGCTTATAGAAATCCCTCGTATTTCAAGTGGTTCTAAGGATAATTACATTTCTGCATCAAAGGTAAGACAAGCTATTCGTGAAGATAAGTTGGATGCTGTTATTGATTTTCTTCCAACATCTACCAGACGGTATTTACTCTCAGAAGATTCGGCTCATGTAAGAGCTAAAATAAAATCAAAGGTAACAAGACACTAAGCTTAATAAAAGAAAAAGGTGAAAAAGTGAAAGAGTAAAAAAGTCCAAAAGTCGCATAACTGATAACAGAAAACCAACAACTGACAATGATTTTAATTACGAATTAGGAATTACGACAAGCACGTAAGACAATACCCTTGTCATCCTGAACGAGGAACGTAGTGAAGGATCTGATCATTATATACCAGAGAGGTTCCTCGATTCCTCGATTCCTCGGTACCGAGCTTTTGCGAGATCTCTGAAGGTCATGACAGGTTTAATTATGAATTATGATCATACCTGAATCAGTGCTTAAGTATTTTATTTAAAAAATTTGTGAAAATCTGAGTAATCTGTGGTTAAATATTCACTTTCTCCTTTCTTCACTTTTTTACTTTAACCTTCCTTCCTCCAGCTCTGCTGGTCCCGAGAATTGGGATTAACCTTATTCACTTTATCCTTCTGTTTCAGGCTTCCACGATTTTAATTTGATTAAATCAGGAAAGGCTTGTGGTTTGTAGATTGATTTACCCTCGAATACACGTAAACATTCTTGTACACCTTCAGAAATACTTGGGTGAGGATGCACATTTTTACGAATATCCTTAAGGGTGCCTTTTTGTGTAATTTGGTAGGCTATAGATGTAATAAGTGTTGAAGCCTGTGGACCAGCAGCACGCATACCTAATATTCTATTTTCACCGTCATCACTAACAATAATCTTAATGAAAC
>JADGEX010000096.1 GCA_016744135.1 Pseudodesulfovibrio sp. | reverse complement strand
GGTTATTAATATATGAATTTATATGTCAGTGTATCTATTCTTCTTTTTGAGTGAACTTATTTAATACAGATCAGTTGGTTAACAAAATGATTCCTTGTAATGGAAATGTGCAGCACTTTTCTTTTATTCAAACAAATATATCACTACCAAATATTTTAACTTTGATTTCTCAAATGTCATTAAATGAAATTGAGCAAGTTAAAAATAAGATAGTAGAAAAAGAACTTTATTTTAAAACATTCAAAAAAGATAAGATTGAAGATGTTATGAGTGATTTTCAAAAAGAAGATTATTCAGATGATTTCTTAAAAGACTTAGAAGATGGCTTAAAAAAGAGTTCAGTTTATAATGACGATTAAACAAATTAGAGATGATTTAGAAAAATATCTTAAGAAACACAACCTTAAAAAAAAGTATAAAAAAGCTAAAAACTTATTTGAACAAGACCCATTTTACCCATCATTAAATACTGAGTTGCTAGAACCTAAAGACAGGTTAGTTTATTCATTTAGATTAGACAAAAAGTATAGAGCTATTTTTATTTATGTTGATGAAAATACTATTGAGATAGTACTATTTACAAATCACTACAAGTAAAAACTACTCGTAAGTTCAGATATAACAAGTACGAGGAGACCAATAATTTCCCTAGCGGGAAAATTATCGCTCACGACAAACGTTATGAGTCTATCGTAAGCACCTTGCTTATCCTTAAGTCAATGGTGTTATCTCCTACAACTTGAAAACTAGTACAAATTATTTTGTACTTTTTCAAAAGCTTTTTTAAGGTCATCACTAATCTCAAGTGTTGGACGCTTAAAAATATTTTCTTCTTTTTGGATAACTTGACATTCTAAACTTCCACTTATTGATAAAATCATATCATAATAATAGTTTGGTGCTATATATTCTAAACAATAAGCACTCTCTTCATATATCTCACCTGTTTCATAGTCTTTAACTCTTATTGTTATGCTAGAGATGTCCTCAACTAAGATAGGAG
>JADGEX010000095.1 GCA_016744135.1 Pseudodesulfovibrio sp. | reverse complement strand
ACGATTGAGAGAATAAATCAGGATTTGGGTTTAATACCCTATCAAAATTTCAATTCCAGTATGGTACGATTGAGAGACCTAGCATACTTTTAGGAAAAGACTTTAATCCACATTTCAATTCCAGTATGGTACGATTGAGAGATTCGATGTGTACGCAGATAAAGATACAGTAAGAGATTTCAATTCCAGTATGGTACGATTGAGAGTGCTTCGTTCTCATGATTGAATAATGTTGATATCTATTTCAATTCCAGTATGGTACGATTGAGAGCAGACCCAATATTACGGTTTGAAAAAGACACTGCTATTTCAATTCCAGTATGGTACGATTGAGAGCATCTTCGGGGATAGTTTTCTCCTGTGGATCTACTATTTCAATTCCAGTATGGTACGATTGAGAGCCTTGTACATTACAACGCTTTACTATAGCAATGTGCAATTTCAATTCCAGTATGGTACGATTGAGAGCATGTAGTTAATCAGCCTGTCCTATTGATTATAATGATTTCAATTCCAGTATGGTACGATTGAGAGTTTAAATCCTTTTTCTAATTTTGCTATGTTTATTGATTTCAATTCCAGTATGGTACGATTGAGAGCTTGCAAATCAGGATTATCATCACCTCCTGTTAGCAATTTCAATTCCAGTATGGTACGATTGAGAGGTATAAATGGTGAATTCTTCCAGAGCTTCAACTGGATTTCAATTCCAGTATGGTACGATTGAGAGAATGGAAATTCATTTTGTAATGCTGTTTTGATTTGTTATTTCAATTCCAGTATGGTACGATTGAGAGATTAATAATCCACCAATAGAAGCAGCGTTTTCTAAATTTCAATTCCAGTATGGTACGATTGAGAGTTTCACCACCTACATGATCCGTTGAGTTGAATGTTATTTCAATTCCAGTATGGTACGATTGAGAGATCCATCGCCATTGCTTACGTTGTAAGAAATAGTAATTTCAATTCCAGTATGGTACGATTGAGAGCCGATCGACGACTCATAAAAAATATCTGAAAATCAATGATATAAGAT
>JADGEX010000094.1 GCA_016744135.1 Pseudodesulfovibrio sp. | reverse complement strand
GGTCAAGCACTTACAATTCATATCAGTAATAATAACAATGCTTTGTTTGCCGTTCAGCCAGCACTTGATGCAAGTGGAAACTTAACTTACACACCTGTAGATAATGCTTTTGGATCAGCAACCGTAAGTGTACATATCACTGATGATGGTGGAACCACTGATGGAGGAGATGATACATCGATAACACAGACTTTCACAATAACAGTAGATGCCGTAAATGACCCACCAGTTGCTAAAGATGATTCATTCACTACGAATGAAGATATTCAACTAAGTGGAAATTTAAAGTCGGATAATGGTAATGGTTTAGATACAGATGTTGATAGTTCACCTGCAAATTTCACTTATACATTAGTTAGTGGTGGAACAGCAGATGCCAATGGAACAATCAGCCTGAATGCTAATGGAACATTTACCTACGATGCTGATGCGAATTATTTTGGAACAGTAAGTTTCACCTATCAGGTATGCGATGACGCAACGATTCCATTGACTCAGGAATGCGATCAAGCTACAGTAACAATTACTGTGAACTCTGTAAATGATATTCCAACCGCAGCAAACGAAACAGTAAGTGAACTTGAAGATGCAACTTACACTTTTGCTTCAACTGATTTCTCAGATTCATACAGCGATGTTGAAACTGTATTTGCAGGTGTTGAGATAACAGGATTAGAAAGCATAGGTGATTTGGAGTATGATGGTAATCCGGTAACAATAGGATTAAAGATTGCTTCAGCAGATATCTCTAAGTTGAAATTCATTCCTGTTGTAAATGAGAATGGAAGTAATTACGATTCATTCACATTTAAGGTTTACGATGGTGAAGCGTATAGTACAAATAGCTATACAATGACTGTAAATATCACGCCAGTAAATGATGAACCTTCATTTACATTTAAGTCACCAAAGGATATTTCAGCCACCGAAGATGATGGAGCTATTACTGTAAACGGACAAATAGGAACTCAATCTAAAGGTCCATCAAATGAGAGTGGTCAAGCACTTACAATTCATATCAGTAATAATAACAATGCTTTGTTTGCCGTTCAGCCAGCACTTGATGCAAGTGG
>JADGEX010000093.1 GCA_016744135.1 Pseudodesulfovibrio sp. | reverse complement strand
AAATAGAGTATCAGAGAGTATTAAGGTGACTGAGGGTGAACTCTCAATCGTACCATACTGGAATTGAAATGAGGGATTTAAAGTCAGGAGACCCTGCTTATGAAGCTCTCAATCGTACCATACTGGAATTGAAATCAATTAGTAAAGAAGTGAAATGTTTCATTGTATGTCTCTCAATCGTACCATACTGGAATTGAAATTCTTCTATATTGTATTTTTTTTCTTCGGCAAATACTCTCAATCGTACCATACTGGAATTGAAATTTATTTAAACAATGAAACAAAATTAATTGCTGAATGCTCTCAATCGTACCATACTGGAATTGAAATAATGATTAAGGACGTAGCTAAAAAAACAGCTGACGCTCTCAATCGTACCATACTGGAATTGAAATCACAGACAAAAATTGGGTTTGGGATGAGATCCCTGCTCTCAATCGTACCATACTGGAATTGAAATAAATATAGTAATTGGATGCTGTCCGAATTGACCCGTCTCTCAATCGTACCATACTGGAATTGAAATCCCTAACATCATCAAGCCTCCATCCCATCACACCCACTCTCAATCGTACCATACTGGAATTGAAATTTAGTTATTCGATTAGTTTTAGATTTTGGCTCTAACTCTCAATCGTACCATACTGGAATTGAAATACAATTCCCAACATATTTTGTGAGAATCAATTAAACTCTCAATCGTACCATACTGGAATTGAAATAGTAGTAAAGGTTAACGGACGATTCGATGTGTACGCTCTCAATCGTACCATACTGGAATTGAAATAGAGAAAAAGATTCTTTTTTTGAGTCTCAACTTCCTGCTCTCAATCGTACCATACTGGAATTGAAATGTTGGAATATTTACTAAGAAGAGGATTTGATAAAACTCTCAATCGTACCATACTGGAATTGAAATGTAGCAACAACAACCGATGATTTAGTTTACACACTACTCTCAATCGTACCATACTGGAATTGAAATAGAAAATCAATCATGAGTGCACCAGTTGAAGCTCTGCTCTCAATCGTACCATACTGGAATTGAAATAAGTATCCTAAGAAGAAACTCACAACAGGTGTTATGGCTCTCAATCGTACCA
>JADGEX010000092.1 GCA_016744135.1 Pseudodesulfovibrio sp. | reverse complement strand
TGTTGTAAGGAACTCTGCATGTTGTAAGGAACTCTGCTTGTTGTAAGGAACTCTGCATGTTGTAAGGAACTCTGCATGTTGTAAGGAACTCCTTATGGTGTAAGGAACTCTGTATATTGTAAGGAACTCTGCATGTTGTAAGGAACTCTGCATATTGTAAGGAACTCTGCTTGTTTTAAGGAACTCTGCATGTTGTAAGGAACTCCTCATGTTGTAAGGAACTCCTCGTGTTGTAAGGAACTCTGCTTTTTGTAAGGAACTCTGCATGTTGTAAGGAACTCTGCATGTTGTAAGGAACTCTGCATGTTGTAAGGAACTCTGTATGTTGTAAGGAACTATGCATGTTGTAAGGAACTCTGCATGTTGTAAGGAACTCCTTATGTTGTAAGGAACTCTGTATGTTGTAAGGAACTCCTTATGTTGTAAGGAACTCTGCATGTTGTAAGGAACTCTGCATGTTGTAAGGAACTCTGCTTGTTGTAAGTAACTCCTTATGCTGTAAGGAACTCTACATGTTGTAAGGAACGCTGCATGTTGTAAGGAACTCCTCGTGTTGTAAGGAACTCTGCATGTTGTAAGGAACTCTGCATGTTGTAAGGAACTCTACATGTTGTAAGGAACTCTGCATGTTGTAAGGAACTCCTTATGTTGTAAGGAACTCTGTATGTTGTAAGGTACTATGCATGTTGTAAGGAACTCCTTATGGTGTAAGGAACTCTGTATATTGTAAGGAACTCTGCATGGTGTAAGGAACTCTGCATGTTGTAAGGAACTCCTCATGTTGTAAGGAACTCCGCATGTTGTAAGGAACTCCTTATGTTGTAAGGAACTCTGCATGTTGTAAGGAACTCTGCATGTTGCAAGGAACTCATTATGTTGTAAGGAACTTCTTATGTAGTAAGGAACTCTGCATGTTGTAAGGAACTCCTTATATTGTAAGGAACGCTGCATGTTGTAAGGAACTTTGCATGTTGTAAGGAACTACTTATGGTGTAAGGAACTCTGTATATTGTAAGGAACTCTGCATGTTGTAAGGAACTCTGCATGTTGTAAGGAACTCTGCTTGTTGTAAGGAACTCTGCATGTTGTAAGGAACTCTGCAT
>JADGEX010000091.1 GCA_016744135.1 Pseudodesulfovibrio sp. | reverse complement strand
TGGAATTGAAATTGGTGACGGTTAAGGTAATCGGTGATAACATCATACTCTCAATCGTACCATACTGGAATTGAAATTAGGAACGGAACACCCTCCTCTCGGAATGGGTATCACTCTCAATCGTACCATACTGGAATTGAAATATCTGTAAGCCTGCCAATGAACTTACCTCAGCTTGCTCTCAATCGTACCATACTGGAATTGAAATAGTGGAAAGGGTTGGATTCATTTTCAAACAGAAAACTCTCAATCGTACCATACTGGAATTGAAATCTCTTTAATTGAAAGGCATAGTCGTTAACATTATCCTCTCAATCGTACCATACTGGAATTGAAATAGTCATAGTCAGTAAGGCACTTTTAAATAACCACTCTCTCAATCGTACCATACTGGAATTGAAATCAATTATCGGATGAGGCAAAGTTGCAGATTGAAGACTCTCAATCGTACCATACTGGAATTGAAATGCATATAAAAATTTTTGGAGGAGAAAATACTATTAAGCTCTCAATCGTACCATACTGGAATTGAAATACCTTATTAATGCTGAATCTATAAAGGAAATGATTCTCTCAATCGTACCATACTGGAATTGAAATCTCTCAATCTGTTCCCAATCTTGATCGATAAGCAAGCTCTCAATCGTACCATACTGGAATTGAAATGTAGAATATGATGCTATTAGTAATATTTCTACAGGCTCTCAATCGTACCATACTGGAATTGAAATGGTGATTTACATGATGCTGTAACATTGGTTGGAGACTCTCAATCGTACCATACTGGAATTGAAATTTCTAAACAATTAAATGAATTTAAAGGGGTTTTTTCTCTCAATCGTACCATACTGGAATTGAAATCTAGATGGCAACCCTATTGGTAATGGAACATTCCAAACTCTCAATCGTACCATACTGGAATTGAAATACCAGAGTGGTGGAGGTTGTTAAAACACCTTCCATCCTCTCAATCGTACCATACTGGAATTGAAATTGAATAGGGATAAGCGTATCACCATCAGCATTAATCTCTCAATCGTACCATACTGGAATTGAAATTTCTAATAGGCACTATCTCTTTGTTTTTTATATCCCTCTCAATCGTACCATACTGGAATTGAAAT
>JADGEX010000090.1:582-1127 GCA_016744135.1 Pseudodesulfovibrio sp. | reverse complement strand
ACGATGACGAGCATCGCGTAGGAAACCTTGGGTTTACGGCGAAGGGAATTCTCATCCCTTTTCTCGCTACTCATGCCTGCATGCTCACTTCCATCCGCTCCAGCACTCCTTACCGGTGTACCTTCAACGCTGAATGGAACGCTCTCCTACCACTTATGATAAATCATAAATCTAGAGCTTCGGTGTTTATCTTAGCCCCGTTATATTTTCGGCGCAGAATCGCTAGACCAGTGAGCTGTTACGCTTTCTTTAAAGGATGGCTGCTTCTAAGCCAACCTCCTGGTTGTCACAGCAACTCCACATCCTTTTCCACTTAGACAAGACTTTGGGACCTTAGCTGCTAGTCTGGGTTGTTCCCCTCTCGACATAGGATTTTATCACCCTACGCCTGACTCCCGAGGTTACACGTATAGTATTCGGAGTTTGATAGGGTTTGGTACCGCGGTAAGCAGCCCTAGCCCTGTCAGTGCTCTACCCCTTCATGCTAATGCTCGAGGCTATACCTAAATATATTTCGGAGAGAACCAGCTATCACTGAGTTTGAT
>JADGEX010000090.1:0-572 GCA_016744135.1 Pseudodesulfovibrio sp. | reverse complement strand
CCTATCCACAAGTCATCCCAAGAATTTTCAACTTCTACGGGTTCGGTCCTCCACTGGCTCTTACACCAGCTTCAACCTGCTCATGGATAGATCACTCAGTTTCGGGTCTGCAGCTAGTGACTTATGCCGCCTCACTGAAACCATTTAGTTATTTTAGTGGTTTTAGAAATAGTTAGTAAGTGCAGAACTTTTCTTGAAGCATAGTTTACTATGCTGATGGAAAATTCTGTGCTTAATGACTATTTATAAAATCATTACTTGAAACAATCATCTCTCTTTGATAGACTTCTCAAATTTATAAAGCACGATACAAGTATCGCACTTCACAAATCTAAAAACTCTATCTTTGAGATATGATTGCTAAAATATCTAAATGGCTTCAGTGAGACGGCAGCGCCCTATTAAGACTCGCTTTCGCTACGGCTTCTCGTTCGATTAACCTTGCCACTAACCACAACTCGCAGGCTCATTATGCAAAAGGCAGTCTGTCACACTTGTATTGCTACAATAGTGCTCCAAATGATTGTAAGCCATAGGTTTCAGGTTCTATTTCACTCCGCTCACCGCGGTCC
>JADGEX010000008.1 GCA_016744135.1 Pseudodesulfovibrio sp. | reverse complement strand
ATACAACATCAAGTACAGCTTCTAGAGATATAAGTGAACTTTTAGAACTAGGTTGCATTAAGCAAATAGAAGGGACGCAAGGTAGAAATATTAGATACGAGCTAATGTTATGATTACTCATGTCAATCCAGTATTTGATGAGTCACATTTGTGAAAATACCATAACAATCCTACAAATATTTTTAGAAAATTAACAAGTACCTTTAAGTGTACTAAAAAACAAAGAGCTCATGAGAAAGCTTTGTTCTTAGCTTCTATCGTTCAAGGCACATCAGCACTAGAGATGCAAGGTTTAGAAGATGATAGTTTAAATAGCATTATTGCTTCTTATGAAAAAGAGTTTTTAAATGATATATTCTAAATAATATAATCTTTAATTTTAAATAAACGAAGGCTAATAATGATGACAGAAGAGTGGCTTAAAAATATTAATAATGAGTTTTGTAAAAAGGACATAGCTTATAAACAAAGACCATTTATGGCGTTAAGCAAATTTTCAATAGAAAATAATAATATGATTATTAAATTAAATTCTGATGTAGCACAAAAAGTTTTTAATTGGTTTAAAGAAAATGCAAAAAAAAATATATACAATATAGGCTCTTTGTATAGTTCCACATATTTCTATGATGGTGAATTTTGGGAAGTCGAGATTCCTAATTTTTATGGAAAAGTTCAATTAAATCCCCTTGAATCTTTAAAAGATATGCCTATATTAATAAAAAACAGATTGCTCGCAGATTTTGTAAAGGTTGATGAATATAAAAAGCATTGGAAAAATTGTCTTGATTTTGCTTTAAATTATAATGCAGTTAAAGTATCTGAAAATATAAATGAATATGGATTGCAATTATTCAAAGCAGCATATGAAGAAATTACATCAGCTTCAATATTATTAAATGAAAAAAGAACTAATCCAAGAGCGTTGTTTAATTCTAGATTAGCTGTTGAAATCTTTTTAAAATCATATTTAGCAATTGATAAAAATTTTATTGAAAAAAATGCGATAGAAATAGGACACGACTTAAAAAAAGGCTTAAAAAAGGTAATAAAAAAATCCAATTTTCAATCTTTTAAAGATTTAGAAAATCAATTAAATATATTTCCTAATTTTATTAAAGAACGATATAAGCCACAGATTGATGATAAACGAATTTTATGGAAAGCATTTAGTTTAACACAACATATTGGAGCTTTAGTCGCTTATGAATTTAGTAGAGAAATTATTTGAAATAGTTATATGCTATAATTCCACTAAAAAAGAAACTTATGATACAACTAACAATTATATATGAGGCATAACTACAACTAACTATAATAATATATAAACACCACTACAATAGGTCTCTTTAAGCCATATATCATATTTAGATAGCTACAATAAACTATAAATAAATACAAATATCCACACTTTTTTGTTAGATTATTGTAAAAAGTGTGGATTGCTTATAAAGGCTGTAAACATGGGGTATAAACCATATAAAATTAAATTAGCTACTGGTGATTCTAAAGGAATGTATCTACTTGCAGAAAAAAATGAAATAAAATTTGATAAATCAGGTAACATTAAAGCACCTAATAGAAGTTATAAAATCCAAATAGAAGTGGAAGCTATATACAATAATAAGCGTTGTAGAGGTAAGAAGGTATATATTATTCCAAAAGGTACAAGTATGGTTAAAGCTTGTTTATCAATGATTGGAAAGAGAATAGCATTGATAGAAACGCTAAAAGAAAAAGGCACACTAAAAGCAAATAAAATTGTATTTGTAAATATTGATAATAGTGATAGGAAATTTAAAACTTGTTTTGATAAGTTTATACAAAATAGAAAAATAGCTACTAGAAAATATGGTAAACCTGCAAGTGAAAATACCATTAGAAACTATATTGCGTTCTACAAAAAACATCTGGTGATATTTGATAATAAAGAGATTGATTCTATTACTGCAAATGATATAGAAAAACTAAGAAACAGTATGATCAAAGCCAAACTAAAACCTGCAACTATAAAACCAGTAAAAGTGATAATGAAGCAAATACTTGATGAGTATGATGTTATTATAAATTGGAATAAAATTGTATTTCCTACTCCTGATAATGTTAGAAAATACGATAAAGATATTGAGGACACAATCAAAATTGTAGATTTGATATATAATTATTTGCCAGAAGGCAGTACTAGAAAATATGAGATAAATGCAATATTTAAATTATTGCTTACAGGTAGAAGAATATCAGAATGTACTGAACTTAGATATGAGTATTTTGATTTAAAAAGAATGATGATAAAATTTCCTAAAACAGCAACTAAAACTAAACGAGAATATGAATTTGTTTTGCCATATGATGTTTTAGAAGCAATAAAAAAAGTAGCACCATTAAAATCAAAAGGCAAAATATTTACAATGCATAGTAAAACGATTTTAGTACACTTTAAAGCTATGATGGAAAGTATAGGAATACATGACATGGTTTTGCATGATATACGCAGCCTAGTTGCTCAAACTGCATTAAATAATGGAGCGACATTATTTGATGTTGCTACTATGTTGTCCCACTCAAATACTAAAACAACAGAATCACGATACATACAAGGAAATTCAATTCAATCTGCTAATGCATTAAGTGCATTTAACAAGGCAATTTCACAAGAAATTATTGATGTTGAAGTAATTGAGGATAAGTTTTCTCAAATGAAAAAAATTTATCCAAATGCTTCAGATGAAAAAATATATAAAATAATTGAGATGATGAAATGAATTATAATATAACAAATGCAAATAAAAAAGGTTGAATTTTGTTAAATGTAGAAGAATTATTAATAAAAATCATGAAATTACTTGATTTTGATATGAACGATGTAAAATTAAAACAAACCTTAGAAAAGAGAAGATTTTATACACAAGAAGAAAGTGCTGAAAAGTATCGAAAACACACTGAACTTATATTGAAAAAGCTAAATCTTGATGTGCAGAATAAAAAGCTTGTAGATATTTTTATTGATTTAATAAATCTTTATTTACCAATATACAATAAATTGAATTTAACAAAATTTGTTGCTACACAAGAAAAAATTAATTGGATTATATTAAAAAGGTTATTTGTCCCATATTTAGCCAAAAGATTTTCTTCTTTAGATTATGAGTATAATACAAGAATTGACAAGGGTTTATCTGGAGGAAAATTTTGGTATTTACCTGATGTAACACAATATCCAAAAATCAAATTACCAATGGAATATTTAATGAATTGGTGGTTAGATTTATATGGAAAAGGCTTAGACAGCTTATGTAATGAGATAGATGATAATAATATAAATATGGAAAAACCTTTAGCTGGATCTAAAAATGCAATTAAACAATGGTTTAAAAAAAGCATCCCTGATAAGAAAAGTATTAAAGAGTATTGTAGTGTTCCTTTAAACTATAACGGAATTTTTAAAATTAATGACAAAGATAATACTGATGTACAGTTTAAAAAAGCTTGTGATTTTATTACAAATATTAAAAAATTATCAGTAGAGGATTTAAAACTTGAGATACCATACAATTCTTTAGTTGATAAAATATTTGTAGATATTGAGAAAATTTCAAAAAATGATAAAAAAGAGTTTCTTAAATTTATTTCAGAAAGATGGGCAAAACCTACAGAGGAAAAACTAATAAATAGTTTTATAATTGCTAGATCTTCACAGTCTATATATAAAAGTTTATTAAATTATTTTTCATTCAAAGATTCAAATGACATAGAAGAAAATAAGCTTTTACAATTGGTTTATTTATATTGTTATATTTATAATGAAAATTTTCAAAGACGATTACATCAAGTACATAAATATAATACTGAAGATTTTACAGATATAAACTATGAATATCTAGACTCATTAAATAATGATTTTTACGGGACAATCGAAACAATTTCTAATGATATAAATATAGAATTATCTAATCAAAATTTTCCAAAAGATTATTTAGAAGATATATATCAAGTTAAAGTAATTGTTTACATGCAAAAAGTAGACAATAGAACAAAAACTGCACTAGGTGAATTGAAAGAGCATTTTCAATATTTCCATTTAAAGTTTGATAAAATTGAGAAAGAATTAGAAAAATATTTTTCATTATTATCAAAAGACAAAATTGGATTTATAGATAATGTAGAAGACTTTCAATGCTTAATGAATATATGCGATAGAGAATTGTTACATAATTATGAGCTTGCTGAAAAATGCATATTTCAAATGCAAAGTTTATCTAAAACATCGAATGAAGAGTTATTGATTATATTTCAATTCTTAAATCTTTACACAATTTTGATAATCGAAAACAATATAATGAAGTTTCAAGAAACAAGCCGTCTTGTAAATCAATATGAAAAACTAACAGAAAACATTGAAGAAAAATATATAGAATTACTAAAATTAAAAATACATTTCTACATAAAATCAAAGCAATTTGATAATGCTTTAAAAATTTCTAATGAGTATTTTACAAAATATATTAAAGCTCATAAAAAAGATATAGATTCAATAGATGTACTTTATTTAGGGGCATATGCTGCATATATACAAAAAGATAAAAACTCTTTAAAACAATTTAATAAATATCTAAAAAAATACACAAATAAGGCTTTTGAAAACAGTCAATCATTACCTTTTAAGATATTTTTCTACAAAAAATAAAAATGTACGAGCTAACACCCTAATTTAAAATCCTTTTTTCTTGTAATCTTCTCTTAGTGATTTAAATCACAAACTAAAAATAAGGAGATGATTATGGCAAACAATAATCATAAAGGCAATCAGGGAAATTCAAATAAAGGAACCAATGGTACAAATAGTACTTACTCAAAAGTACATGGGAACAGAGGTACACAAAAGAATCCTAACAATCCTAAAGGTACACAAGCATCAAAAGGTAAATAATGGCTTCTTTATCTAATATAACAGGTAAAGAGTTAATAAAGTTTGTCAAATCTATTGGTTACAGGTTTGCCAGACAAAATAGAGGTAACCATAGAATATATGTTCATGATGAGAAAAAAACTCTAGTGATTCCTGTATATAAAAAGAAAATGGTTAAAATTGGATTATTAGGTGGGATACTGAAGGATATTGGTATTTCAAAGATTGAGTTTATAAACTCAATTAATTAAAAAAAGGATATACAATGCTTAAATATATAAACTGTTCAGATTGGATTGATGATAGAGATTTAGAAGATGAAGATTGGGTAAAAGATAGAGGTTTAAGATAATAATATTGAGAGAGGAAATTTTCCTCTCTCAATTAGATGTTTTTTTAAGGCTAAGCTAGATAGTGAGCTTAAAATTTATGTGTCACGAAAATTGACTAAGTTATATGCTTTAACTCTTTCGATTGGTTTAATACCTGGTAATTGAGTTGTTTTAGCTCTTATTCCAAATTCATGGGTTCATTTCTAAATTACCAAGAGATGGTAATCCTGCTAGAATTGTAATAATAGATCCTCCTTATGAAGCAAATGAAATTACAAAAAA
This sequence comes from Pseudodesulfovibrio sp., assembly GCA_016744135.1. GTDB lineage: Bacteria > Desulfobacterota > Desulfovibrionia > Desulfovibrionales > Desulfovibrionaceae > Pseudodesulfovibrio > Pseudodesulfovibrio nedwellii. Next base: position 1,034 of record JADGEX010000008.1, on the reverse strand, counting down.
GACTATTATTCAAAACCTCTTATACTATTATTCAAATTTAACAAGGTTAGCTGGTTTTTGGAGATTGAGTGATATACTTTTAGAAAGATATGATGATATAAAAAATAGTGTCTTTTTAGAATCATTTGACAATATTTATCTTGATCTAGGTAATGTATATAAGTTTGGTGAAGTTAAAAAAATTAAAATAGAGAATTTAGAATTTGAATATTTTTTTCATATGGATTAAATAAAGGATTTAATTTAGAAAATAATGAAATAACAATGAATATGTCGATTGATAAAAACCTTTTGAACATTTTAATAGAGCAAGATTTTGATAAATTGATTAAATATAAGCTAAATAATTATACTTTAAATACTGAAAATAAAATTATCTCAGTTAATGATGATGGTAGTTTATTAAATATTGAACTAAATTTATAATACCTACAGAATAATTAGTAAATCGAGGTATTTCTTTCGGATCAACACAGTTTGTTACTTAATTAAATTTATGTGACTTTACAGATCTTATCAAAATTTAGCAGATTTAGAGCCACTGGTTGTAAAAAAATGTTGTAAAATTTAATAATTATTTCTTGATATAGCCTCTTATAGGGTTATATCAAGAAAGAACTGACTAATCCACCAAATGTAAGCCTCCCTAAAAACAGAATAAAGTGAACTTCAATATAAATTTGATGTATAAATTTTTTTTAACAATTTTACAGGTGAATATAAATAAAGTAAAACTGTTATATAATGCTAAATTATTGAAAAGATGCATGATAAATCTAAGAATATAAAAAAATAAATCCCTACTCAATGATGATAATTTGACTAAAAGTAGGGATATAACAAGAGCTAACAAATACATTAAATCTCGATTTTATGGTACTTAAAGCGATAAATAGGAATAATATAATGATACAACTAACAAACATATCTAAAAGCTTTGCTATGCAAGAGCTTTTTTCAAATCTTAACTTTAGACTTAACTCACGTATGCGTGTTGGTTTAGTTGGTCGCAATGGTAGTGGAAAATCTACACT
>JADGEX010000089.1 GCA_016744135.1 Pseudodesulfovibrio sp. | reverse complement strand
TCCCTAAATTATAAAAAACCAATGAATGTATATTTGAATTATGTTGAAAATGTAGCATAAAGTAACAGCTAAATGGGGAAATAAATAAGTTGTTTTAATAGTCTTGCTTTTTTAGTCCATTATAGATTTTTTTAGTGGCTAACCTTAGCTTTAACAAACTCTATAAGCCCATCAATTATCACAATATATTCATCAGCATTATCTATATCATCGTGAATTATGGCATATCTACCCTCAACAGCAAATTCTGAAAGAGGTATGAGCTTATTTGTGTCTTGTATAATCTCAATACTATTTTGAGTAATAGCATCTAGTAAGTATTCGATACTATGTGTTTTTGTAAAATGGAGTTTATTATAGGCTAAAAGAGATTTTAGAAGTTTTTCTACAGATTGTTGAAGATGAAACATTATCACTTCCATATCTAGTTCCTCATCCCCATTCTCAAAATCTTCCAATAGATTTTTAGCTACTTTTAAATCAGTTCTAGCTTTTTTATATAAAATCTCATACTGTTTTAAGAACTCCAAAGTAAAAGCCCTTTATCGTTAATATCTTTATATACAGAACCATACTCTTTTTTGTAAAATTCATATTCATCCAAGAGGGGTACTAAAATATCTTTTGGAACTTTTATATTTGATAATAATTTTCTAATCTTTTCTTTTTCTTGCCATTTGTTTGTATAATTTTTTTCGACTACACAAATATCTAAGTCACTATCATCTGTTGGAGTACCATAAGCATAACTACCAAAAAGTATGATTTTTTCAGGATTGAGAGGCATTAACTGTTTGATAATCTTTTGTTTCATATCTTCTATATCTATCATAGCCCATATACCCCTTTATAAAAACATCTCTTTAAGCCTATATTTAACAATAAGAAAAGAGATTTAACTCATGAAAAAAATTATATCAAGTTTATCAAATATGTAACTTAAAGTTATTAATTTACTCACAAGTCAGTGGAGTTATAAACCAGATTCCGTGTCAAGCACCCAATGACAGGGGGGGGGGCTTAAGCACTCAATGACAAAAACTCAAAACCTCCCATAACCAAACCTTCATAAACTTTAAGATAAACTACCCCACACATCAATACCTCAAAGGACAAACACAATGCAAAGAAAACTAATAAGC
>JADGEX010000088.1 GCA_016744135.1 Pseudodesulfovibrio sp. | reverse complement strand
CCGAAGGAAAAACTATCTCTAGTCCTGTCAATCTACATTTAAGTCCAGGTAAGGTTCCTCGCGTATCATCGAATTAAACCACATGTTCCTCCGCTTGTGCGGGCCCCCGTCAATTCCTTTGAGTTTCATTCTTGCGAACGTACTCCCCAGGTGGATTACTTAATGCTTTCGCTAAGTCACGCACGGTGTATTGTGCACAACGAGTAATCATCGTTTACGGCGTGGACTACCAGGGTATCTAATCCTGTTCGCTCCCCACGCTTTCGTCCATCAGCGTCAATAATGGTTTAGTAAGCTGCCTTCGCAATTGGTGTTCTACGTTATATCTATGCATTTCACCGCTACATAACGTATTCCGCCTACCTCAACCATATTCAAGTCTTTCAGTTTCAATGGCAGTTCCAGAGTTGAGCTCTGGGATTTCACCACTGACTTAAAAGACCGCCTACGGACCCTTTAAACCCAATAAATCCGGATAACGCTCGAATCCTCCGTATTACCGCGGCTGCTGGCACGGAGTTAGCCGATCCTTATTCATACAGTACATTCAAACTTCTACACGTAGAAGCAATTATTCCTGTAAAAAAGCAGTTTACAACCCATAGGGCCGTCATCCTGCACGCGACATGGCTGGTTCAGGCTTGCGCCCATTGACCAATATTCCTCACTGCTGCCTCCCGTAGGAGTCTGGTCCGTGTCTCAGTACCAGTGTGGGGGACTATCCTCTCAGACCCCCTAAGCATCATTGTCTTGGTGAGCCGTTACCTCACCAACTAACTAATGCTACGCATGCCCATCTTACATCACCGGAGTTTTAATATTTAAACCATGCGATTCAAATATATTATGCGGTATTAATCCAGATTTCTCTGGGCTATCCCCCAATGTAAGGTAGGTTGCATACGCGTTACTCACCCGTGCGCCGGTCGCCATCTTCTAGCAAGCTAGAAATGCTGCCCCTCGACTTGCATGTGTTAGGCCTGTCGCTAGCGTTCATCCTGAGCCAGGATCAAACTCTTCGTTGTAAAAATATTATTATAATTCTGCTCAAGATACCAATTTATCAATATTATATTGACGGTTTGTTTTTATCTAAATAAAACTGTATTCACATACAGAATTACCTATTCTTGTACTACTTTGTTGTTTATATATAATC
>JADGEX010000087.1 GCA_016744135.1 Pseudodesulfovibrio sp. | reverse complement strand
CTTTAAGACCATCTTTAGTGGTGTATTTACTAGCTTCTGTTATAACATTTCCATTGATTTCTATATCAGTCTCTACGATATTTAAGTCAATTGAGTCTATATTGGTCTCACTGAGGTAAGTAAGTTCTCCTGTCTGAACTTTAGCATCTCCATTTAAGTCATTCCATGTTTGAAGACGATTGAAGAGTTCATCTTTTCTGTCTATTTTATTATCATGATTAGAATCAATAGTCTGTTTAAGCTCATCAAATCCACTTTGTTCTAAGTTCCCAAATACTTCACCAATACCATCTATTGCTCCATTTTCATTTTTATCATAAACAAGCAAGGCATCTTCAGGTTTCACCCAACCTACTTTTTCACGTATACCATCTCCTGTTAAATCGAAATAAGTATTTGATTTTTCAAGAACTGTTGTAGATATAAATCCATCTTGGTTAGTATCAAGGACTAATGGGTCTATTCTATTTGGTTCTCTAAAATCATCATCTATAATAGTTCCTGTTCCACTTCTTCCAGTTGTTACACTTATAGATTCACTGTAGTTACTACTCTCTTTATCTATATGTGGTATAAATGCATGAATTTCATTTCTTTCTACTCGACTATCATCTTTCCAAGTATATGTAAATACTTTTTCTTGTTCACCTTGGCTAAAAGTTATATCACCATAAGATACAAAGGTATATCCTGTTAGTACTGTTTTGGTAGGTTGGTACCAGTATCCACTTCCACTTCCTCCACTTGTACTTGTATACCAATTACCTGTATAAGGATCTCTTCTTCTTGTTGTAACTATTGGTCTATTATATGGTAGTCTCCATATTTTATTTCCGACAGCAATATTTGCATAGTTTGCTTGGTTATATCCTAATTTTACTACTACTTCTTCACCACTTATTAATTCTCTATCAAGTCCTACATTAAATCTCATAATCTCTTGGGCTTCAAATGCTTGGTCATCATTTAGTACGGAGGCTTCTATATCTGGGCTTTTTTGAAGAGTAATTCCTAGAGCTTCTTTCTTCTTCTGGGTTGTTTGAACTACTTTTGACCAATTTTCTATGGTAACTGTATCTCCATTTTCTTTTGCGATAACTTGTAGGGTGTTTTCTACTTCTTGGTATATAAAATCATCATCTTCATAGAACTCGCTTTTTCCTACTTTGGTTTTTACTCCTGTTAAATCAACTCCGTTGAATTGTATTTTTCCTTTGCCATCACTATCGTGAATGGTATCGTCTTTTGCTGCGATGTAGGTGTCGTAA
>JADGEX010000086.1:555-1272 GCA_016744135.1 Pseudodesulfovibrio sp. | reverse complement strand
GTAATAGACTTAATAGAACTATGTATTAAGTTGTCAAGTTACTTAGAAATAACTAATAAAACAACAACCGTCTATTCTATTTGAATTCTTAGATAATTTATTATTTAAGTTCCCTAAATAGTATAGATAACTATACTTTACTACTTTAACGAGTAGTAAAATTTCTGGCTATATTCTTTAAGCAGATGTAGTACGAATAAAAACAAAGCCAATGAATTTTAATTCTTGGGCAAAAGATCAGTAATTAGTTTACTATCTTTTCATAAAAGTTAATGTAAAGTTTAAAATAGTTGGAGAGTTCAAGAAAAAGCGAAAGCGAATTTCTAAATTGCACTAGTGTAATGAGCTCTCTGCTGAAGAGAACCAAGCGTTAGCGTAGGTGACGGGACTCGTTCCGACACCGACTAATTATGGAGAGTTTGATCCTGGCTCAGAATGAACGCTGGCGGCGTGCTTAACACATGCAAGTCGAACGATGAAGTTTAGTTTACTAAATGGATTAGTGGCGCACGGGTGAGTAATATATAGATAATGTGCCTCTTAGTCTGGGATAGCCATTGGAAACGATGATTAATACTAGATACTCCTTCTCTTTATAATGAGAGTTGGGAAAGTTTTTCGCTAAGAGATCAGTCTATATCCCATCAGGTAGTTGGTAGTGTAAGAGACTACCAAGCCTATGACGGGTAGCGGGTTTGAGAGGATGATCCGCCACAC
>JADGEX010000086.1:0-545 GCA_016744135.1 Pseudodesulfovibrio sp. | reverse complement strand
AGGCAGCAGTGAGGAATATTGCACAATGGAGGAAACTCTGATGCAGCAACGCCGCGTGGAGGATGACGCATTTCGGTGTGTAAACTCCTTTTATGAGTCAAGAAAATGACGGTAGCTCATGAATAAGCACCGGCTAACTCCGTGCCAGCAGCCGCGGTAATACGGAGGGTGCAAGCGTTATTCGGAATCACTGGGCGTAAAGGACGCGTAGGCGGGAAAGTAAGTCTGATGTGAAATCCTATGGCTCAACCATAGAACTGCATTGGAAACTACTTACCTAGAGTATGGGAGGGGGAGATGGAATTAGTGGTGTAGGGGTAAAATCCGTAGATATCACTAGGAATACCCAAAGCGAAGGCGATCTCCTGGAACAATACTGACGCTAAGGCGTGAAAGCGTGGGGAGCAAACGGGATTAGATACCCCGGTAGTCCACGCCCTAAACGATGTTCACTAGTCGTCGGGATGCTAGTCATCTCGGTGATGCACTTAACAGATTAAGTGAACCGCCTGGGGAGTACGGTCGCAAGATTAAAACTCAAAGGA
>JADGEX010000085.1 GCA_016744135.1 Pseudodesulfovibrio sp. | reverse complement strand
TGTTGATCATGGAAAAACAACATTAACTGCTGCAATGTGTACCGTATTGTCTGCAGCCTTTGGTGGTGCGGCAAAAGATTTCGCTGAAATTGATAATGCTCCAGAAGAAAAAGAGCGTGGTATTACCATCTCTACTTCTCACGTTGAGTATGAAACAGAAGCGCGTCATTACGCTCACGTTGACTGCCCAGGACATGCTGATTATGTTAAAAACATGATCACTGGTGCTGCTCAGATGGACGGTGCTATTCTGGTTTGTTCTGCAGCTGATGGCCCTATGCCACAAACGCGTGAGCATATCCTTTTATCACGTCAGGTTGGTGTACCAAAAATCGTAGTTTTCTTAAACAAATGCGATATGGTTGATGACGAAGAATTATTAGAACTGGTTGAAATGGAAGTTCGTGAGTTATTAGACGCCTACGAATTCCCAGGTGATGATACGCCAATTATCAAAGGTTCAGCATTAAAAGCACTGGAAGGTGATGAAGGTCCTTTAGGTAAAGAAGCAATCCTTGAGCTTGCTAATGCGTTAGATACTTATATTCCAGAGCCAGAGCGTGATATCGATAAAGATTTCATCATGCCAATTGAAGATGTATTTTCAATTTCAGGTCGTGGAACGGTTGTAACCGGTCGTATCGAGAAAGGTGTTGTCAACGTTGGTGAAGAGATTGAAATTGTTGGTCTCAAAGAGACTACAAAAACAATTGTTACTGGTGTTGAAATGTTCCGTAAACTGCTTGACGAAGGTCGTGCAGGTGATAACGTCGGTATTCTTTTACGTGGAACCAAGCGTGAAGAAGTTGAGCGTGGTCAGGTATTAGCCAAGCCAGGTTCAATTACACCTCATACCAAGTTTGAAGCAGAAATCTACATTCTGAGCAAAGATGAAGGTGGACGTCATACGCCATTCTTCAAAGGTTATCGTCCACAGTTCTATTTCAGAACAACAGACGTAACAGGTGCTTGTGAATTACCAGAAGGCGTAGAAATGGTTATGCCTGGTGATAACATCAAAATGGAAGTAGAGTTAATTGCTCCAATCGCTATGGACGACGGTTTACGTTTCGCTATCCGTGAAGGTGGCCGTACTGTTGGTGCTGGTGTTGTTTCAAAAATTATTGCTTAATTTAAGTTTTAATTGATGAATTAAAAAGGCGTCCTTGTGACGCCTTTTTTTTATTTAAATCAATGCGATAGTAACTGTCTTTATCGTTTCTATGTGTCTTGTCCTGATGATAAATTGGCCAGAGGTACACTAAGCTGATAAAATACAAG
>JADGEX010000084.1 GCA_016744135.1 Pseudodesulfovibrio sp. | reverse complement strand
TCATCATTTCAATTCCAGTATGGTACGATTGAGAGCAGGAGTTTGAATTAAAGCGTGTACAAATTGATTCATTTCAATTCCAGTATGGTACGATTGAGAGCGAATTTTCCCAAAACAAACATGATCGTTTCGGCTATTTCAATTCCAGTATGGTACGATTGAGAGTGTAAAAGCCATACTTGTCGTTCTCGAGATATTTCATTTCAATTCCAGTATGGTACGATTGAGAGTGGAAAGTCAAGAATTTTACCCTCGTTATGAGCTTATTTCAATTCCAGTATGGTACGATTGAGAGACTGCTGCAGTCCTGTTTCGTCAGCTATTTGTTGCATTTCAATTCCAGTATGGTACGATTGAGAGAACAGGTAGTTCGGTAGGTAATGCAATGCAAGAGTAATTTCAATTCCAGTATGGTACGATTGAGAGTTCCACGCCCTAAGCGTTTCGGGTTTTTTGTACTAATTTCAATTCCAGTATGGTACGATTGAGAGAGTGCAAATGCTTTATGTCCTTTTTGCTAAACCTCAATTTCAATTCCAGTATGGTACGATTGAGAGTTTCTTCGCCACGTGTGTAGATATAATTACGATTATACATTTCAATTCCAGTATGGTACGATTGAGAGCTTTTACCTTCGAAACAAATCCCCACTCTTTAGCCATTTCAATTCCAGTATGGTACGATTGAGAGTTGGTATTATGCAGTTATGTGCTATTGAAGAGGGAAATTTCAATTCCAGTATGGTACGATTGAGAGAGAAAATCCTAAACGCTGTGTTGCAAAGTTGTTGCCATTTCAATTCCAGTATGGTACGATTGAGAGGCAAAAGTTCAGCCTATAGTTAGTCAAGAAGTGACATTTCAATTCCAGTATGGTACGATTGAGAGTTAATGAAAGTGAAGCTGATGCGAGAGTTTTAGAAGAATTTCAATTCCAGTATGGTACGATTGAGAGCGTAGCCAGTGTCGTTCTGTCATGCCATTGGGCTTATTTCAATTCCAGTATGGTACGATTGAGAGAGTTGTTCCCATTTTGTAGGTGTATTTTTTTACACTATTTCAATTCCAGTATGGTACGATTGAGAGTTTTCTTAATTGGCTTTTTAGAGAGAATTTTCTTTTATTTCAATTCCAGTATGGTACGATTGAGAGAAACGCTTGGATTCATGAAGCGCAATAAGATTTGTGATTTCAATTCCAGTATGGTACGATTGAGAGTCGATCGACGACTCATAAAAAATATCTGAAAATCAATGATATAAGATTAACAGATAAGGGTAAAACAACCTGTTAAAG
>JADGEX010000083.1 GCA_016744135.1 Pseudodesulfovibrio sp. | reverse complement strand
TACCCCTGTGAGGGGAGTGAAATAGTACCTGAAACCGTTTGCCTACAAGCAGTGGGTGCTCCGGCTTTTGTCCGAGTGACCGCGTGCCTTTTGCATAATGAGTCAGCGAGTTATTTAACGCAGCAAGGTTAAGCCGCGAGGTGTAGCCGCAGGGAAACCGAGTCTTAACAGGGCGACAAGTTGCGTTGAGTAGACCCGAAACCAGGTGATCTAGTCATGGCCAGGTTGAAGCGCGAGTAAAATCGCGTGGAGGACCGAACCCATATAGGTTAAAAACTATTGGGATGAGCTGTGATTAGGGGTGAAAGGCCAAACAAACCTGGAGATAGCTGGTTCTCTCCGAAATATATTTAGGTATAGCCTCACATGTTTCTTATCGGGGGTAGAGCACTGGATGGGCTAGGGGTCTCACCAGATTACCAAACCTAACCAAACTCCGAATACCGATTAAGTTAAATGTGGGAGTCAGCCCGCGGGAGCTAAGTTCCGCGGACGAGAGGGAAACAACCCAGACCGCCAGCTAAGGTCCCCAAGTCTATGTTAAGTGGGGAAGGATGTGGAAATGCCCAGACAATCAGGAGGTTGGCTTAGAAGCAGCCATCCTTTAAAGAAAGCGTAATAGCTCACTGATCGAGTGGTTCTGCGCCGAAAATGTAACGGGGCTCAAACATAGCACCGAAGCTGCGGATAGAAATTTATTTCTATGGTAGGAGAGCATTGTGTAAGTATTGAATCGTGGCCGTGAGGTCATGTGGAGTTTACACAAGAGACCATGCTGACATGAGTAGCGATAAAGGGGGTGAGAAACCCCCTCGCCGATAGCCCAAGGTTTCCTGAGTAAAGCTAATCTGCTCAGGGTTAGTCGATCCCTAAGCCGAGGCCGAAAGGCGTAGGCGATGGAAAACAGGTTAATATTCCTGTACCACCGAGTTATCGTTTGAGAGAAGGGGGGACGCAGGAGGGCAAGTCATCCGTCTGTTGGAATAGGCGGTTCAAGCTCGTAGGCTTAAGGAATAGGCAAATCCGTTCCTTTTTAAGGCCGAGAAGCGATGAGGAGGGACCTGGTCCCATAAACTGACTGCACCCATGCTGCCAAGAAAAGCCTCTATCGAGATAACAGGTGATCGTACCCTAAACCGACACAGGTAGGCAGGGAGAGTATCCCGAGGCGCTTGAGAGAACCCTGGTTAAGGAACTCGGCAAAATGATACCGTAACTTCGGGATAAGGTATGCCCCCACTGGTGAGAGGACTTGCTCCTCAACGCCTAAGGGGGTCGCAGAGAAACGGCGGTAGCGACTGTTTACTAA
>JADGEX010000082.1 GCA_016744135.1 Pseudodesulfovibrio sp. | reverse complement strand
CAACAGAGCTTTTCTAAAGCGGCTGAAGTTTTACATGTGGCTCAGCCTGCTATCAGTATGTCTATCCAAAAACTAGAACAAGAGCTTGACCTTAAACTTTTTCACCGTGGTGACCGAAAAATAAGACTTACCGATGAAGGTAAGCGCTTACTGATTCACGCTAAAACCATTTTGAAAAACTTTGCCGATGCCGAATTAGAGATGCGCGAATTAAAGGGGCTTACACAAGGCTGCGTGCGCGTAGGGATTTCCAGCATGCTGGGATCCTACTACTTCCCCCCTATTCTGATGGCCTTTAAGCATCGCCATCCAAACCTCAATCTTGAGGTAATCGAGGGAGGCACCTGGCAACTACAACAAATGGTCGAACACGGAGAATTGGATTTAGGAGTCATCGTCTCAGAATTTGTACCTGACACACTACATACAGAACTATTCTTACAAGAACAGATGCTTGTCACTGTAGATAAAAACCACGCTTTTGCAACGCAACAATCCGTCACTTACGAAGACTTTTTTTTGGAAGAGCTGGTTATGTTTAAAGAAGGATACTTTCACCGTAAAATTGTAGACCGGCTTGCAAAGCAGGTAGGTGCGCAACCCAATATAGGCTTTGAAACCAACCTTATTCCATTAATAAAATCGATTGTTAAACAAGGCTTTGGCATATCTACTTTGCTTGGCATGGTGATTGAAGAAGATGACGACCTGATCGCATTGCCGTTTCATCACCCCGTTTGGTTAGACCTCTCAATTGCCTGGAACAAAGACCGCTACCTATCAAAAGCCAACCAAGCATTTGTTAGCTTCATGTTAGATTATCAAAGTAGCCAAAAGATCAATCAGACTCTATGATGCAGCGCTTAGATAACTGGAGAGAGAACCTTATGCTGAACGTAAATGAATATTTCGATGGAAACGTAAAATCGATCGGTTTTGAAAACAGTGAAGGTCAGGTATCAACGGGAGTAATGGCTCCCGGCGAATATGAGTTTGGCACCAGCCAGAAAGAGCTTATGAAAGTAGTCAGCGGTGAACTAATCGCGAAATTACCCGGCTCTACTGAGTATGTTAGTTACCCTGCCGGTACAGAATTTAATATCGATGCTAACCAAAAATTCCAACTAAAAGTTGAACAAACCAGCGCCTACCTTTGCTTCTATAGCTAATCTCATTAGCTTTCGCTGCGCAGGCTTTGTGCCTGTGCAGCAAATTGACTCAATTCAAAATGAATATATTTCCTTAAATTCACTCTTTATATGCAATCCATTTCATATGTCTCTGTGATAATATAGCCGGCTTTCACGCAGTCGAGACAATCGACATTTTTTCTGACCACTACAAAAGAGTTGCAGAAGATGAGCAAAGTTACATCCCTGGATAAGAG
>JADGEX010000081.1 GCA_016744135.1 Pseudodesulfovibrio sp. | reverse complement strand
AGTTTGGCTTGGCTACATTGTGTAAAGGTCATCGGTGGCAAAGAGAGTGTCGGTGGTGAGGTTGATTCCGAGCCTTCTGATTCCCTCCTCGTCTCCCGGGGTTGGCATGTGGGTCATGTGCATTTCACACCCTCGAAATGCCGTAAGCTTTTCCATAGCAAGCTCCACTGCATGATTGTTAGTTGAGCTGATGGCAAGGGCGATCAAAGTTTCCTGCAGGTCCATGCTAAGATGTTTTTCTTTCAGAATTTTGGTTTTCATATTGCCGACCGAGTCGCAGATGTTTTCCGGCATCAGTTGAATCTTGTTGGGAATGCCTGCAAGGTACTTGATGGCTCGGGTAATCACGCTGGAGGCCGCATGCAGTCTGGGAGAATTGGTTCCGCTGATAATGGTGCCGTCAGACAGTTCAATGGCTGCACCCACATAGATACCATCTCTACCAAGCCTGGGATCTTCAATCGCTTCCTTGGCGGCCTTATTGGCAAAAGGAACCACGGCCCGATCCGCCGTGCACACGTTGAATTCCTTCATCAAAAGTTCCACACGCTGGACTGTTTCCCGCCCTGTGAGTCCCAGTGTGTATTCACACCGATACCTTAATAACCGCCGGATCAGCTCCTGCAGGGAAGCCTTTCTTGCTCCCTCATCATCGACAATTGCAAATCCTACCCTGTTTACCCCCATATCAGTGGGTGACTGGTAACAGGATTTATCTCCAGTAATTTTCTCAAGGATTCGTTGAAGCACAGGGAACACACCCACATCCCTGTTGTAGTTTACCGATTGAACCTGATACGCCTCAAGATGAAACGGATCAATAATATTAGTATCCGCAAGATCTGCAGTGGCTGCCTCGTAAGCCACATTAACAGGGTGCTTCAAGGGCATGTTCCACACAGGAAAGGTTTCAAACTTGGCGTAACCCGACTGAATTCCGTGCCTGTGGTCGTGAAATAACTGGGAAAGACAGGTGGCCATTTTGCCACTTCCAGGCCCAGGTCCGGTGACGATCACCAGTGGTTTCTCCGTTTTTATGTAATCGTTGGCACCATATCCCTCGTCACTGACAATAAGGTCTACGTCGGTGGGATATCCTTTGGTGAAGTAGTGTGTATAAACATTGATATTTCTTCTTTCCAGTTTTTTTTTGAAAATTATCGCCGAAGGCTGATTTTTGAACCTTGTAATTATTACTCCACGGACAAAAACATCCCAACTTTTCAAATCATCGATAATCTTTAGGATATCGGTTTCATATGTGATACCAAAATCTGCACGGATCTTTTTTCGCTCAATATCCCCAGCATAAATGCAGATCAGAACCTCGGCCTGATCTTTTAGTTCTTGAAGCAGTCTGATCTTTATGTTGGGATCATAACCCGGCAGGAC
>JADGEX010000080.1 GCA_016744135.1 Pseudodesulfovibrio sp. | reverse complement strand
TACGATTGAGAGCTATTTTATCGCCCGAAAAATCTTCTTTTTTATTGATTTCAATTCCAGTATGGTACGATTGAGAGATCTCAGACAGCATTCACCATCGCTCACCAAAAATATTTCAATTCCAGTATGGTACGATTGAGAGCGTAATCTCGATTTCGGACGCCTTTAATAAATGCCAATTTCAATTCCAGTATGGTACGATTGAGAGAAATTGAAATGAAATTTTCATCCTTATCGTACCAAATTTCAATTCCAGTATGGTACGATTGAGAGTATTGTACAATTTTTCATATGTCTGATACTTTTAAATTTCAATTCCAGTATGGTACGATTGAGAGCCCAATATTAAAGGGAGTGTAAAGAATGGCATAGTATTTCAATTCCAGTATGGTACGATTGAGAGGATATCCTACCTTATTCTTAAGGTAATCACGACATCTATTTCAATTCCAGTATGGTACGATTGAGAGATCCTCCATTAATTTATAAACCATCGTTTTAAGTTCATTTCAATTCCAGTATGGTACGATTGAGAGCATCCTTATTATAAACCCAAACCTATCATTAACAGTATTTCAATTCCAGTATGGTACGATTGAGAGTTCCAATCTATAATCGCTCAATTACATGGTAATGGATTTCAATTCCAGTATGGTACGATTGAGAGATTGTACAATTTTTCATATGTCTGATGCTTTTAAATTTCAATTCCAGTATGGTACGATTGAGAGGGTATATTAACAGGATTGAAGGATCAAGAACCCGAACATTTCAATTCCAGTATGGTACGATTGAGAGAAACAGTTAAAGGGAAAAGCCAACAGGCGAAAGATATTTCAATTCCAGTATGGTACGATTGAGAGGCTAATCCATAAAGGTCAATAACTCTTCGAACTGAATTTCAATTCCAGTATGGTACGATTGAGAGCTATAATTGTAGGTTGTTGTTCATCCAAGTACGCCATTTCAATTCCAGTATGGTACGATTGAGAGGGTGTAGGTATCAATAGAGGTGAGATAGTTCAGTATTTCAATTCCAGTATGGTACGATTGAGAGGAATCTTTTTCTCTTGCTAGGCTGACTCTAAATAAAATTTCAATTCCAGTATGGTACGATTGAGAGTTTATTGTACAATTTTTCATATGTCTGATACTTTTAAATTTCAATTCCAGTATGGTACGATTGAGAGCATCAATGCCTTGGCAATCTCATTCCCTTTTTTACATTTCAATTCCAGTATGGTACGATTGAGAGGCTGAAATTGATAGAAGGTATTACCACCATTCAAAAATTTCAATTCCAGTATGGTACGATTGAGAGGCCCCTCACGGCCAACCTGCATTCCAATTTTAATCATTTCAATTCCAGTATGGTACGATTGAGAGCCATAACAC
>JADGEX010000007.1 GCA_016744135.1 Pseudodesulfovibrio sp. | reverse complement strand
ATGGGCCACTTCGGTTGAACAGGGGTGGGCCAAGCTGGGCCACCGCCAATTAAATCATCTTAACATGTTGATAAATGACGATAAAACGATGTTGTGAACTAAGCGCTTCAAAATGTGTGGTTTAGAGCATAAAAATAAGGAATTTGCACCTCGATTTATCGAGCTGCGTAGCGTGTGGTAAAAAAATGAGGTCAGAATGGCCGAAATACAATCTATGAGAATATCCATATTTCTAATAGTTGGCTATGCAAACTCGCTGGCGAAAAGGCCCCTCTTGCATTTTTAGGTTGTTATAACTACATTTATGTAATGACATTGTTTCGGTTTACATGGGATGAGGCCAAGAACCTCTCCAATCAGAAGAAACATGACGGGATCGAGTTTGAGGTTGCCGCCCGTGTCTTCAGTGATCCGTTGCACCTGATGATGCAGGACCGGATCGAGGCGGGGGAGGAACGCTGGCAGACCCTTGGCGTTGTGCATGGGGTGACGGTGCTCCTGGTCGCGCACACCATCACCGAGGAAACCGAGGGGCGCGAGCCTGTTGAGATCATCCGGATCATTTCGGCCCGCCGCGCCACCCGCAGAGAAAGGAAGCATTATGAGCAAGAAAACAGTTAGCTACACCCTCGATACGTTGCCACCCCTGACCGCGGCCCAAAGGAAGCACCTGGACAATTTGGCGGAGTTGCCGGATCGCACCGGGGATATGCCGGAGCTGACAGCGGCGCAGCTTTCCGAGATGAAACCAGCGGCGCTCTATCGGCCTGTTAAGAGGCAAATTACGGCGCGTGTGGATGCTGACGTGCTGGCATGGCTTAAATCGCAGGGGAAGGGCTACCAGAGCCGCATGAACGCCATTCTGCGCCGTGAGATGCTCTCCACCCGCAAATAGTCCTCACGCGGCTGTATGGCTAAATTTTGGCCCTTTTGCAGAAGCTTTCAAACTGCTTGGCTATATTGGCCCCGTCCAGCGGGATGCCTTTGCTTTTGCACCACTTGCGGAAATCATTGGCGATGAGATTTATATCTTTGCCATTACCGTGTTGCTTGGCTATCTCACCCCAAGGCTGAGAATAACGGATACCGCCGCTGTCAGGGAAGGGGTTCACGGGTGTTTCTTCTGCGCCTTCTCTGCGCGCCTTGCGGCCTGTCTTTGGGCGATCCAGTTCTGCTTTGACAGGCTTGATATCGGGCTTCGCCTCCCAAGATATGCGCACAGCATCTACATGCCGTCCATCCTTGATCGGGGTGGCTTTCACTGTGAACCGTGCCAACTGGTTGACCTCAGAAACGGCAGGTTTGAGGGCAAAGCGATTCATTTCGTTCCATGTTCTTAACTTCCCCTCCGGCACCCCCAGCATGCCGCGCAGCTCCTTGATGGTGAATATCTGACTGATCTTATGGTCGAGATTCACCAAGGATGAAACATGCTGGAATAGCAGAATGGAATATTTGGAGCGCAGATTAAACACTGTCTGCCGGTCAATGATGGCCCAGTGATTGCTGTCCGCGGCAAGCTTTTTAAACAGACCGCCGAACCACCAACGCACGGTAATTTCTCCGGTATCGCCTTCGTAACGGTAGTCAATCTTGGCATGATCTAGGAACCCCCCGATATGCAGCTCCTTGGCCTCCACATCGTCGTAATGAAACGTAGCAGCCCGCAGCTGGGTAAACAGTGGCATCAGGCTGGCCTTATCGTGCTTACGCATTCCCTTGATGGCACGAAAATCACTGGCTCTAAGTTCGTGGTGCTTATCCTCCGCCATAGCCCCAGCCGCGCGAGCAATCATCAGGTGCAACAATTTTAAGGCCTGTGCTGAGGGCGGATGCTCAATATAGGTTCCCCGGGCAATCTCGACCGGAAGCACCGTATTGCTGTCATCATAGGCCCTGTCTTCAGCCACTTTTAGAGTTTTATTCATGGGGAGTTTTTTAACGGCGTGTTGCTCCCCCTGTCAACCTCTTATACCGCCCCCATTTCTCCCTTTTACGCCCCCATTTCTCCCTTTTACGCCCCCATTTCTCCTTTTTAGGTGGCTAATGCTTTGTTTTCGCTGTAAAATCCAGCTCTGAACTTATAGAACATTAGAACAAGTATTGCGCGGAGCGCTTTTTAAAAATATTTGGAGGATTTTTTTTGGGTATTTCCGATCTAGAAGCCAATTCGCAGTTTTGGGGGTCACACATTTCAGCACTCTGAAAGGTCAGCTTCAGGAGAACAAATATTTGGGAAATCTAGGGCGTTGGAATTGCTGAGAAGAAGAAGGGGCAGGAGCGCGGCCTTCATGGCCCCTACAGGCCTTTCACGTGGTTTCAGCTCCTGCCCCTGTTAAAAACGGCACCAAGGTGCTCTACGGCCGAATCTGGGGCGCTGAGGGGCCATGGCGGGATTATATCTGAGTGGGCTTGGCTTCTGGCCTTTCCGTCATCGAGATTTCGGTGGTCAATATCCGTAATCAAGAAAATCGTATAGATTGTATTTCGGCCATTCTGACCTCATTTTTTCACCACACGCTACGCAGCTCGATAAATCGAGGCGCAAGTGTTTGTTTTTACACGTTTATTAGTGCATAATATGGCCGTATTGTCATAATAAATTTAAAGTGAATAACATCAAAGTGTTACATGCCTCTGGACGTAGATGCCATCTCGTTTGAACGTATTTGGACGTAGATGCCATCTGTTTTGGCACCTGCGTCCAAAAATGGCACCAAATGCCCAAAAGGGTAAATACACCCTGGGCTGTTTCACATGGTGGCACGAATTTATGCTCGGCATCAATCTTTCCAGAACAGCGGTAACGACAAAATCCATGCTGCTTTCGAGCTGGTGCTGACTGCCTGTGAAAAGGAGTTTCCGAATGTTTCCATTGTGAGTGGCATTAGAGTAATGTTACCTTAACAAAATATAACAATGTTAGAGTATGAAAGGGGTAGGACTACAGGATGGAACTATCAGCGACACAGGCGGCAAAGAAGGTTGGGAAAAGCGTCCCGACCATAACAAGAGCCATAAAAAGTGGGAAATTAACGGCAAAGCCACGTGAAAATGGGGGGTGGGTTATTGAGGCTTCCGAGCTTTTTAGGGTATGGCCTACCGTTACAAGCGACAGTGACGTTACTCAACCAAAGTTACAAAATAAAACCCCTAATGAAACCGGTGTGTTACAGAGGGAAGTTGAACTGCTGCGTGAGATGTTGGACGAAGTAAAGACTGACCGCGACAGTTGGCGTGAGCAAGCCAACAAAATCACGGCTTTGATCGAGGATCAGAACGCGAAACCCAAGAGCTTCTGGGCGCGCATATTGGGGGGATAAGGAGTCCTAATAGGCAGAGATTTTAATTACCAACAGCCCTTAGAGGGCTACCTAACAGATGGTTCACATAGGTTCCAGAAGACTACACCGCACGCTTTGTATCGAAAGTTTTAATCAATTTACAGCAACTTATAAGACTGGCGTAAATTCATAGGTGTGGGAAATGGAAACAAAATTAAGTCAATTTGCTAGGAGGGGAGGAACCGGCGAGTTTCTTCTAGTTCAGCAAGATGGACAGACTTTTGGTCAACGCCTCGATCTTGTAGTGAAAGCTGAATTCATCGCCAATGATTTCCGCAAGTGGTGTAAAAGCAAAGGCATCCCGCTGGATGGGGGCAATATCAAAAAACAGTTCGAAAGTTTCTGCAGAAGGGCCAGAATATAATCTCTATAGCCATAAGGCGGCTATTTATGTGATGTCGGAGTTTTACCGCACATTGTAAATCGTTTTTCCGTCGTTGGTTTTTGGAGCAGTTGAAATTTTAGATCACTTAGTTCTTCCGCCATACTATAGAACTTTTCTCTTCGGAAAATACCTTCCATTTTGGATATGTTCTTTAGCGCCAATTCTATTGGGAACGTGTCAATGATATTATGGGATGTGGCCATGGTAAAATTAGACAGGTTCGCCAGATAAATTATCTTGGTGTATGGCTACCAGTTTTCCCCGGATGTTAATCATGTCCTGTTTTGAGATGATTTCTGGATCCTGAGCATTCGCAAGTATAAGCATAGTCTGGTAGTAATTGTGATCACAATCTGAAACCAGGCCGGATACTTTTTCAACTAATTCTATTTCGTTTATGCTGATGAAATAAGATATGAGTTTCTCTAATAGTTTAAGAGATTTTATATATTCCGCATGATTCATAGCTATGTTGTCCATAAATAATTACTAACTATATCTATCTTGATAGATAAAATATGAATAAATATTTAATGAAGCAGTCACATGTGTGTATTGCACTGTTTACACCGTCTATATGAGGATAAAGCTCGCCTCATCTAGGTAGACGTCGTAGTTTGAGACAAGAACGCTAGAGTTGCCGAATGATAGCTCAAGACCGCGAGTTGTAATGGTTTGAATCACATTATCGAAAGAAATGTTTCCTACATTGATCATGTCCAGGCCAATCTCAAAATCTCTAATAGTGTCGCTCCCTGATGTGTCAGAAAAAACGAAAACATCCTGACCGTCTCCTCCCCATAAGATATCATCCCCTTCGTTCCCTACTAGGGTATCATTTCCAAGACTTCCCCTCAGAATATCATTCCCGAGTCCGCCATACAGAATATCATTCCCAGGCCCTCCTTTGAGGAGGTCGTCTCCTTCGTCTCCGTGAAGAATATCATCACCTTTTCCTCCCCCTACAATATCGTTTCCGAGCCCACCATATAATATATCGTTATTCTCGCCCCCTCGCATGCGGTCATCTCCGTCTTGACCGTAGAGTATATCATTTCCCTTCCCTCCGCCTAAGATATCGTTCCCCGAACCTCCATCGATTGTATCATCACCTTCTCCCCCCTGTATAACATCCCGACCATCACCACCCCAGACTGTATCGCTACCGCGGCCAGATATAATCGTGTCATTGCCATCGCCGGCCACAATTTTATCATCACCTGTTTTTGAAACAATAATGTCGTTACCTCCAGATGATTCAATTAGATCATCACCTCCACCAGTTATGAAGCTATCATCGATATCGTCCCCAACTATATGTACAAGCGTGTCATCAAACACATCTTTTAGAAATACGAGTTTTATTACCTCGTAGTCTTTATCGAAAGTAACACTAACCGTTGACATATCGCCGGTAGTAATGAGCGATGGGTAGAGTGTGGAAAGCGTTGGCACTCCATTATGCCAATAAGATGCTCCATCTGTTGAAAGCTTTTCTCCCCAAACATATGTAAAATCAGAAAGTATATTGCTAAGGTTTAGGTCAACAGAAAATGATGCTGTGTCATCAACTAAATCTAGAGCAGACAGAAACACTACGGTTTTTGATTTGCTTTCAAATGCATGGACGGCAACTTGTCCATTCCCAATAATATTGTTGGGAATATCGAGTACTTTAGTACCAACAGTGCTTTCGGATAACATACGATATATTTCGCCGGCGATCCTTATATCATTATCTCCTTCCGCACCGGTAAGTTCTGTTTTTGTGTTCTGTTGGATGGCCCAAATAGCACTTATATCGACACCCATTTTAAGCATTTCTGATGTCATTTTAATTAGAGTTGACGCTTGTGCCAGCCCATAATTATCGCGTAATTCTTGATCCCAACTATTGATCATATTCCATTCTGAAACAAAAACATCCAAATCTCGTCCGGTAGCATTATTCCAATCATCAATAACAATCTCAGGGATTGTCGTTAGTAGGTGATGATCTACATCATAGAAATCGTTTGGATAAGTATGAAATACGATTGTATCTACCGCATCTAAAGCGCCTGCATCCAGGAAAGCATCTAGTATCTGATTGTTGTCATGAATCGCTATAATTTCTGTTCCCCAATGGGACCCAGCTTGTACTGCTACATCGACATCATAGGCCGATGCGGCTTTAATAGCTAAAGCGAAAGCTGCCGCATACGCACCGTACTCTGCTCCTGTAACCTGCAGATCATCTATGTTATATTCATTGCCAATTTCAAACGTATCAATTTTTACATTACCAAATTCGCCACTGGTAACCCGTTGTACAAAATTGAATATTTCCAAAGCGGCTTGCTCAATCGAAATGCCATCTTTAATGTATTTTTTTATGGGAACGACGATGACCGGTGTTATATCATTATCACCTACAAATGATAAGAAGTCTGTTAAAGTCTCACGACTTTCTCCAACAGGAATGTTATCAGGGTTATTGACATCAAAATACCGTTCCGTCATTTCCCCCCCCGGAAAGCGGAGCATATTTATATTTAAATAGTCGACCTTCTCTCCAAATGTTCCATCTACTAAATCGCTCGTAAATAGAAAATTACCGCCGTAAAAATCCCCAGATATCTCATCAGAAACCGTATACTCAGAACCTGAGTATACGGTTATTGCCGCATTTCCCATTTAACTTTCCCACTAACTTTACACCCAGTAGCAGGATTGTTTACAGGTGTTGCTTAACTGTTAACGGGCAAGACCCATCAACTTAAGAGTTTATTAAAAAATTTATAAACAAGACTCTAAGGTGATGGGCCACTTCGGTTGAACAGGGGTGGGCCAAGCTGGGCCACCGCCAATTAAATCATCTTAACATGTTGATAAATG
>JADGEX010000079.1 GCA_016744135.1 Pseudodesulfovibrio sp. | reverse complement strand
CTATAAAACAAGTTATCTCTACATGTAAAGATATTTCATCAAAACAAGAGCCTATCATAGGTGTTGAAAATTTTGGAGATAGTTCTGTAGATATAGGTTACCGTTATTGGGTTCCTACAAAAAGTTTTTTTAAAACTCAGTATAATATTAATCTAAAAATATTTGAAGCACTCAAAGTTGCAGATATAAACATTCCATTTCCTCAAAGAGAAATCAAAATAATCAAGGAAAGTTAGAGTGTTATTGGTATATTGTTTTTTAAATGTAAATTATTTCTTTGCAAAGACCAATTTTCAATAATTAAAACTTAAAGGAATAAAATGACTACAGATAATATTATAAAAATTTTAAATAAAATTAAAGATAAAGTTCCCGTAAAAAATATTGTAACACTTATTAACAGAGCAATGAAAATATATATTTTTATAGATCCTGAAACTGGAATGATTATAAAATCTGCACAATTTGTAGGAGATCTTCTATTAGATATAGAAAGTGAAATAAATAATGAAAATAATGAAGAAACAATAAGATTAAAATTAAATGAATTTGAAGATAGGATTAGTAAAATTGAAAAAGAAATTATTAAAATAAAACAAGATGTTGTTAATGTAAAACAAGATATTGAAATATTGAAGCCAAAAATAACATTAATACACAAAGTAGATAAATGGGAATTTGACAATACAAAAGGAATCTCAAGTGTTAGTGATATATCTAATAGTCAATTTAGAATTAATTTTATAGAAAATTTACATGAATATGATAAATATTGTATTTATTGTAACATTGGTGGGGCTATTTGTGAAATAGATGAATTTGGTATTAATGTAGAGTTGCCAAAAAACTATGTACATTCAAAAATACCTTTAACATTATGCACTCAAAAAATGATATAAAATATGAAATTTAGGATTAAAGGGGATAGGCTAGTTTTAAAAAATATAATGTAATCAATATTTACATGTAACCTGCATTCAACCAATAAGTTGCAACATATTTTTTTACAACTAAAGAAATAAAGAGTAAAGGTCATAGAGGGAGTAATTAATTCCCTCTAATCGCTACTAATATAATCTAATTGCAAAGAAAAAGAGATGATTAGTAACACGACCAATACCCTAACAATATACATTGTATTCCTTTAGGATAACGCTCCCACCCACTCCAACCGCCTAATAAAAGACAAAAAAAAAGGCTAAGGTGGTTAAACCCTAGCCTACTGCGTTACCCTCTTTGGTTAATTACTCCAAATTAAGAACAAACAATGTATTTGTTAACGAAGTATACACAAAAAAAGTAAATAATTCAAATACATGTAAAAAACTAATTTTTATTTTTAATCGGGCAAGCGGTTTTTGTTGCACTTGTGATTTGAATTCAGGGTTGTTAGGTAAGGGCATTATACATGTAAAGCAAAAAAGCATAACGAAAAAG
>JADGEX010000078.1 GCA_016744135.1 Pseudodesulfovibrio sp. | reverse complement strand
GAGTACTCTTCCAAATCTGCCTGAGACCACTTTTTTTCTTTTCGTAGTGATTTTATTTCTAAACCCAATTCTTGAAGTTTCATGTTTATACCTAATATATGAATTATACTTCTTATAATACTCTTTTAAATCTTAAATAAGAATTATACTTCTTATTTATAACCAACATTTGAAATGCAAGAAATTTATCAAATATTTTCGGATAAGATGTTGCACTGTCTGAAAGAAAAATGATACTATGTATCGTTTTTGAATGAGTTTGCAACATCAGAAAATATTTTCTAAATTTCTGATAAGCATTTCATCCGTTGGTGAGCTTTTTTTCTTTCTTTTTTTACGGTTAAAAAAAGGAAAAGCCTAGCTTTGAACCCTCTTTTATTAAAACAATGTTTTTGTAAACTTTTCAGCTCCTGATATTAATTCATTAAGTTCATCTTTTGTAGGCTCTCTATCTTTATTATGATCACAAAGATTTCTAATATCACCAAGCCTTTGTATTTGTCTCCATGATGATGTATCTAAAACACCTTCATTCTTTAATGCTTCATTAAAATCATTTATAGTTGGATGTTTTTTTCGTATTTTTATATTGTGATTAGCCATTACTTGTCCCAAATGTTTTTCTAAAACAACACCAGTCATGGCCCCTGCACCACGTAAAAAACCATGTTTTATTAATTCTTTTGCTGAATCTAGTTCAGAATCAAAAATATCTGCTTGAACAAGTTGTTTAATATCAAATAATGTGCTTTCAAAACGAGAAGAGACAGATTTAAGAATCGCTAATTGTTGTATCATATGAGGTATAGCTGAACTAGACTTTACATAATGAGTTTCTATCCCGTGCAAATAATCTTCTATCCTATAATTATCATAGTTTATTTCTTTTCTATTTTTTGATTTTTCATAATATCTTACAAAATCTTCTAATCTATCTGGTAATAATTGTTTTATTAAAATTTTTGATTCTGAATACCAAGATTGATATTCTTTTCGAAAATTGGGAAGTTCTTCAATAATTTTTTTAACTTTTAGGTCTTTTTTAGCAATTTCGTCATTATCTTCAGGAAAACATTCATATTGAATTGCTAATCCTAAAAACTTACCTTGTGATATAAGTTTTTTTAAATCTTTTTTGTATTTTTCTATATTACTTTGCATTACTATTACCTCTTAATTTTGTACTTTCACTCAAAAATTCAAGTATAACATAATATTAAAAAATATAGTTATTATTACTTTTAAAATGTTTACATGTAATGCTTTGTGCCTTACATGTAAACTAATTATCTAAGAAAAAAACCTCTTATTCACCTCACCACTTAATTTTAGTCCACTAAAATCAGAGTATTTTACATCAGTATGGACAAAAAATATTTAAACTCTTGAGTTAACTACTCTGTTTTTTCCATTGTTTTTTGCATAGTAAAGAGCCTTATCTGCTTCATCTAAAAC
>JADGEX010000077.1 GCA_016744135.1 Pseudodesulfovibrio sp. | reverse complement strand
TCTTTTGCGCGGCCTTGAGTTCGCAACGGTCGCCGTCGCCCTCCTTCTGCGAGGCGTCGATCATGGCAACGGGCGCACCGGTGTCATGTTCGGCGAGTGTGACGAGTCCGACGGTTTTGCGGATGAACTTCCCGTCCATGGCCAGCGCAACGGGCAGGGTTCCGCGGTGCTGGGCCAGCCACTCCGAAAGGACCTGCGAGAAGGCGTCGAGATCGAGCTTGGTGAGCAGGTTATAGACGGCAGTATAGGAGGGGATCTTCTTGTAGCGGCTTCCCTTCTCGAAGCTTGGAAGCGCGAGTTTTTTACGCTGGGGCAAGGTCATTCGTTCTGCAAAGCGCATGATCGCCTTGAGATCCTTATGCCCGCTAAAAACCCCCATGGCGACGATCGAAAGGAGGGCCCCGATGTGAAAGACGCAGTTTTTTGCGCGCGGGTCGGGAACCTTGCACAGCGCTTCGTGCAGGGATTCAATCTGCTTGGCTTTGATCGGCATGACCCCGTCCGAATCCGATGCCGCCCCTTTTTTGAATTCGTCCGGGAGATGGATCGAACGGAGCAGTTCAGTCGCCCCCTTTCGCAGTTCGTGCACCCACAGTTTTTTGGGGCGGTCGTTCTTTACATAATAGTCGGCGGCATGGCGGGAGTACCCCTGCGTCTTGCCGAGCGCCGTCCACCCGGAAGCCTTGTAGCACGTGCCCTCGCGCGCCTCGATGTCCGAAAAGGTCTCGGCCAGCAACGGTTCATATCCGAACGTTTCGAGCCACAAAGCCGGAAGCTCCCGAATCACCTTTCCCAAAATGCGGGACGCCAGATTGGGATGTTCTCCGGGTTGGGTCAGCAAAACAAAGCGCCGGTTCTGGACGATTAGTTTTTGACGCGCCGCCCGTTGCTGATCCGTCCAGCCGATCCATTCGTCGCGATGTTTAAGGCGGTAGCACGCCGATCCCCATAAAAGCAACGCGACCCATTCGCCGTCGACCAGCACGACCATCCGAAGCGTATCGCCCGCCGGACAACCTTCACCCATGTAGTGGAATTCTTTCGCGAGTTTCGTGAAACGCGCAACATCCTTCTTTGTGTTTATTGCCTTTATTTGCAGCGAGTTACCACTCAAAGAGGATTTATTAGAGTGCCGATCTGAAATTGTATTTGTAGTTATCATCGAGAGTACAAAAACAAACCGAGAGGGAATTGTCTACGAAAATCGGTTTTTCATACCCGCATTGCCTAAAGGGCCTGTAGATGAAAAGACCATGGTAACCTTCCCCCAATTTTAAATAAATACTTTATCGCAAATGTCCCCTGCATTAAGATGCCGCGCTTAACTGAAGAGAGAAGCTACCCATGAATTTTGAATCCTATATCCGCAGCACGCCTGATTTTCCTAAACCCGGAATTATTTTCCGGGACTTCACCCCATTGCTGGCTGACGGCCCTGCGTTTCATGAATTGATCGACTACCTTAAGG
>JADGEX010000076.1 GCA_016744135.1 Pseudodesulfovibrio sp. | reverse complement strand
GCTTACCTAGAGCACACAGCTGCATGCTGTGCTGCTTACCTAGAGCACACAGCGTAGCTGTGCTGCTTACCTCACCTGACCTAGAGCACACAGCCCTGCGTAGGGAGCTGTGCTGCTTACCTAGAGCACACAGCGCAGCTGTGCTGCTTACCTAGAGCACACAGCGTAGCTGTGCTGCTTACCTCACCTGACCTAGAGCACACAGCGTAGCTGTGCTGCTTACCTAGAGCACACAGCGTAGCTGTGCTGCTTACCTAGAGCACACAGCTGCATGCTGTGCTGCTTACCTTACCTTACTTAGAGCACACAGCCCTGCGTAGCAAGCTGTGGTGCTTACCTAGAGCACACAGCTGCATGCTGTGCTGCTTACCTAGAGCACACAGCGTAGCTGTGCTGCTTACCTCACCTCATCTCATAGCCCCACGGACAGCACAGCAGGACGTGGAGGCTAGGGCTCTACGGAGGAGAGCCCGTGGTGGACAGAGACCACTAACTCCCGCAGGGAGTTTACCTCACCTCCGCCTCAACCTCCCAGGGGCTTGGCGGGCATCCCCGTACTTGGTTGACATGTGGAGAGTCAGCCTCTGGCGACGTAGCTGAGCGGCTGCCCCTGGGCAGCATAGCGAACACGTACGGCAGAGTGCGGTGGCGCCTAGCAGGGGACACAGACAAGGACGCTCCATATGGGCTTGGATGGGACGAGAGCGCTACCTAGCGGGAGGGTCCTCCATAGCCAGGGCGACTGTGGGCGGGAGAACGGCGGCCGAAGCGAAGCTGAGCTTGGAGGGCCCGGGAGCGCAGGGACTAAGGAGGCCATCAGACAAGAGCATATGGAGCTACGCAGCTGAAGGTAACAGGGGCGCAAGGGTTCAGCCTAAGCCATCGTGACTGGTGGACACGCGTTCCGCATGCCGGCGTACGTAGACGACCTTAGGGTAAGCCCCGGTGGTCTGTCTAGTGCCGGCAATGTCGGTAGGTGAGCACAGCCTGGCCCGGAGAACCAACGGTTCGAGGGATAGACCGTAGCACCCGTAGGGGCTGACTCTCCTTCATGGCAACAGCCCGCAGGGCTCTGGGCGGTGGACCCGACCAGGGACGTCCGCAGGACGGACTGCCGTGGAGGGATCAGTAGAGCCCGCGTGGCACAGCGTAGCGGTGCTAGCGCTCTACTGTCCCTCTATGGCATGCTGTGGTGGGGATCAGTAGAGCCAGCATGGCACTGCGTAGCGGTGCTAGCGCTCTGCTGATCCCCACCACAGCCTTATGGGTGCAGTACTAGCAGTGCTAAGTACACATAAGCACTGGTGTGCACAGCGTAGCGGTACACAGCAGTACCTCCTGCAGAGCACAGCGTAGCGTATGCATAGCAGTACCTCTAGTAGCAACACACACTGCTGTGCACAGCGTAGCGGTACACAGCAGTACCTCCTGCTAGCACAGCGTAGCGTGTGCACAGCAGTACCTACTGCTAGCACAGCGTAGCGTGTGCACAGC
>JADGEX010000075.1 GCA_016744135.1 Pseudodesulfovibrio sp. | reverse complement strand
GAGTATGCGATTTTTTTTTTTTTATATGAAATAGGAAATTGTGTGATTCTTACCGGAGAAATATTGGGTGACAAAACTCATGACAAAATAAACGAACTTGGAAAAAAATACGGACTCTTGATTTTGACCCAGAATCTAAGTGTTAAGGAATGAGTTTTAAATAACTTACCCCTTTTCAACATCTACTTGGAATTGCACAATAATTCCACTTGGGCAAGGTTTTATCGAATGCAATACGCATTGTTGATTTAAAAGTTTCACTGACTTTTCTGCCGGTTTGATAAACCTTGTCAATGACATGAACGAAGACCTTCAAACCTTTTTGAGTTCGCGTCTTGGAAATCAAATCCGTAACCAGCCCTAAACTTGAAAAAACAACACCCTGGCATGCACGTGTTATGTGGGGAAAAAGCCGATGTTCAATCGGGTTGAATTTCGAACAATACGGGGGGTAGTGAGCGATTCGAATTTCAATCCGGATTTCATCTGCCAAAATTTGAAGATCCTGTTTGAAAAGGTAATGTCGAGAGCTGTTACTGCCTCCGCCGTCGCACAAAACCAAAATAGACGTTGCATTTGGGTAGTTTTTGCAGCCATAATCATACCACCAATGGCGGAAGCTATCGCATGCAAATTCACTGGTATCACGACTCGTTCCTACCTGAACATATCCGATATTGAACTGTAAATCATACAAGCTGTGGGGAATGACCACACCTTCTGCAAAGCTTGGGAAGTCATGATCATATACTTTTAACTCTTCGAGCGTGTAAAGACGACCTTTCCGATAAAAATTGCCAAGATGTTCTTTTTTTTTGGTATCCATGCTGACAACCGGATTGCCGGCCTCCATGTACGACGATCTGAGTTTCACAATATTATCGAATTGCTCATTCCGATCAGGTACACTTTTTTTCAAGGATTGTCTTTTTTGTGCTTTACGGAGGCGATAATCATGTCTTTTGAGCAGCTGACGGACAACATTTCGGCTCACCTCAATGCCATGCTCATTTTTCAGGGCCTCGACGATCTCCCATGCACGCAGGTTTGTCCATCGAATTTTCTCATTCATTGGGTCTCCTGCCGTATGATCACGCAATGCGCCCAGAAATTGCTCATCTATTTCCGGGTTGGAAATCCAATACGGTTTCCGTCCTCCCCCAGCATTACGTATTTTGGGATGTTCATCCGGTACTTTGCCAATAAGCTCTTGTACTGTACGCATAGGCAATTCTACGACTTCGACTGCGCCCTTACGCACAGTTTTTCTGCTGCATCCCAGAATTTTGGCAATATAATTTTGACCGCCATGTCCCAATATAAGGGCTTCCATACCAGCATATCTCCGGCGATCTCGTTCGTTCAGGCTTTCATAATATAGACGCATGAGATCTTTTGTTTCTTCAGGGTAACGCATAGTCGCCGACTACTACAACATATTCTTGGGTTTTCATACCTCAAAAATAAAAATGGGAACTTTATTTCGTGCTCATTCCT
>JADGEX010000074.1 GCA_016744135.1 Pseudodesulfovibrio sp. | reverse complement strand
GGATATGGGACCATATCTGCATAAGGGTACCCGCTATGCTCTGTACACAGCACTCCACACCCCATATGGAGTGCTCCGAGGGCCTACTACACCCTCTTATCTACTCTCTACAGCACTGTGCACAGGGACTGTGCCCCTATCCTGTACGTGTAGTAGGGTGTAGAGGATGTATGCTACTAGGGGAGGATACGTGTACATAAGGGTGTGCATATGCTCTCCGTACGTCCCACGGGGTGTCCCTAAGGACAGCTAACGTGGCACTCCGTGTCCCCGTACGGATGTAGGGATGAGTACTAGGGATACCACCTGTAGACCACTCCGTGTACCCGTACGTGGAGTGCTATCTAGGAGTACCTACAGTACACTCCCCCTAGTAGCCCTGTGTACCTGTGGTACGTACGGGTACGGGGAGTGGTGTAGGGATGTATGTTAGCTACGTAGGAGTGTATGCTCTCACCACTAGGGAGTGGAGAGCAGCACCCGTGGCCACCACCACTAGCAACCACAGCTACGGAGATCCCTAGCAGAGGATGTGGTGTGTGTGTATCTCTCTAAGTACTCCATGTCCACCCATCCCTCCGTACCTATGTACATGTCCCTAGGGACTACAGGAGGAGGAGTAGGAGGATGTATGCTACTTAGGGAGGACAGGATGTGTACATAAGGACATGTGCATACGGTACTCACCACAGCTGTGGAGAGTAGCATAGGTACTCCACCACCACTAGCGTCCCTAGCTACGGAGGAGCATACACAGCTATGTACATATGGTGCTACCACCTCTAAGAGGATGGTGTGCACACCAGCAGGACCTCCTCCACTAGCATCCCTAGGGACCATAGCAGGAGGAGCATGTAGTGGTACATGTAGCTATGTGTACTCTCTCTATCCTACTCTCCATAGCTGTGGAGAGTAGTACTAAGTACTCCTCCAGTACTGTCCCTAGGGACCAGGAGGAGCATGTAGACCTACGTATCTATGCTAAGGAGGATGCTCTCTGTGCTTATGTGCTCACGGGTCTCCGGAGGGACACCCAACGTGGCACTCCGTATGCTCACCAGGGCCCTCCACACCCTCTTTAGGACGTCCATGGGGTACCCCCCATGGATGCCCTAATTAGGGTATTTAGGGTCCCAGAGGGACATGTACATGGGGCCATGATAGGGGTATATGACCTCTCCTAGAGAGAGATACACCCATATCACGTACATGGAGAACCACTGTTTAGGTCCCCGCGGGGTGTTCGGGAGGACCCGTAGCCACCACCGCTAGCAACCACAGCTCCGGAGATCCGTAGCGGTGGATAGCGGTGTGTGCATCTCTGTAAGTACTACTCCCCACCCATCCCTCCACCCCTACGTACGTGTCCCTAGGGGCTACAGGAGGAGGGACCAGGAGGATGTATGCTACTAAGGGAGGAGAGGATAGGAGTACATGGAGTAGGGTGTGCTCTGCTATCACCACAGCTGTGGAGAGTAGCGTAGGTACTCCATGACCACTAGCAACCACAGCTACGGAGATCCCTAGCAGAGGATAGCGG
>JADGEX010000073.1 GCA_016744135.1 Pseudodesulfovibrio sp. | reverse complement strand
CCGGGAATCCTGCTCTTCACCAAGATAGCTATAGCTATTTCACCGCTTGTAATATGTAATGCAGTTTATAATCAATACCTTCGCCACTAAGCAGCCTTTTTCTTCCTATGAATCCGTCCTACCATAGGAATCTTCTCAAATAGCTGCACAATATTAATCGATTTTGTGTTGTCAGGAAGTATTTTAAATATTTCCTGCGCATAACGAAGCCCGTGATAATGGGCTTTCAGGTCAAGAATACTTTCTTCGCCGGATGTCACCAGCATTGCCTGAGAAACATTGACCATCCACAGGGATAAATTAGCAGCATTAAGGACTGATTGTTCTTTTATGACCATGAAATCCTCAAGCCCCCAGTGTTGTTTTGCATCACGAAAGTTAAATTCAATCTGGAATCTTAAACGGTAATAGTCAATGATTAATTTCCAATTAAGGTCCGGGTCAGTGCTAAACAGGATGACGCGGGCTACCTTATTCTTTTTTACGTTTTTTTTCTCGATGATGACTACGTTCAGAGAGTCAGCAAATTTTTTGTGTATCACGTTAATTTGGTAGATGCGGGTGCGGATATTTTTGTTTGTTTCTTCTGATTTTAAATGGGCGGCGGAAAGATTTTTGTAATCAACTCTATCACCATAAACTGGTCGTCTCCCCTTGCCGGAATAGACCCCATTCCACTTGAAATACAGAGCAGAGTTGTTGCGTAATTTGGAGATTAGATGCAACTGGACTTGTCGTGTCATTTGAACTGCCGCGTTGTTTCCGAATGCACCATCATATACAAAGTAAACAGGCTGGAGCGTATCCCCAATCAGCCTTAAAAGCTTTTGCAGCATGGCCTGTACCTGCGTCATTTCCGCATTGAGTACAACATTGCGGTTGTTCTTGTTTTTTGAACCGTTAGGCCTTCCCCGGCCCCTCTTTTGTTTTTTACTGTTCATTGCTACCGGGTTTTTCTGCTTTGCTTTTGGAAGCATCTGTTCTATCAACATTGGCCATGAAGTTCGCTTTTCAACATCCAGCAATGAAAGGGTTTGGAAGGCAATCCCAGGAACTGCACGTGAGTAGATAGAAGAAAAAAACCTACCAAGACCAAAGGTTTTCTTGCCTGATTTGGTTACAGTTGTGGCATCACCAAAAATAAGAATGATGCTTGATTTTTTCAAAAATGTTTTCGCTACCGCCCAGTTGAGTGAACACCAAGGGATATCTTTTGAAAAAAAACGTTGTACAGTACGATAGCTACCTCCTTTCTCAGTCCAGCGACTGATGTTCAGCATAGTAATCCTACCTGTCATCATCAGCAAGGCTTGGCTGATAATCAGAAGATGACGGTAAGTGTTTGCGTCAAGTAAGGGGCGTATACAAGTTAAAAGCGTGGTAATTTCATTCATGACCAGTTCTTCCTTATAATATGCTTTGTAATAATCGCATATCATATACAATAACTGCTGACTTTTAAAAAAAAAAAAAAAAAACTAAATTTTAGTTTGGCGAAGGTATTGAAATAAATAAAAAAATTTATTTATTGGATTGTTCTTGTT
>JADGEX010000072.1 GCA_016744135.1 Pseudodesulfovibrio sp. | reverse complement strand
AAATCACTTTTCCTTTATTATCACTCAGCTCCATGTTTTACGCCTAACCTTCTGTTTTTTAAGAAAAAAGTACTCAGGCTAATCAATCAAAAAGGCTTTTAAACTGAATTTTTCAGGGCTTGTTTGTGCCTGAGTAATTTCAATTTAAACCCATTTTTAACCGTTTTTCGACTGCTTTAATCCTTAAAAGGGCGTGTTTTTAAATAACACCACCATTTTATGGCGTACCCGGCCGCCTGTTTTTTGAACAGCCGCCTCGCCAGATTAAACCAGTCACAACCGAGTTTGGAAGAACGAGGTCGCAAAGAGCGGTCGGAAATGGCAAGCCCCCAGACCCAACTAACGCCTGAGCTTAAAAAAGCGAAAGCTTTCTGGTCAGTTGAAAAAATAGAATGACTCCTTCTTGCAGGTTGTTCTGTTTTATCTCTATTCATGCTGTCGGCCAGTTTTTTAAATTTAAATAAATCAGAATGAATAAAATAATACAAAGGAAAAAAACATGAACGCGCCTGTTAATAAAAAATCAGAATCAAAACAAGAAACAGAAGCTAAAACAGAAAAACCCGTAACAAAATATGTTGTCCCCAGTTTTGTCTCCAACAGAGAGTTTTTAGTTGAACGCTTCAGAATTCAGGAAGAAAACGAAGCCCTGCTCAAAGCCAAAAAAGACGCCAAAGTTCGTGCCAGAATCCTCCTGCCCAGAGCCTTAAAAATCATCGCCATGGAAATAGAAGGCTACGCCAGAGAACTCCCCACCAACAGACAACTCTATAAAGCAGTCAAAGACAAAATTAACGATGAAATGGAAAACTACCTCACCGAAGCCGAGAAAAGAAAACGCATAAGAATAAAAAGTTTTTTCGATGCCTTTTATCGTTTTAATATTTTTTCCGCCATTGTAGTCGTTACCTATTCTATTTTTTTTGTGCTGATGGATATGTCGTTTTAAAAAGTAAAATCAGGCAGTAAAACCAGACAATCATTAAATCTCAAATTGAGAACTAAAAAACAAAAACACCAGGAAACCCCATGACTCGCCGTAAGATTGACCCGCATCAACAAAATAAAAAAAGCGTATAGTATTTTCCAATAGAGAAATGAGCCTGAAGAGAGGTTTAGCCATTTAGGCGTATTTCTGTTCCTGCTCAAAGATTGTTTTAAATAATTTCCGTCGTTCTTTTTGAAGTTTTTCTGCGGCTTCACTGTCACTTATTTCCATTGAGACCCTATCCAGTATTTCAAAAGTAAGACCAGATTTCAAATATTTGCTCGCCCCAGGTAAAGACTTGAATTTATCATAGGGTGTCATCATATCTTTTTGCTTGTATATTTTCCTCTCTTTTCCTTTTTGATCGACAATAGTTTCAGGAAAAAAACAGGGCCGATGAAAATTGATGTAGGGGTAAACAGTTTCCAAATTAAATTGGTTGATTTGTTCAGCATGTTTTTGAGGAATATGTGAATGTCCTAATATTTTTCTGACAACCGAAGCATTCTTACTTTCAGCCAAAGCATTATCATTTGATTTCCTGGAGCGAGATTTAGTGAATTCGATATGCAGTTTCTCTAGCAACCCTGCCACATTCTGGTTAATATATTCCGA
>JADGEX010000071.1 GCA_016744135.1 Pseudodesulfovibrio sp. | reverse complement strand
CTTTTCACCTTTCCCTCACGGTACTGGTACGCTATCGGTTGTCAAGTCGTATTTAGCCTTATGTGATGGTCCACACAAATTCCCACAGAATTTCTCGTGTTCCGCAGTACTTGGGAATACAAAAATAAGAGAAATCATTTTCGCTTACAGGACTGTCACCTGCTATGGTCAAGCTTTCCAGCTTATTCAGCTAATAATTTCTTTTGTAACTTATTGGATCCTGCCGAAACAGATCCGATCTGTATCCCGCGACCCCGTTAACGCAACGCTTTCGGGCTTGACACGTTAACGGTTTGGGCTGGTCCCCGTTCGCTCGCCGCTACTTAGGGAATCGTTATTACTTTCTACTCCTGGGGGTACTAAGATGTTTCAGTTCTCCCCGTTAGCCTCCTTAACCTATGTATTCAGTTAAGGATGACACGATATTAACCGTGCCGGGTTGCCCCATTCAGAAATCCCCGGATCAAAGGATGTTTAGCTCCTAACCGAGGCTTATCGCAGCTTACCACGTCTTTCTTCTTCACTTGACACCAAGGCATCCGCCGTTTGCTCTTAGTAGCTTAGCCACTATTCCACAAATAAGTTTAAACGCTTTGATGTTTTTGAAAAAATTGCGAACTTCTTCGTTGCTGCACAAAAATTTTAAAACCACATAGTACACTACGCCTTATTTAAAATTTTTGCTTGCGCCTTGAATTTCATCAATTCTTTCTTCAACATAGCTTGAAAAAAGAGCTGGTTAATACCTCTTTTCTCAATTTATATATTCAGTTGAGCCTGTCCCAATGGACATTTTCAACTTTATTTTGATATTTACTACAACAAATTGTCAAAGAGCAATGAGAGTCCGGGTACTTTAATTCTCCGGGTTGATCTCTCAAAATTGGTCAGTGAATCCAAAAAAAGCTTATATATTTCTTTCCTTTGAAAGGAGGTGATCCAGCCGCTGATTCCTCAACGGCTACCTTGTTACGACTTCACCCCAGTTATCGACCATACCTTAGGCGCCTGCCCCTATAAATAGTTAGCCCAGCGACGTCGGGTATAATCAACTTCCATGGTGTGACGGGCGGTGTGTACAAGGCCCGGGAACATATTCACCGCGGCATGCTGATCCGCGATTACTAGCGATTCCAACTTCATGGGGTCGAGTTGCAGACCCCAATCCGGACTGAGATAGGCTTTTGGGATTCGCTTCCCTTTGCAGAGTCGCTGCCCTTTGTACCTACCATTGTAGCACGTGTGTAGCCCTGGGTATAAGGGCCATGAGGACTTGACGTCATCCCCACCTTCCTCCCCGTTGACCGGGGCAGTCTCGCCAGAGTTCCCACCATTACGTGCTGGCAACTAACGATAAGGGTTGCGCTCGTTGCTGGACTTAACCAAACATCTCACGACACGAGCTGACGACAGCCATGCAGCACCTGTCTCTGTGCTCCCGAAGGCACTCCCTGATTTCTCAGGGATTCACAGGATGTCAAACCCAGGTAAGGTTCTTCGCGTTGCGTCGAATTAAACCACATGCTCCACCGCTTGTGCGGGCCCCCGTCAATTCCTTTGAGTTTTAGTCTTGCGACCGTACTTCCCAGGCGGAGAGCTTAATGCGTTAACTGCGACACCAAACAGCATGCTGCCTGACGTCTAG
>JADGEX010000070.1 GCA_016744135.1 Pseudodesulfovibrio sp. | reverse complement strand
TGGTACGGGTATAGCGCCACTGTTTCCAGTAGCACATCCGCATCCGGCGGCGAAGCCGTTCATCTAATCCCGGGATGGGACTGTAATACTCCGATATCCCGTAATAGTTGATCCAGCCCCGTACGTACTCCGCCAATTTTTTATAACGGTATTCCATCGAGACAAACCAGCTCCTTCCTGTAAAGAGACGTAACCGCCGCTTGAATTCCAGGAAGGATTTATCACTCCATCTGATTTTACCTTTTACAAAGATAAAACCAAGAAAACCGCACTCCTCCACCGGAGCCACCTTACTTTTCTTCTCGTTGACCTGGAGCCGCAGTTCTCTTTCGAGGAACCTTCGGATACTGGCCATCACACGGGTACCGGCACTGATGCTTTTCACCATAATGATGAAATCATCCGCATAACGTACAAAGCGATGACCACGTCTTTCTAGTTCCTTGTCCAAGTCATCGAGAAGGATATTAGCTAACAGTGGAGAAAGAGGACCGCCCTGGGGCACACCCGCAGGTGTTGCCAGAAGACGGCCTTTAACCATAACACCGGCCCTGAGATATTTACCGATAAGCTTAAGCACACGCTTATCTTTTACCTGACGGGAAACTCTAACCATAAGGACATCATGATTCACCTTGTCGAAAAATCTCGACAAATCAGTATCAACGGCCACTTTGTAGCCCTGCCCTATGAATTGTTTTACCTGCCGGACACCATCATGGGCCGATCTGCCAGGCCTGAAACCGCAACTTGATTCTGAAAATAACGGATCAAATATTAGTCCCATGACCTGGGCAATGGCTTGCTGGATCATTCTATCCAGCACTGTTGGAATACCAAGCGGACGTTTACTTCCGTCCGGTTTCGGTATCTCAACCCGTAAAACAGGAGAAGGGGCATATGTCCCTTCAGAAAGGTCTGAACGTATCTTAGGCCATAACTCACGAAAGGCGTCTGGAAATTGTTCAACAGTTACACCGTCGATTCCAGGGGCACCCTTGTTGACCCGCACCTGTTTCCAGGCACGACGTATATTCTCTGCCGAAAAAATACGTTCCAGTAGATGATTCTTTGAAAATGGTACTTCCACAGCGCGCTTGTACAATACTCCTCCATTCGGATTCACTGTATAGACAAAGCTCATGGATACCTCCTTTTCGTTTGATGTTCGGTCCTTCACCCTGTCCGGGGCATTACCCCCGGCATTTGGCTACTATGACGTCTGCTGACTTCTGCCCCATCACCTGTCAGGTTACCCGGACAGGCGCAATAAACATTTCTTTACATTTGTTGCCCCTTGTTCGTGTTTCACCACCGTCGGCAACAGCCGGTGACGCCAGGACCTTGATAACCCGGTATGGTCCGAGCCGGGAGTTAATGCAAAAGAGGTTTAATGCATGCAAAGCAGATCTCCCCGGATAAGAACGTGAACTTTCACTACACAACCGCAGCATTTACCCTGTCTCCTGAATCCTGGGCTTCGACATGTTGTGCTGGCTTACCCGGAGACTGGGCCTTATATGTTGTTTCTGTTCGTCGGCTCATAGTTTTGCGCTCCAACTTCCTTCGGACGGTCCCTCACGGTTCCGCCCTTGTTTTCTGCTAATACTTCTGCTAATGCTTTAGGCATCAACAGGATTCACGTATAGG
>JADGEX010000006.1 GCA_016744135.1 Pseudodesulfovibrio sp. | reverse complement strand
CTATTGAACCTTCTTTAGATTCAGTTGTAGTAACATTTTTTTCTTGCTCAGCCTCTATTGATTCAGCCGTAGCAGCCTTTTCATTAATGGCTGCATCTCTTGCCGTATCATCTTTTAAATTTAGCTTTGGATTACGACGTATCTCACTTGGTTCTGGTGTTGCAGAGTCATCACTAAAACTATTTTGTCTTTGTGCATTTTCAGAAGAGTAACCAAATAGATCTATATAAACCGTCGGGTTCGCATACGCATACAAGTAACGATTTAACGACGGCGGCGTATTCGGTTCGCCTAAGTAGGAGTCTTGATTAAGGAAGCGTCCTGTGTCGGGATCATAAAAGCGCGCTATGCATGACCCCGACGCAACTTTGACCTTAAGACGCGGATTTTGCTAAGAAAGACAGGCTGTTAGAGAACATTGCTCGAGGCCCGTTTAATATACCTAAAAAATTCCCCAGATGCACTTTTTTATTTAGCCGCAACTCACGTAAAAAACGCACAGCATGATTATGCTGTACGTTGTCCTTTAAACACCCTCCTCCTTGCTAAACCCGCTGTTAAACAACCGTTAGACCGGCTATGCCTTAAGCTTCGCCTTTAAACGTGACCGATGCTGTTCCAGTCCTTCTACCAGGTCACTGTAATCCGGCAAGTGGCTGAGTATTTCCAGCATGCCATCCAGTTGGTAAATGCGCATATTCAACGCCAGGCGTTGCGTGTGGACGCGGCTGGTTATCAGCATTTCACTCTTTGTTGTGACCGTTTTAGTGACCGTTTTAGTGACCGTTTTAGTGACGGTTTTAGTGACGGTTTTTGAGTGGGGTTTTGTCATGGTAATGTCCTTTTTAAATGGTGTAACTTAGGGATTGAGAACTGTGCCGCGAAGCGGCACAGGCTTTGGATGCTTTAAGCTTTTACGCCAGACGACACCGACGGCTTGGCCCCTGCTATTGGCTGCGGGAGGCCGGTTAGCACTTGACGCTGCTCAGCAGCTAAACGGAGATAGTTAACCTTTAACCAGGGGCCACGCTGGCGGGGTTGGGGGAGGATGGCGTGCGAGGCTGTTTGTTAGCCGAGGCACTGCGTGAACGCGAACACTCAGCGCTTATACGCTTGTGCTTCTGATAAACATAAAACCCAGCCTTATGGAACGCAGTGCTTTTGTGACCGGCCATTTACACATAACATGGCTTATGCAACGTTGGCTGTTTAATGGTGCATAAGCCCCTGTTATGTTACTTGGCCGTAAAAGCCCCCGGTTGTTTACGGGGGTTGGGGGGCGTTTTACTACGGAGTAAAAACCTACAACGAAGATAGGAACAGACGCGCCCTAGCCGGGCGCTTCACTTGCGCTTGGTTTTTTTCTGCAAGTGATGTGACCGGCGGAACGGTGCAAGTCACGTCCGTTTTGTTCGGTAGTACAGACTATCAGTGCAGTCTCTTATTCACGGCTTTTCGTTTTAAGTGGGCGGCGGGGTGTGTCGCGTTGTGTATCTGTTTTAATTTAGTAATACTGACCCGCGTGTAACCTTGTGTCGTATCCAACTTGGCATGGCCGAGCATTTCCTGGATAAATCTTATGTCTGCGCCGTTTTCTAACATCACAGTAGCCATCGTATGACGGAACAGATGACAGGAGCCGCTTTTATTGATCTGCGCTTGTTCGATGTAATCTCTAACCATAAAGCTTAAGGTATCCACAACAATGGGTTGGCCTTTGTAGTTTAAAAACAGTGTGGTTTCTGCGGGGTCAACATTGAGTTGTTCGCGTACCTCATCCATGTATTTTTTTATCCAACGTAAAGCTCTCTCCCCTATCGGCACAACGCGATCCTTTTTGCCTTTGCCCTGGTTTATAAAGAGGGTTTCTCGTGCGTGGTCGATGTCGTACAGCGTTAGGTGCGCCAGTTCAGCACGGCGTATGCCGGTGGAGTAAAACACTTCCATAATGGCGCGGTCTCGGATACCTAAGGGTTCGTTAATGTCGGCCTGGCGTAGGATGGTTTCAGCTTCATCGGCGGTGAGTATACTCTTTGGCAGTCTGCGTTCTTTTCTCGGCAGTTCGATCTCTGAGGCCGGGTTATATAAAATATAATTGTTTTTCGCTAACCATTTAAAGAAGCCTTTGAGCGAGGTCATTAAGATACTTTGTCGGCCAAATGATAATGGTTGACCATTGGTTTTACGGTAATAAAACAGGTGGCGTTGGTAGCGTTCGAGGATGGGCTTGGTAATATCTTGCGCACGATGCAGTTGTCGGTCTTCGCTCCACACATTAAAAAAATGTAAGTCGATGCGTCGAGCATTGATGGTTT
Source organism: Pseudodesulfovibrio sp. (assembly GCA_016744135.1). Taxonomy (GTDB): domain Bacteria; phylum Desulfobacterota; class Desulfovibrionia; order Desulfovibrionales; family Desulfovibrionaceae; genus Pseudodesulfovibrio; species Pseudodesulfovibrio nedwellii. Next base: position 4,510 of record JADGEX010000006.1, on the reverse strand, counting down.
TGTCTGAGTAGTTGGTTATCGCCATCCATTCTAAATAGCGCAGCATATGGGCACCCATGCCATTGGGGTCGGTGACGTTAATTAAGGCGGTCTTTTTTCTGGGCATGGTTTAGCCCTCCGTGCTTAAGATGTGACTACGGTACGATGCAGTGTGTTTATTTTCCCTTAATACATTTTCTGGTCGTGTTTGGGTCATAACTGCATTTTGTTCGGTATGTGTAGCGTTTGCAGGTTTTTCATCTATCCGACCAGGCCCCGACTGCGCCCCGACCGAGGGCCGACCAGACCCCGACCGCTTGATAGTTTGCCCCGACTGGTTGTTGTCGTAGTGTTGTTTTTTTAAGAGTGTGGTATCGATTAATCCGCAGAGTACGGGCTTTCCTTTATCTTCGCCTTGGTATAACAGTTCATATTTAAATGCCTGACCTTGTCGATAGATGCTGAGGTATTCCATTTCGGCCAGTCTGGACAGATGGATTTTTAGTTGGGTATCACCCCAGCCGGTAAATTCCCGAACGGATTTGCGGCTAAATAAAAAATTGTTCTGTTTTATTTTTTCTGTCTGGCAAGCCTTTGTGACCATTTTGTAGATTAGGCTTAATAATTTTCTGGTTTGTGGCGGCAGTTCATCCAGGGTACGGCCCAGCACTTCATGGGCCAGGTTATTCGCCGTGTCTATATCCTTAAGCGTAACCTCGATGTACTTTAGTTGTTCCCCACGATGTTCTACGGTTTTTATTTCACGTTGGTATTGATGCAGTAAGGTAATACTGTTGATCAGCTGCAAATACTTCATGTGATCACGCCGGGTTCGGGTTTTATCGCTTAGGAACGTGAGTTGTTCGGCATAGGGGTTTACTACATTTAATGGTTGTAAAAGAGTTTGTGCGTTTCTGTGGAGTTCGGTTAGATAGGTTTTATTGTTGTCGGCGAGTAAGCCTTGCAGGGTTTGTTGTTGGCGTTGGATTTCGTGTATTGCACTGGTTTGTTCGGCGGATTCATTGACGGTTAATACTAAGCATCGGTTTAATAGTTCTTCGTCGATGTCTATTGCGGTTGTGGTTAAAAACAGCATGACCGGGCCTTCGACCTTGTAACTTTTAGTGACCATATTGCCGGTGGTTTCGTCTTTACCGGTGCTGGCGATACTGACTTCGCCTTCCGATTGTAAGAGCTTTAAGGCATAGCTGGCATTCTCGGCGCCTTCTTCTTCACTGATCGCCAGTATCTTGTGTTTTAAATCCATATCGCCCATATAGTATAAACTTTGCCCGGTCATGGCGCTGTATTGGATGCGTTGATGTTCGGGGATAAAGTTTAAGATGGCGTCCATTAAGGCGCTTTTACCGGCGGCGCTGCTGGACTGGATCATCACGGCTAAGGGTTTATTAAGTTTACGGCTCACGCATGCGAGATAACCGACTAACTTATTTGTCTCTTCGCCAACCACACCGCAGGCGTTAAAGTCCGCCAATATTCTTTGCAGTAAGTGTTTATCTTTTAGCAGCGAGAGAGCTTCGTTATAGGCATCGGGGCTTAGGGGGTCGGGTTTTTCTTCTGTGTCCAGTTGCTTTTTAATCTGTTGTTCTTGTAAGGATTCGAGTTTTAATAAGACTTTTCCCAGATCGGTTTTTATTGTGCTTTCTGACTGACCTAATTCGACACTGGCTTGCTTGGTAAACGCCTGGCGTTGTCGGGCGTTATATAAGTCCAGTTGATCCACGTAAACGTAATCTTCAACACTGATGCGCAAATTTATTTTAAGTTGTTCGTAGCTTAAGTTTTTTTGTAGGCCGCGTATTCGGTAATGCCTGTCATCTAGCGTGATATTAATTTCGGTATCGGTAATATCGGCTTCAGGACAGCTGGCAGAGTCCGGTACCGGACTCGCTTCTGTGGGCGCTGGCATTGCGGCTAAAGGTAAACGTGTATTGTCTTCGTTTATCTCATCGTCTGTCTCTAATTCTAAAATACTAGTTAGGCTTTCTGTTGTGGTTAGGGCCGGGGCTTCGCCCCGCCCTAACCACTCGGCTTTTCTTATCACTAAACCTAAACTTTTAGTCGCCGGTGTAACCTGTAAGGCATAGTCGTTTGCATCCATCCCCTTGGGGAAGTTAATTCTATAAACATCGATACCGGCGCTAATGAGTTTATCTTTTATCTCTTTAGCCGCTTTATTTCCGGCGTCATCGTTATCATAAGCAATTAATATGCGTTCGGTTTTATGTTGTTTAAACGCTTGTAAATGATCGTCGGTAAAACCATTAATACCGTAGCTTGTGGTGACATGTCTAAAACCATTGACCCAGAAGGTCATGGCATCGATGAGGCTTTCGCAGAGGATAATTTCCTTAGAGACTTTCAGTGCTTGTATATTAAATACACCCTGATGGGGGCCGGGTAAATAGGTGTGTAACGGTGTGCCTTTACGTAAACGCTGGCCAACTTTGCGGCCATAGACTTCGGTGATTAAGTTATTTTCATCGGTAACCGGTACCACGAGTGAACCGTTAAAGTGTTCATGGCCAGAGTCACGCAAGATGCCGATGGTTTGTAATTGTTGGCGCACGTCTGCCCCGGCTTTTCTGTTTTTTTGTGGCAGTCGGTAAGCTAAGGTTCGATTGGCATAGCCGAGTTTAAAGTGGTTTATCAGTTCGGGATTGTTTAAGCCACGACTGTCCAGGTATTCCAACGCGTCGGGGCTTTGTTTTAAAACATCGTGGTAGTAATTAATCACCTGGTTGAGCGCGGTTTGTTGGTCGGCATCGGCGGCTAAAGGAGACGATAGTTTTTTGGTGGTGGCGCGTTTTACCGGTTGGCTTTGTGTGGTTGGGATATCATTTTTTAACAGTTCAACGGCGTGTTTAAAACTCACGCCTTGGGCTTTCATCACCCAGTCGATCACGGAGCCGCCACAGTTGCAGGCGCCCAGGCAGTGCCAGAGGTTTTCCGATGGCGTTATCACTAACGAGGGTTCATGGTCATCGTGGAACGGACACAACCCGAGTAAGTCCTTGCCGTGTTTCTTCAGCTTAATCCCCCTACTCTCGACTAAGCGCTGGATGGATATTTCCGTTTTCAGGCGGGCGATGTCTTCATCAGGTATACGGGTCATGCTGTTTTCCTCTAAAAACGGGGTCTTTTCAAAAACCTGTCAAGTACCTTGTACTGTTATTAATGGTACAGTATACTGTTCTTATGTCAACAGACAAAGAGACCTAGGAGGTACACTTATGGACACTTCGATTATTTGGTTACTTCCTATGGAATTTGTAAATAGACTTGTTGAGCTACGTAAACAGCGGGGACTCACCCAGCAGGCGCTGGCCGATGCCATTGCTTTGCATGTAAACCAGATTAAACGGTACGAGGCAGGTACCGCTCAGCCTACCCTGGAGACATTGGTTCGGCTGGCTAAAGAGCTTCATACGACGCTGGATGATTTGGTATTCGGTGAAGACCAACGTGGCCCTATTGATGATTTAAAGTTGCAGTTTGAAGCATTGAGCCAGTTTACTGATGATGAACGCAGGATCGCAAAAGAGTTATTGGAGAGTTTGATTCTCAAGCATAATGCCAAGCGTGCATTTATTACATAACTGACTTAACCCAAGCAGTACTCAGTAAGACCGGTAGTAAAAAGTGCTGGGCTGGTGCGCTAACACCAGTACCCAGCTGACCACAACTGACTATATAGGAGTCAATCATGATCAAGCGTAATGATACGCCAGACCGCCGTTCGGCGAAAGGTAGAAAAAAAACATCACAGACGATTTGCCAGCAACGGCGCATTAAGGTCAGGAGTTTCCGGTATGATCAACCGATCCGTGATCCCCTGCACCATCGGGGCTTTTATTATAAACCGATGTCGGTACCGTGGATTCAGATGCAGGGACGGTGGTTGGAGCTGGCGGGGTTTAACATCGATCAGATGATTACCATTCGGGTGATGGAACATTGTTTGGTGTTAACGACGGAGCCAGAACCGGAACCGGCAACTTAGCCGCTAAAATAAAAAAGCCAGCTAATTAAATACTAGCTGGCTTTTTTGTAAACGAGTTAATTTATAAAAGGCAAAACGCAAGACCTGCTGCTGGATTGCAAGACCTGACCCTGTTATTTTCTGCTAGCTGGCTTTTTCGTAAATACGAATGAGTGACGTTTGTCACCGACTCCTTAAATTAGCAACAGCATCGCGAAAAGATTTTGCAACTATAACCTGGCCCGACCTTGCTGCCGCAGACCTTAGCGTTCTTAATTTTATTGCCACTAATATTCCTTAAATTATCTTCCTGCTTTTTTGGCAGCAGCTTCGATCCAATCTCCCATGTTTTTATAACCCTCATCCTTATTCCATAGATAAAACTCATAGCCTTTGGGGATTTTACCGCATCGTTCTGAGTCTTTACCTTGCAAGTCGTTTATTTTACTAACATCAATACCCAACAAGCCATTCCCACGCTCAATACTTTTTTCTATTTCATATTTCACCCAACGACTACTACAGGTT
>JADGEX010000069.1 GCA_016744135.1 Pseudodesulfovibrio sp. | reverse complement strand
GTCGTAGTCGGGGCCATCTTCTGCCTCTCGGTGGGTGGCGTATCGGTAAAGCAAAAACCGGTAGCTGTTACCCTTACGCATCTTGAAGGATTGTGTTCCTACCTGCCCGAAGTGGGGGCTGACAAAGCTGAACGACCGTTGATCAACAGGCCCCATACTCTCGATGTTCATACACCAGCGTTCGGAGTGGCTACCACTGGGATCACCGACACTATTGCTCCGGCACGAAATTATTGTGATGCGGCATAGCGGATGTGCGGGTCTCCAAAGTAGTTTATAACTCGTTGCGTCGATTGCTCGATCAGCCGCATATGGTTAGTCGTCACTTCCAGTAGTTTCTTTCTCGTTCGGGCCGGAGCTACAGTTGTAATCTTGTGCTTCAAGTCGGCATTGAGGCGTTCGTCAGGGTTGAGTTCCGGGCTGTAGCTTGGCAGGAAGAACAGCTCAATCTTTTCTTGATTGTCTGCGGTCCATTTTTTAACCGGTTTGCTGTGATGAACTCGCAGGTTGTCGAGCACTAGAAAGATTTTATTATTTGCACCTTTTATTAGCAGCTTCATGAAATCGATAAAGCGATCTGAATTGAACGCCCCATCGATAATCATCCAACGACATTTCCCTCGGTTGGTTACGGTAGAGATCATTGAGAACTTTTCCCGCTTCCCACATACAGCACGAGTCTCTGGGGTTTGCCCGCGCGGAGAATAGCTCCTATTCATAACGGCAGTCTCGTCGCCCCAATGGATTTCGGCATCTTCTGCACAGGCCCGCTGTTCGATCTCTGGGTATTGTTCATCCAACCATTTTTTGACCGCTTTGGGCTGTTGTTCGTAAGCCCGCTTAATCGGTTTTTGAGGGGTAAAGCCCCAACGATGAAGATAATTACCGACACACCGAATCGACAAATTTAATCCAAACTCTTTACTGATCAGCTCCATGACTGCCCCTCTCGTCCATAAGGCAAAATTCATTTTAAGCTGCTCAGGTCGGTTCTCGCAGATCAGCTGTTGAACACGTTGTTCTTGCTCAACAGAAAGGGAACGCTCTGTCCCAACCTTGCGTCCCCTTCGCTTCGGTTTTAAGGCGGCAGTTCCGCCTTGCTTGTAGAGTTTCAGGGCGGTATTCACCGCACCCCAGCTCAAGCCCGTAAGCTCGGCAATTTTCATTGGGCCATATCCTTTTCGATGGAGCCGAACAATCTGCTTCCGCTTTTCATAAAGGCTGCCCGGTGTCCTTCTTGCATCATCATTTTTCATGGGGATAATGATATCAAACCATCTGAAAGAAGTCACAATATTTATGTGCCGGATCTATAAGAGCCTGTTTTAATCACATAGCCGTATAACCGGAGAGCGCATAATGAACCTGATCTTTGCCCCGCTGAATTTAATTGGTCGCCTGTGCCTCGTGACCATCTTTTTAATGAGTGCCGTCGGGAATAAAATTCCGAAATTCAATACCGTTTCCGATTATATGGCATCTGCAGGCGTGCCCATGCCACAGCTGATGCTGGCTGGAGCAATCGTCTTCCTGATTGCTGGAAGCCTATTCGTTGCGGCCGGTTATAAAGCCCGATTAGGAGCCTTGCTGTTGTTAACCTTTCTTGTGCTGGCTACATATTGGTTTCATGACTTCTGGAATTATGACGATCCTGAAA
>JADGEX010000068.1 GCA_016744135.1 Pseudodesulfovibrio sp. | reverse complement strand
ACTCACGACACCGCCCGCTCTGAGTGGCGCCAATAAGGGGCCACTGCACTTAAATCCCCTTCGAGCGGTAACGGATTCTGTTTTGCCTTTATCACAGGCAAAAAAATACCCAGACTAATTTAGTCCGGGTATTTTAGGTATTAAATCCTGGCAGTGTCCTACTCTATTCGCGCTATCCCTGCGCTCACCCCGTTGGGGCCGTGGTGGTAAACGCATCCACCACATTAAAAAACGCTCCAGGCATTTTTTTCACATGCCCATGCTCAAGTCGCACACTGCTTTTCTACATTCTATGGGCAAAAAAATACCCAGACTAACTTAGTCCGGGTATTTTAGGTATTAAATCCTGGCAGTGTCCTACTCTCACATGGGGAGACCCCACACTACCATCGGCGCTAAAGCGTTTCACTTCTGAGTTCGAGATGGGATCAGGTGGTGCCACTTCGCTATTGCCGCCAGGAAAAGCGTTTTGAGACTCATCCAGCATCTCTGCCGGGGCTCGCAACCAGCTGAGGCATCTAAACAGATACACTCAACCAATTTAAAATCTGGATTCAAGTTAGTTACACATACATCAACATCACTACTCTCATAGCCAATGTGATTGTTTTTATTTCACGTTGCTTAATCAGGTGTTACACACCCTCGTGCTTGCCAAACAGGCCAAGTCACTTGGGGTTATATGGTTAAGCCGCACGGGCAATTAGTACAGGTTAGCTTCACACATTACTGTGCTTCCACACCCTGCCTATCAACGTTGTAGTCTTCAACGACCCTTTAGAATCTTCAAGAGATTAGGGAAACTTCATCTTGAGGCCTGCTTCCCGCTTAGATGCTTTCAGCGGTTATCAGTTCCGTACGTAGCTACTGGGCAATGCCATTGGCATGACAACCCAAACACCAGGGGTACGTCCACTCCGGTCCTCTCGTACTAGGAGCAGCTCCTCTCAAGTTTCCAACGCCCACGGCAGATAGGGACCGAACTGTCTCACGACGTTCTAAACCCAGCTCGCGTACCACTTTAAATGGCGAACAGCCATACCCTTGGGACCGGCTACAGCCCCAGGATGTGATGAGCCGACATCGAGGTGCCAAACACCGCCGTCGATATGAACTCTTGGGCGGTATCAGCCTGTTATCCCCGGAGTACCTTTTATCCGTTGAGCGATGGCCCTTCCACTAAGAACCACCGGATCACTATGACCTGCTTTCGCACCTGCTCGACGTGTCTGTCTCGCAGTCAAGCACCCTTATGCCATTGCACTAAACTCCCGATTTCCGACCGGGATTAGGGTACCTTCGTGCTCCTCCGTTACTCTTTGGGAGGAGACCGCCCCAGTCAAACTACCCACCACACACTGTCCTTGTCCCCGATAAGGGGACTAAGTTAGAACTCAAAACATACCAGGCTGGTATTTCAAGGTTGGCTCCACGATGACTGGCGTCACCGCTTCAAAGCCTCCCAGCTATCCTACACAAGCAGGTTCTAAGTCCAGTGTGAAGCTATAGTAAAGGTTCACGGGGTCTTTCCGTCTAGCCGCGGGTATACGGCATCTTCACCGCAATTTCAATTTCACTGAGTCTCGGGTGGAGACAGTATGGCCATCGTTACGCCATTCGTGCAGGTCGGAACTTACCCGACAAGGAATTTCGCTACCTTAGGACCGTTATAGTTA
>JADGEX010000067.1 GCA_016744135.1 Pseudodesulfovibrio sp. | reverse complement strand
TCTTAATACAAAGGAGTTTTGTAAAAAAGGTGGTATTCCATCTCTTAAAATGCTATATGAGGCACTATACCTATACTCACCAATCTTTTTTGTCATGTTTGCTTTTACTGGGTTTTGTTCTATATATTTGAAAAGTGTAAAAAGATAAGCCTCATTTAAAACATACCAAGATTTAAATCTATCTTGCCAAAGATGTCCAACTCTTCTATACTTTTTATTAAAATAACTTGCATATTTTGAGTTTATTTGCCTCATTCCATCTGATAAATTCTCTTTTTGATTTTCTAGTAAAAGATGGTAATGATTGTCCATAAGACAAAAGGAATGAATATTAAATTTATATTCCTTAGAAGTTTCACTTAATATCTCTAAAAACTTTTCTTTATCGCTATTATTTAGAAAAATATCACTTTTAGCAACGCCTCTATTGTAAATATGATGATAGCCACAAACTTCTACTCTTAATCTTCTTGGCATTTGACTCTTTTTGTCTATATTATAACACAAAAGTTAAAAGTTTAGCTCCGACCCCTTTTACGCTTTTATTTTTATTCCTTTTATTTTATCCTTTTATCTTTTGACCCAATTGTATTTAAGACCAACATTTGAAATGCAAGAAATTTATCTAATTTTTTTGGAAAAGATGTTCAACTGTTTGAAGAGAAAAGCTATACGCTGTATAGTTTTTCTCTGAGTTTTGAACATGAAAAAAAATTATAAAAATTTCTGATAAGCATTTCATCAGTTGGTGAGCTTTTGTTTCTTTTTGCGATAAAAAGAAAAGAACACCAAAATTAATAAAATTATCTAATCTTTAATTTTGCAACTATATACAAAATTCTCATTAATTAAAAGTAGTGGCTTGTGTCCTAAGCCTAAATTTTTATATGATAAAAATTACACTAGTTAATTGAAAGTACAAAAATAAAAGGTTACTCACTAGAAAATACTAGTGAGTTTGGCTATTTTATAGCTTTTCTTAAATATCTTAAATAAAAAGTAATTACTACTTTTTATTTGTACTTTTAGATGCTTTTAAGCTTGATGTATTCCCTGGTGTACTTTTATTATCTCTACGCCTTTGGTCTTTTTTGCCTGTTGATTTTGCATCAGGTTTTGGTCCTGGTTTTAATTCCATATTATTTTACCTCCTTGTTATTTATTCTATATAATTATAATATAGTGTACTTACTATACATCATTAATTATTATAAATAAAGAACTCTAATACCTTTTATATATTATTTATTGCTTCTTTTATGGTTGAGGTGATTTTGAGTAATTCTTTATTAGTAATATTATATGAAACTATGCTGTATACTAATTTTCCAAATGGTCTTATCCAAACACCATTTTTTACACAAAAATCTTGAACTTCTTGAGCTTTTGTTTCATCTTCAAGCTCAACTACACCTATAGCTCCAATATTTCTCACTTCATGAACTATTTTTAATGTTTCTAATGATTTTAATTCTTTTGCAAAAATATTTTGAATATTTTGAACTTTCTCTTTCCAATTTGAACTAAGAAGTAAATCTATACTTGCATTAGCCACACTACAAGCCAAGGGATTTCCCATAAACGTAGGTCCGTGCATGATTACGCCTACTTCGCTTGAAAAAATTACATCACTAATGTTTTTTGTTGTTGCCATGGCTGAAAGTGTCATGATTCCTCCCGTTAAAGCT
>JADGEX010000066.1 GCA_016744135.1 Pseudodesulfovibrio sp. | reverse complement strand
AGCAAGTTATTGGCATTCTGCAAGAGCATGAGGCTGGTGCGAAGTGCGCTGATCTGTGTCGTAAGCACGGGATGTCGCACGGCACGTTTTACGCGTGGAAGTCGAAATTTTCGGGTATGTCAGTGCCCGATGTCAAACCGCTGAAGGTGCTGGAGGATGAGAACGGCAAGCTGAAGAAGTTGCTGGCTGAACAAATGTTAGCTGCCGCGGCGATGAAGGAATTGCTGGCAAAAAAGTGGTAGGGCCTGTCGTTAAGCGCGAAGCTGTCGCGCATCTGCGGGCGAAGTTGGGCCTGTCAGAGCGTCCACTGCCCGGCAGGTGATTGCATGCAATCACCGAGAGGGGGCCTGTAAAATTGTTGGAGCGGATCGGAAGATGATCCGGTATCAGTCCTGTCGCCCGCCGGAGATCGAGCTAAGGGCGCGTTTGCGCGATTTGGCGAATGAGCGGCGGCGGTTTGGATATCGCCGCTTGTTCATCTTGCTGCGCCGTGAGGGAGAGACCTCGGGGATCAACCGCATCTATCGTCTTTATCGAGAAGAAGGGCTGGCCGTGCGTAAAAGGCGGACCAGACGCAAGGCAACCGGCACCCGCGCGCCCATTCTGGTTGAGGCGAAGGCCAATGCGCGATGGTCGCTAGACTTCGTGCATGACCAGTTCGCTTCGGGCCAACGGTTTCGCATCTTGAACATCATGGATGATGTGACCCGGGAATGCCTTGCTGCGATCCCAGATACGTCGATTTCAGGCAAACGTGTCGTTCGAGAGGTGGCAGAGATTATCGAAAGGCGCGGAAAGCCAGAGATGATTGTTAGCGATAACGGCACGGAGCTGACCAGCAATGCGGTTCTGGGCTGGTGCTCAGACTGCAAGATAAATTGGCACTATATTGCCCCTGGGAAGCCCCCTCTCGGCAGATTACTTCGCAATCGCCTGCCGGGCAATAGATGCAGAACGGATTCGTCGAAAGCTTCAACGGGCGGATGAGGGATGAACTTCTAAACGAAACCATGTTCCGAAATCTCGCCCATGCGCGGATCGTAATTCGGGATTGGGCGCAATGACTACAACACAAACCGCCCACACTCAGCGCTTGGATATGAAACACCAGAAGCCTTCGCCAGCCGCCTGATTTTAGCAACCGACTGCCACGCTGCGCCACATGAAAACTCCGCGCGGCAGCCGGTTGCTAAACCCGCGCCAAATGGCGTATCAACACGAAAGACTCTGGTTCAGGTTGGATGACAATTCAGGGGCAGGTCAGTTCAGGTTCACTTGGAAACAGAGTTGTACTTGTTCCAAACGGATATGAAATTAGTGCGCTTGATGAGTTGGCAATAGCCGGCAACCCACAACTGTATTACGAAATGTTAAATTTTTATCAAGGTGGGTACGAGCTAACACCGCACATTGCAAGAGAGCCTGACACTGGTGACGATAATGACGACGGAGGCAACGGTAATAACGGGAATGGAGGTAATCCTGATAATGATAATCCAGATACCTCACCACCGGGCCTAACTTACGACCCCAATAAGGTTCCAAAAACTGGCGGATATAAAGACCTTTATATTGATGGCTTTGACGACGGCTTTGGTGGCGCAACGATCCCCATTATTCTCGACCTAGACGGTGACGGGGTTGAGGTGGCGTTTGGGGAAGACATTTACTTTGATCTGGATGATGATGGTTTCCTTGTTATCGACCGGAATGC
>JADGEX010000065.1 GCA_016744135.1 Pseudodesulfovibrio sp. | reverse complement strand
GGGCTGCTGCGGCATTGCTCCCGCTTTTTCAGCCTGCCTTCGGGCTACTATGGAGTCGGGCACCTCTTCACGATCCTCGCGTTCATGGCGCTGTGCCGGATCAAGTCCATCGAGGCCCTCGGCTCCAGTGCGCCGGGCGAATGGGGCAAGCTGCTCGGGCTCGACCGATGCCCCTCCACCAAAACGCTGCGGGGAAAAATAAAGCTGCTCGCGGCCGATGGGGCGGACGAATGGGCCGCGCAACTCTGCGAGGACTGGATGCAGGCGGATCCGGCCAACGCGGGCATTCTGTATATCGACGGCCATACCCGCGTCTACCACGGCGCGCAAACAAAACTGCCCCGCCAGCGCCTCTGCATGCGCGCGACGGCCGACTATTGGGTCAATGGCTTCGACGGGCTTCCCTTTTTCAAAGTCAACTGCGCCGTCGATCCGGGCATGATCAAGGTGCTGGAGAAGGACATCGTTCCGACCCTCGAAAAGCAGGTTCCAAATCAACCCACCGAAGCCGCCCTCGCCGCCGATGCGCTCCGGATGCGCTTCCGCCTCGTCTTCGACCGCGAGGGCTACAGCCCCGGGTTCTTCAAACGAATGAACGCCAAACGCATCGCCTGCCAAACCTACCGCAAGTTCACCGCCGACAACTGGCCGGAAGAGGAATTCAGCCCGCACCCTGTAAAACTCATCATGGGGGGAGAAGCCGAGATGGAGCTCGCCGAACGTGGCACACGGCTGGGCAGCAAACCCGCCGACCAGATCTGGGTGCGCGAAATACGCAAGCTCACCCAAAGCGGTCGCCAAATCGCCATCGTCAGCACCGAATGGGCGGCGACCCCGGCGGAAATCGCCGGGCCGCAGTTCGGCCGATGGTATCAGGAGAATTTATTCAAATACGCACGGGAACATTTTAGTCTGGACAGACTTATAGATTATCAGCTCGAACCCATCGACGATACCACGCAGGTCGTAAACCCCGCCTGGCGCAAGCTCGACGGAGAAATCCGAAAACGGGCGGCCAAACTCTCCCGCCGCAAGATCAGGCTATGCGACCTCACCCTCGAAAAAGGCCTCGACCCCGGCCCCATCGAACATCACATGGAAACCGCCGAAACCCTCCGCGCCGAGATCGAAAAAGAAACCGCCGCTATCGATCTGCTCAAAGTCCAGCGCAAAGAAAATTCCAAGCATATCGAAATCAAGGAACTTCCCGAAGAAGACCGATTTCAGAAGCTCGCGCATCGCAGCAAGCACTTCATCGACACCCTCAAGATCGTCGCCTACCGCGCCGAAACTGCCATGGCCAACGCCGTCCGCGAACCCCTCGGCGAACACCACCAAGACGAAGCCCGCACCTACATGAGAAAACTCTACACCACCGAAGTCAACCTACGCCCCGATCCAACCGCCGGAACATTGACGGTGGAAATTCACAGCTTGGCCACCCCGAAAGACAACCGGATCCTTCAGGAACTATGCGGGCAGCTCAGCGAAACGAAAACCTGCTATCCTGGCACAAATCTACGGATGATCTACAAACTGGTATCAGATTAAAAGTGTCCGAGGTCAGGTGTTCTGATGATATGCAAGTGGAAGTGATCGCGTAATTCCTGATTCCAGGTGTGGAGTACGGCGATGAAACCGGGCTGGCCTCCGAGTTTCCATTTTGGATTTTTAGCAAAGCCGCAGAGGGTTTCGTTGACGGATTGAAAGAGCAGGCCGAGCATGAGGTGCTTGTTCTGCAG
>JADGEX010000064.1 GCA_016744135.1 Pseudodesulfovibrio sp. | reverse complement strand
GGCGACAAATATGGGATACTCTATCCAGGTAAAAGAAGCTTAACAGAGGAATCTTAGCCCTTGGTGATCCCCGTGCCAGGGGTTTGTAAGTCAGCCACGGGTTCCCGGGCGGCAAGTATCACCCCGGCCAGGATCAGGAGGCTGAGGAGGAGAAAGGTGTCTTGGAATCCTGCAAGTTTGGCCGTCGTTGCTGCCATGGTAGGGCTTGTGCATAGGTCCTTGCCGGCATGGAGGGCGGTGCTCAAGGCCCAGAAGGCGCCCACCACCGAGACCCCCAGGGTCTGTCCCAGGGTTCGGGCCATGGTGAGCATGCCCGAGGCGATGCCGAGGCGCTCGGGGGGAACGGCCCCCATGATGGCGCTGTTGTTGGGGGACATAAACAGGCCCATGGCGCATCCCAGGAGCCCAAGTCGCCAAACAATTCCCAGGACCGGGGTGTGGCTGTCCAGGAAGGCGGCCGAAGTGTAGGCGACAATAAACAGGCATAGCCCGGCTTGGGTTACGGGCCGGGACCCGAACCTGTCGGCGGCAAGGCCGGAAACCGGTGACATAAGCCCCAGCATCAACGGGACGGTGGTCATTAAAAGGCCTGCCTTGCCAGTGGAAAAGCCCGTCACTTCTTCAAGGAAGAAGGGAAGCAGCACGATGACGCCGGCATAGGCCACAAAGGAGATGACGCCTGTTGCAAGGTTGACGGCAAACTGCCGGTCGGAAAACAGGGTGAGATCGATCAGGGGATCCCTGGCGTTTTTTTCTAGACCGACAAACAGGCAGAATGATGCCAGGCATGCCGTCGCAAGCCCCAGGGCGGGAAGGTTGGCGGCACCCTGTTTCTGCACCCAGGTTATCCCCGCCAGCAGGGTGGCAAGAGTTAGGGTGAGGGCCATGGCAGTCCGGATATCAACGGTTTCTCCTGTGGGGCTTGGCGTGGCCGGCACATGCCGGTAAACCATGAGGCAGCCGACAATGCCAATGGGAAGGTTGACCCGGAAGATCCACTGCCAGGAGAAGCGTTCGATCAATACCCCTCCGATGACCGGGCCCAGGGCGATGGCAACCCCGCACAGGGCGGAAAGGATGCCGATGGCCCGGCCCCTTTCTTTAGCGGGAAAGGCTTCCGTGACAATGGCAAATCCAAGGGCCATGATCATGGCGGCGCCGATTCCTTGGATCACCCGGAAGCCCACCAGGCCGGCCAGGCTGGTTGCCATTCCGCAGAGGGTCGATCCCAGGGTGAAGATCACAAATCCCCACCCGTAAATGGCCTTTTTACCCAGGGTGTCGCCCAGGCGGCCAAGGGGCAGTATAAGGGAGACCACAGTGACGAGATAGGCCAGGACCACCCACTGGACATAGGCGAATTCCGTGTGAAGGCGGTTGACCAGGGTGGGCAGGGCGATGTTAACGATGCTGCCGTCCAGGGAGGCGAGGAAGGCTCCGGTTGCGACAGTGGTCAGGATCGTCCATTTTGACGAGGGGGATTGGGGCGGTTGAGGTAAAAAACGGCCAGGTTTCATGGGGCTCTCCTTGGTAAGGGGTTGGTGTTTTGGCAATATATGAACCAAAGTTCATCTTTTTGTAAGGAATATGAACTTTGGTTCATGTTGTCAAGGTAAAACTGAACTTAGGTTCACCTTTTTTTGACATTTGTCATGGGACAGTGGTATACGGTTTTAACAATCAATTACCGAGGAGGGTGCCATGGAGCTGGGTCAGCACAAGACAAGGAACCCCGTCCAGAAACGGGGGATCGAAACCAGGGGGAAAATTCTGGACGCAGCCATGCGCCTTTTTTCGGAAAAAGGGTTTCACAATACGAATACAAAGGGGATCGCAAG
>JADGEX010000063.1 GCA_016744135.1 Pseudodesulfovibrio sp. | reverse complement strand
GACTGGATGCTAATCTCAAAAGCTGGTCTCAGTTCGGATCGGAGTCTGCAACTCGACTCCGTGAAGTTGGATTCGCTAGTAATCGTATATCAGCAATGATACGGTGAATACGTTCCCGGGCCTTGTACACACCGCCCGTCAAGCCATGGAAGCCGAGGGTGCCTGAAGTACGTTACCGCAAGGAGCGTCCTAGGGTAAAATTGGTAACTGGGGCTAAGTCGTAACAAGGTAGCCGTACCGGAAGGTGTGGCTGGAACACCTCCTTTCTGGAGATGGATAATACGACAATAAGTTTAACTGTGAAGGCAGTTGACTTGGTTATAATCTTGACCTAATTTTATTTTTGCTTTCATCTTTTAATATACCATAACCCATAGCGTTAGGGTGTTTTACCGACAAGCCTATGGATTATTTAATTTAGTCCTGTAGCTCAGTTGGTTAGAGCACTACACTGATAATGTAGGGGTCCGCAGTTCAAATCTGCGCAGGACTACTATAGAATTATCAATTACGAATTAAGAATTACGCCAATTAAGATGTAATTCGTAATTAAAACATTCGTAATTAAGTTATGGGGGATTAGCTCAGTTGGCTAGAGCGCCTGCCTTGCACGCAGGAGGTCATCGGTTCGACTCCGATATTCTCCACAGAATACATATTAGGTATTAAAAGTTCTTTGACATATTGAAAAATCAAAAAGTAGAAGTAATAAAGTAAAGAAAACAGCGATTGATTTCGTTGGCTATTTTGAGCAATTGAAATAGCAAGCATAATAATAAGTAATTAAGAGCGTATGGCGGATGCCTTGGCTCTCAGAGGCGATGAAGGACGTGATAAGCTGCGATAAGCTTCGGCAAGGTGCAAATAACCGCTTGACCCGAAGATTTCCGAATGGGGCAACCCACTCAGCAATGAGTATCCCGCAAGGGAGGCAAACCCGGAGAACTGAAACATCTAAGTACCCGGAGGAGAAGAAAACAAAAGTGATTCCCTTAGTAGTGGCGATCGAAAAGGGACCAGCCCAAACCAGTATTGTTTCGGCAATGCTGGGGTTATAGGACTACAACATGACAAAGTGCGTGAAGTGGAATGCTTTGGAAAGAGCAGCCATAGAGAGTGATAGCCTCGTACACGTAAGCAATCTGCGTCTAGTAGTATCCTGAGTAGTGCGGAACACGAGAAATTCTGTATGAATTTGCCAGGACCATCTGGTAAGGCTAAATACTCCTGAGAGACCGATAGTGAACAAGTACCGTGAGGGAAAGGTGAAAAGCACCTCGAATAGAGGAGTGAAATAGTACCTGAAACCATACGCTTACAAGCGGTCGGAGTCCCGATTTATCGGGATGACGGCGTGCCTTTTGCATAATGAGCCTACGAGTTACTCCTCACTAGCAAGGTTAAGCACTTAAGGTGCGGAGCCGAAGCGAAAGCGAGTCTGAATAGGGCGAAAAAGTTAGTGGGGGTAGACGCGAAACTTGGTGATCTACCCATGGTCAGGCTGAAGCTCTGTTAATCCAGAGTGGAGGGCCCAACCCGTTGACGTTGAAAAGTCTTGGGATGAACTGTGGGTAGGGGTGAAAGGCCAATCAAACTGAGAAATAGCTCGTACTCCCCGAAATGCATTTAGGTGCAGCGTCAGAGTCAAGAGTTATAGAGGTAGAGCTACTGATTGGATGCGAGGGCTTCATCGCCTATCAAATCCAGACAAACTCCGAATGCTATAACTTATATCTGGCAGTGAGCCCGTGGGTGCTAAGGTCCACGGACGAGAGGGAAAGAACCCAGACCATCAGCTAAGGTCCCCAAATGTATGCTAAGTTGAACAAACGTGGTAAGATTGCATTGACAGCTAGGATGTTGGCTTGGAAGCAGCCATTCAT
>JADGEX010000062.1 GCA_016744135.1 Pseudodesulfovibrio sp. | reverse complement strand
GTCCCCATTCGTTCGATGTCACGGAATTGATCCGACATGTCTATTCTTTGCAGCCGCTGTCGCACCTCGTCAAAATCAACATTCTGGACATGTCGGGCCACCCGTCGCGCGGTTGCAATCTCGAGCGGTGCTTGCCCAGTAGCTACCATTCGCATCTCTGCAGTTAGATCGCTTAGCGGCGTGAAGTCGCCGCATTCTGCCGACGCAGAGCCGACCACCCACTGGAGCAAAAGCAACGCATGCGCAAGTTTTAACAAAAAGAAACACGAGTGTTTAATCATTGAGAAACTGTTCCCTCTCTGGCTAAGACTTCCCGATTTATTTAGTATCAACAATAAATGAAGGAACAATTACACTTGCCCAATGGCTCGCCTCCGTTCATTGTTCAACACTCGGCTAACGGGTGACCTGCGCCCCAAGTTTCCTCCAGCTAGCGGAGAGTCCTTGGGGTTAGATTGATGGCTTTAGGCTGCCAGTTTGTCCATTGTTTTTTTCTTAGCAAATTCCAATGGCGTCAGATTTCCCAACGCCGAATGTGGTCTGTGTTGGTTGTAGTCGTCCTTCCATTCTTTGAGTTTTTCCTTGGCTTCATCCAGCGAACTGAACAGGGTTTCATTCAAGCATTCGTCACGCAGTTTGCCGTTGAAGCTTTCGATGAACCCGTTCTGCTGGGGCTTGCCGGGGGCGATATAGTGCCAATCGACCCCGATTCCCTGAACCCATTGCAGGATCGCCATACTGGTGAACTCGGTGCCGTTATCGGAAACAATTGTGGCTGGCATGCCGCGCTCGGCGACAACCAGGTCCAACTCCCGGGAAACCCGCAAGCCTGAAAGTGATGTGTCGGCCACCAATGCCAAATTCTCGCGGGTGAAGTCATCAATCACTGCCAGAATACGAAACCGCCGCCCATCCGTAAACGCATCGTTGACGAAATCAAGGCTCCATCGTTGGTTTGGACCATCGGGAAGCACCATGGGCTTTCTTGTGCCCAGAGCACGCTTTCTGCCTCCCCTACGGCGCACTTGCAGCTTTTCCTCAACATATAATCGGCGCAGTTTTTTGTGATTCATATAAATCCCTTTCCTCTCCAGCATCACCTGAATGCGCCGATAACCAAATCGGCGGCGTTCTTTCGCCACCAGCTTGATCTCTTCTCGCAAAGCGCTGTCGTCCGGTCGCTTCGATTGATAGCGCACGGTGGATCGATCCACTTGCATGGTTGCGCACGCCCCCTCTCATGGTTTGCAGGCAAACCACTGCCGGGCAGCGGACGCTGGCTCACCCCGTGTTTGTCAATCAGGTGAACCACAGCTCGCCGCTTGGCATCGGGCGTCACCACTTTTTTGAATTTACATCACGCAACATCGACACATCGAGCATCGTCTCTGCCAGAAGCTTCTTAAGCTTCGCGTTCTCGGCCTCAAGCGTTCGCAATCGCGCCGCGTCTGATGGTTCCATGCCGCCATACTTTGATTTGTATTTGTAAAATGTTCCTTGACTGATGCCGTAACGCCGACACAGCTCCGCTGTCTTCTCGCCAGCTTCCTGTTCTTTGATCATCTGAATGATCTGTTCGTCCGAGAATCGTTTCTTCATTTGTCCGTCCTTTTGATTGGGCGGACTCTACATCAAAATGGAGGAGTTCTAGGGGCGCAGGTCAGGTTAAATCCATATGGCTTTGAAAAACCTAACGGTGAGCATTATGTCGAAGCGCATCATGTTACACCAGTCTCCGAACTGCAGATTGGATCTCTTGCCGCTGACAATATCATGACCCTATGTGCAAACCACCACCGTCAGATGCACTATGGTGATGTATCGGTAAAAATTGGCGAAGACGTATTTGAAGTGAACATCGATGAAGAATGCATAATAATTAAGCGGCACTCATTTATAAATACCTAATAGTTTCCTTGTAACTGAGAGATTTTGACGTAGTAGCAATTTAGGG
>JADGEX010000061.1 GCA_016744135.1 Pseudodesulfovibrio sp. | reverse complement strand
CCCTGAGCCCATGTAGTGTAGACACAGCAGGTGTCCTGCTAGCATACCAGACACTAAGAAGGGTGTTAGGAAGTGTAGTGAGTACATCCTCTGGACCGTAGCAGAGGTAATGAAGTATCCTCCTCAGCTATCTAGGCCCTGGCATCTAACCAAGAGGACAGCTGAGCACCTGGGGAAGAGTCTACAGTAGACAATGTAGTACTCTACACCCTATAATGGATGGTGTAGAGGGATCAGCAGAGCGCTCTGCTGCGCACCGCTGGCTCTGCTGATCCCTCTACACCATCCTCTCGTGTACAGCAGGGATCCACCCCGCTGAACCCTCCGTCGTGGCATGCTCGGACGCTGCGGTGCGCCCGGCATACCCTCCAGCCCTCCTACGGAGTGCGCCTGCCGTCCTGTGGGACGTGCCGGCACCCTGCAACCGCTGGTTGTCAGGGCTTCCTTGTGCTGCGAGCACCGCTTATACTTGGAGTCTGCTCTGGTGCGACGCTATCGCTGCACCTCGGCTGGCCCTGCGGGCGCCGTCGCGACCTCCTACGCATAGCACCGGTGCTCTCCGCATGCGGAAGACCCACCTGCGGTGGCGTCGGCCTGCGTGGCCTCCTGCGCTCTTCTGCTCCCTTGGAGACAGAGCGGCTGCCCTGCGGGCTGTGGTCTGGGGACCACACCTGCTCTCCGGACCCACCTCCCAAGGTGTCTCCTGCGACCCGGGAGCATGCTGCGCATGCTGCTGGCGTGTGCTGAAGCACAGCGCTCAGCGCCTCGACGACTGGGTGTCCGCTTACCTTCCTCTCCTCGTCGCTATCACTCCTCGGGCCTCCTGCGACCAAGCCCCTACGGACGTTTGGTCTGCCGTCAGCTGACGGAAGCCGCCTTGTGTGCCACGTTGTGGCCCTCCTGCCAGAGTGCTCGTCGTACGCTGCGCTGCCTCCTGCGGCATCTTCGGAGCTAGGGCCCTGCCCGGCAAGCTCCCTCGCAGACCCTGAGACAGCATACGTAGCGCTACGCTTCCCGCCTGCTAGCCTCAGGGCCCACTCTATCGGGGGTAAACCCCCCGAGGCGGCCCTGCACAAGCACCCTCTCCGAGGGCCCGCTACTACGTACCGGGGCCCACCTACGGTGGGAGCAGCATTGCATGCTGCTGCCCTGGCCTCAATCCGCCCCGCCTCGCTGCGTTCGATCGCTGCGCTCCTCCCTCCGTGCGGTGGCGGTTGGGCACACGGGCCCGCCCCTGTCGGCATGCCCTCTGCACCTAAAGGTGTGTCGGGCCAGCGCCGTGGCGGAAGGTAAACACCCTTCGGGTGTTAGTGGTCTCGTGCACCCACGGGTCTCTGCTACTCAGAGACCCTAGCCCTCCACAGCATGCTCTGCTATGTGTGGAGTGCTATGAGATGAGGTCAGGTAAGCAGCACAGCTACGCTGTGTGCTCTAGGTAAGCAGCACAGCTACGCTGTGTGCTCTAGGTAAGGCCACATGCATGCTCTGCCATGCTATGGTCCTCTAGGTGAAGTAAGGTAAGCAGCATGGCACGCTGTGCTCATGGTGCTACAGGTAAGCACTGCTAGTGTGCTACGCCCTACTGCATGCTCTAGGTAAGGCCACATGCATGCTCTGCCATGCTATGGTCCTCTAGGTCAGGTGAGGTAAGCAGCACAGCTACGCTGTGTGCTCTAGGTAAGCAGCACAGCTACGCTGTGTGCTCTAGGTAAGCAGCATAGCTCCCGCTCTGTGCTCTAAGCGAGGTGAGGTAAGCAGCACAGCTACGCTGTGTGCTCTAGGTAAGCCCAGCAGCACTGCATGCTGTGTGCTCTCCGAAGCAACATGACTGAGCAAGAGGTCAGGTACTGCCGTGCTCCGCAGCCAGAGGGTAAGCCCACAGCTCGCATCTGTGCTCTAGGTAAGGTGAGGTCAAGTACTCCATCCCAGGTGACCTGTGTGGAGAAGGTACCATGGGC
>JADGEX010000060.1 GCA_016744135.1 Pseudodesulfovibrio sp. | reverse complement strand
GCTTTTCGGTGGCCTGCAAAAGGGCTTCGCGCCGCTTGGCGCGGCGTTTGGCGAGATCGGGATTACGACAGACGACGAGGCGTTCGTCGGGGTAGTCGGGGGGAGTTATGCTAGCGAGGCCGCCCTCATCGAAGAGCGTGAGCTGGATGCTCCCGTGCCGTTCAAGCTTTGCAATGGAGGCGCTGTTGAGCGCGGTGATCCAGTCCGCGCCTTCTTCGTCGCGAAGATATTCATCGATGGCTTTCCCGCTGATCATTCCGCGGTCGCCAATGAAGATGACGTTCGGGTGGTTGAAATCCTTTCGCACCCGCTCCACCGCGATGGGAAAGGCAATGCGGTCGCTTTCGTTTCCGGCCAAAACCTCAACGCCGACGGGGGTGCCGTCGGTATTGCAATAGAGTCCATAGTTGGTTCTACGTTAATTTTTGTGGAGCAAGATCCAGCTTTCCACAGAAGAATAAAATGCTAGTTCTATAGTTTTCGAAATTCCTGAAGCCACGCGCATTCGCCTTGATTGTTTGAATCTTGGAATTGATGCCTTCCGAGAAGGCATTGGTGATGTAGCAATCGAAATAGGTCAGTATATTCGCAAGGTGCTTTTTTAGCATCCGGGCGACTTTCCTTACTTCCTGCAAGCCTGTTCCAAACGCTTCCTTATACCAATAATCAAAATAGCTCTGCGCAAAAACGGCATCGCGCCGCGTCCAAAAGTGCACGAATAGTTCCCGGATGTACCACGCCTTTGACACATTCAACTCTCGCTTCTTGATGGATTCAAGCTGGGCCAGCGATTCATCGCTGAGATGATCCACCCCTTTAAGCCAGAGGAATTTAGTCCCCTTCAGGATCTCGTCTTTATCCTTCATTAATATGCGATGTTCTTGGCGGCGAGTCTTATCCATCGCATCGTTGAGATGCTGGCTGATATGGAACTTGTCATGAACAATATCCGCATGGGGCAGCAACCGATTTATTGCCGAAATATACGGTGCCGACATATCGATGGCCACGCCGCAAACCATCTCGCGTTGCTTCTCATCAAGAGCCTTGTTTATCAGCTTATCCGCCGCTTTACCCTCCCTGCCTTCTACCACATCAAGGACTCGCGCGCCTTCTATATCGTTTAGGATTGATACGTATTTATGCCCCTTCCTAAATGATTTCTCATCCATTCCAATCCAGGGAATTTCATCGGCAATGCGTCGATCAAGCCCCCTCTCCACGGCCCTTTTCATTATGCCATGAAGCTGTTGCCAGTTGAGTCTCAACAATTTCCCCGCCTCCTGAAGGGATCGGCTCGCTATCATTACATTGATGGCGAATGCTTCAAAGAGCTGTGTGAAACGAGAGTGCTTCCCCGCCCACGGCATTAAGGCCGTTTTGACGCCGTGTTCCTTGCACTCTATCCGGGGAGGACGGCAGTGCAGAATTGTTTCAAACTGCATGGTATCGAGGTGTCGCCATGTTCGTTCCGGCGAACGGTCATACAAGCGGCAGCTCAATCCGCATTCCGGACAGCATGCGCTTTCGCCGATATGCGTAACATGGATATCCACCCTAAGTTGTTCTGTGCTCAGATCAACCTTCGTCACCTCCCAAGGAGAGGTTAACCCCAGCAATACTTCATAGTGTTCTATTGTGCTATTCATGCCACATGATGGTCCTGAAACTGCACGATCCCCAAGTCTAATTCCCGATGATCCCCATAAAAATTAACGGAGAGCCCCATAGTTCACCTGTTTGCGATCCCCGCGGTGGTCGCGGGAATACCCAAACTCGGCCAACTCGCAGCATTGCCCCTCGAAATAAGAAGAGGAAAGATCGAACAGTACGGGGTCGCCGTCTGCGAGATGCTTTTTGGCCAGTTTCTTTTGGATTTTATGCTGCCGTTCCAGTAGCCAATCCATTGCTGCATAGCACTCGTTTTCATGCAACCCCTCAAGATCGAGCAGTTCGCCCAGGG
>JADGEX010000005.1 GCA_016744135.1 Pseudodesulfovibrio sp. | reverse complement strand
ACCTAAAATTGGTAGCCCTCTACTTGCAATATTAAGGTTATTTGTTCCAGCATCAACAAAACATCCTACTTCTCTTCCTGCATCAAACCCTTCAATAGCACCTTTGAACATAGAACATCCCAAACTTCTTTTACAAGCCGTTGGGTCGTAATGTGGTAGTCTCCAACTAGGAACAGTTTTTCCCATAGCTTCTGCATTTACTTTCGCTCGTTGTCTCCAAAGTTCTAATTTTTCATCTGACATAAATTCTAACCCACTTGGATCCACAAAGTTAACACCATCATTCAACACATAAGAATAAAGGTTAGAATCACCTCCACTAAAATCAATAGGATCTTTAGCAGTCCATTTTCCTGTATATGAATCATAATCTCTATATCCAAATCTACTAAGCTTAGTATCTTCATCATATAAACCACCAGCATATCTAAATGCTATATAAAAACTAGGATTTGAATCACTTAATATATTACCGAAACTATCATAAACTATTTCTTTAACTATATCATGATTACTATTAGATACTATTCTTAATGAACCTACTTGATCATAATGTAAATAATACTTATCTCCATTATAAAGCATAGATACAGGCATTCTTAAAGAAGCATAATCATATCTTTGTATTAAATTATCATCTTTATCATATATGGCTAATAATTGTGTTAAGTTCTTCCAAAGATACTTTTGTGTTATTACACCATTTACTAGTTTTGCTATTCTTTGATTTGAAGCATTATGTTTATAAGTAATAGTCTTATTTTCTGTAGCATTATTAGTATTACTTAATATACTAACTTCTTTTAATTCTCCTAATTCTAAGTAAGTATAATTTGTAGTATTTATTGGTGTAACTTTTTGTTTTAAATATCCATCTTCATCATAAGTATAGGTATTATTATCATATACTTCTATTTGATCATCTAAGGTATAAGAAGAAGAGGCTTGTATATTATTTACAATAGAATTAATTCTATTTGAATTATCATCATAAGTATATTGTTCTATAGTATTATTATTTCTTTTAACTTCTATTAATCTTTGTTTATCATCATAAGTATAATCATATATTATACTTATGTTATTTACTATTTCTTCTTTTTTAAGTATTAAAGAGTTTTTATCTCTTTGAAGTATTTCATAAGAAAAACTATTAGTTGATACTTTTTTTATATCACCATACCTATCATAAGTCATATCTTGTATAAAAGAAGTATCACTTATTCTAAGAGGATATGCATTTAGAGTATCTCTGCTTATATTGTAAGCTCCACTTGAAAGTAATAAATTATCTTTATCATAAGTATAAGAATAAGTCTTATTTGCATAAGAAGTAGAACTTATATTAAAATCATCATTATATGTATATGATATAGTATTATCAAACACACCTGTTTGAATAATACTTGTTAATAAATCTCCATCATAAGTAAAAGATAATTTCTCATTATCTTTTGTAATAGATTTTAATATATTCTTATAAAAGTATTCATATGATATATCATATGAATTAGTACTTAAGTTTACTAATTTATCATTAGTATAAGTATTTACTATACTTTTTGAACTAGGTCTTATAATACTTATTAATTTTCTATTTTTATTATAAATATATTTACTTTGTTTATCTAAAGCAGAAGTATATGTAGCTCTTTTATCTAAAGAAGTAAAAGTAAAATCATGACTTGAATTATTTGGTCTTAGTATTTTTATAAGATTTGAATTATTATCATAAGAATATTCTTCACTAGTATTATTAGGATAATTTACTTTTATTAAATTATCCATAATATCATATTCATATGATGTTGTTTTATTAGCATAGTTTGTATAAGAGCTTATATTTCCTCTTGAAGTATAAGTATAAGAAGCTTCTTTGTCTTCTATACTTTGTTTTATTAATCTTCCTTTATTATCATAAGTATAGTTTGTAGGATATAAGTTACCACTTTGTATTTGTTTTATTTGTTTAGTATTTTCATCATAGGTAGTTGTTATAATTCTATTTTCAGGGCTTGTAATAATATTTAAAGAGTTTTCATAATCATCTTTTATACTTAATGTTTTATTATTTGAAGTAATAGTTTTTATTCTTGATTTTATTTTAGCATTAGCACTATCATTTTCATTTTCATCATAAATATAGCTTGTATTATAAGTTATAGTTTTACTTAAACCAGATGCTTGTCTAATAACAGATTGTTTTAATATACTTTCTTGTGTATAGATATCTTTTGTGAAGGTATTTGTTTGTATTACATCATTTCTTGTTATAGTTTCTTGCTTAGCATCTTTTGAAAGAAGTCTTGTAAATATATCTAAAGAAGGATCAGTATTTGTGTACTTAATAGAACCATCATCTAATGTACTTTGTTTATAAGAATATATATCACCTAAGGGATGTTTTATACTATATGTTTTATCTGTAGCATCATTAAGATCAGAAATATCTTTTAAAAATAAATATTCACCATTATTTCTATCTAACTCTTTTATGACTTTTCCTGCTTGGTCATAAAATATAATAGAAGATTTATTGTTTTGATTAGTGATTTTCTTTAATAAAGATTGTGTATCATACTCAAAGCTATACTGAGTATCATCTTCATATCGTACACTTAATAAATCACCTTTTTCATTTATATCTAAGTATGTTTTATGTCCATTTGCTGAACTTATCATAGATATATTATCATTTGCATCTCTTGATATATTTATAGTATTGTTAAAACTATCTTTCATACTTACTAATTGATTTTTATCATCATAAGTAAAACTTGTTAAAGTTTTTTTAGTAAACAAATCTTTTGTGAAAAGATGATTTCCTTTTAAATCAAACTCATATTCTTCATTATTAGAAGAAAGTATGAGTTTTGAGGAGTTTATATCATCAAGAGTTTTATTATAAAGCTTTTGTACTTCTTCTTGTGATAAAGATCTATTATAAATTCTAAAATCATCTATTAGTCCAATATATTGTTCTTCTTGTGTCCAACATCCATTCATACAATCTTGGTCATTACCCAACCATATACTACTTGTTATATCAAAGGGTCTAATATTTACATCTTGTGAAGTATCTAATATACCGTTTATATATAATTCTTGTTTATTAGCACTAGTTACAATGGTGATTAATTTAAACTTTTCAGGTGCAAAGTTTTCATCAAATATTTGATTAGAAGAAATAAAAGTATCTTTAAATTTAGTATATACATATGTTTGAAACCGTTCATCATCAAAGCCTAGTCTATATTCATTGTTATATCTAGGACTTAAAGCACTAACAATAGTCGTATGAGTACCATTATATATACCTTTTAACCAAAAAGAAACAGTAGAGTTTACACTATTTTTTAAACTATCATTTGGTAATTCTATTAAGTCCATATAATTAGAAAATCTAACAGCCTTACCAAAAACACCATTTTCATAGCTTAGATTACCATGTTTAGTACCATGTAATTCTTGACCTGAACTATCTTTTAAATTATCTTCAAAAGCATAATGAGCAAGTAAACCATCTGTAAACATAGTATCTTTTTGTATATTTGTTCCATCACCTTTTATAAGTGTATTACTAGCTAGATTATGTATATTTGATATACTCCAAGCATTTGCTACTTTATTATTTACACTATTACTTTGTATATTTACATATATTTCATTTTGTGTAAATAAAAATATATTAGCTCTAGCTCTTATATTTGTAGCTGTTGTACTAGTTTGTGCCCAAGCTTGTGAGAATTCACCTGATGGTAAATAATATACACCTTCATATTCATATTCCACTTTTATTTTAGCTTTTACTCTTCCTTCTAGTTTATTATCTAAAAAATCTCTTCCATCCCATATAAAAGATGTTTTTCCAGTAAAATCAGAAGGAAGGAATGTTTTTACGAATTTCTTTCCAGCAACACTTAGATTTATTATAATAGTTTTTACATTTGATGGTATATCAGTTTTATCAACTTTAACATCTATTTCGTACTTATAACCTTTTGCTCTATTTGAAGAATAATGCAAGGTTAAATTAGTACCTTTTATGTTTATATCTTCATGTAATACTCTTGTTTTTAAAGTAACATAAGAACCAACACATTGTAATGGTTCATTATGTTTATTTTCAGGGTTTGGTGTAGGTTTAGGTTTATCTGATTCATCTTCTGAAGTATCTACACTTTTAGGAGTTGTTGCATTACTTGGAGTTCCAAAAGGCCAGTTAAAATCCCAAGGAGTAAAGTGAGTTATTTCTCCTCTTAAATAACTTGTTCCTATTTGATATTTTGCATTATCTTGTATTCCCACAACTTCATCTTCAAAACTACCATTAGAATTTAAATCATTTGCATTTCCATCACCTGTACTATCTAAGGCATCTATTCTTCCGTCTTTATTTGTATCAAGAAATGTTATAACTACACCATTGTTTGAAGCTTTCCATACAGCTTCATTTCTATCATAATAACCAATAGGAACAATAGAACCTATATCAAAGCCTAAAAAATTATCAACATACATAATAACAGGATTATCAAAGCTTACTGTTTCATCATCTTTTACACCATCAATACTTAAATCAGCACAATAAGTATATGCAGACTCTTGGGGTAAATCTGATGGCATTGAGTTTTCTTTTGGAAATTGTGTGGCTCTTAGATTAAAAGTATCTAATAATCTTTGTGTTCCATCTTTACTTGTAACTGTTGCTTGTGTTATTTTATTAAATACTAAAGTTGTAGATCTACTTCCTCTATCATCACTTATGGTACTTGAGTTATGTATTTGTGTATTTGTATTACTTAAATCAATACTTGTAACTTTTGTATCAAGTTTTACCATATTTACATTTGCTATAATTGTCCAATCATTTGGTAAGGCATATACTTTTCTATGTACAGATACATATCCATTCTTAGAATAAACTACATTTATATCTTTTCCACCTTCAATACCTAAGGTATAAGTACCATTACTCTTACTTAAAAGCCAACCATAATCATCATTATCTAAGACTGATACTTTTACACCTTCTAAAGGATCATCATTAATATCATATATATTTCCTCTTATCATAGAAAAAAGTTTTTCATCATAGGCGGTTTTTGTAGCATTTACAGGAATAGAGTCTATATATAAAGATGCAAAATCTAAAGCAGAAATATTACTTGTATTTAAAGCAGGATAAATAGTAATATTTATAGTATTAGAAGTAATACTATCTTTAGTAAAACTAATTGTTGTACTACCTTGTTTTAAAGCTTTTAATTTATTTGTAGAACTATCATATGAAACAATACTTGAATCTTCTATATTATAGTTTATATTATGATTTATAAAATTGTCATTATTTAATATCTCTTTTGTATTATCTTTGTATATAGCTTCTATACTTATGGTTTTTACCTGATGTACTCTTAGGTTTATTTCTGTAGGAGATACTATAAGTTCTTTTATTAATTTTTTAGTATTTATAACTTTTGTATTAGTATTATTTGAACTATTACAAGATATAAGAATAAAAGGAAGGATTAATATTAAAAGGGTTTTAAGAAAAGGTTTTAAAATGATTTTTAAGAGATTCTTTATTAGGGTTTTAGGTTTAAGTGTTTAAAAATCATACTTGTTTGATGTGGGGGGGGGA
This sequence comes from Pseudodesulfovibrio sp., assembly GCA_016744135.1. GTDB lineage: Bacteria > Desulfobacterota > Desulfovibrionia > Desulfovibrionales > Desulfovibrionaceae > Pseudodesulfovibrio > Pseudodesulfovibrio nedwellii. The sequence continues at coordinate 1,302 of JADGEX010000005.1, read as the reverse complement.
TTGTTTCATAAAGAACCCTTTTAATATTAATGTACTTTTATATTAACATTATAATTATAATTTAAACCTAAAACCTAATAAAATGAATTAAAAAAATTTATGTTTCTATGTATTTGTTTTATTTTATAAGATACTGAATGTGTTTATAATATGGTGTATTTAAGAACTCTATAAGTAGCTCTTTTGGTATATTAAGTAAATGAATCATATCAATGAGTGCATTTTTTAATTTTTCTAAATCTTTATGAATTACTATCCATAATATATCACCATCTACACCTCTATAGTTGTGAGATATTTTATCTCTTAATCCTGATATATCATTCCACGATAATTCAAAATTTATAGCATCTTTTAAATCTTTATCAATTTTTTTAGATTCTTCACCTATGGCTATAAAAAGTGAAATAACAGCATTTAACTCTTTTTGTTCATTTGCCCATATAAAATCTGTAGGGTTATTAAATCCTTTTGTATATAGCCAAGCTTTTTCACAACATTCTAGTATTGTAAATATGTGTATTAAGTTCTTTTCATTATACATAGATAAAATCTTTTGTTGCATAGTGTTTAATAATGGGATTCATAAAATCAAGTGATACAAAATCAACTTTGCTTACATGTAAATCATTTGCTAATTTATCACTAATATTTAAAAAATCTAAACCACTTTGTAAGTCAAAACTCTTATCTCTTTTATAAAAAATATCTATATCGCTATTCTTAGTTGCTTCATCTCTTGCATAACTACCATATAATCCAAGAGTAGTAATCCCATAAAATTGATAAAGTTCATCTTTTTTATTTTGTAAATAAGTTATAATATCAGTTTTTGTCATTAGTAATATCCTCAATATTTTAGTATATCATAATCAGGGTATAGAGCATCCATTAAATATAGATAAGAAAATTATAACTAGTATGAAAAATCATATTTCCCCATAATTGTTTAGTCTTTATAAACCATAATGTAGGAATCATAGAAAAAATAAATACTTCAATTAATTTGCCAAACCCTTGTCCCCAATGTATTAAAGAAAAAATCAAAGAACTAAATATTACTAATATAACGGTGTTTTTAATATGCTTATTTAATTCAGTTACGATAATACCTCTAAAAATAAGTTCTTCAATAATACCTGCTGATAAACTAGCATATATTATTGTGATTAATCTTAAGCGTTCATTAGATGGAAAAGCATATCCTTGAAATAGATTTGTTGGAAATATATCATTTAAAATTAAACCAATAATTGAATAATCTATTATATACATAAATATACAAAGCAATAAAGCTAAAAA
>JADGEX010000059.1 GCA_016744135.1 Pseudodesulfovibrio sp. | reverse complement strand
CTTGAACCCTCTATATACTCTCTTGGGGGTATTGTTTTGGCGCTTGGTATGCTTTTTATTGCCAAGTGCTATGATTATTTGATGAATTTGAAAGCTTTTTTTTATGTGACAGTTTTTGTTGAAACAGTTGTACTGCTATTTGTTTTCTCATTTTTGTTTTTTGGTTATTCGTATATGATAGCAATTAGCATCTATATTGGTTATCAACTTACTTTTATGTTTGGTAACTACCTTGTCCGCATGGAAACTATTGCTCTTAAAAAAACAGCTATTTTATCTTTTACAGACATAGCAAAACAAAAAGGCTATCTCTTTGGCATGGTCATCTCCTATGGTTTTTATAAGCTCTTAGAGTACTTAGATGTAATTGACAAAAAGGTACAAGTTTACGATTTACATGTAGGACTTTTTGTGTTGCAAATTTTGGTACTATATTTTGTTTTTAAAGCTTTTAAAAGTTCATAAATTAGAGTAATAATCTATTTTAGGTAAACGTCTATTAATTTACTTCTACTTATAAAGTTTGAAGCATAACTAAGCAAATCAAAAAAATCATTATGTTTGAAACCCAATTTATAGAGTATTTCTAAGTCAGTGTTATTAAATTTTTCTGCTTCATAAAGTGCTTTAAAAACTTTTAATAATATAGTTTTTTGTTTTTTATCGAAGGGTATGTTTTGTGGCTCATTCTCAAGATTTTTAATGATTTTATCATTGCTACCTATGTTTAAAAGCATTTGAGTATTAAAATTTATACAATATTTTCTGAACTCTTTTTTTGCTATATATAGTCTTAAGTATGGCAATATATTTTTGTCTATTACTTCATGGTTCATCATATATTTATTATATTCTAAAAACTTTGTCATAGCTTGTAAATCTATAGTAGCAAAAAGTTCAAAATGTGCAGGTATGAATCCTAGGTTTTTTTTGATAATTTTGTATAAAAGTTTTAATTCACCTGTTGCTTCATCTGGTTTTATTGTATCAATTATGAACATATATTCCCTTTTATAGATTATTTGATTAATTCAGGTCATTCTATAATAATGTATCTTAAATTAGACTAAACAGTCTAATTTATTTCTCAAGAGATTTTAAATATGAAATAAGGTGCTCTATAGATTGTATATATTTTTGTTTTGACGATTGAGTTGGACTTAATGAAAGGTTTCCCCAAATAGTAGCGATTATAAATTCTGCTAATGAGTTTGTATCATTATCTTTTTTTAAATTACTATTATCAAGTATATGTTTTATTTTATTTTTTATATTCTTATAGATAATAGTTATCTCTCTATCAAAATCTTTATCAACAGGTGACATTTCTTGATTTAAACGATTTAGGGGGCATCCATAAGTAACAAGTTCAGTTTTTTGTGAAATTTTTAATATAGCTTGAATGATTATGTTAATACTATAACTATCATTTATTTTTTTAAAAGAATAAAAATCACTCATTTTAGGAGATATCCGTTCTTTTATACCAGCTAATACCATGTCTTTTTTAGATTTAAAGTGGTGATATAAAGAGCCTTTTGGCACTTTAGATTCTTTAAGTATCATGTCTATGCTTGTTCCATTGTATCCATGTATATATACTAAGATAAATACAGAATCTAAGATTTTATCTTTTGTTGATTGTTTAGTTTTCATTTTTAAATTATAATATAATAATTATAAAAAAATGAACTGTATTTTAAAATTGTATAATACAACGAGAGCCTTAGTAACAGAACTTTAAATATTATGGAATAGTAAGATTTGTATTAGATTTTTTCAATTTATTATTATGTATAATGTACATTGTATTGTGAGATTAAAAATAAGCTTCTTGAAACTTTTAAAATTTGATATAATATCAATAAAACAAAAGGCATTTTAATGGCAACATACGTTTTTGGGCATACAAACCCAGATAGTGATTCAATAGTAGGATCAATTTCTCTTTAAAAAAAAAAAAATCAAATAGGTGAAGAGTGC
>JADGEX010000058.1 GCA_016744135.1 Pseudodesulfovibrio sp. | reverse complement strand
AGCATATTGATTTAGTTGAAAGACGGATCCTTAAGCAAGAGTTTATACCACATGAAGAAAAGATGTTCTCGATTTTTGAAACCTATACCCAGTGGGTGAACAAGGGTAAATCTCGCCCCAATATTGAACTGAGAAAGAAATTGAGTATCACTACAGATCAATACAATCTCATTGTGGATTATCAGTTGATGAATCATGAGCAAGATAGGGATATAGTGATTGAAGTCGCTGATCGTATTCTACAAAAATATACCGTTGTTTCCTGGAGTCTTGATAAGGGCTATTGGAATAAGGAGAATAAACTATTGCTACAACTTCAGGTAGCAAATGTAATCATGCCAAAGCTTGGAAAGCGTAACAGGCAAGAACTTGAAGAAGAAAGAACCAGAAAATTTAAGCGATTAAAAAATAAGCACAGCGCAATAGAATCTAATATAAATGAACTTGAACATAGAGGACTGGATAAATGCCCAGATAAGGGAATCACACATTTTACAAGGTATATCAGTCTGGGTGTATGTGCTTATAACCTAAAGAAAATAGGACGAAGAATATTAGAGGATCAACGTGCTGAATTAAAGCGAGCTGCATAGGCATGATAGAGATCTCATATATTTAATCTAGGGATAACTGTGCTCTAAAATCAAGCAATAGCAGGCTAAGAGAGGAAGGGAAACTAGAAATAGTCACACTTCCTCTTTCGGACTAAATTTTTATGGTATTTACTAAAATAAAACTTCAACTATGTAGAATCAATCTAAGGAAATTATATAAAATGCTAGTTTTCTTAGAGACACTATCTATAAAATAAAGGAGCGTTGTTGTTTTACCAATGTCTTGTTTTTAAATGCAGAAGTGGTAAGTGTGTAAATACCCATTTCAGTTCTTTTAAAGGTCTTTTTCTTGTATGGCGTAGTAAAACAAATCTTATTGACAACCTACAAAAGTGTAAATAGCCAAAATGTTTTTTTTTTTAGGTTTTACACAATTGCTAGAAGCTAAAAAGATTCAAAATGACAGTTTACACAATTGCAGGAGGGTTTAAACGTTTTGAAATAGGATCATTCAGATGTGTAAGTGCCTATTTCAATTCTTCTGGAGGACTTTCTCTTGTGTGGAGTTGTTAAACGAATCCTTATAGGTCGGAAACAGAAGTGTAAATAGCCAAAATGTTTTTTTTTAAAGGTTTTACACAATTGCTAGAAGCTAAAAAGATTCAAAATGACGCTTTACACAATTGCGGGAGCGTTTAAAATTTTAAAAAAGGTATTTTACACAAGTGAAAGGTTTTCATTCGAATCTTTGTGGGTATTTGTAGTTTTGCAATAAATAGATGTCTTATACCATTCTGAATAATTAGCAGGGCAAAAGCATTCAAAATTTCAAGATACACTCTCTATATTTGTAATCTAAGGCAGCTTTCATTCGTTTTGATTTTTTGCTTAATTTTTTAGACTTATCATTTGCTAACATAGTCAATGCTGTTTTAAGTATAATATTATAGTTTTCTGCCGAGTAACCATTTCTTTTTCTAGATTTATCTTCGCCAAACTCCACATCTAGAGTCCAGTGTAAGTTATTTTCTACTGACCAATGTTGTCTAATGCGTTTATTTAATATGCTTGCATTTGGGGGTAGGTCTGATATATAATATCGTTGTTCTGTTGTTGTTTCTCCGCTTGCTTTATGATAGACTTCTGATTCTATCTTAATTAGTGTTCTTAAATCCTTCCACCTATTTATATCTTCAACATGGCTTAATAAACTATATGCATAACATGTTCGCTTCTCTATTCGCCCATGTCCAAAATCATCCTCCATGTCGATAGAGTCAGGTTTTTCTAAACGGATAGTATCCAATATTGACTGTTCTAAAGATCCTTGGTTACCTTTTACTGCAAGTATATAGTTGGCAGCCCATAGCATCTATGGTAATAGTGCAACCTTCTATTGCAATAAGTTCAAGTAGCTCCGGTATAGCTGTAATTTCATTGCTTTTTTCATCAACTTTGACTTGCCCAAGAG
>JADGEX010000057.1 GCA_016744135.1 Pseudodesulfovibrio sp. | reverse complement strand
CATTTTAGCAAGTGAAGACATAGGAAATGCTAACCCAAATGCACTAAACTTGGCTAACAGTTGTTTACAATCTGTGAGTAAGATAGGCTTTCCAGAATCTAGAATCATCTTAGCACAGACTTTAGTTTACTTAGCCTGCAGTCCAAAATCAAATAGTTGTTATAAAGCAATAAACGAAGCGTTAGCTTATGTTAAAAATGAAAAAGCTCTAAAAATCCCTCCTCAATTAAAAAGTCCAAGCCCAAAAAATTACAAATACCCTCATGATTTTGGTGGCTGGGTAAAACAAGATTACCTTGAAAAAAACTTGCATTTTTATGAAAACTCTACTATGGGATTTGAGAAGACTTTAGAAGATTGGTTGAGAAAAATCAAAGGTTAATTTATGAGTATAATTTTAGTTTCTGATATATTTGGTAAAACTCCTGCATTAGAAAAATTAGCTAATGAGATAAATGCAAGTAAAATAGTAGATCCCTATGATGGTAAAAGTATGAATTTTTTAGATGAAGGTGAGGCTTACTCTTATTTTATGGATAAAGTAGGACTAAATACTTATTTAGAGAAACTACAAAAAGTGCTTAAATTAAATAGTTCGGCTAGTATTTTAATAGGTTTTAGTGTAGGTGCTTCTATAATTTGGAAGTTATCTGAAATATCATCAAGCCAATATGTCAAAAAAGCGATTTGTTTTTATGGCTCACAAATAAGAAATTTTATAGACATAAGTCCAAATTTTGAAATAAAATTAATTTTTCCTAAGAGTGAAGTATACTTTGATGTAGCAAAATTACAAAACAAGCTTTCTAAGAAGAAAAATGTACGAATCTTCAAAGTAGACTATTTGCATGGGTTTATGAATTATTATTCGACTAATTACAATCAAGAAGCATATATAGAACAGATTAAATTATTGCGTTTAAATTGACTTATGTTATCTCTGTATTAAATGGATAAGACTATAAAAATGGTAATTGTTTAATAAAGGTTATAACTTATAAAAAGCCCAAAAAACTATAAATATTCTCACGACTTTGGTGGTTGGGTAGAACAGGACTATCTTGAAAAAGACCTGTATTTTTATGAAAACTTTACTGTATAGTTTGAAGAAAATTAAATTTAAGGAGAAAATGTGAAAAAAATGCTTAACTTATTTATGGGAAGTCTAATAATATTATTTTTAGCTGCTTGTACGAATAGTATGAGTAGTGTAGATGTAACAAAATTAGAACAAAGTGCAAATTCAGGTAATTATTTTGACCAGTATAAGCTTGCTCTATTGTACGAAAAACAACAAAATTTTAAAGAGGCATTTAATTGGTATTTAAAATCTGCTAAAGGAAATAATAAAGTTGCTAAAAATATATTAGGTAATTATTATTTAGAAGGTAGAGGGACAAAAAAAAATTATAAAAAAGCATTTAATTGGTATGAAAAAAGCTCTAATGATGGTTATTTTGATGGCATTAATAATTTAGGTTATATGTATGATTTAGGTAAAGGTGTAAAAAAAGATAAAAATAAAGCTTCTCAATTATATGAAAGAGCTGCTTTAAAAGGTTCTATAAGAGCAATGTACAACCTTGGGATATCATATAAATATGGGCAAGGAGTGGATAAAAATTTAGTTCAGGCGTATAAGTGGCTAGATTTAGTTAGATTTTATACAGGATTCTCAAAGGATATGAACTTAAAATGGTCATCTAGAAAATGTTTGGATGAATTAAGTTTAATAATGACTGCTAAAGAAATAGAAGAAGCAAAAGAACTAGGTAATGTAGTTATTAAAAATATAGAATGGTTTTCTGAAGAAGATAAAAATTAACTTCTATTATTGTTTTATTATTTAAATAGTTCTATAATTAAGTAATTTTTTTATTTTAAAGGTTACAACTTATGAAAATAGCTATTGTTGGTGGTGGGATTAGTGGTTTAGCTACGGCGTTTTATATACGTCAAAAAAATCCAGATGTTAGCATAACTCTATTTGAAAAAGATGAGCAAATTGGTGGTAAGATGAAAACCAAAG
>JADGEX010000056.1 GCA_016744135.1 Pseudodesulfovibrio sp. | reverse complement strand
CGATATATTGGAAGCAGGAGAAGGAGACGATACAATAAATGGTGGTAAAGGAAATGACTATCTTGAAGGTGGTAGTGGAGATGATACTTATATATTTGGTCGTGGTAAAGGTATTGACATTGTCAAAGACAGTAACTTACTAACTGAAACAAGTAAATATGCTAAAAATACATATTCAACTCGTAACTTCATTTTTAAATGTAGTAAAATGAAACGAATAGCATAAAAAAAGGTATTATAAAATAAATTATATTATAAAAGTATGATTATTTAAGATATAATAGATATCAATAGAATAATTTCTCTACATGTAAGGGCTTGTAAAAACCTTTACATGTAAAGAAGTGGGTTGTATATAAAAAGGGGCAAAGATGAGAAAAGAAAAACGTTTACATGTAAAGGAGGTTTTATGATTTTATTAGAAAATTTATTTAATTTAATTTTGATAATTCTATTGGTATTGTTATATTTTTATATTATAAAAATTGTATACATGTACATAAGACAATCCATAAAATTAAAAAATATTAAATTACCTACAAAAGAGATATTTAGCATTGTTCCAACTTCAAAAACTGCAAAATTATTGCTATTGTTTTTTATTTAATTTTTCAATGCAAATGGCAAATAGAGATAAGTGGATAAATAAAAATACAACAAACCATGAGGCAAAAGAATATCTTGTAACAAATCTATCGCTTCAGTTTTATATAAAAACATTAAATACTATATTTGAAGTTGATTCTAAAGTTATGAAACCATTAAATAAGTTTAGTGAGTATCTATATAAAAAAGCAGAAAAACTTTTGCCTAAAGATGATGGAGAAAAATATTATTGGCGATATAGATTTTTTAACTATTTTTATGTAAGAGGTACTGATGGATATGTTCCTGATTATAACCCATATCATCCAAAACCACTAACCAAAGAACAAAAAGAAATATTTGATAGTATGTATGAAGTTATCAAGGGTTTGGCAATATCACCTATAAAAGATAAAAATATAAATGAAGAAAAATATAAAGTTTATATTGCTACTAGCAATTATTATACAACTTATAGATTTGTACCTTACGGTAAATATGTAGTAACTAGACTTTCCGATAGAAATAGAGTTGCTTTTAAAGATAAAACATTTATGCAAAAAAATAAAAATATTTTAGAATGGACTCAAAGATTTCAAAGAGAGTATAAAAAAGATAAAAAATTAAAAGAGTTTATTGATAAAAGCAATCCTATACTTGGAGTGAGTTACTCTATAGTAATCAATGATTTAGCAGAAGATATACTTTTTAAGATGATAATAGATAAAAATTTAAAATGTAATAATAAGATGATTGATATATATATAGATTCATCTAAGAGTCTTGTTTTTAAAGACAGTCCACTTAGTCATATGAGTAAATCTCAACAAGAGATAGTTAAAGATTTTACTTTTAATACTGATTTTTCTCAATTAACAGTTTACAAACTAAACAAACAATGCAATAAAAAAATAGAATTAGGATATCCATCAGATGAGTGGATTAAAAATGAGTTGCCATCCATAAAAAAGAGATGGTTGAATCAAGATGATAGTGATTCTTTACATGTAAAGCTTTCTGAGTATCTAAATGATGGCTCAAAAAGTATAAATATTTTCAGATAAATAATAAAAAATATACAAATAAAAAAATAAAAAGAGAGGTTGCGTAATGGAAGAGAAAAATGATGATTTGGTTTTTGAGATAAGTGATGATGTATATTTACATAATTGGTTTTTTGAAGTAATACTAGCAATAATTTTGTTTTTGTTTCTATACCTTGAAATGGTGCATGGAATTAATAAATCATTTGCTCATATTGCAATAATTTATATAGTAGTTTCTAGCATAAGAAAATTTTATGAATTTTTTATTGAAAAAAATAAAAAACTTTTTTTTAATAAAAATAAAATTGAAAGAACTAATAAAAAGATAGAATTAAATATAAGTGATATAGATGAAATTTATAAAATTTCATCTATAAATTTCTTATCTTTTACTGGTATAAAAAGACTAAATAAATTTAAAATAATAT
>JADGEX010000055.1 GCA_016744135.1 Pseudodesulfovibrio sp. | reverse complement strand
AGGCAATATATGTCTAAATCAAATTTTTAAAAGTACCATTAAAAAACTAATATAATAATTTTTACATGTAGGAAAACCAGATTTTCTTTATTCTTTTTTTTCCGCAAAAAAAGAACCAAAAAAGCTCGGTGCAAGAATTATAATTTTTGAGAGTCTTATGATGTTTTTCTAAAAAGTAAAAACTCACTTCGTTCAAACAGTTTACTTTTCTTTACGAAAAACACCAACGTCTCTATTTTCAAAAATAATAAATTGCACCAATAGGAGAATATAAAAAATACCGGAGCTCTTTTTTAAGTGTATTTATTACCCCCGGGGTGTAATTTGGAATTTAATTAGTATCCTGTCTCCGGAACTCCTTTTTATAGTTTTTACTAGAAAAATTTAACATAAATCTTTATATGCAAATAATTATGTATTATATAGCTGAAATTCATTGAGGTTTCTTTTTTTCAAGATAGTATAAAACTATTAAAATAGAATTTATCACATTTCCTATTATACGATGATTATTTTCATAAAAAAACCTATCAAATTCTATTTTACTATGAGCTAAATAATTTCTAGCATGTTTGTACAACATAAAATATTTTTCCAAGCTATCTGGTTTGTCAATTAGTTTTGAATAGGCATTGAAAAATTCGTCTCCTGTAGCATTTTTAGGGAATTTATGATATTGTTTTAAAAGTTTTTGATTTGAATCATTTAGCACATTTTCTATATGACTGAATAGATAATTTTCTTCTGATTTTGATTTTTCTTTAATAAAAACTTCTATACTTAATACTAAACCAATTGTAATTGATAAAACAGTACTTTCACTTCTTTTATTTGCATAAAATCGCTCCGTAAGTTCTACTATTGAATTTAGTACTTCTAAGTTTTTTTCTTTTCTATGAAGTATTTCAATGAGAATATCTTGATTTATATTTTCGTTAAAAACATTAGAAAATATTTGCACAATACTTGGATTTAAATACATATTCTTTTGTTTGTTTCCTTTAAGATATGTTGGCAAATCAATATATATATCATTCAAATCAGTTTGTCTATTGCCATAACGATTCTTATTTACTTGTGCTACAATGTTTGTATATGTTAAACTATGAGTATCCATTAAAATAGATATAGCACATAAGATATAAGTACTTTCTAAATTCCACATAAGTTTATATTGCTCATTTTCATAAAAACTAAAATGTAGTTTTAGTAGACATTTTAAATATGAAACTAGGTTGCTAGAGTCTGGAAAAGTATTTTTTCTATATACTGATAATAAATCAAATAATTCATCATTGTTAACTAAATCATAACTGTATTTAATTAAATACTCTTTGTACATAATTTCAGATATTTTCCAGAAATTATCAAGTTCTTTTTTAAATTTACTTTTGCTGTACTCATCAGTACTTTGTTTACTTAATCCAATATAGAATAATTGCCAATTTGGATAAAGTTTTGTATTTTGATTTTGACCAAATAAGTATGTATATTTTTTATTTGGAAAATTTTCATCAAAATGTTCTTCATATGCTTTTAATAAATCTATTGAAATTATTTTTTTTAAGTTTTCAAATTTCTCTGTCCAATTAGATGTGTTTGAAGTTATTAAAAAATCTTTATCAACGTTAAGCCAACTATTGTCTAATAAACAATCTAAATATTTTTTGGATTGAGATGTCCAATTTTTTTTATTTAAATTATTTAGTTTGTAGAATTTACTAAAATCTTTTTCTGATAGAAAAGGTGATTGACTATTAAACTTAAAATTACTATTTAAATCAATTTCATATAGGCTCAATTTATTTCCTTTTTAGATATATTTATTATTCTTTCTAAAGTTCCTCAGTAACTAACATAAAACATAGAGGATTAATTTCTTCTTTTAAAAATTAAATACTTACATGCAAAGCCCTAATACTCATCCTCAAAGTAAAATTTATAGTAAGATTGTCCGGTTTCTTCGTCATAGCCTTTTTCGTAATCGAGTCCTTCTTGAATTGAGTTATTTAGGAATTTTATTTGAATTTTTTCATCAAGAGTTATGGACGACCTAAAGCC
>JADGEX010000054.1 GCA_016744135.1 Pseudodesulfovibrio sp. | reverse complement strand
CTATTAGTCCAATAATCATTACCCATTTTGCAAGTCGTGGTAGGAATGCCGGTTACCCGACACCCCCCACACATCCCCGGACGTGCGGTTTTCCCGCATCCGGTTCCTCGGTTGTACTCGCCTCCGCACCGACTATCTCAGTGCCACTCTATTCAGACGTCTTTTCTCTGTTGGCTTTGGCATAGGTACTTTATTTATCAATAGTTGCCTTTTGAACTTTTCCCAATCAAAACTCTTGCGCTGACTTCGCCTATTCAACCATTTAAATGTATACTGAATGGTCTTTTTATAAAATGACCACACAGATCGTGAATTTCCATTAACATAATAGTAATTGTAATGTCCTATCAGCTTTTTCTTTAGGGCAATATAGAATATACGCTTTGGAAGATGTCTGGCTTTCTTAAGCCACTCTTTCATTCGGCGCATGGCCCCCTGTATCTTCTTGGGTGCGGTTCTACGTATAACCCTTGACGTTCCGTTTCGATCTTTAAACCAGAAGAACTCAAATCCTAAAAAGGTAAAGGTGCTTCCGGCTCTTCTACCGGGATGAAATCGGCTGAACCGCAAGATCTGGGTTTTACTCGGTTCCACTTGAAGATTGAACCGTTCCAGCCTCTTGGGCAATACATCGAAGAATCGTTTTGAATCATCCTTGTATTGAAAGGCACATACCCAGTCGTCAGCATATCTACACATGACGGCCCTGCCCTTCAATCTCGGTTTGACCCCATTTTGATACCATTCGTCCAGCACTATGTGCAGGTACAGGTTCGCTAAAATTGGGGAAACTATTCCTCCTTGTGGGGTTCCTGTCACCGGGTGTTTAACATATCCGTCCGGTTCCAGTATTCCGGCTTTCAGCCATTTCCTTATGAGTCCAATAAACGCCCGATCATTGATCCGTTGCTCAAGCATTGCCAAGAGTTGATCATGATCTATGTTGTCAAAGAAGCCTTTAATATCAGCCTCGACTACATACCCAAACACCCCGAACTGGAGTTGAAAGCCCAAATCGCTTACTGCACCCTTGGCCCCAATATTGGGACGGTAACCATATGAACAGGGCAAGAAGTCTTGCTCGTATATGGCTTCAAGAATCAGTGATACAGCTTTTTGCACAATTTTGTCTTCCAGCGCTGGAATGCCCAACGGTCGTTGTTTACCATTCTCTTTCAGAATGTATTTCCGTCTGACAAGTTTCGCTTTGTATCTCTTTTGTTTCACTTTATCGGCCAGCCTGGTGAGATTTTCATCCAGATCAGCTTTATAACCTTCAACGGTAATGTCCCGGTCTGCAATGGCTTTGCTCTTGTTGAGTTTCTTCCATGCAATCCGTAACATTGCCGGATTGATAAGGCGATAGAGATCTCTAAAGCGATGGTGACAATTGAATCTTGCCGCTTTTGCTATTCCCCGCAGTGAGGTTTGCACATGGAATTCCGATCCTGCTGTGTCCGGCATGTGTTTCCTTTGCGGGCTGCGTACTTCCGTCAAGTCCTTCCCCCTGTACGTGGCTTTCCCACGCTCTGAGTACTATGCTTGATACGACTCCCAAAGACCAGACTTTCCTCAGCATCCTGCCTTAGTCTGTCATTCCTGAATGTCATTAACTTAGGTGTCACGGTTCACGCGTTTCCTGGAGTTTCCCCCTTTGTGTCCTGGTTTCGCCATACCTTATTAATTTCTGGATAGTCATTGGGCCTCCCAAGTTCTTGTGTGCATCTCTTCATACATGCCACGGTTTGATAACTCCGCCGGCCCTTAACATCCTCACCATTTACGGATGATCTTGTTTTTGCCTTCGGTGTGCGCTAAAACCCTCGGCAACCGGAAAGTTTAATTTAGGTTTCGAAGCTATACCAACACTTCAGGGAATGCGGTTTCCCCTCCGGCCTGCATGATTCTCTGTGTACGCTTCGTGTGGGTCGTTCGACGGTATGTCTGTCCTTCCCAATCACGCAACACTCGATACGGGTGGGTGGTTAACCCTTTTCCCGACAGGGACTTGCACCCTGTAAGACGCACCAAGCTTCGCTTGGCGCTCTAACCCCAAATAACC
>JADGEX010000053.1 GCA_016744135.1 Pseudodesulfovibrio sp. | reverse complement strand
GTATAGAGGGTGCTAAAAAAGAAAAAATAGAGATAGCTATAAGTCTATTAGAACAAAAAGTAAGTGTAGATATTATAAAAATAAGTACAGGATTAACTGATACGGAGTTGGCAAACCTAACAAATCGTAGGAGATAACAAGGTAATAGTGGCAAAAAATACCAAGTTTTTAAGTTTCGCATAAAGTTATATTAAAGCTCAAACTGATAAGCCGTTAGATTACCTTGTCTCTCAACTCAGCCGTTATATGAAGCCTGATGGCAGGTAATAAAGACCAAATTTTCTCTTATAATTCTTAAAAAACATTGCAATTTGACATATTTTCGTAAAAGTTATTTTTTTAATATTACAATATTATTATGTGTAAAATTGAAGATATTGACAATAAACCAAAATATGAGATTCAAGATATTTTTAATAAATATAGTGATGATTATACTAAAACTCATAAACTTACATTGGAACAAAATAAAGCTATTAAAGAGATCTCAAATTGTAGAACTTCAAGCTTTGGATACAATGCCAAACAATGTAATGGTTGTGGTGATATTACTTTTTCATACAACTCTTGTAGAAATAGAAACTGCCCTAAGTGTCAAGGTGATAAAAGATATGATTGGATTAATGCAAGATTAAAAACTACAATAGAAGTACCACATTACCATACAGTATTTACAGTTCCAAACCAACTATTTGAAATAGCGATATACAATCAGAAGATATTTTATGATCTATTGTTTAAATGTGCAAGTGATACTTTAAAACTTTTTGCTCAAGATTTAAAGTGGTGGGATACTAGTAATCTGAAATATGATATAAATAATCCATCTAAAATAGATTTATCATTCTTTGGAGTATTGCATACTTGGGGTCAAAGTTTAGTGTATCATCCTCATATACATTTTATAGTTGCAAGTGCAGGTATAATAAACAATACCACAATAGTAAACTCAAAATATAAATCAAAGTTTTTATTTCCTGTAAAAGCTATGAGTAAAGTATTTAGAGGTAAGTTCATACAAGGTATTAAAAAAGCATATTACAAAGATGAGTTATATCTAAATGATGATATGAAACATAGTTTACAGTTTGAAAGTTTTATAAATAATATTACAAATAGAAAATGGGTAATATTTATGAAATCACAATTTCCAACAAGTAAAAAAATAGTAGAATATTTAAGTAGATATACACACAAAACTGCTATCTCAAACAGTAGAATTATATCTATTGATAACAATATAGTACGATTTAAATATAAAGATTATAAAAATAATTCTAAACTTAAAGTCATGAAATTATCAGCCAATGAATTTATAAAAAGATTTTTATATCATATACCACCAAAGAGATATTTTAGGATTAGATATTATGGTAAGATACAAAAACTATCAACTATAAATAACGATAAGATTATTGTTAAAAATGAGAATGAACTTAAAATATTAGCAAAACAAAATAAACCTAAGTGTAAAAAGTGTAAATGTACTAGAACTGAAACTATTGTAATAATAGATAGATATGACAAAGTAGTTCAAGGGCTAATGACACCTCAAATATTAGCATTAAAAGAAAAGAAAAAATTTAATGATACTACATAGTTATTTTAAATACTTTCAACTATCCTCTCAAAAAAAAATATCAAATTTACAACACAATAAACTAATGCAAAAAATAAATATATTTGTAAATTTTATCAAAATTATAAGTACACAATCTTATTATATTTACTATTTCCAATCTAAAAACTACTAACAAAACTACTATTTGATATTTAAACTTTATCATAATTCAAGAAAAGACCATACATCCCTAAGGACTTCATATAACAAGTCGTAGAAACTGACATTTTAGCAAGTTATTTTTTAATTATAATTCTAAGATGTTGTGTGCTAAAATGTTGATTAACTAATAGTTAGGTTCAGTTTATCGGACAATAAAATAAATTTAGCTATACTCTAAAAAATTAAAGGAAAGCTTATGGAAGAAATCTCAAAAGTAATTGATTATGTTTTAAAAAATGTTGAAATGGATGATAGTGCTAAAAAACTATTAACTGAAAACC
>JADGEX010000052.1 GCA_016744135.1 Pseudodesulfovibrio sp. | reverse complement strand
GAATGGGCCTTGATGCGGGTGACAAGAGGTGCATCAAAACTGAAAGTTTACCCTGATTCACGCTGGGGTTTTCGAGTAAGCCAAACACCTCTTGAATACGTACAGCCAAAACAGGTGCATCGCCATTGGCTTGATATTGCAATCGAATTTTAGAACCACTGGGAACAACCGCATGCTTGGGAGCGAACTTATCCAATTCCGTTTGTTTCTCCCATGGCAGGTGGTTTTGTAGCACTTCCTCAAGATCGATTTTAGCCAAATCTTCGGGTTTACGTATGCGTGATAAATAGGGACTTAACCATTCCATATTGCTTTTAAGCAGATTCTCGGTGCTCATATCAGGCCACTCAGCATCAGGCTGCCACTTTCGTAGACTCATAATACGATTCTGCCATTGCGTAAACTCGGGGCTAAAATTCAAAAGGCTGGCCCCCTCCTTCTCAATAGCCTTAGAAATAGCAGATACAACTTGCTCCTCATTGGGCTGACGAAGTGGTTTCGATTGCAAAACGATACGACCAATTCTCAATTCCTTGCTTGCAATTAATCCACCCTTTCGACTATCCCATACTATATTTTCACGCTCTTTTACCAACGGAGCTAGGTCCTGAGGATTAAGAGCCGAAGCCATAAAAATCTTACCACCTCGCTCCCTATCATCAACATGAGCGATAGCTAACCAAGGCTCATAGGCCAAATCGTCATGATGACTCGCCATAGCCTGTTTGCCATTTGCCATCAAAAAACGAGCATTGGTTCCGGGGCTTGCGTGGGCAATTCGTTCGGGATAAGCCTGCACCAAAATCACACCCGTTTCGTAAGGATCAACCATGCCATTATCCGCTTTTATATTAAAAAGTTGCCTATAGGAAGCAGCCACTTTCTCAATCCTATTCAGCGTTCTAAGCGTTCTGTCGCCCTTACGGTGACGGCGCAAAGCCTCAATTCTCAAATTAATATCGATACCCGTTTCACGTGGCAATGGGTCACGCTCTTCTAGTAGTGCTGCCAAATCGGTAGCCAACGGCAAAAGATCTTCCTCCTTAGCCTTAAGCAACATATGGGCAATTCGCGGATGGCAGGGTAATTTCTGAATCTGGCGCCCATGTTCGGTGATGCGATTAGCATCCAAAGCTTCCAATTCGTGCAAGCTTTCACTAGCTAAAGCTATCGCTGATAAGGGTGGCGGACTCAACCATGTGAGCTCCTGAATATCGTCTACACCCCAAGCTGCCATTTCTAAAACTAGAGAACTTAAGTCTGCTTCCAATATTTCGGGTATGCGATGTTTTTTCAATCGGTTATGCGATGCCAAAGACCACATGCGATAACAAACGCCTGGACCCAAGCGACCAGCTCTACCTGCTCTCTGATCGGCAGAATCTTTCGATATTTCGATGGTTTCCAATCGTGACAAACCAGTTTTCGGGTCGAATCGGGATACCCGACTGAATCCACAATCCACAACCGTTTTAATCCCCTCTATAGTGAGACTGGTTTCGGCAATGGCCGTTGCCAGTACTATTTTTCTACGTCCCTGTCTATCGGGCATAATAGCTGCCTGCTGCCGATTACCTGCCAGCATACCAAATAAGGGACACACTATAAAATTTGGAAACTGGGCTTTGAGCAAGGCTTCACATTTTCGGATTTCGCCTTCGCCCGGTAAAAAAACCAAGGTATCGCCAAGCTGTTCCTTCACCGCCCTTACAACTGTGTTCACTGTAATTTCAGGAAGTAATCTCACATCACTAGCTTCGGTATAAATTAAATCGACTGGGTATTGTCGTCCTTTACTTTCAATTACCTTTGCATTTAATCGATCACTCAATTCTGTACTATTGATGGTCGCAGACATCAGCATAATACGCAAATCAGAACGCAATATATCTTGAGTTTCTCGACACAGAATTAAAGCCAAATCAGCATGCAAACTACGTTCATGTATTTCATCGAAAATAACCAAACCTACTCCTTCAAGCCCATTATCGGACTGTAACATTCGGGTCAGAATTCCTTCGGTAAGCACCTCGATACGTGTCGCCTTTGATACTCGCTTTTCGAAACGTATGCGATAGCCAATGCTCTGTCCCACTTCCTCGCCCAAAAGAAAAGCCATTCGTATCGCAATACTTTTGGCTGCCAAC
>JADGEX010000051.1 GCA_016744135.1 Pseudodesulfovibrio sp. | reverse complement strand
CTAATAAAACAACAAATAAATCTATTTCTTGCTCAGATAATCATCAACGGCTGCGCTAATAGCATCCTCAGCCAGTACCGAGCAATGCACCTTAACCGGTGGCAACGCCAGCTCTTCTGCGATATCCAGGTTTTTGATCTGTTTCGCCTCTTCCAGCGTCTTGCCTTTCATCCACTCCGTTACCAGTGAACTCGAAGCAATCGCTGAACCACAGCCATACGTTTTAAACACCGCATTTTCGATAACACCCTCATCACTCACCTGGATCTGCAGGCGCATCACATCACCACAGGCCGGGGCTCCAACCATGCCGGTACCCACATTTTTTGCATCTTTATCCAGTACGCCCACATTGCGGGGATTCTCATAATGATCAAGTACTTGTTCACTGTAGGCCATTTTCTAACTCCAATTCACTATTTTGGTTAACCCTGAGACAGCTTGTTAAAACCAGCGCCACAGGCCAAAATCAATTACATTTCTTTCCCGTATTATCTCATTTCTAAGCCAATACGTCATATTTTTCAAACACGCCGTCCATTTTAGAAGCAAGCCCGAGTTTAACCTTACCCCATACCTGAACAAACGAACTAAACGCCTGAGTCTGTAGTAAGAGCAAGACACACCCTCACCTTAAAATGTGAGCCTGCTGTTTACGATAACTCACCTCCACTCCACACCTGAACAGACGAACTAAACACATGAGTCTGTAGTAAGAGCAAGGCACACCCTCATCTTAAAGCGTGAGCCTGTTATTTACGATAACTCACCTCCACTCCACACTCCTGAACAAACGAACTAAACGCCTGAGTTTGTAGTGAGAGCAAGGCGCGCCCTCATCTTAAAGTGTGAGCCTGTTATTTACAGGTGACTCACTTTAAGATGAGGGCAGCAACGCCGCTATCGCTGCAAAATCAGGCGTTTAGTGGGCTGCCCATTCTACGCTGCTCAGATCAATGCCTTCTTTAAACATATCCCAAAGCGGCGACAGGTCGCGCAGCTTATCCACCGCACCCTTCACAAGGTCAATCGTATAATCTATTTCCTGCTCGGTGGTATAGCGACCGACGCTAAAGCGCAATGAGCTGTGGGCCAGTTCATCACTGCGCCCCAGCGCGCGGAGCACGTAGCTCGGCTCAAGGCTCGCACTGGTGCAGGCCGAGCCACTGGACACCGCAATGTCTTTCAGCGCCATAATCAGGCTTTCACCTTCTACGAAGTTGAAGCTGATATTCAGGTTACCCGCTATGCGATGATCCAGGTCACCATTTACATAGACTTCTTCCATGTCTTTAAAGCCGTTATACAGGCGATTTCTTAGCGCCAGTATGCGTGTATTTTCGCTTTTCATTTCTTCGTGTGCAATTCTAAAGGCTTCGCCCATGCCCGCTATCTGGTGCGTGGCCAGGGTACCCGAGCGCATACCGCGCTCGTGCCCGCCGCCGTGCATCTGGGCTTCGATTCTCACCCGGGGCTTTCTTCTGACGTAGAGCGCGCCGATGCCTTTAGGGCCGTAGATTTTGTGAGCGGAGAAGCTCATCAGGTCAACTTTGAGGGTGCTCAGGTCGATGTTTACTTTACCTGCGCTTTGCGCCGCATCAACGTGAAACAGAATTTTGTTTTTACGGCACAGCTCGCCAATGGCTTCAATGTCCTGTATTACACCAATTTCGTTATTCACGTGCATGATGCTAACTAATATGGTGTCTTCCCGTAGTGCCGCTTTGAGTTTATTCAGATCGACCAGACCATTGCTTTCAGGATCAAGGTAGCTTATCTCGTAACCTTCCCGCTCTAGCTGACGGCAGGTATCCAGGACCGCTTTGTGCTCGGTCTTGCAGGTAATGATGTGCTTGCCTTTTTTATGGTAAAAATGGGCAACGCCTTTTATCGCCAGGTTATCTGACTCAGTGGCGCCGGAAGTCCAGACGATTTCACGCGGATCACAGTTCACCAGCGCCGCAACCTGGCCTCGGGCGGTATCGATCGCTTCATCCGCCGCCCAGCCAAAGCTGTGACTGCGGCTGGCTGCATTGCCATAGTCTGACTCAACGGTCAGGTAATGCTTCATAACGTCAGCGACCCGTTCATCTACCGGCGTTGTGGCTGAGTAATCAAAATAGATTGGCAGGTTTAAATGACTCACGATGCTTTTCTCTGC
>JADGEX010000050.1 GCA_016744135.1 Pseudodesulfovibrio sp. | reverse complement strand
GTCCCTCTCGGGCACGGGATAAACTCGCGCCAGCGGATGAGGCCGCCGCAGGTTTTGCAGGTCCAGGGTTTGTGATGCGCGGGTTTCTTTTTCAATACGAGGTCGGTAAGGATTTCGTAGAGCGCACAGATAAGTTCGCGGATCTTTTCGATGGCGACGCGGCAGTTGGACGCAAGGAACCCATAGTGCCGCACTTTAGTGAATCCGTGCGGCAGGACATGCTGGAGATAGCGCCGCATGAATTCGAAGATTTTAAGGGGCATCTTTTTCCAGACCTTGGAACCAGAGGGCTTATACCCAAAGACGACATGGGTATCGGTGACCTTCAGGATTCGGCTCGGAGCGATGGCAACTCGGAAGACGTATTGTCCGATGTAATTGAGCGCTTCTTTGCCACTTCCGACATGGCGGACATCGACCACCCAGTCGGGAACGCATTGGGGCACATGGATCCCTTCTTTTTTGAGCAGCTCAATGAACTTGGCCCGGTAGATGGAGGAGAGCGGACGGTTGGGAATGTAGAATTCGTTGCCTGAGGCCTTCCACTCGGTGCCGTCTTTCGAGAGTCCGCCGCCGGGCACGATGAAGTGTACGTGCGGATGGTACTCAAGCTGGCGCGTCCAGGTGTGCAGGATGCCGGTGAGACCGGCGGTGTGACAGCCGATGTGCCGCTCGTCTTTCGCGAGTTTTTTGATGGCGTCGGAGCCGGACTTGAAGAGCGCCGCATAGCAGAGCTTCTGATTGGAGCGGATCAGCCGGCGGAGCTGCTCGGGTACCGTGAAGGTGATCATGAAATAGTTGACCGGAAGCACTTTGTTCATCTGCTTCTGCAGCCATTCATCCGACTTGCCGCCCTGGCAGGTTGGACAGTGTCGGTTGCCGCAGGAGCTGTCGGCATAATGACTTTCGCCGCAGCCGTCGCATGAAAATGAGTGCTGGCCGTAGGCACCCGTTCCGCAGTTCTGAATAGCCCGGATCACCTTCCGGTGATTCGACGGCATGCGTTCACCATAGCGCTCAAGGTAGGCCGCGCCGTACGTCTGAAAGATCTGCTGAATGGCATTAGGCATCGTCGAGTCCTCCCATCAAGCGGTTGATGCGCGCGGCGGCATCGCTGTTGCCCATATCGGTGACGTGAAGATAAATCATGGTGGTTTCTAGCGAGGCATGCCCGAGATACTGCTGAACAATACGCAGGTTGACGCCGGCCTCGATCAGATGGGTGGCATAGGAATGACGCAGCGTATGAAGCGTCGCATGTTTTTTAATTTTCGGGAGCTCTTTGAGAATACGGCGCATGATCTGCTGAACCGACGTGCGCGCCATGGGCACGGTTGCCGTCCTGCCCTTTTTTCCATTCCGGCCGAGCGCCGGAAAAAGCAGGACTTTATTACGATGTGTTTTCCAATATTCAACCAGCAGATTATAGGTGGATTTTGGCAACGGCACATCGCGCTGCTTCGATCCCTTCCCGCGGATGCGAACACTCATGCGCTCGGAATCAATATCGCCCACCTCCAGGTTCAGCGCCTCAGAAAGACGCAGGCCGCAGGAATATACGGTGGCCAGAAAAGCACGGGCCTGAGGAGTGCGGGCCGTGTCCAGGATCAGGCGGACCTCATCAATGCTCAGCACCGTCGGCGGCGCGGAGAGTCGTTTGACCTTCAGCAGGCGTAGGCTCTCCCATTCCAAGGGAAACGTGACCGTGTAGAAAAACTTAATGCCCGAATAAGCAATGCGCATGGTCGACGCACTCCATTCGTTCTCATTTTTACAATACAGGAAATATTCCCGCATCTGCTGTTCGGAGATCTCCTCCGCTGGCTTATGCCAGAAATTGATGAGTTGCTGAACCGAACGCAGGTATGATTTTTGTGTGCGATCCGCATAGTCACACAACTGCATATCCGCTATCATTTTTTCTTTCAACTTATTGTTCATATTAGCTTCCTTTCGCTCTGTTGTGAGGACGCCGATTACGTCCTTCTTCAGAGTGGAAGCTATATGATTAACAGGGACTTCTTAACTGCCGCGCAGCGGCTTACTTGAACGTTTGAAAGGAGCTGACACGGGCTTGTACTTTGCCTTCAAAATCAGGCGTTGTACCGTGTCAGCTCACTTGACTGGTTGGGAATTATTTAAGTGATTAGAATTTTACAGCACACACAAGGGA
>JADGEX010000004.1 GCA_016744135.1 Pseudodesulfovibrio sp. | reverse complement strand
GTATTTTTTATTTTGATGTCTAAGGTTTTTATATAAAGTGCCACCTTGTCTTAAATTCTTATAGATATACTGATATATAGTCTCATGAGAAATACGTTGATTCTCATCTACATGTAAACGTCCACTTATTTGTTGTGGTGACCAGTGTTCTTTTAGTTTTTGACCTATATAGACTTTTATAGTTTGAGTTAATCTTATTTTTCTTGGTTTCTTTTTATGTCGTATTCTTGCTGTTACATGTGCAGCTTCTGCACTGTATTTTGTTAAAGAATTTCTTGAAAGTTCTCTACATATTGTTGCTTTATGCACACCTATCTCATTTGCTATATAACTTTGATTCTTTCCTAGCTTCCTCAAAGCAGAAATTTGATATCGTTTCTCTAGGGTTAATTGTCTGTATTTCATAAGTACTCCAAATCTTGGTGGGTTTGAGGTTTATATTTTACTACAATTAACCTCTATACCTTTCTCCAGATTTGTTGCACTTATTGGTTGAATTCAGGATATTTGAAATTTTTTATAAATGAAAACACTATTTTGAACTTTGAAACATTTAAAGATATACAACAAAAATTTCAACAATTACCTAATAACTTTTTAACATGCAAAAAATATTATACAAAAAAATTTGAGGAAATTATTAAGATAAAAAAATATGATAAATTAAATAATAAAACAATAAACAATCACATGATTAACTTTAAAAGTTTTTTTAATTTTTTAGAATATATAGAAGTTATAAAAGAAAATCCATTAGCAAAAATTAAGCTGTTACCAGAAGATCAAGAAATTAAAAAAATAGAATATTCACAAGAAGATTTAGAACTAATTTTTAATAGTAATTTAGAGAAAGAATATAAAAACATGTTTAAATTTGGACTATACACAGGTTTGAGAATTGAAGAAGTTTTAAGTATTAAAAAAATGAATGTAAAAGACAATTTAATAAATGTAGATTTACAAGATACAAGTAGTAAAAAACACAATAGAATAATCCCAATTCATCAAAATTTGATGAGGGTTATAAACTATCAAAAAAGACATAATTCGGGGAGTTTTTTGTTTTTTGGAGGGTTAAAAGATCTAAACAAAGTTGGAAAAAAAATTAATGATAGATTACATAAAATTATTAAAAACCCTTATAAAACTTTTCATAGTTTGAGAAAAAACTTTTCACAAGAAATAGAGCTAAAAACAGACGCAGAAGAAAAAACAAAAAAATATCTAATAGGTCACTCATTTAAGAAAGATGTAACACACACAGTATATAACCGAGGTAAAATGAATATAGAAAAGTTAGAAGATTGTATAAATCAAATAACTTTTATGTACTAGAAAATAATAATAATGATTAATGAAATAATAGAGACTTTATATACCTTAATTGTAATAGCTATAATGGCTATTCTAAAATTAACAATTGTTGATTTATTGCCATTTTTTGTTTCAATAACAGCACTTGTTACATCTATAATTGCTCTTTTCTTTACTATAAGACAATTTAATTTAAAAAAAGGAATAGAAGCAAGAAGTACATATACATTAATGTATTCTAATGATGTATATATAAGCAATTTGATTTTAGAAAATAGAAAAGATAAACCAATGGTGATTTTTAAGATATATATGAAAGTTGGCAATAATAACTATATAGAAATAGAAAACTTTGAAAATAATCCTCTTCTAATAAAACCATTTGAGACATATGTAAAAAACTATGAGCCAATTATTGAATATAAACAAGGTTTTAATAGAATTAAAATAAATAGCTTATTAAAAGATTCAAAAAATATAAAATTAAATACTGTGTTATATACAACAGAAGGAGAGTATATAGTTAAAACATATGTAAAAAGAGAAGAAATATCCATAAATAAAACAATAATTACAATGGCAAGGTTACCTTATAAAAATGTATCTTATGGAGAAAATATAAAATAC
Organism: Pseudodesulfovibrio sp.; assembly: GCA_016744135.1. Taxonomy (GTDB): domain Bacteria; phylum Desulfobacterota; class Desulfovibrionia; order Desulfovibrionales; family Desulfovibrionaceae; genus Pseudodesulfovibrio; species Pseudodesulfovibrio nedwellii. Next base: position 5,336 of record JADGEX010000004.1, on the reverse strand, counting down.
TTAATTGATTTTACTTTATGGAATGATAAAAGCCAAGTAATTGCTCTTAATCAAGATGCTTATATGTTGGGTTATGATTTTAATTTAACACAAGAATTAATGAAGAGTAAGCAAGTATTAGAAAATCACATGAAAAATTATATAAATGAAAATGAATATTATAAAAATGTAATTGTTATAGATTTTGAACAAAAAATAAAAAACAAGAATATAAATAATCCATTTTACTCTCCAATAATTGAAAAAGCAATAAATAAAAGTAAATATGAGTTAATAAAAAATGAACTAAAATTTAAAATGACTTCATATTTTGGAAAATATTTCAAATAGATAGATTAAATTTTATTTCTACCAATAGAAAAATTTATTGTATCAAATTTACCACTATACTCTTTAGTTAATGTATATTTAAAAAAAATATCAGTTTTATCTGAAAATTCTTTTAGAGATTTTTCTAAAATATGAGTTTTTATTTTGTGTAAATTATATGAGCTTGGAACTTGAAACATATTTCTTAATTCATCTATTTCTATTGAAAAAGTAATAAAAGGGTTTTTTGTATGTTTAGCACTTTGATTAAATTTGTGTTTTAAAAGTTCATACAATCTAATTGAATAATTACTTTTTAAAGATAATATATTTTGAATATCATAACTCAAATAATTATTTTTTAAATTTAAAAAAAATGGTTTTAGCTCTGGGTGTATTTTAAAAACAATATATGCACCTTTTGATTTTTCATATTTTGCAGATACAACCATATGGGTTAATAAAATTTCACTTCCTAAATCTATTTTGATTTTTTTATCTAAAAGTTCATTGGCAGTTTTAATCATGTCACTCATGCAACTTCCACTTTTTGAATTAATTAATTCTTGAAAATCTTTTGACAAAAATTTATATTCTTGAAAATCTTCATCATCTTTTTTTACCATACAGATTAGACAACTCATAATTTTTTGAGCTTTTTCTGATAACTTATGTTGAGACAATAATAAATCTTTATGTTTGTTGACTTGATAATTGTTGTCTTTTATAATTTCAATTTTTTTCATTTTAAATCCTTTTTATTTAATTATAGAAATAAAAAAGAAAAAACTTATTTTTTTACTTAATTTTCCTTTTTTTTTACCTTTCTTTCCCTTTTTTTTACCTTTTTTTTTAACCAAAAGCCTATTTTGTAGTAGTTTGGGACAAGACAAAAGAATAAAAGAATAGAGCAAGAGGATTAAATGACATATGTGAATAGACAAAAAGAGATTAATTGACATATATTATGTTTTATTTGGTATTTTTTAAAATAAAAACATACCAATTAAAACTAATTTATTGTTAGAGTGTTTACACACTAATAATTAATTACCTGAACCTCTAAAATGATAATTATTATCAATTAAATAAAATAGATATAAAGTTAAGACAATAAAGATATTAATACATATCACAAAACAAGTTTTGTGCAACTGGGAAAGAAATTGTTTATCTTGTTATATAAAACAAGTCTATAAGATCAATTAATGATACTACAAACCATTAAAACAAGAAAATGATACAAATACCCTAACAAATCTAAAACACACCCTAAAAAGCTTATATAGTAGTGATTTACTATATGTATTTTTAGAATATCCTAACTATCAAAATCAAAATAATTAAAAAAATATTATGAAATTAAGTTTTTTTCACATTTATTTCTATAATTAATATCAAGAATGAAAAGTAAGCCAGGTTAGTTGTTAGTCCCAAGGGACAACAACACAGGTTAAGGGTGAACCCTTAAAATCCCAAAATTGGTTCCCAATTTTTACAAACAAAAAGGAAATGAAATGCAAGATCTTAAATATATAGAAATCAATAATTTAACTATTGAGAGAGTTGAAATTGATATTGTTGGTAATAAGTTAGTTGTTTATTGTTTAGATAGTAAAACATACAAAAAAACATACTTTAAAGACTTTAATGATTTTAAATTAAATCAATTAAAAACATATGAAGAAAAAATAATTTATGTAATGAAATATGGTGAAAGATTATGAAGAATGAATATAAACAAATCAAAGTTAATGTATTTATACAAGATTGGCAAAAAATACAAGATAAGTCAAAAAAGTTAAATATGACTATGGCTCAATACATCAGACATTTAACAAATACTAAAACAATACAAGACAAAAGAAAACAAGTGACACAAAATGAAAAAGATACATTAAGAGAATTAAATTCTATTGGAGTGAATTTAAATCAGATAGCAAGGCATCTAAATCAAGGTAAAGAAATAGATAAATATGTTTTAATGATTTTAGAAAACATTACAAAATATATAAATGAAAAGGTTGAGATATGAAAGTTCTTGCCTCTGGAGGAAGTAGTGGAGGAGTTGAATATATCATGAGAGAACTTGAAGAAGAATTTGATAGAAATCTTATAAAAGTTCTTGATGGAAATGCAGCTTTAACAAAAAAATTAGTTCAAAAAATGGATTATAAAGAAAATTATAAAAAGAATTATTTTAAGTTTTGAAGGAAAACCAAGTGATGAAAAAATCAAAAAAGCTTATTCAGATTGGAAAAATTTATATATGGATAGTACATATAAAAAAGAAGAATATAATATATTAAGTGTTTTACATAAAGATACAAATAATTATCACATACATATTATAATCCCAAATAAAAATCTAATAACTGATACAAGGTTAGACTCATACATTGATAAAAAAGATAGAAATAGAATGAATGAAATAAGAGACTATATTAATTTAAAAAATGGTTGGCAAAAACAAGACTTAAACAAAATAAAAAGTAATGAACCAATTAAAACAAAATCAGAAATTATAAACACTTGGAGAGAGCAACATAATCAAAAAGTTAAACCTATACAGAAACAAAAACAAAGAGCCCAAGCACTAACAAAATTGGTTAATAATCTTGTAATGAATTCTATTAAAAGTGGAGAAATTGAAAATATAAATGATGTTAAAAATCTTGTAAATAATTTAGGAAAGTATACTTTTGTAAAACAAGGAGAGGACACAATAAGTAATTTTTCTTATATTACTATTCAAGATAAAGAGACAGATAAAAAATATAGAATAAAAAGTGATGTTTATAAAAAAGATTTTAATTATCATGAGGAAAATTATGAGCTTAATATATTAGAAGATAAAGATATTTTTCAAAAAATGACACCAAAAAAATATAAATTAAGTACACAAAAAATAGAGAAAGAATTATCAAAAAGATTAGAAAAAATAACAAAAATGAATGAAGGTACTAAACAAAGAATTAGTAATAATACAAGTAAAAAAAGTAAGGATAAATTAAATGAATACTACACAAATAATAGAAAAATTGAAAACACTAATACCAGAGGAAAATCAACAGGAATTAAAGAACTTGGAGATACAATTAAACAAGACACTAGAAGACAAGAACAATCAAATAAACTTTTATCATCAAGAATTGATGAGTTTAAATCAGAATTTGGACAAGTTGAAAAAGGAGCTAGGACTATGAAAGAAAACAAAACAGAAACTTTTAAAAAAGATATAAATTTAGTGGAATATGCCTCAAATTTTGGGTTTGAAATTGATAAGAAAAAAAGTGGAAAATATGAAGTAGTTATGAAAAATGAAAATGACACTATTAGTATTACAAAAAAACAGAATGATCATTATGTTTTTAATTCTTTTGAAAGTGAAACAGGTGGAACAATTATTGATTTTTATAAAGAATATGTAAATGATAAAAAAGTCTATTGGCAACAACTGAATGATTTAGAAAAATATCACAAGAACCCAACAAATAATATGAGATACACAATGTCAAAAGCCACAGGAGAAATATATGCAGCACAGCAAGAGTGGAACAATTATAGAGATATAAAACTAGATAATAAGTATCTAACTCAAGATAGAAAAATAGACCCAACAACATTAGAAATTTTTAAAGATACTATAAAACAAGATGAAAAAAATAATATTTGTTTTATACATAAAAGTTATCAAATTGATGAAAATTTTATGAAAATTGACACAAGTGGAATAGAAAGAAAAAATACAAATTTCAAAGGACACACAGGAAAAAAAGGACTTTGGGGAAAAGATATTGGAGACAGTAATGAAATCTTTTTATTTGAAAGTCCTCTGGATGCTATGTTATATTATGAACTAACAAAAAAAGATGGAATGTATATAAGTTTAGGAGGAAGTCCAAGTGAAAAACAATTGAAAGATTTAAAACAAGTTGTTAGATATACACAAAGAAATATAACAACCTTATTTGACAATGATACTCATAAAGAAGAGAATAAAGGGCAAGAATTATCTAATAAAATAAAACAATTTCTTTCCCAGTTGTGTGCTGAAAGCACAATTAAGAACATCAAACCATTAAAAAAAGATTGGAATGATGAACTTAAAGAAACAAAGAAAAATGACACTATTAATAAGTTAAAAGAGAGAGTTGAAAATACATCCAAAGAAATTGAAAAAAGTTATGAAAATTTAGAAACTATATTAGAAAAATATGATGAATTACCTTTTACAATTACACAAAAAGATGATAGTTTATTTAAAGAAGAAACACAAAAAATAGAGCTTGAAGAGATAGGAGAAGATGAAAATGAGGAAGTAGAAAAGAAAGATAAAATAAATCAAGAAAGACAAGAAAATTTTGATATTGAAAAAGAAATAAGAGAAGAGGAAAGGGAAAAAGAAGTACATGGGATAGAACCTTTGATACCTAAAAAAGATAAACATAGAAATAGAATGAGATAAAAAATTAAAGATGTTTTAACCTTAAAAAATGTAATATGTCCAACTAGTGTCCAACTTTTTTAAGGAGAAAAAATGTCAATTAGTCCCCTATTAATGGGGTTTAGTGATAATTATGAAGAAAATTGGGAATCTCTCCCTGTCCGCCATTTATTTAACTAATATAAAAACACTTAAAAATTTATTATTCAATTACAATTAACATTTATAATCTTTTTGACATTAGAGTAATCGTTTGATTTTTTATTATAGTTATAATATAATAATGCTAATTAGGTAATGTATAAGGAATAGTTGTTAATCATGAATACAAAAAAAGAGGTTTTAGATTTTTTAAAACAAAATCGTAAATTTTTATTAGATAATTATCATATAACTAGGATTGGTTTGTTTGGCTCGTTTGCACGAGAAGAACAAAAAGATGGTAGTGATGTTGATATTCTAATTGATATACAAGATGGCACAAAAAATATACATGACTTAAAACTTTCTCTTAAAAAATACCTATCAAATGCTTTTGGTAGAAATGTTGATTTGGCAAGAGAAAAATACCTAAAACCTT
>JADGEX010000049.1 GCA_016744135.1 Pseudodesulfovibrio sp. | reverse complement strand
ATGGTGGTGATGGTAGTGACTCGCTGGATTATTCCAGTACCCTGGGCGATGTGAATATCTCACTTGATGGCGCTGCGACTTCCAATGGGGTCAGCATCACCAGTATTGAAGGTCTGATTGGCAACAATAATGGTAGTGGTCTTTATAACAGTAAACTCACAGGTACTTCGCCGGTTGGTGGTAATACCTGGACCATTTCTGATTTTGATGGCACGGGTCAGGCCGATGGCACCAATGATGGTATCTTTACCGATGGCACACAAACGATCAACTTTATTAATTTTAACCAGCTGGTCGGTGGTTCAACCGGGGATGTGTTTGATATTCAAAGTGGCGGTTCGGTCACCGGTGAAATCAATGCAGGCGCTGGTGACAATGAACTGAGGTTGCATGTTGCTGCGGCAGGTGCCGCAGGGAATACCAACTATATTGGTGGCGCTGATAATGATGTTATCAGTGTTACTGGTGGCGGCCGTGTGGATTACAACGTGAATTACCAGGCTGAGATTGGCGGCGTTTCCAGACTGACTTATAGCCATTCTTCGGGCAGTAACTTTATGCTGGATTATCGGGGAGTTGAAAGCATTATGGATTCTGCTCAGGCCGATACGCTGACGATTAACGGTACCGCAGGCGTTGACCAGATTAATCTGCGCACTGGTCTGGTTGAGGTTAACGGCATAACGCCACTGAATTATGAGAACAAAAGTAATCTGGTGGTGGCTGGTAAGGCCGGTGATACGCTGATGCTGAGCGGTAATCTGAATCTGGTTGGTGGACTGACGGTGAATCAGGCGGCACTGAGTAATAGCAATAGTAATAGCAATAGTAATAATGCACTGATTACGGCAGACAGCCTGACCCTTAATAGCGTAAGTAGTGCCGGTAGTGCAACGGCCAGAGTGAATACCGATGTTAACCGTTTAAGTGCAACCAATATGAGCGGTGATGTTTATCTGGCTGAAAGCAACGCCATTGAACTGCAAAACATAATGACTTCGGGCACTTTTGACCTGACTGCCAGTGGTGAAGTGACACAGCAGGCAGGTACGAGCCTGACCAGTAGCAATGCTTTTGTCGTGAATGGAGGTGGCAACATTAACCTGGCAAGTCAGAACCAGTTATCGGGTTCGGTTAACCTGACAGCAGCCGGTGATGTGACACTGAATAATGCGGTCGCGACCGACCTTGGCACGGTGAGCGCACAAAACCTGACTTTAGGTAGTCTGGGCAGCATTACTGATTCTGGTGTGGTAACGGTTAGCGGTACAGCAACATTGAATGCCAATGGTAATGATGTGCTGCTGGACACGGCAACCAGTGATTATAATCTGGTGAACCTGGGGTCGGCCAATAACGTGACTCTGGTTGATACCGGCAATTTAACCCTGGGTTCAACGGCAACAGCGATTACCACGGGTGGTGAGTTGAATATTACGGGTAATAATCTGATGACTACGGCTGCAGTTACCAGTGGGGGAGAAATGAACCTGAACCTGACCGGTAATGCATTACTGGGGGCTTCACTGGAAACTTTATCAGGTAACCTGAATGTGACCGCAGGTCAGGTAAGTCAGAACGGCAATATGACCAGTAATGGCGATATTAATCTGACCGCCAGTCAGGGTATTAACATGGCTGGCAATGTGACCAGTACGGCAACGGGTAATATTAATTATCAGGCGTCTGCCAATGTGCAGAGTGGTGCTTTTGTGGCGACAGCCGGTACGGTTGCGATTACCAGCTTGAACGGACAGATTACTGATGCCAATGCTGACGCCAGTAACATACTGGCTAACAGGGCTGAACTGAGAGCTAACAGCGGAATTGGTAATGGCAATGCGCTGGAAGCTCAGTTGACTCAGCTGTATGCACAAAACACAACGGGTGTGATTGAACTGAATAATCAGGGGACCATTACGATTGAGCGTCTGGCGACGGTGGGTAATATTACTTTTAATAATCAGAACCTTAACGGAGCCGATGTGCACCTGACGCCGGGTTCGGTCGATGCTGGTTTTGATGTCGGTCGCCTGACTATGACAACCAGTGGTGGTAGTTTTCTTGGTGTGGGTGACACGCCCGGGTTTGAGAATGCCGATGTAGTCGCTCGTAACGCAACTTTTATTGATTTAAGTTTTACCGGGACTTTCGGTACATTGTCTCGTCCGATAGTGTTGCGTGTTAAAG
>JADGEX010000048.1 GCA_016744135.1 Pseudodesulfovibrio sp. | reverse complement strand
GGATATGGCGAAAGGAGCTGATAGAGACACTCCAAGATTCAAAAATATAGAAACCTATCTTGAGTGGGTTAAATCTTTAAATAACTAATATTAAGAAGTGATAACAAATACCAGGAACGAATAAGTTACCTATCGGAAACTTATCGCTCTCGACAGTCGTTACCTTACAAAAAGACACATTTAAAGATAAAAGTGAGAAATTAAAAAATGACTATAAAAGAAGCTGTCTTAAAAAGTTTAGAGGACATAGAAGAACCAACACATTACAAAGATATTTTAAAGCACATTCAAAAAAATAAATATTATGATTTTTCAGATTCAAAAACACCAGATTTAACAATTTCAGGTACATTAACTGGGTTTATTCAAAAAGGTGACATAAGAGTTCAGAGAATAAAAAATGATAAGGGAAAATATTTATATTATTTAACAAAAAATGAACAAGATGTTGATGTAAAAATCAGTGAAAGTCCAAATAAATCACAAACAAAAATACTTATTTAGAAAGAGATTTACATAAGTTATTTTCAACATATTTAAATAGTAAAAATATATTTGCAAAAACTATTTTTCATGAACAATCTAAAAATAGTAATGATAATCATCAAAAATGGATACATCCTGACATGATAGGAATTGATTTTTTAAAACTTCAAACAAAAATTACACAACAGTTTGTTAAAGTTTTAAACACTAGAGATATTTTTAAAATTACTTCTTACGAGATTAAAAAAGAAATAAATACAGATTATGAACTTAAAAAATGCTATTTTCAGGCAGTCTCAAATTCAAGTTGGGCAAACTATGGATACTTAGTAGCATTTGAAATTAGCCGTAGCCTAATCGATGAAATGGAGAGACTAAATCAATCATTTGGTATTGGAATAATTGAATTAAATGCAAATCCTTTTGAAAGCAAAATTCTATTTCAATCAAAATATAAAGAACTTGATTTTAAAACAATAGATAAATTATCTAAAATTAATGTTGATTTTGAAAAATTTATTTTTAATGTAGAAAAAATATTAACGGCAGATGAAAAATATATTGATTTATCACAAAAAGAATTGATTGAGTTTTGTGATAGTTATTTAACTGACGATAGTGAAGTTGAAGAATATTGTAAAAACAAAAACATACCTGTTAGTATTGTATAGTTGGAAGGTAACAAGTACGAGGAGACCAATAATTTACCCTAGCGGGAAAATTATCGCTCACGACAGTCGTTATATCTAAAAGTCCAATTTAGCTGGAAGTTTAAATATGCCTATTTATAAAAGTAAATTGGTAAATTAATTATTGGAGTAAAAAGTGAAAAAAATTATTTTTGGAATGTTGATATTAATATCAACACAAAGTTTTGCAGGAATGGCACCAGATGGAACATATGTTGAAGGTGATTCATATACTATGACTCCCGATGGTTCATATGTTGGTGGAGATTCATATAACATGGCTCCAGACGGTAGCTACAATAGTGGAAGTACTTCAACAATGACACCTGATGGAGGGTATGTCGGAGGAGATAGTTATAATATGGCACCCGATGGTACATATAATAGTGGAGATACATCTACCATGGCTCCAGATGGAAGTTATTATTAATAGCTATAATATATAAAACAACAAAGGAGAGGATATTGTGTTTGAGATAGGAAAAACATATGCCATTAAAATTTTAGAAAATGGTTCAGAGGAAGCAACTTATATTTTAAAAATTGATTCTATTGATGGTCATCTTATTAAATCAGGTAGTAGAATCATTAATACAAAGTCAAGTGTCTTTATTAGTGCTGAACTTAAAGGTTAAAATATAACAAATCATTGGAGAGAAATAAATTACCCTACGGCTAATTTATTTCTCAACTCAAACGTTATGTACCAAACTAAAGTACAACATCTAAAAAAGAAAAAGTTCTAAGATTTTCAAACTCTACAAATAGAGTCTGAAACTTTAAAAAGTTACATTTAAAGATGCAGATGCTAAACTATTCAAAGTGAAAACTTATGAAGTTTACTAAAAGTAAAAAGTCTTAAAAACTCACAAACTCAACTAACTTCCGTTGAAAGTTTAAAAAGTAAACAACATGAGTTACATAACAAAAACGAGGAGACTAATAGTTTACCCCAGCGGGTAAACTATCGCTCACGACAGCCGTTATGTACCAAACTAAATTACAGCATCTACAAAAGAAAAAGTTCTAAGATTTTCAAACTCTACAAATAGAGTCTGAAACTTTAAAAAGTTACATTTAAAGATGCAGA
>JADGEX010000047.1 GCA_016744135.1 Pseudodesulfovibrio sp. | reverse complement strand
GTCTACGGTTGTGTCTGGCGTTTTCTTTTGGATAACATCTTAAAATCAGGCGAGAATGACCAAGAGTAGAGGGGGCAGGAGTGATTTTAAAAAAATTTTGTTTCAGAGATTTGCAAATTCATTTGTATGGGCGACCGGAGAGAGAGGCGGGGGAATAATGGAGGGTTTAGGAAAACGGGGCTTGATCATAAGATCGGCCATGAGGCTTAACTTACCAGTTTCACTTTTCTTCTCGGCCTTGCAGGCAAAGGCATTTTTTCAACAAGCCATTCGAACATGTTGATCGGTTTGCTTTCAAAAAATCGTTCTGCTGCCGTCGTTCCATCAGGTCTTTTTAGATGAAAATTATGAATTACCGTCAAAGCTTTCAATTTTCGACCACTCAGTCTATGCATACCGTGATGATGAAGAGATAGTTGAGCATTACGGCCTTCTACACATGAACTTGATCTTTGAAAAAGCCCCGCACATTGCCTGGCCATTCTTGCCATGCGGTCGATTTCATTATGATCAGATTCAGAAAGAGGCCCGCTTCTATTCTGCAATACCGAAAGCAATTCCTGGGATTTTTGCCGAATCATCTCTTTTTGTTCCTGATCTTTTTCCTTCTGGGATACCTTTTGAAGATAAAAACCTGGGATCAACCGAGTGATCATCAGGTCCCGCTTGTCTTCAGGCAAATCCATATCGTCAACAAGAGATTCAACCATGCAAAAATAAAATGCGAGGGTGGCTATCATTTTTTCGGTTACACGCCAGGCCTTCTCGATTCGATCTTTGCACCGTTCCGGTAAAAGATTGGTTGCCTCCCGGATTTGATCAAAACTTTTTTTCAGTTGAATACCGGCATTGACGGAACCCTGCTTTGTTCCGGTGAGAAGATCGTAGGGATGATAGGCCTTGCTGATTTGCTTTCTCGCATTTGTGACCGTTTCCAGGTTTTCCTTTGCCTGGTCCAGAGAATTTTTTGCATCTTGCTCTTTGTCCTGGCAGCTGGCCATTTTTTTATCGAAGTCAAGAGGTCTGCCCACAGGTCGTTTTTCAAGATTTTCATACTCTTTCTTGCGTTTCATTGCATCATTAACAGCTTTTTCACCGTTTTTATGGTCTTTTTCAGCTTTGCGTATTCTGGCAGACAGTGGGGCTCCGGTTCCTCTGCTGATTTCATATATCACATGAAACAAATCAGGAGAATGATGAGCGTTCAAGCCTTTGGTCACATGATGGATCAATCCCTTACCTTCATCACTGGTGCCTTGGATAACCTTGACGCGAAGATGTGCAAGAGCACCATTCACGGCCTTGTTCCAGGTGGTTCCAGAGCGATCATTGGCATATTTTTCAAGGATAATATAGTTGGAATTCGGCTCAATGCTAACAAGGCAGACTTGAGGATGAAAGGTTTCGTCTTCACAAAGGGTTATCAATTTCTCAGGCATCTGCAATGCAAGACGCGCTTGTTCCATATCACCAAATTGGCCTACCATGGTGTCCATCTGATTCGAAATTTTTTGATGGGTGCCGTAGGATGCTGCCACAAAATTTGATAATCGGGTTAAGTGTAAAAAATTGCTGATATTATGGATACTGGCACAACCGACCTTGGTAAATTCAAAATGAAGGCCCAGAATTAAAGTGTGTAAAAAATTTACCCCAACCGGGCTCTCAAAAAAAGAAACCAGAACCGGATCTGCATCAATTTTATCCATGCGAGTGAGCCAGTTTTGGAGAGTCGTACGGGGAACTCCGCTTTGCCTTGCAAACTCACGCTGGGTGAGTGCTTTCTTACATTCCTTGAAATCTATAATTTTCGTAGATACATCATCCCTGGACCATTTTGTTTTGAGCTTTGTATTTTGAGAAGATTCAGCGTATGTAGATGTCATGCCCGGTGTCTTTATCCTTTCTGTGAATGGTTTTTGTTTGGTCACAATACCTATTCACAGACCGGGCAAATTTTATCTATATTTTTTTAAAAAACTTTCCGGGTGGGCACCTCGTGGCCGATGTTATGATCAAGCCCCATTTTCCTATAGCCAGGATTTAAAGAAAGCCTATGAACTCAGGAATGCATTGACAGATGTTTTTGATCAATCCTGTACAAAACAGAAGGCCATAGTCGCCTTTAAGAAATGGGAGAACAAGGTTATGCAAAGCGGTTTGAAGTGTTATGACGCCTTTTTGAAGACCCTGAATACTTTCCAATCACATATTGCTAATTATTTCAACAATCGTAGCAACAGTGGATTTGTCGAAGGATTTAACAATAAAATCAAGGTCGTAAAACGTCGATGCTATGGAATATTTAACATCCATCATCTTAGAC
>JADGEX010000046.1 GCA_016744135.1 Pseudodesulfovibrio sp. | reverse complement strand
TCCTTATACTGGGATTAATGAACCATTACGCCAGAATTTGAATAATCTCATTGAAGTGATTTTCGTGATAAATGATGAAAATTTGTTGCAAAACCCAATTATTCAAAAAATTATCAAATACAATCCATATTTGAATTTCATCCTAAATATTGACAATTTTAACTCTAATACTTCTTTTGATAAGCTTTGGATTTTGGAAAATCAATCAGAAATAGTTTTGAAAACAATTTCTAAGAATAAATATTTGAAAGTTATTTTAAAAGAAGAATTGTTAAAACAATACCATAAGGAAATAGCAAAAATTTTCATTATGTATTTTACTGATTAAAATGAAACAGATGACAAACTCAGAACTACTACTATACCAAACCGAAGACGGACAAACAAGAATTGATGTTCGTTTGGAAGAGGAAACCGTTTGGCTTTCGCAAGCTCAAATGGTTGAGCTTTTTCAAACAACAAAGCAAAATATTAGTCTGCACATAAAAAACGTTTACGAGGAAGGCGAACTGGACGAAATTTCAACTGTCAAGGATTACTTGACAGTTCAAACCGAGGGCAAACGTGAGGTTCAGCGAAATATCGCTACTTATAATCTTGATGTAGTTATTTCAGTTGGTTACAGAGTAAAGTCGCACCGTGGCACACAATTTCGGATTTGGGCAACGAAACAATTAAAAGAATATATAATTAAAGGTTTTGTTCTTAACGATGAAAAACTAAAAGAAACAGGACATACCAATCAGTATTTTGAGGAACTGTTTGAGCGAATTAGAGATATTCGTAGTTCCGAGAAAATTTTCTACGCAAAAGTCAGAGATATTTACACTACTGCAATTGACTATGATGGGTCAACGGAAGAAAGCCAGTTATTTTTCAAGTCGGTTCAAAACAAAATGCATTGGGCAATACACGGTCACACAGCATCGGAAATAATTTCGCAACGTGCCGATTCCGAAAAACAGAATATGGGTTTAACAACATGGAAGAATTCGCCAGATGGAAAAATCAGGAAAGCAGATGTTTCCATTGCCAAAAACTACCTGAGCGAAGATGAGTTAAAAGACCTGAACTTGATTGTTGACCAGTATCTTTCGTTTGCCGAGCTTCAAGCCCGAAACCGAAACCCAATGCATATGAGTGACTGGCTTAAGAAATTGCACGATTTTATGACTCTCAACGACAGGGAAATTTTGGAACACGCAGGAACAATTTCGGGAAAATTGGCGAAAGAATTGGCTGAAGCGGAATACAAAAAGTATCGACTAAAAATGATTGATTTTGAAGATGCAAAAGAGATAAAGGAGTTAGAAGCAGGACTGAAAAAATTGGAAAATAGAAAGAAAAAATAGTAACATGAACCCAACGCAAACCATCCCTTCGCTGTCAGGCACATTGGCAAAACACACAATGCCAACGCTAAAACCAAATTTTGCCAAAGAGCCTTCCAGCCCATCCCACGCCATCGCCATGACCAAGAAACATTGTAGTAAAATTCAAACATTTGATTTGAATGGAAGAAAACAGCCAGCATATAGTCGAGTAAGCCAGGGGAGTTTCACCCCTGACTTCTCACAGAACCGTACGTGAACCTCTCAATTCATACGGCTCTTGTTAAACAGATACTTACAAAAAACTATAACCTAGAGTCCAATGATAAAAGAGATTGGGATACGAGCGAGCTAAGCGTCGTAAAAAGTTGGCCGCTTTTACGCGACTTCCTTTAAAACGTTTATAGCGTCGAGTAGCCCAACTCATTAACCGTTGATGGATGTAGTAAAACACAGGACTTAATCCCTTGAGATTAATTTTGCCATAGTAATTAATCCATCCACGCAATTGACAGGCAAAGAGTCTCGCAATTTGGTCAAGATTAGTGCCAGTTCTTCTTCCTATTTGTAAATCTCGCAAATTAGAGATCATTTCACGCTTCGATTTCCGACTTATGGTACAATCAAATTGTAGAAAATGACCTCCCCTCTTGAGACATTTTGTCATCGGTTTAAAACTAAAACCTAGAAAATCGAACTGAACAGCTTTCCCTTTAAGGTACCTACCTGATTTCTTGCAGTATACAATTCTTGTTTTATCAGGATGAACCGTTAACCCACAATTTGCAAAGCGTTGCTTGACAACACTCAACATCAAATTGGCTTGTTGCTCACTATGACAATGAATAATCATATCGTCGGCATAACGAACTAATTTGATCCCAGAATAATGTACTTGCATCCATTTATCGATACTATAATGTAGATAAAGATTGGCTAACAACGGACTTATAACGCCTCCTTGAGGAGTACCTTTTCCTTTATTAGCTAATAAATCACCTGACACTAACTGCACTGGCACCTCTAACCAGCGACGAATATACAAC
>JADGEX010000045.1 GCA_016744135.1 Pseudodesulfovibrio sp. | reverse complement strand
TTGTTACATCTATAGTTGGTTTTTTTCTTTTTTTTGATGATGCCTTTAAATTAATAAGCCATTTATGGTATACAGAAAAGCCACACAATGCAGAAATCACTGTAAGTTTATGGGTTTTTCTTATAGTTTTAGGTTTAGCTTCATTTTTTATGTCGGCATAAAAGCTCTAACAATTATATCAACCAGACCAATAACCGTTTAGTTGAATTGCCCTATTTAAAGTGCAATACTAATCATCACAATAAATACTAGCCTACTCAGTTATCGGCTGGTTATAAGAGCGTTCAAAATGTCTGCTTTCCTGATAAAGCAGTCTATTTCGCACAAAATACTATATTGGAAAAGACCGTTGTCACCACAAAAGCGACATTGGCGGAATATTGACCGGTAGTGAAAAAACCGACAAAGCGGACATCGGATAGCTTAAAAATCAGCATATCATAAAGCATCAAATGGACTTTTAACTGCCAATCCGCCTTTATTAATCACATGGGTATATATCATGGTTGTGCTGATATCAGCATGGCCTAACAATTCCTGAATTAGACGAATATCCTTCCCTGACTCCAGTAAATGTGTAGCAAAAGAGTGGCGCAGTGTGTGACTAGTTACCCTTTTTGTTAAGTTTGCCTTTGTTGCGGCATTCTTGATGGCTTTTTGCAAACCACTTTCGTGGATATGGTGCCGGCGTGTTTTATCCGTACGATAATCAAAAGCTAACCGGGTCGCCGGGAATACATACTGCCATGAGAAACTTTTTGCGGCAGCTCCCAATTTTCTAGCCAAAGCTACAGGTAATAAGACTTCCCCAAAACCTGCAGATAGGTCATCATCATGTATTGCTTTGACTTCAGATAGGTGGGTGTGGAGTAGTGGAATAAGCTTTTCTGGTAATGGTACGACCCGCTGTTTACTACCCTTGGCCTCTCTAACCGTAATTTGTTGATAATCAAAATCAATATTCTGCACCCTTAATCTGGCGCACTCCATAACACGCATTCCAGTACCATACATTAATGACGCCATCAATTTTGATCGTCCATTCATAACACCTAGTAAACACTTAATTTCATCCACTGAAAGCACTGTTGGTATACGTTGTTTTGATGATGCACGGGTGAAAGATAAGATGTTTTCAACGTTACGTCCAAGTACTTCTCTAAACAGAAAAATTAATGAATTTAACGCAACCTTTTGTGTTGAAGCTGAAACCTTGCGTGAAACAGCAAGATATTCAAGAAAATTTTTGATGTTTTCCAGATCCAGTCTGTTTATTTCTTTCCAATTACAATAGCGTAGAAATCTAGCGATCCACTGCTCATACGTTTTCTCTGTTTTGACCGCCATTTGACGTACACGTATCGTTTTCACGAAAGCCAGATGCGTTTCAGCATAATTCGTTCTAAAACGAAGAATATGCTGATTGCCCGTCGGTGCAACAAGGCTGCCAGGGTCTGCGTCCCTCATTAGAGATGGGTGATCTGACTCAAGCTCGCGAGCAAACGCTCGCCACTGAAACCAGTCGTAAGATTCTGACCATTGAGGATGAATCAACTCGGCGAATAAAAGCCGTATAGCATCGGCAATCTGACGAAACTGCCATTCTTCTAGTTCTGACAGTCTGCCTTTTGTGTTTAGATAGTTATCTATATCATGCCCAGTTTGGCTGCTAAGAGGGGTGTTTATGTTAGCCTTTATATAGGCCTCAGCATGCTTGCGATACCAAGGTATCGAGCTCTTTGGTATAGCATTCTTTTTTAATATAAACAGATAGTTATCCCAAAAGCGGTCAACAGAAATCTGATGTGCGGTTGATTTACCTTGTGACATGACAAGTCCTCCATGACTTAGTACTATATAATCCTTAAAGTAACTAAATTGTAACGGAGATATGCGGAACTGTATATCTCCGTTAGCCAAGCTTCCGCCTATCTACCTAAAAACAGGAGTTTTGCGGCACTGTATATTTAACTGTTAGGTGAAAAATCATAGAAACTGAAACATTCACAAGCTCGAATAAGAAATACACTGCCATTTTAAAAAATGTTGGTGAAATACGTTTTGGCCCTGCTTACTACGAACTTGTACTTAATAATAAGAAAATAATTAATCGTCTATTTAGCTCCAATCCTATCTGGTCAGTAAATGATAAATATTTAGCTATACAGGAATGGGTAAGCACAAAAGAATCAGAAGGCCCAAATATGCAACTATGCATTTTTGATGTAGAGGAAAATAAAAACTATGTTGGTAATCCCGTAAAAGGTTATACCGCCCCTTTAAAGTTTGAAAATAACCTGCTTATCTATGATAAAACAGATTGGTCTACAGGTGCTGGCATTACTACAACATTAGAATTAAATATTGAAACTATTAAGGCCTGGAAT
>JADGEX010000044.1 GCA_016744135.1 Pseudodesulfovibrio sp. | reverse complement strand
CTTCCTGCACTGTGTTGAATCAGGTACTTATGTCCTACTTTTTCTTCTTTTACTTTAGTTTCTAAACTTTTTACAACGTCAAGTTGATGAAACCTTGGAAATATAGCTGTTTTTTTACTTGGGACTTTTTCATCTTCTTGAATAAAATAAAAGTTTCTAAAGATGTCAAGCAAAGAGTCTTGTAAAAGTATCTCTTCCCATAGGTAGTGAGTTTTTAGTTTTCCATCTACTATTGGGTTTCCTGCACCATCCTCGAAACCTTTGTTAAAAGGCAGAAAGAAAGTATCTTTGCCTTTAAGATGGGTTGTCATGCTTACTTCGTCGTTATCAAGTGCAAAGTATATCAATGCTCTTTGGTTAAAGTCTGTTAGTTTACTTTTTACATCTCTATCTAATTTGAATTGCTCTTCTGCTTTTTTTGTATCTTGACCTGTATATCTGTTTTTAAGCTCCATTACAACTATAGGAAGTCCATTTAAAAACAAAACCATATCTATGGAAGTTTTAGCTGTTTCTTCAAAGTAAAGTTGTCTTGTAATAGAAAAAATATTTGCTTGGTAATTTTTAAGTGTTTTTTCGTTTTTGTTATTGTTTGGTTTAAAATATACAAGTTTTAGATTTGAGGAGAGAGAAAAATCTTCTACTCCTTCTCTTAGTACTTTTATAAGTCCTTTTGTTTTTATACTTGTGCTTATGGTATCTAAGAGTTTATCTTGCCAGTTTTGAGGTCGAGACTTTTGGAATTCTCTCAAAAGCTCATTTTGAGTAGCTTCTAAAAACTTAAAAAGCTCTTTTTTGTTTAAAGAGTAGTTCTTATCAAAATCTTCACTTTTGCTTTGTCTGTAACCATCTTGTATAAGTGAATTTTCTATCAGCTCTTCAATATCTTTTTCTAAAATCTGACTCATAAACTCTTTCCTTTTTATAAAATCTCTATTTTTCCCGTCACTGCTTCACTTATAAGTGATTCTTTTGCTTGTTTTAGTTTTTCTATGCTCTGTTTTGTGTTTTCGATTGTGTTATCGAAATGTACTAATTTTTTATCTAAATATTTTGATATTAATTCTTGCTCAATTTTCGATGGATTTGGAAAATAAAACTTTTTGAACTCTTTTGTTGGTAATCTCCATCTACCTAATTGTGATGAACCTTGACCAAAAGCAAAAAATATTTTATTTCTATATCCCATTTGAAATAAATATAAGTAATAGTTTAAATCACTATTATTAGTTAAAGTAAATACACGATAATCAGGACTTGTCACACCTTGTGTTTTAGAAATATCTACAAAACCAGTAAGTAAATCCATATGATTCATAGCAAAATCACCTACATTTACTATTTGATATTTTGAATAGTCCATAGACAATTGTCCACCACCAGTAGTAATGTCTTTTATTTTTATACCTTTTTGAGTAATGGATAAAACATCATAACCCAATATACCAGCAATTCTTTTTTTAATTTCAAATAAGTATTTTGTTTTTTTAACTTGCCATTCTTTTGGGATATCTCCAAGCCAATCAACCTTGCTTGGTTTTAGCTCTTCTTTTTTTCTTTTTATAGTTTGGAGTTTGTTTTCTTTTTTAACAACTTTTAGTTTTCCTGTGACTACTTCACTTATCAAACTCTGTTTTGCATTTTCAAGTTTAGTGATAAGCTCCTCTTTTTTTGAGATAACATCATCAAAAGTTTTAGATTTTTCATCTAAAAAATTTGCTATTTTTTGTTGTTCTTTCATATTATTAGAAATAACTATTTTAGATTTTTCTAAAATGCCCATACCTATATTTAATTGAGTATTTAAATTTGATAGGCTTTTAATATAATCAATATATCTATTTGATTTTAATATATAAAATAAATTTTTATAATGTATTTTTTTATCATCACTTTTAATAATAGCAATAGGTGACCATGTCATAAATTTTCTATCATCCATGATCGCAACTTTTCCAATAGTTGCTGATTTGGTAAATAATAAATCATTTTTTGTTAATTTTGTTTTTTTATTATAAATATTATATTGCTCATTAGATATAAATTTTTTAACATTATTTAAATTAATATTTTCATTTTCATTTAAACTATCAACAGAAATAAAAGGTATTCCTTTGTTAACATAATTTGGTGTTTCATGTGGTCCATCTACAATTTTTGATTTTAAAAAATTTCTTAAATTTGTTTTTATCCATTCTTTAGGAATATCCCCAAGCCATTCAACCCCAGAAGGTTTAAGCTCTTTTTGTTTTCTTTTTCTATACTGCATCAAGCTAACAACTCTTTTAAATCATCACTTATGCTAGATTCTAGTTTCTTTATATCTTTCATGATATCTTCAAAAGAATCAAGTTTTTTATACTCATAAAAGTGTCTTGTAAAAGGAAGT
>JADGEX010000043.1 GCA_016744135.1 Pseudodesulfovibrio sp. | reverse complement strand
TTTAGTCGTTAAAGGATATGTTATGACACCAAGAGAATTTAAAAGACAAAAGTTGGCAAAGCTTCAGGAGCAAAAAGCAAAGCCTCATCAAAAAATTAGTAATACTTTCATTCAATCTGCAATCCATAAAAATACCGCTGGAGCTTTAAAAACTGTTTTTTATTTAGCTTCTTTACTTGAAAAAAATGATGTTGATTTTGAAGTTGATCTAAATACTCTTGAAATCGATTTAAGACAAATGCTCAAGTACACTGGTTTAACTGTTAAAGAAATAAGAAATAATCTTAAGTCTATGCAAGAAACTAGTATAAGTTTTATTAACGAAAAAGAAAAAGAAGAATTGATGATAAATTTACTTCCTTATATTGATTTTAAGTGGGGTAAAAAACATATTGAAATTAAACTCTTTAGTAAGATTTCTAAACTTATTATTGATGTTAAAAATAACTATACTTTTCTTGATACTAGTACTCTTATGGGTCTTAAAAACAAACACTCTTTGCGTTTGCTTCCTGTTCTTAATTTGATATCTGGCTATGATGATAATGTAGCTAAAAGAAAGGTTTATACTCTTAGTGATTTAAATGATTTATTTGGAACTGCTTATAAAAATTTACATGATATTTCTAGAAAAATTCTTGCTCCAGTTAAAGAGGAACTTGATAGTAGTTCTAAGCTTTCTTTTATTTATGAAATTAACTTTGATAATCTTGGAAAAGGTAGACCTAAAGCAACTAGTATTGTTATTGATGTAATTACAAAAAACACTTATCAAAAAAAATTAATTTAGGAGTAAAAATGTGACTGTCCCAGGTTTAAAAGTCGAGGACTATAAAAGTCCTCTAATTTCCCCCCGCTTAAAAAGGAAAATGTAATGAATATTAACATAAATTTAGAGATTTTAGAAAAAGAGATTTTAGATATGAGAGCAAAGGTTTGTTTATTAAAGTTTATTGATGCTGAAGCTAGTTTTGCCTCTTCTGATGTTCCTAAGGAAATAAAAGAACTCCTATTTGGTGTTACTTCAGTTTCTGAAAATTTGTTTGTTAGTTTAGAAAATTGTTTAGATAAATTAAATTGTTATATTTGTGAATCATAAAAATAGTTTAGTTTAGTTTAGAGTTTGCGGCGTTCTCTCCCTCGTGCTTTGAGTACCGCGAGGAACGGAATAGCATGTGGGAGCGAAGCGACCGCCTTGTCAACTTAACAAAAGTTTGTGTACTTTACAGTTACAATGTAACACTATTAAAAAAAAGGAATATAGTTATGATTACTAAAAGAAAGAAAAAAATACTTTTTTATCTTGATAGTTTTGGTTATAAAAAAGATTCTCATAATATTAATATGGGTGGTCTTGGTCTTTGGGAAAATTCAAAGGTTGAAAAATTACTTTCTTTATCAGACAATGAAGATGAGTTTATAGATTTTGCTGTTAATAATCATCTTCTTGGAATAAAAAAACATGTTACGGGTTCTTCTAAATTAAGAAAAATTGCATTAAGACAAAATAGTTTTAGGTCTAGAAAAAAAGAAGATTATGCAATGACACAAATATATCTTGAAAAAGACTTAAAGCAACGTTTCAAAGATGATTGTATTAAAAAAGATATATCTATGCAAGATGCTTTTAATAGCCTTTTGCGTGATTATTTGGTATAATTAAATACCCTTATTTTTTTGTATCAAAATTCTTTTTCCCCACCATGTTTTATCAAGGGGGTGTTAGAGATACAAGAAAATTTTAAGAAGTATCGAAACTCTAAAGCACCTAAGAGGGATTTTATCCCTTTTTAGTGCTATGACACTCCCAAACCCTCTAAAATGATTTATAAGCCATTTAAACACTATTTAAATACTATCTTTGCACCGCAGGTATAAGAGATTTTTTTAGTTATAAAAAATTATATCTCGTGCTTCTAATTGAGCTTTGCTCTTACTTCGCTTCAACTGTTCAACTGCAGCGGTTGATTAATACCCTTTTTTGTCCTTTACTAAAAATATGTTTCAAACTCTATCCTAAACCACTCGCTCTTATTCGTGCTTTATTCCTTAGAATAAATACTAAAAAAAGCAATTTATTTGCTTTCCTTTTTGCCCTTTATTATTAAAAAACTATTATAAGATTAGTTATAGGTCTGTGAAAAACCACTCTTAAGCCCTAAATATAGGGAAACTAAAAAATACTTTAACGACCAAATAAGTCTATTAAAACGACCAAATAAGTCTATTAAAACGACCAAATTTACTTTTTATGTCCTTTTTTATTTAAGGTCGTTTTAATATTTACTGTCTTATAATGTTTTTGGTCGTTAAAAAGATTTTTAGTCGTTAAAGGATATGTTATGACACCAAGAGAATTTAAAAGACAAAAGTTGGCAAAGCTTCAGGAGCAAAAAG
>JADGEX010000042.1 GCA_016744135.1 Pseudodesulfovibrio sp. | reverse complement strand
CTCATACATGGGCAGGCAAATATGTCGTGCAGCCACCTTTTTTTCAATGGTCACATATTTTGAATCTACCAATAAAAGCCCCCCCGGCCGTAGGATCGGGGAAAATTTGTTATAACTATCCTGGGTCAGGCTGACCAGAATATTGGGCTGGATCACCTTGGGAAAATTAATTTCCGTATCAGATATCAGTATGTCGCTCCGGGTGGAGCCTCCCCTTGCGGCTGCCCCGTAACTTTGTGACTGGACGGCATTTTTACCTTCAAAAATAGCAGCAGCCTTGGCAAGAATAATGGCCGCTGTAATCACGCCCTGTCCGCCTGAGCCTGAAAAAACAAGTCTTGAACGTTCCATTATGAGATTCCTTTCATTGCGGTTTTGATGATGCCGTCATATGCCTCACAATATTCCGGCCTGTCCGTGTCCTCAACAAAGATACCCCGCTGGATCAAATTGGGATTTTTTTCCAGTTTTTTGGACCCGATTTTGGTCGTATTGGTTTTATACCCTTCCATCATCTGAACCGCATCCCCTTCCTTGTTTTTTCTGCCGTAATGAGTGGGACATTGGGTCAAAATTTCAACAACGGAAAATCCCTTGTGCAGGATGGCTTTTTTGAGAATGTTCTTGGCTTCCGTGGCATGGAATACCGTGGATCGGGCCACAAAAGAGGCACCGGCACTTTTGGCAAGTTCAACAATGTCAAAATTGTTGTCAATGGTGGTATAGGGGGCTGTGGTCGCTTTTTTACCGAGGCCTGAAAGAGGCGAAAACTGGCCGCCGGTCATGCCGTAGATCCTATTGTTCATGACAATGGCCGTGATGTCAATGTTCCGCCGGGCCGCATGGATAAAATGGTTCCCGCCGATGGCCAGGGCATCTCCGTCTCCCATGGGTACAATTGCTTTGAGGTGGGGCCGGGACAGCTTGACGCCGGTGGCAAAGGTGAGTGCCCTGCCGTGGATGGTATGCAGGGAATGAAAATCAACATACCCGGATATTCTGGAGGAACACCCGATGCCTGAGGTCATGACAATTTCATTTTTGGAAAGTCCCAGTTCGTGGATGGCCCGAAGCAAAGAGCCCAGGACAATTCCATGACCGCAGCCCGGACACCACATATGGGGGAAGAACCGCGCTCTTACATAGTCTTTAAAATCAAATGGTGTATCGTTCATTTTATACCCCCTTGCCTTGAATCATTCTTAAGACCGTTTTGATATCCGTGGGGGATATCAATTCCCCGTCAATCCTATTTGCCAGGAATACATTGGCAGGATTGTCCACGGCGTTTTTCACCTGGGTGACCACCTGGCCCATATTCATTTCAACCACGATGACGGCCTTGGCATTGGCACATTTCTCCCGGACAATATCCGTGGGGAACGGCCAGAGCGTCTGGAGTTCAAGAACCCCTATTTTTACCCCCCTTGCCCGTCTGTTTTTGGCAAGGTGAATGGCAGAGCGGGCGGAGGATCCATAGGAAACCAGTACATATTGTGCATCCTCCAGCCAATATTCTTTGTACATGGCAATATCATTGACAGAGTTTTCTATTTTATCCACCAAATGGTGCAGCAGGCCGTTGACAATCTTTGGGTCGTTGCTGGGAAACCCCCACATGTCATGGAAAAGACCGGTCACATTATACCTATGCTCCGCTCCAAAATCAGACATGGGCAGCCGGCCATCCTCCCGGGGAAGATAGGGATGGTAATCCACGTCTTTACCAACCGCGGTTCTTAACCGATCCACCACGGGAAGCGCCCCCGGCTCAGGAAGGACTAGCTTTTCGCGCATGTGGCCGATGGCTTCATCCAGAAGAAGAACAACCGGGGTCCTGTAGGTTTCCGCCAGA
The DNA here is from genome assembly GCA_016744135.1 of Pseudodesulfovibrio sp. Taxonomy (GTDB): domain Bacteria; phylum Desulfobacterota; class Desulfovibrionia; order Desulfovibrionales; family Desulfovibrionaceae; genus Pseudodesulfovibrio; species Pseudodesulfovibrio nedwellii. Next base: position 557 of record JADGEX010000042.1, on the reverse strand, counting down.
TTAAAGGCCTCAACTGTTATTTTAAACACATCCTGATGATTGGATGCGGTGAGCGCAATGATGGCATGGTCCCCATGGGTTCCCCATCTGACCTGGTTTACGTCTCCCTGGCTCACATGGGTAGGGTTTCCCGTGGAGGGTCCCCCCCTTTGAACATTGGCAATGACACAGGGGATCTCTGCCATGCAGGCATAGCCCAGGGCTTCCTGCTTCAGGGAAAATCCGGGCCCCGAGGTGGCGGTCATGACTTTGTTTCCGGTAAGAGAAGCACCGATGATAGCACCCATTGAGGCGATTTCATCTTCCATCTGGATGAATTTCCCGCCCTGCTGGGGAAGTCTTGCTGAAAGCTGCTCCATGATTTCAGTGGATGGGGTAATGGGGTAACCTGCGAAAAAATTGAGGCCGGCATAAAGCGCCCCCTCAACACAGGCTTCATTTCCCTGGACAAACCTGATGTTATTTTTGTGAGTCATTTTCCCCTTCCTGCTGCTTTAGGATTTGAATTGCTAAATCAGGGCATCGGAGTTCGCAGAGCATACACGCTATGCAGTCTT
>JADGEX010000041.1 GCA_016744135.1 Pseudodesulfovibrio sp. | reverse complement strand
GGTTGGAGGCTGTCCAATTACTACGGTCTATCATCTTTCCATTTTTCAGGGCTTGAATCTCAACAATTCTTCCCGGCTGCGACCAAAGTCTCAGGTAACGGATAGGTTCATTTATCTCGATCACCATTTCTTCACCAGCGTAATAGGTAATGGTTTTCCAGTTTTTCAGATCTGATGACACTTCGGCGTAGTTGCCTTCATCAAGCAGGAGAGGTTGAAGTGAAAATTCGTCTGGCACTTTAATAATGATTTGATCCAAATCAGTGATACCACCAAGATCAAGACGGAAGCATCCTCCCTTAATTCTCTGATCGATATTGTATTTTCTGCTGGGCCAGTAACCTGTTTCCATATCCCCATCAAAGAGATTTTTGTCCCATATGCCTCGTTCTACAAAAACCGATTGATTGAAAAAGGCATCTCTGGCTTTCTGTACCTGTGGAATACTGGTGGCACCTGATCGTTTAAGTGATCTTACCTCAAGTGCATTGTTGTCAGCCGCAAAGCAAGTTGCTTCGTACAAGGCCTCACAATCTTCGGGAATGTTTACTTCTTTAAGATCAGCTAATTTGCGATGAGGAACTTCTTTAAGTTTCTCTCCTTCAAAATTTACTTTTACGGATTTTCCTTTTATTAAGGATTGTATAGATTTTCCATTAAGTGTTGCTGTTTTGTATTCGGCTGCATTTGTAAGTTGAATTTTCGAATTACTCCCAGGCATACCCAAAACTTTAATCAATACTGATTTATCGGGAACATTTCGAACCAACTGATAGTCTGTTCCGGATAAACCAGGCTCGTCATATGCTTGCGAGCTGGCCATAAGCAGACAAGAACGAAAGGGTTCTACACGAACTTCAACTTCACTACCACCTTTAAATTTTCCCAAAATGTTTTCTGTAGGATGAAATTGTCTAAGTTCAATATCTTTGTCGGTAGTTAAACCTATTTCTTCGTCCAGTTTAATGGTGTAGGTAATGGGTTCCCATGCTAGGTTCGATAGAGTGATTAAACGAGTTTTCTCATCTCCACGCGAAACGGCTGACTTGCCATATTTAGCTTCTGGAAGTACTTTCCCATTAACCAGTATCTTACCATATTTTCTATGGATATTGTAGATTCTAGCTAGTTTGGCAAATTCATCATCCTTGAGTAACCAGGGGTTACCATAAATCTCAGGAGCTAATATCATGCTGCGGTTGAATGCTTGCATAATCAAATCATCATCCCAATAGTCTATACAGGATGAGATACAAACGCCATGATCTTCTGTTAATCTTTTTAATCCAGGAACTAACCCTCTGTCAAGAGCACCGGCACGGTGGTGAGGAGCTGTTGTGTTGTTGGTGGTAAATACATCGATATAGGTTTCCTGACCACCCCAAAGAAAGGTGGTTGCATAGGGTTTGCTTTTCTTTAATCCAAGGCGATGGTTTAGTAAAATAAGATCGGGACTGTACTGACGACAAGCTTTCATCATTTCGATAAAGGCATCTTCTTTTTCAGGTCGTAAAGGGCCACATACAGCATCAAGTTTGAATAGGGCAAACTCATAGTCTTTACAAAGACTTACCATCTGATCAATTCGAGCTTGTTTTTCTTGTTCGGTATCTCCAAAACCATCGGGACCACCCCATACTCCCAAACGCGTATTGATGGCTTTTGCTTTTTCGTAAAGGGGATCGAAACCATTTGGGAATTGTTTTTTAAAACGTTCGGAATGGATATTGCCATAGAATCTTTTTCCATCAATCGCACCTGCATCGAAGGCGTAGATGTCAAGAATCATTCCGTACTCCTGATTAAGCCACTGGAAAAAATCAAGATTGATTAGGGTTTGTTCTTCAGTAGTTCCTTCGTTCGTGTTGTTAATCCATGAAAAATACTGGGCTCGGGAAGGGCTTTGTTCATTGGCTCCCGGAAATACCTTTTCCTGCGCAATGGCATTATGAAAGAGGTATATTAAGATTATTAGTAGTAGGCTTTGTTTCATTGGTTGTCAAGTGAAAAGTAAAAAGGCGTGCACTGTCCTGAACTTTCGGGAGTAGCCTAAGTACTAAAGGATAAAGCTTTAAGTGAAAAATGTGTTTCACTGTTCGACTTTTAAGAATAGTCGCAGTGGAAAAAGAAAATTTAACCGCAAAGAGCACTAAGTTTTATACTGTGTTCTCGTCCTGAAAATTGGGATTGTGCCTTTGCGGTTAAACTAAAGTTGTGAATTATTTACCATCCAGGGTTTTGCTGAATGTGGGTGATGTCAATTTCTGTCTGTGGGATAGGCCACACATAGTGCTTGTTAGGATCAAATACACGTGTTCCCCATGAAAGTGTTACTTGTTCTCCTGAGTCAGGATCTGTATAAGTCAATCCTTCAGGTATACCAGGCATCACATCTTCTGCAATTTTCCATCTTCTAATGTCCATCAAGCGTAAGCCTTCGAATGCCAATTCTACGCGCCGTTCGCGTCTTAGAATCGTACGCAACTCATCCTGACTTTTG
>JADGEX010000040.1 GCA_016744135.1 Pseudodesulfovibrio sp. | reverse complement strand
TTTCTGGACTATACTTTACTCCTTTTTCTTTTGCCTGTTGCATGTCTTGTGCTTCCTTGGCAATTGCTTTCCATCGATATTTAATTCTAAAATCCTGTACAGCATCGTAGCAAAGTTTTTGTACATGAAAACGATCAATAACTCTGCTTGCTTTAGGAAAGCTCTGTGTAACAATTTTATTCATCGAACCAGCCATATCTAAACTAACCTCTTCAACCAAACATCTATCCTCATATGGTATTTTCTTAAGAACATCTATAACCTCACTGGCCTTAGTTCCTTTCACCATTGCCAATAAGCAGCCTTTTCGTCCCTTAGCTGACTTGTTGGTTACAATGGTATACAAATCACCATTTGACAAGGCTGTTTCATCGATACTCAAAAAAGCACCTATATTCTCAGGAAAAAGAAGCCAATCTTCAGCATGCTCTTTTTGATTCCATTTGTCATACCTACTTAAATGATCACGGTACTGTTGTTGGAGTTGTTTACCATCAACTTTATAGAAATGACCTAGACTTTTGGTGTTAATCGGCAGAGTATCGATTAAATTCTTTTAAAAAAGCCCCGAATTCATTCGTGAATCGGGTTCCTTGAGCTGTTAAAGTCCAGTTACGACTTACTATTTTTTTAGTCCCTTTGACAGTCCACCTCCTTCTCTTTACATGAAGAAATAAAGCCTTGTCTCTTATAGGGAAATCTTGGATGGAGGATTCTGGATAAAAACCTTTTGATAGCAACTGATCCTTTGAATACTGCTCAGGAATAATATTTCTTTCTACTAAATAGACATTTAGTCTATTCGAGTCAGTGTTTGCTGACGTAATTTCAAAATAATCAAGTAAATCTGCAGGGAGGATAAAACGAACGATATCTTCGAAATGGTGATTAGAACTCATGAGGACATTTTTAATTTATGCAAAAATAACAACATTATCTTACTCCCCAAAAATCCTGCTTGATCCGTATGCACCTCACCCAACACAATTTCAATTCCAGTATGGTACGATTGAGAGGATGAGGTGAAAGACTTTCGGGCTAAGATTAGTGAATTTCAATTCCAGTATGGTACGATTGAGAGGCTTTACAGATGAATCAAACTGTAGTGTATAATCCATTTCAATTCCAGTATGGTACGATTGAGAGGAGGTGTTAGTTACTTATAAGAGTACAGGTATTAAATTTCAATTCCAGTATGGTACGATTGAGAGCTATTTCCTAACGTTCAGGTTGTAACTACTGAGACATTTCAATTCCAGTATGGTACGATTGAGAGTCAGTAATGAAGATCATGTTTGGTGCACCTACATGATTTCAATTCCAGTATGGTACGATTGAGAGTAACGGCTTAGTTTCAATTTCACCAGTTATAGCACCATTTCAATTCCAGTATGGTACGATTGAGAGCAAATTATTTTTCGTATTCCCATTGTGATTTAATTTATTTCAATTCCAGTATGGTACGATTGAGAGGAACGAGAACAAAGAGGAAGATAATGATGATACTAATTTCAATTCCAGTATGGTACGATTGAGAGCCAATTCAGTATCGACAGTAGCTATAGGTTGATTCAGATTTCAATTCCAGTATGGTACGATTGAGAGCAAGTTGTCGTTTATATTTTCTTCATCATCCTTACATTTCAATTCCAGTATGGTACGATTGAGAGAGCGGCTAGTACAGCACAATCAGTAGTCTTAGCAGATTTCAATTCCAGTATGGTACGATTGAGAGACCCAGTAACACTACAATTTAACGACGGCATTGCCGATTTCAATTCCAGTATGGTACGATTGAGAGCTTGACAGTTCAATGGCGGGTTGGAGAAATAACCTATTTCAATTCCAGTATGGTACGATTGAGAGGAGGCTGTATTTTATAAAATCGCATCTGCAATTGTAATTTCAATTCCAGTATGGTACGATTGAGAGTCTGATGAATTAGAGATAATGAGTTCTTTCTCAAATTTCAATTCCAGTATGGTACGATTGAGAGCAAAACAAAAGTGCAGATGCTTGGAATCGTTTTTAATTTCAATTCCAGTATGGTACGATTGAGAGGATACGAAAAGCACAATAACCCTCGTAGTATTTACCTATTTCAATTCCAGTATGGTACGATTGAGAGATGAAGAATTCACAGACATAAAACAATTAGGAAACCATTTCAATTCCAGTATGGTACGATTGAGAGTTGGCTAAATCTGATAAAACCGCTTTGGCTCTGTTGATTTCAATTCCAGTATGGTACGATTGAGAGGTCGAATGGTTTTAAGTACTTATCTAGAATCAACTATTTCAATTCCAGTATGGTACGATTGAGAGGACTTTGCAGGATTTCTTGAAAGAAGAGTATGTCGAATTTCAATTCCAGTATGGTACGATTGAGAGTCGATTATCGGAACAATATTTAGAATCTGTTTTTTGATTTCAATTCCAGTATGGTACGATTGAGAGAATAAATCAGGATTTGGGTTTAATACCCTATCAAAATTTCAATTCCAGTATGGTACGATTGAGAGA
>JADGEX010000003.1:4243-8009 GCA_016744135.1 Pseudodesulfovibrio sp. | reverse complement strand
CAGTAATCCCTGCTACTGTGCCAAGTGCACCAACAGTAGGTGTTGCAACACGAGGCAATGGATCTGCTACAGTAGCTTATACGGCACCAGCAAATAATGGTGGATTAGCAATCACGCAATACACAGCGACTTCTTCGCCAGGTGGAAAAACAGGAACGCTAAGTACATCTGGATCGGGTACAATAACAGTCTCTGGATTGACCAATGGTACGGCTTATAGCTTTAGTGTAAAAGCGACTAATGCTGTTGGTACTGGTTCGGCAAGTTCAGCCAGTAATTCTGTAATACCAGGTACAGTACCAAGCGCACCCGGTATTGGTTTGGCAAGCCGAGGAAATGGCTATGCTAGGGTTGCTTATAGTGCTGCGTCAAACAATGGTTATGCCATTACGAGATATACAGCGACTGCATCACCAGGTGGTAAAACAGGCTATCTAAATACAGCAGGATCGGGTACAATCCAGATTTCTGGTTTGACCAACGGTACGTCTTACAGGTTTAGCGTTAAGGCTACGAATGCTCTTGGAACGGGTGCTGCCAGTTCGGCTTCTAATTCTGTAACGCCTGCTACTGTGCCAAGTGCACCAACAGTAGGTGTTGCAACACGAGGCAATGGATCTGCTACAGTTGCTTATACAGCACCAAATAATGGTGGATCAGCAATCACGCAATACACAGCGATTTCTTCGCCAGGTGGAAAAACAGGAACGCTAAGTACATCTGGATCTGGTACAATAACAGTCTCTGGATTGACCAATGGTACGACTTATACGTTTACAGTGAAAGCGACTAATGCTGTTGGTACTGGTTCGGCAAGTTCAGCGAGTAATTCTGTAACCCCTGGTACAGTTCCAAGCGCACCCGGTATTGGTGTGGCAAGCCTAGGAAATGGTTATGCTAGGGTTGCTTATAGCGCTGCGTCAAACAATGGTTATGCCATTACGAGATATACAGCCACTGCATCACCAGGCGGTAAAACAGGCTATCTAAATACAGCAGGATCGGGTACAATCCAGATTTCTGGTTTGACCAATGGTACGGCTTACCGATTTACCGTTAAGGCTACAAATGGTTTGGGACAGGGTGCAGCCAGTTCAGCGAGTAATTATGTAACCCCTGGTACAGTACCAAGCGCACCCGGTATTGGTGCGGCAAGCCGAGGAAATGGCTATGCTAGGGTTGCTTATAGTGCTGCGTCAAACAATGGTTATGCCATTACGAGATATACAGCCACTGCATCACCAGGCGGAAAAACGGGCTATCTGAATACAGCGGGATCGGGTACAATCCAGATTTCTGGTCTGACCAATGGTACGGCTTACCGATTTACCGTTAAGGCTACAAATGGTTTGGGACAGGGTGCAGCGAGTTCAGCTTCTAATTATGTAACGCCTGCCACTGTACCAAGTGCACCATCTGCACCTAGTGTTACAAGTGGAACTCAAAGCAATCAATTAGATGTTGTTTTTACAGCTACAAATAACGGTGGATCAGCAATTACAAAATATACAGTGCGTTGTTCAAATGGGGCAACGAAGGTTGTGACTGGTTCTGGTAGCGGCTCTGTAGTCTTTACGGGGCTAAGCAATAGCACAGCTTATACCTTTACAGTAACAGCTACAAATGTAGTTGGTACTGGCGCGCCTAGTCCGGCTTCAATTGCTGTAAAGCCTATATATGTACAACCAATATTGACTGATAGAAACGGCATTCGCTGGATGAAATATGATGTGAACGGATATTACACAGCATCACAGGCACGATGGGCATGTCCGACTGGATTCCATTTGCCGTCTAGTGCAGAAATGCGAGCAGTTAGCTCTCCCAGCGGATATTCGTCAGTACAATCTTGGTTAGGATTGTCATACGGCTACTATACACGTTATAGCAGTTATGAGTCAAGCGGCTTGCGGTACTGGTCATCAAGCACTTCAAGTTCAGGCCCTTGGGCTTGGCAACGTAATAGTGTTGATAGTGGAATGTACGTGCAGTGGAACTTTGCCGAAGCAAAATTTCGTGTCCGGTGTATAAAAGATTGAATAATCAAAGCCAGAGCTTTTTGAAGGCTGGTCACTTTCACTTACATACTAGCATTAGTTTAGGCTTATTATGGTATTAAAAGCACAAGAAAAAGGGAAGCCAAAGCCAGTAGGGGCATAGGGCTTCTTGTTTGGGTAAAAAATAGCTAAGTAATTATGAATTAAGAATTACGAGAAGTGACATTTTCGACGCACGTCATCCTGAGGGAAGCGAAGCGACGAAGGATCTAAACCTAATTATGAATTACGAATTATGAATTTGATGAGAAATCTTTTGTTGAAAGGGATATTTTCGACGCAGATTTAAAGATAAGACTTAAAAAAAACAGTAGAAATAGGGACAATAGCTTTAGTAAAGACTTAAGCAATCCAATAGTTTTAAAGAATATGAAATATATATTTATTTTTTGTTTCGTCATGTTTTGTGGCACGAGCGGTATTGTGGGTCAAGTGAATTGCAGTTCAGTTTATTGCCCGGAAAGTTTAACCGTACACCACAAAGCAGGAAGTATTTCACCAGTAACAGCTATCAAAACTTATGTTGTGGTAGAGTACGAAGGGCATTGTTGGTTAGCTCAAAATTTGGGTGCTAGTCAGCAGGCAAGCAGTGCTACTGATGCTAGCGAAGCCTCAAGGGGATGGTATTGGCAATTTAACAAGAAAGAGGCTTACCAATACACGACTTCTTTGACGCCGACTTGGAATGCGACTGTAAGTGATGCTGTTTTTTGGTCGATTGAAAATGATCCTTGTTTTTTACTATTGGGTGATGGTTGGCGATTGCCTAGCATTCTAGAGTGGACTCGTGTTAATGATGTTGGTGGGTGGGATAATCGAGAGGATACTTATCAGTCTCCCTTACGTTTAAGCGCGTGCGGCTACCTTAATTCTGAAACACAGGCAGCTTCTAGAAGCGGGCAGGTAGCTTTTTATTGGAGCTCCGACGCTATCAACGCTACTGCAGGGCAAACATACGATATCACTGCAACCACCGCTCATAAGGACAAAACGTCGAAGATTAATGGTATGCCTTTGCGTTGTTTACGAGAAAAAGATATATACAATGCTGCTCCAGATGCACCAAGCATAGGTGTGGTAACAGTAGGAAATGGACAGATTACAGTAGCTTATACCGCTCCGGCAAATAATGGTGGTGCAGTTATTACGTCTTATACCGCAACTTCATTACCAGGCGGATTTACCGGAACAGTAAATCAAGCTGGTGACGGTAGCATAACCGTATCTGGCTTGACTAATGGTACAGCTTATACCTTTACGGTTAAAGCGAGCAATGCAGCTGGTATGAGTGCAGCAAGTTTAGCATCTAATTCTGTAACCCCTGGTACAGTTCCAAGCGCACCTGGTATTGGTGCGGCAAGTCGAGGAAATGGTTATGCTAGGGTTGCTTATAGCGCTGCGTTAAACAATGGTTATGCCATTACGAGATATACAGCGACTGCAACACCAGGCGGAAAAACGGGCTACCTGAATACAGCGGGATCGGGTACAATTCAGGTTTCTGGTTTGACCAATGGAACAGCTTATAGCTTTAGTGTAAAAGCTACGAATGCTCTTGGTACAGGTGCAGCCAGTTCTACTTCTAATTCTGTTACGCCTGCCACTGTGCCAAGTGCACCAAGCGTAGGTGTGGCAATACGAGGCAATGGATTGGCTACAGTTGCTTATACAGCACCAAATAATGGTGGATCAGCAATCACGCAATACAC
>JADGEX010000003.1:0-3846 GCA_016744135.1 Pseudodesulfovibrio sp. | reverse complement strand
GTAGGTACAGGTGCAGCCAGTTCTGCTTCTAATTCTGTTACGCCTGCCACTGTGCCAAGTGCACCAACAGTAGGTGTGGCAATACGAGGCAATGGATCGGCTACAGTTGCTTATACAGCACCCAATAATGGTGGATCAGCAATCACGCAATACACGGCTACTTCGTCGCCAGGTGGTAAAACAGGAACGCTAAGTACATCTGGATCTGGTACAATAACAGTCTCTGGCTTGAGTAATGGAACAGCTTATAGCTTTAGTGTAAAAGCTACGAATGCAGTAGGTACAGGTGCAGCCAGTTCTGCTTCTAATTCTGTTACGCCTGCCACTGTGCCAAGTGCACCAACAGTAGGTGTTGCAATACGAGGCAATGGATTGGCTACAGTTGCTTATACAGCACCAAATAATGGTGGATCAGCAATCACGCAATACACAGCGACTTCGTCGCCAGGTGGTAAAACTGGGATTTTGAATACGGCTGGCAATGGAATAATTACTATTGCAGGGCTTACAAATGGAATAGCTTATAGCTTTAGTGTAAAAGCTACGAATGCTCTTGGTACAGGTTCTTCAAGTTCTGCTTCTAATTCTGTTACGCCTGCCACTGTACCAAGTGCACCAACAGTAGGTGTTGCAATACGAGGCAATGGATCGGCTACAGTTGCTTATACAGCACCAAATAATGGTGGATCAGCAATCACGCAATACACAGCTACTTCATCTCCAGGCGGTAAAACCGGTATTTTGAATACGGCTGGCAATGGTACAATAACAGTCTCTGGATTGACCAATGGTACGGCTTATACGTTTACAGTGAAAGCGACTAATGCTGTCGGTACAGGTTCTTCAAGTTCTGCTTCTAATTCTGTTACGCCTGCCACTGTACCAAGTGCACCAACAGTAGGTGTTGCAATACGAGGCAATGGATCGGCTACAGTTGCTTATACAGCACCCAATAATGGTGGATCAGCAATCACGCAATACACGGCTACTTCGTCGCCAGGTGGTAAAACAGGAACGCTAAGTACATCTGGCAATGGTACAATAACAGTCTCTGGCTTGAGTAATGGAACAGCTTATACCTTTACAGTAAAAGCGACTAATGCTGTCGGTACAGGTTCTTCAAGTTCAGCGAGTAATTCTGTTACGCCTGCCACTGTGCCAAGTGCACCAACAGTAGGTGTGGCAATACGAGGCAATGGATCGGCTACAGTTGCTTATACGGCTCCATATAATGGAGGTTCATCGATTACCAAGTATACAGCTACTTCATCTCCAGGCGGTAAAACAGGTATTTTGAATACGGCTGGCAATGGTACAATAAGCGTATCAGGCTTGACTAATGGTACGCCTTACAGGTTTAGCGTTAAGGCTACAAATGCTTTGGGAACGGGTGCTGCCAGTTCACTTTCGGCTTCTGTAACGCCTGCTACTGTACCAAGTGCGCCATCTGCACCTAGTGTTACAAGTGGAACTCAAAGCAATCAATTAGATGTTGCTTATACGGCACCTTATAACGGTGGTTCAGCAATTACAAAATATACAGTGGCTTGTTCAAATGGGGCAAAAAAGGACGTGTATAGTGCTGGTGACGGCTCTCTTGTTTTCACAGGTCTGACAAATGGAACAGCTTATAGTTTTACTGTAAAAGCTACTAATTCAGTTGGAACAGGTGCATCCAGTTCGGCTTCAAGTTCAAAATCACCAGTGTACGTTATACCAACACGGACAAGTTCTGGAACTGGGAAAGTGTGGATGGCAAACAATTTAACGGGTGGTGACAGTGGTTACTATATCTGGTCGCAAGCTCTGACCGCCTGCCCATCGGGATTTCGTTTGCCAACTAAGGCTGAGTTAGAGGCTGAACTTGCTAACTTCAGCCCTAAAAATGCTACTGGTGCGTCATCCGCACTTGGACTGACAATGCGTGGTTACAAGTTCTTGGGTGGTGAGGTTTGGAGTGATGGTCAATTCGGTTTCTATCAGTCAAGTGATGCGGCAAATGGCGAATATAATTACTACTTGTTCATAAGCGCCACTGATGCAAACATAAACAACTACAAAAAAACACAAGGAAATTCAGTGCGTTGTATTAAGGATTAAATAAGTAGAAAGTCTGTCAGGTGGGAGCTTTATGGACTTTCTACTTTATAAAATTACCGCTCCTGTAAATTTGCAATTTGCAGGTATGGAGTTGTGGATTTGCAATCCACTTTCTTGGGGCAATCTGTCATGACCTTCGGAGATCTCGCAAAAGCTCGGTACTGAGAGAAGCGAAGCGACGAAGGATCTAGAAATAATTATGAGTTATGAATTTGATGAGAAATCTTTTGCTGAAAGAGATTATTTCGACGCAGATCAAAAATGATTAACATATGATTCTTGTTTTATCTTGTACCTGCAGTTACGCTTCTGCAAATTTGCAATCCACTTTCTTGGGGCAAGCTGTCATGACCTTCGGAGATCTCGCAAAAGCTCGGTACTGAGGGAAGCGAAGCGACGAAGGATCTAGAAATAATTATGAGTTATGAATTATGAATTTGATGAGAAAACTTTTGTTGAAAAAGATATTTTGGACGCAGATTTTGGAATAATTATGAATTTCAAAGTAAATTACTCCATTCCGAAAGTTTTCGGGATCAAAGGGGCTTTAAATGGTAAGCTGTTTTTTTAAATTCCCTATAGGGGACATAGGGGTAGGGAAGCGTAGCCGAAGCAGTAAAAAGAATTCATAATTAATCCTTGAGGTGCAAAAATAAATCGTATTAACACACATATGAAACAGCTTATAAAATACAATTTAATTTTAATGTTCTTGCTTTTTACAGTAAGTGTAAATGCACAACAGTTTGAAATTATCGAAGGGATACCACATTTACCTGTAGTAGCAGCCACTAGCGGTATTGCTAGTCCGCATGCTGGTAATATGGTATTTTGTAGTGCCGATAATACCATACAAATATATACCGGTAGCCTGTGGTTGGGTTTTTGTGGTACAGCTTCTAGTATTACGGGTGGAGCCGGTTATTTTATTATTGAAAATAGTATTCCTAGCCTTTCGGTAATTGGGGTTAATACAGGATTAAGTCCAAAGGTGGGTGATTCTTATTATTCAGCCATAGAAAATAACCTTATGGTTTATAATGGTTCGGCATGGAAGAAATTGAAAAATTTGCCACAAGAGACTAGTTTAACTACAGTAAGTGGTGTACAAATTACAGGAGGGGGGGCGTTTCAGTTTCCAATACTCGATACTGATCCAAATGCAAGCAAATTACATAACGGAGCCATCTACATTAATGCCCAAACAGGTAGTTTTTGTGTTTACTATGGTTCAAGTTGGGTGGTAATGAATTGCGATTGCCCACCCGAGGTTGGAGCAGTAAAGGCAATTGCAGAACTAAACAGCCAGAACTTTGGTGCCGAATATAGGTATTTGGATCGTGATGAAGATGCTGAGGGAGCAACGCGTTTTCGTTGGTTTGGAGCTCAGGCTGCCGATGGTACAGGAGAGACGGAACTTTTTAGCGAAACGACTGACACTTACATTGCTAATTATGCAGTTTACAAATACGTTAAGGTAGAAGTAACGCCTATAGCACTTACAGGTACACCTGTGGGTGATGCGGTAGAGTCGGCTTATGCCCAAGTCACTGCGGTTCCTGGCGCATCAACAGGAGTTGTTGCCATAGCTGGCAATGCTCAGGCTACGGTAACTTATACGGCACCTGCAAGTGGTGGTAGTTCTGCAATTACTAACTATAGGGCGACTTCATCGCCAGATGGAAAAACAGGAACGCTAAGTACATCTGGATCTGGTACAATAACAGTCTCTGGATTGACCAATGG
>JADGEX010000039.1 GCA_016744135.1 Pseudodesulfovibrio sp. | reverse complement strand
TTCGGTTGCCAGGTAGTATTTAGCCTTATGAGATGGTCCTCACAAATTCCCACAGAATTTCTCGTGTTCCGCAGTACTTGGGTGTCTGAAAAGAGAGATCGATTCATTTCACTTACGGGGCTGTCACCCTCTATGGCCAGGCTTTCCAGCCTGTTCAATTATGCATCAATTTTCTGACTCTCCGGGCCTTCCGAAACAGATCCGATTCAGATCCCACGACCCCCGGCATGCAACGCTTTCGGGCTATCACACATGCCGGGTTTGGGCTGTTTCCCGTTCGCTCGCCGCTACTAGGAAAATCGTTTTTACTTTCTCTTCCTGGGGGTACTAAGATGTTTCAGTTCTCCCCGTTGGCCTGGTCAGGCTATGTATTCACCTGACCATGTCACAGTATTGACCGTGACGGGTTTTCCCATTCAGAAATCTCCGGATCAAAGTTTGTTTAGCAACTCCCCGAAGCTTATCGCAGCTTACCACGTCTTTCATCGCCTCCTGGCACCAAGGCATCCACCGTTTGCCCTTTATAGCTTAGCCACTATAAAACCACAAATAAGTTTAAACGCTTTAATGCAAATATACAGATATAACATCATCAAGAACCTCTTGTCCGGAACATGTCCGGATTCGACCGTTCTCAATTTGTTATTTGGTTTTCATTTACTTTCAACAGATTTTCAAAGAACAAAGAATCAGATGGCTTGATCCTTCAAAACCGATCAGTGACAAGATGAAGACGTTGTCTATTGTCTCTTTTTTCTTTCCTTAGAAAGGAGGTGATCCAGCCGCTGGTTCCCCAACGGCTACCTTGTTACGACTTCACCCTAATTATCAACCATACCTTAGGCACCTGCCCCCCCGAAGGGTTGGCCCAATGACGTCGGGTACAATCAACTCTCATGGTGTGACGGGCGGTGTGTACAAGGCCCGGGAACGTATTCACCGCGGCATGCTGATCCGCGATTACTAGCGATTCCAACTTCATGGAGTCGAGTTGCAGACTCCAATCCGGACTGGGATATGCTTTAAGGATTAGCTGACCTTCGCAGGTTCGCCGCCCTCTGTACATACCATTGTAGCACGTGTGTAGCCCCAGACATAAGGGCCATGAGGACTTGACGTCATCCCCACCTTCCTCCCCGTTAACCGGGGCAGTCTCTTCAGAGTTCCCGCCATTACGCGCTGGCAACTGAAGATAGGGGTTGCGCTCGTTGCCGGACTTAACCGAACATCTCACGACACGAGCTGACGACAGCCATGCAGCACCTGTCTCTGAGTTCCCGAAGGCACTCTACTATCTCTAACAGATTCTCAGGATGTCAAGTCTGGGTAAGGTTCTTCGCGTTGCGTCGAATTAAACCACATGCTCCACCGCTTGTGCGGGCCCCCGTCAATTTCTTTGAGTTTTAGTCTTGCGACCGTACTTCCCAGGCGGTATACTTAATGCGTTAGCTGCGGCACAGCAGGGGTCAATACCCGCTACACCTAGTATACAACGTTTACTGCGTGGACTACCAGGGTATCTAATCCTGTTCGCTACCCACGCCTTCGCACCTCAGCGTCAGTTTCGGTCCAGAGAGGCGCCTTCGCCACCGGTGTTCCTCCTGATATCTACGAATTTCACCTCTACACCAGGAATTCCCCTCTCCTCTACCGTACTCAAGTCTTGTAGTTTCAAATGCACTTCCGGGGTTGAGCCCCGGGCTTTCACATCTGACTGGCAAGACCGCCTGCGTGCCCTTTACGCCCAATAATTCCGAATAACGCTTGCACCCCCCGTATTACCGCGGCTGCTGGCACGGAGTTAGCCGGTGCTTCCTTCACAGGTACCGTCAATACCATGCACTGTTAATGCATGATAACTTCTTCCCTGTTGACAGAGTTTTACGACCCAAGGGCCTTCTTCACTCACGCGGCGTTGCTGCGTCAGGGTTTCCCCCATTGCGCAAAATTCCTCACTGCTGCCTCCCGTAGGAGTCTGGACCGTGTGTCAGTTCCAGTGTGGCTGATCATCCTCTCAGACCAGCTAACCATCACAGTCTTGGTAGGCCGTTACCCCACCAACAAACTAATGGTGCGCGGACTCATCTTCAAACAACAGCTTGCAGGCAGAGGCTGTCTTTCATCAACACTTCCAAAAAAACATTGACTTCATCCGGTATTAGCTACCCTTTCGAGCAGTTATCCCGGATTCAAAGGTAGATTATCCACGTGTTACTCACCCGTGCGCCACTCTACTCGGGATTGCAAGCAATCCCTTTCTCGTTCGACTTGCATGTGTTAAGCACGCCGCCAGCGTTCATTCTGAGCCAGAATCAAACTCTCCAGTTAAATTCTTTGAATATCTTTTACGTGCTTTCAAAAGCACCCAAAAGACACGCTTCATCTCTTTTGTCACTAACCAGTTTTCAAAGATCAAAACAAAATGTCTCCGTGAGAGAGAAGCTCCCGTCTCACAAAGACTCATGGGTTCTACATGGCTTTCCGGTTTCTGTCAAAGGTTATTTTCAGCAATCTGCTTTTTTTTGTCCTCCCCCGAGAATGTGGGGCGCCCATCAAAAAGATAAGTCCCTAAAAAGAAAGATATATTCCAATGGCGTTCCCAACATTGTTACAGTTCTTTAA
>JADGEX010000038.1 GCA_016744135.1 Pseudodesulfovibrio sp. | reverse complement strand
GTGCTGGTTGCTGTATTAGCAACGCCAATATTCCTCTAAGCCCGGTCGGGTATGGAATGCTGAGTTGTACAGACTCCTCACTGTTCTTCAGGTTCAGGCCTTCACCATGTCCTATCCATTACGATAGGCGTGGGCTACTATGCCGTCTGCTGACTTCTGTTTAATCACTTCCCCAGTTTCCTGACAAAGCTCTATCGGTTCCATCTGATTCGCTCTCTTTTGTAGGACGTCAACTATCTTGTCTGGTTTGACGACAATTAGGATGGCTGGTTGAGTAAAAGGCTATTTAGTTGCTATTTTTTCTTCGGTAACTTTCTCCTTCTATTTCAATAATGGTTGCATGATGAATAATGCGATCAATTGCAGCCACCGTCATTAATGTATCTGGAAAGATCTGATCCCAATGACTGAAAGGCTGATTAGAAGTAATGATCAGACTGCCGCTTTCATAACGATGAGCAATAAACTCAAACAACACCTGTGTTTCAGAGTCTGTTTTCTTAACATAGCCAATGTCATCAATGATAAGTACTCGGTACTTATCCAGCCGTGTCATACAACTCATTAAATCCAGCTCTTTTTTAGCTTGCTGTAATAGCTGAACCAAAGCGGTTGCCTGCAACCACTTAACCCGTATCCCTTTATCAATCAGATGGGCACCCAGTGCAGCGGCAATATGAGATTTACCGACACCTGATGGGCCAATTAATAGAATATTCTCTGCCCGTAATGCCCAGTCAGTATCATCTCGGCGTTGTATCACCTGATGTTGGATTGATTGAGGCAACTCCTGAAGTTTTAGTGTTGTAAAACTTTTACCTATGGGCAATCTGGCTTCCCGAGTCCAGTTCATCACTCGTCGTTGAAAACGATGGGCGACTTCCTGTTCACATAATTGAAACAGATACTGACTAAAGCTCCAGGATTGCTCTATGGCTTGCTGTTCCAAAGTCTGATAATGTTGTTTAAAGGTGGGCAATCTCAGTTGAGTTAATAGCATAGGCAGTGCTTCAGACATGATTAACCTCCTGCTGATACCATTGCCCCTTCAATAACTGATCATAGTCAATAATATTATGTTGGCGTACAGGAATGTCAGGTGGATCACCTGGCAATAAGTAACATGCCTGAACATTTTTTAAATCGGGTAGCTTATCTTCCTGTGCCTGCTGTAGTAACTCATTCGCCAGGATACCTTCGCAATCATAATCATAGGCAATGCGTAAGATCCCTACGATCCATTTACAAGCCTGGCGAGATTCAAACTGTTGATCAGCCAATGTCCATAATTGCTTATAGGATTCACTGGGTAATAAATCATCTCTTAACTGAGAGAATCGAAAGGCTTGCGGCTTAGCGGCTAAAGAGTGAATGATGTGCTTATAATCAATACGACGTGCTCGACCGTTGGTCGTGTCAGGATAGACTCTAGTGAGCTTCACAACACGGGTTTGTCCCACAAAACAATCCAGATGATCATGGTATAAATGCACGGTGATACTTTCTCCAATGAGTCTGGAGGGCACTGTATACAGACTTCGTTTGATATCAATGGTACTACTGGTGGTGACTCTAGCTGTTATCACAATATAATCAGTAAAGTGATAACGGGGTAAAGGCTTTAGTTGTGCCTGCTCCTGTGCAAAACGAGTTTGACAACGCTTGTTGAGCTTATTAACAATCGTTTCAATAAAGCTTTGGTAGTCTCTTAAATTGGCAAAATCACCGCTACCACGTAACTTAAGGGCTTGATCTAAGCGATGTTTAAATGTTCGGTGAGCCCGTTCTACTGCACCATTTTCATGACTGATACCCAAGTTATTGGTGGTTGGCTTTATGTCGTAATGTGAGCATAAGGCTTCATAGTTTTGAGTGAGCTCTTGTTTATCACTGAGGTTTTTATAAGCAGCACTGAGGCTATCTGTACGATGCTCTTTAGGTGAACCGCCACTGTGCTTTAAGGCGTTTTGTAAACCTTCTGCCAAAGCAGAATAACTCTCACCGCCTTGAACTGTTTGCACATAACGCCATTGACTGTGAGCCAAATAATATTGATAAAGCAGGTGTTTAAAAGGCTTTCCAGATAAAGTGATCGGACTCTCAGGATGACTAAAATCAGATAAACCTTGCTGACCAGCGGGGACTGATTGACGAAAAATCACTGCTTTGGTTGGCCCCTGCGTGGCATGCCAATGTTTAACTCGCCGTTGCAATGTTCTTAAAAGACTGTAAGGGTAAATGCCTGGATATTGCTCCTCCAGATATTCCCATAGAGTTAAGCCCGTCAGTTTAGGCTCAACTTCCAGCAAGGGGAGCAATTCATTATCCCAAATGCCTTCAAGAGGATCTTGACGAGTTCGCCAATGTCTTTGAGAAGGTTCTGCTCGTTCCCCTTTTTCGATCCGCCTTCCTGAGCGGACACTGATCCCTACTTTGTTAGCAGATGATTCTTGTGATAAACCCGATTGTCTGTGTTTCATGTAACAATTCTCCTGTCTTTGAGTGATGTGTTGACCTGACAAGTACTTTCTCCACAAGAAAAAGGACTCATCTTAAATCATCACTCAACCAGCCAAGATAATTGTCGTCAGACTGGACAAGTTAATTGTCGCCTAATACGCCTTGGAACCGGAAGTAAAAGTACCATAGCACCTCATTTGAAACGATGGAAAAGCAAAAGCTTAGATTCGATGAATGATATTGGTTTGCCCAGTGATCTGGTTGAAGTTGTTAAGTCATTACATGAG
>JADGEX010000037.1:2353-2753 GCA_016744135.1 Pseudodesulfovibrio sp. | reverse complement strand
CTTTTTAGTTTGATTCTCTCTTTCTTAAGTGTTTTATGCATAATTTTCTTTTTGTTGATTCATAGCAATAGCTTGTTGTTTTTTTTAATTCTGATTATCAATGAGTTGGGGTTGTTGTGTCGATTGTATTGGATAGTTGGTAATAAATAGCTTGTGAAATCAGACTAGTGACTAATTACTAGAAACGAACGTGTTGTTGTTATGGATGAATGTAGAAATAACATTGATAAGAGCTCTTTTTTTGCATTAGTGTTAAAAAAGTTTAATTTTGGACTGGTGAATACCAGTTTTACTTTAGTTTTGGCTGTAAGGCTAAATGGTATAATGCTGATGTATGTTGAGTTTGCGAATTTAGGGCTCAAAAGAAACAATAATCGGTATAATTTTTTTTGCTTAGAAA
>JADGEX010000037.1:0-2343 GCA_016744135.1 Pseudodesulfovibrio sp. | reverse complement strand
ATGTTGAAACTATATTGGTTAATTTTAATTTTGATTAATGTGCTGAAATTTAATTTCCATGATTGATATCTGTTGATGAACAGATTGTCTGTGAGTTTAGCAATGTTTATATTTGTCGTCACTATAATTTGAATTTAGAAAGAATATAAGATCTCTTAGTCTAATTAATGAATAGTTATAATGCATATTAGTTTGTATTTTATGTTATTTTATTTATATTGAACATGTCTTTACTGTAGGGAGATTGATAGATCTCTCATGAATTTTTGATAATAAAACGTTAGTATTTGATTAAAGCTATACACATTAAACTTCTACTATTATTTAGCCTGAGCATTCTGTTCGGGCATTCTTCGTTTGCACAATCTGCACCGACTCCTCCTGTAGAACAGCATGTTTGTGTTGGTGTGAGTGTGGATTATTCTTTTTATGGTTTCCCTGGTTCAACCGTTCATTGGGATTTTAATGCACCTGTTTCTTATACTCCGTCAGGTGATGTCATTTTAAATGATGCTAGTAACAATATTACTTTTGATGGAGTTTTATATCAGAAAGGTACTTTCCCACATATTTATGCTACACAGGGCGATTACTTATTATCTATTGTTGAACAAACATTGAGTTGTTCTTCAAATGAAATTACACTTCCTGTCCATGTTCATGCTAAACCTGGTATAAATACGGTTTTACCTACTCATATAGTATGTTCTGGTGATATAGGAAGTCTAGCAGTAAATGTTAATGCAATAGTTCCTGGTGCATTGCAGTTACAATATCGTTTAGTTACTTCTCTTGATGTAGAGGTTGTAGCTTGGACAAATGATGATAATTTATCTCATGATTTTAATAATTTACTAGCAGATTCTTATAAGGCACAAATAAGATATGTTTTAGATTCGGATAATTCTATAATTGTAAAAGGTAGTTATAGTGAATCGTCAGTAATTACAATTAATTCTGGTGATAATGTTGATCCAACCGTTTCTGCATCAACAGATGTTGTTGCAACGACCTCTGCAGATGGTACAGGAGATTGTGATGTTGATGTGTCTATAATTGATGCTAGTTATAATGATAACTGTACAAGTACACTAAGTTGGGTGATGACTGGTGTTGTGAATGCTAGTGGATCAGGTCAGGTAGGTACATATGCTTTCCCAATAGGAATCACTACAATAACTTATACGAATACTGATGGAACAAATTCTGTTACTGATGATATGACTGTAACAGTAACCGATGATGAAATTCCTGTAATTACTAATTGTTTGAGTTCGAATGTAATCTGGAGTGAAGATTTTGATGCTTATCCAAATTTCACTTTCCAAGCTACAAATGCAGGAACAACATGGCAAGGATATTATTTGTCTGGAGAGCATCATAAGGCAGCAGTTGTTGGGAATTTATTAGAGATGCGTGTAGAAGAACGTAGTTATGTTGATTGGACTACTAATTATATTGACATCTCAGCAGAGGGAAGTGTGAAAGTATCATTAGATTTAAGTTCTTGGGGTGGAAGTGCAACTGATGGGGATATTGAATTTTGGGCTCGTGTTGATGCTGATTTGGGAGGATTTTATGAACTTTTCCATACGGTAACAGGGGTTATTTCTAGCCCGGTCGTAATAACAAGCCCTGTGTTTAAGGGAGATAAGCTTGAATTACAGATACGTGTAACTAAAGGTAGTTCTGTTGGTATCTATTATGTGGATAATCTCGTTGTTAATGGTTTGGAAAGAAGAGGTACTGATAGTGGAAGTTGCACATACACTGTACAAGGGAATGAATTGAATGTGACTGTTGTTGATAATTGTAGTATGAACAGTCTTAGTTATACATTAAGTGGAGCTACTACTGGTACTGGCGCTTCTCTTGATGGAGTGGTGTTGAATAATGGACTGACCAATATTACTTGGACTGCAACAGATGCAAGTTCAAATTCAGATAACTGCACATTCGATGTTTTATTAACAGACAATATCGTACCAACGATAACATGTTCAGGCAATCAGAGTGAGAACTTCACAGCAGCCTGTAATTTCACATTACCAGACTATACTAGTTTGGCAACGGTGAATGACAATTGTGATTCTTCACCAGTTGTGACTCAAAGTCCAGCAGCAGGAACTGTTGTGACAACAAATACTACGGTTACTTTAACTGTAACAGATGCAAGTTCAAATTCAGATAACTGCACATTCGATGTTTTATTAACAGACAATATTGTACCAACGATAACATGTCCTGGCAATCAGAGTGAGAACTTCACAGCATTCTGTAATTTCACATTACCAGACTATACTAGTTTGGCAACGGTGAATGACAATTGTGATTCTTCACCAG
>JADGEX010000036.1:1885-2837 GCA_016744135.1 Pseudodesulfovibrio sp. | reverse complement strand
CAAGGTAACCGTAGGAGAACCTGCGGTTGGATCACCTCCTTTCTAGAGTAAATGGGGTAAGCGTCTCACAACGCTTACCTAGCAGTTATTCTTGACTTGTAAGTTGCTTATTTAGTTTTGAGAGTTTGATTAATATAAACATATAAAAGGTGTCAATGGTTGACTTTAAAAAAGAAAGCTTTGACTCCCATAGATGGGGGGTTAGCTCAGCTGGGAGAGCGCCTGCCTTGCACGCAGGAGGTCAGCGGTTCGATCCCGCTACTCTCCACCATCTTTTTATATAACAGAAGTTTAATTCAACTACTATAAGTAGAAGTTGAATTAGACTTTTTAAGTCTATAACATTAATTTAACTAAGAGATTAGTTGAATGTTCATTAAATTATAATTGTTAATTGTCAAAAAAAAGTGAAAACAATTTTACAACTTTGTTGATGTATAAACCTAGTAATAGGAATGTATGTTTAACAAGGAAGTGATGCAAATTAGAATACAAAAATATCGTTATCAATATTTATATTGGTAACAACCAAGGTAAGCTATTAAGAGTGAATGGTGGATGCCTAGGCTGTAAGAGGCGATGAAGGACGTACTAGACTGCGATAAGCTTTGGGGAGCCGTCAAGAGGCATTGATCCAGAGATTTCCGAATGGGACAACCCAGCACGCAGTGATGTGTGTTACCCTACGGGGAGCTAACCTGGCGAAGTGAAACATCTCAGTAGCCAGAGGAAGAGAAATCAAACGAGATTCTGCTAGTAGCGGCGAGCGAACGTGGATTAGGACAAACCGAATGCTTGCATTCGGGGTTGTAGGACTGCAATATTGGACAATGGAAGATAGTCGAGTAATCTGGAAAGATTAGCTATAAAGAGTGATAGCCTCGTAGACGAAATCTGAAGTTGACATAGCAGTATCCTGAGTAGGGCGGAACACGTGATATTCTGTCTGAAC
>JADGEX010000036.1:491-1875 GCA_016744135.1 Pseudodesulfovibrio sp. | reverse complement strand
GGACCCCAGTGAGGGGAGTGAAATAGAACCTGAAACCATTTACTTACAATCATTCAGAGCCCTATGCAATCTGTATTTATATAGATGCAGGGTGATGGACTGCCTTTTGCATAATGAGCCTGCGAGTTGTGGTCAGTGGCAAGGTTAAGGATACCCGGAGCCGTAGCGAAAGCGAGTCTGAATAGGGCGAATTAGTCACTGGCTGCAGACCCGAAACGAAGTGATCTATCCATGAGCAGGTTGAAGCTGGTGTAAGAGCTAGTGGAGGACCGAACCGGTGTGCGTTGAAAAGTGCTCGGATGACTTGTGGATAGGGGTGAAAGGCCAATCAAACTTCGTGATAGCTGGTTCTCTCCGAAATATATTTAGGTATAGCGTCATGTTGTAGCATAGGGGGGTAGAGCACTGATTGGGCTAGGGTCTATACCAAGATACCAAACCCTGTCAAACTCCGAATACCCTATGTGTAATCATGGCAGTCAGACGGCGGGTGATAAAATGCGTCGTCGAGAGGGAAACAACCCAGACTACCAGCTAAGGTCCCAAAGTGATAACTCAGTGGAAAACGATGTGAAGTTACTTAAACAACCAGGAGGTTGGCTTAGAAGCAGCCACCCTTTAAAGAAAGCGTAACAGCTCACTGGTCTAGTGATTTTGCGCGGAAAATATAACGGGGCTAAAGTTATCCACCGAAGCTGTAGATTCAAATTTATTTGAGTGGTAGGAGAGCGTTCTAGTCAGCGCTGAAGCTGTACCGGTAAGGAGCAGTGGAGCGGCTAGAAGTGAGCATGCAGGCATGAGTAGCGATAAAAGGGGTGAGAATCCCCTTCGCCGAAAACCCAAGGTTTCCTACGCGATGCTCGTCATCGTAGGGTTAGTCGGGACCTAAGTCGAGTCCGAAAGGGGTAGACGATGGAAAATAGGTTAATATTCCTATACTAATTATATAGCGCGATGGAAGGACGCTTAGGGCTAAACGAGCTAACTGATGGAATAGTTAGTCGAAGGGCGTAGATTGAGGTGGAGGCAAATCCCCACTTCTTTAATTCGAGACCCGACAGGCTCCCAATACTCTTCGGAGTGGAAGGAGAATCGTTGATGCCGTCGAGCCAAGAAAAGTTTCTAAGTATATATATAATTACCCGTACCGTAAACCAACACAGGTGGGTGAGATGAGTATTCTAAGGCGCGTGGAAGAATCCTGGTTAAGGAACTCTGCAAAATAGCACCGTATCTTCGGTATAAGGTGTGCCTCCTTCGGTATAGAGATTTACTCTCGAAAGCTGGAAAGGTTGCAACAAAGAGTCCCTCCCGACTGTTTACCAAAAACACAGCACTCTGCTAACACGTAAGTGGATGTATAGGGTGTGACGCCTGCCCGGTG
>JADGEX010000036.1:0-481 GCA_016744135.1 Pseudodesulfovibrio sp. | reverse complement strand
TAGCGAAATTCCTTGTCGGTTAAATACCGACCTGCATGAATGGCGTAACGAGATGGGAGCTGTCTCGACCAGGAATCCAGTGAAATTGTAGTGGAGGTGAAAATTCCTCCTACCCGCGGCAAGACGGAAAGACCCCGTGCACCTTTACTACAGCTTGACACTGCTGTTGGGATATAGATGTGCAGGATAGGTGGGAGGCTTTGATATATAGTCGCTAGATTATATTGAGCCGTTGTTGAGATACCACTCTTCTGTATTCTGATAGCTAACTCCGTACGATTATCTCGTGCGAGGACAATGTCTGGTGGGTAGTTTGACTGGGGCGGTCGCCTCCTAAAAAGTAACGGAGGCTTACAAAGGTTGGCTCAGGACGGTTGGAAATCGTCCGCAGAGTATAATGGTACAAGCCAGCTTGACTGTGAGACGTACATGTCGAGCAGAGACGAAAGTCGGTCATAGTGATCCGGTGGTTCTGTGTGGA
>JADGEX010000035.1 GCA_016744135.1 Pseudodesulfovibrio sp. | reverse complement strand
GGAGTGGAACATGAGACAGACAACCAGAACTGGACGTAAGTCGTCCGAGAAGATCGTCAAAGATATCAAGCGGGCTACCCGCAAGCAGTATTCATCAGAAGAGAAGATCAGGATCGTCTTGGATGGACTGCGTGGCGAAGACAGTATTGCTGAGCTGTGCCGTCGTGAGGGGATATCACAGGGCGTCTATTACAAATGGTCAAAGGACTTCATGGAGGCCGGGAAGAAGCGGCTGGCGGGCGATACAGCCCGTGCTGCGACAACAGATGAAGTCAAAGACCTGCGCCGTGAAGCCCGCGATCTTAAGGAGGTTGTGGCAGAACAAACGCTCGAACTCCGCTTGCTCAAAAAAAGCATGCTGGGCGATGGGGGCGACCAAGAATGAGATATTCCGCTTCAGAGAAATTGGAGATCATTGATCTCGTTGAGGGTTCACATCTGTCAGCCCGGCAAACGCTAGCTAAGCTGGGCATTCCGCGTACGACATTTTACCGTTGGTATGATCGGTATTTGCAGCGTGGCGAGGCCGGCCTGCAAGATCAGTCTCCCATGCCAAAACACGTTTGGAACCGCATCCCTGACGAGATTCGGGGCAAGGTCGTCAAACTGGCATTGAAGGAGACGGAGCTATCGCCCCGGGAACTGGCGGTGACCTTTACAGACACAGAAAGCTATTTTGTATCAGAGGCTTCGGTCTATCGTGTACTCAAAGCCCACGATTTGATCACCAGCCCGGCCTTCATCGTGATCAAGGCGGCCAGCGAGTTCAAAGACAAGACTACGGCCATCAATCAGCTCTGGCAGACGGACTTCACCTATCTGAAAGTTCTGGGCTGGGGTTGGTTCTATCTCAGCACGATACTGGATGACTACAGCCGTTATATCATTGCCTGGAAGCTGTGCACCAACATGAAAGCAGAGGACGTCACAGACACGCTGGAACTGGCTTTGCAGGCTTCAGGCTGCGATCAGGTTCATGTTGCCCACAAACCACGCCTGCTCAGCGATAACGGCTCCAGCTATGTCTCCGGTGAGTTGGCCGAATGGCTTGACGACAAAGGCATGGATCACGTTCGCGGCGCACCATATCACCCGCAGACCCAGGGCAAGATCGAACGGTGGCATCAGACCTTAAAGAACCGAATTCTACTGGAAAAATACTTCCTTCCAGGTGATCTAAAACTCCAGATCGAAGCCTTCGTCGATCACTACAACCACCAGCGTTACCACGAGAGCCTCAACAACGTCACGCCGTCAGACGTATACTTCGGGCGTTCTCAAGCTATTCTAAATCAGCGAGAAAGGATCAAACGAAAAACACTCGAAACCCGGCGCTTGCAACACCGCAAGTTCGCTGCATAATGAAACCAAACAGATGAGCCAGGTACTCTCTTAATTTAAATAGCCTCTGGTCCCAAAAACTCTGATGACGGACACCCCGAGGGATTGGCCATTGAAGTAGACTTCTCACTCCCGGCTGAACGCGTTGGGAGTTAGCACCAAATCATTGTACACATAGAGGTGGTCCTACAATTTTGACCAGTTAGCAGCGTAAATAAGATGAATCTGTTTTCATGGTTAAGCTGCTAATTTCGTTGGTTCTGTTTTTCTGTCATAGGCTTCGTCCGGGGTCAATATGCCGTGGGTGGAATGGGGGCGCTCAGCGTTGTAATAGGCCAGCCATTTGCCAATTTCAGCCTTGGCCTCTGAGCCTGTTTCGAAGGCCCTGAGGTAGACGCATTCGTATTTCAACGATCCCGCTGCACGGCAGTGGTTTGCCTGCAAACCATGAGAGTGGCCACAGGCGCTCGATCATGCGGTTATCGATCCAGCGGCCTTTACCATCCATCGAGATCTTTATGCCTGCGTCCTTCAGAACCTGAGTAAATTCATAGCGGGTGAATTGGCTGCCCTGGTCGGTGTTGAAGATTTCCGGTGTGCCATATTTTTTCAGAGCCTCCTTCAATGCCTCGATGCAGCATTCGGCATCCAGCGTATTTGATAGCCGCCAAGCCAGCACCTTGCGCGTCGCCCAGTCCATAATCGCAACCAGATAAAGGAAACCCTGCCGCATCAATCTGCGCACCAGATGACGACCGCATTTATAGCCCTGACGCTGCATGTGTCGGGCTATCCACTGCCCGGCAGGTGTTTGCTTGCAAACCACGAAAGGGAGGCGAGAGCCATACCACGGCGTATCCAGAAACTGCTTATCGATGATCACCATGAATTTCAGGTTCTCGGCGCGCTCGCCTTCTGGTCGGTCATACAATCCCGAGCGGGTCAGCGACAGCCGTTTGCACTGCCGCCGCACGCTTAGGCACGGGTTCTCTTTTTCTATGCACATTTGCCTGCGATCCTTGCTTAGCGACCGAAGGCTCGTTTCAAAAAATCCCGCTCCACCACCAGTTGCCCAATCTTCCCCTCTCGGTGATTGTTCCAATCACCTGCCGGTTGACAGAAGGCAGCTTGTCGATCTCAGTCGCATGGCTCTTTGTGGCAGCACCATCATCTTTACCAAATCCCGCGCCATATTCTTGATCGCCGAGCGCTTCCAGCCGCTGATCATGTTCGGGTGCCCCCCATGCTTCTTTGACAACTCCGCCAGCGTCAACTCCTCGCGGATCGCCTCCAGCGCCACACGCGCCTTAAAGTCGTTCGAATACCGTTTTCTCTTCGTCATTTCTGATCGTCCTTTTCATAGGCCGATTCACCTTAACAACTGGTCCGAAATCCCGCGACCATCTCTGTGGACCTGTCGCGTTTTCGTTCCGATCCGAATGCTCATTTAAGCGGCAATCCTTTCGAAAGCCAAGGGGCTTTTCCAGCCTAGTGCTGAGTGTCTGCGCTGGGGATTGTAG
>JADGEX010000034.1 GCA_016744135.1 Pseudodesulfovibrio sp. | reverse complement strand
CTTATACCACTGATAAGCTACGAATCGTTCACTGCTATTATCACACAAAACCACATCATCAAATTTCGAAACAATATAGCTTGTCGAAACATTTACATTAAAAAAGAATTTAACATTATCGGTCTCTACGCCCGAACCATTTCTCAGTTTCAAATTCCCTTCATATAAGCCATCAGGAACTCCATCGGGAATTACGAATCGAAATACTCCTGAATCTGAATCCGACAATAGATCAGTATAATCTATATTTTGAATTCCTACAATACTCGCCGATTCCTCGAATGTGATCTTGTATTGAGTTGGATTTCCAATTAAACTAGTATATGCAAGTTCAACTTCTGTATTTTCACAAATACTCAATGGATTATCTTCATTATTTACTAGATCTAAAGTGATTTCTACTGATTCAGAATCGTCAATTACGCCATCACCATTAGTGTCTCCCAAGATTTCGGGATCAGTGATTATTCCATCACCATCAGTATCTCCCAAGATTTCTGGATCAGTGATTACGCCATCACCATCAGTATCTCCTGCAATTTCTGGATCAGAGATTATTCCATCACCATCAGTATCTCCTGCGATTTCTGGATCTGTAATTACGCCATCACCATCAGTATCACCTGAAGTTTCGCCATCACCAATTGTTCCGTCTCCATCAGTATCACCTGATGTTTCACCATCACCAATTGTTCCGTCTCCATCAGTATCACCTGCGATATATTTATTAACTATTAGTGTTTGAAATACCTGAGTTGCTGAATTATAATTTGTATCTCCAGCCTGATCAACATAAATTGTACAGCTTCCTGCACCAATAATAGTTATCAGTGAACCATTAGTTCCTGTACAGATTGTAATCGAATTATCCGAACTAGTGAATATTACAGGATTTCCTGAATCTCCACCTATTGCCGAGATTATAAACGGTGCATCGCCATAAATTTTTGTTTCTAAAGAATTGAAAATAATGACTTGAGATGCAATTGTAATATCTAATATGCCGTGAACAAAACTAATGGCATAATTTGTCGATGTTACTCCTCCTAGGATAATAGTATATGCCGATCCTACTTCTGTAGCTGTACTTGCTGTTCCATTAAAGGATAAGATTCCTGTTAGAGCCGCTTCATCTTCTCCATTTTCAAAACCTACATAGTTTACTGTAAAAGAACTGAAAACTGTCCCGTCATATTCTTTGGTTTGATTATCGGCGGTAATGGTTAAAGCTTTTTGTGTGATAGCTAAACTTCCATCTACATAACTAATAACATAGTTTAAAGAGCTTTGTCCACTTGGTGTAATCACATAGCCTGTTCCTACGTTAGTGGCTGTACTTGCTGTTCCATTAAAAGATAAGGTTCCTGTTAGTGCCGTTTCATCTTCACCATTTTCAAAACCTACATAGTTTACTGTAAAAGAACTGAAAACTGTTCCGTCATATTCTTTGGTTTGATTATCGGCGGTAATAGTCAACGCTTTTTGTGTGACCGAAAAATTGGCTCCCATATAAGTCAGATCGTAGTTTGAACCGGCAGTCAGCGTTCCCTGTGCAATGGCGTATGAACCAACATCCTCACCGCTCGCTCTTGATAGGACTCCACTAAATGAGTCTCCGCTTTCCAAAGCAGGAGCTGCAGTGTAAGTAAATGTCGGATCAGTTTCGCCGTACATCTTTGTTTGGTCGGCATCAGCTGTTACCGTTATGGCTTTTTGTGTAATGTCCAATGAGCCATTAGCAAATGTGATGTTATAGTTTGCAGACGTTAACCCCTCCGGAGTGATTACATAAGCTGTTCCGACATTAATCGCTGTACTGGCTGTGCCTCTAAAAGCAAGTGTTCCTAATAAATTGGTTTCATTTTCACCTGTTATAAATCCAGCGTAAGTAACAGTAAATCCACTGTAAACACTACCGTCGTATACTTTTGTCTGACTATCGGCTGCAATAGTCAACGCTTTTTGAGTGATAGCTAAACTTCCATCTACATAACTAATAACATAGTTTAAAGAGCTTTGTCCACTTGGTGTAATCACATAGCCTGTTCCTACGTTAGTGGCTGTACTTGCTGTTCCATTAAAAGATAAGGTTCCTGTTAGAGCCGTTTCATCTTCACCATTTTCAAAACCTACATAGTTTACTGTAAAAGAACTGAAAACTGTCCCGTCATATTCTTTGGTTTGATTATCGGCGGTAATGGTTAAAGCTTTTTGTGTGACCGAAAAGTTGGCTCCCATATAAGTCAGATCGTAGTTTGAACCGGCAGTCAGCGTTCCCTGTGCAATGGCGTATGAACCAACATTCTCACCGCTCGCTCTTGATAGGACTCCACTAAATGAGTCTCCGCTTTCCAAAGCAGGAGCTGCAGTGTAAGTAAATGTCGGATCAGTTTCGCCGTACATCTTTGTTTGGTCAGCATCAGCTGTTACCGTTATGGCTTTCTGTGTAATGTCCAATGAACCATTAGTAAATGTGATGGCATAATTTGTAGACATTAAACCCTCAGGAGTGATTACATACGTACCTACATTGACACCTGTACTGGCTGTGCCACTAAAAGCAAGTGTTCCTGATAAATCAGTTTCATCTTCGCCTGTTATAAATCCAGCGTAAGTAACCGTAAAAGAACTGAAAACTGTTCCGTCATATTCTTTGGTTTGATTATCGGCTGTGATAGTCAACGCTTTTTGAGTGATAGCTAAACTTCCATCTACATAATTAATGGCATAGTTTGAGGAGCTTTGTCCACTTGGTGTAATCACATAGCCTGTTCCTACATTGGTGGCTGTATTTCCTGTTCCATTAAAGGATAAGGTTCCTGTTAGTGCCGCTTCATCTTCGCCAGTTGCAAAGCCTGCATAG
>JADGEX010000033.1 GCA_016744135.1 Pseudodesulfovibrio sp. | reverse complement strand
AAGCGATGCTGCTGGTCAGTTTAATCTTCAGCGTAATGCTGCTTGCTGGGTACACGCAGAAAGAATTTTAACTGGAATTATTCCAGACTCAGAACTGGCTATTCAAGTTAAAGACAAAAAACTTAAGCAATTCTGGATGCTGTATCGTTATATAAATGCAAAACGTCATAAACCACAATTTGCAAAAATATTGCGATGTAGAGTTGAGGCAGTTTTTGACGACTTATGTCAACCATTGCAAGAAAAATCAAGGCTTGATAAACCTTTGTCACAACTAAATCGTAAGCGTCTGTGGAAAGACACCTATCCTTTAATCGTTGTTTCCAATTCAACATTCCAAGGCATCAGGTAATCTAAGTTTTCAGGTTTCTTCGGCAACTCTTCCAATAAGTAGACTAGATAATTAAAAGGCGTCAGGCCATTCGCCCTGGCAGTTTCAATGAGACTGTAAAGTATAGCGCTAGCAGTCGCACCGCTAGCTGTGTTACAGAACATCCAGTTCTTCCGGCCTATGACGAAGGGTTTTATCGCACGCTCTGCCCGGTTGTTATCAATATTGGTTTCGCCGCTTTTAATATAACCTGTCAACTTGCTCCATTGATTAAGCGTGTATTGGATTGCTTTTCCTATCGCTGATTTCGGCAGAACTTGCTGAATAGATTTATCCAGCCATTTTTTGAAATCGTTTAATAGAGGCAATGAATTCTCTTGCCGATATGCCATCTTTTCGTCAGCGGTTAAATCTTTAATCACCGCTTCAATGCGATAGAGTTTTTTGATGTGCCTGATGGCCCAGTCGGCTCGGCCTGTTTTATTTTTTGGTTGAGCCGTTTGTGCGTCAACAAACTTTCGTCTCGCATGAGCCATACAACCAATCAAGGTGGTATCAACTTGCTTATAACCGGCATAGCCATCGGCCTGTAAAATACCATCAAACCCTTTAAGATAGTTCACAGCACAAGCGCCCGCTCGACTAGCCTGATAATCATAAAGTACGATATTCTTATGGCCATGTTCAACTGGCGAGTCAGTGCCTGAGCAATACACCCACATGTAACATTTGGTTTTATCCTCATGGACAACTTTAAGTGTGGTTTCATCCGCTTGAATCACCGTTTGTTTTAAAAGTTGTTGATGCAGGTAATTAACAATCGGTTTGAATAAAGTACTCGACTTTATCATCCATTCGCTCATAGTTTTGCGGTTTAGCTCGATACCATGCTGTTTAAACATCATTTCTTGTCGGTTAAGCGGTAAACTGTATTGATATTTGCTGGTGATGATTTGGCTGAGAAGTGACGGTGTCGCAATACTCTTTGGAATAGGGCTTAATGGAACTGGTGCAATTTTGATTTGAACTTTCAAAGCTGTTTTTTCACAATGGCGACAGCTGTATTGTGGCCTGATGGTTTCAATGACTTTGACTTCCGCTGGAATGAACTTCAGTTGCTCACTTTTCTTCTCGCCCATTTGATGTAAGTCATGGCCACAGCAATCACATTGCTTATCTTCATCAGCAATATCTATAATGCGAACCTCTCGCTCCAGGTCTTTGGGTAAGGCCTGACGTTTAGGTTGCCTTTTGGTCGTGCTGACCGCTTTAGTTTCGGCCTCTACTTCTTGATCCAGAAGCTGTTCAGCTTCGTTGAATAATTCGCCCTGGCCGGGATGGGCTTCTGAGCTTTTACCAAATTGTTTTTGTTGGGCGAGTCGAAATTGCTCAAGAAGATATTGGTTTTTTTCTCGAAGCGTTTGAATCTCGGAATCTTTTTTTGCCGATGAATGACACTCTTTAAGCAATAATGCTTTAAGTTGTCTGGGATCGTCTGGAAGTGATTCAATCGTTGTGTTCATGGGCTGAATTATATCAAATTCAGCCAGCCAAATAAGCAATCAATGGAATTTTGCGATCAATGGTTGAATAACCTTGATCAACGGAAGGTTTCATAAAGCAACGGTTGATGACCTTGCATTTTAGTCAAATCCAGGCCTGATAAAAGCCAGTGCCATTGTTGTTCGGATAGACTAATCGTACCGGACTTTGACTTTCGTGGCCATTTGAACTTGTCTTTTTCAAGCCGTTTGTACCAGAGACAGAAACCGGTTTCATCCCAATACAGAGCTTTGAGTTTATCACGAGCCCGGTTACAGAATATAAACAATGCACCATTGAAAGGTGATAGCTTCATTTCATCTTCGACCACCACCATCAATCCGTTGATTGATTTTCTGAAATCTACCACGTCACGGTGCAGATAGATTTCGGGCATTTCTGATAACTGAGTCATGCGAGCGCCTTAATGAATTCAGCCAGCCATAAGGGTGATGTATCCATGGGCAAACAGAGCTGAGACTGTTGATGTTTAATTGTGATGGAAGCGTTGTATGATTGGCTAACGATTGGCTTGCTAACTTTGATAAAGCGTTTCTCTTGAGGGGGAGCTATCTCAGCATGTCGCTTCAGGTCGCTTTTTCGTTTGTAGAAGTAGGTTTGTCCGAGTCCATGTCGCTCACAAAACTCAGCGACGGATAACTTGCCTTTGGCTTGTTGCTGGATCAACTTTCGCCAATCGTCCTGGGTTCTTCTTGTCATGTTATACTCCAACGGTTATGGTTGGAGTGAGTTTAGCGTCGACCAATTAGAATGCTAGGTGTCGATTGGCAGACGCTTACTAATGTGTTTTCTAATGTTTTTTAGAAATCACTCAAGGGAAACGGAAACAACTCAGACACATTAAGGTTTCAGTGATTGACGGTTTAGTTAAAATCGTACCGTTTACAAAAAATAATCCTATGAACAAATATATAGGAATGTTTGGTATTGCTAGTTACTCTAACCATCAGGAATTTCACTTCTGTAACACTTTTAATGTCTTGTTTAACCGAGTATTTCAT
>JADGEX010000032.1 GCA_016744135.1 Pseudodesulfovibrio sp. | reverse complement strand
GTTTAAATATCTATAAAACGATTTAACTGATAAGTGGACCTGATTCTTAAGTGATGCAGATACTTGAGGAATATCACAAGAATGGATAGCTAGTACATTTTCACTATGTAATGGATTATCACTCATTGCCCATGGCAACCACTTGAGAAAGCCATCATAATGTACGACAGAGATATCTTTGAATGTATTACTATGTGCATATAAGTAACCGCCTAAACGCGCTACATGCCTTGAATATGTGTTAAATTGCACACAAATCTGACCCACTATTTGCACTGAATATTGACCCGCCTATTCAAGCCAATTATGGCTTATTCTTTTGTTTTTTTCTCCTTATTTTTAGTTGAGTCTTTAAATCGGTAACTGTCATTGCCTGTTTCAATAATATGGCAATGGTGAGTGAGCCTGTCGAGTAAGGCGGTTGTCATTTTTTCATCGCCAAAAACAGTCGGCCATTCAGAAAAACTTAAGTTAGTAGTAATGATGATACTGGTGCGTTCATATAACTTACTGATGAGATGGAAGAGCAATGCACCGCCTGCCTGACTAAAGGGCAAGTAACCCAGTTCATCCAGTATCACCAGATCCGTGTGCATCAGTCTGTTAGCCAGTCGTCCTTGTCTACCTGCTTGTTTTTCCTGTTCTAGTAAGTTAACCAGTTCAATCGTGGACAAAAATCTAATGCGTTTATGGTGGTACTGTATTGCTTGTACACCGATGGCGGTAGCCAGGTGTGTTTTGCCTGTACCAGGGCCGCCAATAAAAACGACGTTCTGTGACTCTTCCATAAATTCACAATGGTGCAAAGATGCCACCAGGGTTTTGTTTACATCTGATTGTGTAAAATCAAAACCGGTTAAATCACGATAGGTTGGGAAGCGCGCAATTTTCATTTGATACTGGATAGAGCGTACTTCACGTTCTGCCACTTCTGTTTTTAATAACTGCTCCAGTAATGGAATTGCCTGTGTGTAGGCCGGTGAGTTTTGCTCTGACAGCTCACCAACACTGTGCGCCATTCCAAATAATTTAAGTTGTTTCATAGTTGCCATCATTGCATCAGCTGACATGCTTATTCTCCCGTAAACGATCATAGCGCCCGGTATTCGCTTGGGGTTCTTCTACCAGTTTTAATGCCGGGGGAGTTTTAAGCGGTGATGGCATCGGCACATCCAATAAACGGCTCAGGCAATTAATAATGTGTTGCTTTGATACCTTGCCACTGGCCAGTGCTTCTTGAGCTGCAAGCTCTACTTTTTGTTCATCGTGCTGTAATACCAGCGCAAGAATATCGACCATCTCTCGATCCCCGCCGGGATGTTTGAGTAACTGTTTTTGACACTGCTTAAAGCATAACGGCAACTCAAGAAAAGGCGCGCCATTACGAAGTGCACCAGGTTTACGCTGCACCACAGATAGATAATGTCGCCAGTCGTAAATGGTTTTACCAATGCTATTATGATCACGGGTAAACACACGCGTGTGCTGCGTTATCACATTCCCTTCAGCTACAAAAACTAATTTGTCAGCATAAACCTGCAAGCTAATGGGACGATTAGCAAATGAGGCTGGCACACTGTAACGATTGTTTTCAAACGTTATTAAACAGGTGGATGACACGCGCTTGCTGTATTCAACAAAACCGTCAAACAATGCAGGCACAGACATGAGTTGCGGCTGTTCTTCCTCCCAAACTTCAGCAACGCTTCTATCTTTAAACTCGGGATGTTTAGTCTCTTGCCAGAGTGTTTTACAACGTTCTTCTAACCAGACATTTAAATCAGCCAGATTTTTAAACTTAGGTGCCGTATGCCAGATGCGATGACGTGCATCTCGCACATTCTTTTCAACCTGTCCTTTTTCCCAGCCTGCGGCCGGGCTACAAAACTCAGATTCAAACATAAAGTGACTGACCATCACCTGGAAGCGGGCATTGACTGTGCGCAACTTCCCCCGCCCGACACGATCAACTGCAGTCTTCATATTGTCGTAGATACCACGCTCAGGCACACCACCTAACGCGGTAAACGCATGGTTGTGTGCATCAAACAACATTTCATGTGTTTGATGAATATAGGCTCGTAAAAAGAAAGCACGGCTATGGCTTAACTTGAAATGCGCAATTTGCAGCTTGGTGTTTTTACCATCAATGCTTGCCCAGTCTTCACTCCAATCAAACTGAAACGCTTCACCTGGTGCAAAGGATAACGGGACAAACGTACCACTGCCTGCAACACGGGACACTTCATTTTGTTGAGTGCGCCAATCTCGTGCAAAGGCGGCAACCCGATCATAAGACCCGGTATAACCCAGTTGCACCAGATTATAAAAAAGCTGTTTAACCGATTGGCGCTGTTTACGTTTACGCCTGGACTCACGATGTAGCCAGCTGGTTAACGTTTTCGAATATTCATCCAGCTTGCTGGGGCCTTTACGCTTTGGATACTGAGGATCAACCACGCCACTGGCGAGGTATTTGCGAACGGTGTTGCGAGACAACCCGGTTCTTTTGGCAATGGCTCGGATGGATATCCCATCACGATGATGCCAGCGTCGAATTACACTTAATAATGCCACGTCTATCACTCCTGTTATCTCCTGCTAAAGGGTTAGCAGGAGAGGATGTCACGTGGGTCAATTTTCAGTGCAAATATGTGGGGTTAGTGG
The DNA here is from genome assembly GCA_016744135.1 of Pseudodesulfovibrio sp. Taxonomy (GTDB): domain Bacteria; phylum Desulfobacterota; class Desulfovibrionia; order Desulfovibrionales; family Desulfovibrionaceae; genus Pseudodesulfovibrio; species Pseudodesulfovibrio nedwellii. The sequence goes on along the minus strand of JADGEX010000032.1, from coordinate 294 downwards.
GTCAGTTTTGGGTGCAATCTAACATTGAATATGCTTTTATTGTGTTAGGAGATGTATTAGTTTCTTCTAAATGATTAATCCAGTCTCTAACTTCATCAACAGTATTGCCTTCATGATCTATCACTGTCCATGACGTAGTATTATTGGGTAATCGTATTTTGACTGACTTCATTAAAATCCCTTTAATAACTTACAGAAATGACATGGTAGGGATATTGAGAGGGCTTTGTAAACAACTAATGATAAGCTATACTAAGTGGACACAGTGGACACAGTGGACACAGTGGACATAGG
>JADGEX010000031.1 GCA_016744135.1 Pseudodesulfovibrio sp. | reverse complement strand
GTACTAATTCACTATCGGTAGCTATCTCGTATTTAGCCTTGGAAGGTGGTCCTCCCGGATTCCAGCAGAATTTCTCGTGCTCCGCTGTACTCAGGTACCACCTGAGAGTCAATTCACTTTCGCATACGGGACTTTCACCCTCTTCGGTAGCGCTTCCCAGCAACTTTCCGCTAGCAAATTGATTTCTTACTCTCATATAGGTGGCCCTACAACCCCACAATAACCGTAATTACTATGGTTTGGGCTATTCCCCCTTCGCTCGCCGCTACTAAGGGAATCTCAATTGATTTCTTTTCCTTCAGGTACTTAGATGGTTCAGTTCCCTGAGTCTCACTTAAACTGGCTATGTATTCACCAGAGTATGACAGTTATTAAAACTGCCGGGTTACCCCATTCGGCAATCTAAGGTTGTAACGGATGTTTGCTCCTTACCTTAGCTTTTCGCAGCTTACCACGGCCTTCATCGTCGGATAGCTCCAAGGCATCCACCATGGACCCTTAGTCACTTGACCATATTATTTTTTATCCCTTCCCTAATACTTTAAAACAAACATTGGGCGGCTTGGCGAAGCCAAACGCACAACTCTATAAAAGATCATTCTCCTGAGGATCATTTCTGTTCCAGAGGCCGACGTCAATGCGTCTCTTTAATAACCGATTAGTGCCTTTGACAGCAAAATCAATTCATTCATCAGCGCATATAATGCGCTCTGAGCGGGTTTTACCCGATATTTCTAACAAATAGATCAATCTACCGCTAAAAAAAAGCTTTTCGAAGCAAAATTGCTAAAAAAAACCGTCTGGAGGTATGGGGACTCGAACCCCAGACCCCCGGCTTGCAAAGCCGGTGCTCTAGCCAACTGAGCTATACCCCCGTGTGTAGAAATCGGTGAATCTCTACAATATAAAAAAGGTTGAGAAGAGAATACTAACGGATGATCTTCTGATTCCATTAGTTCAATTTAGTTTTTGTAAAAGTTGCTTTTTATTCCAACTTCTGTCGTGCGTTTCTTCTGACGAAGAAGCCACACTATTATGTGCATTCAGTTTAGAAAAACCGAACTCTACCTTTCACATTGAAAGGAGGTGATCCAGCCGCACTTTCCAGTACGGCTACCTTGTTACGACTTCACCCCCCTTACCAGGCATACCTTCGGCGCCGTCCTCCTTTGCAGGTTAGACTAGCGACTTCGGGTACCCCCAACTCGGGTGGTGTGACGGGCGGTGTGTACAAGGCCCGGGAACGTATTCACCGCGCCATGCTGATGCGCGATTACTAGCGATTCCACCTTCATGGAGTCGAGTTTCAGACTCCAATCCGAACTGAGACCAGCTTTCTGCGTTTTGCTCCACCTCGCGGCTTCGCTTCACTCTGTACTGGCCATTGTAGCACGTGTGTAGCCCAGGATATAAGGGCCATGATGATTTGACGTCGTCCCCACCTTCCTCCGGTTTGTCACCGGCAGTCTTGCCTGAGTCCCCAACTTAATGATGGTAACAGACAATAGGGGTTGCGCTCGTTGCGGGACTTAACCCAACACCTCACGGCACGAGCTGACGACAACCATGCAGCACCTGTATAAATGTCCCCGAAGGGAATTACGTATCTCTACGTCGATCATAAATATGTCAAACCCTGGTAAGGTTTCTCGCGTATCATCGAATTAAACCACATGCTCCACCGCTTGTGCGGGCCCCCGTCAATTCCTTTGAGTTTCACCGTTGCCGGCATACTCCCCAGGCGGTGCACTTAACGCGTTAGCTACGGCACCGAGGCTTAGAAACCCCGACACCAAGTGCACATCGTTTACAGCGTAGACTACCAGGGTATCTAATCCTGTTCGCTCCCTACGCTTTCGCATCTCAGCGTCAATCATGTACCAGTAACCTGCCTTCGCCATCGGTGTTCTTCCTAATATCAACAGATTTCACCCCTACACTAGGAATTCCGGTTACCCCTTACTGATTCAAGTCATACAGTTTCCAATGCGTCTCCACTGTTAAGCAGTGGGATTTCACATCAGACTTATATAACCGCCTACATGCCCTTTACGCCCAATAATTCCGAACAACGCTCGCTCCTTACGTGTTACCGCGGCTGCTGGCACGTAATTGGCCGGAGCTTATTCATATGCTAACGTCATCTGTCTATCATTACCTAAAGACATTATTCTTCACATATAAAAGGACTTTACAACCTCTCGGCATTCTTCGTCCACGCGGCGTCGCTCCGTCAGGCTTGCGCCCATTGCGGAAGATTCTTAGCTGCTGCCTCCCGTAGGAGTTTGGGCCGTGTCTCAGTCCCAATGTGGCCGGTCACCCTCTCAGGCCGGCTACTTATCGTCGCCTTGGTAGGCCATTACCCTACCAACTAGCTAATAAGCCGCAGACTCATCTTAAAGCGAGGCCGAAGCCCCTTTCCTCAAACCACCAAAGCGGTAAGAAATTATCCGGTATTACCCCATATTTCTATAGGCTATCCCCAACTTCAAGGCAGATCATCTACGTGTTACTCACCCGTTCGCCACTCTCAAGTTCCCGAAGGAACTCTACCGTTCGACTTGCATGCTTAAAACGCGCCGCCAGCGTTCGTTCTGAGCCAGGATCAAACTCTCCATGATATAGTTAACGACGCAAGCGCCGTTAGTATTCATAAATAATTTGTCCACTAATATTCCAACAAGTTGGAACAAAAGCTTCTCAAAACAAAACATTGAAACAAATGATAAATCAAATGCCTCTCTGACTTTGTTCGTAGTGGGGCTTGCCAAAGGCAAACACACCACTTGCTAGTGTATTTGACTACACCAGACGTAACCGCTAAGTTACGATTTTTGGAATTGACAGAAAATATAAGCTGTGCAAAACACTGAGTGAATTGATTAAAAATCAAAGACACTCTTGCAATACTCAAGTTCCTGTTATTTTAACTCCCCTTCTCTAAAACCATTTAAAAGAACACTTTAACAA
>JADGEX010000030.1 GCA_016744135.1 Pseudodesulfovibrio sp. | reverse complement strand
TTCAAAACCACCTCCCCCTCGCTTACTCGGGTACTCCTCCTTGAAAATAAGGAGGAGAAATTTGAACGCAGTAGTTTGAAAATCTCACTCTTTTTGTTCCCCACGTGTCGGGATCAATAAATGGAGTTATTAGTCATACCCTGACATTTAAGGCTTGATTATAGTCGGAGCATGACGGATCTAAGACTGTCATTGTGAGGACGAAGTATGAGGACGTGGCAATCTTATAATATAAGCACAGTGATCGCAATAAGTTGATTCGCTTCTATTGAGAGATTGTTACAGTCGCTATGGCTCCCTCACAATGACAAGGTATTTATTTAGTCATACCCTGACATGAGCGGCTTACTTATAGTCAGAGCATGACAATTAAAGGCTGTCATTGTGAGGACGAAGTATGAGGACGTGGCAATCTCATGATAAATGAACTGACATGATGAAAGGGGAGACAGAACGTCCAAAATGTATTTCAAAACCACCTCCCCCTCGCTTACTCGGGTACTCCTCCTTGAAAATAAGGAGGAGAAATTTGAACGCAGTAGTTTAAAAATCTCACTCTTTTTGTTCCCGACGTGTCGGGATCAATAAATGGAGTTATTAGTCATAACCTGACATGAGCGGCTTACTTATAGTCGGAGCATGACAATTAAAGGCTGTCATTGTGAGGACGAAGTATGAGGACGTGGCAATCTTATAATATAAGCACAGTGATCGCAATAAGCTGATTCGCTTCTTTTGAGAGATTGTTACAGTCGCTATGGCTCCCTCACAATGACAAGGTATTTATTTAGTCATACCCCGACATTTACGGCTTGCCCATAGTCAGAGCATGACGGTTAAGTTTGATGCGAGGCTTGCGTTAGGGATTGTAGTGGAAACCCCACAGTATGGTTTGAGGGACGAAAGCCATACGAGGAGTTGTAGCGGAAAGCCTGCCTTTCGACTTGACTCTAGGATGATTCTCTATTCTAATTAATGCACTGCGTTGTGGGGTATTTTAGATTCTGATGTTGGGGAGAAGGAACGCCCAAATATTTTTCTTTAAACCACCTCCCCCTCTCCCGATAAATCGGGACGGGTACTCCTCCTGCCCTTCGACTCCGCTCTGGGACCGGGAGGAGAAACTGAAATGCTAATGCATAAAAAAGCCCCGATAGGCTTGAACCTATCGGGGCTAATATTATATAGTGTGGTTCGCTATTAGATTTTAGCGTTTACCATTGCTACAATCTCGTTTTCGAGTGCTACGGCTTTGTCTACAATTGCTTGTCCTTTTGCAAGGATATCGGCAGACCAAGCTTTATCAGCTAAATCGGCTGCGTTAATCTTCACGTTCATGTAAGCACCTAACACGCCCGAACGTGCGGCTAGTGCGCCTACGCCTGCGTCGGTAATTGAATTCGGGTTTCCGATTTCGGCCATTGCTTTACATACGTCCATGCAGCCTAAGCACAATTCCATGGTTTGGAAAGGAACCATAGTCGCAAATTTTGTTGCTTCTTCCATTGCCTCGGTACGTGCCGCTTTTTCAGCGTCAGTTTTCTTAGGTAAACGGATGGCATCCATAATTTTGTTGAAGGCATTGGTATCTTCGTCAACTAACCAATTTAGCTTAGTATGGTAGAATTTACCTTTCTCAGCCCAATCAGAGAACTCTTCCCAACGATCGTCCCATCCTGGCTTGTGAGCCGAAAGGTTAGCAACCATTGAACCAAGAGCAGCACCCATTGCACCCATATAAGCAGAGATAGATCCTCCACCTGGAGCCATAGATTCTGAAGCGGTTTCTTCAACAAAAGCAGTTAGGCTCATATCAACTAATTTCTTAGCGCCTTTCTTAGCTTCGTTCTCAAGAATATACTCGATGATTTTCTTGTCAGCCTCGAATGGGTAAAGCTCGTCTAATCCTAAAGATTTAACGGCGATTTTGATAATCTCGCGATCAGCAATACCAGTAGAACGACCTTGCATACGTAAGTAATGCTTACCTGCATCTAACATAGCCTGCAATGGCACAACACCTACAAGTTCGGAACCTGTAACGCGAATACCACGAGCTTGAGCTTTAGCACAAACCTCGTCGAATGCTTTGTGAATTGGAGTGATAGAGATATCAGTCATATTCATTGAGATTTGAGCAACGCCAAACTCCTCGATAAACCATCCAATTGCCTTAGTTGCCTTTAATGTTCCTGGCTCCATTACTGGCTTACCGTTCGCATCTTTTACGATTTTACCTGTTGATGGATTTCCTTCGCGCTTGGTACGACCACGCTCGCGAACGTCGAATGCAATGGCATTGGCACGACGTGTAGAAGTGGTGTTTAGGTTGAAGTTATATGCTACTAGGAAGTTACGTGCACTTACTGCTGTAACACCCGACTTAGCAACAGCATCGGTAAACTCAGCTGGTCCGAAATCTGGTTTCCATCGCTCAGTTCCGATACGATCTTTAACAGCTTCGTACTCACCGGCACGACATGTTGCTAGGTTTTTACGCTCTTCGATACGTGCTGCATTCTCGTAACAGTAAACTGGTACGCCAACTTCCTCACCAATACGTTGAGCCAATTTGTGTGCATAAACTACAGTTTCTTCCATAGTAATGTTAGCAACTGGTACCAATGGACAAACGTCAGTAGCACCGAAACGTGGGTGTGCACCTGAATGCTTACTCATATCGATTAATTCTGATGCCTTTTTGATAGCACGACAAGCGGCTTCCAAAACCTCGTTAGGTGTACCAACCATAGTCACAACTGTACGGTTGGTTGCTTTACCTGGGTCAACATCAACAAGGCTTACGCCTTCTACAGATTCAATTTCGTCAGTAATCTGCTTAATGATATTCATATCGTTCCCTTCAGAAAAATTAGGGACACATTCGATTAATTGTTTCATTGTATATATAAATTTTTAATTACGCTAATTTTAAAATAATTCCGCGAATTTATGATTATAGATGTTCTATTTGATTGTATTGACAAACCTCTTATACTTTAAAGAACTCTCTCCAAAATTCACCAATAAACCTAATTGAAAATTGGTTGCCTTTAAATAGTTTATGGTTTGCTGCTCATCAATTTTAAGTAAAAATGATTTACTTTTCAACTCTACTATTATTGATCCAAAACAAACATAATCAGCTCTGAAATATTTATTCATCTTTTGACCTTCATAAAAAAGTTCTATCTTCTTTTCTCTTTCGTATGG
>JADGEX010000002.1 GCA_016744135.1 Pseudodesulfovibrio sp. | reverse complement strand
TTACTCGTAATTAAACGGGCTGTGATTATCGTGATCTTATTTGCTCAACTCGCTATTTAATTGTCAAAGACCATTTTAGTCTTCGTTCTCAAAAGAACGCCCTGCATAACGCAGGAAGTTTTAACCTAGATTTTTCTAGATCGCTCGTCAACCTTTTTTTGAACTTTTTTAAAAATTCATTATGAGGCCAACCGCTCTGTATGTTTGAGAAAGAACAAGCCGCCGGTGATGTCCTGTTGGGCTTTCCCGTGCGGCGAAAGAGGTTCTAGGTGAATCGCACTCCGAGGTCAAGCGGTTTTTTGATTTTTTTTAAAGTCTTTCCACGTGCTTTTACTAAGATGCTGAAAATATACACTTTATTTGAAAGACAATTTTACTCCAAACTCTTATCCTGCTGTCGAGGTGCAGAAGTAAGACCAAAATCACCCAGAATAGAGTACAAACTAGGTACTACAAGAAGAACCAAAACAGTGGATGCCATCAGCCCAAAAACGAGGCTTGCACACAGCGGTATCAATATCTGCGCCTGTAAACTCCGCTCAGTTAATAAAGGGATAAGCCCAACGATGGTCGTAAGCGACGTCAACAAGACGGCTCTAAACCTCTGTCGACTTGCCATTCTAGATGCTTCTACAGTCGTCATCCCCTCTCGGACGCGCATCTTAAGAAACTCAACAAGAAGGATTGAGTCATTCACGACGACCCCTGCTAAAGAGGCAAACCCCATAATTGAGGGCATGGAAATAGTCAGCCCCATAAGCCAATGCCCCCAGACCACACCTATGGCCGCAAGCGGTATAGCCGAAATAACCACAATCGGTTCCAAATAACTTCTGAACTGAAAAGAGAGCAATATGAATATCCCAAAAATACCGATAATCAATGCTCGTTTCATGGAATCGCCAGTTTTCGCTCCACGTTTGGCAGCACCTTCGACATTAAAGGACACTCCCGGATGCTTCTTCAAAAGTTTAGGCATAAACTGCGCACGAACCTGTCCAACAATCGCACTAGCGTTGCCAACGTCAGTGTCTACATCTCCTTTCACTGTAACAGTTCGCCACCCGTTCACACGATTAATCTTGGCCCATCCTCGCCCTTCTTGAATATTAGCCACTTCACCCAAAGGGACTAATGAGCCGTCTTGAGCCGTCAGATGAAAATAATCCAAGTCAGCGATTGAATCACTATCCTTTGAAGCGATACGCACGTTCACTTCATAAGATTCCCCCTGATACTGTATTTCAGTCGCTTCACGCCCAAAAAACGCCGCTCGCAATTGAGAAGCTATCTGCTGAGCGTTGAATCCAAAGGCCGTGGCCCCCGGCTTAAGTGTGGCCTGGAATTCAGGTTTGCCCGGACGAAGGTTATCCAAAAGATATAAAGTCCCTTCATATTCAGATATATAATCTCGCAGTTCAGCAGCGGCGGCCTTGAGTTCTTTCAAGTCTTTCCCTGAAAGTCGAAACTCAATTGCATTTCCAGCAGGACCAACACTAGGCTGGGTAAAGGTCAATGCCATGACATCCGGCAATTCTCCGACAGCCGCAGCCCAAGCTAATTCCAACTCTCGTATGGTAACGGTCCGTTCTTCCGCGCTCAACAAATCCGCATACACCGTTGCCACATGCGCACCCGGCTCATCCGCATACGAGTTCGTATTGAAAGCAACCGTGGCAAACCGTACAAGGCGCTTCCCCTCCGGCTGCGATGGAGTCAACTCATCATTCAACCGTTGAAGTCCAGCCAAAACGACACGCGTAACCTCTTCTGTCTTTTCAAGCGGAGTGCCCTGCGGCAAAAGAATACTCGCTTGCAAAACATCACCGTCAATTGATGGAAAAGCCTCGACCCCTATTCGACCACTTGCAACCATCCCGACAGAAATAAAGAAGACGCAGAACACGCCGCCGACAAAAACATATCGCCACCGAATAACCGTATCGACAATCCGTCCAAGTATGTTCTCACGAATCCACTCAAACCGTTTTTCAAAAGCAACTCTGAACCGTGTCGGCGCTTTCGTAATATGCGACAACGAATGGTTAAGATGGTTTGGAAGAATGCAGAAAGCCTCGATAATACTCACCGACAAAGTCATGATCAAAACAGCGGGCATTACCCATAGCACTTTACCGATACGCCCTTCGATAAGCAAAGCCACGGCACCAAAGATACATAATGTAGTAATAAACGACGAAAGAACTCCGCGAGCAACTTCTCTAGTTCCATCCACGGCAGCTCGAAGCGCAGACTTACCCCGTGCAAGATGCGCTGCCACATTCTCAGCGATGACAATCGCATCATCCATGATCAAACCAAGAGCCAACAATAAACCAACCATAGTCAGCATATTAATAGACATACCAGTCATTTGCATGATCAAAAACGATCCCATGAAAGATACTGGCAACCCCATGGCAACCCAAAAGGACAACCTTATATTGAAAAACAGCCACATAACCATAAAAACAAGGAACAACCCTTGTATGCCATTGGAAATCAACATATCCAAACGGTCACGAACTATTTTGGTAATATTACGCGTAATTTCAAGGTTGATGCCAGATGGCATCTCAGCTCGCTCTTTATCCAAAAACATCTGAACAGCGTCCAGAACCTTTAGCGCATCCTTACCCTTATTTTTAGCGATGATCAGTTCACCGGCTCGCTGTCCATTAAACCATATTTTCTGTTCATCCTTCTCAAAACGATCAGTGATCGTTGCGATATCACCAAGGCGAAGCTCCGCCCCGGTCTTACCTGAAAAAACGACAAGATCTTCATATTCATGAACCTTTTTTCGCTCGTCAGCAAAACGAATAACAAAATCAGCATCAGCGGTTTCCAAAGTCCCTGCGGGTAAATCCAACGATTGGTTTCCGATGACAGAAGTAATATCGAATACGGACAAACCATACTGCATGATATTCTTCATAGGGATTTCCACTCGAATTTCATGGTCTGAAAATCCACCAATAGTTACTTCTGCTACGCCTGGCAGATTAAGGATTCGATCTTTGAGATCCTCACAATACAACTTGAGATGAGGCGTGGACATGGGGCCAGTTACAGCCAACGCCAAAACCATATCTGTTCGGTTGAGTCGTTTGATGATGGGATCTTCTACATCTGGCGGAAAGGTGTCGATGGCATCCACTTCCGTACGAATGTCTTCAGCGAATTCCTTGAGATCGCCACCTTCAACCATTTCTACCACCACGGTCGCCAACCCATCCTGAGCGGTTGAACGCACCTCTTCCACATTAGTCACACCATCAAGAGCATCTTCAATACGCTGACATATGGCCTCTTCCACATCTTCTGCTGTAGCACCGGGATAAACTGCGGTTATGGAAATCTCTGAAGGCGTAAAATCCGGAAAGGTCTCACGCACCATTTTAGGCAAAGCCAAAACTCCCATGCCGAGAAACAACAGCATAAGCAAATTTGCCGCAGTCGGATGTTCAGCAAAAAAATCAATGAATGAATTTTCTTTCCTCATTTTGCAGCCGTCCTTGCCAGAGCTTCATCTTCCATGCGCTTCTGTAACGTCTCATCAAGTTCAGGCCTAAGCCTCATTCCTTCAATAGCAGGAATCAGTTCCGAGACGACAACACGATCTCCAATGACTACACCACTTCGCAAAACCGCAATAGATGATTGCACAAAAGCGATGGTCACACGACGACGCTCAAGGCGCCCCTCTGCGTTTACGACATTCACATATCCTGCTTCCACGGCTGTACGAGGGACAACGACAAGTGGTTCTGTCGGCTTACCGAGCAATTCCACTTCGGCATACATATTTTTTATAAGAGGCGTGTTCTGCTCGCCCTGTGAATTTTGGATGCGATTATCCACTGAAACAAACACCCCGATAGTCCGTGTATCAGCATCCACAGCATCGGATATTCGCGTAACATGGCCGATCCACTCCATGGTTCGCTCCTGAGTGCGCACACGAATCATGGCATCAATACCGAGGAACTGCCGGAACTCTTCCATCTGGACTTGGGAACCGGGAATAGCCATCTTCCCTTGAGGCAAAAGATTTTTGAAGACATAAAGCGGCACCTGGACCAGAGCCTCGTTTTCACCGAGAGAATCAAGGGTTGCCACGACCTGATTCATTCCTACAGCCTGTCCCAACTCCACATTGGTTGCCGAAATCCGACAATTAAACGGCGTTCGAATGACGGTGTTATCTTCATCCAAACGCGCCCCAGCCGTCTTGGAACGAGCCGACGCCAACTGCGCCTTGAGCGAGGCTCGACTTGCCGGAATTCCATTGAGCGTCGATTGATAGTTTTGCACAACGTTTCGCTGTGAAAGATAGCTCTGCTCCTGAGCATCAAGCTCAGACTGAGAAATAACACCCTGATTTACAAGCTTTTTATTACGGTCAAGATCCTTGGCTGACAGCTTAAGTCGCCCCTGCTCCACTTCCAATTGCCGACGCGTATCCTGTTCTGATTGATCCAGCTTGCGCAGCTCTGCCTGCACTCGTTCAACCTCTGCTTCGGATTGCTCCCTAATATAACCTGAGGCAGCAGGATCAATACGCATGAGTATTTCGCCTTTGGCAAGAACAGCCCCCCTCTCAAACTCAGGGTGCACCTCTACGACTTTGCCGGGAACTTCAGCTACAGCATCCCAAACTTGACCAGGTTGTATATATCCATATCCAATAGCACGCGGCACTACGGGCATAGCCTCAGCTTCAACAACCCGAACCGACGTTACCCGTTCCTCCAGTGATTTCTTCACCGGTTGTTGCTTTGTCTTGACCAATATCACGAAAAACAGAATCCCCAGCCCAACAACAGGAATAATAAGCAACTTTTTCCAATACGGACACTTTTCCTTGAAACGAGCTATCATGAAGTCTCCAAATATTTTTGCGGATCATCAAGTCTCAAACCGTGGCAAACAATTTCCGCAATGGTTTGCTTCATTCTACCAATCCTTTCAGGGGTAAAATCATCCCAATTTAATCTTCTGAACAACAAATTCCTGGTCAATGCATTACCGATGACCGTGCCAAACAATACGTGAGTCTTCAAAATGACACGCTCACTTTCAGGGGGATTACCTTCAATAATCCCAACCAACTGGCATAACAGTTTATGTATTTTCCCGATCAAGCCTTCATAAATGATTTCGAACCCGGCCCCAGGCGTTGAATACTCCCTTAAAATGAAACGGGACCGATCACTCAAATCTTCTGACAATATGACATTATCCATGAAACCAAAGAAGAAATTCATCAAAAGGTGTTCAGCGTCTGCTTTGAGAAGCCCACCGCTCTTCACCTTGAGCTCAATCATTTCAATTTCATCCTTCATTTGATCTCGACCGCGCTTAACGACATACGCGGCTACCGCCAGATATAATCCTGCCTTGCCTCCAAAGTGATACGGTATGGCGGCCTGATTGACTCCCGCCAACTGGGCAAGTTCTCGCGTTCGAGTGCCTTTAAAGCCATTCAAGCCAAACAAATGCATACCTGCTTGAAGAAGTTGAAGTTGGGTTCTTTCCGGTGATATCTTTTGTTTTTTCATTTGCGTACCTTTCCATTCATTTGAATTAATCAAATGAATAAATCACTCTTACTACAGAGTCAATCGCTTTTGGCAAAGAAAAGGTTACATGCTATTCGTGCAATTCCGTTGAAAACGGCAGAAATGATCAAGCCAATCCTCCCGAACACCCGTAGTCTGCTCGCATGGAAAACACGATGAAGGACACCACCAGAAACTTATATTTCGAACGAATGCATACGGTGTTACAACATATTCAGGCCAATCTTGACGAAGATATGACGCTTGAATCACTTGCCGCCATGACCTTTTTTTCTCCGATACATTTTCATCGGATTTTCAAAGGAATGTTCAGCGAGACCGTTGTTGAACATATTCGTCGAATCCGTATGGAAAGAGCGGCCACCAGACTGGCACTGGGGACTTCCTCGGTGACGGACGCTTCTTTCGACGCGGGATATGAAACCGTGGAGTCCTTCAGCCGGGCATTCAAAAAAAAGTTTGATTGTCCTCCATCCAAGTATCAGGAAAAACATTGGAAAATTTTGTACGCAAAACTTTCCGGCTCTGTACACTACCTCCCTGAATCAGTGCGCGACGGGTTGGTTGTTGCAAACCAAAAGGAGACAGACATGGAAGTTAAAATTGAAAAAGTGAAACCAATGAGGGTTGCCTTTGTCAGACACGTTGGACCGTACATCGAATGCGACAAAGCATGGAAAACTCTTTGCACATGGGCAGAAAAAAGAGGCCTTTTCGCGAACATGCCAAAATTCATTGGCATCTGCTACGATGATCCGCAGGTCACTCCCGAGGATAAAATTCGCTACGACGCTTGCTTCACCATTAACGACGATGTTGAAGCAACCGGTGAAATAGGCTCTCAAATCCTGTCGGGTGGAGAATACGCCGTCACCACACACAAAGGGCCATACGCAGGGCTTGAACAAACCTATGGAAAACTCATGGGCGAATGGTTGCCTAAAAGTGGACGAGAATTCAGGGAAGAACCCAGCTTTGAAGTCTATCTCAATTCACCGGATCACACGCAACCAGATGAGTTACTGACAGACATCTACCTCCCCCTCAAATAAAACAAAGGCCCGGTGCAATTGCACCGGGCCTTCCATTAAACCTATTATATAGTAATTATTGAAACCTAAAAATCAAGACTCTTGGGAGTCCTGGGGAACGGCATGACGTCACGGATGTTGGAAACACCCGTCACCAGCATAAGCATACGCTCGAAGCCCATACCAAATCCGGCATGTGGAGCAGTACCGTACTTACGGGAATCAAGATACCACCAGTAGTCTTCCTTATCGAGTCCCATTTCGTCCATACGGGCTACCAACACATCCAGACGTTCTTCACGCTGACTGCCGCCAATAAGCTCACCGATACGCGGCACCAGACAATCCATGGCCGCCACGGTCTTATCGTCGTCATTCATACGCATGTAAAACGGCTTGATGATCTTGGGATAATCGTAAACATAAACGGGCCTCTTGAACTTCTCTTCACACAGGAAGCGTTCGTGCTCGGTCTGAAGATCCATACCCCACTCAACCGGATATTCGAACTCTTTCTTGGTCTTCTTGAGAATATCGATGGCCTCGGTGTAGGGCAACCGTTTGAAAGGTTCTTTCAAAATGTTTTCCAATGTAGGCATAAGCCCCTTGTCCACCCACTTGGCGAACAACTCTACATCTTCGGCGCAATTATCAAGCATATGAGTAATCAGATACTTAATCATGTCCTCGCCCAAATCCATGTCGTCAGACAAATCGGAAAAAACAATTTCCGGTTCGATCATCCAAAATTCGGCCACGTGACGCGGCGTATTGGAATTTTCGGCACGAAAGGTCGGCCCAAAGGTATATACATCCCCTAGAGACAGAGAAAACATTTCTGCGGACAACTGACCTGACACGGTCAATTGGGACGGTTTCCCAAAAAAGTCCTCTTCAGGAGGCAACTGGGACCCGGCTTCCAAGCTGGTTACACGGAACATCTCTCCCGCGCCCTCACAATCAGAACCGGTGATGATCGGTGTATGGATGTAAAAAAAATCTTTTTCCGCGAAATACTTGTGAACAGCCTGAGCCAATGCTGAACGCATACGAAACATAGCACTGTATTTATTGGTCCGAGGCCGCAAATGGGCAATGGAACGCAAAAATTCGTCGGAATGACGTTTTTTTTGCAAAGGGAACGTCTCCTGATCAGCCTCGCCAATCACCTCAAGAGCCTTACCTCGCACCTCCCACCTCTGCCCTTTGCCAGGAGATTCGACAAGTTCACCAGTAATAGCAACGGATGCACCCGTTCCCACTCTGGTCAAAGCTTCCTCGATCTCTGGGGTATGATCCACAATAGCCTGGATAGTGGACAGACAGGAACCATCATTAAGCGCCACAAAAGAAAAGCCCTTGTTGTCACGCTTGGAACGAACCCAGCCCTTGATGGTAATTTCGTCCATCGGAGCCGTGGCGTTCAATGCGTCTTTTATCTTGGTCCGTTTCATATGATATATCCTCTCGATAATTTTTCCCTGTACCTAGCTTCTCACACGAAGAATGGCAACATCCCGTAGCATCATATCATCTATTGCAACCGGAAGTCAGGTAGGCTATTAACTACGCCCTAACAACAACGACACCAAATCATGAGGTCCTCATGGGATTTTTCAGCAAACTGAAAAAAGCTTGGTCAAGCCCGGAAGATGCGGCGCAACAGGCTCTTGACGAATACAAAAAAGAAAAGGGCATAGAAATCGAGGAGCATACTGCTCCCGAACCAGAAGCCCCTGCTCAAACTGTGGCCGAAGCTTCTACTCCCACGCAGGAAACCGATGCCGCCCCCACACCGAGCGAAGACTGGCAGGCAGGCCTGACGCTGTCTTTACGACAGGCAGACCCCAAACTCTCCCAATGGCTGAATATTATAGTTGAAGGCGTGGACGAGAAAGGCCAGGACCTTTGGGATCGTCTTGCTTTTCTGTTTAAAGCATTGGGTGCACCTGACGCCGAAGCCAAAGACTTCATCACCAAATTCGATGCATGGCTCAACGAAATGGGTTATGTTGTCGTTGCCGAATTCAAATCCGAATTACAATACAGACTGACTCTGGCCTTGGACCTGGAAGATGAGGAAGACGAACGCGATCGTCTGTTCCTCAAATTATCCGAAGGCATATCCAAAACCCGTGAGCAGATCACCAAACGTATCGACAATCTGCTCTCCACCCACTCCTCTCTGAACGACGAATTCTGGGAAGAATTTGAGGAAATCCTCATCATGGCGGATGTGGGCATGGAAGCGGCCAACCAGCTCATGGACAACCTCAAGACTCGTGCCCGTAAAGCCGGGACCGACAACCCGGATGACTTCAAAGATATCTTGCGCGACGAGTTGGAAGACATTTTCAAGGTTCCGCCCCGTATCGAAGCCGTGAATCCCCCCGAAGTCCTCATGATGGTAGGTGTCAACGGTGTAGGCAAAACAACGACCATTGCAAAACTGGCCCACCGCGCTCAGATGCAGGGCCGCAAAGTGCTTATTGCCGCAGGTGACACTTTCCGGGCAGCCGCTATCGAACAGCTTGAAGTCTGGGCCACACGCATTGGCGCGGGGTTCTTTGCGAAGACCGAAGGCTCAGACCCGGCAGCTGTGGCTTTCGAAGCCATGGACAAGGCTATCAGCGAAGGGTATGACCTGCTGCTGCTCGACACGGCAGGCAGGCTGCACACCAAAACCAACCTGATGGAAGAATTAACCAAAATCCAGCGAGTCGTCGGCAAGAAGCATGAAGGTGCTCCTCACCGCAACGTGCTGGTCATCGATGCCACCACCGGGCAAAACGCCCTGTCTCAGACCAAACTGTTCAATGAGGCTGTTGGCGTAGACGAAATAATCCTGACCAAGCTGGACGGCACAGCCAAAGGCGGTGTAGTGGTGGCAGTGACTCTGCAAAACAAACTGCCGATAACCTACGTCGGCCTGGGCGAAAAGATGGAAGATCTTCGCCCGTTCAATGGCAAGGATTTTGCCAAGGCACTTCTTACATAACCTTTTTAAAGAACGGTAATCATCGTGTCCGAAGAATTCAAAGAGCGTAACGGCGTGGAAGAAGGCGAAGAAAGTTTCGCCGAACTGTTTGAGCAGTACAGCGAAGGCGGCGGCGACAACCTGAACATTGGCGACAAGGTCTCAGGTAAAGTCATCCAGGTCGGTGAAAGCACGATTTTCGTGGACACCGGCACCAAGCTGGACGGTATCGTCGAAAAAGCAGAAATGCTGGACGAAGAAGGCAACTGCACAGTAACCGACGGCGACACCGTAGAACTCTACGTGGTCGGCAAGGACTCCGGCGGCATCAAACTGTCCCGCGCCATCTCGGGCATCGGCGGCCTGGCCATGCTTGAAGAAGCAAGGAACAGCAACCTGCCCGTTGAAGGCAAAGTGGAATCAACCTGCAAGGGCGGCTTCAATGTCACTCTAATGCAACGTCGCGCATTCTGTCCGGTCAGTCAGATTGACAGCCGCTATGTGGAAGATCCCGAGGAATACGTAGACAAAACTTTTGAGTTCCTCGTTACCAAACTGGAACAAAACGGCCGCAACATAGTGGTCTCTCGCCGTTCCTTGCTGGAACGCGATGCTGCCGAAGCTGCCGAAACCTTTGTTTCCGAAACAAACGTCGGCGACGAAGTGGAAGGTACCATCACCCGCTTGGCTGCTTTCGGCGCATTCGTAGAAATCATGCCCGGTCTGGAAGGTCTGGTACACATTTCCCAGATTTCCTACGGCCGTATCGGCCATCCCGAGGAAGCCGTCACTGTAGGCCAGAAGGTCAAAGCCAAAATCATCCGTATCGAACACGATGACAAGGGCCGCCTCAAGATCTCCCTGTCCATGAAGGAATTAGCTCAGGACCCTTGGGACACCCTTTCCGCCACCTTTACGGAAGGCGACAAGGTCACTGGCAAAGTTGTCCGTTTGGCTGACTTCGGCGCATTTGTCGAGATAGCTCCCGGCGTGGACGGCTTGGTGCATGTCTCCGAAATGAGCTACACCAAACGTATAAACAAACCAGCCGACTTCGTGTCTGAAGGCCAATTGGTCTCAGTCAAAATCAAATCCATTGATCTTGAAAAACGCCGCATAAGCCTGTCCATGAAGGACGCCGAAGGTGATCCGTGGCTCGACGTGGCTGAAAAATACCAGCCCGGCCAGAAAGTCGAAGGAACTGTGGAAAAGCAGGAACAATTCGGCATCTTCATCCAGC
Organism: Pseudodesulfovibrio sp.; assembly: GCA_016744135.1. Classification (GTDB taxonomy): domain Bacteria; phylum Desulfobacterota; class Desulfovibrionia; order Desulfovibrionales; family Desulfovibrionaceae; genus Pseudodesulfovibrio; species Pseudodesulfovibrio nedwellii. Next base: position 1,006,652 of record JADGEX010000002.1, on the reverse strand, counting down.
TTGAGCCCGGCATTACCGGCCTGTTGCCCAAGTCAATCATAGCCCGTTCCGAGAAACCGGCAGCCTTCGAAAAACTGCACGCTGGCGACACAGTTGAAATCATCATCGGTGAAGTCAAGGCGAATGACCGCAGGATTTCCCTGACCACTGGTGACGTACAGGACGACGGTGATTGGAAACAGTTTGCTCCCAAGAAGCAAAAGCCTTCCGAAGCCTCTGGCGGTATGGGCCTGCTCGGCGACAAGTTGCAGGCAGCCTTCAACAAAAAGAAATAAAGCACACCAAATATAAATCCCCGGCAATCAAATGATTACCGGGGTTTTTTTGGGTTTATCCGGTTCAAGCATACTTTCATTCTGTAAAATATGCTTCAGTCTGGAGTCCCAAATAAAGCCCTCTGCACATGGTGCAGAGGGCTTATCTTATCGTATAAAAAGAGTTGCCAACTATACATCACCCAGCGAGGTAGACACGGCCTGGATTACAGATCCACTTGTGTTGTAAGTGGGAGTCGCTTCTGTTGCGACAAGCTTACTCGCAAGAGAAGGATCAGCCATGACTTGCCGCTCCAGCTTTGCTTTTTTGATATTCTTCATCTCATTCGCGTTCGATTCTGCTTGGCTGTTCTGCTGCTCCGCCACCCTCTGCTCAGCGCCTTGCTGCTTGGGCAGTTCAATCGCTTGACTGATTCCACTGATGTCCATGCAATCCTCCTTGGATTTCTTTTTCGTTCGAGTATGTCTTATCGGCACAGGTCCTGAAAATCTTTAGGGAGTGATACAACTATTCTAATGAACCGCAATCAAACAGGAGAGACACTTATAATTTCGCCACAAGACCTCTTTTCTCAAAAGTACACTTGCGCCGGACAAACTTTTTTTGATGTCTATAACTCAATTTATTTCGAATCAGGACCGAACAAATCTTTCTCTGAAGAAATTTCAGGCAGTGCCATTGATTGTATCATCATGTCCACCGACACCGGTGCCGACATTTGTTCAAGGTCAGGGAGCATTGTTTCCAATTCAAATTCTGGCCCGTCAGAAGATTCAGCGGAAACCTCATTTGCCTTCACCTTCTCCATAACGACTATTTCTTCATTTCCCAGGGTTTCCTTCAGCGTATTCAGAAAGTCTTCGCCCATCTTATCGTAACGATCAGTAAACTGGCTGATGGATTCCATCTCATTCAGTTCTTTCTGTTCGTCCAAAACCCGCTCATGATACGTTTTCGTATTGAAACTCATGGCAAAAGGAGCTGACGGATTGTACTGATCCATGAGGTCATCACCTGTAATATGATCTCTCATAAATGAGATGGCGGCTCCCAAAACACTTTCCCCATTTTCCGAATACTTGTTGCGCCCGGCGTTCTTCAACTTGCCCCGCGTATGATCTACGGCTTGGTCAAAAAGCGTATCCACCGTAGCCTCAAATTCATCCGTTTCCGAAATAGGTGGATTCTCTTTTTCCACGGACTTTCTGACAAAGCCAAGTACGTCTCCCAAGGTCCGCTCGAATTCCACCCCCGAAATGATATTCTGGGCCTCGCCCTTGAGTTTCATTTTATAGTTGAATTGCTCATCAAGAGAATGCCAAAAAGCACCATCCGCGGTTTCCATGACCATCGCCAATTCATCGCTGATTTTTTCGCTCCCGGCACTGAAGAATTGCTCTACTGTCTTTCGAGCGGTTTTATAGTCCTGATTCTCAATGGCTTCATCAAGAGTCTTGAGGAAACTATTGACCTTTTCATCGGTAAAACCCGCCACCGACTTCAAATCCTTTGAATCAAGCATAGCGGTCACACCATCAGACAAACTCTGCAACGCGGTTTTCTCGGCCGTGTTCACAAAGCCAACAACAGAATCCCAGGAAAGATTGTTCATCACCCATATTTCTTCAACAGACTTCTCCGTTGCAACCTCATCACCTTTTGACGCTTCAAATGACTGAGAGGTGAGAACAGGGGACATGACTGAATAGTCACTTGAAATAGCGGACATAGAGTACTTCCTATTTCAAGACTATATCGGACAACGAATCAAAATCTTTAGAATGCACGAACGAATATTCACACTTTCCTACAAACCGACATCCCCCCATGGACACGGTGAATATACAGAGAATCCGGGCAACTCAAGACGTTCATGATGAAGATGTAACAGATCCACATCATCACCGTTCCCATACAAGGGATCACCGATAATAGGATGACCGACACTCGCCAGATGCGCCCGAATCTGATGTCGAGCCCCTTTCATGATCAAACAACGCACCATTGTCGTATTCTTTTCATGGTCATGAGAAATAACTGTAACATCAGTCCAACGGTGAGGATCATCAGAATCCTCAACCAATGCACGCGTCGTCTTTCGGTCATCCGTATCCAATGCACTCCGTACGGAAACAACGCCATCAAGCCGCCCGTGGACCTCGGCACAATAATATTTTCTAATATACCCGTTATCTTCCAGTTCATGGTATTCGTTGACGGCATCCTTGGTCAAAGCGACCAACAAAAGCCCTGAAGTCAAATAATCAAGCCTATTCAACAAAATGGCATCATCACCAGAACACAATTCCGGCAACACGCTTTCGGCACAGGGGGTCTCACGTCCCGCAATGGCTGCGGAATGGATACCCCCGGGTTTAAAGACAGCGGCAAACGCCTCATTCTGATCAACCACGTAGACTCCCAGTTCCTTTCCAGACATGGTGTCACTCCTTCCAAGAATTTCTACATGCTGTCCTACACGCACTTTGTATCCGGGCTTTCGTTTTTTCCCGTCAACCAGCACGCGACCATCGTCGCATAACCGCCGCCGAAAACGAAGCCCTTCGCCTGTCACTACAAGCTCAAGAACCTTGTCCAGCCGCAATCCATCCGACTCATCACCGATAATATATTCTTTCTGACTATCCATTCTGGCAGCATACCCTTGAACATGGACAACTCGCAAGGATTTCCAATGCGTTGACGCAGAATACAATTAATCCTAAAACAATCCATCAACTGGAATTCACGCAAAAACAAGGAACGCTCATGGCATACGAAGTACTCTGGATATCGGCCAAGGAAATCGACCAACTCGGCATTACCATGTTGGAAGTCATGAACGCGGTTGAAACGGGTTTCGCAGCCATTGGACGCGGAGAAGGTGAAATGCCCGCAAAAATCGGCATTCACTCCCGTGAAGATTGCTTCATCCACGCCATGCCCTGCTACCTTGGTGGTGACATCGACCGCGCCGGAGTCAAATGTGTATCCGGCTATCCGCCCAACCCAGCCAAGGGCCACCCGTATATCACCGGCATAATGCTTCTGAACGATCCCAACACAGGTATTCCCGTAGCGGTCATGGATGCGGCATGGGTGACGGCATGGAGAACAGGCGCCGCTTCCGGTGTCTATGCTCGACACTTCGGCAATCCTGACACGACATCAGTCACTATCGTCGGAACAGGCGTTCAAGGACGCGTGAACCTACTGGCCATGATGGAAGCCTTTCCCAAACTCAATGAAGTACGTTGTTTCGATATCTTCGAGTCATCCATAGAAAAATTCATCACTGACATGCAGCCCCAACTGCCCGAGGCAACATTCGTAACTTGCACAGACCTCGAAACTGCGGTGAGAGACGCTGATGTACTTATCACCTGCACGCCAATAGTTGAAACCCCTGAACGGTCCATACCTCAATCATGGGTCAAGGAAGACTGTCTTGTCATTGCCGTGGATTATGATTCCGCCATCCATGAAGACATTTTCAAAGATGCCAATTTCACCTGTGACAATCGGAACCAGTATGTTTGGACGCAGGAGCAAGGCACCTATTTCCAAAACGGCTACCCGCTTCCGGCTGATATCAATGCCGACATGGGCGAAATCTGCGCCGGAATAAAACAAGGTGTACGGGAAGGAAAACGCGGAGCCGTACTCATGGGCATTGCCAGCCATGACATCATGACCGCATCCCTCATTTATGACAGGGCTACAACCGCCGGACTTGGCACCAAGGTTGAGCTGTAGAATGACCGGATTTCTCTATGTTCTGGCCGCCGCCTTTATGTGGGGGCTTATTGGAGTCTTTACTCAATACATTCTCGCCGAAGGCATCAGCGCGTTGGAAATAGCATTCTGGCGCGCCGCCCTTGCCTGGATTATGTTCCTTATACACGCCAGCGTCGCAAAACAGGTCAAAGTCCATCGGACAGACCTGCCTGCCCTGTTCGGCTTCGGCTTCATCTGCGTAACACTGTTTTACGGCTCATACCAACTCGCCATCCGCGATGTAGGTATCGGCCTCGCTGCAGTACTGCTCTACACAGCTCCGGCCTGGGTTGCTCTTCTCTCATGGCTCGTACTCAAAGAAGCCATGACCAAAACAAAGATGACGTGTGTAGTCATGACCATACTCGGCGTTTCATGCATCAGTCTCGGCCCACAGTTGCTCAACGGAGCTGCCTTCAATCTCAATTTGTTTGGTCTGATCGCTGGATTAGTTTCCGGCCTCACCTATGCGCTGTATTACATCTTCGGGAAAAAGTTCCTATATAGATACCCTACGCCGACCATATTCGTTTACGCCCTGCCCTTCGGGGCCTTGCTACTCCTGCCTTTCGTCAACTTTGCTGACAAAAGCCCTCAGGCGTGGATGCTCCTCGCAGGCCTTGCACTGGTCACATCTTACGGTGCATTCTCTGTTTATTATGAAGGACTGAAACGACTGGACGCCACCCATGCTTCGGTCATCGCCACCTTTGAACCCGTGGTTGCAGCCATTTTCGCTTATACACTGTTCGGCGAACAATTCTCCATCTTCGGTTACATAGGCAGTTCCCTGATTCTGGTCGCCGTTTTTCTGGTGGTTTTGTCAGGTATACGAACCAGCCGCGCAACCGGAGACGAGGTATAAATCATGTCACTCCTCAAACAGGTCAAAGCATCTGCCGGTTCCGGCAAAACTTATCAGCTCACCCGTCGATTCCTGACATTACTCGACGCATCAAGTGACACGGCCCAGCCTTTTGTCTGCACAGGCAAAAAGGCGCACGGTTTCACTTGGCCCGAAATAATGGCCGTGACCTTTACCAACAAAGCCGCTGCCGAAATGAAAGAACGGGTAGTTAAAGGACTGAAATCAAGCGCACTCGACCTCGGGGAAGACAGACATGCCTGTTCACCGGGAACAGCACGCATAACGCTGAATGCAATTCTGCGCCGTTATCATCGGCTAAACATCCGCACCATCGATTCATTACTCGCCCTGCTCCTCAGACTTTTTGCCCTTGAATTCGGGATCAGACCGGATTTCGAGATTGTCTTTGATGAACAGGAACTCTTTGACGCCATCTATGATCATTTCGTGGACATATGCCAAATAGACGGCCCGGAATATGAAATGCTCTCTGATGCGATGACCACACTTATCCGCACCGAAGGCCGCAGTGGATTTTGGGTACAGGATGCTGTCAGGAGTCGTATCAAAGAACTAACCGATCATCTACGGTCAATTCCCGAGCCTCTGCTCACCGATCAAGCGACCATAAAAGACCTTCTTACTACCGAATTCGCCGCCTTCAAACAGTCGATCAACGACATGACCGTGTATTTGAACGACACGGGCCTGCCAGCCAACAAGAATTTTCTCAAATTTCTCGCCAAATGCGATGCTCTTGAGCTTTTCGATCCACCACAGGATTCCAAACTGATTCACAAGGAGACTTTTACGGATTGTGTTCTGGCCAAAGGCAAACCCATGGTCGATGATCAGGCCGAAGCACACTATGCCTATCTGCAAAAAATATGGACCAAGTACCGCGCCAACCACGCGATGTTGTCAGGCGCATACTTTTTGGCCCCTGCCATTGAAATCGCCGAGAGGCTAACCAATGGTCTCAACGAATTACAAAAACAGCGCGGTATGATTCTCGGCTCCAGTCTGGCCGGTCACGTCAACCGCCTGCTTTCCGGTGAAGCGGGTGTTTCTGAGGCATATTGCCGTCTCGGTTGCAGGCTGCACCACCTACTCGTAGACGAATTTCAGGACACAAGCCGTGACCAATGGCAGGCTATCACCCCGCTCACTCAAGAGTGTCTCGCCAAAGGCGGAAGTCTGTATTTTGTAGGAGATGTCAAACAGGCCATCTACGGCTGGCGGGGCGGAGACTCAACTCTGTTCGACGAAGTCATGACCCAACCCGACATAGCTCCCATTGCCAGTGAAACCTCGGCAGATACCTTACCCGACAATTGGCGCAGTTTTAGAAACGTGGTGGAATTCAACAACCTATTCTTCCGCAATCTGGAAACCATGGACCAAACCGGCGAATTGGCGGACACACTGTTTCAAGACGCAGACGAATCATTCAAGGCACAATTTTCCATGGACCTGACCCGCAGCTTTGCTGATTGCGCCCAATCCCTGCCCTCCAAAACAGCAGAGACACAGGGCTACGTTCGCATGACACAACTTGCGGGTAGTAAGAACAGTGAAGTCGAAGAAAACACCCTTGAAGCACTCAATGCGCTCATGGACGACCTGACGGCCCGTCGCAATTTCAAGGATATCGGTATACTGGTCCGTTCACACGGACACGCTGCGCTTGTCTGTGACCTGTTAGTACAAAAGAATATCCCGGTGATCACGGAAAATTCCCTACAACTGGACCGACACCCTGTGGTACGGCAGTTGGCCGGATTGCTCGGTTTTCTCGATTATCCACGTGACGACCTCGCCTTCCTGACCTTTATAGGCGGAAGCGAACTTTTTCAGGCAGAGGTCGAACTGGACAGTGACGAGCTGCTCAACTGGCTCATCATCCCCAAAAAGAAACCACTCGGTGTTCAATTCCGCGAGGACTATCCTGAACTTTGGCGACGATTCATCGAACCGTTCTATAACCAGTCCGGGTTGATGACACCCTATGACCTAACCCGCGAGGCCATCCGTATCTTTCGTGTATTGGAACGACACCCTGAATCCGAACTCTACGTCCGCCGCTTCCTTGAAGTTGTCCATCTGGCCGAAGAAAACGGCTATGGTTCGCTAACCGCATTTCTTGAATATTGGAATGACAAATCAGGCGAGGAAAAAGTTCCTCTTCCCGAAAATATCGACGCCGTGCGCATCATGACCATCCACAAATCAAAAGGGTTAGAATTCCCGGTCGTCATTGTTCCGTTCCATCACTGGTCGGTCAAACCAGATCAAGATTTTTCCATTCAATCGTTCGAAAAACATCAGTTGCTTGTCCCCATGAAAAAAGGACTTGGTCAGCCGTATCATGAGAGCCTTGGCCGTGCTGTCCGAGAACAGCTCAATCTGTTGTACGTAGCTTGGACCAGATCCCGTGAGGAACTCTATGGATTCTTTGCGGAAAAGCCTGCAACATCACCGGCATTGGCGACCATGAATCTTTTTCTTGATCTCGATGATGACGGGACTTTCGAGTACGGCGTGACTCCAACGGAAACACGTCCTTCCGAACCCCAAAAACCAATTTTGCCCTGTGAACTTCCTCGGTCAGACACGGAAAGCCGACTCATGGAATGGCTCCCCAGACTGCGCGTCTACCGCCATAATCTGGACGATTATTTCTTCAATGAACGCATGCGTGGCGAAGTAGCCCATCGAGTTCTGGAACATCTGACTGTGACCGACAACGATAGGGCGGACACGGAACGAGCCATGCGTCTGGCAACCGAAGATTTCCCGGAAATCGGCACACTCCCGGAAACGGAACAAACGACCCTGACCGAGGAACTCCGAGCCATGACACTCTGGGCCTTATCAGATGAACGGTTCAAACACTGGCTCAAACACGGTCTGCGTGAGCCGGAAATCATGGATGCCAACAGTAAATTCAAACGAATTGACCTGCTCTACCTCGGCGACGAAACAGTGATTGTAGATTTCAAGACAGGTCAGCCCACACCGAAAAACCATAAACAGGTCCGAGAATATATGGACATTCTTTCATCAATGCCTGACATCCCTGAACCTCAAGGATTTCTCGTCTATCTTGATCTCAAGAAAATCGTTGAAGTCGAGGTGGAGGCATAATGCGACACATTACCCTCATCCCATGGCATGTAGATTTCATGCCTGCTGTGACCGAATTACTGATTGAACGCGGCGACCTGCGTAATACAATCGTACTTTTCCCACACAACAGACCTCGCCGACACGTCAAAGCGTTACTTGCTGACCACCCAGCCTTACCGCGCCCCATGTTCATGCCGCACATGACATCTATCGCGGACTTCGTGACTGGCCTGCATCGCACATTGGCTTCGACTCCGCCCATCCGCGCCAACCAGCTTGATCTTGTGGAAACGCTGCGCGCCGTAGTCAATGATCTGAGAACGACCGAAGGCTCCCTCCTGTCTCAATTGCCAAAACTGGACCATGAACAATTCCTCCCTTGGGGCATGCGTCTAGTCAAGCTCATGGACGACCTCATGCGTCAGGAAATCGAACCAGATGATCTTGGCTACATGGAAGGCGAAGTTTCAGCCTATGCCGCGGGCCTGTTGGAACAACTCAGCGCCATTCACGCCGAGTACACCACCCGACTGATGGCAAAAGGTTGGACCACCTCAGGCTTGGACGCACGTTTTATCACCGAAAACCCGGACAGGATTCTTGATGCAGTACAAGGAAAACACATCATTGCCGCTGGGTTCTATGCACTAAGTGGTGCCGAAGACACTTTTTTCAAGCGACTGTGGGAAGCGGACATTCTACATCCGATAATCCATGGTGATCCAGCTCTGGCTTTACGGGAAACACCCCACTGGGCTGCTGCCGAGCATTCGGCATGGCTGACACGATGGCACACCACCGCCATCATCCCCTCGGATTTCGATACAGCGGCCACAACACCGAAGATCCATTTCTGTGAAGGATATGACCGCCATTCTCAATTGGCAGGCCTGACAGATGACATGGACGCAGCCGCCACATTGGACGAAACCGCAGTAATCCTGCCCGACGAAGGCGCATTACTTCCAGTCCTGCACGGCTTGCCGGATGTGGAACCCAACATTTCCATGGGATATCCACTAGAACGGACTTCACTGGCCCGATTGGTAGAAACTCTGCTGACCTTGCAGGAAAACAGACGCGAGGATGGGCGGTACTATTGGAAAGACCTGATCGCCCTTATTCGACATCCCTACCTGCGCCTGCTCGGCCCCGAAGAGAAGCCGTTGCGAAGGATTTTCCATTTGTGGGAATCCACCATGCGCCAAGGTGAAAAATATCTCGACCCCATGGAATGGGAGCCTCCGTATGGAGACGAAACTCTCTCGGATGTCGACAAAAAGATCGCTGAACCTTTGCGTCTGGAAATACTTAATCACTGCCTGACTGACTTCGAACCAGTGGAAAGTCTGGCTGACCTCGGCGATGCACTGGCCGGACTGGCCGCACTCCTGCATTCCCATGGAGAAAGGCTCTGGCATACCTATCTCATGGACGCCGAATGTCTGTTTCGATTGACGAACTCGGTCATTCCGCAACTAAAAAGCGCAGAAGCAAGCACCATCCCATTCAGCCGAACGACACGTCACGCATTCTTGCGACGCATGATTTCCCTTGAACGTGTCTCCTTTGAGCCGGACCCGCTCGCAGGACTACAAGTCCTCGGTGTCTTGGAAACACGCTTGTTGCACTTCAAACGACTCTACATTCTCGACGCAGTGGAAGAACGTCTTCCCGGCACCAATCCCTATGATCCGCTTTTACCGGACCCGCTCAGAAAGCTGCTCGGTCTGCCTGATTCGCGAGAACGAGACAATGTCTCCGGTTATAACTTTTACCGTCTGCTCATGGGAGCCGACGAAGCCGTTATCTATTATCAAAGTGGAATCCAACCCGGTCTGCTGGATTCCAAATCCGTACGCAGTCGGTTTGTGGAACAATTGCTCTGGGAGCAGGAAAAAAAGAACAAACACCTTGTGGAAACCGGAGATGACCTCATCAAAGCCGTGACGTTTCCCACCAGTTCAATCCCCGGTGCTCCAGCCGCCATTCCGGTGACAGACACTATCCATGACGCTCTGGTCGAAAAGCTCTGCTCCAAAGGGCTCTCGCCCTCACGATTGGACCAGTACATGACTTGTCCAAAACGATTCTTTTATAGCTACCTCAGCAACATGCGCCCTCTGGACACCGTTAATGAAGACGGCGACCGCAGCGAATTCGGCTCCATGATTCATGAGGTACTCAAAGAATTTTTCACTCCGTACATGAACGTTCTCACTGAATTATCAAAACTTGATCCGACACCACTCATTGCGGAATTTGATAACGTCTTCAATTCCCACGACCTCTTTTCCCGCTTGCCGCTGGACACCCGCATGGCATTGAAGAAAACAGGCCGATTCAGGCTGACGGAATTCCTGACTTCACAGAGAACAGCTACGTTGCTCGGATTGGAAAAATCACTCTCAACGACTGTTGAACTGGATGGACTGACCATCCCGCTGGCAGGACAAATCGACCGCATAGAACAACGCGAAGAAGATATCGTCATCCTCGACTACAAAACAGGACAAGGCCACCTGCCAAAAAAGAAAATGTGGGAAGATATGGAGCTTTGGGATCGCATACAGACATTCGGCCCTAACGTGGTGGATGTATCACTCCTGCCGGATATGACAACAGCTATTCGCAGTGTTCAAATGCCCGCCTATCTCCATCTGTATGCTCAATGCGAACGGCAAACGCCACACGACGCAGGATTGATAATGCTTGCTTCGGATGGCAAAGAACAACTTTTATTCGGCCCCAAATGGACTGAAGAAGAACGTGAAGAAAGTGTAAATGAACAGATTCCTGCATTGATTCACACTTTGATCAGACATATGCTTCTGGCGACACACTTCACCCCCAATCCAGGAACAGCCTGTACATGGTGCGACTTCAAAGGGCCATGCGGTAAATAGGACAAACCAAGGATTAACGGCATGCAATACAGCGAAGGAACCATTGGTCGCGTGTTCACCCTGCGACTGGAAGAGGATGAACGTGTCCCTAACTGCATCGAACAATTTGCAAAAGAACACGACATCAAAACAGCCATGTGTACCATGATTGGCGGCATTGACGGCGGCAACATCGTAGTCGGCCCCAAAGACGGTGATGCATCGATCATTGATCCCATATTATACCCCATCAGTGACGCACATGAAGTAGCTGCGCTCGGGACGCTCTTTCCCGATGAGGACGGAAAACCCGTTCTGCACATGCATGCAGCTCTTGGCCGTGACGGCAAAACTCACACCGGCTGCATCCGGCCCGGCCTTGACGTCTGGCTGGTCGGCGAAGTGATTATCATGGAAATCCTGAACACGGATATGCTGCGCAAAAAAGAACCCAAGAGCGGTCTGGCTCTGCTCGCCAAGAAATAATCATGTTCTCAGCACATACTGTCATCTGCGGAGCGGGCATACTCGGCCTAACTATAGCCCGCGAACTCATCAAGGCCGGCTTCGATGACATCATCATTTTTGACAAGGAACCGGCCCCCGGCATGCACGCCTCAGGTCGTAACAGTGGCGTACTCCATGCCGGCATCTATTATGATCCCGGCACATTAAAGGCGCAGATGTGTCTGGAAGGCAACCGTCGCATGCAAGCTTATTGCGAAGAAAACGGCCTACCTCTCTTCAAATCCGGCAAAGTCATTGTTGCCCGAACAGAAACCGAATTGGACACACTGGACGAACTGGAGCGACGCGCCACAGCCAACGGCTGCACTGTCGAAATGATCGACAAGACGCAACTAGCCGAACTGGAACCCAATGCGAAAACAGTTGAGCGCGCTCTGCACTCCCCCTTCACCGCTGTTGTGGACTCCAAAAAAATCCTCACTGCCATGCATCATGAACTTGATACAAGCGGCAAGGTACGATTCTTTTTCAACACCCGCTTCCTTGATAAAGGATACGACAGCGTTCTGACCTCGGAAGGCCCAATCAAATATTCCCTCTTCATCAACGCTGCGGGGGCTTACAGTGACAGGGTTGCTCACGCATTCGGTGTCGCCCCAAATTATCGCCTGCTCCCGTTCAAAGGCATCTACCACAAGCTAAAAAAGCCAGCCGCCGACCAAATTAATGGTTCCATATACCCAGTGCCCAACATCAAAAACCCATTCCTTGGCATACACTTTACCCGAAGCGTCCATGGTGATGTCTATGTCGGCCCAACAGCCATACCCGCTTTCGGACGTGAAAACTACGGTATCCTCAAAGGACTAGATGCAGAATTCCTCTCCATTCTCTTTCAGGACCTGAACCTGTTTATGGGGAACGAAAAATTCCGTCAGGTGGCCATGGAAGAACCTCGTAAATATTTCTTTAAATATTTCTTCAATGATACGGCCAAACTGGTCAAACACATCTCACCCGATGATTTCATTTCCACATCCAAAATGGGAATACGCCCACAATTAGTGAATACAGATACCTGTGAACTGGTCATGGATTTTGTCATTAAACGCCACAATAACACGATACATATTCTCAACTCAATTTCACCAGCTTTTACAAGTTCCATGTATTTCGCTGAGTTGACAGTTAAAGATCATGTTGAAGGAATATATTAGTCGATTCAAACATCAGTTTGTCTTGACTTGATTTGCATTATCAAGCACACGAGCGTATCTTCAGAAAAATATGAGGTAACCCCAATGAAACTTCCGAATCTTACTTTCGGTGACCTGACTGCCAAGCTCCCCATCATTCAGGGCGGCATGGGTGTCGGCATATCCCTTTCCGGCTTGGCAAGCGCCGTTGCCAATGAAGGCGGCGTTGGCGTCATAGCCACATCCATGATCGGCATGCGTGATCCTAAACGTGCCACGGACCCTGTAGCGGCCGACCATCAAGGACTTATTGATGAAATCCGCAAAGCTCGCGCCAAAATGACCGATGGTCTGCTCGGCGTGAACATCATGTGCGCACTGACCAACTACGGTGACATGGTCCGCACTTCCATCCGCGAAAAAGTGGATGTTATCATCTCCGGCGCAGGACTCCCTCTGGACCTGCCGGGCTATCTTCGCGAAATGTCCGAAGAGATGAAGGACGACATGCGCACCAAACTGATCCCTATCGTTTCCTCTGGCCGTGCGGCTTCCATTCTGTGCCGCAAATGGCTGAACAGGTTTGATTACCTGCCCGACGGTTTTGTGGTTGAAGGACCCAAGGCCGGCGGCCACCTCGGCTTCAAGGCTGAACAGATCGACGATCCGAAGTTCCAGCTTGAAAACATCGTTTCTGATGTCGTGAATGTCGTAGATCCATACAAAGAATCTCACCACAAAAACATTCCTGTTATCGCTGCAGGCGGAGTGTATACCGGCGAAGATATCGCCAAATACCTTGAAATGGGTGCATCAGGCGTCCAGATGGGTACCCGTTTTGTGGCAACAGAAGAATGCGATGCAGATGAAGCCTTTAAGCAGGCATACATCAACGCAAAGAAAGAAGACGTAACCATCATCAAAAGCCCTGTTGGCATGCCAGGTCGTGCACTTAAAAACAGTTTCCTCGACGCCGTATCCAGTGGGTTGAAAAAACCCAAGAAATGCGTGCACAAATGCCTGCACTCGTGCGCCGAAGAAAAATCCCCGTACTGCATCGCCCAAGCGCTGGTAAATGCTTACAAAGGCAAGCTCAAACACGGTTTTGTCTTTGCCGGCGCCAACGCCTATCTAGTAGACAAGATCGTTACCGTGAAAGAACTCATGAACGGTCTCAAGGAAGAAGCAGAAAGAAAATATGAGGAAGCGGAAAAAAAATTCCGTTCATAACAAAAACTCACAAAACATTAAAAAAGGCGAGACCATTTGGTCTCGCCTTTTTTAATACGCCTATTTCTGCCGATTATTCAAACCGACGGGCCGTGATAACGGAAACCGGATCCACCGGAACATCGTCAAAACCCTGATAGCTCTTGGTCTTCGCCTTGCTGATCTTAACAGCTACATCCATGCCATCGATCACCTCACCAAACACGCAATAACCGAAAATTTCATCATCATCGCCCGTATGGTCGAGATCAGCATTGTCTGAAACATTTATATAAAACTGACTAGTCGCACTATGCGGTTCGGGCAAACGGCCCATGGCCACTGACCCTTCGACGTTCTTCAGTCCATTGGTTGCCTCGTTCTCGATGGGGTCACGAGTCTCCTTTTCTTCCATGGAAAAGGTCAAACCACCTGTCTGAATCATGAATCCCTTGATGACACGATGGAACAGAGTTCCATCATAAAACTCGTCATCCACGTACTGCAAAAAATTCTCAACGGTCTTAGGGGCCTTGTCCGGGAAAAGCTCAATAAGTATTTCGCCTTCCGGGGTTTCCAGAAGAACCATGGGATTTTCCATTATCTACTCCGTATCGTTGTTTTTTTTCTTAGTCTCATTCGCACCCGCTCTCGGATGCGCAGAATCGTATACCTGCATGATGTGCTGCATGTCCAGATGTGTGTACCGTTGAGTCGTGGTCAGATTTTCATGTCCCAAAAGCTCCTGAACACTACGAAGATCTGCCCCGGCTTCAAGCATATGAGTAGCGAAACTATGCCGCAACATGTGCGGATGAACATCCTTGGGCAGGCCTGCCAGCTTACCAAGCTTGGCAATAACCCGATTGGCCTGCCGCCGGTCCAGCCGTTTTCCTGCACGCACACTCAAAAACAATGCCTGCTCGGAATAATCGTCCTTTATAAAGGCATGTCGCTGTTCCATATATCGACGAATACGCTTGATCGCGGCATCGGACAAAGGGACAATCCGTTCCTTATTCCCCTTACCCACCACTCGAATGACATCCGAATCCACGTCATTCATATCCAGCCCAATAGCCTCACTGATACGCAAACCGGAACCATAAAGCACTTCCGCCAAAGCTATATCCCGCAGACCTTCCGGGTCAGGCTCAACAGCCGCCTCCATCATGGATACGGCCTGATCCACATTGAGTAATTGTGGATGCCGTTTTTCCTGCTTGGGATTGCGGATGCCCGCCATGGGGTCCTTGACGATCTGTTTATGCCGTAAAAGATATTTGAAATAGGCACGCAGGCTCGACAACTTCCGCCCCATGGACGCTTTGGAAAGTTGACGTCGATGCAACTCTGCCAAAAAACCACGCACATGATCGCGAGTCACCCGCTCCGGCTTCTCCAACGTACGTTTTTTTGTCTTGAGGTGAACTTGAAATTGTTCAAGATCGGTCCCATATGATCGGATCGTGGCATTGGAATATCCCTTCTCCACGGCGAGAAAGGCGAGAAACCCCTGAACGATTTCGCCTTGTTGATTACGCTTTTCGTTGGTCGATGACATAGCTGCTCTTGGGATCTTCCTTGGCCTTTTTCTTCAAATCCATAGCAATAGACGAAACTTCACCGTAATGCTGAATCCGCCCATCCGTATTAACAACCACAGCCAAAGAAATAGCCATCAACGGGAAAACCTTGGTATTCCCTTCTCGATCCACCGAGGTAATATTCCCCCGCTGCCGATCTTCAGGATCATAAAAATGCGGAACAATATCGTCAAAGGCCGCGATGATGCGCTTACACGCTCCTTCCACCTTATCTGGCGGCAGGATAAATACAAAGTCGTCGCCACCAACGTGCCCCACGAAACTTTGCACGCCCTGATAACTACGGATTGTATTCACAATAAGCCGAGCCGACATCATCAGAATCTCATCACCCCGTGCGAATCCATACTTATCATTGTATGACTTGAAATAATCAAGGTCACAATAGGCCAAAGCAAACTCTTCACCATTGTCGATCAACTGCTGAATCCGTTGGATAATCGAGGTATTCCCCGGCAACTTGGACAGCGGGTTTGCATCAAGAGCGCGCATAGCCCGACACAAAGTCAAATTGATGCGATCGCGCACCTCGGACGGGTTAAACGGCCTGACAAGAAAATCGTCTACCTCAATAACATTCCAATTCCACGGTTCTTCAACATCGATAGGATCCACGCACACGACCACCGGCAACTGCCGATACACATTTTCACTTTTGACCAGATTAGCAATCTCTCGACCAGAAATGTCCGAAAGACGATTATCCACGACCAAAAGATCCGGCGGTTCGTTGAACAGATGCTCAATAGCCTTGCCGCCTTGATCGAAAACCGTAAATTCAAGCACTTCAGGCGACCATAGTTTCTGCAACATTTCGGCAAGAGCTGTGTCGGGTGTCAGCAAAAAACCGGTCTGTTTGCGCTGAAAAAGAGATTTTTCAAGAGTTTGACTCATGGAGAGAGACTAGCAGAGCTTCACGAAATTATAAAGTGAGATCAGAAACTTCAAGGAGTTGGTCGGACATCTCGTCCATAACCTTATCAAGATCAGACATCTTGAACTTGAGTTCAATAAGCGCCTCAGGGCGTAGATAGGCTGTTTGGTCATCGCCAGAATTCCCAAACTCAAATAGCCTGACCAAAAAATCACCCAGATGCACCACGCAAGACATGGGTTTATAAAATTCAGCCAATTGTGGAGCATGGTGACGGCTCATGGCCTCACGAATATTCGGTGGCAAGCCCCAATGACGGGCAAGCCATGCGTTGATACGATCATGCCCGAATCCGAGAACATCCTTTTCGGCTTGAAAATACGTTATTTCCTTGGCCTGTACTGTATTAAGGATAGATGCATGCAGATCAGGAAGCTGAACGGCAGTCACGACCTTTCCAAGATCGTGCAGAAGTCCTGCCACGGCGTACTCTTCGGGATCTTCAAAACCAGCACGACGGGCAATAATATTACAGGCCGTTGCACATCCGAGACTATGCTCCCACAACCCCTTCATAGCCTGAACCATCATGTCAAAAACTGATGTGGAAATAATAATACCGCGCACCACATTGAATCCAAGCAGGACCAACGCATGTTGAATGGAACTTATTCGACCAGGAAAACCATAAATGGGTGAATTGACCATCTTCAAAACTTTGGCGGACAAAACCTGATCCGTAGAAATAACCTTGGCAATGGCCTCACTGGAGGCATCTGGGTCTTCCACAAGAGTCGTAACTTTGTTCAGAACATGTGGCAAAGTAGGCAAGTCCTTTACCTGAAGAATTTCACCGCGAATACTGGTTTTCAAATTTTCATCCATGCTCTAAACCTCGCTCTCATCGTTCTCAATCTCATCTTCATCAGAGGATTCGATATCCTTCATAGCCTGCATTTTCGCTTCCTGAGCCGCTGCCTTAATCTGAAAATACTGCCCCATGCGAACTTTAACACGAGTCATCCACTTATCCTCGGTATGGCTTCTAAACAAGACATCCAGACGTTCCAAACGCTCTGCCCACTTAGTACCAGCGCCAGCACCGCCCATATCCACGGGATGCCCCTGCACTGTAATACGCTCAATCTTCATATTTCCCAATCGAGAAATAAGACTGTCCGTCAATTCCATCCCCTCAGCCATTATAGTCATGCCCCCTTCTTTAAGGACAGGTTTAGCTAATTTCATGCCAGGGACGGCGAGGTTAATCGGTATTTTCTGCATTATTTTCCCGGTTCAGAGCACGTATTTACACGAAGAAATCAAGTCGAGTACAAATATTCAAGCCTGATATGTCATATCTTGTCAAAGAAAATCAGGCATCCCATTACCATAAAGGAAACCGCAGCAACTTTTTTGATAATATGCGGCGAGATGTATTGGCACACAAACTGAGCAAACATAACCCCCAGAAAGCTAACAAGGACCAAAGCGATAGACGAGCCGAGAAATACGGTCCACGGCTTCTGTGTCTTGGCGGTCATAAGCATGCAAGCGAGCTGCGTCTTGTCACCAAGTTCCGCAACAAATAATGTACCAAAGGTCGTGGCGAGCAGTTTCCAGTCCATACTATACCCACAGGTTATGATTCACGCACGACATACCACATTCCAGGCAATTGCTGAACAGCGCCCCGCATCTCCAAAATAAGCAAAACCTTGCTGATCGTAGCCGAATCAAAACACAGCTCCCGGCCAAGTCTATCTATATGGATTTTATCGGTCTCATCCAGAAGATCCAACACCTTCTTCTCATCTTCAGTCAGTTCCATGGCCTCCCTGTCTGCTTGCGATGGCCGCTTGCGCGACGAAGGAGTGGGAATTTTACTTTCATCCTTCGTTTTTTTCGACGCACTCTTTTCCCTAATTTTGGCCCGGTGCGCCTCAACGCCATCCTCACTTGCAACCGGGGCTGGATCCGGAACCAACTCCAACTCACGAGCAAAATCGTATCGTAAAATTTCAACAATATCGGATGCGGACTCCACAAGAGCTGCCCCCTGCTTGATAAGTCGATGACATCCAGTGAAGGTTGGTTGCCCAATGGGACCTGGCACGGCAAAGACATCCTTGCCCTGCTCTCCAGCCAAACGAGCAGTGATCAAACTTCCGCTGTTATGCGCTGCTTCAGCCACAAGTACGCCAAGAGACAATCCGCTGATAATCCGGTTACGCACCGGGAAATGCCCGGCTCTCGGCCTGACGCCCGGCCCGAATTCCGTCACCACCAATCCACTCCTGTCGAGTTCGCGCCTGACATCGATATTATCCATGGGATAATCTATGTCCAATCCGCAACCAAGCACGGCGATGGTACTACCAATACCTTTGAGGCCGCCAAGATGGGCCTGCCGGTCAATACCTAGCGCAAGCCCCGAGATTACGGTAATGCCGATTTTTGAAAGCTGTGCACTGATGCGTCCGGCGGTATCCAAGCCAAGTCGCGTACATTCTCTGGCTCCGACCACCCCAACACCTGGATTATTGAAAAGTGTCGTATCTCCAGACACATAAAGCATGGCAGGTGGATCTGAGATGTTCTTCAACCTCTCGGGGAAACGTGAATCAAACCACGTCACGACATCCATGCCCGCCTGTTGAGTCGCCCGGTATTCATCCTCGGCTTTTTCCCGCCAGACCTCATTCACGCATTTCTGAGCAATACCCTTATTGGCGAGTGAAAGGACCGGCCAAGAAGCAGCATCCTGCACGGCATCAAAGGCGCTATCGTAATGAACAAACAACTCACGCCACACCTTGGGACCAAGGCGAGGCGTGTGCTTTAATGCCAAACAGGCGAAATGTTCCTTGCGCAGGTCCATGAAAACAGGTCCCTTAGTACGACGACAAAATCCGATGCAATCAGCCAACCACGGATCAAACCAATTGGTTAACCTCCCAAACGGACAAGTTCCTTGCGACCAAGGGTGGCCGCAGCAGATTTCGGAAAATCCTCTACCAAGGCGCGGAGATAGAAAATGGAGTTATCAGAATCTCCAACCTTATCATAAGACATGCCAATTTTAAGCAGAGCTGATGCGGACTTATGATGCTTGGGAAAACGACCAGTCACTTCCTTGAACGTCAAGATGGCCTGTGCGTAATCCTTTTGAGAATAATACGTCTCGCCCTTCCAATACAGGGCGTTGGCAGCCAAATCATTGTTCGGATACTTCTTGAGGAACTGATCGAATGTTACTCGAGAAGCATCAAACTGCTCGGCATTATACTGAGACAATCCTGCATCATACAACCCTTTGGCTCCCGAAGGACTCTTCACAGACTTAGACGTTACCGGAGTCTTGGCTGCGGATCGCTGAATGACTTCAGGCGCCGGGATAACTGCTGGCGGTTGAGGAACTTCAGCCCAAGGTTTGTCCTCATTGCTCTGAGCCTTGGATATCGCAGGAGCTTTCTGTCCGTCAACCCAACCGTCATCCTCAGGCTTCAAATCTGTCACCCAACCATTATCACTAGGTGATCCCTGCGTACTTTCAGAGGGAGATTCCACAACACCGCCGGTTCTCAAACCCGCAATTTCTGTTTCAAGAGAAGCCAACCGCTGATCGATCTTATCCTGAGCCAAGGCATTTTCGTCCGCCATACGTCGTTGCTGTTCACGAATATTCAAAAAGCTCTCTTCAAGACTTTTAATACGCCATTCTGTACTTGCCGAGACAGTGGCCGCGTCTTTCTTGGTGGTTGCACAACCAACAAGCAACAGGCCAAGCAGAACGAGCAAAACGAGCTTCAGTGTTTTCATCAATGGTTTCTCCGCATTCACACGATTAAACGTTCCCTACGAAATAGGCGATACAAGGATTTTTTGCAAGGAATCGATGAATACCGTGCGATAATCGCCATTTAATGCAAACCTTGCATGCCATACGTTTTTCAGGCAGAAAAAGTCCGCACACATATGGTGGGCAATGCACAGAAAATCGGAGTTCCAATCAATCATGAGTACACAAGAAACCCTGACCATGATCGCATTCCTGTTGGCCCCGGCCTTTTTCAGCCTGCTCGGCATGGGCGCCATAGGTAGTCCGGCTATCGCTGTTCTCGGCGAGATGTCAGCGAAAACAAAAAAACGTGTTTTTTTCGATAAATACGGCCAACAAATAGGAGCAATGGGACTTATCCTCCTCATCCTTCTGCTTGTTGTGAATGGTGCTGCATACGCCGTGGCACTGACAAAATTTCCGCAATACATCCATGCCCTGTTCACCATGGAATCCCCCCTGTTGAACACATTCGCAGCATTTGGCATTTTCGTTTTCTTCAGCCTCATCTATTTCACGATGTGGAAAAAGATGCGAAATGCCAAGGGACTGCACATGTCTCTGGGCATGATTGCCTCATTGGCAGCACTGACTTGTGTGGCCTTGGCTATCCCGGCCAAAATTGCCTGGACACTGTCCCATGGCACTCCCACAAATGAAACAATTCTTGCAGCCACGGCCATGATTTTACCCATGTCCGTCATGTATGCCCTGTTGACCATGTCCGCAGCCGCAGCCTTGAGTGCCTCCTATCTGGTACTTCGACGCAACAAGGATGATTTTGGCCGCGACTATTACAATTTTTCCCTAAAACTGGCCACCCGCTGGGCCACCCTTCCAATGCTCGGATTTCTTGGTTGTCAGGGATGGCTTTTCGCCAACCTGCCTGCATCCTACAAAACGCTCGTCATGGGTACTCCACTGGCCTTTGTCTGGGGAGGCTCCATTGCACTTGGAGCCATTTGTGCATTTGTCTGGATTCTCATCGGCCGAAGCGAATCACCTCTCAGGCTCAAAGGATTGACATTCTTGGCCGTATTCCTGTTCTGGTTCATGCACACCTTGAACGTCACCGTGGCCATCAACTTGCTGACCATGCTCTAGACAGCACACTTCATTTGACGAAAAAAGGCCGGGAAGCATATGCTTCCCGGCCTTTTCAATATTTATTGTATAAACCGCTATTTCGTGCTGGTCAAAGCCCCGGACACTGTCAGCGGTTCCTGCTTGCGTCCAAGCTGAGTAGAAATGCTGTAGATCTCGTGCGGGTCCAAAATCAGAACCACAGAACCATCACCCATAATGGTCGCACCAGAAAGTCCTTTCAAATTAAAATTGTTGAGATACTGTCCCAACGGCTTGATAACGATTTCCTGCCGTTCCAAAAGACGATCCACAACCAATCCAAGGCGTCTGTCGTTGTCTTGAATAACGACCATGGGCAAAACGTCCCGGTCATCCATGGACTGCGGCAAATCGAGCAATTCGGCCAATTCAACCAAGCCCAAAACCTCGCCACGCAACGTGACAGCCTTCCGGTTGTTCACATCGGACAACTTTTCGACCTCGATCTTGGTGGTCTCGGAGACAGCGTCCAACGGGATAGCAAACGTGTCGCCAGCCACCTGGACCATGAGCGCATCGATGATTGCCAGAGTCAACGGCAGGGTCAGGGTCAGCTTGGTCCCTTTGCCCACTTCGGACTGGGTATTTACGCTCCCTTTGAGATTCTTGATGTTGGTCTTGACCACATCCATTCCCACACCTCGGCCGGAAATATCCGTCACCTTCTCAGCGGAAGAAAAACCGGGAGCAAAAATAAGATCCAAGGCCTCACGGTCATCCATGACATTGGCCTCTTCAGGAGTGATAACCCCCTTGCGAATAGCGACGGCCTTCAACTTTTCCGGGTCCATGCCTCGTCCGTCGTCTTCGACCTCAATGGCAACGGAATTGCCCTTATGATACGCACGCAACCAGACATGTCCTTTGGGCTTCTTCCCCAATTGTACACGCTCGGCTTCGTCTTCAAGGCCATGATCAACCGCGTTTCGGACGAGATGAACCAACGGATCACCGATCTCCTCCACTACAGACTTGTCGAATTCAGTCTCTTCGCCTTCCATAATCAATTCGACCTGCTTGCCGGACTTACGGCTCAAGTCACGCACAAGACGTGGAAAACGGGAAAAAACAGTCTGCACAGGTACCATGCGGACCTTCATGATGGTATCCTGAAGATCGTCTGAAATACGGGCCATTGCATAGGTCGTCTCAGTCAACTGCTGAGCAACCACATGCACCTCTTCCTGCCCTTCCTCAAGAGCGCGAGCAAGCATGGCATACCTATTCCTGTTGATAATCAACTCACCAATAACATTCATTAAATGATCAAGTTTATGATGATCAACACGAATTGTGCTCGATACCTTGGGTCTCACAGGAGGCGGATTAACAGCACCACTTTTTCTGCCAGCCGGCACTTTGGTCGCAGGCGCTGACGTAGGCGCAGGCTTGGCAACTGGGGCCGGCTTCGAAACGGCTGCCGCCTTCTGCACAGGCGGTTCAGGTACCGGAGCTGGTGCAGGTGCTGGCTCGACCTTCGGAGCGACCTTCTCAGTTTTGATTGAAGCAGGTTTGCCCATATTCACCGTGGGGTCCTCAGCAGGACTTCCAGTCAACATTTCCAAAGCTTTTAAAATCATATCCTTGAGAATAGCGAATTCCTGATCAAGAATATCCAACATCAAGGTGAAATCCATATCGGTCTTTCGCCCCTGATCGATCAACCCAACAGTACGGGAAGAATACTCCTTGATCTCATCCAGCCCCATGTAACCGGTGGAATTCTGGATAGTTTGAAACGTCCTGAACAGCCCGTCCACGATGTCCGTCTGACCGGCATCCTTACGAAGTAACCCAAGGGCAACCGCAGCTGATTCCAACTGCTGATTAATAGTCTGAACAAACAGAGCCACATCTTCGGGATCATAATCTCCTGCGGAAACAGAAGCGTCTTCATCAGAAGAAGCGTCCGCCGCTGCCGGGGCAGCAGCTTCTTCGGTGACCGGAGCAGATTTGGAACCGGGAAAAAGTCCTTGCACAGCAAGAACATCACCGTCTTCCGTCACTCTTTGCAGTACTTGCGCCATCACGCTGGTATCAAGTGGTTCGACCTTATTGGTTTCAACGTCCACTTTACCGACCAAAGCTTCAATAAGATCCACGCTTGCCAACAAAAGATCCATCAACCCTTGGCTGGAAGCAATCTCACCCTTACGGACTTTGTTCAACAACGTTTCCGCTTCATGGGTCAAGGAATTCAATTCCTTGAATCCGATGATTCCACTATTCCCTTTCAAATTATGAAAATATCTAAACGTATCGTTGATAAGCTCTTCACTACCATCGGGTTCGCCTTCCAAAGAAAGGAGACACCGATTGAGGTTCTCAACAATTTCATGTGCTTCTTCAAGGAAATCAGCCAAATGACCTTCACCAACAGTTGTCAGACCATAAGGAGTGGCATCAAAGTCAGGGTCCGGCTGGGGATCGAATGTTATTTCTGCGACCATTTCAACAGGTTCCTCCGCCACGGGTTCAGGTTCAATCACGACTTCAGCTTCGACAACAGACGCACATTCAGGCTCTGGTTCTGGGGCAACTGCAGCTGCTTCCATATCTCCAACCAAGGTAGCTTCAATCCGGGCAATAATAGGAGCTGTATCAACATCTCCTTCCACGCCGCTGGTCTCCAGATTATCCACCATGGTTCTCAAGGCATCAGTCGCAGATAGAATCAAATCCATGATCCCACTGGTAACCTTCATGGACCCTTGACGAAGCTCATCGAGAATATTCTCGGCTTTATGAGCCAAACCATTGATCTTGTTCAAACCAAGAAAACCCGATGCCCCTTTGAGAGAGTGCATGGGCCTAAAAATCTCATTCAGCAAACCAAGATTGTCAGGGCTTTTTTCAAGCTCCAGCAAGTTAGGCTCAATGGTTTCCAAGTGCTCTTTCGCTTCAACAAAAAAGTCGGTCAAGATCTCCGGATCAAGAAAGTCCTGGCTCATCGAAATACCTCTAACAGCAGATTCCCATATCACTCGTACTGGTGAAAAGGTTCATACCGTCTTGGTTGCGTTTGCGTCACATCGCCATTTGCAAAAAGTCCTAGCCCAGCAGCATCTTGACGTTTCTGACAAGTTTTTCAGGCTGCGCCGGTTTGACCATGTACAGATTTGCCCCCACGGTCAAGCCAGTCTGAACATCTCTGTCCTGACCTTCCGTGGAAAGAACGACGATAGGAATATCCCGATACGCCGCCTGCTCCCTGACTGTCTTGATAAAAGTCAAACCGTCCATCCGGGGCATGTTGACATCCGAGACAATAAGATCGACCTCGGTCAAACTATACAGTTTTTCCAAGCCATCCAACCCATCTTCCGCCGTGGTTACCTTGAAGCCTTCTTTCTTCATGATAAACGCCACAAGATTCCGTACAGTCTTAGAATCGTCCACTATCAGAATATGTTTAGCCATTACTCCCCCTAAATATCACGGGCACTCCCCAATTACCAATTCCATATACAGACTGATTCATTCTACTCTTCCTTCTTGTAGATGATGGCTCCAGGATAATGAATAGGCTTGAATGAGCGCGAAATATTATGCAGCGACTCAGAATGCCCGATAATCAAATAACCGCCAGGAAGCAAATTATCATAAAAGGCATTGATAACATGCTTTTTCATTGCATCATCAAAATAAATAATCACGTTTCGACAAAAAACGATCTGAGACCGTTCAACCCGCTTGAGTTGCATACGATCCTTGAGATTAATTTGCCCAAAACTGACCAACCGCTTTACCTCAGATTTAATTTTATTCTGGCCTTCATCAGAATCAAAATATCTGGATACGATCTCCTGCGGAGTGGTCCTGAGTGTATAGTCGTTGTACACGCCCCTACGAGCGGACTCCAACACTCGCTCCGAAAGATCATTTGCCGTAATTCGAATATCCCACGCCCCAACTTCACTCCTGAGAATCTCATGAGCGATCATGGAAATAGTATATGGCTCTTCACCCGTAGAACATCCAGCCGACCAGATACGAAGTTTTTTCCCATTACGACGACATCCGGCAATAACATCACTCAAAATTTCCTTCTGAAACACCTTGATTTGCGGTGGATTACGATAAAAACTGGTCTCATTGGTCGTAATAACCTCAAAGAGCCTCTTAATTTCTGCCGACCGGCACGCATCAAACCGGAGCAAATTATAATATTCATCAAAATTTTTGAGGTTCAGTTTTTTAAGCCTGTTTCCCAGCCTATTTTCAATCAGATATTTCCGATTATCGGCCACATAGATACCGCATTCGGCATAAATGTAGTCACGCAGATTCGTGAATTCCTGGTCCGTGATCGAAAGATCCTTCCCAAGAGAAATCGTTTTGGAAAACAACGACGACATGAAGTTCCCCTACTCCTGCGCTTCCTGTATTCTGGCTATGGCTTCCTCTGCAGCACTCACCAATTCGTACTCATCACTATTGGTCACTTGCAACAAAGCGGCAAACGCCTTTGAGCCACCGATATTACCCAGGGCTTCTATGGCCTTCATAACCACAAACCGATTTGAATCCTCCAGCATGTCAACCATCAAAGGAGCGGCCTCCTGCGAGGAATGCTCGCCCAGTGCATCCATGGCACGAATCTTAACCCAATCGTCTTCATCGTTCAAAGCATCGACAAGGTGCGGCATCGTATCTTCACCGTAATGCTGACCTAAAATTTCAACAACCGTCAGACGGACATCCTTACTCTCGTCGTTGAGTCTTTGCAGCACCAACGGCAACCATGTGTCCTTATTGTCTGGAAACGAGGCCAGAGCTTCAACAGCCACCCGCCGAATATCCGACTCCTCGTCTTCCACTGCCTGTTGAAGAATCGCCAGATTATCCACTGAACTGAATTTCCCCAAGGCGTATACGGCCATAAGACGATGGACAGGATTTTCGCTAGTAAACATATCCCTGAAACGTTCCTGCACATCAGGAGTTCCAATGGCGATACACGCGTCCAGAGCGGCTTCCTTCACATCATCGTATTGATGGTTCAACAAAGTGAAAATATTATCAATAACTTCAACCAGCTGAAGTTTTTCGCCAAGCAAATACACGGCACTCTTCAAAACAGTACCATCTGTATGCTCATTCAAAACCTTGATAAAAAAGTCCTTGGACTGCGACCGCCCTCTGTTGGCAACAACACTCACGATCTGCCGTTGCAAAGGCAAGCCTACCTGCCAAAATGCATCCATAAGGACCCGACAGATACTATTTTGCTCCACACATTCATCTGGTGCAATTTGTGACAAAACCTGAACCGCAACTTTTGCCTCGCCTTGGTCTTCTCCAAGCAAACCAACCTTGAGAGCCTCAGTCAAACCGATTTCGGCCAGAAACGCGATGATGACCTGCAACCGATCCTGTTCCAGATCCTGATCCAACACCCCGGCAATTTGTAAAATTCCCTTGGAAGCTTCTTCGCCTCCCACATAGGCCAATCCCTGAATCGCGGCATCCTGAATTTCCACATCTTCATCTCGAAGAGCCACAAGCAAATACTGCCGAAACCGCTCTCTTTCGTCGTCACTCAACAAAGTCAGAGATTTTCCGCCAAGAATCTTCACCACGGCCTTAACTATCTTGTTCCGCAAGGCGGTGGGGGAATCATTCATACGTTTAAGCAGCATGGTCACCGCCTTGACATTACCAAGCTCACCAAGCGCATCGATAATCATGGATGCAACGAGATCAGAGGCAGAATCCAACGCTTTAACCAGAGCGTCTACCGAGCTGGCATGGCCGATTTTCGTCAAGGCTTCAATCACGGAATACTGCACCCATTCCTCGTCGCCGATGGCCTGGTTGAGACTGGGAATAGCTTCAGTCATACCGAGCTCGCCGAGACTCACTGCGGCCTGATACCGAACATTGACCTCAGGGTCTTTCAGTAAAGCATTGCAAAGGGGATCAACAGCCAAAAGGCTTTTGGTAGAGCCAAGAATGTCCGAAACGAAAATCCTGATATCCGCATCCTCATCCAGAACCAATGCAATCAAGGACGAAATATCCTGATTGCCAACTTCACGCAGGATGTCCATGGCCAAATTACGAACCGGAGCGTCATCAGAACGCAGAAGCGGAATCACCGCCTGTACGACTTCCTTACCACCGATTTTTCGCAAGGAGCTATCCACGGCCTCCTGAATACCCAGATGATTTGTCTGAAGCAGTTCAGCCAGCTTGGGCACAGCTTCGACACAATTTTTTTCGCCTGCCTTAAAAGCACTTTCTCGGACAACCTCTTTGTTGTCACTGCCCAAAAGTACAAGATATTCAGAGCACTCCACCATGATACCAGTCCCCCATACAGATTTTGAGACTCACTCAACAAAACCTATTTATACAAATTCGCCATGATGGACTCGGCCATATCGTCCAGATCAACGACCTCATCCGCCAAATTTTCATCTACAATGGATTTAGGCATGCCATAAACAACACAGGTGGAATCACTCTGTGCCAAAGCACGCCCCCCCCGACCTTTGAGATCTCGTATCCCTTCGCGTCCGTCATTCCCCATACCCGTCAGGATAACGCCAAGTCCACGCTTGCCGACAGCCTGAGCCACAGAACTGATGAGAACATTAGCCGAAGGCTTATACAATGCATCGCTGGGCTGATCAGTAACAACCACATCAATACGGCTGACCTTCTGATCCAATACGATGTGCCGACCGCCAGGAGCCACATACGCATATCCCGGCCGGAAAACATCACCGGTTTCAGCTTCCTTGACAGTAATTTCACTGACACCGTTCAGACGCTCGGCAAAGGGACCGGTAAAAGCCGCAGGCATATGCTGAGCAATAACGATACCCGCCGGGAAATCAGCCGGAAGCGAAGATAAAATTTTCTGCACGACTGGCGGCCCACCAGTGGAAACACCAATAGCCACGACATCACGGACAGGACGCCCGTGAGCACGAGGCCTGACCTTGGTCGCCGGCTTTTTCCGGGCGGACGGACGAGCCACGTGACGCATTTTGCGCATGGCCACAGTCTTAACCCGCTCAATAAGATCTTTTTCAATCTTAATGATATCCAGAGAAACCTTGGAAAGTTGTTTGGGAATAAAATCAACCGCACCGAGCTCCATGGCCTTCAGGGTAGCCTCGGCTCCCTCGGTCGTCAGCGAACTGACCATAAGCACGGGGCGGGGCGATTCCATCATGATGTGACGAAGGGCGGTCAGACCGTCCATCTTCGGCATTTCGATGTCCATGGTGACCACATCGGGATTCAGCTCGCGCACCATGTCCAAGCCTTCCTGTCCATTACGCGCCACACCGACCACGGTGATACCCGGGTCCTTGTCGAGCATCGTGCTGATGGCCTTTCTCATGAAGGCAGAATCATCCACGACGAGAACTTTGATCACGTATACCACTCCTTAGCGTCTACCCTGCCGACATCCATTCGACAGTAATTCCTGTCACCCGCCAACTCCCGACGCACGGGAATTATTTTGTCATTCAATCTCCAATCTTAGGCAGCTTTATAGTCTTTGTCCACAACCTTGAAAAAACATGTAAATTTTATCTTGCCTTTTTATCAGCGACGGGCTAAATCCCTCTCTCGACAGCGGGATGTGGCTCAGTCTGGTAGAGCGCTGCGTTCGGGACGCAGAGATCGGAGGTTCAAATCCTCTCATCCCGACCAGATAAATCAAGGACTTACGGCAAATAGCTGTAAGTCCTTTTTTGTTTTTGCTAACCTATTGCTAACACTTTTCAGAGTAATCATTCTTTCAGCAATAGCAGAACTCTCAATTTCTCCTAAATTCAGCTTTCTCAAAAAAACTTCACAAAAGACTTGGTCGTCAATTTGACGCTGCTTTGATGAGTACTCAAGGAGGTGCTCATGAGCACGATATTGATCGGCCCAATTCCGGGCTATATACGGGAAAAGGCAAAGCAACTCATCTCTGACTCTTCACCACATCAGGGAGCAGGCTGGAAAAAGCTCAAACGGCTTAAGGGGTGTTACTCGTTTCGACTGAGCCAGGAGTACAGATTGTTGTGGCTGCACGGCAGACAGACCGTTGTCTGCAACCATGACAACTACGTGCGGAAAATTAATTCTTTCCGCAACAGGAGGTGCCGCCATGCCAGTAGTGTTTAACTGGCACATAACCGAACGGTGCAATTACTCTTGCCACTACTGCTTCGCCAAATGGGAGCACATCGGGGAGATATGTGGAGACACAAGAAAAACTGACAGCCTAATGAGTGAACTTTCCAAGACTCATACGGCACCAAATCTCAGAAAAATCATCTGCGGAAACCACTCCCCGAACAGAATTAATTTTGTCGGTGGAGAACCTCTATTACTAGGCGTCGACAAACTCGCAACCATCATCAACAAAGCCACTAAAGACTACGGATTTGCAGTCTCAATGGTTACCAACGGTTCTTTGCTGATGAAAAACATAGAAGTGGTTGATCATCTTGAAACTCTTGGATTATCAATTGATTCGTTCTCAGATGTGACAATGCGCCGAATTGGCCGATGTTCGTCCCGAGGACGAACACTTTGCGAGACAGAGATTGGACGCATAGTCAAGATGGCGCGTGAACGAAATCCGAAAATCAAGATAAAATTCAATGTAGTTGTCAATCTGTACAACTGCTTCGAACGGATTCTTGGTAAACTGACTCAATACGCTCCGGACAGAATCAAGATTTTCAAGCAGATGCCTTTTAAGGGCAAAAAAGGCGTCACAGATTTGATGTTCAAAGAATTCTTGAAAAACAACTCTACGAGTCAAGCTCCCACGATCATTGAGGACAACGACGACATGACAAGCAGCTATCTGATGATCGACCCGGAAGGCCGTTTCTTCCAGAACGGCAACGGCGACACATACGCATACAGCAGGCCCATCCATAAAGTTGGAATTGAGTCCGCATTGAGCGAAATTGATTTCACACCTGAAAAGTACATAAACCGCTACGAGGCATAAGCATGAATGAACAAGGAATATATTTGTCAGAAATGGTTCAACGTATTGGTTACCGCTACACTGGAAAACTAAAGTCATGGCTGCATAATGTTTTAGGAAAAGCACCACTCAGCAAATATAGGCTTGCAACGAAGCCGGGGCTTAAGGTGAAAAAGGATGCCGAAATCCTAATCGAGAATCTATGCATTATATATGCATTCAAAAGTATCTTTCTCAAAAACAAGAAGGATGAAGGGGACAAAGAGTTCCGACCATTCAAGGACTTGGAAAGCGGAGACTATAAAAAACACATCGAAAAAGACGCGTCCAAAGAACGAAAAAAGCTCATCAACAACCGCGAAGAAATCACCAGTGCACTGGCAAACTTGGATAAATTCTTTGCCGCCGTGAAAAGCATAGACGGCATCGACATAACTAAACAATCCTTGGCCGAATTGATGGCAAACGTTAAGTCTGTCGAAGGCATATATGATTTTGACCCGACCACCCACGCCTGTGTGATCGGACTCAGTAATCTGCGCTACGACATAGCTAAGTCGCCAAACGACCATGTCCTCTACAGAAAGATGGCAGAACTCCTTTATGAAATGGGGCAACTGGAAGACAGCCTCGACCAAATCGAAGAATGTCTCGAACTGGACCCTGATAATGGAATCGCCTGGGCAATCAAAGCCAAAATACTACTTGAGCAGCTTGAGGAGAAACGCCGCTCCCAAAAGCTAAACTCCCACTCCTTAGATTCTTCCCCGTACACTTCAGCTATGACCACTTCGGCCATTGAATGGATGTTCACGGAAGACCACTTTGGCTACGACCTAAACAAAGAACTACGTAGGGAATTCGTGAACAGCGCATTCAAGGCTCTCGAATTCTGGCCAACAAGAAAACCAACTTTACCGTGTGTGGACCATTGCCATGACAAAGCTCAATGTCCCAATGACTACTTGTGCGAGACTGCTTTGTACTCAACGGACGAACTCCCTGACTGCGAATCGACCATCGCCCGCGACTGGATGTTCTTCCACCTCGTCCAAAACATAAAACTGAGCGAAATCCAACAACATGAATCCGCATTTAGTCTGCCGAAGATTTTAGAAAGCTTCAGATCAACTGAAGATCGCAACGCATTCCCAAATCCATACTTTTTGAAGGATTCGCCTGATCCAGATGAAAAAATCGCCTTTCTCCAAAAGTTGACACTCCTCATAAAAGAAGTCTCTCCTGAAGAGCACAACGCCCTAATGGAAGCCTTTGTTCATGATTTAAAAAAAGACAAGCATCACGCAAGCCGCAACTTGAAAACCTTGACCTATTCGCCTCTCACGAATGCCCTTTGGGACCACCTCGGCCCCAAGAAGTATGCAGCAATGCACAAACTGCTCTGGAAATACGTCAAGGAGTCTGAAGCTGAAGAGCATTTCGGGATTATAGCCGTCCAGGCATTACGGACGATCCGCACACCATTAGATGAACCGACCACGATGTATACTCAGTACAGCAAGAAATTCATGCTTCAACACTGGGATGACAATTGGGGACCAAAATTCCCGGATCATAGCCGTGAGGCAGTGATGAACGTCTTTTCGAAAGGAATTATGGAGGCACATACCTCCTTAAAGTCCCTAGAGGGGATGATAGACTATGACCAGTTATTCACCACAAATTCCCCTGAGGACTTTTGCTCATCATATAGGGGATTAGTGCCCCTTGTCGCTTTGATCGAATACAATCTAACGGGGAACCAGATGGCAAAGCAAAGACTTGACATTCTCACGAACAAGCCGGACATCGCAAAATTCTGTTTCGGCTCTAATGACGCGTTACTCATGCAGATGTTTGAAGAGTGTTGGCAACATGAGAAAACACACACAGACAGCCCAAACCCCATAAAATTCTTCAAAGCGATTGGCCCATTATGTAAATAAAAAAAGGTCGGATGAAAACACATCCGGCCTTTTTATTTATCATATTCAGAAAATCTACCAAGCACACACTGCAAACACATACGGCGGCACCCTTTTTATATGCTGTTAATCATATCACTGTATATTCTTACCCCTTGCACATTTACGCATATTAGATATTCTTCTCTGCGTTATTTCAATTAGTCAAATTATACTAGCTGGTCACCAGATTCCGCACTACGCAAAGGACAGCATGCGAATAAGCCGTATTCGAATAAATAACTTCAGGAACTATCAAAACGTCGACATTGCTGTTGGGCAACACCTTGTCATCATGGGGGAGAACAAGGTTGGAAAATCCAACCTCATCCATGCTCTTCGCTTGGTATTAGACCCCACACTTCCCGATTCAGCACGACAACTTAAAATGGAAGATTTCTGGGATGGACTTCCTCGCCCATTATCCCCAAGTACTTGCATCATAATATCAATTGATTTCTCCGACTTTGAGGACAACGTTGATCACTTGGCACTACTTGCTGAACACTTAGTGCAGCCTGTACCGATGGTCTCCAGGCTAACGTATGTGTTCAAACCCAAAGACGACTTAGAAGAAGCCCCTCAAAAAGAATCTGACTACGAGTTCTTTGTTTATGGAGGAGATCGCACAGAAAATAGAATTGGGTATGATGTCCGTAAAAGACTTCCCTTGGATTTAATTCCAGCATTGCGAGACTGCGAGGGCGATTTGGCAAGATGGACCCGATCTCCTCTAAGACCGCTGCTAGACACAGCGTCAACGAAGATAGACCGAGACAATCTGAACAAACTCGCTGCAGAAATTGATGTAACGACCAAGAAAATCGCTCAAATTAGTGAAGTTGAAGAAGTAGCAACTTCAATTTCAGACAAACTGATTGAGATGGTTGGCTCTGCACAATCTCTTAAAATGCTGCTCAGATTCATGCCGTCTGACCCTGACCGCCTCATCCGAACTCTTCGACTATTTATTGATGGAGGTGTGCGGGGGATTTCAGACGCCAGCCTTGGCACTGCCAACATTCTTTATTTCACGTTGAAGTCAATAGAATACCGACACCTCGTAGAAGAAGGAGAAAGAGATCACACTTTTCTTGCAATCGAAGAACCTGAAGCGCATTTACATCCAAACTTACAGCGACTTATATTTCGAAACTACCTCAGCACTCGAGAGGAAATCGAACAAGATGAGGATCTCCCCCAATCGTCAACGGTAATAATATCGACCCACTCACCCCATATCGCAAGTGTTACTCCTCTGAGAAATTTTGTTTGTCTCCGTCATGATGAAACAACAAAAGCAACGAAGGCTACATCCACGTCAGATTTAGCCCTCAAACAAGACGAACTCGCAGATTTAGAACGCTATCTCGATGTAAACAGGGGCGAATTACTTTTTGCTCGCGGCGTCATCCTCGTCGAAGGTGATGCGGAGAAATTCCTGATACCGATTTTAGCCAAGCTGCAAGGATATGATCTTGACGAGCTTGGCATTTCCGTTTGCTCAATTTCGGGCACTTATTTTGATTCCTACCTTAAACTTATCGGCCCAAATGGTCTCAACATCCCATACACCGCTCTGACTGATTATGACCCAAGATCTTTTTACTATGATGGCACGCCTAGACTTAACAAAGCTGGTGAACAAGTACTAACCAAGAAAAAGAAAATTATCGAAGCGTTAAGCATTTCCAGACTTATTTCAATGACTAAAGCAATACTACCAGCAGGCAAAACCTTTGATCACGACATCAAACCTCTTTTTACCGATGCCCCATCACGCGGCTTCTATGTAAACACCCACACATTTGAAGTCGAACTATTCAAATCTGGACTACATTTCGAATTTTTAGCCACAATCAAAGGCCTCTGCCCGGATAGTATATACGAGAAAAGAATGGACCAATGGGCCAAAACCCCTGCCACATTGGACGTAGAACAGTTACTCCGAGACATAGACAAAGTTGGCAAAGGGCGTTTTGCGCAGAGACTTTCGTGCGCAATTTATGAAACCGCCAATAAATCATGCCCAACATACATTATTAATGGGATTAAACATGTCGCAGACAAACTCATGTAAGGCTGATTTGAGTAGCGCTTGTAACAGTATACAGTTCTGCGGAAATACTGAGCAGACAATCGCATACGCATCTAAAGACAATTGTGTTGTCCTTGCTGGGCCAGGAAGTGGAAAGACTTATACTCTCACACACAAAGTGGCCAAGACCCTGAAAGAGGACGTCCCACCTCCACGGCGCACTGCATGCATTACATATAGCAAGCAATGCGTTCGCGATCTAAAGCGGCAATTGATGCGCTTAGGGATACGTAGTGGAAAACGGATTACTATTGGCACAGTACATTCATTCTGCCTTCAGCATATTATATTGCCTTTTGGACGTTACACAGGCGTGCCAATTCCATCGCCTTTTAAGATCGGCTCATCCACAGAGATAAACATTCTTAAGCAACAAGCATTCGATAATTGCGGCGTTAATTCCTATTGGACTTCTCAAATAGACTATCATCGTAGGATTTACATTGATAGAGAATCCGAAGATTGGAGAGAAAGAGATGAGGAAGCTGCAACTATTATAGAAGAATATGAAGGCCTCCTACTGTCTCATGGATTTGTAGACTTTGATTGGATAGTGTTAACTAGCCTTCAAATAGTCAAAAACCATAAATGGATTCAAAAAGCGTTAGCAGCTCAATTCCCTGTTCTATTTATCGATGAATACCAAGATTTGGGCGTTGCATTGCATGAAATAGTAAAGATCCTTTGTAAACATGCAGGCATAAGAATCGTTGCTGTCGGAGATCCTGATCAGTCTATTTACGGGTTTTCGGGAGCCAAACCTGAACTAATAAGAGAATTATCTACATTTCCACGCTTTGAGACAGTGCAGTTAAAGCTGAATTACAGATGCGGAAATTCTATTATCCAAGCTTCAGAAATAGCTTTAGGGACAACTAGAGGATGCAAGTCGCATTCGGGAGAACAAGGTGAGCTGTTTTTCCATCATTACCCTAATTCATTGAGTCACCAATCTAATGAAATATGTAGCACAGTTATTCCCGATATTCTAAAACGAAATCCCAAGATAACCATTGGTGACATTGGTGTTTTTTACCTTGATAAGTACGATGGAGATATCGTTTCAGAATCGGTTTCGAAACAAGGGTGGGACTACATCAGAGTTGATGGTAATAGCCCGTATCAACCCTCTCCCATCACTTATTGGCTTGAAGAATGTGCAGCTTGGTGTGCGGGTGGATGGCAAAAAGGGGACCCAGCTTTATCCAGCATTATCAACCAATGGCTAAGATTTAATGAATCACTGTCATCCGATTCAGAAATTAGAGCAGCAAGGTCTGCGCTAGTGCAATTCCTATATGAAAATAAAAACGCCGAGACTCTCCTAAATACATGGCTTGAACAGATCATGTCGACATTCCTTGAAAAAACACTGAAAAAGGAACCTCGCCTCAGTGACGACAAAGAAAAAGTCCAACACTTATTCAACATAACCTCTTCAGGAAAACCCTTGTCTAAACTCACAGTTGCCTCATTTGGAGGCCAAGGGCGTTCCCCAAATCACTTAAACTTAACCACGCTGCATTCGGCTAAAGGACTCGAGTTCGAAGCAGTGATAATGCTTGGGCTTGAAGAGGGGAGGATTCCATGGACATCGGATGGCGAAGGTACACTTCGCGAAAAACGACGCCTTTTTTATGTAGGTCTAACCCGCGCCAAAAAAGAAGTTCATTTGGTATATTCTGGACAATACAAAGATCGATGGGGAAATGATAGAATATTTGGTCCCTCCCGTTTTGTTCGAGAGATCGAAGCAAGCATTACCACTGCTCTGGAAACAAAATCCGCATCCCCATAGACACCTCTTTAAGCGGTAGTCCCCAAAACATATCATCTCGACCATCTTTTTCCTGCTTCTGGATAAGCCCACATAGTTCTTTGGGACCTCGCCCATCATGCCTTTGATAATCTTTAATTCTATCAAGAGCGGCAGAATCTAGTACCCCCCTGGGAACAGACGGCTCTCCCCTCTCCCAAGCTTCAAGAGCTTCTAGGCCTGATATATCTAGCTCTCCCTTTCTGGCTTTTTTCACTAGCCCTGCTCGAAAGGCTGATGGGGAAGTGTGGATATTTCCTTTTTCCAATTCATAGGCTGTCTTTAATTCAATGTATCTTTGCTGCTTTTTAGATAAATCAGAAAAAGAAGGACGACGACCTGACTTCGACGTAGTCTTTTCTTTTCTCTGGTTCTCTTTCTTTGTCTCTTTGGGTGCAACATGCTGCACCCTTGGGAGGCATTTTTTTGCGTCATCAGATGCAATATCTTGCTTAATGCCATCGACAAGGCATGGATGGAGCAAAAAATAGTAGGAATTTGCCCCTGAACCTCGACAGGCCTCGATGAACTTTTTCTTTTTCAGCTCCGCTAGTAGGTTTTGAGTCTGCCTTTTTTTCAATCCAATTTCAGCTGCCAGTGTTTCTATTGAAGGATATGCTCTTCCATCCTTTCCAGCATACTGGGCTAGCCTTGCCCACAACAGCTTGGCACTTGGCGAAAGGCCCGGATACCCCATTAAGCTATTGGGAATCACTGAAACCCTCTCAAAGCTTCTGTACGGGCTGAACCGTTGTCCTACATCCTTAGAAGACATTACGAAGCTCAGGACTTCATTTCCATCGAGTCTACAGTCTCGACGGTGTAGGCGTTGGCAAATTCTTCAAGGTCGATCACATCATAGAAAACCCTTCTACCTATCTTCTTATATCGTGGGCCTCGGCCATGGCACCGCCAGACTTCGAGAGTTCCGGCGCTCAAACCCAATATCATTGCTGCATCGGTGGTGTTGACTCTGTTTGGCTTCATAATAGAAATTCCTTTGTTCAAATTTGTTAAGCTCTGAACAAAGGAATTAAAGTCGAATAAAACAGATTTATACGGTGCTATTTTTTCACATATTGCATCGGATGCTAAATAGTAAATTCTAGCATCCGAAAGCACTAATTCAACGATAGCACCTCGGCAGCGTCGATACATCTTTGAGTCTTGGCGTGTATATTTCGAAAGACTCTTGATTCAGATTCTCCATATCCAAGACTACCGAGATCAAAACGCTCTCTTAACGCTCGAATGGCCTCAGAAATAATGCCACGCTTTTTGGGATTATCTGCATTTTGGATATAATCACAAAGCCAAATTCCAATTGCCCTCGAATTATCCGTTCCGGTATTAAATTTAATATTCGGATTTTTCTGAATTCCTATTTTTTCAATTTCTTCAGTTTTAATATTTAATTGAATATCCTTTTCGGCATTTTCAATTTTCCTATACAATTCAAACTCTTCCTTGATATTTTCCATTTGAAATTTAATTTCTTCAATTGGCCTATCAAAATCAATTGCAACTAAAACATCATATCCAAAGACAGGAAATCCCCTGTCATATAAAACTTTAAATCCATGCTGAATTTCGCGTTGCTGGACTAACCGACTTCCCTCAGATCGCTCCCTAGCCTGTGTCGGACGAATTAACTTATCCCCATTTTGAAGCAATTCCAGAACCTGTTCGGATAAATAATTTGTATGTGGCAATGGTCCTTTTCTATCGAATCCAAACTTATATCTCGCCTTCTTCCTTTCAAGAAAAGCTTCTTTGAAGAGCTCTCGCTCAGACTCTGTAAAGTCTCTGCCAACACGTGACCGAAAAACTTGAATAGCATCAGTATCAGTCAAAACATGGGCGTCCATTGTGAAACCGGAAAGACCAAGCCCCTTGAAATAGGATTCAGCTCCCTTAATAATTGCGATCATCTTTCTGAATTCGGGATTCCGCTTCGTATATTCCCAAGCCCAAAAACGGTAAAACTCGACAAAATCTCTAGCCTCAACATCTTTAGACATAGGTTGCTGCGATTGATTCACGGTCTATTCTCCCGAAGCCTTACGCCGCTTCTTAGTCTTTTTACCCATCAACAACTCGGCAGCCCGATCACTGGCTTGTTTCTTCGTATCCGGCAAGAATTGACCGTACCTCTTGGTCATTGAAGCATCCTTATG
Source organism: Pseudodesulfovibrio sp. (assembly GCA_016744135.1). Classification (GTDB taxonomy): domain Bacteria; phylum Desulfobacterota; class Desulfovibrionia; order Desulfovibrionales; family Desulfovibrionaceae; genus Pseudodesulfovibrio; species Pseudodesulfovibrio nedwellii. The sequence goes on along the minus strand of JADGEX010000002.1, from coordinate 968,386 downwards.
AGTCAGCAGTTCACCAATCATGTCGAGAGAAAATTCACCAGAATTGGCAAGGGTCACAGCGAAATGGTGACGGAGGCCATGGAATATTCTGAACTCCTTCGGGAGCTTCGCCTTTGTCTTGATTCGCTTCACTGCCGTGCATCCAGTACGAAGCACCCCGCCCTTTCCGGGGAAGATGTAAGAAGACTCTGGAAAATGCTCATTGCGCCATTGAACCTGAGTCGCAAGGACCTCTTTCGCTTTTCCATTCATAGGGATTGATACAGTCTTCCCGCCTTTGGGAGAACGCAAGGTAATAAGGGCTTGCTGAAAATCTACATCACGATTTTCAAGCTTGAATATCTCACCGCGCCGCATGCCTGTAAACATAGCCAATTCAAGCATTCTGCACACATCCTGCGCGGGCCATTCTTTGAGTACCTTAAAAAAGCGTTTGAGTTGGGCAGGAGTGAGGTATTCAACTACTTCATTATCTCGCTTGGGCATCTGAATGATAAACCCTAAAGGCTCACACAGACCATTCTTGACACCAAAATTGATAATCCGACGGGTTATCTCCAACCCACCCCAGATAGAAGCGGCTGACATACCTTCCATCTTCTTTTTGATTCGCTCCATGTCCAAAGGGTTAAGCTTCTTCACAGGCCGGGAACCAAGCACAGAAGCAACGTGATTATCATATCGCCCCTTGTCGATCTTCGCCCCCTTGGATACTTCACCACGAATCTTAAAATACTCCGTGGCAATCTCACTCAAAAGGACGTTAACCTTACGATTCTCCTCACGAAGCTCTTTATGGGTTTTGACCTCCTCCCCATGCCGAGCTTTCTTAAGACGATCAGAGCGAAGGTCAGCGGCAATCTGAGGAGTATATTTTTCGGAAGTCCACCCGACCTTTTCCCATTTAAGCTTCCCATCTAGACGGTAGGCGATGTGGTAGCAAACATCAGGTTTGCCGCGATACCGTTTTGCCTGACTTTCGTAATAATAAACCCCCGGCCATCGCTTTTTGTTGACTAGCTGTTTTTGACCTGTGTTTTTCTTAGACATAAGTACCTCTACTTAATTCCCGCTGAAAGCACGGCCATATTCCAATACAACAATTCCCACTGAGCTAAAGACAAGCCATAGGCTTGGCTCACACAGCGGCAACGCTCAATGACTTCCATATATTTCTTTTTAGTCTTACTTTTTGTCCATTTGTAGTCATATTTACCAACATTGTTGGCAATATAACTATCAACGGGAATATGTGGAGGCTCCTTTATCTTATCCGTTACCCAAAAAAATTTGAGAGATAAGTTAATTAATTTTTGAGCTGAGCCAAACCGCAAAGCACCATCAGCTAAAACATACGAATACTGAGTTGAAGCCAGTTCGATAAACGACTCAATGATACTTAAATGCTCATCGTCCTTCGGAGTTCGATCAGAATAGATTGGAACAACCTCATCCATAAACTTCGCATACGCACTCCAAAACGAAATCTTGTCCTCTTCGCTTACGTCCTTTCGATAAATATATCCCCGTTGAACTGTAGCTTCTCTAGAATAGGAATAAATCTTTTCAGCAGACAAATGCTTTCCATTCTCCCCCAAGAAAAATTGCTTCGCTGCATCCTCATTAAATTTTAGGCTTAAACTCATTTACCTACCTCCTTGCCATCATTTTTGCTAACCTATTGCTAACACCTAGATCAATTTTAAGCAATTTATGAAAAACTGAATTAAACTCAAATTGCAAAACTCAACTAAAATTATCCAACAATTACAAAGGATATGAAAGTAAATTAAACAAGGATAGATTTCGTTAAAGATAGATCATTCTGCGTTCGGGACGCAGAGATCGGAGGTTCAAATCCTCTCATCCCGACCAGATAAATCAAGGGTTTATGACAACAAGTCATAAACCCTTTTCTCTTTTGCTACCCCATTGCTACCCACGACATCAGAAATGGGTCCACTTTGTTGGACCACTGAAGAGCGTTTTTAAGGTGGACAGTTTTACAAGTTCCGCTGCTTGGCGGGGCCAGGCCAAGGCACTTCGCAGTTCACTTCCTGTCTCCAATTCCCGCAAGTAAACACATTCGTATTTTAAAGACTTCAAAAGTCGTTTGATCATGACGTTATCCATCCACCGCCATGACCGTCCATAAAAATGCGTATGCCAGCATCCCTAAGAGTCTCTCGTGAACTAGTAAACTGTGAGCCTTCGGTATTGAATATTTCTGACGCGCCATAGCGATTTATGGCCTCTTCCAATTCTGCCACGCAGAAATACGTATCCATTGTATTCGACAATCGCCACGCCAATGCAGCTCGGCTATGCCTGTCCATAATTGCCACGAGGTACAAAAAACCGCGTTTCATGGGGATATACGTAATATCCATGCACCAGCCTGACGGATTCCCTCTTGCTTTCGAAGCCTTCGTTCCTCCCTCCCAAACGACACAAAGCCGATTCCCTGTTCTTGCAAAGTACGTAAAGCGAACAACCTGCTTCGCTACATTGATGCTTCCCTTCGAGTCGCCTCCAGATCATCAATCACTGAGAGCAGTGCTTTGACTCGACGTGCAAATGACTTGTCTCCGGCCAACTTTGAAAATATGACTTTGGCCCCCTTCCAATCGCGCTTTTCCCACGCGCACATGCCGAGTAGATACAAACTTTCCGGTGCTTTGGGATCACGTTCCACAGCCGCCAGCAGGGCACTTTCTGCTTCATTAAAACGACGGGCATTATACAGAATATTCCCCTTAGTCCGGTCGACGGCATAGGAAGACCCAAGCCGAGCAAGGTGTTGCACGGCCTCGTTAATCCTGCCTGCGCTGGCATACAAAGAGGCAACCTTGATTCCTTTTTTTGTATCCGCAACGCCGGAGTGCGCTCGCTTGAGCGTGGCTGAAGCAAGCATTGGTGCATTTGAATACGTATACAAGGATGCAAGCCGTTCAAGGTCCTTGGTGGTCGGAGTTCGTACCCGATAGCATATCTCCAAGGCACTAGCCGCCTTTTCATATCGCTCACTATCCAAATACAACTTGGCGAGCAACTCCCAATACGGAGCCTCTCCCGGATTGCTCGCAAGGAATTTCCTCAGCACAGACTCGGCCTTTTTCGGTTGCCCGCATTCGAGACATGCGTGAATGGCAAGACGAACCCAATTTTTTTCAGGTTTCTTTTCCTGCAAAATCAAATTGAGCAGGATACGCGTAGCCGACTTGAAATCTTCGCCGCTATAATAAGCTGAGCCCGCATGGAAGAGTAGGACTGGCTGGGACGGCATCGAAAGCTTGTAAGCCTTTTCGAAAAACCTTCCAGCATCTGCATATAGCTCCAGCTCGTAGCAGGAAACAGCACAATTTCGGGTCAACATCGAATCGGACGGATGCGCATCCAGTCCCTCGCGAAACGTTGCATATGCTCGCTTCCAGTCACGATTCTTGTGATATACGCCGCCAAGCATGAGATAAACCTGAACGGGCACACTCTCTTCGGCCTGCACCATGTATTCACGCAAAACAGCCGCAGCGTCTTCAAATCTGGAATCATCCATGTTCACCTGCGCCTTGTGCAACGCCTGCCGAGCAAGGGGAGGTAAACGGTCTGCGGCATGAGCAACCGCCGCCAGCAAAAGGACAGCAAGAAGGCAGAAAATAATTTTTTTTACAATCATAGCGTCAACTCGAATACAAAAGGAAGAAGAACCCAGGTGTCCACGCTCTGCCCTTTATATCTGCCCGGCTTGAAACGCCACCGCTTGGCAGCCCGCAATGCAGACTCGTCAAAGACGCCCGCCGGGGTTGAGGAGTGAATGGTCAGGTTCTGCGGCACGCCTTCAGCCGTCACCAACATACGCACAACAACCTCGCCTTCAACCCTGTTTCGCTTGGCAACATAGGGATAATCCGGCGGCACGCTCCGCATGACCTGAGGAGTATCATCCACTTCGCCCATGGAAAAACCAACGCCACCGAAATCTCCCGAGGGAAGGGCTATCCCGCCCGACACCCCCGGATGCATCTCAGCAAAAAATGCTGGGGTATTCACCTGCATGATAGGCTTGGCAGGTCTACTTTTCACCTTGGCCGTAAATGTCTTGGGCAACTGCTTGGGCGGTTCCACCTCATCGAGTTTTTTACGCTTCAACTCCGGCTCCGCCTTGTCATGTTGCGGCTGAGCAAGGCGAATGGCCCCTTCGACGACTTCCATTCCCTTAGGTATTGGAGCATCGTTAAGCATCAAAACGCCAATATAGATCAGCCCAGCCACAAGAACAGCACACATGCAGGAGGCCGCAAATTCACCGACCCCTCTGTTCCTCACAATCATCATTGTTTCCTTGCCGCAATACTGATGTTCTTGACACCGGCCAGACGACACTGATCCAGAACCTGTACGGTATTGCCGGTCATGCTCTCCTTGTCAGCCACGATAACCACCGAGCCATCTGGAGTCTCCGCCAGAAAACGCTCCATATAAGCTCGAACAGATCGAATATCGAGTGCCCTACCTTCCACAAAAATCTGCCCGTCGCTGGTCAGTCCCAACAAAACATTGGCCTGCTCCTTGGTCTGTGCCGACTGTGCCGTAGGACGTTGAACCTCAACACCGGACTCTCGTACGAAACTCGTGGTCACGATAAAAAAAATGAGCAATATAAACACCATGTCGATCAACGGCGTCATATTGATATCGCTCTTACGTGATCTGGCCCCGCGGGTGTAACGAATACTTTTCATTCCTCCCCCTACAGTGCCGGTTCATCGGTCTGCTGTTGCAGACCGATGCAAAACAATTCCATCCGACTTTTGAATTTCTGGGCACGCTGAAACAGAAAACCACCAAGCAACAGGCCGGGCACAGCCACGACCAGCCCGCTCTGCGTTGTCACCAGAGCTTCAGAAATGCCAGAAGCCAAAGCGCGCGCATTGCCCGTACCAAATTCGGAAATAACGTCGAACGTGGTAATCATGCCGGCCACCGTACCAAGCAAACCGAGCAAGGGTGCGATGGCTGCCAAAATCAAAATAGTTCCGATATAGCGCATGACCTTCAATTCCTGACGCATACGCATAGCCTCAAGCATATCACGGTTGAGTTCCTGATCTTCGCAGCGCTGTTCCATATACTGATTCAAGATATCCCACTGCCACTGCGCCAAACCGGCTTTGCAGACGCTACTCTCACCCTGAAACAAATGGAGGCATTTTTTTGGCGAACTTTCCCTACGCCGTTCCCGCAAGAAGCGGGACGCCTTGATGATGGCCAGAGTCCACATGACCAAAGAGATCACGAACAAAGGAATCATGGTGTCTCCACCCGCCTGAAAATAATCCGCCATTCTTTCAACAAGATTATGCAGCTGCATCGAATTCCTCCCGTTTCTTCATCTTGCCGTTTTTCATGAGAACCACAGCAAACCCAGTACCCTTCTCCTCCATATCACCGATAATCTTATCCACACGCCGTTCAAGCACATGGTGCAAAATCATGATGGGAACAGCCACGGCCAAACCAAGCTGCGTTGTAACAAGCGCCTCAGAAATTCCGCCAGACATCATGCGCGGATCACCGGTACCGTATACGGTGATGATCTGAAAAGTGTTGATCATTCCGGTCACCGTACCAAGCAGCCCCAAGAGCGGCGCAACGGCCGCAAGCACATTCAGGGTCGGCAAGAAACGCTCCAGCATGGGCAATTCCCGAAGAAGCCCTTCCTGAAAAGCGTTCTCGATGATCTCGCGAGTATTCCCGATATACTTAAGCGTGTGACCGATGATACGACAGGTGGGATAATTGGGTTGATCTCGGCAGAACTGACGGCATTCCTTCCACTGACCTTTGCTCGCCATGTCCAGAATTGCAACCATATTGCGATCAGAATTACCACGAATCCTGCTCAGAGAATAAAACCGCTCCACCACAAGCACGAAAGCAACAACACCCACAAGAATGATAGGCCACACAAGAAGTCCACCCGCGCTCAACCATTCGTAGATGCCCTTCTGTTCCTGAGCCAATCGTGTGAAAGCGGCACCGTTGGAGATGTCCACAGGAAAAACGGAATTCTTTCCATCATAATAGTCACCCATCAGACTGGATAACTTCCACCCAGGATCACCCTGCACGGCGACGAGCTTGCTTCCGTTGCTGCCGGGACGCAGAAAGCCGAGCGAACCATCAGGGAGACGGTACGCCATGGTAAAAGCACCAACCCGCAAAAGATCACCAGTCTTGTCCTTGCCATCAACACCGATAAAATTACCAGTTCGGCGAACAACTGCACCGGAAACACCCAATTCATCAATAAGAAGTGCGAGCAGATTCTGGATACCTTCCAATCCGGGGAATTTCTCAGGCTGAAGCACCTCGGCCAACACGGCCTCCCGCTCTGAAAACTCGGGGGTAGTCAGGCTTTCATGAAAATAATCGCGAGCCTGTTTGGCCGCTGTTCGAATGGTGCCGTCAATGGTCTTGACTTCATGAGCCTGTGCGGCCAGTTCATCCTGCAACACCCTTTCCTGTTCCAGCAGGTTTTCGTATTGCCCTTTGAGCGCATCAAACCGTTTCTGCTTCGAGGCAATGGACTTTTGCAAAGTGCCCTTCTCGGCCATAATCCCTTTGCGCTCATGTATAATAAGCCTCTCTGTCTGACGTGCATCCTCACGAGCCTGACTGGCCGTGGCTGTCACCTGCTGCGCCACCTGCTGCCATTGTTGAGCGCAAACCGGTACGGCAAGTGCCGCAATGGTGAAAAGAGTAAGCATCAAGGTTCTCATCGCATGACTCCTATAGGCAGTTCGAGCAATTCAACAGAACGTTTTCGTTCCGCCATGTCCCGTGCACGACGCAAGGTACGAACATATTCATGATCAAGAGATACCCATGATGCGGAGGACTTATCCCAAATACCGGCGGCTGAGCCGTCAGCAGCTTGGTAAAACAAGGCTGTCCGCCCAAGACGAAACACGGATACCTGAGTAGGAGAACCATTCAAATCCAATTCACGTGTCGTGGTGGCAACATTCCGCCCGTACTCTGTCTCGATAAGCAAAGCCTCGAAAACCTGACGCAACTTTTCACTCAAACTCAACCGATAATCATCAAGTGAGGCCCGAAGAAAGGAAATTCGCTTCTTCCGTTCTTCCGACAAAAACGGCAGGTCAGCCTCAACAAAATCCTCAAGAGCGTCGACAATGTCTGCAAGAAACGGCTCGAGTCGCATGCGAATCAACTGCGCCTCTTCTTTGCGCCGTTCGAGTTCAGCAATCACGGACTTCTGTTTTTCAATATACTTCAAATACTTGTTGGACTGAAACTCAAGCCATTCGTCCATGGCTTTCATATCGCGAATATCATCAGCTATCCCAGCCTTGGCATCCGTCCACTTGCCATAAGACGCCTGCGCCTTCGCTTCGACCGCCACCGCTTTGGCAAGATTCGACTGAACCTCTTCCGGTGTGACGGCGCTCATGGCCCAAACGGGCAATGCGAGCAATGCCACTGTCGAAAACACCATCCTTCTCAACATATTTCACCTCATAGCTGCACACGAACAGCCAATTGCTCTTTTTTTAACGATTAAATAAATTTGCATGGCTACTATTTTTATTAATTGAAAATGAATATGATTTTCAACTTCAATGCATCTACACCTAAATTCCCAGACTGTAAAGCCTCCAAACTCACGCTTGTTCTTCCTTCCCAATGGGCTTCGAACGAGCCAAAAAAATCAATGATCAGTGCGACAAACAAATATGAACCAACCACGAAGCTCATGCACACAAATATCTTCACCACGGAAACAAGACAGGCGAAAAAATGCAACGTAGAACCATGGTCGTCATAAGCAACGCTCCTCACAAAAAGACAAGTTCTCCGATTGCTCTCCGTGTAGTTGCCGCACCCTCGAATTCCACTGACTGTGATTGATGAAATGAATGGTATCGCCCACCAAGACCATTATGTCCCGGCCGAACAATTTCAACATGCCCCCAAAATCGCCTTATCTTCAGTTCCCAAATAAAGCCGGAGGCAAGAGGCCCCCGACTGTGAGAGGAAGAGATGCTACTCAACAATGAAAGTCAGGCTTGCGGCGTTGTAAACCTGATTTACTTTGCCATAGAGGGCTTTCATAGGACCGTTCTTGGTCACATCTTCCTTGGTATTGATACCCATCTGCCACTGTCCAGAACCCTGAACGCGGAACTGGGCCTTGCCTTCGATCACGTTGGACATCAAAGAAAACCCTTCGCTCTGGCCAAAGCACGAGCTGTGAGCCGTAATGTAGTTTACGCCCTTGGCAGAACAAGTAACTGGCTTGCCGTTGAAAAAAACTCGAACTTAATCAGATCGCCAACACGCACGTCGCTCAAATCGGTCAGCGGAATAATTTCAAGACCATGACCAAGTGCTGCAGGCTGAGTCCACTTGCCAAGAGTCATGTACGATTTGGCAAAAACCTGAAACTTGACGGCCATAAGCACTTTGTCGATGTCCTTAACCTGATCGTGGAACTTGAGTGCAAGACGCTGCCGCCCCTTCTTATCGATGTACTGAGTATAAAAGGTCGGCTTAGAAACAGCGCTCAACTAGTAGACGCCCTGCTTGCTATCCTTCTTCAAGACATTTTTTTGCACGACGAGATCACCGGGATACACGTCAAAATCAGCCTTGGTGAGCGTGGCCTTGCTTTCCTCGGGAGAAGGTTTTTGTAACTGGACGGTCTTCAGATCAAAACCAACCACCTCAAACCGGTCGAGAAGGATGCTTCCATTGGGAGAATTCGGAATGTCGTCCATGGGCACGGTATGTCCACACCCAATGGAAACCATGGTATGAGGCGGGAAATGGGCATCGGAAAAGAAATTATTGATCCAGACCGAATGTGCATTGGCATTCACTGCCGAACACAGCATGAAGCAACTGAGAGAAAACAGGATACGTTTCATATTAACTCCAATTGTTATTAGTTTTTACAGTACTATTATTGAAGATAATGACAGTCATAATCATCATCATTATAAAAAAAAGCTACGAGAAGTTATACAGCACACTCAGCTATTCCGAGCCCGCTCGTGTTTCGTTATATGTTAAAGTTGACACCTAAACCAAAACGCATGGGGGTAATAGGGTTACCATACCAATTCCCGTCCGCAAAAAAGTCAACGGCGTCGGTAAATTTATACTCATTGGTAAGATTTTCACCAAAAGCGTAAACCTCCCACTCGTCCTTGGCGTAGCCAACCCGCATGTTTAGCAGGCAATACGGGTCTTGACTTTTAGTATTCAGGCGGTCCCAATAGATCTTACCCACTCCCTGCACTTCCGGGCGAACATAGTAATGATCCAAGAACGTATATTTCAAGGCCACGTTCATATCAAAATCCGGCACCATGACTGCTGTGTTGCCACTATAATTATTTATGGCGTCCTTGTAGTCCGTATACTCGGCATGCACATATCCCAAAGAAGCAAGAAGTTGAAGATTGTCGGTCAACAGAGCTTCCATATCTATTTCCATACCGGTCATCTCAACTTTTTTGGCATTCCCCAGATAAAAGGCCATCATTCCGGTACGAAGCCTATCCTGATAGTCAGAATACACGGAATGATATACTGAAGTGTTAAATGTCAAACGGTCTTCGAGAAACCGAGTCTTTGCTCCCAATTCATACGTCCAACAAGTCTCTTTTTTAAAACGCAGCTTCCCTGGTGCGGTGTTTAAATGATTAAAACCACCACTACGCCATCCTTGAGCTATACTGGCATAAGCCATGATCTCGGGCGTAAAACGATAATCCACAGCTAACCTAGGTAAAAACTGAGAATCATTCATCTCAGCGTCTGGGTAGAACACTCCAGTAGCATCGTGCACCTGCCTGTTGGTCCACTCTTGACGACCGCCCAATGTGACTCCTAACTTCTTATCAAGCATCCGGAATGTACCTTGTGCAAACAAAGCGTCGCCATACCCGCGAAGCTCACCGTCCAACATGATGGGGATGGCAGCACCCGAAGCACCTACACCAATCGCCTGATTGCGAGTGAAAGCACTATGATAATATCCCGCCATCCATTGAAAACGGGAGTTATTATAATCCTTTGATTGCACTCGTAATTCCTGGCTCCAGGATTCACTCGTTGCTTCGTTCACCCCGATAAGGGCAGCAATATTTGTGAGGTCAAAATCGTACTCAAAATCCTGTTTCGACTTTCTATAGGTACTCACGGATACGATGTCGGCCATGCCTGCATCATAATCAATTTTAAGGTTCGGTGCTAAATTTTGAACACAGTTAAACCCTTCGTCGTTTATGTCCGTTTCCCATTCTCCATAACTCTGTCCCAAACGAGCCGCTGCGGCCTCATTCATAGGGAGGAGAATGGCTGCACCTTTGGCATCCACATCAGTATAGGCCAACCCGGCAGTCATTTTCAAACTGTCAACAGGGGTCCAGACCAAGGAACCACGTGCCCCGGACAAGGTCTCGTCATTGTAGCGGTCGTCGGAGTAAAGATTTTCGATGTAGCCGCCCCGTTTTTTGACCATCATGGCCAAACCGCCAAACAATTTTTCAGACACCAACGGCCCACTGGCAGAACCGGATATTCTCAAAGAGCCGTCAAATTCGGGCCCCATCCCCCCTTCATAACGATGAGCAAAGGGTTCGGCTGCTACCTGATACATTCTCGACGTCATAGACAAAGAGATTGGCGAATCTTGACCCCGCAAAATCTTGCGGCAGTCATCTGGAATCGTACCCATTTCCTGTGCCAGATACTCTTCCACAATTTCTCGACGCAAAAGGAGTGTCACTGCATTTATACGGTCTTCAGAACAATAATGACTGTAGCCTTTTGATCGTTCCATGCACATAAGTGCATTGACACCGCGTTCGTTAACGAGTTGAGCGGTCCGTTTTCCCCGACCCTGAATGAAATTGATTTCCAGATTTCCACTCAAACAAAAAGAAAAAGTAAGAGGCATATTCCGAAGATCAAACTCGTAGGAGGGCATATAGTTAGGCTCGGTTCGTGCGACAAGCATATGGAAACCCGGCCTGACAGTAGCTACTTTTATCGTATTCGCATCGCCGACAGAATTACCCGCATCATCAAATAGCAGGGATTTTTCCAGCTCCTGCTCCATGTCGTGTGAAAAGGAAATTGTAAATTTATTTTGACTGTGTATTGAAGCGGATCGATTCATTTCATTTCCCGTACTTTGGCTTGAAGGAAAGACTTCATGCACATCATATGCACGCATCCTCTCCGAAAGTGAGGGGGAGGCCAGTGTATTTTACTCGAAATGTTATCCTAGTGAACCGAGACAATACAAACTCCTTCCCTCGAAAAGATTGATAATGAAAATCAATTTCGTCAAATTGTCAAGCTAAACTGTCCACCTTAAATTCGCCGATAAGTGGTCCAACGAAGTGAGGCCACTTTAGGCGTCACACACAACCATGACAAAAACATTATTAAACACAAAACGCTCCTCATAGCGGACATCATCTCGAAATCGCTTCCCAGGCACAAAAAAAGGATTCCAAATATCCATTTGGAATCCTTTTTTTGTGGAATCAATCTTTCAACACATCAAACGCCATCAGATACCATCTTCTACAGAATCCAGACGTTCTGCCTCCCGCCGGGAGAAAAATCGGGAAAGCTTCTGCTTGAAGTCTTCCAGAATCATATACATGGACGGAACAAGAATCAGAGTAATCCCTGTGGCAAACAAAATACCAAAACCCAACGACAATGCCATGGGAATAAGGAACCGAGCCTGTCTTGACGTTTCAAGAATCATGGGGGCCAAACCGCCAAAAGTGGTCAATGTAGTCAACAGAATAGCTCTAAAACGAGCTGTTCCGGCTGACATCACAGCATCATGGGCACACTGTCCGTCACTACGCATACGGTTGGCATAGTCAATAAAAACCAACGAATCATTAACTACCACACCAGACAAAGCCACGATACCGAGCAGGCTCATCAGACTGATGGAATACCCCATGATCACATGACCAAAAACGGCACCGACCGCCCCGAAGGGAATACAAATCATTATAATTAATGGCTGTACATAACTCTTGAAGGGGATCGCCAGCAAAGCATAGATGCACAGCATGGCCATAAGCAGCCCCACCATCAAACTCTCAGTGGACTCGGTCATATCTGCTTGTTTGCCATCCATTACACAGGACAAGCCCGGATATTTAGCCTTGAGGTCAGGAATGATTTCTTTAAATACGCTATTCATAACCTGCGTAGACTGATTACGAGGACTCACGTCCGCAGATACCGACAAAACCCGGCGGCCATCACGGCGTTTAATAACCGTATACGCTCGACCTCGTTCAATATTCACCGCTTCCCGCAACAGAATTTCACTGCCTGAGGACGCCATAATCATCAGCTCTTCAAAATCAAACTCGGAAATACGTTCGCTTTCAGGGCGACGAACAACAACCTTAATTTCGTTGCGACCACGTTGCTGACGCAAAACTTCCACACCATAATAGGCAGCGCGCACCTGATCAGCCACCCCCTGAGCGGTCAAGCCAAGGCTTTTTCCTGTGGGAGTGAGTGTAAAGTCGAGTTGTTCCTTGCCCGGTGAAAAACCGTCATCAACATCCTTAACCCGCGGGTAGTAGGACAATCCCGCCGCGAGTTCTGCGGCGGCAGACTCAAGCACGGTGACATCCGAATGACTCAATTCAAATTCCAACGAGCTCCCCGACCCAGGCCCGCCACGATCAGATTCAAAAGAAATGGCCTCCAAACCGACTATTTCTCCGGTTTCCTTGCGCCATTGCTCCACGAATTCATCCGTAGAAATGGGACGCACGTCCGCAGCGGTTAAATAGACTTTCAGCTTAACAACATGACTGCCTGAAATATCACGCCCGGCACCACCAATTTTGGAATCCATGCCCTCGACCAAGCTACCACCACCGTTATTGTCCGCCACCACACGAGCGGCGGCAATGAGGCGGTCTCGAACAACCTCTGACTTGGCTGCCGAAGATCCATACGGCAACTCAGCAGTCACGAAAGCATAATCGGATTCCACTTTGGGCATAAGTGTAAACCCAAGCCTGCCACTGGCGACATATGCACCCGTCAAAACGAGCAAACCAACGCCCACAGCCATGGTCAAATAGCGCCACTGCACACAAACGTCGAGAATGGGCCTATATATCCTATTAATAAATCGAAGGAGCCCATCTGCAATTCGCTGCTGATACCTATCAATCCACCGCATGATACGACTGCGATGCCCATCTCTCAAATGACCAAGATGCGCGGGCAAGACAAACAGACTTTCAACCAAGGAAACAACAAAAACACTAATGACTACAATGGGGATAGACCAATATATCTTGCCCATAATCCCGGGTAAAAACAATAAAGGCATGAAAGCTACAATGTTCGTCAATACGCTAAAAGTCACCGGCATGGCTATGCGACGGGCCCCCTCAATGGCGGCTTTAAGCGGTGGCATCCCCTGCTGCCGCATGGTAAATACATTCTCACCGACCACGATAGCGTCATCGACCACAATTCCAAGTGAAATAAGAAAAGCGAACATGGTGATCATATTAATACTGATGTCAAAAAACGGCAGAATCAAAAAACATCCGAAAAAGGAAATGGGAATACCCATAGCGACCCAAAAAGCGAGTCGCCTTTCAAGAAACAAAGCAAGAAAAACAAAGACCAAACCCAGCCCCATGTATCCATTCTTCAAAAGCAAATCTATACGCTGACTGAATACTTCCGAACTATCATCGAGAATTTTCAAGGAAACATTACCGGGTAGCCGAGTCGAAAACGCCTCTACGCCATTGTGTACGGCCTCGGAGACGGAAATAGGAGTTTGATCTCCCACCCGATAGACATCTAGGCGAACGGCAGGCTGACCATTATATGTCGTGATAATATCATTATCGGCAAATCCATCGACAACCGTACCAATGTCCTCCAATAAAACCTGTGTACCATCGCTCCCTGTGACAATGGGCGTCCGAGCAAAATCCTGTCCATAATCACGCCGCTCTTTCATGCGCACAAGAATTTCCCCAGAACCGGCTTTGATGCCTCCTCCCGGCATATCCACAGAGGCTTCACGCAGACGGCTGGCCACTTCGGTGAGCGTCAAGTTGTGAGCGCGCAATTTTTCCTGCGACACTTCGATAGAAATCTGAAGATCGCTAACCTCATTCAGATCAACCTGAGTCACTCCGGGGTCAGTGATTAATGTCGTCCGCAACTCTTCTGCCAGGCTTCGCAGAACGGTATCGTCCTGATCGCCATAAACCATCACAGTGAGAACTTGCCGTTTCATAGAGGCTTCGGCAATCACTGGGTCCTCGGCTTCTTCAGGAAAAGAAGAGATTCTATCCACTTCAGTCTTGATATCCTGAGCGAGCGTTTGCAAATTTGTTCCATCAAGTGCCTCGACAACAACATTGCCAGCACCTTCAGATGCCGTTGACGTCACTTCCTTCACGCCTTCCAGCCCCTGCACGGCTTCTTCCACAGCCAGTATGACTCCCTGCTCTACCTCTTCAGGACTTGCTCCAGGGTACGAGACACTCACCGAAACCGTATCCAAGGAGAACTCGGGGAAGACTTCCTGCTTCATCTGCAAACCGAACACGAGACCACCGACAAGAAGCACCACCATAAGCAGATTGGCGGCAACCGAATTCCTCGCCATCCAACCGATAGGACCCTTATGTTTCTGAACATTGTTAACCATTGTTCATTCCTCCGCCTTGTCCCTTGCCCGGGCCTTTGCCCTTGCCGGCATCAACACCGACACGGTTTGGCTTTTCAACGACATTGGTATCCACTGCCGCCGAGATACTCCGCAGTCTCATCCCCTGCAACGGAGTCGAAAGCGCTGAAGTTACAACGACTTCACCTGGTACGAGCCCTTCGGCAACAACAATGGTTCCCTCATCTCGCCATACGGATTTCAGCGACCGGATCTCAAGAGTATTGGCTTCGGTCATAATCCAAACCTTATCATTGTCATGATAGGCTGAACGCGGAATAGTCATCACGTTTTCCAACACACCACCATCGATTTCAACAGAAACATAACTCCCCAAAAGAAGCGGCTTGACGTTTGGTCGCCCCGCAATATTCAACGGGTCCTTAACCGATATCAAGAGGCGGGCCATTCGCCCTTCGCTCTCCAGAGAAGGCAATAAACGAACCACCTGCCCTTCACGAACCGACAGACCGACGCCGCTGCCCGAGGAGATTCGAGCCTTGGAGCCATCCACGGTTCCGGCGGACGGAATATTGATCCAATGCAAACGATCCACCGGCACAGACGCCTCGATCCAGAATTCATCGGTCCCAACAAGTGTAGCAAGGGATTCCTGAGGAGAAATCATAGCTCCGATGTCAACACTCTTTTCTTGAACCATGGCGGAAAACGGCGCAGAAATTTTGGTACGTTCCAAATCAAGCATCGCCTGACGAAGCTTGGCTTGGGCCGCTTGCAATTCAGCCTGAGCTTTAGCCAAATGCGGTTTTCTCAAGGCAAGTTCGGATTCGGCTTCAGTTCCTTTTGTGGAACCACTGAGTAATTTCCACTCCCGGGCAGACACGGTCTGATACCCTTGCTCAACCTTCAGATCATACTCGGCAGTCGTAACTTCAGCCTGCACTTCACGAAGCGCAAGCTGATAATCCTCTGGGCTGATGGTAAGAATCTGCTCTCCCTTTTCAAAATAACCGCCGGGTGTAAAAATTGAACTGATTGATTCGACTTCACCAGAAACTCGCGCTTCAAGCGTGATGGATCGGGCAGCGGTCACCGTCCCCATGACTGGAAGCCAAACCCGATACGTTCCACAGGAAATAACCTTGGTGTCTACAGCAGGAGCAATAAAGACAGGAGGTCGTTTCTTTGCTTTAGGAGCTGTCACCACTGTTGCATACGCACCGGCTGCAGCAAGTATAACAACACAAACCGGAATAATGACCTTGAGACCGAAGATAGCCCGTGCCTTGATGAGTAAAGTACGCATAATTATCCCTCGTTGCTAACGTTGATGTCATTTGTCTTTTGGTTATTTGCATCAGGAGTGATCAAGGAGTCGGTCCAGCTACCGCCAAGAGCCCGATGCAAGGCTACGCGGTAGAGAACAAGATCGGTCCGTTCGTCCGCAATGGAAACTTCCAGTTCCTGCACGGACAACAACGCGCTCAGGACCGGCAGATAATCATCCAACCCTTGTGCATACCGGGAAACGGCTTCACTCAAACTCGTTTTGGCCGCTTCCAACTGGGCCAAACGCGCCGTAATATACTGCTTTTGCCATTTTTCCTTCACCAGAGCGTCTTCGACTTCCTTGAACGCCGTGTAGACGGTCTCTCGATACGAGGCCAGACGCTCGTCAACAATACCCTGCTGTTTTTCCACTTCAGCTTTCCGGGAACCACCATCAAAGATCGGCCCCACCACCGAGGTGGCCAAGGAAAACATCCAATTATCAAAAAGAGTTCCCAACTGTGCACCGGTATATTCAGCGGTACCCGTCAGGCTCAAGGAAGGCAGACGATTGGCCTTTGCTGCCGTCACCGACCAGTCAGCCGACTGAAGCGCAAAACCTGCGGACCTGACATCAGGACGATTGGCCAAAAGATCGGCAGGTAATCCAAGGCCTGGCAAATCGGCCATCTCGGGTAAATCGGCATCAGCTACGGTGACAGCCCCGGCAGGCTTGCCCATAAGCAGTGCCAATTCATGAAGCAACAGTTGCTCCTGTGACTCTACCGGCGGAATCTGGGCAGTCACTTTCGCTAAAGTTTGCCGTTGTTGATAGATGTCCAGAGCGGTGGCAAGAGAATTTCGAAAACGCAATTCGATAAGCTCAAGATATGTCTCGTTGGTCTTGACCTGTTCTGTCAGTATTCTTTTCTTTTGCCGCTCAGTTTGAATCTCAACCCAGCGCGAGACCACTTCTCCAGCCACGGTCATGGCCGCGGTGCTCAAATCTTCACGACTCGCCAGATAATCGAGATTGCCAGACTGGGATTCGGCTTCGATCCGACCCCAAAGGTCCAATTCATATCCTGCCTGCAAACCGACACTATGCGTATCAGAGGTGGTTTCCTTGTCCGTCGCCTTCTTGGTATACGAACTCGAATGAGAATAATCTCCCGTCACATTCAAAGTCGGATACTTGTCAGCTCGAGACTGAATAGCCGTGGCCCCTGCCTGCTTGAGTCGTGCCCAGGCAATTAAAACATCAAAATTAGCAACCAGAGCGTCTTCCACCATGCCATTCAATTCTTCGCAGCCAAAGGACTCCCACCACTTACCGCTCAACTGTTCAGAATCGGAATACAAAGCAAAAGATTCCGGCAATGGAGCCATCGGCTCAACTCGCGGATCTGGTCGAAATGGGGAACATCCCACCATAAAAGCCACAATTGCAGTCAAAAGCACCGCAATTGCCGTTTTTGATATTGATCGAATTTCTTTCAAGGCATTTCTCCAAAAGTATTTTCGTTACCCACTGCTTACGGCACAAAAATGGAGAAAGTATAAAGCTTATGATAAAAGATGTTAAAGGATGTAAAACTTCTTCACGGCCCCTTTCCAAACGTACAACTTACGGACTAGAAAAAAGCATGGACGCAAAAGGACCAGTTCTGATTATCGATGACGATGAAAGACTTCGCGAGCTCGTCGTGGAATATCTCGAAGAATACGATTTCACTGTGCACACCCTTCCCTCCGGCGTAAAAGCTGTAGAGACTGTGAAAACGCTCTCCCCGTGCGTGATCATTCTGGATGTCATGATGCCTGGGAAAAATGGCCTGGAAGTTTTACGAGAACTTCGGATGACATCCGACACGCCCGTCATCATGCTCACCGCCAAGGGAGAAGATACAGACCGCATTGTTGGCCTGGAGCTAGGCGCTGACGACTACATTGCAAAGCCATTCAACCCCCGTGAATTATTGGCCCGCATCAAGGCCGTACTCCGCCGCTACGACGCAAGTGCGATCACCAATGCCAAGACCACCCCTTCCACGATTTCCGCAGGAGGGCTTATCCTGAATATCTCTCGCCAAACACTCATGGTGGAAGCCGACGAACTGGAATTGGCCCCTACAGAGTTTCGACTGCTCAAGGCCCTTATGAGTAAAGTGGACACAGCCCTGACCCGCGACCAACTCATGGACATGGTTTGGGACAAAGACTTCACGGCGTATGACCGCAGCATAGACGTTCACATCAGCAAACTACGCGCCCTGCTCAAACAATATGAGACCCACGCCAAACGGATCAAGACAGTCTGGGGCACCGGATATATGTTCATGGGAGAAATATGAAGATCAGTCGACTCTATCTCAAAATATTCTTCGCGTTTATCGCGGTTCTCGGCACAGCCATCCTGACCATCGCCATATTGATGCATCTGGGAAAAATCCGCCCACCCTTCGCTCGACATGCCGACGAACGCACTGAGGCCTTCAAAAGGCTCATCCTACTTGAAATAGGTGATACAAAAAGCATGACGCCACAATTACAACAACGACTTGCTTCGGTACTGGATATCTTTGCCGGCTCTTTCAACGGTCAGGCATGGCTGACGGATGCACAAGGCACCGTCATCAATGCTCCTTCCCCTAAAAAAGTGACCCTCATCGCAACAGAAGAGACAGAATTTGAAACAACCACTTCCAATGGAAACTCTCTTTACCTCATGGGAAACGAAGACGAAAAATTGCTATATATGGTAGGCACAATCGAATCAGCCATGCAGCCTTTGTCTATTCACATTCTCCATGAATGGAAAAAACGCAAAGAAGAAGTATGGCTCATGCATGGCCTGCTGCTCATGTCTGGTATTGCCGCACTCCTGCTCATTCCGGTCTCCCGAATGATCACCCTACCCATTAACAAATTGACAGCATCCGCCGAACTCATCGCCCAAGGTGATTTTTCGCCCCGTGTGGCCGACAATCGAAAAGATGAAGTAGGCACACTGGCCAAGGCGTTCAACCATATGGCCAACAGTCTCGATAAAATAGTCAGAGGTAGCCGCGAACTGACCGCCAACCTGTCTCACGAACTACGTAGCCCACTGGCCCGTATTCGTATATCCCAACAGATCATTGAAGAACGCATGGCTTCGGGACGAACAGACGGTATCAAAAAACACGTTCACAAGATGGAGCAGGAAATCGACCACATGGATGGACTTATCGACAAGATTCTCAAACTTTCCAAACTTGATTTACAAAAGGCATCACCACGTATCGATACAGTTAATATCCCCAACATGGTCAAGCAGATTGTGGAAATGCTACAGCCACAAATCAATGAAAAAAGTCTTTCAATTATTTCCAACGAAACTGAAATCACGCCCCTTCTATGCAACCGGGAAAATATCACCATGGTCGTGGGCAATGTCCTTGCCAACGCTATAAAATACAGCCCTGCTCATAGTGACATCACCATCAATTGCACGTCTGACGAAAAAACGGTTAACGTAAAGATTTCTAACCCGTATCCGCAACTCTCGAAAAATGAACTTGAAACGATTTTCATCCCATTCAAAAGACTTGGATATGATACGGTGGAAGGTACCGGTCTCGGCCTGGCCTTTGCTCGAAAAATCGTCGAAGAACACAAAGGAACCATGCAGGCTGCCAGCAATGAAACCGGCTTCCACATGACAATTACGTTGCCCGCAGGTTAACCGCTTTCTTTTTTCTGCGACACACACTTTTTTGATGTGGCACGCCGTTAAATATATTTTCAACACAATTGGTATAAAACAGTAAGCATGAAGATTTAGCTCTTTCTCTGGGACAGAACCTCACAGTCAAATCCCCTCCCTATAATCCCACCTTTTTTACTCCAAAATTAATAAGAAACGGTCCCCTCTCACGATTCCTTTTAAAAGACAATTATCAAAAGGGGAGGACTACTACAAAACTAATCCAACAATTTCAAAGTACAACGAGCCTCCCTCAGTCTTCGGGACGCAGAGATCGGAGGTTCAAATCCTCTCATCCCAACCAAATAAATCAAGGCACTTACGATTTTTTCGTAAGTCCCTTTTCTTTTTTATTTTTAATTGTTCTCATGCGACGCCCTATTACGGCGTATATTGAAAAATTATGCAGATAAGGGAAATTCTTTCTCCTTCGATTCATACGCCTTTAAAGATATTTCATCTCACAGATTCCTTTTTCTCATGATCAGTGCAAACCAGACTCACGATGCAGGCTACACTCAAAGCTATAGCGAAGCTCATCAAGAGAAAGAGTATGGTAAATCGCCAGCCAAAAGAGCTTACCACAATGGGAAGCAATGCCGGTTTGATGGAACGGCAGCCGACAAAATTGGCAACGTGGAAAACCGATGCGCCTTTATCCCGCAACGTTTTAAAAAGCGGATACCACGCATAGACTGGTCCCATGGATAAGATTCCAGCCAAAGAAGACAGCACGACCCCCTTGGCACCAGCACTGCGCCCTAAAAAACGAGCGACCACAGCTGGGGACAGGAATCTATTAAAGACCACCATCATGACAACGGCGAAAAGCATGGGCAACGTCAACTGCTGAAACATGTCTACACAGATATGTAATGAGTGCTCTGTGTTTTCTGGTTCTAAAAGAAAACCGAGGCCATAGAGCAAGCTAACTCCCAAAGGAAATAACCACGGTCTCATGACGGCCATTGAGGGCAAAGAAAAAGGGAAAATGGAATTCTGGCTCATACTACGCCCCCTTCCAACAGGAGGAAAAGTAACGACATGAGAATAGCCAGAATAAACCCAGCGATATTGCGCACCAGAGCAAAACGCATGCCGAGGGCCGCCACTTCAGCCGGGAGTTGAATGATTCCAACATTGACCCAGGCAAACATCAAAGCCGCTGCCCCGGCGACTCCCACGCCCGCACTCAACAAGCTTTTCCCAATGATATAACTATTCACGGGATTCCCAGCCAACAAACTTCCAATGGAAGCTCCACACACAGCGTCATACAACGGCGAATTCGAAAACAACGAAAGCAGTGTTTGTTCCGAGACAAACCCACGAAACAACCCTAAAAGCAAAATTACCCCCACAAGGCGGGGCAAAAGTGTAGAGAACTGCTGTCCTCCCTTACGCAAAGCTTCAATCCATACGACCTGCTTGGAAACGGCGTCTTCGCCATCCGTTGTCTCTTCCTTCTCACCCAAGGACGATCGCGACTGCATATACGTAGCTATCGCCTCAGCAACAGGGCCGGATACTGAAGGAACGACTTCAATACCTTGTTTTTTTAAAACCCCGATAATATTTTGAGCAATATATTCCACAAGAACGACCTGCACGCCCATGTTGACCACCTGCGTCAAAATCATGAGCCCTGCCCCTGCTCCGGAAGAACGAGGAGGGCCTTCCACCACCTCGAAAGACATATCCTCGGTATCTACCACTAATAAATAGGCTGCAGTACCCAACTTGCATTCGACGAGACCATCCAAATTGGGAAGCGTGCTCGGAACAGCAATTTTCATTCTAACTCCAATTCCTCGTTGTTGCCAAAGAGCTACTTTACAGATTCATCTATTTCAAGGGGTGTCTTAATAAAAACAAAGCCCCGTAAGCCCATGAATAAATCCATTTTCTCCCCATGATACTCAGAAACAACCATCTACGACACTCCATAACCCAATATATCACGCTCATATCCAGCATTATTGTCACACGAAACGTCCCACACACATCACGAAGTATATTATCATCGTTGGTATGTTCATTCGCGACCATAAGGTCTGCACACCTCAAAAAGGGATTTGCGACTCAACCGTCACAAACCCCTTTTTATATTTTTAAAATCGTCTGAAAATTACTTTTCGGGATAATACTCCAACAATGCTTTCACACACTTTTCCAGAACATCGACAGGTTCCATGGTGGCGTTCTGTTTGACTTTCATGGCGGCCACAATGACGGCATGATGTTTTTTTAAACGCTCAACATAATCTTTTTGATCGGGTTTGACGCGCTGGGTCAAAAAATAATCTGCTATCGCGCTGATTATTCTCTGTGAATGAGTTTCCTTGTTCATGACCCAACGAGTGAACTGCTGTTTTGATTGAACGTCAGTCTTTGCGACCAACTCATTAAGCATGGTCACTGCTTTACGAACTGTCGTCACATCTTCCATCATGGCAACGACACGCGCATTATCGTCATAAATACCGCATGGTACCTGACAATGGGTCTGCGCTTGTCGAGGGAGAATCATGACAGAGAGACAGACAACAACGCACATCCCCACCATTTGTACAATTCTCATACTCGAATCTCCTTGAACAAAGTTATTACACCTAAACACTATTTTATACGGATTTGTCGTGAATGCGTCCAGTTTCAAAGTCATAATTTCATTCACGCTCAAACAAACGCCCCCCCTTTCATGCTGCCTCATGCATAATTCCATACCCCCACTGGTGAAAATCTCTTAATAATGATAGTGTAACTTGGGTTTTCTCACCTTTACGTTTCTTCGCCGCGCACACCCATGATCCATTATTCACTTTTTAAAAGGAGAAGTTTATGCGTGCATCCAAACCTCGGACTCAAGGACTGCCTCTTTTCCTCCTTGTGACAGCCATGGTATTCTCTGCGTCCTTTGTCTGGGCATACGGAGGGGGCGGAGGGGGAACAGGAGCCTTTGAACGAGACGCAAATTCCGGTTGTGGAGCCTCTTTTGGAGCAATAGACACATACGCCCCATACTCCAACGGCATTACAAACCACGCTTCATACCAAGCTCAATTTGAAGCTGATGTAGCAGAGGAACAGGCTGATGTCCGCGGCGGCTACCATGGAGACTATCATGACAAAAAAGGTGAAGGTCGAGCCGTGTCCGCTATCGCCTGGGATGAGACTCTTGATGTATCTCCGGATGAACGAAAACTCGCCTTTGTCCTTGAAAACATGATGGCAAATGGTGCGATCAACACGCGACAGGCGTACGCAATGATGGCAATTTACCGAGCAGGAAAGGAGCGGCAACGACAACAAGCGAGCCGCTCCAACCGGCGATATTAATGAGGAGATCATAATGAACATCAAATCCATCTTTCTCTTCATTGCGCTTTTGGTAATCCTAGGCTTCACCTCAGGATGTGTTACTAGCGGTTCATCAACAAAGGCTCCGGCTACACCGGCTTATCAACCGCAAATAACTGGCGAAAAATCCCTTTATCCAGATGAACAAGTAGCTGTGACGACGCTGGCATTGGCAAAAAAAGGAATTCTTCCACAAAACGGCGTTATCTCCATGGCTCCAGATGCGACAGTGACACTCGCCCAACCCGCATCTGGATTTTCCGTTACTCAGGAAGGCGTCACTGGTATTCGCCAGCTTCAAAACGGCGACATTGCCGTGGAAGTCTTATGCGAATACCAAGACTCGCTGGGTCGAAAAGCCTCCATGCTTGATATGGTGACGTACACCCTTCGCCACCCCACGGGACAGGAAGCAACAACAGTGTCTAAAAATATGGTCGCCGAATATAAGACCACCATGGAAAACTGCACACCGGAAATGCAACAACAAACCATGGAATCTATCAAGACTTTCCAGACTTCAGCAGGACTCACTCCAGATGGTGTCCTCGGCCCGCAAACAGCCATGGCAATGGCACAAGGGATGGAATTCCAGGAATTCACTGGATTGATATCTGCTCCGATATATTCAACAACCCCACGATTTGAAATATACTTCATTGATGAAGTCGTGGCGAAAAGTGCACCGGACACATATCTTAAAGGATTCAACAGCTTGGAAACAGTAAGAATCAAAGCAATTCCTGCTGCCCAATTCGCTGCTAGAGCAAAAAGCGGTGGAAAATATCTCGCTCTGATTTACTTTATGGATCAACTCCCGAAAGACACCCCGATCCAGATTGGACTCTCAGAGTTCAGCACCAGAAAAGACAATGACAGAAAAGCCACTATGAAGCCGATGTACGCCACAGGACGGGATTGGCCTGTTGTCGTCGCGCCATTCAGTTTAAAAAAAGTCAACTCCAAACTATACGCTCATGTGTTGATCAGTGGGAAAATAGCCGGAACAACAAAATTAAAATAGAAACAGAACTCAAAAAGAAAAAGGGTTTGCGTCAATAAGACGCAAACCCTTTTTCTTGGCATTAATAATCACGCTACTTTCATACGACTCAATCAAAAAAAACATCACGAATCATCGGGGAGCAATCCGGCTTTCTGAAGCCGTGCCCTTTTGGTAGCAATATCCGCCTGAAGGTATGTAAACTGCGTGGTGAGTATGAAGTCAAGATGACTTTCGTGCCTGTCTTCCAACAGCTGTCGATGATTGCAGCTCTGCCGCTCTGCCGCTTCGGACAACGCCTGAAGATGGTTTGAAACACGTAAATGAGTAATATCAACATCTCCGAGATATGCAGCCGGTTTGCCATCACAAAGCATTCGCAAATCCATATCCAGATCATCGAACTGACTAGGAGAAAAAAGCAGGTTGAACCCCTTTCTCTTTTGCAATTCCTCAACCCTAAAGAGATGACAACATCCAGTCACTGAAGACGCATACCGTCGATAACTCAACTGTGACGGAATCAAACACTCTGTCGAAGGTTCATGAAGCACGACCCGCCTGTCCTGTTTCGCGGCATCTTCACGACTCAAGACAAAACCGTCCGCATGCTGTGTAATACAGGGGGAAACAGCGTCGTGAACTCTGCATCCCCAAACACCGGCATCAGGGAATTCTTTTGTTCCAGCCGCGAGACCAAGCAGCCAATCGTGCGGAACGATGACATCATCATCGAGAAAAACAACCCACTCGGCCCCATCTTTCCCGGCAGCATCTATCAGCCAGTTGCGTGCCGCAGGCGCTCCCACATTTACAGGAAGGTCAACGATATCCAACTCACCATCAAAACGGGACTGAACCGTTTTGACAATTTCCAGACTCTCGTCTTGGCTGCCATTCACAAGCACTCGCACGGAAATATCTCCGACATTCTTGCTCAAATCGGAAGCCAGTACGCTTTCAAGCGTTCGGCCAAGTTCATCCGCTTTATTATATGAATAGATACACACCACACACTTCCCATCCAAACGAACATCTCTTTTCGCAGGAAAGGCCAACCTGTCCATAAACAACAAGGCGGACGTGTGTTGAGGGAATTCTTCCAACAAGTCCCGAAGCAAAGTCATGGCCTTTTCTTTTTGACCGATGTTGGCATAGGCCGTAGCAAGATTAAACCCGACAATCGTCAGCCCAAACTTTTCCAACAACGGTTCATACGCCCTGACCGCCCCTTTGCATTTCCCGTGCGCCAACAGAGATTCTGCCAGCAACAACTGTGCAAGGTCCGGCTCCACCGATACGAGAACACGCTGAATAAAACCTTCCAGCCAGCCCCACTTTGAAAGAAGCCCCTGATACAACATCGCCTGTCGGACAACAGGCAACACCATACCCTCAAAGGCCGAGTTCATCAGACACTCATCAAGCGCTGTATATTGCCCTTGGGCAAAAAGGACAGGAGCTTCGAGGCTACCTTCTCCATGACCTGACAAAGCAATACGTTTGGCAACCGCCACGGAATGAGGCGTCAAAATTTGCCTGACAGCAGGAATTCCTTCATAAAGCTTTACGACTTCTCCTGCTAACGGCGCGTTCAGAGGGAACTCCGCCCAAGCCATGCAGAAAAGTCGAGACCCGAGTTCTATCAATGAAGGAGCTTCAGCACCGGCTCCATTGGCCAAGGCAAAGGCTTTCTGTGCAGCAGCAAGCAGATGGTTATGGCCTCGTGTCCCAAAAAGCAGATAATCCTTCAAATCGTGCCCTCTCGTGCTATAAAAATACACATGTCAAAATACAGTCTGTTGAACTGACATGAATACAATATTTATTCCAACGAAAAAGACTTCTCCTCTTTTCCGTCTTATCGTATTCTAACCATCGTCAAAATCAGAACACAACAAACGGAACTATTATGCCACCAGTCAAGACATCCATATTCCAGCTTTTAAAGATCGGCCCCGGCCCATCCAGTTCTCACACCATTGGTCCTATGAAGGCGGGCTATTACTTTATGAAACTTGTCCGCAATCTTCCAAACGAAGACAGATTACGCGCGGATAAACTGACCATCCGACTATTCGGTTCCCTGTCAGCCACGGGTGAAGGTCACGGCACACGCCGGGCAATCATGTCCGGCCTGCTCGGTTTTCTCCCCGATACATGTCACCCTAATGTATTGGAAGAATTTGACAACAAGGATCAGGAATTTGAATTGGACCTCGATGGCAAAGCTCTCGCCTACTGTCCCCGTGACATGATTTTTGATGCCGTTCAGCATGATTACCCACATTCAAACACCATGATATTTTCGCTCAAGGCAGGAGACAAGACACTACTTGAACGCACTTACTATTCCATTGGTGGAGGATTTCTGCACTGGGAAGGCAGAAAAGAGCCCAAACGTGGTGAGCCTATGTATCCATATAAAACCATGGCTCAACTCAAAGAGCATCTGAGAAACAACTCCATGCGACTTCACGAACTCATTCTGGCCAATGAAAAAGCCATCACAGGTATGAGTGAAGAAGAAATATATGCTGGCCTGGATCACATCGTCGAAGTTATGGAACGCGCCGTTGAAATGGGAATTCAAAGCAAAGGCGCACTTCCCGGCCCCATAGGGCTACAACGAAAAGCCGCCGTCATGTATGAACAGGCCAAAGCTGAACATTTTCAAGGACCGGGATTCGTTAAAGCTTTCAACGCATACGCCATGGCCGCCTCCGAAGAAAACGCCTCCGGCCATTGCGTAGTCACGGCTCCAACATGTGGCGCGGCGGGGGTCATCCCTTCCATTATATTCATGCTTAAGCGACACATGGGAGCCTTGCAGAAAGAACTCCACGAAGGTCTTCTTGCCGCTATAGCTATCGGCTTTCTCTGCAAACACAACGCATCCATCTCCGGTGCCGAAGTCGGATGTCAGGGCGAAGTTGGCGTAGCCTCAGCCATGGCTGCAGCCCTCCTTGCTTATGCACGTGGGTACCGCTTTCAAGTTACAGAAAATGCCGCAGAAATCGCCATGGAACACCATCTTGGCCTGACCTGTGATCCGGTCGGTGGTTATGTGCAGATCCCTTGCATTGAACGAAATGCCATGGGCGCCATAAAAGCATACAACGCCTATCTCATTGCTACGACCTTGGACGAATCGTACCAGAGAGTCGACCTGGACAAGGCCATCGAGGCCATGGCCCAAACGGGCCGAGACATGTCCCGCAAATATAAGGAAACGTCATTGGCAGGCCTGGCACAGAGTGTCACTGAATGCTAGGACTCACATTATTGTAAATCTGCGTGTTTCAAACAAAGAATCTTTCGGCGACATAGAACCAAAACCGAAAATTGTTTGCCTAGCGCCCCATATTTTGCTACAAAACGCCTTGGCTTTTAAGCATAATCCATTCTTGGAGATACATGTGATTTCTTTCAAAGGCGTTAACAAGTGGTATGGGGACTTTCAGGTCCTCAAAAATATCAACCTGAACATTGCCAAAGGCGAAGTCGTCGTCGTTTGCGGCCCATCCGGGTCCGGCAAATCCACCATGATTCGGTGTATCAACCGGTTGGAGCCGATTCAAGAAGGCGACATTACAGTCGACGGAATGAATGTATCCGACCCGCGCACAAACATGACTCTGCTCCGGGCAGAAGTCGGTTTTGTATTCCAGCAGTTCAATCTTTATCCACACATGACGGTTATTGAGAACATCACGCTGGCGCCTACCATGGTTCGCGGCATGAGCCGTGGCGAAGCCACAACCATCGGCATGGACCTTCTCAAGAAGGTAGACATTCCCGACAAGGCCGGAGCGTATCCATCCCAGCTTTCCGGCGGCCAGCAGCAGCGCGTCGCCATTGCTCGAGGTCTGGCGATGCAACCCAAAATCATGCTTTTTGACGAACCGACATCCGCACTTGACCCGGAAATGATCAACGAAGTTCTGGATGTCATGAAATCGCTTGCCCGAGAAGGCATGACCATGATCTGCGTCACCCACGAAATGGGCTTTGCCCGAGAAGTGGCGGACCGGGTCATCTTTATGGACGAAGGGAATCTCGTCGAAGAAAACACGCCTGAGGAATTCTTCAATAATCCACAGAGTGATCGGACCAAAGATTTCCTGAGTAAGATTCTCAGCCACTAGGCATAGAATATCTGCCTTTGTCGGACACAGTGTCCGCCAAAGGCTTTTTTATGGACTCAACCATTAGGAGAGGTAAATGAGAGTTCTCAAAATCGCCGTCATGGCAGCATTGCTGGTCATGGCAGCTTCCGTTGCTTTCGCAGGTCCGACCTACGATCGCGTTATGTCCACAAAGGTCGTCAAAGCCGGTTTGTCCAACCAGGGTATCCCCTTCGGCTTCATTGATGACAAAAATGAGTGGGTCGGTTTCGACGTCGATATGGCAGCTGAAATTGCAAAGCGTCTCGACTGCAAGCTCGAAAAAACCGTTGTGAACAACAACACCCGTATTTCCTTTGTGCAGACCAACCCGTCCAAGGTCGACATGGTTCTGGCAAACATGACTCACAAACGCGTACGCGACGAGAAGATTGATTTCTCCATCACTTACTTCTTCGATGGTCAGAAATTCCTGGCCAAGAAAGACACTGTCAAAGACGTCAACGATCTGGCCAATATGAAGGTCGGCTCCATGCAGGGAACCACCTCCATCGTCAACGCCACCGCCTACCTGAAGTCTCTGGGCAACGCCAACCCTAAGGTCGTCGGTTACGACGGTGAAGTCGCCATGTTCGAAGCCCTGCGCTCCGGTCGTGTACAGGCTATCTCCACAGACTCCACCTTGCTGCTCGGCTATGCTGCCAAGGTCCCCGGCCAGTTCGAACTGGTTGGTGAATTCATTTCTGACGAACCTTACGGCATCGGCCTGCCCCAGGACGACTCTGCATGGCGCGACGCTGTCAACTTCGCCATTCAGGATATTTGGAGAGACGGTACCTACCAGAAGATCTACGACAAGTGGTTCGGCCCGGATTCCAAGTACCCATTCCCGCTGACTTCCAAGATCGAAATGTGGCCCTAAGCTGCGAGCTAAAGCCTAAAACTGGTCCCGGAGCACCTAAGCTCCGGGACCTTCTTCCTTAAAAGAGTACAATGATAAAACGGTATTTCGAGAAAGTCTGGGTCCAGAATCTTGCGCTGCTGGCCATGGTCGGCGCGTTGACCTATTACTTCACCTTCATATTCGAATTCAAATATGATTTTGACTGGGCTATTTTCTTCGTAGAAGGACAGTACGGTCACATGGGCGATTTAATGGTCAACGGTCTCAATTCGACCATTACTATCACCCTTTATTCGGCTGTCATCGCCTTGGCATTCGGTACAATTTTCGGTCTGGCCAGACTCTCTTCCTTTAAACCGGTCTATTGGCTTGCCACCTGCTATGTAGAACTGTTCCGCAATACCCCCTTGCTCATCCAGCTCTTTTTCTGGAACTTTGCTCTTCCATACGCATTTCCCGAAGAAATTCGATTCAAGCTCTTTGAAATGGATTTCGAATTCTGGTGTGCCACCATCGGTTGCGGTATTTTTACTGGCGCTTTCATGGCGGAAATCATCCGCGCGGGTATTCAATCCATTCCTAAAGGCTTGCTGGAAGCATCATACTCTTCCGGCCTCAGCTTCACCCAGACCCTACGTAAAGTCATCCTGCCGCTGGCCTTCCGTGAAATCATCCCGCCTCTGGGTAGTGAATTTCTCAACAACATGAAAAACACTTCTCTGGCCATGACCATCGGTGTAACCGAACTATTCTGGTCCATGCAGGAAGTGCTTTCACTGACATACCGTACCTTTGAATCATTCATCGTGGCCACAGCCATATACGTGATGCTTTCTCTGATCATAGCCTGCATCATGAACATCGTGAACGAACGACTTAAGATCATGCCGCGCGACAGGATCACGGTGCTTCGCAGGATTGCTGATACCCTATTTCTGCCCGTAGACATCATCGGAAACGGGTTGGAATACGTATTCTGGTATCTCCGAAAATCCCCGGATCAAAAAACGGTATCTCCAATCGCCCGAATTTTAAAATCTTCCACGAAGGCACTCATTCTGGGAGCCAAAGTTATATTTTTAGCGGCTCTAGCCTACCTGCTATTCATGCTAGGCACAGCCCTTACACACTTCAATTACGAAATCATTTGGGCCAACCTGCCCGCCCTGCTCATCTGGCGATTCCCCAATGGGGACAGCTCCGAGTTCTTCATGGGACTGGGCGGCCTGTCCGGCTCCCTGCTCATGGCGATTATTTCCATCACCGGCAGCTTTTTTATCGGACTAATTATTGGCATGGGCCGTACGGCTAGAAATAACGCCATTAAAATTCCTTGCACACTTTACATTGAATTGGTCCGTGGTGTCCCTCTTGTCCTGGTCATCCTCTGGTTCTACCAAGTCATTCTCGATTTCGTGTTCAAACTTGAAATCCATGCCTTCTGGGCTGGTACCATCGCACTGACATTCTTCTTCGGTGCATATATCGCCGAAACAGTCCGTGGCGGTATCGAGAACATCCCTGCCGGTCAGGTGGAAGCAGCCAAGGCATCAGGTCTCAGCTATTTCCAGACCATGCGAAAGATTGTCCTGCCTCAGGCCCTCAAACAGATGCTCCCGGCCCTTGTCGGCATGTTCATCGCGGCCTTCAAGGATACGGCGCTGGTGTACATCATCGGTGTCATGGACCTGACTCGCGCAGCCTATGCCGTCAACAACCGGACAATGATTTATCCTTTTGAAATCTACACGACCGTTATCGTGCTATACTTCATATTCAGCTACGTCATGAGCCTCTATGCCAAACGCCTGGAAAGGAAACTCAGCCCTGAAAGCGTTCGCATTTCAATGTAAATCCATCATTCAAGCCATAAAAAAGGGGAAGCATATTGCTTCCCCTTTTTTTATGGCTTGAATACAAACAACGGTTCATAAACCGAAGAAAATACCATGCGCACGTGCGCAAAAAGCGTACGCGGAGACAAAACACAAAATTTAAAAATACTATCATTGCAGACAATTATAAAACGGCACGTCTATTGCGAATAAAACAGCGTCAATGATCACAAACCGCTGGAGGAACGCATGTACCGTTTTATCATGATCGCAACGACACTCTGTGTCCTGGCTTTGACGTCCGCCATAGGCTTTGCCGCAACCGAGGCCCCGGGCGACCTAAAGCTTGGTCCGCCTGAAGGCATCAAGACCACCAAGACAATAGTCGCTTTTTCTCACGCCAAACACGACGCGGCCAAGATTGACTGTGCAAGCTGTCACCACACATGGGACGGTACGAGCGATATCCAGTCCTGTGCAACCCCCGGCTGTCACGACCAGTCCGGCAAGAAGGGCGCAACCGCCTTTTACACAGCTTTCCACGCCAAGAAGTCGGACAAGAGCTGTCTCGGCTGCCACAAGATCGTGAAGAAGCGCGACGGCAAGCCTGTTCCGGTCAGTTGCAAGTCCTGTCACCCAAAGTAAACAAACCATACCCCCTTCACCTCCTCAAAATGAAAAGGCCCGCTCATTTGCGGGCCTTTTCTGTAAATAGACAAAAGAAGAAGAAATAAAATCAGGAAACACGCAAAGCCTCTTGCACGGCCTTGAGCTTCTTGACCTGCGCCAATGCGGAATACAATTGATTGAGGTCTTTGACCTCCACCGTAAAATGCAACTTGGACGTTCCATCCACATTAGATTCGAAATTACCGGAGTCAATGTTGACCTCCATCTCAGCCAACATGGAGCATATCTTGCCAAGCATACCGGGCTTATTAAGACACTTGATCTTAATCTTGGCCGGATAAGGTTTCTCGTCAACGCCTTCCCAAGTGACTTGCAACAAACGTTCATCTTCAAAATTCTTGACATTGTGGCAATCAATACGGTGCACGGTCACACCACGCCCACGAGTGATGTAGCCAATAATAGGTTCACCCGGCAAAGGAGTGCAACAACTGGCAAAACGAACAAGCACATTGTCCACGCCAGAAATTTGTAGACCATCGGTCTTGGGCTTCTTCTTGCCCCCTTCTTCAACAGCCTTATCCTTGACCTTACGTTCGTCCAGCGTCTCGCCGTTCATAAGCGCATACAAACGCTTCACAACCTTGCGAGGCGTAAAACGGGAAAAGCCGACCTGACTTAAAAGATCATCCACACTCCCACAGTTGAATTCCTCAGCCAGCTTGAGAAACTCACCGTCCTTCATCGCCTTCTGCACGTTAATGCCGACCCGACGACCTTCCTTCTCAAGCAACTCCTTGGCAAGAGCGATGGACCGTTCTCGCTCCACGGTACGAATATATTGCTTGATACGAGTCCGTGCCTTGGCCGTCTTGACAAACTTGAGCCAATCTCGGCTCGGCATCCGATTCTTGTCAGTGATGACCTCAACGGAATCACCATTCTTGAGCGCGGTATGCAGCGGTACGATCCGGCCATTGATCTTGGCTCCGGCACACTTATCACCCACCTCGGAGTGAATGGCATATGCGAAATCCACAGGCGTAGCTCCGTCCGGTAATTCCTTGATGTCACCGTTAGGCGTAAAAACGTACACTTCTTCCTGAAACATTTCCAAACGCAGGGAAGACATGAACTCACGGGGATCGGACAGCTCCCGCTGCCAATCCATAATCTGCTTGAGCCAAGTATACCGCTCCGCATCACGCGTTCCGGTTGCCCTGCCCTTCTTGCCGCCTTTACCAACTTCCTTGTACTGCCAGTGAGCGGCCACACCATATTCGGCAATCTGGTTCATCTCATCAGTACGAATCTGAAACTCAATGCGCTCCCCATCCGGCCCAATGACCGTGGAATGAAGCGACTGGTACATATTCGCCTTGGGGATGGAAATATAATCTTTAAAACGACCCGCCACAGGTCGCCACACCGCATGGATAAGTCCAAGAACAGCATAACAGTCCTTCAAGGACTTCAAAATGATACGGAATGCAATCAGGTCATAAATTTCGTCAAATGTCAGTCCCTGCTGTTCCATCTTTACGTGGATGGAATGCAAATGTTTTGTCCGACCATTGACCACGCCCTTCATCTTGTTTTTTTTGAGCATTTCATTGATCAGCTCAATAACTTTCTCGATATACGGTTCACCAGCGGCACGATGTTCAGAGACAGCTTCACTGAGCTGAGAAAAAACATCTGGCTTGAGATATCGCAGACACAAATCTTCCAGCTCGGTCTTGACCCGGTGCAAACCAAGACGGTTGGCAAGCGGTGCATAAATATCCTGGGTTTCCTGAGCTATGAGCCGCTGCTTGACCGGCTTCATAAACTCCAGAGTGCGCATATTATGCAGTCTGTCAGCCAATTTGACCATGAGTACACGGATATCCTCGGCCATAGCCAGAATAAGCTTACGAATATTTTCTGCCTGCTGAACAGCCTTGGACTCAAAGTCCATCTTACTGATCTTGGTGACACCATCCACAATATCAGCCACATCCGCACCGAACAGATCTTCGATCTCATCGACAGTGGTATCGGTATCCTCCACGGTATCATGCAAAAGCCCCGCGGCCACAGTGGCTTCATCAAGCTGCATGTCAGCCAACAAATTAGCCACATTCATAGGATGGGATATATACGGTTCACCGGAACGGCGCACCACACCGTCATGGGCCTGCGCAGAAAAGACATACGCCCGCTGAATCAAATCCAGGTCGGGATTGTCAATGTATGAGGCCACCTTGTCGGTGATCTGGTTGATGCGAATCATATCAATCAATACTTCCTAGGGCTGTCGCTGCAAAGACCGGGGTATCCACCACTTTTCGAAATTATAGGAGATTCCGGCCGGAGCCGCTTTTATATTCTGCACCCGCGCCTGAACAATGGGCAGGGACTTGGGAACGTACAAGAAACAATACGGCACTTCGTCAAACAATATTTGCTGGACCTTATCATAAATGGGCTTACGATCTTCCTGTTTTACAAGATGTCTACCACGTTCCAACAAATCATCCAGTTCAGGGTTAATATATCTGGTAAAATTCAAACCACCATTAACCGCCATACTCGAATGCCAGACGTTATAGATATCAGGGTCTTGTAAAATATTCCATCCCAAAATAATAGCGTCAAAACGTCCTTTGTCCACAAATTCCTTGATAAAAGCAGCCCATTCAACGGTACGGAGATCAACTTCGATCCCTATATCCTTGAGTCGTTGCTGAATAATCACCCCGGATTTGATGCGCTGAGTATTTCCTTGATTGGTAATAATGGAAAAAGAAAACGGCACGCCATCCTTGTCAATCAGTCCATCGCCGTCGGAATCAGTCCATCCAGCTTCGGCCATAAGTTGTCGTGCTTTGACCAAATCATGCTTTCTGGGTTTGATCGCACCATTGTACTGCCATGTACCAGGCTTATATGGGCCATTCGCTGGTTCACCGAGTCCAAAAAGAACGCCCTTGACTATTTCGCGACGATCAATGGCGAAATCAATGGCTTTACGAACCCGAACGTCTTTAAAGAACGGATGGTTGAAATTGAATCCCAGAAAAGAGTACCCGAAAGCCAGATACTCGAATTTATTGAAACTTCCATCCCATCCAGATCCCGAAGTCTGATACAAATACTGCAACGGGGTCAGATCCATCGCATCCAGATTCCCGGCCTTGAGTTCCAAAAACTGTGTGCCCATGTCTGGGATGATGCGATACACGACTTCGTCAATACGAGGCTTCCCTTCGAAAAAGTTCGGGTTGGCCTTGAGAACAATCTGACTCCCCGGCACCCACTCCTTGAGCATATATGGTCCAGCTCCAACTGGCTCCCGACTATACTTCGTATTGAGAAGGTCCTCTCCCTCCAGAAGATGCTTGGGCATGATATCCATGGCCCACGTCACTAATGCTTTGGCAAAAGGTTGATCATACTCAACTTCAAAAGAAAATTTCCCTGTCCGACGAAAGGCCTTGACCAGTTTGAAATTCCCGGCATAAGCCGTGGGCGTCTTGGGATCAATCATCATTTTATAGGTAAATTCAACATCTTCAGCAGTCAGTTGAACGCCATCAAACCAAAAAATATCCTGACGCACTTTAAACTTGAAAAGCATACCATCATTCAATACTTCGTAAGACTCTGCAGCGTAGGGTACCAAATTGATATCTTTATCATATTTAAATAAACTGACATAAATTTGAGTCGCCACAGCGTGGGACGCGCTGTCCGATGACAACGCTGAAATCAAATTACTTGGCTCGCCAATCATAGATTCGACGATGGTCCCGCCCTCTTCCGGCAAAACAGGAATATCCCGAGGAGCAACAGGCCTGACAGGAGTAGCGGGGCCGCCACCTTCAGAACATCCCGCCAGAAGAATCAGGCACAAGATAAAGACAAACAGATTAGAGCGTCTCATTTTTCCTTGCAAAACTAAGAAGGTTGGATCATATAATGGTACGAGCGTGGCATGGTGTGATCAGTATGGACCAATGATCTTGAAAAGCCAAGAGGCCAAAGAGCCTCTGGTGAAATATATCACACTTGCCCATTGTAATAGATATATGTAAATAGGCCTGTCCTGTTTAATAGAAACCATCTTTTTTACGAGTTTTGAATGAGTACCGGCGAAGAACAAATAGTAAAATCCATATTGCAGAAATTCCTGGGTGACAGCGTTCCGGATTATATCCTGGAAAGTGCACAAGGCATTGTTGCCGACGGTGGAGTTAAGAAACTCGACCTCAAGAAACGCGACCAGTACTGGGATGTTGACGGTCAAGTTGAGGGTGACGATTTCGAGAATTACACCTCGGAAGTCGGGCTAAGTCTCATTGACAAGACCATCAATTATTACTGCAACTGCCCGGATTCCTTTTCCGGCGTCTGTCGTCACGTCACAGCAACGGTCATCAAACTCAAAAAATCTCTTGATACGGATTCCAGCGAGAAAATGCCCATTCCCAGAACGGATTGGCGTCAAACTTTTCGTCCATTCTTTGCGACTGAACTGGAGCCGGAAGCTGGCCGTCATTATATTATATATCGCATATACCCCGAACCTGGCCGCCTGCAGGTTGCTTTTTTCCGGGCACGACAGAATAAATCCGGCATTTCCCAAGTTCAAAACGAAATCACATTGACCCAGATTGTTGAAAACCCCGAATGGTGCGACACAACTCCGGCCCTGCCCGGCGTAGCAGAACAAATCGGACATTATCTCGATTACTGGGGACATAAGGTTGAAATACCGGCAGGCCTGCACTCGTGGTTCTTCCGAGCGGTTAAAGGCGAATATTATCTGTACCTGCGTGAAAGCGACAAGCCCGTGACCATTGAGTCTAAGACCATGCAGCTCAAATTGTCCCCGGCTTTGAGCGAAGACGGTCTGGATTTCGACATCTTGCTGGCACGCGAGGACACTTTGCCCTTCCCCATTACTGATGAGGAAGAAATATATTTCTACGGCAGACTGCCTCTCTGGGTGTATTACAAAAATTCATTCTACCCAGTGCAGACCGGACTTGATCCCAAGCTGGTCCAATCCATGGTGGAAAAGAAGCCCATCGTTCCCCACGCCGACGTTTCCGAGTTCCTTGACCGGGTTTGGACACAGATTCCCGTCTCCGACCTCTATGGTCAGGAAGATTTCCTTGAACGTATCGGCCCTATATTTCAGGATGCGGATTACAACCCCAAGCTGTACCTCGACGAAGAAGGCAGCCTGCTCGTTCTCAAGATTCAAAACATCTACGAAAACGAACACGGCGAACACGTCATGGCTGGTCCCAACCCGGACCTTCAGACCGGCAGTTATCACGATGGGGGCAAATCATATCTTATCCGACGTGCTCAAGACGAAGAAGCCCGTCTTTTCGCCGAACTGCAGGCAATGAGTTTCCAACCCAGAAACAACCATATCTGGTTCATGGAGCAAGAAGAAGCGATCACCTTCCTGCTCGATTTCTACCCACAATTGGTTGAAGCCTACCGTGTATATGGTGAGCAAAATCTGACCCGCTACAAGGTGCGTACAACGCAACCACAAGTCGTAGCCGAAGTAGAAACCGACGAAGAAGAAAAATGGTTCAACCTCGAACTGTCCGTGGAATACGATGATCAACGTGTACCCATTGAGGTCATTTGGGAAGCATGGACCAAGGGTAAACGATACGTCCAGCTCAAGGATGGATCATACACCAGTCTGCCTGAATCCTGGCTCAATAAACTGGGCCACAAACTCAAGGCTCTCGGGTTTGACCCGGAAAAAGCTCCCAAACAACAGTTCAACCAGTTTGAAGCCCCGGTACTCGAAAAGATTCTGGAAGACCTACCACAGGCCCAGACCGATGAATTTTTCGTCAAGCTCAAAGAGAAGATTAACAACTTCGATGAAATCAAGATGATTGAGCAGCCCGAAGCTTTGCAGGCCACACTCAGGCCATATCAGGCTCAAGGGCTCAGTTATATGAATTTCCTACGCGAGTATGGCTTTGGTGGAATTCTGGCAGATGAAATGGGTCTTGGAAAAACCATCCAGACTCTGGCTTATCTCCAATCGCTGAAAGACAGAGGCATTGACGGTCCAAACCTGATCATCGTGCCGACATCTGTTCTGCCCAACTGGGAACGAGAAGCAAAAAAATTCGTCCCGACCCTCAAATGCTTGACTATTTATGGCGCAAAACGTGAAAGCCTATTCCAGCATATCAAAGGCTCGCAACTGGTCATCACTACATATGCACTGCTTCGACGCGATCTCGACGAACTGCTCAAATACGAATATGTCAGTGTCATTCTTGACGAAGCACAAAATATTAAAAACCCCAATACGATCACGGCACGTTCCGTACGCAAACTCGAGGCTGGCCTGCGCGTCTGTCTGTCGGGTACGCCTATCGAAAACAACCTGTTTGAATTGTGGTCCCTCTTTGAATTTCTCATGCCCGGATTCCTCGGATCGCAGCACTCTTTCCAGCGTGGCATCGTCAAGCCTATCAAAGACGGCGACGAAGAAACTCTGGATTATCTACGCACCCGCGTAAAACCGTTCATTCTGCGGCGTACCAAGGCTGAAGTTGCCAAAGATCTGCCGCCCAAAATCGAGACAACGCACTATTGCGAATTGGTGGATGAACAGCGTGATCTTTACAACGCCCTGGCTAAAAAGCTCAAGGATCAGGTCCTTCGAGACGTCGAAGAGAAAGGCATGGCCAAGAGCCAAATGTCCATTCTTGATGCCCTGCTCAAGCTCCGCCAGATCTGTTGTCACCCACGCTTACTTAAGCTCGACATCCCCGGAGTCTCCACTAACCTGCCTTCAGGCAAATTCGACGCCTTCAAGGATCTTGTCGTGGATATCATCGAAGGCGGTCACAAGGTGCTCGTATTCTCCCAGTTCGTGCAGATGCTTCATGTCATCCGTAACTGGTTACAAATTCGAGAGATTCCCTTCGCCTATCTGGATGGTTCCTCCAAAGATCGCTTCGATCAGGTGGACAAATTCAACGACAGCCCGGACATCCCGATCTTCCTTATTTCCCTCAAGGCTGGCGGTACCGGTCTAAACCTGACCAGTGCAGACTACGTCATCCACTATGACCCGTGGTGGAACCCGGCCGTGGAGAATCAGGCCACCGACCGTACGCATCGTATCGGCCAGAAACGTCAGGTATTCGCATACAAGATGATCTGCCAGAACACAGTGGAAGAACGTATTCTCAAGTTGCAAGAACAAAAGAAGAGCGTTGCCGAAGCGATCATCCCCGGTCAATCTGCACTCAAGAGCTTGACCCGTGACGATCTGGAAATGTTGTTTGAAATATAACACGCCGTGAATGAATCTCTCACTGGCTTTCCATTGTTGCCGATTCGTAATGACACAAACTACTGAAATCGCATACAGGGTGCATCATGAAAAACCCCATGAACACGATCTATTCCTGGGCGACATACGTATTTGATCCGCTCCATCATTTCTGGGAAAAGGATAGCACCCAGCGGACGGTTGCCGGTATACTTGTTGTCGTCTTTATTTTGGGACTGGGTACCATCGAATTAAAACGACAAGGCATCATTACCGGACACGTAGCCGGCCTGATCCCCGCAAGCCATTACATGGCCATCAACCTCGCCTTTACTCTAGTTCTTATTCTGGAAGTCATCAGCCTTATTTTTACGTTGCCATGCTCCATCTCGAAGGCGGTTGGCAAACAATTTGAAATTCTTGCACTTATTCTGCTCAGAAGTGCATTCAAAGCTCTGGCGGATTTCCCTGAACCGATCACTATCACCGGCCACGAAAAGGAATTGTGGATTCTCCTTTCCGATGGCGGCGGCGCAATCGCCATTTTCGCACTCCTTGGTGTCTATACTCTGCTACAACGCCAACTTGATGAGACCATCAAAGGTGGGGAACGGCTGTTCAAATTTGTTGCTGCCAAAAAAATTGTTGCGCTCGTCATGCTCGCCATATTCATTGGCATGGGCGTCAAAAATGGACTCCTGTTTATCTACGGACACGAAACATTCCACTTTTTCCAAAGTTTTTACACTGTCCTAATTTTCAGCGATATCATGCTGGTACTCATTGCTCAGCGATTCCTCCCTGAATTCCGGGCTGTCTTCCGTAACTCAGGATTTGCCTTGGCCACGCTACTCATACGTCTTGCCTTGACTGCTCCGCCCTATTACAATGTGTTGATAGGAATTGGTTCGGCAGTCTTTGCCTGCCTGCTAACCCTCGTCTACAATGTCTTTTACTCCAGTTCGTCACGCTACGTCCGCATCAGGTGATCTCAGACGAACAACCACTAAAAGCAGAGGTACTTCATGGAACAAAAACATACATTTCATACGATTCTCGCGGGTGTCGTCCTTGCCCTTGGCATCATAGCTGGTTGCTGGGTGCTCGGAAGTGCACTGGTCGATTTCAAAGCCATGGACCGATATGTCACAGTCAAAGGACTGGCTGAACGAGAAGTCGCTGCCGATCTCGCCATGTGGCCTATCAGCTACAGCGCCGGGGCCAATACCTTGCCCGAACTTGATGCCGAACTTGACCGTTCCCGTTCAGCCATCATGATCTTTCTCAAAGAACAAGGACTTGGCGATGCCGAAGTCATGACTGCCGCCCCGCGCATTCAGGACAATCAATCAATGATGGGAGACCGCCAACCTGCACAGAGATATCGGGCAGAAGCTGTGCTGACAGTCCGTACAAAAGATATCACAACCGTTAAAAAGGGTATGTCTGTTGCCGGAGAACTCGTATCTCGCGGCGTCATGCTGGTCCAAAACTACGAGTTCCGGCCAACTTTTACCTACACAGGCCTCAATAGCATCAAACCCGACATGATTGCTGAAGCCACACAGGACGCCCGAAAAGCGGCCAAACAGTTTGCAGAAGACTCCGGCTCCCATGTAGGAACCATCCGCCGCGCCACACAAGGCTATTTTAGTCTTCAGGACCGCGATAGGTACACGCCTGAAATCAAACGAATCCGCGTCGTGACAACTGTAGACTACTTCCTGGAAGATTAACCCAATAATGCCCACCATGACACTTCATGTGCGGGCATTATTTTTTTCCCCTTTCGTTGACACTGTTACCGCCTGTTTGTAACACACCCGTAACATTCGCCTAGGCGAATACTCAAAATTCGTGCATCAATCACATTATCATTTTTCAAAGGAGAGAAAGGATGAAACTTTTTGGCAAATTGCTGCTGACGGCTCTGCTGCTCACCATGGCTTCCACTGCTATGGCCGGCTCCTTGGAGCGCATTCAGGAAAACGGCATTCTGACACTGGGTGTCAGCGAAGGTGTTGCCGGTTTTTCCGCCCCTGATTCCAATGGCCGCTGGACCGGCTTCGATGTCGACATGGGCCGCGCAGTAGCCGCTGCGGTTCTCAAGGATCAGGATGCCATCAAGTTTGTTCCTCTGGCCTCCAAACAGAAGATCGTGGCCGTTTCTTCCGGTCAAGTTGACCTTGTATCCCGTACCACCACATGGACCATGAAACGCGACGGCAAACAGGGCGTCGACTTCACAGTCGTCGTTTTCTATGATGGCCAGGGTTTCATGGTGAAAAAGGACTTGGGCGTCACCAAGGGTGCAGAACTTGACGGCGCATCCGTTGCCGTTGTTTCCGGTACTACCAGTGAACTGAACGTGGCCGACTTCGCCCGTATGAACAATATCAAGCTGGAAACAGTTGTCTTCGACAGCAAAAAAGAGGCCTTCAACGCCTATATTGCCGGTCGTACCGATGCTTTCACCACCGACGTCAGCCAGCTCGCTTCCCTGCGCACAAGCGCCCCGAATCCTGCCGATCACGTCATCCTGTCCGAAACCTTCTCCAAGGAACCGTTGGCTCCTTACGTCCGCCACGGTGATAACCAGTGGAAGGACTTGGTCACTTGGGTTCTCTACGGCCTCATCGAAGCTGAAGAAAAAGGCATCACTCAGGCTAACGTCCTTGAAATGAAGAAAAATTCCAACGACCCTGTCGTCAAACGTATGCTCGGTGCATCCGGCGACATCGGTTCCTTCATCAATCTGGACAATGACTGGCTCATTCGCGCCATCCAGGCTGTCGGCAACTACGGCGAAATTTATAACCGCCATTTCGGTCCCGACACCGCCATGAATATCCCCCGTGGTCATAACGACCTGTGGACCCGCGGCGGTATGCTCTACGCAATGCCCATTCGCTAGTCCTTATACAGAATTACAAACAAACAACCGCACTGGCCGGGAATTCCCGTCTGGTGCGGTTCCATCTTTCACATCCAACTTTAGTAGCGTGCAATGTCACTGACTTCCGACCTAAAAAAACAGCTCCCCGTCATCTTGATGCAAACGCTCGTGATCGGGGTAGTCATTTATGTCGCGTTGCAGCTCTTCTACAACACGCAGGCCAACCTTGAAGCGCGCAATATTGCTTCAGGCTTCAGATTCCTGTCAGTAGAAGGAGGGCTGCCCATCAACGACACTCTTCTCTCCTATGAGCCTGCCGACACATACGGTTACGCATTTCTCATGGGAGCATTGAACACGATTTTCGTCTCGATTATCGCCATTGTTCTGTCCACAATTCTCGGCGTAATCGTGGGCTGCGCCCGCGTATCAGGCAACTGGCTCGTGGCCAAACTCGGTGCCGTCTACGTGGAAATACTGCGCAACATTCCTTTGTTGCTCACACTTTTCTTCTGCTATTCCGTGGTTCTGGTTTCACTTCCACATCCTCGGAAAAGCTTGGTTCCCTTCAAGGACATCTTCATTAATAATCGTGGTATTTTTTTACCCCGCCCGGAATTCCAAGATGGCATGGCATGGGTCTTTATCGCTCTGGCTGTTGCTATTGCCGGTTCCATCTTCCTCTTCCGCAAGTCCAAACACTTACGAGATACCACAGGTAAAGGCTTACACACTGGGTGGATTTCGCTCGCTCTATGCATAGGCCTACCAGGTTTGGTCTTTCTCCTGACCGGCCAGCCTATCGCCTTTGATACGCCAATACTGAAAGGATTCAACTTCAAAGGCGGCATGGTTCTGCGCCCTGAATTTTCTGCCCTGCTTCTCGGTCTGATTATGTATACAGCGGCCTTCATTGGCGAGAACGTACGCAGTGGTATCCAATCCGTGGACAAAGGACAGCTCGACGCTGCCAAGGCGTTAGGACTCAAGCCAAGTCTGATCATGCGGAAGGTGATCCTGCCGCAAACCCTGCGTGTCTGCATCCCGGCCACCACCAACGATTACGCCAGTTTGGTAAAAAACAGTTCGTTGGCTGTCGCCATCGGTTACCCAGACATGGTTTCGGTCGGTGGCACAATCATCGGCCAGAATGACCAAGCTATCGAAATCATCGGGCTGTGGATGGCGGTGTACCTAACCATCAACCTGATCATTTCTCTAGGCATGAACTGGTTCAACTCCAAGGTACAAATGGTGGAACGATGAACCAAGAACAAAAAATACTGGTCTTCACGCCCACCCCAGCCGCACCTGCACCTATTGCGGCCACGGGTGTGATTCACTGGCTACGCAAGAATCTCTTTTCCAGCTGGACCAACTCAATCCTGACCATCCTCTGCATGGCACTCCTTGCAAAGGGAATTCCACCCCTCATTTCATGGGCGTTTATCGACGCGGTCTGGACTGGTGGTCCTGGAATATGCACCAACGATGGTGGAGCCTGTTGGGCCTTTATTGGCGCAAAATACAGGATATTGCTCGTCGGAACCTATCCTCCTGAACTTATCTGGCGTCCCGTTGCCTCGGCATTTCTCTTTGTCGGTGTCATCGCGGCCACAGTTTCTGGGTGTTGCAAGAACCGGTATCTCATCGGCCTGTGGCCCCTGCTCTTCGTCATCGCGCTCTGGCTCATCGGCGGAGGTGCCGGGCTGGCCAAAGTTGACCAATCAATGTGGGGCGGACTCATGCTCAGTCTTGGATTGGCTGCGGTAGGCATTCTGCTCTCCATACCCTTCGGCATTCTGCTGGCTCTCGGCAGGCAGTCAAAAATGATAGGCATCAGCACCCCGTGCATCGGATTCATCGAACTCATCCGCGGAGTACCGCTCATCACGATCTTGTTCATGGCTTCGGTCATGATGCCACTGTTCCTCCCCGAGGATATGCAGATCAATAACCTGCTCCGAGTACAAATCGGTATAATCCTATTCTCCTCCGCATACATCGCGGAAGTGGTACGTGGTGGTTTACAAGCCGTCTCCTCTGGACAAACCGATGCAGCCAAAGCTCTAGGACTCAGTAAATGGATGGTCACTCTGTTCATCGTTCTGCCGCAGGCTCTCAGACATGTTCTACCGGCTTTGATAGGTCGGTGCATCGCACTGTTTAAAGATACGTCACTGGTCATTATCGTCGGCCTGCTCGATTTCCTCGGCATGACAAAAGCCGCCTCACAGGATCAAGTATGGCTCGGTCACGATGCCGAAGGCTATGCCTTCTGTGCCATCGTATACTGGTGCATCTGTTTCGGCATGAGCCGCTATGGCCGTTCGCTGG
Organism: Pseudodesulfovibrio sp.; assembly: GCA_016744135.1. Lineage (GTDB taxonomy): Bacteria > Desulfobacterota > Desulfovibrionia > Desulfovibrionales > Desulfovibrionaceae > Pseudodesulfovibrio > Pseudodesulfovibrio nedwellii. The sequence continues at coordinate 924,207 of JADGEX010000002.1, read as the reverse complement.
AAAAAAGCGGCCCCAAGAAAAACAACTGATAAGGCTGAATTATGGAATCTCAGAAAGTTGTGATCGACGTCAAAGGACTGAACAAGTGGTACGACGACTTTCACGTTCTCAAAAATATTGATCTTCAGGTACGCAAAGGCGAACGCATCGTCATCTGCGGTCCGTCCGGTTCAGGAAAATCCACCCTCATCCGGTGTATGAACCGTCTGGAACACCATCAGGAAGGAACCATCATCGTAGATGGCACTGAACTGACTGGCAATCTCAAGGGTCTCGAAAAGATCCGTAAAGAAGTCGGTATGGTCTTCCAGAACTTCAATCTGTTCCCGCACATGACGGTTCTTGAAAACTTGACTCTTGCTCCAGTCTGGGTACGTAAAATGCCCAAAAAGGAAGCAGAAAAAATTGCCATGCACTATCTCGACCGTGTCCGCATCGCCGAACAGGCCAAAAAATATCCAGGCCAGCTTTCCGGTGGTCAGCAACAGCGTGTTGCCATTGCCCGCGCCCTGTGCATGAGCCCGAACATTCTGCTCTTTGACGAGCCAACATCCGCCCTTGACCCAGAAATGATCAAGGAAGTGCTGGATGTCATGATTGAGCTTGCCGAAGAAAACATGACCATGGTCTGCGTCACCCATGAAATGGGTTTTGCCCGTACCGTAGCCGACCGTGTGATCTTTATGGATTACGGCGAAATAGTGGAACAGAATTCACCGGAAGAGTTCTTCAGCAATCCTCAGTATGACAGGACAAAGCTCTTCCTGAGCCAAATCCTGCAACACTAATTCTCGAAAGGCCTCTGGCACCCTGCCGGGGGCCGCTTTCAGCGAGACCAAAGAACCTTTTGAAAAAGGTTCTCTGGACTCTCCAAAACTTTTTATGTCGCCTTCGGCGAAATGTTGTGTCCATGACAATCCTTCGCACCTTCTCTTTCTCATTAATCACCAAGTTCCTTTGAGAGATGGCGGCATAGCGCCCCGTCCATTCATCACCCCACACACACTCTCCGCCACCTTGAAGCTTGAGAGAGTGGTGCAGATGTGCATTTTCTCGGAAGCAGTTTCACCGGAGGCGTAGCCTAGCTACGTTGAGAATAAAACGAAGCCCGAAAAATGTGCAAATGCGCCGCTATCGCGAGCCGGGTAACAATATTTGAGCAAAAAAAAGGGTGGCAAAAGCCACCCTTTTTTTACTCAAATATTGCCTAAAACGGTACGTCGTCCATACCACTGGCTTCAGACGGAAAGGCGGGACCGAGGTCTTCCTCCTGCTCCTGGGGTTGACCCTGCTGAGCTGCCTGCCCCTGCTGAGGAGCCTGCTGTTGATAACCACCCTGAGACTGTTGCTGCTGTTGGTAACCACCCTGCTGTTGCTGCTGGTAGCCGCCCTGCTGTTTTTGATATCCGCCACCGGCCTGAGCACCGGCACCATCAGCCGCTCGATCAAGTCCCTGAACTCTGTCAGCGACGATCTCGGTCATGTAACGATCCTGGCCGGTATTCTGATCCTGCCATTTCCGTGTCTGCAACTTTCCTTCGACCATGACCAGACGGCCCTTGCCAAGGTAGTTGCCACAAAATTCAGCGGTCTGTCTCCAAGCAACAATATTGTGCCACTCTGTTTTTTCGACCTTCTGGCCGGTCTGCCTATCACGGTAACCTTCATCCGTGGCAATGGAAAATTTCGCCCGGGCCTGTCCGGCGGGCGTATAAGACAACTCGGGATCACGCCCCAACCTGCCGATAAGAATAACTTTGTTCATGCTGCCAGCCATATTATCTCCTTACGCTCTTTATATTCTTCAATCTTTAAAATTTGTCTGCAATATCTTCAAGTTTATCCAGCAGGTCTTCCAATTGGTAGATAATCTTGTCCGCTTCTCCGGGCTTCCATTCACCCAGTAACTTCTCGATCTCAAGCCGCATTTCTTCGGCTTTTTCTGCTCCGTCTTTCAGAGCTTCGACCTTATCGCCGTCGATCAATCCGACTCGGACCGCATCGAATATGGCTCCTGTCAGTTCAAGTACGCCTTTTTTCTGAATAACTTTAGGATCTTGCCAAACAAGTTTCCACAATGAAGGATACGCCTTTTCGACATCATCTTCACTGAAAGTCCAAGCTGTAACGCGTACCTGAAGGAGTCTACCCATAGTGTCCTACTCTTCTTCTTCCCATTCACTCTGGATACGAGCAACCACATCCTGAATGACGGTCAATTGATCTTCAGGGCAAACACCGATCAACGGGCCACCCTCGTCCACATTGTCGCCACGACCGAAATATACGGAATAGATAATGCCATCAGGACCGGTATAGGCCAAAGGAGTCTCACGCTTCATGCGAGAAACAATAAGGATTTCCATCCCATCATGCACTTTGACGGAGCGCTTGCCGGACACCTTAAGTTTTTGATCGACTTCGGGAACAAAATAGTACTTAGCACGCTCAGGTGCACGGAACAGGTACAATGCCTCCTGAAGAATCAGCTCAATAACTTCCTTACGGGTCAAATAATGCTTGATGGTCACCAAAGGCTCACCGGCTTCCACAAACTGGCCTTCATGTTCCAGATGGACAGCCTCAATCACGCCCTTCTCCGGTGCCGGAATGGGCTTCTTGTTCTTTTCTCTGGTCAAATTCGCCAACAGCGTACCAGGTTTTTCTTTATAATCGCCTCCAGGACCACGAACAGTGTCGCCCTGTTTCAAACCAGCAAACTCAACAACGCCGGTATGCGGAGCACGAATCACAATTTCACGGTAGGGAGACGCTTTAACCTTATCAAGTAACTCTTTAATATTCAGCACTATCTTTCCTTGTATTCTCGTTTTTGCTTTCTGCCTCCGACGCCGGAGGTCCAAAAGGTATGGTCCGTCTGTAACGAACTCTGGACTAACGATAGTATAGGTTGCGACCACCCATGGTCAAGAGCGACTGATGGAGGTTTTTTTTGACCTCTCGTCTGTCCCATATGCCGTGGATATGCCCTCGCGAAAGAGCATGATAAGCGCGGTGATAATCCGGCGGAATCGTAATGCCCGTAGTTTCAGTAATGACGCCGGGACCGGCAAAACCAATGTTCGATGACTGTACAGCGAATTGATATGGAGAACACCCAAGAAAACTGGCCACGGGGCCAGCATAGGAATTGGTGTCATACAATACAAGATACAGTCCGCCAGCATCGATATACCGACGAACGGCGATAGTACACCGAGGCATCTGAATAACGCCGTTAACGCCTTCCTGAATGCGAATACCCGCTGTTCCGTGTACATAGGCGATAAACGGCTGCCGTTTGCGTCCAGCACGTTCCGCCGCACGAATAAACTTCTCACCTTCGGCCGCGCCAACACTACCACCCCGGAAAGGAGCACACAAAACCGCGACTACGGTATCGACCTCTTCAATAGAAGTCTCAAAGGTGATGCAGGCTGATTTCAACCCGGTCTTTTCCTTGGCCTTGTCAAGCTTGAAATCAAACTTCTCATACCCCAACGGATTCACGGATTCCAATTGCTGATTGAATTCCTTGGACTCGCTGTAATCAAAAACATTTTCTAGATACCATCGATATTCCATAGGGAAATGGTGACCACAGGAAGGACATACGCCAGCAAAATCACCAAAAAGATCAGGCACCCACAAATCAGGGCAATGCTGTGTTCGCACATTGGGACAAGTGATGGTCCTATCCTCATGACTGCGAGGACTTGTCCAGGCCCATTCACTGCCGACCAGACATGCTCCGTCTTCCGGACAGGACAGCCGAGTTAACCTGTTCATGACCTCTTCGCCCACAACGGGACGACCTGAGCCGTTACCCGGCAGCACCTTATCCACGGTTTTTTTCAGCGGCATAAGAAGCTTGTGGCGGACCAGATGTGCTTCGGCACCAAGATCCTCAAACATGGCATCAAGACGTTTTTTCTGCCGTCCCAAAACATCATATCGCAAAAAAGAATGTATCGCCCAGACCGCCCCTTTGGTCGCGGTCACAGCCCGGTTAACGACCCCCGTACCATCCAAACGAGCATGGCGACTCAAATTCCGGAATTTACGTTGCCGTTGGTCAACCAAACGATTCAAAGCGGACTTTGACAGGGTCCACCGCATGTAGATGGATTCAGCGTCATCGGTTTTGCTACCGCGAACTGCCATGGCTCGGTACAACTTCATGGATTTGACACCACTGACCACCTCATTGGTGGTTTGAATCAATTCGCGCCGCAATTCCCGGAAAAAATCATAATGATTGGGCCTGGCACCCAAAGGAGGTTCCTGCAATATGCGGTCGATATACCCATTTTGAAGATTATCCTCGGCTGTAATGCACAGTTGTCTGGCACACTTTTCAATCAGTTCAGGCGTTGCCCGCGTTCCGCCACGTAAACCACCTTCGATGGCTGCCGCCCCTTCGGGTGAAATAACAGAATAGTACCCGTGAGAAAGCATGATACGTCGGTCTGCCAAGCCAACCGCCTCGGCTCCACCCGAACCACCTTCGGAAAAAATAGAAACAACCGGCACTTTAAGTGCAGATAATTCATATAAATTTTTGGCAATCTGCTGGGCAGCCCCCGGCCAGTCTTCCACAGGGTACGCTCCGGGCGTAAACACAAAAGTATGCACCGGAATATTTTCAGTTTCAGCGACCTTCATATAATGCAAGGCCTTGGCATTCCCTGAAGGCTTAACCGACCCGCCATTACGAAAAGCCTCGCCATGGCCTTTTTCCTGACCGATAACCATGACCATCTGATTGATGACCTTGTCACCTACTCTGCGAGAAAAAACGGCTCTGGCAATCAACATGGACGGATCAATATTGAATTCGCCACGCCCACCAATCTCAGTGTAATTATCGTAGACATTCTCAAGTATATCTTTGAGACAAATACGTTGTGGATGTCGAACAATACGCACCCGATCCATGGGCGTAAGAGCAAGATCAAGTTTTCGCTCGGAAAAATCAAACAGATCTTCAAGCCGTGCGAGTTGACTGCTGGATACACCACCGGGTTGCGACTGATGCCGTTCCAACAACTCACTCAATTTTGCAGAAAGTAAACGAATGGATTCCTCTTCCTTACCCGCGAAGATATCCCGAATATAACTCAAACGATCTTTAAGATTCTGGACTTTTTTTGTCGTATCCATCTAAAACTCCAGAAGTCTGTCGGTCTTGGCTTTCAAATACTTAATATTGGTGTGAAAATCTTCAGATTTACCACTGATGTCCCCCTCCAAAACCAAAGAATCAAGGAACTGAACACCTCGGGCTTTGGCTTCTTCAAGGTCCTTGCCCCAAATAATAGCCAGGGCCAGGTTCGGATCGAATTCCATGGGGATTTCGTATGTTGTATCAACAGGGACTTGGGTATACACGTCCAACCAGTCCTGCTCTGCCCATTCAAACCGAGTAATTCGGCCTGCACACGGCGTAAACCAATTGTCCGTATTTTCGGCCACAAGACGGTACTCAATCCCAACACCATCGAGTTCGATATCTTCCTGACTGTACCCAAGTGGTTGCCCCAGTGCCAAACGAATCTGTTCGGTGATAATATCCACCGAATTGCCATCGGCCTTGGAAATAATTGCGGAGACACCGTTTTCCACCTGAATTCGGGTGTTCACTTCCATAAGGAACGGCTCTCCTTTCGGAGTAATGATCCATTCCCATGTTCCAACATTGTCGTATCCGGACTCACAAGCCATGGACAACGAATGCTGAGTAATTTCCTCAAGCACTTTTTCTGCGTCAAAAGTATATGGCACAACACCCGGAGCAAAGCCTGGTGCGACTTCAATACGTTTCTGCTTACCTGTGGACTGCACAGAACAATTACGGGTACCGAAATGCACATGGTGCTTGCCGCTGCGTTCGCTGACCACTTGTACTTCCAAGTGGTTGAAATCAAAAATACGCTGTTCGATGAGGACACCCTCATCGCCAAAATTCCGTTTGGCATAATTACGAATACGACGAAAAACGGAACGAAATTCATCAAGGTCACCGACTTCCTCAATGCCCATGCCACCGCCGCCAGCCGAAGCCTTGACCATGATCACGCCATTAAGGATACCCTGACTCGCCTGAAAATCAAACAAACTAGACGCAATCTCATCTGCTTCAAGCTCACTGTAAACCGGACGATCAGACCCCGGCACCGTTGGAACATGGAGACTCCGAGCAATACGCTTGGTATTGATCTTGTCGCCCAGATCTCGAATGACCCACCAGGATGGCCCGATAAATTCCATGGGCCGATCTCGGCGCACCACACGACGGGCAAACCGAAAATCTTCGGCAAAAAAACCATACCCGGGATGCACCGCTGTCGCTCCGCTGGCATCGGCCACCGAAAACAGTTCGTTTGCATCCAGATACGATGTAATCGTATAAACAGCACTCTCGCCAGCCAATTCTCGGGCAAGTACAACATGCCCGGACGCCTCATCTTCCGGCGTACAGACACAGACGAAATCTAACCCCAGACGCTGACAGGCCCTCATCACCCGCATGGCGATTTCGCCGCGATTGGCTATGAGGACCTTGTGCCGATCACCGTTCGTTGAAAACACTATCAGCCTTGCTCCCGTTTTTTCTTGCGCAGGGCAATAAGTCGCTTCTGGACTTCAAGCACAAGCTTATCCAGCTTGATCTGTTTCTGCCGTTCCAAATCGACGAAATTCAATCCAACGATACCATTATCAAGGACTCGCATGACCAACGCGGAGATGCCGCTCAAAAAAAGCTTCTTGTTGATTAACAACTCCACCTCAACTGCCTGCTTTTCCGAAAAACTCTTTTCAACATCAAGCACGGCAAATCCGGTGGCACTCAAATCCATGACATCCAACACACGCTTTTGTTCCGGGAACCGAGCCTTGAGGCCGGGGACCTTGGTGCGAAAAGCCTTGCGCAACTGTTCTTCGTCTTCAGGTATACTTATTTCAAAATCCATGACTCCCCCAAATAGAATTCAATAAAACCGCCGGGTGACACTACTGACCGGACACCCGTTTTTCAAGTATGAATTCAACGCGACGATTCTTGGCCCGATACTCAGCTGAAGAGTTCGGAAATAAGGGGTTCAAATACGCAAGCCCAGTGGCGGTCAACCGAGTGGACTCAAGCCCCATTTTGAGCAATTCCCTCAAAACATTGACAGCCCGGAGAGCAGAAATTTCCCAATTATCCTTGAAACGTGATCTTTGACTGGGACGCACGTTATCCGTGTATCCGACAATTTTGATGTTCTGATCTTTATGTTTGATAAAGAAATCTTTGAGCGTGGCAACCAACCGTACTCCTTTCGGCGTAAGATTGACTCTGCCTGAAGGAAACATGACGTCGCCCGGAACCCGGATGGTAATAACTCCATCCTCAAAATTCGCGCTGACCAATCCTTCCACGCCTTTCTTGGTCTGCAAAGTCTTGACCTCGGCATACACTTTACGCTGAGACTCAATGATCTGACGTCGCATAAGTGCTTGGTCAATAAGCACACCAGCCTCTTCACGAGTAATCCGACTGGTAGCAACCTTCTGCATTTTACCTTGTAAGGCTTTAGTCACCGAAGAAAATGTCTTGGAAAACTTCTCCGTATCAATGGTGGACATGGAATAGAGAAGCACGAAAAAGACCAGCAGAAGCATGGAAAGGTCGGCAAACGTGGTCAGCCACTCATTGCCGCCTTCCTCTTCTTCGTCGGGCAAAAAAATTAACCGATCATCGTCTTTCATCGTTGCGTATCCCGTTCTGCAGGGGCCAGGAAGGAGGACAATTTTTCGTAAACAAGCCTCGGGTTGTTGTTTTCCAAAATAGACTTTGCACCTTCGAAAATAACTTCGAGATGCAACTGTTCCTGAAGCGTCCTTGCCTTGAGCTTGGCTGCCATAGGAATGAAAAACAGCGTGGACATTGCCGAACCATAAAATGTCGTCAACAAAGCAACGGCCATAGCCGGACCAATGGACTTTGGATTATCCAATCGAGAAAGCATTTGGACAAGACCAATGAGCGTCCCCATCATACCAAATGCAGGAGCGAGTGCCGCCAATCGCTTGAACACGTCCTGTCCGACCTGATGGCGGCGGCGCATGGAAGTAATTTCAATGGCAAGAGTGGAACGGATAAGATCTGGATCCGCATTATCCGCAATAAGCTGGCAGGATTTCTTGAGGACCATATTTTCAGTCTGGACGTTTTCCAGAGCGATAAGCCCTTCACGACGACTGATTTCCGCCACTTTAACCATAATGTTCACAACATCACGCACTTTGGTTTTGCGTGATACGAAAATCTTGAAGGCAGCCTTAAAGGCCTGTATAACCTCTTCAAAAGGAAAGGCGACCATAATGGACGCCAGAGTGCCGCCAACAACAATCATCATCCCAGGAACATTGATAAAAACATCAACAGCCCCACCTATGACAATTGCACCGATAATGAGCGCAAAACCAACAGTGAGACCAAGTAGTGTCACAATATCCATAAAACGAACCTGTCCTTACTGAGTTCAATTTATTCCGTTCACAATTCAGCCTCCCCCGGAGACAATCGCGGCTGCGAAACCAAGGAGTCAACATGGAATACCGTAAAAAGATACAACATTCTGTCGCATACATACAGGAAAAATTAGGCAAAGTTCAAGCTGATACTGTCGCATTTGTCACCGGCACCGGACTTGGTGGCCTGACTGACGCTATTGAAAACCCAATTTTGCTCCCCTATGAAGAAATTGACGAGTTCCCTGTATCAACAGTCAAGAGCCATGTCGGACAACTGATTTCCGGCACGATTGATGGCGTGCCCGTGTTGGCTTTGCAAGGTCGATTCCACCTGTATGAAGGATTCACGGCACAGGAAGCGACGCATAATATTCGCGTCTTGGGCGAACTCGGCGTAAAAAAACTGATCCTGACTAATGCTGTAGGCGCACTCAACCCTTCGTTTGAAACCGGCTCCCCCATGATCATAGAAGATCACATCAATATGACCGGACACACACCTCTTCGCGGCGAAAACGTCGACTCCTGGGGAGAACGGTTCCCGGATATGTGTGTTGTGTATGATCCTGCTTTACGAAAGTTAGCCGTAAACAAGGCTTTAGAACTAGGTATCCGATTGGAACGTGGCGTATTCATGCAAATCATGGGACCAAATATGGAAACACCGGCAGAAACCCGCATGTACCGACGGCTGGGCGCTGACGCCATCGGCATGTCCACGTGCATGGAGGCCATCGCAGCTCATCACATGGGTATCCGTATCCTCGGCATATCCTGCTTGACCAATAAGAATCTCCCTGACTGCATGAAGGAAGCATCGCTGGATACCGTCATTGCTCAGGCAGAAAAATCTTCGGCAACAATGACAAATCTTATCCGCGCAATACTAAAGGAAATCCCACAAACAGCCGAATAGACCCTAGGCGAGCCATATGCACGGTTCGTCAGACGGCTTAACTGCGACTCCGGGACGGCAACAGATGACCAAGCCTGTACTGATATTACTGATGATCTCCACCACCCTCCTTATGACTGGGTGTGGTAACCGCATGTGGGAAGACGGCAAGGATACTGCCTCCGAAACATACAACTATGTCTTTGATACCGCCCCCACAGCGAAATCTTACCATGAGACTTCGTCAATTCCTCTTATCGAACTGAACTACAGAGCAGCTGATGTGCTGTACTCCAACGTGGGCAAAGGGGAATTAACTCTAAAATCCGCCGTGTTCGTCAAACGGTTCACCAATCAAAAAGACCCCGGCGACAATGCCATTTTCGGTTCAGTCATAACTCAACAAATAGCGGACCGACTAGTCCAACGTGGCGTACTTATCACCGACGGCACCCCCAATGCTACCGACTATCTTTACGGAAAGGGAGTCAGTGCCGAGGATTACAAAAGTCTCACCGACACCATGTCTGGCAAGTTTCCACCCAGATCCGGGATGCTCACCGGCAACTACGTAATCGGCGACAATTATGTCTATATGTCCTCCAAAGTCATACGACTGGTAGACTCCGCCGTCGTCTCAGCTCACAACTGGACATTGCCCATCTCCGACAACATCCGAGAAATGCTGCCTCAACTCAAGAGTGACGATGGCATGGTTCCCACAGTCAAAAACAAATTCGACTAAACAAATATCAATAAAGAAAAGGGGTGCCGGACAACCGGCACCCCTTTTCTTATCTATTATAAAAGACGTACATTTACAGGCTATTCATCACGCCATGCTTCGCCGACGTCATCACCCCATTCTTTCTTGGCGAGGCGATGACCCAGGTTGAAAGCCTTGGTGTTAATGGCCTTGATCTTGGGTGGCAGTACGGACTCCAAACTCTTGCGCATGGCCCCCTGATTGACAAAGGGAAGCAGGAAGGACAGAGACCCCAGAACCACAGTATTCATGGCCTGAAGGATACCAACTTTATCCTTGGCAAGCGCGGTGTACGGCAAGCCAAGGAACTGATTGGTAGGCGGCTGCTTAACCAGATCAGATTCCAGCACCAACACCCCGCCCGGTTTCAGATAGGGATAATATGTGTTGCAGGCTTCCTGAGACAATGCCACCAGCAAGTCCAAATTTTCGGCTTTGGGATAGCTGATGGGCCCTGAGCTTATGACCAGATCGCACTTACTGGACCCGCCACGCGCCTCAGGACCATAGCTCTGGGTCTGGGTGACGTTGTAGCCATGGCCGAGAGCCAGTCCCTGTCCCATGATCTTGCCCAAAGTAATGATACCCTGACCGCCCAGACCGGAAAACCGAATCTCGAAACGCTCAAGTTCTTGCTGCGGTTTCATTATTTGCCTCCCTTGGCGGCCTGCGCCAGAAAGTTCGACTGCAACTTCTGGTAACTCTCCTCAAAGCCGGGGCGATCCCGTTCGACAAATACGCCAATGGGCATCCGATCTTTACGCTTGTCTTCAGAGAGTTCGTTGTAGCGTTCAATCGGAATGGCATTCTTCTTCATCCACTTATACATATCCACAGGGCTCTTGTACTTGTTCTTGCGACCATACTGGGTGTGGCACGGCGTGATGGCTTCCACCACACTGAAACCGGGACGTTTAATGGCCTCGGTCATAATCTTTTCCAGCTTGTTCACATGAAAAACCGTACCGCGTGCCACATAGTTGGCACCCGCGCCCTTAGCCAATTCCACGGTATCAAAGCTGTTATCGAGCTGCCCATATGGGTTGGTCATGGTCGTGGACCCGACAGGCGTAGCCGGAGAACTTTGCCCGCCGGTCATGCCGTAGATATTATTGTTCAAAACCAATGCGGTGACACCGATATTTCGACGAGCCGCATGGATAAGATGGTTGCCGCCGATAGACAGCGCATCGCCGTCACCCATAATGGTGATGACGTTAAGCTTCGGATTAGCCATCTTGATGCCCGTGGCAAAACTCAAAGCGCGACCGTGAGTAGTATGGACAGTATTAAAGTCCACATACACGGCTAGGCGGCCTGAGCAGCCGATACCAGCCACAACAACCACGTCGTCCTTGGGTATTTCCAAAGCGTGAATTGAACGAATCAAGGTTCCCAGCACGATACCGTGACCGCAACCAGCGCACAGAACATGCGGGAATTTCTTGTTATGCCTCAGATACTGATGGATTATTTCATTTCCGGTAAAATTACTCATGTCACTACCCCTGCATGATGACCTTGAGGATTTCCGCGGGAGTGACGATCTGTCCGTCCACGCGATTGATGGTCCTGACTGCAGCCTGGCCCATATTTACACGCTTCACCTCGCGAGACATCTGACCCATATTCATTTCAGGCACCACCAGTGTCTTGGCTTTGGCAAGCACCTTTTCGGTATGCCGTCTGGGATACGGGAACAGGGTTTTCAATTTGAGCAGTCCGGCTTTCACCCCGTTTTCGCGTGCCTGCTGCACGGCCAGTTCAGCGGAACGAGCCACACAGCCGTAAGCGATAACCACGACCTCTGCGTCCTCTGTCTGAACTTCTTCCACCAACTGAATGTCGTAGAAGAACTGGTCAATCTTTCGATGGATACGATCCATAAGCTCAATGACCTCTTCCGGACGCTGCGTAGGAAATCCATTCCGATCATGTGTCAAACCAGTCACATGAAAACGATAGCCGGACCCAATGGCAGGCATAGGAGGGACACCGCGTACGGTCTCTTCATACGGCTTATACCATTCTGGCGGCATGGACGGCACGGTCCGAGAAAACACTTCGTACTCGCCCTCATTAGGCAATTCGATTTTTTCACGAGTATGCGCAGTCACTTCATCCAACAACAGAATAACGGGAGTCCGGTATTTTTCAGCCATATTGAATGCAGTAATTGTCATATCAAGACACTCTTGCACATTGGAGGCCGACAACACGATAATCGGATGATCACCGTGTGTTCCCCAACGGGCCTGCTGAACATCACCCTGCGCCGGACAGGTCGGTAAACCGGTTGAAGGGCCACCGCGCATGACATTCACCAAAACCAAAGGGGCTTCAGCCATAATCGCATACCCGAGATTCTCCTGCATAAGCGAAAAGCCCGGCCCACTTGTGGCAGTCATGGTTTTTCGACCGGCCAGAGAGCCACCGATAATGGCCCCCATGCTGGCGATCTCGTCTTCAAGTTGAATAAAGACACCATCTTCGATCTTGGGTAGGCGAGCAGCCATTATTTCCATAATCTCGGAAGACGGAGTGATGGGATACCCACCGAAAAACGAGCACCCAGCCAACAAAGCTCCTTCGACAACAGCCTCATTGCCAAGGGCGAAAATTTCCTTACGTTTCTTGCGTCTGGGCATCGTTTACGCCCCCTTCCCGGTTATGTTCTTTTTGGCAGCCTTGGATTCCGCTTCCTTGGCAGCCTTTTTGCCGCTCTCGGGATCCTTGTCTTTGACCACGATAGCAAAATCGGGACAGTGCAACTCGCAAAAGCCGCAACGGATACAGTTTTCTTCGTGAACAACCGAGGATTTCCCTTGATCATTCAACTCAAGCACCTTGCCCGGACAAAACTCGACACAGATGCCGCAGCCTTTGCACCAGTCCGGGTACACGGTAACCTTGTTCTTCCCTTTGTTTTTTCTAGCCATAGCTCCTTCCAACTCGTGAAAGATTCTTTCAGGTCGCATTCCTGAATTTACAAAAATGTCACTCTCGTACATGTCACTTTTTCAAGATACTCAATTGAACTCCTAACAGGATTTCCCCGCGTGTCCAGCGTTTTTCAAAAAAATTTGGGTACCCTTTACAAACTTAAAATGAAAAAACAAAAAAAAGCGTCTTGGAAATTCATCCAAAACACTTTTTTTGTCAGCTAAAAATCGAAAAAGCTACAACGCCATAACCGCCATTGCATTAATAACACAGGCCGCTAAGGCACTCCCGCCTTTCCGTCCTTCGATAGAAATATAAGGAATATTCCGGCTCATTAGCAAGGCCTTTGATTCTGCAGCATTCACAAATCCAACGGGCATCCCAACCACTAATGCTGGTGACACAGTCCCATTATCAACGTGTTCCACAAGTCGAATGAGCGCAGTCGGCGCATTCCCAACAACATATATTTCCGGTTTGACTTCAACCACGGCAACATCAACCGCAGCTTTTGCTCGGGTAATCCCTTCACGTTGAGCGCGCTCTACCACCCGTGTGTCATTAATAAGACAATGGACGGTGCAGCCCAATGGATCCAGTCGACGAACAGGCATGCCCCGTTTGGCCATCTCGGTGTCAGTAACAATCGTGGCACCTTTTTTCACTGCCGCAATACCTGATTCTACTGCACCTTCCTGAAATCTGACTAATCCAAGAAGCTCAAAATCAGCTGTAGTATGGATCATCCTACGTACAATTTCCCACTTCGCACCAGAGAATAGACGTGGTTCAGGAACCTCAGAATCGATAATTCGAAAAGATTCCGCTTCAATATCCTCAGGTTTTTTAAAATTCTGAATTGTTATTTCTGCCAAAAGGACCTCCTTCGAGGTACATTTTTTATTCATTCTTAAAACATTTTTATCGAAAAAAGAGACGGTCAGGAACATACTTTACACAATTCCCGGACCGCCTCGGTACGACTATTACGAATTTTCGGACGATCGCCCTTACAGTCTAGCGATCCCTTGCCTGATATCGAGACAGTTGAGCTTCCAGGCGTCGACTGTAGGAAGTCAAAAGGAAACACAACAAAAAGTACAAACCGGCAATGGTAATCCAGACTTCAAATGAAGCGACCATTTCCCGATTATCCACCTGAACACCGGTACGAGTCAACTCGTTAACGCCCAGAATGGCCGCCAAAGACGTATCCTTGGTCAAAGAAACAAACTGATTCACAAAAGAAGGAATCATATTTCTAAGCGCCTGGGGCAAAATAACAAAACACATTGCCTGTACCTGTGACAACCCGGAACCACGTGCAGCCTCAAGCTGCCCTTTCGGTAAAGCCAACACACCAGCGCGCACAATTTCACCAACATAGGCACCGGTAAAAATCATGAAACAAAATACGGTCGTCGAAAATGCGGGCAAAGACTGACCAATAAGAACTGGAGCCAGAAAAAAGAACCAAAAGATAAGCAGCAACAACGGCATGCCACGGACCATTTCAACATACAGAACTGCGGGAATTTTGAGCCACCAACGTTTGGAAAGACGCATAAGCCCTGCGGCCATGCCAATCCAGAACGCGCCAAAGATTCCCAAACCGGCCATGATGATAGCGGACAACATACCGCCCACATTATGAATAAAAGGAAAAACTAAATCAAACTTGGTCTGCCCCCACAAAAAGTAATCAAAGTTGTCAATGACGATATCCCAATGCATGCCCGCCCCCTAGTACATGACCTGAATCATGAAATGCTTGTTATACATGGTGATACAGAACGAAACCACCAGGGAGATAGCCAGATAGATCATCAGGGCTACGGAAAACGCCTCGAACGGAATGGCATGATACGACTCGATTTGAGTCGCCTGAAACATCATCTCGGTCACACCGATAACCATACACAAGGATGAATTTTTGATCAGGTTAAGTGCTTGTGAAATGAGCGGCGGAACAACGATACGCAGAGCCTGGGGCATAATCACATAACGATAGCCCTGCAAAAATGAAAGGCCAACAGCACGGGACGCCTCAAGCTGATTCTTGGGAATGGAAAAAATACCTGCCCGAATCTCTTCCGCAATAAAAGCCGAAGTGTAGACGGTTAAAGCGATAACGCCTGTGATCAACTCCACGTTGAACAGAACCCACTCGCCAACAAATTCATGACCGAGTACGGCAAACGGTCCGGGAAACCAATAATAAAGATCATTCATCCACTCGTTGATACCAGCGGGAATGACAAAGTGCGACGCATTGTACCAGAAGAATATCTGCACTAGCAGCGGAGTGTTCCTAAAAAATTCTGTGTAAGCCAGAGCAAACCACCGCAAAGGCTTAAAAGGAGTCATCCGCAGAATGCATATAAAAATACCAAGCAACATCGCCCCGACTAAAGCTATCGCAGAGATTTGCAAAGTCGTGGTAAAGCCCTCCCACATCCACAAGGCTGGCTCGCCGGAAAACATTTTGGCCCATTGAAAATTGTAATCCAAAATTCCATCCATGGTTGCTGTTGGAAGAAGGGAAAGCCGGGGACGCACTTGGCGTCCCCGGCATATCAATCGATCTAAGCCTTACATAGGCCAGAGTTCGATGGTCCAACCTTCAGGAAGATCGTAACCCATCCACTTCTTGAACAGCTTCTGGTAGGTGCCGTCTAACCACATCTCGTTGAGACACTTGTTGACGAAATCACGGAAAGCGGAATCGTTCTGAGGCAAACCAAGACCGTAAGGCTCAGAGGCGATAAATTCGCCAGCGATTTCCCACTTCTCAGGATTATCATCGCCGGCCTTGAGGCCAGCAAGAATACCGGAATCGGTGGTCACAGCTTTGACCTTGCCCTGCTTCAGGGCCATGAAAGCCTGGGGGTATTCGTCATAGGAAATGACGTGTGCCTTGGGCTGTGCATTCTTGATGTTCTTTTCAGAAGTAGAACCCTTAACAGTACCAACCTTCTTATTCGCGAGATCAGCAGCCGAAGCAATGCCGGAGCCTTTCTTCACGAGAATCTTCTGACCATCCATAAAATAGGTAATGGAGAAGTCGATCTGCTCATCACGAGAGAACTTGTGAGTCATGGTAGCGGCAACCATGTCCACGGAACCCTGAACCAGCATCGGAATACGGTTCTTGGAGGTGACGACCTTAAACTCAGTCTTCACGCCGAGCTTGGAAGCAATGTACTTGCAAATGTCGATGTCAAAACCGACCAGTTCCTTGGAATCGGCATCAATGAAGCCGAACAGGTTAACGGAATCCTTGACGCCGCACGTCAGCACGCCTTTTGCCTTCACGTCTTCGATCTTACCAGCGGAAGCAATACTCGCGGCAAACATGAACGACAGCACCAAAGCCAAAATAATTACCAACCGTTTCATTAACCCTCTCCTCTCTCTTAGAGTTTCAATGTATATACCGATTAAAGAATTTCCTTCAGGAAGTTCTTCGTACGCTCGTGTTTGGGATTCTTAAAGAATTCATCCGGCGGAGCCTGCTCCACCACAACACCACCGTCCATGAACAGAACTCGGTCGCATACTTCACGGGCAAAGCCCATTTCGTGAGTAACACACAACATAGTCATGCCTTCACGGGCCAGATCCTTCATGACGTTGAGGACTTCGTTGATCATTTCCGGATCCAAGGCAGAAGTCGGCTCGTCAAAAAGCATAACCTTGGGTTTCATTGCCAAAGAGCGGGCGATAGCCACTCGCTGCTGCTGACCACCGGAAAGTTCGGCAGGATATTTGTGCGCCTGATCGTGAATACCAACGCGTTCAAGCAGGCTGAGGGCGACTTTTTCGGCCTCTTCCTTGGGAACATTTTTAACCTTGATGGGTGCCAAGGTCACATTTTTCAGGACTGTCAGATGGGGGTACAGATTGAACTGCTGAAACACGATACCAATCTCGGCTCGCAAATCGTTGACGTTGACATCCTTATCCAAGATATCTTTGCCGTCAAAAAGGATTTGACCTTTCTGATACTCCTCCAACCGATTGATACAGCGAATAAACGTGGATTTACCGGAACCGGAAGGACCACAGATGACAAGCACCTCTCCTTTATTCACGGATTCGGTAATCCCCTGTAATACATGAAAATCACCATACCACTTGTGCAGTTTCTGCACTTCTATCATTGCCATTTGAAGATTGCTCCTCAGAGTAAATTTTGGAAGAAAAAACAAAAAAAGCCCACCGACATGTCACATTCCCGACAGTCGGGCGAGCTTCTTGAACAGAAAGGAAATATTGTCCAAAAAACGAAAAAAGTCAAGATGCAGTTGCTTTCACGACACTTACTCCAGCACCCTCTCACATCTTTGTCACTTTCACTCATTTCGCTTATCCACAAAAAAAAGGGAGCCCCAAGGACTCCCTTTCGTTAACGCTTGATTAAGAATTATTCGTGGTTTGCTTGATCCTGCATAAATGCACGAACCCTGCGTTGAATACGAATTACCCGTTTGAGCAATTCACCAAGTCCAAACAGAGTGACCGAAATAACCATACTGAGCAGCAGTACGCCAAACCCGGCCAAAGCAAACATCCAGTTCCGCGCCGCGTCGTCCGAATTGGTGTTCCACAACAGAACGAAACAGGCAAGCAGCCCCACAACCCACATCAGATGTCCGGTAGCGGTAAGTACCCGCTCCATAGGCAATCTGGAAAACGGATTTGGAACCTTATATCCAGTCAGATCGTCACATCCGCACACAGGGCATTTTTCCAAATCATCCGAGAAGGTTTCACGGCATCGCTCGCATTGAACCATTTTCCTGTAGTCATTGAATTCAGGCATAAGAGTCTCCTTGCACGCTTACGCCAGGGCGGCGTCGGCCTTCTGTTGTCTCGGTCGCTGTATCACCCACATCACACCCCACAGAATTAAGCCAACCGGATAGACCCAATAACGCATATCATATGGCAGACCAACCAGGCGGGAAATAAGGTCCGGCCTGAACATAACCATGGTAATAGTAAGCAGAATCGGTATCTCGTAGAATCTGTTCTTGGCAATAAACCACCCCTGTGTGGCCGAAGCAAACGCAAAGTTACCAACGCACGCCATACCAAAAATCAGCAAGCCTTGAGGCCAGCTATCGACGTTATGCAGAATCAAGTCATGGTTGAATATGAACATGAACGGTAAAATAGCCGTACGAATATCATACATAAAACCCTGCAGGCCCGTTTGTATGGGTGGAGCTTCGGCAATCGCCGCAGCCGCATACGCAGCCAAGCCGACTGGCGGAGTATCGTCCGCCAAAATACCAAAGTAAAAACAGAACAAATGTGCTGCCATGAGCGGTACAAGAAAGCCCTGCAAACCACCAATACTGACAATGGCAGGCGCAGTAAGCGAAGCCATGACAATATAAGTAGCCGTAGTAGGCAATCCCATTCCGATAAGCAGACTCGCCATGGCCGTAATGACAAGCATCAGGAAGATGTTGCCACCGGATAGGACGTCGATGATCTGTGTGATCAATCCGCCTAGCCCAAGAGCCACAACGCCCACAATAATACCGGCAGCAGCAGTTGCCATGGCAACACCGGCCATATTCCGCGCACCTTCAGCCATGGAAAGGAAGATATCCTTCACACTTTGCAGGATAGCCGGCAAAAGAGGCTGCCCCGCAAGCTTCGCCCTGATCGGCTTTTGCAGCAGCATGATACCCATAAGCACGAGAATAGCCCGGAAAGCAGCCAATTCCGGAGAATGGCGCAAGGCGATCAATTCGTACAGCAGCATGCCGAGCGGTAAGAGAAAATGTAAACCGGACATAAGCGTCGGGATGAATTTCGGCAGTTCCGCACGCGGTATGCCGGACAAACCGAGCTTGGATGCCTCAATGTGCGAGATATAAAGAAGGGCCGCGTACGAAGCAAAAGCCGGAACCGCAGCCGCCTTGACGACTTCAATATATGGCACGTTGACATACTCGGCTATGATAAAGGCCGCAGCCCCCATAATAGGCGGTGCAAGTTGACCATCTGTGGATGCGGCGACTTCGATGGCGCCAGCTTTGGTCGCCGGATAACCGACCTTCTTCATCAATGGGATGGTAAAAGTACCAGTAGTCACGATGTTGGCAATGGAAGAACCGGAAACCATACCAGTCAAACCGGAACCAAGAATTGCAGCCTTGGCTGGTCCGCCCTTGAATCCTCCGAGAATACACAAAGCCAACTGAATGAAGAAATGCCCTGCCCCTGCCTTCTCAAGCATGGTCCCAAACAACACAAACAGAAAAACTATTGTCGCAGACACATCCAACGGGATCCCGTAAATACCTTCTGAACTCATGGACATCTGTCCAATAAAACGGTTCAAGGAGACACCCTTGAAGGCGATGACATCAGGCATATACGGTCCAAGAAACGCATACATACAAAACAAAATGGCAATCACAGGCAATGCAGGCCCAATGACACGCCGAGTAGCTTCAAGCAATAGACCGACCAGCATGAGTCCGAAGAGGATATCTCTGGTGGTAGGAGCTCCGTAGCGCATGGAGATTCCATCGTAATCAATAAATATATACAAGGCAGCAAAGGCCGCCAGTATACCCAAAATATAATCTAGAATAGTCACGCGATTCATGATCATGAGGAACCTGAGGTCAGGCCGCCACTTGGGATTCCCCTTCATCATGGGCACATTCAAAAAAACAAGCAGAATAGCAAACGCCAAATGGAATGCCCTGATGTAGAGGGTATCCATAATCAACCAACTGGCTATGGAAAGCTGGAACAACGACCACATGATAGCAATGGCAATGGTCAATGTTCTGGTGACACCAACGCTATCGCCTTGCAAGCCGTGCTCGGCTTCGGCCAGTTCGCGGGCGTATTCCACCCCTTTTACATTGTTGTCGTCTAAAGTCTTATCTACCATTTCTCCCTCGGTCGCTATTGTGGCGAAAAATCAAAGAGCCGCTTGCAAGCTCCCCTGCAAACGGCGGCAGCACGGCCGGGTTCGGCCTGCGCAAGATGCGACCGGACGGCAAGCCGTCCGGTCACGATAATGCGTAAGAAGAGCGACCTTATTTGAGGCCGGCTTCCTTGTAGTACTTCATTGCGCCGGGGTGAATCGGAGCAGACAGCCCCTGCAACATGCCTTCCTTGGTCAGGACAGCATATGCGGGGTGCAATTTTTTGAATTCTTCAAAATTCTCAAAAACTTCCTTAGTGATGGCGTAAACGATATCATCAGGAACATCAGAGGAGGTCACAAAAGTAGCCTTCACACCAAAGCTAGGCACATCGGCACCGGCATTGGCTGCGCTGGGGTAATTCTTCATGGGGATAACAGAAGGAGCATAGTAAGAGAACTTTTCGTACAGGGAATCCACGCCAGTGATAGGTATGATATTAACCTTACGAGCACCAGCACATGCTTCCTTGATCGCACCGGAGGGATGACCAACAGTGTAAAAGAATGCATCGATACGGCCATCCTGCAACAGGCCAGGGGCCTCAGCAGCTTTGACTTTTTCAGCATCGATGTCATCAAGGGTCAAACCAGCAGCAGCCAAAGCATCAATGGAGTTCTGAAGCTGACCGGAACCGGGGTTACCGATATTAACTTTCTTGCCCTTGAGGTCCTTGATACCTTTGATACCAGTGTCAGCACCAGCAACCAAGGTCACGGACTCAGGGTGAATGGAGAAAACTGCACGCAGCTTCTTCTGAGGCTTGCCATCCCATTCTGCAATACCTTCAAAGGCCTGGTACTGACGATCGGACTGAACAACACCAAATTCGAGGTCGCCAGCCATAACGGCGTTGACGTTGAACACAGAACCGCCGGTGGACTCAACCGTAGCACGGATACCGTAGACATCTTTTTTCTTGTTCACAATCTTGGCGATGGCGCCACCAGTCGGATAATAAACACCGGTGATACCGCCGGTACCGATGGTCACAAATTTAGTTTTACCAGCCGACGCGGGGACAACGGTCAGCATGTAACCCAAGCAAAGCAGCATGGCCACGTACAGAAGTTTTTTCATTCTCAGTTCCTCCAGAACAAAATCAGTTAACCCAATCGATCAAGCCCCTCTCAAAGCCCGATCCATAATGAAAGCCACAAAGGATTCAACAAAAACACAATAACAGCCAGTTTACCACTTCCGTCAAACAAGACGCATAAGATTACTAGCTGACATAACGATTTACCAAAAAACGTTTTTTTTCGCAACGGGTTATTCCAAAATTAGAGACAGGCCGATTGATTTCTGCTAATCGCTTATCAGCTTTTGTAGTTAAAATTGGCAAAATGAACTTATAGAACATTTTAAAAAGCACTGACCAGACATGGACGAACTCCACTTTACGAATATTCATCTGGACCCCACCGTCACATATTTCCTTTTTATTGGAGAATTGAAGGCGTACGGACTTAATAAATTTGTCGCCAAAGCCCTTGAACGGGAGTTCAACACCCCCTTCAAAGCCATATCAATCGCCCCCGACCTTATCGACACCACGGCATTCAACAATCTCGCGGTATTCAATCCAACCGCAAAAGCCGAAATAGAAGCTGCCGGGCGAAAAGTCGCCTACCGAACTCCCATGTCTATTTTTTCTGACAAACTATCAAAATCGGCATATATCAACTCCCTGCTAAAAACCCTGCTTGAACAACAGGATCACGTTTTTGTATGGATGTTTGAAAGCCGTCCAGAGTTGAACCTTGGACACAAGGACATGGTTACCCTACTCGGCCCAAAAGCTGATCTGATCGAACACCTTAATGACAAAACATGGCAGTACGAAACTTTTTCCAAAGTGGCCCCAGTGGTCGACTTCATGATCTGCTGCGGCTCCGAGGCATTGGAGCAAGGGCTCAAAGAACTTGGAGAACGCTCTCCTCACGGTATGTTCGTTTCGGCCAGCCACAGTGCCGGTGGCGCCCAAAGCATGGTTTGCCAATGTGCTGACGATGCACTCGGCCGCTTCACCTGCCCGGAGACACATTACCTTATAAGTGGATACACGCCGCACACACACGACCCGACAGTCTTGGCCGTTGTCGGCAATGACAGCGAAGTATACGTAGCCGGTGTCGCGGACATGAACATAGTGGATGGCAACAAATTCCGTGGCTCCACGTTTCCATCCGTACTACCTGCAAGCGTACAAACAGACCTGCGCGATTACACCGCAGCAATTGGCCGAGAACTCGGCAAACTTGGATTCCGGGGCATCTATGGATGCGATTATATCGTCACCCAAAACGAAGATATATTTTTCATCGAAGTCAACGCGCGCAAACAGGGAACAACCATGGAGTTTTGCAGCGCTTTGGAGCAATTGCTCCCTAAAGGATCACCCAGCCTGTTCGACATGGAAGCACACGCTGTCCTCCATAACAAACTCCCCACAGACAAAAAAGAACCTGACTTTGACGCCATTATCAACGGCAATCTTCACTGGGGGACTTTCAATCACAAGGTAGAAACGGATGTTGTTACCACCAGCGAAATCAAACAAAGCCTGCCGGAGCGCACTCTTTTCGCTCAAACGGCCGTTGACGGGCTACACGGACACATCGTCCTTGAACACACAGGAGAAAATGTTCTGGTCAAAGCCGGAACATTTCTAGGGCGCGTGGCCGCCGTTGCAGCCACACGCAAGGATATGCTTCAAGAGCTGAAAAAAGGAACAAACAGGTTGGCGGAATCCATCGTCAACCGGGAAACAAACAGGTACTGACATGGCTTTTCAATTGGATGGTTTTACTACGGACTTGCTTGAACAGATTTCCGGCAACGGTACTGCAACCGATGTCGATTCCACCAACATGCAACAGCTTTACGCCGACGCTAAAGAGACTGAAGGCACAGCACCTATCGTGGCCCTGTTCCACGCTCTCAAAAATGCCAAAACAGCAGGCGGTCCCGGCTACGAAGCCTACGGCCTGACCCGTGAAAACCTTGTCGAACTGTGTGCCAAGCATGTCGAGATCGATGAGCACTCCGTGACCATCGGTGGCCGCGTAGGCCGCGCCCTTGAGATCATCACTGACGCAGGCCTGCGTGTGAAAGACTACTTGGCACGCAAGGACACTGAAGCCCCAAGCGGTATTCAACTCTGGGACAAAATTCTCGAAAACCAGGCCCGTATCAAATCAGTTTTGGGCATGACAGACGACGACTGGAATTCCTTTTCTGGACAACTTGGCAACTGCATCGACAATACCGAAACCCTGCAAAAATGCCTCGACCTTCCTGACGACTGTATTCAAGATGTTGCCCGCATCACCGAGAAATATCGGATGCGCATGACGCCGTATTATGCCAGTCTGATTCAGCCTGTACCCAATGACCCCGTCATCCTTCAGGCGGTTCCCACCGCAGAAATGGTCGACACTGTAGGTGAAGAAATTCCACCCGTAGCATCAGACCACTCTCCAGTCCGCCTTGTTGACCAATTTTACCCGCGTGTGGTGGCCCTCAAATCTACCAACATTTGCGCCATGTACTGCACACACTGTTTACGCATTGCCCACATCGGCGGATCTGACCGTACATTCTCCAAGGCCGCCTATCAGGAAGCCTTAGACTACATCGCTTCAAAACCGGCCATTCGTGACGTGTTGATTACCGGTGGTGACGCCTTCATGTTGTCCAACAGTTCCCTGCGTTGGCTGCTCGGCAAACTGGATGACATCGACCACATCAAGATGAAACGCCTCGGTACCCGTGTACCAGTCACCACCCCGCAGCGCATTGATGCCGAGCTTCTCGACATTCTGGAAGAAAGCAATGACAAGAAGCCCGTGCGCGTGGTTACACAAATCAACACGGCTCAAGAAATCACCCCCGTTTCCCGACAAGCGTTCAAAGACATTTCCAAACGAGTCTCCGCCGTGCTCAATCAGGCAGTCCTACTGCGCGGCATCAATGATTCCAAAGTCAAAATGTGGCACCTGTGCGAGACTATTCAGGAAGCATACATACGCCCATACTACATCTTTAACTGCTCCTACCGAAACCCTCAGTACTACCATATGCGCGTCCCCATCCAAAAAGGTCGGGATATTGTGGAAGGCATGTACGGCAATATTTCTGGCGATGCCATCCCTCGTTATATCGCAGCGGCTGGCGGAAAAATTCCACTCCACCGCGACAATGTTCAAGGACGCGAAGACGGAGCTGTCATTCTCCAAAAGCCGTGGGGAGGCGAAGTCCGTTATCCTGACGCCGATCCAGAAGGTTATGGCAATGATACCAATTTTGCCTTCAACCAGTACGGCAAGAAATAATGCTCAATACCATTCGCACATACATCACGAATCACGAGCAGGAAATGATGGACCTGCTCAAAAAGATCGTATGCATCAACAGCTACACGCCCAATAAACTGGGGACTGATGCCGTAGCCACGGTCCTTGAAAGCGTGATGACCGACATGGGATTCATTGTGCGCCGCGAAAAACGAAACGTGGTTGGCGACAATCTAGTCGCGCAAAACGCAGCCCAATCTGAAAAGCGCGGCCTTCTACTCTGTGGTCACATGGACACAGTCTTTCCACCCGAAGATGGATTCGATTGTTTCCGCCCGGATGGCGATACCATCATCGGCCCCGGCGTGGTGGATATGAAAGGAGGGCTGGTCGTCGGTATTTATGCGCTCAAAGCTCTTGATGCAGCAGGCCTTCTTGGTGATATGCCGATCACTTTTGTCTTTAACTCAGACGAAGAAATAGGTTCACCACATTCGCAGGACCTCATCATCGAAGAAGCAAAAAAAGCGGCCATGGCCTTTGTCTTCGAATGCTCCAGCCCTGGCGGAAAAATCGTCACGGCACGAAAAGGGAAAGTATCATTTTCCTTGAAAATCCTTGGTCAAGCAGGTCATTCCGGTAATCTGACCGGCCCGAAACCCAGTGCCATTCTTGAAATGGCGCATCAAACCATTGCCCTTGAAACGCTTAATAATGCCGCCAAAGGCGTGTCGGTCAACGTCGGTTTAGTTGAAGGCGGGGTAGGGCCGAACACTATCGCTCCCTCGGCCAAAGCCAAGATCGAATGTAGGTACTGGAATGAGCTAGAAGGCGTAATCCTCCGTGAGGCCATTGAAAAATCAGCGGCATCCCCGACCATTCCCGGCACAAACTGCCAACTGGAAGTGATACCGGGAAGGCCGACCTTGGAGAACAGTCCGGCTATAGCCAGCCTCTACGAAATAGTGGCTTCCGCCGGTACCGATTTAGATATCCCGGTTCAGGAAAGCGCACGAGGTGGTGTTTCAGACGCCAACTTCATCGCCAATGCAGGAACTCCGGTTATCGACGGTCTCGGCCCCACTGGCGGCAAGGACCACTCGCACAATGAGTACATGGTCACCGCCTCGCTGACAGAGCGTACCATTTTGGCTGCGGTCTCCATGCGTAGGGCATTCGAAAATTTGACATAAGCCTCGTGACCCTCCCGGTGGGCGCCTTCGGCGGGACCAGAGAATCCTTTGAAAAGGGTTCTCTGGACTCTCCCAAACTTTATATAGCTCGCTCCGCTCGAGACGGTTTATATTACCACTAGCTCGCTCTATTTTCTCAAACAAACCACTCACTTTCTAAACAAAATACAATTTCTTATCTTTCTTTCTGACGTCATCCAGCCCTTCCCCTAAAATCAGCAGCGTAGCGTCCTGACTCCTTCACACAAAAAACTCATCCGATCTCACCATGCCGTGAGGCTTTCGAGAGTAGTGTAGGTTCTAGGCGGAAAAATTTGAATTCCCGCAACTGTACCTTAGTACAGTGAGGCCAGACTCAACCTTCCAAACGACGGAGACGCGCCGCTATCGAAAGCCGGGGCTACCACAAAAAAAAGACCCGCTCACGAAGAGCGGGTCTATTTTTTGTAATGGGTGCTACGCCCTAATTCAATTTACGCTCTTGCGGAAACAGAGGGAGGTAGCGGTACACGAACGACAGGACCAAGAAGCCAAAAGCTATGATCATGATGGACGTGGCGTACTCAACCCAGTTCGGGTAGTACACTTGCCATTCGTCAAATGGCATAACCGGGAAAGCGATTGTCTGGACCGTAAAGAGATAACGGTTCAGGGACACGCCAATGCAGTCCAAAATGGCTGCGGTGTACAGCAATGTCGGATTATTACGGATGGCCGGAACAATCAACATAATAGCCGGAACAACACCACACAACACAATTTCAGAGAACATCAACCACTTACCGTAGATAACGCCGTAGAACATGTCGTCAAAGGTCAAACCGACGGTAGGCAGATAGCCATAAGCCCATGCCCAAGTGTCGAGAATCTTGAAGAACATGTAAACACACAGCATCGTACCAGCAATCTTACCCATCAAAGCCTTGGTCTTAAAGTCGACCAATTTCTTACCTGTAAGCTTCTCCATGAGCGTGGCAATCAGAACGGTAAAAACCGGACCAGAACCAACTGCGGAAAGTACGAACAGGAAGAAAGTCCACGGCCAGATGAAGAACCCTTCGCGGAAAGCGTAAGGACGACCGATCAGGACACCATACATACCACCCAAAGATCCTTGGTGGAATGTGGACAAGAATGCACCAATACCGGCAAACAACGCCATGTTAACGTGCATGTTGTGAGCCAGTGCATGAATGAAGGGAATCTTGTTCAGCTGCTTCTGTTCCAAGACCAACGGGACGAACTCGATGATCAAAACAGTAAGGTAACAGGTGATACAGAAGATAACTTCTGTCAGCATGGAGTGGACGTTAGGATGCCAGTAACCGAACCATGCACGGGTCGGCTGACCAACATCAAGGACCAGAACCAGCATCGCACCTGCATAACAGCAGAAACCGACGACGACCGTCAGGTTAATGATTTTTTCAAGCTGTTTGATCTTAAGGATATACTTGAGCAGACCGGTGAAAAAAGCACCAGCGCCAAGAGCGATCACAGCAAGGTCAAAGGTAATCCAGGCACCGAACCCGAAGTAGTTATCGAGGCCGGTGGTGCCAATGCCATTATACAGTACGAGTACTGCGGCATAGAGCCCCCAGAGGAAAACGCCCATTATGACAGCTATCCAGATAAGGAACTTGCCAAACGAGCACCGCTGCACCCCTTCCGGGAAGAGTTTGCTATCCATTGTTCAGCCTCCTAGTGACCGCCGCCATCGGCGTTGTAGTTATCACCCTGCTTACGGACCCATTCACGATTGCTCATGTAATAGACCTGGGGAGCCAGGCCAAGTTTCTCAAGCAAACGGAATGCGCTGGGGCTCTTGGCGAGCTCATGCACCTTATGTTCGGGATTATTCAAATCGCCGAAGGTGATAGCCTTGGTCGGGCAGATTTCTGCGCAAGCGGTCACATATGCGCCATCCGGCAGATTCATCGGGTCCTCGCCATTCTGGCGAGCTTTATCCTTGGCGTCCATATAACGGGTGTGGCAGAAGTTACACTTCTCAACCACGCCACGAGGACGAGGAGACACGGCCGGGCTCAAGCCCTTGTCCATGCCTTCAGGCCAAAGCGGATCCCACCAGTTAAAATAGCGGGCATGGTATGGGCATGCAGCCATGCAGTACCTACATCCGATACAACGGGGGTAGATCTGGGAGACAATGCCGCCCTCTTCGTTCTTTTCTGTGGCAACAACCGGGCAAACAGGCACACAAGCGGGATTGCCGCACTGCATACAAGGCCTGGGCAAATAAGCCGTCTCGTGTTCCGGGAAGGCTTTGCCATTGGACAGTTCGTAAACATTCAGCCAAGTCAGGGTCTTGAGCTTATTGGATGCGTCGTCGCGATCCTTGGTCAAAGCCTGAACATAATTATAGGGGTCTTTCTTAGTCATGGGAGCGATATTGTTCTCCACCTGGCAGCCGACCATACAGGCGCCGCAGCCGGTGCATTTGTCAATATCAATGACCATGCCCCATTTGATTTTGAATTCTTTTGTTTGCATGTCGGTTCCCCCTAGATTTTGGCGACATTCACAGTGGAACCGGCCCATGTAGAGGCGCCAGCGGCGGCCTCGGAGCTCACCGTGAGGATCTTGTAAACGTTATCGCCCTTACCCTTCGAGAACTCGTCGCCGACAGTATGACCCATTCCCAAAGGAGCGGCCACAACGCCGGGCAGGACGCCTTCGAAGATCTGGACCAAAGCTTCACACTCACCGGTACCACCGGAAAGCTTCACCTTGGTACCAACGTCCACGCCAAGCTGTTTGGCAGTGGCAGATGCCATCATGACAACCAAATAGTCGCCGACCAACTGATTGTTGCTGATGGTGCAAGGAGCGTTGGGGGTAGTCGCCTGATTGGCGGTACCAACATTGAGCAAAGTATAGGGAGCAAGTCCCACAGCACCGGAACCCTTGACGGGTACGGCAGCCTTGCTCAATTCGCTTGCAGCCATGCTGACGGCCACCGGAGCCTCGCCTTCAGCGACAAATGCGCCGCCTTCGACCAACTCATCCATATCTGCGCCAATGGCTTCAACCTTGGCTT
The DNA here is from genome assembly GCA_016744135.1 of Pseudodesulfovibrio sp. GTDB lineage: Bacteria > Desulfobacterota > Desulfovibrionia > Desulfovibrionales > Desulfovibrionaceae > Pseudodesulfovibrio > Pseudodesulfovibrio nedwellii. The sequence continues at coordinate 895,569 of JADGEX010000002.1, read as the reverse complement.
CGAGAACTTCTTCGTAGGTCTCAAATCCGAGATCAGCCAAACCGAGGATAAAGTCGGCGGCATTCTTGACATTCAGAGTTGCCTTGGAAACCGGAGCACCCAAGGAATACGTACCAGCTGCGACACCATACGGAGATGCCAGATCCTCGAACCGCTCATAGCAGTGCGGGGTCGGCAAAACCAGATTCGCGGCAGACGTGGTCTCAGTGTTAACCGAGTCGAATGCAACGGTGAATCCAGCCTTGACCTGCTCAGGCAGAGCGTAAGCGGGATTGGCTTCGTAAACGAACAGTAGGTCGGTGGAAACACCTTCCAAAATGTCCGCTTTCAGCATTTCGCTACGGCTCATGGCAGTACCGACGGCCTTGCCAAATTCAGGCAATGCCTTCATACCGCCGCCAAGCAGCAGGTTCAATGCAAACGCTGCACCGTGTGCGGCAACAGAACCACCGGGAACAACCACGGGGTTGCTGGCAGCCAACAGGTCCTTGGCGATAGCGGCCATTATATCGGCTTTAACACCGGTGGCTGCTTCAACCTTGGCAGGGCTGTAGTCGTTCATGACCATGGCCTTGAACTGACCAAAGTCAGCGACAGACGTGGTCTTGCCAGACTGCAATACATAATATGCAATACCCAGGGTGAAAGCAGCCATGCCTTCAGCCGGGACAGGTACCCATTTATCGGTCACGGAAGCGGTTTTAGTCTGCATAGGACCGGCGAAGTAGAACTTACCGGACTCATTGGCAGCAAAAGCCTTAAGGTTGGCGACAGTCGGACCCCAGGATTCTAGGGCATCGGCACCAGCCAGCAGGACTACATCCGCATTTTCCAGGTCGTAACCGACCTGACCGGACCCACCCATGAGACTGGACCAAGCCTTATCGGCGGCCTGCATATCACATGGCATGGTATAAAATGCGTCGCTGCCCTTGTCAGTCAGCAACGCGGAGAAGACCTCATTGACGGTGCCGGTCTGGTCGCCGGAAATGACAGCAACGTTGCTGCCGGCGGCTTCCAACTTCTCGGCCACGACTTCCTGGGCTTTTTCCCAGGAGATTTCTTCGCCATCCAACATGGGAGCCTTGATCCGGGACGGGCTGTTCATAACCTGTACGCCATTTGCGCACAGAGGACAGACACCACCGCCGGAAAGCGGGTTTTCCATGTTTCCTTCAACACCGAAGGCTTCACCGGCAACGGTGCGAACCTTCACGGCACATCCGGATTCACACATCTTGGACACGGTTGGCGTCCCTTTGACTTCCCCGTATTTCAACGTGGGAATCCAGGGCCAGTTCTGCGTCCAGATGGAGACATCATCAAGAGCTTTCCATACCGTCGGTGTAAAAAGGATACCGACGGTGGCGCCCACACTCATCTGAATAAAAGCTCTGCGTGCTACGCTCATTCTCAGTACCCCTTTACTTATGGCAGGTGTAGCAGGCGTTCGGCTGACCCTTAAGGGCGTGACACCGTTCGCACTTCCACATCTTCATGGTCATCTTGCTGTAGCCAGAAAGGATGTTCCGCTCGAAAGCCGGAGGCACATCGTTAGTGCTGATATCCTTTACATGACACAGGTTGCAGTTCTGTTCGGGGGCTTCGCCCTCAAACACTGCGGGGTCAACGACATCAGACAATTCTTTCTTCATCTCTGCCAAATCGGCAACACTCAGCTCAGCGTGAGCCTTGTGAGAGAAGTAAACGTTGTCCGGCTGGTCTTGGTAATTCAACCAGGGAACTTCTTTCCCCTGAATCAAATACTTCACCACGTACTCACGTTCAGCTTGTCTTTTGTCATCATCCGAAGCAGCCAGATTGTCCTCAATGGCATCCAATTCTGCTTTCATGATGGCTTCATAGTCGGTCGGGTCGATGCCTTCTTCAGCAATGGCTTCCATTGCTTCTTCAGGATCAACCGCATGACATTCAGCACATACTTCGTTGGTCGGGAAACCGGCATAAGAGCCATCATCCCGGAAATAGTGGCAGCTTTCGCAATCCATTCCCTCACCATCCACGTGTACAGCATGGCTGAACCAAATCGGTTGTTCTTCTTTTTCGTAGAACATACCAGGGATTACAGCCCAGCCCAACACACAGGTGGCCAGGAAGCCGATGATAAAGGGAAGTGCCCCTCCACACCGTTTCGATGCTTTTCTCTCCTCCATAACCTCGCCCCATCACTCTAAAGTTAATGTGAAAATCACACCAATTGAACTATATTCCCATACGGCACGGATCGATTTCGTGTCAAGAGAATATGAAAATTTTCACGATCTCCCTTGCACTAAAAAAACCAAATAATTCAAATGGCTAAACAACAACGCCCTCTGTATATATTTATTTCTTAACCCTACCGTAAACGTCGTCAAACCGAACTATATCATCCTCTTCCAGATACGGTCCGCTTTGAATTTCTATAATATTAAGTGGCACTTTGCCGGGATTGGCCAAGCGATGCTGAGAAGCTTTAGGGATGTCAACCGATTGATTTTCCACCAGAACACGCGGTTCATTGTTCACTTCAACCTCCGCAGTCCCGTCCACCACAACCCAATGTTCACTGCGGTGATGATGCATCTGAGAACTCAACCTTGCCCCCGGATTCACCTGAATGCGTTTGATCTTGTAATGAGACCCTTCTTCCAGCACGATATAATTACCCCATGGTCGATACACTGTGGGATGGCTCTCAACAAGCTGGCTCCCTTCGGCCTTGAGGGTATCCACGACATCGCGCACGGCTTGGACCCGCTCCATTGTACAAGTCAAAGTGGCATCTCGAGTCTGGATCATAATCATATCAGAAACACCGACAACCGCGAGCTTGCCCCCCTCACTGATCAGCAAGGAATTTTTGCAATCCATGGCCAAAACATCACCCTGAATAACATTCCCATCTTCATCCTTGTCGCCAAGGCGATACATGGCTTCCCAACTACCGAGGTCGTCCCAATCAAAATTGGCACGGATCACAGCAATATTGTCAATCTTTTCGACAACACCATAATCGACTGAAATATTGGGAATCTCCCTATATCCCTGTACAAGCGGAGCCGTATCTCGTTCCATCCACCAATCCCAGAGAACAGGTTCGCATTTCGCAACCTGTGTCAAAAAATGCTTGGCAGAAAACAGGAACATACCACTATTCCAGTAATGACTATTTTCCTGCACAAATTTCTCGGCCATACTGTATTCAGGCTTTTCCACAAACCCGTCCACGGTATGAACGCCGGTGTCCAGTTTATCACCAAGCGCGATATATCCATACCCGGTCTCAGGCTTGCGAGGCTTGACCCCGAAAGTGACAAAACGATTGTCCGCCGCCAGAAACGAAGCCTTAACCAGATCGCGCACCCACGCCTCGTCGTCACTAACAAGATGATCAGACGGAAAAACCGCAGCCAAAGCTGTCGGATCAGCGTCAACGACCTTATCCAGCCCCAACATGATCGCTGGCAGCGTATTCCTGCCCAACGGTTCGGCCAACACCTGCTCTTTCAGGTCAGTATCGATGGCTCCCACCTGTTTGCGCACTTCAAAAACATGTTCTTCGTTGGTCACAATCCAGATGTTAGCCGGATCAAACGCTTCAAGCACTCTAGAAGCAGTCTGCTGCAAAAGTGTGCTCTTGCCGCCCAGCACCAACAACTGCTTAGGAAGTAAATTCCTGCTGAGAGGCCACAATCGAGTCCCGGAACCACCCGCAAGAATAATAGCGTGACAGGGGTGGGCAAAGTTGACTTGGGATCGTTCGATATTTGACATATTATTAACCCTCAAAGTTGAAGGGAGAATTAAAATTCACCAAACGGGGCAACCGTTTATCTTTTTCAGAAAGGACTGGCGTTCGTCCATCCAAGGCCGAAGCCCAATCCACACCAGTGTCTGGATCATCCCAGACGATACCGCCGTCGTGTTCAGGAGAGTAGGGAGCATCAACCTTATATTGAAATTCAGTGTCAGGCATAATGGTGACATACCCATGAGCAAAACCCGCAGGAATGAACATACGCTTGAAATTCACACTACTGAGAATAACATGTTGCCACTTCCCAAAAGTGGGAGAACCTTTGCGCAAATCAACAGCCACATCCATCACTGCACCACGGGTAACCCAGACCAATTTGGCTTGAGCTCTTGGAGGTGTTTGAAAATGTAAACCACGCAACACTCCAACATCTTTGGAATAGGCGTGATTATCCTGAACAAAATCACATGAAATACCGATACGTTTGAACGCATCGTAATTGTAGCTTTCCAAAAAAAAACCCCGCTCGTCCTGAAACACTTTCGGTGTCAAAACGAGAAGGCCGGGAAATCCTGTTTCATGGACCTGCATCCACCTCTCCTTGTTCTCTTTACTCCGTAAGGCCTTATTCGTGTTCATGTAGCTGAGATCGCATGCAGACACAAGTCCAACCCTCTTTTCAATTGACATAAAAGAAAAAAAAGGAACTCCTCGGTTCACATTTGCTGCTCAGTTTGCTAGGCCTTTTTTCAGGACACAACTTTAGCGGATTAAGGATATGGTTGCATGAATTTTCTGGACATCATTCTCATCTGCATTATTGCCCTTTTTCTCTTGCGCGGTTTCTTCCGAGGACTGGTTCAAGAGGTCCTCTCACTTATCGCCATCGTCTTGGCCCTTTTTCTGGCCTCACACTTCGATCATCTGATCGCACCTCACCTGGAACTGTACATCGAAAACAGCATCACGGTCAGTGCGCTCTCATACGCCCTGATTTTCATAGGTACGCTGATCGTGTTCTGGTTACTGACGAAACTCATTCGCTCTGTACTGGAACTTTCTCTACTCGGCTGGATCGACCGTACAGCTGGCGGCGTCTTTGGGCTCATCGAGGGCATTCTCATCTGCCTTGTCGGCCTGATGTTCCTGCAAACCTTCGCTCCTGATGCCGAGATTCTGAAGGAATCATATCTGGCGCCACACGCGCAACACTTGGTCAACGCTCTGAGCGAACACATCGATATGCCTTCACCCCAAGAAGCGCTGGACAATGCCAAAAACGCATTGGGCATAGCAAACGAAACCGTACAATAGTCAACCGGTTTTCCCAAACCATTTCGAAGGAGCATTCGCCATGAGCGAAAAGAATCATGAAGCCTCAGCACAGGCCATGAAAGAACTGCTTGGTATCATAGATGCCCTGATCGCCCCGGACGGCTGTCCTTGGGATAAAGAACAGACCCCACGCTCCATGTGCGATTATTTGGCGGAAGAAGCGTTCGAACTCATCGAAGGCATTCGTAACAAAGATAAAGCCGAAGCCATGGAAGAATTGGGTGACGTCATGTTCATTCTCCTGTTCATAGCCACACTCTATGAAAGAGAAGGTGCCCACACTCTGGCCGACTCGATCAATTACGGTGCGGCCAAGATGATTCGTCGTCACCCGCACGTTTTCGGCGACAAGAATTTCAAAGACATCAAAGAACTCTGGGACAACTGGGAAAACGTCAAACGGGAAGAAAACAAAAAAACCGGCAGAAAACGGGTTTTCGACTCCCTGCCCAAAGGCCTCCCGCCGTTACTCAAGGCATACCGTATCAATTCCAAGTCCGCCCGCAACAATTTTACTTGGGACTCCGACGAAGCCGTAGAGGTCCAACTCAAAGAAGAATGGCAGGAATGGCAGGATGCCTTGGCCAAGAACGATCAAGAGGCCTCGGAACAAGAATTCGGCGACTACCTTTTCACGTTGGTTGAATTGGGAAGACGAAAAGGCATCAAAGCCAACAGTGCACTAGATTTTGCCAACCAAAAATTCCTGGGACGATTTGGCAAAATGGAAGAATTAGCTGAAATGCGTAATCTCACTTTCTCTGAATTAAATTTGGATGAAATGAATGCCCTCTGGGACGAAGTAAAAGACTGGGAAGAAAAATAATGTCCACTCAATCTAACCCAAAAAAATCTTCAAAAGATAAAATACGGCGACACCTACGCCGATGGATGCATATGTAAGCATTCACGGAAGGCAGTTCTTCTTGAACTTCCAAACCAACAGACCTCCCGCTCCGCCTGCGGCCACAAGTGCAATAATAATTCTGACAGTTTCATTCATAGATTCAACTTCCTTCGCGGCTCAAGGCCACCCGGTTCTACCGCTTCCAAACACCACATTTAATATGTAATACACTGCAAAGAGCATCGCAACAGCGGCCACCACAAGGTACGGCTTTGAAAGTCTAGGCCTTTGCCAACGATACAATACAAAGCCGATGCATGCCGTAATCACTGCGGCGAGAACAAGCCATCCGATTTCGATTTGCATAATCCCTCCACATAATCACTATACCCCTGCGTTCTTTCTATGGGCAACAAGTTTATTTTCTCTCAGACCTAAAGACATGAAGCAAAGCACCGATACGACAGATAGGCGTTATTTCCGACCTAACGACTATGGAGGGTACGCTTATGACCATGGCAATCGGCGGTCTTGGAGGCTCCTCGCCTTATGATCAGCAGACATTCGGCGCAGCCGTGGTTTCCGAGACCCTGGACTACATGAATGATACCAGCAGCGGCTCAAGCTTCGCTCCAGTGGACAAGATGTCCGCCGAAGCGTCACTTGTTTCCAAAACCTTGGATTACATGAATTCCGGGTCCTCGTCGGCAGACAAAACCGGCATGGCCCAAAGTTACGACTTCCAAACCAGCGTCCTCGGCGCTCACGCCAAAGGCGTGGTCGTCGACGCCATTATCTGACCCAATGGAGATAACGCCACGAAAGGAACCCCGCTCTTCCCATAGGGAAGAGCGGGGCTACTTTTTCTGACACTTCAATTAAATGCAGAGTTCACACTCAGCTCTCGGAAAGAAGATTTCGAAACAGGCACCTGTAGACTCCCACGACTTGGCTGAGATATCCCCACCATAATCACTCACGATGCCGTATGAGATGGACAACCCAAGCCCAGTCCCCTTGCCCACATTCTTAGTTGTAAAAAATGGCTCGAACAATCGTTCGCGAATAGATGTCGGAATACCGGAACCGGTATCGCACACCTTAAAATGTACCGTCTCATCAGTGCTGAAAGATCGAATATGAATACGCTTATCTGCGTCCAACCCCTGGCTATTCCAGCGATCCTCGATGGCGTCCCGTGAGTTAAGGAGCAGGTTAATAACCACTTGCTCCAATCTGTTGGAATCTGCCATAATCATCGGCAAATCGTCTTCCAATTCCCAAATAACCTGAATGTTATGGATGCTAAGTTGTTGACTAAAAAATTCAAAACCTCGTTCCAAAACCTCATTGATCTGGACCGGCATGGTTTTCAGATCAGACTTGCGACCAAACTCCCGCATATGCTCAATTATCTTGCTGGCACGATCTACATGAGTAGAGATTCCTTCAGCCATTTCTTCCATTATTTCAGAATCAAATGTCGATCCATTGGTCGCCTTCCGAGACAACAAGTTGCTAATGGCCTTCAAAATAGTAAGCGGCTGATTCAATTCATGAGCCACGCCGGTGGACATCTCACCCAACGTTGTCATTTTGCTCGCCTGAATAAGCTGTTGTTCAGCCTCCATCTTCTTGGTCACGTCAGTACAAGTAATGATAAGCGTATCAATCTCCTCAAACCGAGCCGGAGAAATACGCAAAGATGCAAAAATAGGCTGATCTGACTTGGTCACATGCGTACACAACTCAATCTCCGACCACGTCCGCAGCGCGGGTTCCCAATCCGTTGCCTCTTCCTCTCGGAAAAACTGCATGAATGATCGCCCGGTCATCTCCTCTCGACTCCAACCGTACACGGCCTCTGCCGCCTCATTGCAATTGAGAATTTCAAGGTTGTCACGATCCAACACGAATACGGCATTGGGAATAGAATCGAAAATGGCATGATAACGATGTTCGGATGCAGCCAGCTTGTGCTCCAGCTCCTTGCGCCGAGTGATGTCGATCATCATTTCCATGGCAGCCACCACTTTTCCCTGCTTATCCCGCACTGGCGAAGTATACACAATCCAATGAATGGGCTTGCCTTCCTTGGACAATCCCTCTTCCTCGCTCATGTGAGAAAATCCGTCGATAAAAGTTCGATCAACGGGACACTCTTCGCACTTTTCAAGCCTGCCCTTGTTGATCTGCCAACACCGTTTGCCCATAGGCAATCCAAAGTGCCGCTCGTATTCGTTGTTATGACGAACAACCCGATAATCAAGATCAACAACACTGACCAAACAAGGAACATTATCGAACAGATTGCGGAATTCCTCACGCTGTTCCATGAGTTCCCGGTGCTTGTCGGAAACGCGTTGCCCCATCAGATTGAATGCCTCGCCCAAAGTACCAATTTCGTCTACTTGCTCAATCTCGATGGCGGTAAAAGTCTCGTAGGACTTATAACCACGTGTGGCAGCGATAAACCGCTTAATGGGTCTGAAAATAAATCGATAAGTAAAGAAGAACAGGGCAATGAATGTGGCAATAAATACGACCACGGAAATAGTAATATTAGCCCGCTCAAACATAGCGATGGTGGAGTTCTTCTTGTCCATGGTCACAGTCACGTCCAGCAGACCAAGCACCTGTTCCTCAGCTTTGTGGACATGACACGGTCCGGGAGAACACCCTTCTGAATTAGGAATAGGCGTCATAATGGACATGAGCTGCTCGCCCTCGCCATCAATCATCCGCGTCCGCTGCTTCAAAGGCATGGTCGGTGGTGTTGGCGTATATTGATGACACGTCCAGCATGAAGGCGACTCGACCTCAATGACAGTCCCAATTTCTTCCGGGATATTGGAAAAAACTATCTTGCCAGCCTTATTGTATACACGGATGCTGCGAATATCTTCCTGACGGCTGATATTCTTAATATTTTCTTCGATATCTTCTTCGGAATCCAGCATCATGGCATAGTGAAGGGCAAGCATGATGGTATCGGACACCAACTCGATATCGGACATGGCGTTGGACACAACATGCCGTTTAAAATGATAGATATTGAAGCACGACCAGAGAATAACGCACAAAAGCAGCGTGACACCTCCAAAAAGTATCAGCTTGGCAATCAGACTTTCGCGAAATCTCTTGAACAGCACTACGCCTCCCTCATGGCATGCCGTTTTTGTCGCCTTAACGGCTATTCTTTCGGGGGGGGATTTTGCGGACACAAATATGCGTCCTTCATGAGATCAGCCAGAGAAAAAGAGTCGAGCATCTTGTACATGGCCATGCTGGCATCGTCCCATATAGACCGCTTCAAACAAACCGCCGCACGCGGACAGGTGGAGACATCTCCATCACATCCGAGAACCTGCTCTTCGCCATCGAGGATACGTGCGACTTCACCAATGGAAATATCTTCGGGCTTCCGAACCAGAACATTACCACCGTTCGGCCCACGTTTCCCCACAACATATCCCTCTTGCTTCAGCATCTTGATAAGCTTTTCTAGATATTTGAGGGATAATCCTTCGCGTGCTGCGGTGTCCTTACTCGGCACAGGTCTTCCTTCTCTGGAATGCAAAGCAATATCCAGTAGCAATCGTGTGCCGTATCTGCTGCGTGTGGTCAATTTCATAAATATTTATCTCATGGCGAATGCGTGTTGTGCGCTGGAACGCCTAAAAAACATAGCAGAATCCATCAGACAATTAAACGCCCCTGATATGGGGTACACCGGTGAATCAGTCCTCTGTTTTCAACGGCAGTGTGACAATAAATTTCGATCCCTTATCAGGAGAAGAATCCACTTCAATGGAACCGCCATGCTGCTCGATAGTCTGGTTTGAAATAAACAGCCCGATGCCGGTCCCGCGCTTGCCTTTGGACGAAAAGAACAGGGTAAATATCTTTTCCCGGGTCTCCTGATCCATCCCCATACCGTTATCGGCCACGGAAATAATCAGATTGTCACCATTGCGAACAGCAGAAAACTCAAGCCGCCCGCCTCCGTCAACATTTCGCCCTTCACAGGCATCAACGCCGTTTTCGAGAAAATTAACGAGTGCCGCAGACATTGCTGCACTATCAAGTTTGAGTTCGCCCAAACCGTCCGGCACATTACAGACAAACTCTACTCCGGCAGCCAAGGACTTAGCCTCGGCAATATCTGCCGTTTCCTTCAGAAAATCAGAAGCATCCAGCACTTCCGTCTCCAACTCTCGAGACTTGGCATAGTACAGAATATCGAGAACCATTTTCTTAACCCTGCCGATCATGGACTTGAGTACGCGAGTTGCATCTTTGACGCGCACTTCATCATTTCTTATCAGACCGGATTCCAATCTATAAATGCCACCATCAAGTGACGTCAGCATCCCCTTGACACCATGCGACATGGAACCAAGCATGATACCAAGCGAGGTCAAATGATCCTGTAACCGACGGATCTCTGTAATATCAGTGGACATTTCCATGGCCTGCACAATCTCTCCGGCTGCATCATAAATAGGCGCGGACTGAACAAGCATGTTCTTTTGCTCACCGGACAACGTAGTGACAACGGTCTCTCGCTGACGAGTCTTGCCGTCGGCGAACGTTTTACGAACCAAACAATCAGAACATGGTTCACTACGATGCTTATAGCTGTCAAAGCAATGCCTGCCGACAGACTGCCCGAAGTCCCTCTTGAAAAGATGATTCGCCTCGGCAATAGAAAGATCAGAATTCTGCACAGTAATGTAACAAGGAGCGTCATTGAACACGCGCTGATATTTGTATTGAGTGGTGAGCAACTCATCCTTGAGGCGCTTCAATTCAGTCATGTCTACCGAGATATCCAGCACCAATTCAATATCACCGTCATTGTTGGGCAAAGGAGCGGTATAGACCGTGACAGGAATTTCCTCCCCGTCCTTGCCAAGAAAATTCTCCTTACTCCGCTGGCCCTTCCCGGTATCGAAAGTCTTCTGCACGGGACAGGCGTTCCCCGGAGAATCCCGATCAGAATAGATATCGAAGCTGTTGTTGCCAACCTGATTGCCCAGCCGTTCCTCAAACAAGGTATTGTGGGCCACAATTTCGAGATATCTATTATGGATGGAAACAAGACAGGGAAGTTCATTGAACAAACCGGAACCGGTTTCCACTTCCTGGGCCGCATTGGACAAGGCCGAGGACAACCCCTCCACCACCTGCGAAGCAGCATTCTGCCGTTCCAGCTCAATGATACGACGAGTTTTTTCTTCGACCAATTTTTCCAGATTTTCCGTGTGTTCCCGCAACTGCAACTTCATGTTGAAACGAGCACGAGCACGTTCAAGCGAAACTTCAAGAACACCGTTATTAATGGGCTTGGTTATAAAATCCGAAGCATCAAATTTAAGCGATTCAATCGCCAAATCCAGATCGCCATGACCGGTGATCATAATCACCTCGGTATCCGGGGACTGCATCTTAATGCTCTTAAGCAACTGAATGCCATCCATGACAGGCATTTTTATATCTGTAAAAACGATATCAGGCCTGAATTCTTCAAAAAGATCCAGAGCCTCTCGACCATTGGCGGCCGTTTTAACCTCGTATCCAAGCTCCTCGAAAGAGAGGCCAAGGAAGCGTCGAACTCCCTCTTCATCATCCACGAGCATCAATTTCCTGAAGTCCATCATACCCCCGGTATGCCGATCACAATCCAGCCACCCCCGGCTGTATGCAATCATTACGGCACCCTTGAACCGTCAGCTATCATTGTCAGAAATCGTCACCCAACGCCTCGTGCACAATCTGAATCACATCGGCTGGATCAAAAGGCTTCTTGATGGTCGCCACAGCCCGCCGAATGGCCAGATGTATCCCGGACAATCCGCTGATAACTATCACCGGAATATCCGAAAACTCCTCTTCGCTTGTCAACCGACGATAAAACCTTGGCCCCCACTCGTGAGGCATTTCGATATCAAGCGTTATGAGGTCCGGCTTTTCAGCCTTCGCTACGTCATATGCAGATATCCCGTCGGAGGCGCGGCAGGTGTCGTATCCGTGATCTTCGAACACGTTGATGAGGTAATCGACGATATCTGGATCGTCATCCACCACCATAATTTTCTTTGGCATTCATTCTACCCATTGTTCAAGGTATTGAGTTTCCCGCAACCCTTTGAACGTACACTCAACCCGCACACTTGTTCAAGCATGAATATCCGACCCACGGACTATGGAAATCCGTGGGTCGGCATGCCCCCATGCCTACAATTTAGCCGATTGCGTCCTTGACGATTTTCAGCAACTGAGCAGGTTCAAAAGGTTTTGTAAGGCTTGCGATCGCCTTGGGAATAGCGTATTTAATTGAGTTGAGCCCGCTGATTACGACAACGGGAGTACGCTTGAGTGCCTCGTCCTGGCTAATCTTGCGGTAAAATCTGGGACCCCACTCGTTGGGCATTTCCAAATCAAGAGTGATGAGATCAGGCTTTTCCTGCTGAGCAATCTCAACAGCCTCGGAACCATCAACGGCAGTCACGGTTTCATAACCGTTGTCGCTGAGAAGTTCGGACAAATAAGAACGGATTTCCTTGTCGTCATCAACGATGAGAATCTTCTTGGACATAACAACCCTCCTGGTACGCATGAATCATTATTTTGATTCTTGACTTTGCCGCAGTCGCTCCCGCCAAGGCCGACTGCGGCATTAATATTTGAGCGTCCGGCCCAGCAAGAGCCGGACGCATTTCACACTCTTATACTTTGTCAGGTTTGCTGACGCTGACCACAGGGCAACCAGCGCGCAGGATAACCTGCTCCATGGTGGAACCGATACGAGCCTTTTCAGGGTCCAGTTCTCGGCTGTGGTGTGCCATAACAATAAGGTCGGCAGACCGCTCACGAGCCATCTTGACGATCTCCACATAAGGGACACCTTCCCAAACCTCGACGTCGAAGTTCTTGAAATCGCCCATCTGCGAAACATACGTATCGCGGATACGCTTACGCGTTGCGATGAGATCGTCTTCAATGGAGTTCTGATCCAGCACCTTACCGCTGATATCCAGCGCATGCAGAAGCGTCAGGTCGCAGTCCAACTCCTTGGCAGAAGCCAAAGCGAACTTAAACGCGTTCTCCGCCTGCTTGGAGAAGTCAGTAGCAAAGACAATATTACCGAAACCGCCCCAGTAGGACGCGGTCTCGCGGTGCACGGTCATCACCGGACAACGGGCTGCTTTAGCAACACGTTGCAAGGTGGAACCAGGGTAACCTTTGCGGTAGGCAGAAGATTCACCGGAACTTGCACCCATGACGATCAAATCCACATCTTCGTCGCGAGCAGCACGAAGAATCTCGCGATGCGGCACGCCGGTGGTCAGGATCATCTTGGAGAATTCCACGCTCTCAATCTGCTTTGCGAAGGTGTTTTTCAACTCCTCCTCAACCCAGGAACGGTATTCGTCGTCAACCTCAATCTTCTCACCGGTACGGACGTCGTTGACTTCCTGGGAGAAGGCCTTGGTGGGTACACCCATGACGTTAAAGACTATGACCTCTGCGTTGTAACGCTTGGCCATGTCGAAAGCGACACGGGCGGCGCCGAAGGTGGACGGAGCACCGCTGGTAGCCAGTAGAATCTTTTTGAACATATTTCACCTCGTCCTTTGGTTACTCGTCCTTGGGCAGCAGATGTTCGGGAACATCCAGCATCTTGATTACCAACGGTTTGAGGAAGGACCAGCGGATGCCGATTTCATACTCTTCCTCAAGGTCACGAATGGCGTCCCAGCAATTATGACACGGAGCGATGACGAGCTTGCAACCCGTATCGAGAATCTGATCCATCTTCTTGCGAAGAGCCATGTTGCGCTGTTCACGATACTTGCCGATGCCGTTAAAACCACCACCACCGCCGCAGCAGTAGTTGTGCTCCTTAGTGGGGGCCATTTCGACGAAATAACCGGGCTCCACTATGTAGCTGATGATCTCACGGGTGACATCCTTGAGGCCCTGGTTACGCACATAGTTGCAGGAATCCTGCAAGGTAACCGGCTCCTTGATCCTCTTTGAAGGATCAATCTTGAGCTTGCCGGTGCGCAGCGCTTCTGCCAACCATTCCACGTAATGAACGTAAGGAACAGGCGGCTGACCATCTTCACGACCAACCCAGTAAGGGCCTTCGATGACAGTGGCTCGATGTGCGTGACCACACTCGGTGCCGGTTGCACGTTTGGGCTTCAAACGCTCAATGGCGTCGTAGACATTCTGAACGTTGTCCTTGCAGCATTCCCAGTCACCGGCAAACATGGACAGAGAGGTCTGCTCCCACCCTTCCGAAGGGACGGTCCAGTTTTCACCAGCCACATGGAAAAGAATAGCCGCTTCGGCAATGTCTTCCGGGTAGTGCTTGGGTTCACGAGCGTTGCAGGTGTACATGATATCCGCGCCGACCTTGTCGACTGGAATTTCAAGGCCCGGCCATTCCTCTTCGGTCTCTTCGGCCATCCATTCGCATGTCTCGACCCAGTCTTCAGTGGTAACATCCATCTGAGCACGATACACACGGTGCATACCGGAACCAATTTTGAGTTCCCACGGCACGAACCCCTGAGAGTACAGCAGACCGCGCAGGTAGCCGAACATGATACCCATGTCGATGCCGTGCGGACAGTACATGCCGCAACGGTTACAGCAGGTGCATTTGGACCAAGCGGTCTCCATGCACATCTGCATGAATTCGTTGTCGACCTTGCCCTTCTTCTTGACGATCTGGCCAAGTGTGGACTGGATCTTATAGGACGGAACTTGTTCCGGCACACGTCCGTTAACCTGGTACAAAAAGCAGGATTCGGCGCACAGGCCGCAGTGAGCACAGATTTCCAGCCAGGTCTTGAGCCTAGACTTCATGGTCTTCTGTATGGTTGCCCACAGCTTTTCCGAATCCACATCCAGGTGGTTCATTTCTTCGTAATATTGCTTTCCGCCCTTATCGCCGAGAGTCAGCTTGAGCTGTTCATCGGTCTTGATGGGCGTCCTGTTGCAAAGTTTTCCTTCAGGCATTGTGATTCTCCATTATCTTGGGCTGTGTCTCAATCCCGATTACCAGGACATGTCCGAGCCTTTCATGCCACCACGCTTGATGCCGTAATCCATTCCCAGCTGCATGCGGGACATGAAGAACAGAATGGCGTGACTCAGCTTGGTGAAAGGCAGACAAAGCAACCAGATTTCCGCGCTGATGATATGTGCCATCAACCAGAAGTTGTAATCGCCCATCTCGTAGCGTGCGATCAAACCGGTGACAAAAGGCATCACCGTAATGACCAGCAGCAGGTAATCGTAGAAGGTGGTGATGATGCGCACTTCAGGGAATGCAATACGGCGCAAAACCATGAACAGGCCGCCGACCAGGCATATCCAGACCAGCGTGTCTGCCACAAAGGTGGGCAGCGCAGGCAGGCTGAATCCGAATGCATCTTGCAGCATCACATTATGTGCTTCCAAAAAGATCGGAGTGACGAGCAATCCGATATGGAAGGCAAAGAAGATGATGGTAAAACCGGGGCGAACTCTCCACAAACGGGCCTTAAACGGAATGATAAAGGCCAGAATGGAACGGAATCCACCGCGCAGTCCGTAACTCATGTTGGGGCGATAGGCCACTCTGTCAAGCTGCCAACTCAGGCCCCTGACATACATGACGGCGCGAACGATCAGGCCGCCAAAGCTGACGAGAAACGTCACCCAGAGCATGGGCCCTGTCAGGAAATCGTACATTTCCGCTTCTCCTTGATTGTCATATCGTTAGTTATAAAACGATGGCCTAAGCGCCTAGTCGTCCTTTTTATTTCCGCCCATGAGGAACTGCCAATAGAGGGTGACCCCTACCAGAATTGCTCCCATGATCAGATACACTGTGCCTTTGGTGAAGGTGTAGTAATCCTGTAAATTAAAGAATTCCATCTCAATACCTCCCGAGGCTAGTGTTCGCCCTTGTAATCAGGGTGCTCGTAGAAAATGGGCATCCTGGTGCTGATGAACCGGAAAACAACCACACCGATGGTGACTACGAACAGGGAGATGGTGATCTCGCCCCAGCTCGGGAAATACCGCTCTGCGGAAGGCAGGTGGTAGTTGAAGGCAACCATGGAGATATTGAATCGGTTGACGATAATGCCGAGGACAGTCAGTCCAGCGGCCCATTTGATGACAGTGATATTCCTGTCCCGAACGCCGATGGCATACAGGAAAGATGGCAGGGCTACGCAACCGAGCATCTCAACCAGATACCACGCGCCGTAGCCGGTGGTCAGATAGTGCCAGTTGTTGTCGTATGCCAAGCCAATAACCTTGATGGAGAAGTACCCGAACAGCACGAGGGAAGCGGTCTTTCCGAATCCAAGGATAAGACCATCGTGGTTATTCAGGTACTCCTTGTCCATCAAGTGGTGCATGGGCTTATGAGAGAGAGTTCCTTCGAAGATGACCATGGACAACCCGGCACAAATGCTCGACACGAAGAAGAATACCGGCAGGTATTGCGAATACCAGAGCGGATGCAGCTTCGATGGCACGATGGTGAACAACGCGCCCAGAGAGGACTGATGCAAGGTGGACAGGACCACACCGAAGATGGTCAGGACCAGAGTCAATTTAACCACGGTGTTGCGGATCTTCTTCATACCGAGCCATTCGAACAGGGCCGGTGTGAATTCGATGAACAGCACGGTCAGGTACAGCATGACGCACAAACCCACTTCAAAAAGCAGAGACGTTGTTCCCTGCTGAACAAAGAGGGGGTACGGCAAACGCCAAGGACGACCGACGTCATATCCCAAAGCAAAAACCACGAGGGCATAGCCGAGGAATGCGGTCAGGATGGCCGGACGGACACCGGCATGGAACTTCTTGAGACCGAACACGTAGCAGGCTGCAGAGGTGGTGTATCCACCGGCTGCCAAGGCAACGCCGCACATCAGATCGAAACCGATCCAGATGCCCCACGGATTGTTCTGGTCAAGGTTGGTGACGGCTCCGAGGCCGCCGGTAAAACGCATCACCGTGACGATGAGTCCGGCAATGAGAATGACTCCAGCAATAATATTGAACGGCGTGAATAAGGATTTCTTTTCAGCCGCAATGGTGTCGACAGACATTTAGGATTCCTCCTCACCGGTTTCGGCTTCTTCTTCCTTAGGAGCAAGAGCCTCTTCAACGGCTTTCTTGACCTCGACCTCGATGCGACGCTGGTTGGCGACTTCAGCCTTGGACAGCTGCTCATGCAACTTCTTCTCGGCTTCTTCACCGGCTCGGGTCAGGGCATCCTTGACAGCCGCGACGCGCTCGTCGTTGGCAATCTTATCCTTGCGCTTGCTCACGGCATAAATACCGCCCAGCAGCACAGGCCACAGACCAACCACAATGGGAACCGCAGCCAATGCACCAGCAGTCAGCTCAGGTGCGGAGGCAGTACCCAAATCTTCACGCATGCCAATCTCGGTGAACGGCTCGCCAGAGATATACATCCAGCTGGTGCCGCCCATTTCTCTTTCGCCGTAGACATGGTCCACGTAACGATCAGGGTAAGCGGCGATGCGCGCACGGGCGATCTTGATAATCTCATCGCGAGGGCCAAAGGTCAGTGCCTCCTTGGGGCAACGCTCCACACAACCGGGCAACTTGCCTTCGGCCAGACGGGGTGCGCACAAGGTGCACTTCATGACTCTGGGAGTCAGAGGCTCATCATATTCGTATGCCGGGATTTCGAAGGGACAGGCGACCATGCAATAGCGGCAGCCGACACAGACCGAAGCGTCATAACTGACCGCTCCGTTTGGTTCCTTCTTGAACGCCTTGACAAAACAGGCGGAGGCACAGGCAGGTTCCAGACAGTGATTACACTGCTTCTTGACAAAGACCGGTCCGGTCTTTCCCTGGAACTTGTTGACGACAGTATAAGTTTTTTCATCGGTCCGACGTTTGGTGTCGAGGACCGTCAGGTCGTCGAACTTCTTGTCGGGTGCGGGCAGTTGGTTCACCTCGTTGCAAGCCAGCTCGCATTTGCGGCAACCGATGCAACGAGTGGCATCAAAGAGCACGGCCTGCGTGTCGGGATGCGGACCAAAGGATTTACCTCCGGCCTTTGCCGACGTGGGAAGCGCGACACTCGCGCCAGCGGCGCCCAACAGTCCGAGGAATGTTCTACGTAACATCTAACGTTCTCCTTCGGTTAGTTGGCTTTTTTCTCGTGGCACGCGACACAATTCGTGGCAGCGGGCTTCTCGAGCTTCATTTCGGTATGGCAGCTCATGCACTGGGCATGATACGCAGCCTTCAAACCGGGCTTGCCATCAGTCTCAAACGGCTTGGCGTGACAGCTCGCGCACTTGGGCGGAGTGACAGACGCCGGAGCGTTGTGGTGGCAACCAGCGCACACGGCCTCAGGCGTAGCGTGGAAGGTATTAGCCAGCGGGCTGTCCTTCATGCCTTTCGCCATTGAGAGCACGATCTTGCGGTGAGGCATTTTGCTCGGCTCGAACTTGTCGGAGATGACACCGATGGTCACGGTTTCCGGAATATCCTCAATTGCAACCATGGCCTGATTGACAGGACGTGAAGCGATGAGATTCACTGCTTCGGTCTGCATGGCTTCCTTGGTTGCTCCGGGCGCGGGCTGAGCTGCATTATGGCAGCTTTTGCATGTGGCTTCGGAGTTAGCCTTGGAAACGGAACGAGCTGCATGACAACCTGCACATTCGGGCTTTTTCTGTTCCTTGGCATGACACCCAACACAGGAGCTATCCAAGGTCACGTCGTGCATGGCCTTGAAACTCGTGTCGACAGGAGCATTGACACCCTGAACGTGACACACGTTACATGTGTCGACTTCGGATTCGTGAAGTTTGTGATTGAACGCGACAGGAGCCATACCGGTAGCCTTTTCAGGTGCCGGGCCTTCAACCTTGGCCATCATCAGAACGGCGTCAGGCTGTTTGCGCGGCAAACGCGGCAGTTCGCCCATGGCCTTCACGGTCTTGGCGTTCTCTGCTTCGCGGGCATCGACTTTCTTGGCTTCATGACAACTTGCGCAATCAACGGGGCCACTACGTTCGGCCTTCTTCTCAATGAGCGTCTGATGACAGGTCACACATTGATTGTGGAAGACTTCCCTGGTGGAAAGATTCGCCATTTCTTCAGGAGAGTACACAGTCGCATAACGCCAGCTGTCTTCCTCGCCCTTCTTGTAGACTTCTTTCTTGGTGGTCTCGTCGTAGACGGTGTGGCAAGCACCACAGTTGGTTTGCTCACCCGCGTCAGCCGGAATAATCTTGGAATCCCAGTGAATGAAGTGAAGCGTGTTGTCCATGCCAGCCTCGACGCGTTCTGCGACGATTTCAGGCTTGGCCTGGTGACAGCTACGACACTCGCCCACCATGGGGCCGGTCTTGAATCCCTTGTCGCCGCTTTCGACGTGACAGGAAATACAGCCGTCATGATAAATGTCTTTGAGCTCTGACGCGGACAATTCGGGCTGTCCTTCGCCTTCCAGTCGATTGAAGGTCAGGGTCATGTTCCCTTCCGCATCCTTCTTATGACAGGAATTGCAGCTCATGCCCTGTTCTTTCAGGGCTTTTGTGTGTGCGTCATGTTCAAACACGGCCGCAGACTGTTCAAGTGACTCTAGTTTGGCGATGGTGTCGATCATGATCACGTCAGGCGTACCCGTGGCCTTCTCCACTGTGTCGAGCATGCCCATAGCTTCCATCTGGAAACCAAGCACGCCGACCAGCGCGATCATGATTGCAGCAAATCGCAACATCCTTTTACCGTTTGCCATGTGTGATCCCTTTCCTCAAAAGCGTTGATGGCAACGAACCGACCTTTCAGCCCGTTCTTCAGGTCCCGTTTCCGGGTCCTCTTCCGGCCCCCTGACGCAGCCATCCGGCAGCGCCCTAAAACTTGTCAAAAAACTCCTCCTGGATGGGTAGATTTAATAACCCACCTATTCGCGAGGTTTTTATCCATACCGAGCCGGTATGTTAATTCCATCACAATCGTCAAGCTGTTTTCAATTGTTAGTAATTATTATTATAAACAGATTAAAACACTAAAAACATTGAGGAACCTTTTTAGGAGGTATTTTGAAATTCGTTCTCAACTCACCACATTGACCCAACTGGCACAAGGATTTCATACTTTTTTGATAGAGAATTATTTCCCGTCAAAAAAGTATATAATTTATTCGTCCGAACACATTTTCACCACATTTTTATAATTTTTATGGCAAGACTTCAGCCCCTGTTTTTTAAACTTAGAAGATGACCAAACAAGACTCTTCACAAACACAAAAAGGGCGCACTCGATTGAGTGCGCCCTTTTTAATTCATCAAAAAACAATTGTATTTTTAAACTATTCTACAAGAGAAACAGGCTGGCCTTCACGAACTGATTTATCCGCGGCCAAAACAATACGCAAACTATTGACTGCATCTCGCATGTGTTCTGTCAAATTTATATCTTCCTGAATTGCCTTAAGAAAATAAACCTGCTCACGAAAACACAAACCATCGTGATCGGGTTCGTCTTCCACTTGAATCAATTCATCCTCTTTGACAAAAGCCCCATCTGCAGTGGTTTGGGAGTGATGCAACCGCAAACGACTCGCCTGCGTATGCCCTTCTACAGTCGACGACCCGGGCCCCTGCCCCGCTTGTTCTGCGGCAACAATACTGACACACCCTTCCGGACCGACAACATCCTTCACGAAAAAAGCAGTTTCGCTCATCATAGGGCCCCATCCGGCTTCATACCAACCCACGGAACCATCATCAAAATAGACCTGCAACTGACCATAATTGTACATGTCTGGCACGATTTCATCTGTCAGTCGCACTCCCATGGCATTGACCTTCACAGGTTTTGCGCCGCTCATGAGGCACATGATGTCCACATAGTGCACACCGCAATCAACAATGGGAGACATGGACTGCATGAGTTGCTTATGCACACCCCACTCGCTGCCGCTGGACTGCTGATTCAGGTTCATGCGCATAACCAACGGCTTGCCCAATCCTTGTGCCAGCTCAACAAATTTCTCCCATGACGGATGATGACGTAGAATATATCCGACAACCAATTTGCGATTTGCCTTGTTGGCTGCATCAACAACCCGCTGGGAATCTTCAACCGTGGGAGCCATCGGCTTTTCCAAAAAGACATGCGCGCCTGCCTCAAAAGCACTGCACGCAAATTCTGCATGGGTATCGGAATAGGTGTTGATACTTACTGCGTCGGGCTTCACCGATTCCAGCGCTTCGTTATACTCATCAAACCGTGGATAATCGATCAATTCAGGCGGAAGATCATTCAGGGTCGTGGCGTGACGACTGCACAACCCCACAATTTCGAAACCATCTAACGCATGATACGCCTTGGCATGAGAACGTCCCATATTGCCCAGACCGACAACCAATATTCTGACTCGTTCCTGCATTATTCAACCTTGCCCATTTATAAAGAATTATCTCCGGCAATCCAAGTATCAAGCACACGAAAATCGTCATCCAACAAAACAAAATCAGCCTGACAACCAAGAGCGATGCGTCCCATACGATCTTCCAAACCAAGGAAGGTCGCCGGGTACAAAGACGCCATACGTAACGCCTCTTCCACAGGCAGATGCAATTGCTCAACAGCATTCCGAACAGCGGCAGCCATATTGAGATCGGACCCTGCAAGGGTACCCTCTGCTGACTGACAACGACCATCGTCCCCCAAAATAGGCTGCCCTTGCAAAACAAAATTTTTATCCTTAGCCCCGACACTCGGCATAGCGTCCGTCACCAGCATAACCTTGCCCCGTTTCTTGGCGGCAACCGCCACCCGCAACGATGCAAAATGGATATGATGTCCGTCCGCGATGACACCTACCCAGCTCTCAAGATCTTCCAGCGCAGCACCTACTACGCCTGGTTCACGGCTGGTCAACGGCGACATTGCATTGAACAGATGGGTAACTCCGGTCGCACCGACGCTCAGCCCTGCACGAGCCTGATCATAGGTTGCCGCGGTATGTCCGATGCACACCTTGACCCCGACATCAGCCAAAGAGCGAATATACTCATTAGGCACACGCTCCGGGGCCACCGTAGTCATGACGACACCCAGATCATCGGCAGACAATAATTCCAATGCACCTGTGTCCACATCACGGACAAAATTTTCCTGATGAATCCCCTTGCGCTCGGGGTTGATATATGGCCCTTCAAAATGAATTCCCAACAGACCGGATATTCCTTGCTGCAATCCTTGCCGAACAGCATCGGCAGCCTTGAGCATGGTTTCCCATCCGTCAGAAATAAGCGTGGGCATCAATCCGGTAGTCCCAAATTGACGGTGTGCGTTGATAATAATCCTGAGGCCGTCCGGGGTGAGGCTATCATTGAACAAAACGCCGCCACCACCGTTGACCTGTACGTCGATAAAACCGGGAGCGAGTAGATTACCACCAAGGTCAACGACCTCGACGCCACAGGCCATACCTCCCT
The DNA here is from genome assembly GCA_016744135.1 of Pseudodesulfovibrio sp. Taxonomy (GTDB): domain Bacteria; phylum Desulfobacterota; class Desulfovibrionia; order Desulfovibrionales; family Desulfovibrionaceae; genus Pseudodesulfovibrio; species Pseudodesulfovibrio nedwellii. The sequence continues at coordinate 873,104 of JADGEX010000002.1, read as the reverse complement.
CAGTAATCAGGGCAACAACCTTTCCGTCTTCGACTTCCACGCTCAGACCATCATAAATGGCATCACCCGTAAAAATTCGTCCATTGGTAAAATATCTGCGCATTACAGCGTCTCCGTCACCTTCTTAAGAGAAGGTGGATTATCCGGGTTCATGCCACGCGCCAATGAAAGTTGGTTGGCCATAGTGTAAAACGATTGAATCATGGCAATCGGAGCGGCAGCCGGATGCATGCCGGAAACAACGGGAAGACGCCCGGAAGCAGAAGGTCCCTCTTCAGCCATGAACAATTTGGCCCCTTTGCCACGCAGGACCTCGGCCAACTCCAACAGACCCGGGCGGGTCGCATCTTCCTGACTAAACATCAAAATCCGGGAACGACGACGGATCAAGGCCAATGGGCCGTGCATAATTTCAGCACCACTGATACCTTCTCCGTGCAGTGAAGAGGTCTCCTTAAGCTTAAGCGCCGCCTCTAGGGCAACGCCATAACTCAAACCACGTCCAACCACGAAAAGATTATCAGCATCGGCCAACGGCTCCACGGCTTCGTCCCAAGACAGCGAAAGAGCCTTGTCCAGATTGTCCGGCAACCGATTGAAAGCATTACCCAAGGCCATATCTCCAGACATGGCGGCAGTAAAATGAAGTAATGTGCTCAAAGAAGCGATATATGACTTGGTAGCGGCCACACTCTTTTCCGGCCCAGCCAACAACGGGATAACAGCATCAGCCATATCGGCAGCAGGGGACTCTTCCTGATTGACCAAAGCAAGAATGAATGCCCCGTTCTCCCGCGCCCACTGAGCACTGGCAAGCAGGTCGGGACTTTTGCCGGACTGAGAAATAAGAATAAACAAACAGCCTTGCAGGTTCATCGGGTTGCCATAAATGGACCCCACCGACGGCGCGGCGGACATGACCGGTAAACCAAGATAAACTTCCATGAGATATTTGGCATAACTGGCGGCATGATCGGAACTACCACGCGCACAAGTTGCCACAAAACGCGGAGGAGTCTTCATGTATCGGGATGCCAATTCAGCGCAGATAGAGTCATTTTTCTCTTTCTGAAGAGCAACCACCGCAGGAGCTTCACAAGTTTCGCGGTACATCAACGTCGAAGTCGGTTCGATCACAACGTCCATTCCTCAAACAGCTGTCTTTTCACAGTGTTTTCGTGCCAAAAGCAACCCGCCAGCCAAAGAATCTCCCTGAGGAGAAACGAGACTCTGCCTGACATCCTCTGGCAACCATTTGTTGATAGGCTTTGCCACGCCACCAATCATGACGACACGGTCAGTCCCTTTTGCCGCCAACGCACGAAGTAACAACGCTGTATCCCGGCCAGCCTGACGCATGATATCTTCGGCCATTTCATCGCCATCATCTGCCCATTGGGAAACCAAAGGCGCAAACGCACCATATTTGGCGGGAGTAGCTTGTTCGGCCCATGGAACGGCCCTTTCCGGAGAATTACCAAGGCGATCCATGACTTCAATCGCCAGCCCTCCCATGGGAATAACCCCCTCAAAAGCGAGCAAGGAACCACGCACCGCCTGATGCCCGATAAATGCACCACTCCCATGATCGGAAATTTCGAACCCCCAGCCCCCGACGGTGTGTTCTCTTCCGCCGAGGATGGCACAGCCGCAACTACCCGTGCCGAGAATCAATATCCCGCCATCCTGACCGTTATGTGCGCCAAGACACGCGATATACGCATCGGATTCAATCGTCATGGATTTAAAGGGATGATCGTATGAGGCCAGCAAAGTTCGCTCTCTCTGTAGCGAAACCCCAGCCAGTCCAAGCCCGGCATGCAGGTCTTTTTTCCTGTCCAGACTCAGTCCTGCCGAGGCCAAGGCAATGTCCGTGGCAGCGATAATGCTCCCAAACGCAACATCCAAACCCAAACGAGTATTGGCTGGTCCGCCTCGCCCTTCACCCAGGATATTCCCATCCATATCGGAAATACGAGCGCGGCATCTGGTGCCGCCACCGTCTACTCCAACCAAAAACTTGGCATCTTGCATGGTTTACGCTCCTTTAGAGGGCCTACTCAATTAACGCGACAACGGCAAACATATACTTTAAAATCGGTGACCGAAGTAAATCGAATTTCTTTCCCGACACAGGTCTCTGTGCTACCCACTTATCTATGCCAACAAAAAAGGATTCTCCACGCGCCACCACAGAGCGCACTTCACCCCGTTCCATCGGTATCGACACATGGCCATCCCGTGACGTCCTCACCCACCTGTGGCAAGACCAGATCAATGGAGTATCTGCGGTCAGAGCCGCCATGGGACAACTCGAATCCGCTGCGCTTGGTGCAGTTGCTCGCCTGAAAAACGAAAAAAGCCGACTCATATATGTGGGAGCAGGGTCTTCCGGCGTTCTGGCCGGGCTGGATGGTATTGAACTGCCATGCACTTTCGGATGGCCGAAAAACCGTCTGGCCGTTTACCGTGCTGACGATTCCGACAACATCCTGACCATCACAACTCCGGGCGATGACGACAAAAACGCTGCGCTAAATGACTTCAAAAAAAGTAAAATTTTCGACAAAGATGTCGTAGTCACGGTCTCTGCCAGCGGCAACACTCCCTACACCTGCCTGTTCGCTGAACAAGCCAGACATAACGGCGCACTGGTCATCGGATTCGCGAACAACCCCGAATCCCGTCTGCTCAGCATTGCCGATCACCCAATCCTGCTCGATACAGGGCCGGAAGTCATTGCCGGATCAACCCGTCTCAAGGCCGGGACCTCACAAAAAACAGCTCTCGGCATGTTTTCAACACTGGTCATGACCCGATTGGGACATGTTCATGACGGTCTGTTGATTGATGTTGAACCGGATAATGCCAAACTGCGAAAAAGAGCGGCCCGAGTGGTCGCCTCCATAGCCGATGTATCTCTTGAAATTGCTGAAAATGCACTCGAACAAACCCATTACACCGTCAAGCCCGCCGTGCTTGTCGCCAAGGGAATGACTCCGACTCAGGCGCAGGAAGCATTGAATAAATCAGGACAGAATCTGAGAGAAGCCCTGATTCACATTGCTCAAGTCTGAATGGAGATGTATATTGTCCATCAAAATCCTAAACAGGGAGGAACCGATGCTGAAAAGACTTACAGAATTCACGCTGGCTGCGCTGCTGATCGTCAGCATGCTCGCGACCGGTGTCTTTGCCGCAACTACGTTGAAAATCGAAAGCTGGCGCAATGACGACAGCGACATCTGGACCGACACCATCATTCCGGCATTTAGCAAGAAACACCCGGATATCAAAATCATCTTCACTCCCATGCCTCCAGCAGAGTACAATGCAGGCCTCAATGCCAAACTGGCTGGCGGAACAGCAGGAGACTTGATCACCTGCCGTCCCTTCGACGCCTCCCTCGAAATGTTCAACAAGGGCTACATTGTTGATCTGAACGATCTTGCAGGCATGAAAGAATTTTCCGACGTCGCCAAATCCGCATGGCAAACCGATGACGGTAAATCCACCTTTGCGGTTCCAATGGCGTCCGTCATCCACGGCTTCATATACAACAAGGAAATCTTCGAAGAACTTGGTCTGTCCATTCCTACAACCGAAGCAGAATTCTTCACGGTTCTCGAAAAGATCAAAGCCGACGGTAACTATACGCCCCTGTCACTGGGCACAGCCGACCAGTGGGAAGCTGCCACCATGGGTTTCCAAAACATCGGTCCCAACTACTGGAGAGGCGAAGAAGGCCGCAAAGCGCTGATCGCCGGAACCGCCAAGCTGACCGATGCCCCCTATGTCAATACATGGAAACAGCTCGCTAAGTGGGCACCATACATGGGTAAAGGGTTCAAGGCGCAGAAGTATCCTGACAGCCAGAACCTGTTCACCCTTGGCCGTGCCGTTATCTATCCCGCCGGTTCCTGGGACATCACCACATTCAACACTCAAGCCGATTTCAAATTCGGTGCATTTCCCCCGCCGCTGCCAGAAGGCGCTACCAAAGGGTACATATCCGATCATACCGACATAGCACTAGGCCTGAATGCCGCCTCTCCGAACAAGGAAGCCGCTCGCCTGTTCCTGGAATGGTTATCCACTCCCGAATTTGCTGAACTGTACGCAAATTCCCTGCCCGGTTTCTTCCCCCTGTCCAACCACAAGGTTTCTCTGAAAGACCCGGTTGCCCAGGAATTCATCAACTGGCGCAACACGCATGAGTCCACCATCCGTAACTCCTACCAGATCCTCTCACGTGGCAACCCGAACCTTGAGAACCAGCTGTGGAATGTCAGCTCTCAGGTCATCAACGGCACCATGACTCCCGAGGACGCTGCCAAGGAAACGCAGGCCGGTCTCGAAAAATGGTACAAGCCCCAACAATAGCAATCCAACAACAAAGGGACTCCCATACGGGGGTCCCTTTTCACGTTTTTCCGAAGGTATCAGAATGAGCGCATCAGGCGGTAGGTTCGCCCGTTTCCCACACCACATCGTGCTATTCCTAGCTCCGGCAACGATCATCTACACATTGTTCATGATCTACCCTTTGCTCGATTCCATCCGATTAAGCCTCTATGCAACTGACGGCAATGACGCTTTATCTTTCTCAGGGTTGGCCAACTACATCACACTGATCACCGACCCCCAATGGTCCAAACCGTTCTGGAACGCACTTCTGAACAACTTTAAATTTTTCTGCGTCCACATGTTTGTACAAAATCCAATCGGTATAATGCTGGCAGCCCTGCTCAGCCTGCCAAAACTCACGGGACGCACCACGTACCGCACACTGATTTTCATACCCACCATGTTGTCAGTGGTTATCATCGGCTTCATCTGGCAACTCATCCTCAGTCCACTCTGGGGCGTCAGTGAAACCCTTCTTAGCTTCATCGGCCTAACAGACTGGTTCCAGCCATGGCTGGGACAAGAGGGCACGACTCTTGTCACCCTGTCACTCATCTCGGTCTGGCAGTTCGTAGGCATTCCCATGATGCTGATCTACGCGGCCATGCTAAACATTCCGCATGATCTGGTGGAAGGAGCCATCATTGACGGCGCCACACACTGGGAAATTTTCTGGCATATCAAACTGCCACTCATCCTGCCCACCATTGCCATGGTCTCCATTCTGACCTTTGTGGCGAACTTCAACGCCTTCGACCTTATTTACGCGGTCAAAGGGGCTTTGGCCGGACCAAACTTCTCCAGTGACATCATGGGCACTCTTTTTTACCGTACCTTCTTCGGATTCCAACTCCAATTGGGCAACCCGACAATGGGTGCCACCATCGCGACCATGATGTTCATGGTCATCCTGCTCGGCGTCCTGCTGTATCTCTTCATCCTGCAACGCAAACTGCGCCGGTACGCACTGTAGGAGACTATCATGCACAAAACCAAGAAAACCGTCAGCACGCTGGGCATTCATATAATTCTGCTCACATACACGCTCATCGCCCTGTGGCCCATTTTTCTGACGATCATCAACTCGTTCAAATCACGTAGAGCCATCTTCAACAGCCCCATGAGTCTGCCAGGAATCGATACATTCAGCCTCAAGGGATTCATCAAGGTGTTGGTCCGTTCGGATTTCGAAATCTATTTCATGAACTCCATCATCATCACGGTGGCAACACTGACGTTGGTCCTTATCCTTGGAGCCATGGCAGCATGGGCCTTGTCCGAATACGAATTCAAGGGCAACAAATGGCTCGGCCTCTATCTGGCAATCGGAATCATGATTCCCATCCGCCTCGGCTCGGTCAGCCTGCTTCAACTCATCGTGGACATGAACCTTACCAACACATTGACCGCACTGGTGCTGGTCTACGTAGCCCAGAGTATTCCACTGGCCATATTCATTCTATCGGAATTCATGCAGCAAATACCAAAGGACCTGAAAGAGGCCGCACGCTGTGACGGTGTGAGTGAATACACTATTTTCTTCAAGGTCATTCTGCCGTTAACCCGCCCGGCCATCGCCACTGTCGGCGTTTTCACGCTGGTCCCGGTTTGGAATGATCTCTGGTTCCCGCTGATTCTGGCTCCAAGCGAACAGACACAGACCATCACCTTAGGCGTCCAGCAGTTCATCGGCCAATATGTCACCGACTGGAATGCTGTTTTGGCATCATTGACGCTGGCTATCGTCCCGATCCTGATCATTTACATTCTGTTGTCCAGGCACCTGATCCGCGGCATTACCGCCGGTGCTGTCAAATAGAGGAAAGACATGTCTGATATCAAACTGAAAAATATCGATAAAGCCTTCGGCAAAACCGAAGTCCTCCATGACGTAAATATGGACGTCAAAGACGGTGAGTTCGTCGTGTTTGTCGGCCCGTCCGGTTGCGGCAAATCCACACTGTTGCGTGTCATTGCCGGACTGGAAAAAGTCACGGCAGGTGAAATTCACATTGACAACAAACTGGTTAACGAGGTCCAGCCCCGTGAACGCGGTATCGCCATGGTCTTCCAGTCCTACGCACTGTATCCGCACATGACGGTCTATAAAAATATGTCCTTTGGCCTAAGACTTAAAAAGCACAACAAGCAGGAAATCGACCAGCGTGTCCGCCATGCAGCCGAGACCCTGCAACTAACCAAGTATCTGAACCGCCGTCCGGCGGAACTATCTGGTGGTCAAAGACAGCGTGTGGCAATCGGCCGAGCCATTGTCCGTAATCCAAAAGTCTTTCTTTTCGACGAGCCTCTGTCCAATCTGGACGCGGCGCTCAGAGTGCAAACCCGCATAGAAATTGCCAAATTGCACAAAAAACTCGACACGACCATCATTTATGTCACTCATGATCAGGTTGAAGCCATGACCCTCGCCGACAAAATAGTCGTGCTTCACGACGGTCGTGTAGAACAAGTCGGAGCACCGCTCGAATTGTACAACACCCCGGCCAATTTATTCGTCGCCGGTTTCATAGGATCGCCCAAAATGAATTTCCTCAAAGGTAATGTAGCCTCGGTCAAAGGTTCGACGGTTGAAATAGCCTTGCCGGACAGTAAGACCATCACCATCCAGCATGATACACCCGGAAATAAAAACACACAGGCCACCGTGGGAATCAGGCCGGAACACCTGCTCTTATCTGAGCCGAAAAACGGTCTGCTCAAGGCAGAAGTGGATGTAGTCGAACGGTTGGGCGATGTCAGTTATCTCTACTGTACACTGTCCGACGGCACTGCGATCATTGCCAGCACACCCGGCACCAGCGAAGCAACTACCGGCGAGGTCATCCACCTGACAGCCCGTACTGAAAAGGTTCACGTATTTGGACCGAACGGGACGGCTTGGAAATAGCCCCTACTCACAAACAAAAATCAAAAAGGGTCGCCGAGCTTTCGTCGACCCTTTTTGCATGATTTCATCTCCCTTATTGTAAAAATTCTCGCTGACGACTATACATCGAACGAATTCAGAGGGGAGGGATCGAGTGCAAAGAGATCGAGTGCAAACGGCCAACAGGGAACTCATGCGCGCCATTAACCGTGACAGCGTGCTCAAAACAATCCGGTTGCAGGGCGAAATCTCGCGCACACACATAGCCGCCCAGACCGGACTGGGACAATCAACAGTTACAGACATCACTGCGGCTCTGCTTCAAGAAAACCTGCTGCTGGAAAAATCGACTCCGGGTAACCACACAGGACGTCCGCCCATCCTGCTTTCCCTGAATCCAGACGGAACCTTCGTCGCCGGAGCATATATCACATCACGACAAATCAGCGTGGTGGTCATCAATCTGGAAGCGCAGATCATTGGATCTCATGCACGACTTCTGGATAAAAATGCCACAACTCCCGAAAAAATTGCTGACCTCGTTGCTGAAACCGTCAGAACGTGCTGTCAGCGAAACGGTTTCATACCGGAGGATATCTCTGGCCTAGGTCTCGGCATACCAGGATTGGTCAATTCCGATAACGGCATGATCCATTTCCATCCCGGTTTTAACAAGGGATTTGACTGGTCAGATGTCCCATTCAAGGATCTGGTGGAAAAACGGACCGGCTTCCAAACTTTTATCGAAAACAGCTCCAACACATTGGCCATATTCGAACATTGGTTCGGCGCAGCACAAGGAATCGATAATTTTGTCGTCACCACTCTAGAACACGGCGTCGGCCTGGGACTTTACGCCAACGGTGCTCTGGTGCGTGGCTGGCAAGGAATGGCCGGAGAATTCGGTCACGTCAGAGGCAACTGCCATGATTCAATATGTCGTTGCGGTATGACTGGCTGTCTTGAGGCGGTCGCGTCGCCTCACGCCATTCTCAAAGAAGCACACAAAGCAGCTCAAAAGGGATTGTGGCACCCTGAATCAAAAAACATCACGTTAGAAATCGTCATTGATGCTGCGAAAAATGGCGAACAGGCTCTGCTTGATATTTTCACCCGTGCGGGTACTATTCTCGGCAAGCGTATTACAGATCTGACCCGCATCCTGAATCCGGAAACTATCATTATCACAGGCAAAAACAATCTAGCTGAAGACATGCTTTTCGCCCCGCTGTCCCAAGCCATGGACGCATGCAATTCCAAAGTATTTGGCCCCATGCCACGCCTTGTCATCCGCCCTTGGCGCGAAGAAAACTACGCACGGGGAGCCGGGGCATTGGTTCTACAAAAATTGCATCAAAACTGCGCACTGTAGCCATAATAAAATGATGCCCGGACCGAAAACCGCTAGTCACTGGCGAAAAATTCGGCCAAAAACATGATATTGAATGACTTCAAGCGCAGGATAGCATCATGGATACGAAATTCAGCAGGGCACGGCAGAGAAAAGACAAGAATTTTGATGGGAAATTTTTTTTCGGCGTCAAAACAACAGGGATATTCTGTCGCCCTTCCTGTCCAGCCCCAACAGCCAAAGAAGAGAACGTCGAATATTTCGACACCATATTCGCCGCCCTGGAAAAAGGATTCCGCCCATGTCTTCGCTGTCGTCCAGATATTGAAATCGATTATTACAACGGCAATGCAAATGGTACATCAGCCGTCGACACGGCTCTTAAAAACATCTTTGACGGCTATCTCAACGACCATACTCTCGCCGAGCTAGCCGCAGACCTCATGATCTCCGAACGCCATTTGCGCAAACTCTTTGTAGACAACCTCGGTGTGCCGCCGATCAAAATCGCCCGCTATCACAAAACTCTGTTTGCAAAAAAGCTCCTGACCTCCTCCAACAAACCCGTGACAGACATTGCCTTTGCTTCTGGATTCAACTCCATCAGACAATTCAATGAGGCATTCAAAGCGACCTTCGGGAAAACGCCAACCGAAGCAAGAAACCTTTCGCAGCAAGCACATATTCAGGACAACACCACACTGCTCTTACGCTATTCTCCCCCCTTCGACTTCAAGCAAATCCTCACATTCCTCAGGATTCGCGCCATAGAAGGCGTAGAGCTGGTTACAAATACAAGCTACAGCCGGACTTTCCGCACTCGAAACACACACGGATATTTCACAGTATGTGACCACCCGGCCCAATCGGCCCTTGCATTGTCCATTGTCTGTGACGACATCAAATGCTTCATGCAAATACACAATCAAGTGCGACGAATGTTTGATCTGGATACGGATTTTTCCGACATCAATAAACGCTTCATCAATGACCCTCTGCTTTCAAAAGGCATGGACAATAGCCACGTGCCGAGACTTCCCGTCGCTTTTGACCCATTTGAATTCATCATTCGAGCTATCCTCGGTCAACAGATCACGGTCAAAGCAGCCACCACCCTTGCCGGGCGTATTGCAAAGAGAAGTAATCATCAAACAGACGACTCTTTCCCACATGGACTTCACTTTTTTTTCCCACAGCCAAAAGAATTCATGACTATGAACCTCGATAAATTGGGAATTACCAAAACCCGACAACAAACCCTTCAAACAGCCATACAGGCGGTCATCGATAAAAAAATTTCCTTGTCACCAAACCAAAGCCTTGAAACGTTCAACCAACAATTTTCTGCACTCAAAGGCATAGGGCCGTGGACGGTCAACTATGTAGGAATGCGAGGACTGGGCATAATCGACAGCTTCCCGGCCAGCGACCTCGGAATCATCAAGGCAATGATGCTCGACGACAAAAAACCAACCGTACATAATATTTTGAAACAGAGCGAAAAATGGCGTCCATACAGGGCATATGCAGCGCTCTGCCTATGGAACTCTTCGAAGGAGAAATAATATGCTTCAGTATACGACATTCGACACCCCTCTATGGAAAATTATCCTCGTTGGCACAGATCAGGGAATCACCAACCTGCACATGGTCACCGGCACAGGAAAGCGCGAATTCATCATCGACCCAGCGTGGACAAAAAACGACGTAATCTTTGATAAAGCCAAAACACAAATACTCGAATATTGTGCAGGAAAAAGAAAAGACTTCACTGTGAACCTAACTCCACACGGAACAGAATTCCAAAAAGACGTATGGAATGCACTCAGCGACATCCCCTACGGCGAAGTACGAAGCTACAAAGAAATAGCCATAGCCGTAGGCAATCCAAACGCTTCACGTGCCATCGGTATGGCAAATTCGAAAAACCCCATCCCAATCATCGTGCCATGCCACAGGGTCATTGGTTCCAACGGGAAACTCACTGGCTTCGCTCATGGATTGGATGCAAAGATGAAGCTCCTGAATCTCGAAAAAGCGATATGAAAAAATCAACAAAGACAACAATGGAATCCGAAACATTCAAAACCCACGGTCCTCACAATGCATCTGTGAAGACCGTAGGCTTAATAAAAACAAGAAACATTACAAAAATCGACACAATTTCTTTTCCGGCACAACTTCTACTCGTCGCCTACATATCCAACTCGAACCCTCTTGAGACACCCCCCTCGCTCAAGGTTCCCGGAGACTTCCGTACAGTCGTGACCACGGTGGGCGGAGAAAAACTCACACCATCGTTCCCCCCGAACCTATTCAGAATCCCAGTAAGATATTCCGCCTGAGATGAAAGCTCCTGAGCTGTTCCGGCAGTCTGTTCCGAAACCGTAGCATTACGCTGTATAACTTCATCAAGTATCTGAATAGACGTGTTAACCTGTGAAGCGCCGGTATTTTGCTCGTTGCTGGACACGTTGATTTCCTGAACCAACTCCGCAGTCTTTTCAATATCAGGAACAAGTTCCGACAGCATAATTCCAGCTTTGTCAGCCACATCCACACTGGTGGTTGAAAGTTCGCTAATCTCAGTGGCTGCGATGCCGCTTCGTTCTGCCAATCGACGGACCTCGGCTGCAACCACGGCAAACCCTTTACCATGTTCACCCGCCCTTGCTGCTTCAATAGCTGCATTGAGTGCCAACAAATTGGTCTGTCGGGCGATTTCTTCAATAATGGATATTTTTTCAGCAATTTCTTTCATAGCATCGACAGTATGCGCTACAGCCTTGCCGCATTCAGTGGCCCGCGCGCCCGAATCTCTGGCAATCGTATCTGTACTCCGGGCATTTTCCGCATTCTGCCCGATATTGCTCGCCATCTGCTCCATGGAAGCTGAAATTTCCTCTACGCTGGCGGCTTGTTGGGAGGCTCCTCTTGAAATTTCATCCGTTGAGATGGACAAAGTGTCACTACAGGAACTGACCTTTTCTGATACGGATACGATCTCACGAATCACACTCGTCAATTTGGTCGTCATGGCCCGCACGGAATCAGCCAAAAGCCCCAACTCGTCAGAACGCTTAAACTCAAGTTCGCCTGAATGGTAGATGTCCTTATCAACCGCCGATGCCCAATTGGAAATCAAACCGGTATCCCTGACCACACTACGAAGAAGAAAATTTGCCATCAAAACAAGACAAATCAATAACAACATTGAAATTGCACTGACCCACGTCACTTGGGAAATACAACTCTCCATGCCCGAGATTAATCCGGCTTCCATCACATTGAAGCGTTCATTGAGAACCAAAAATCCTTCAAAAGCCGGTTTGTCACTAATCTTGACAACTCCATCCACCTCTTTGGGCGTTTTCCCTTCGGCCCACAACTTTTCGACAAGAACGACATTCGAAAAATAATTCTGCATGACCCCCTTGATCTTATCCAAAGCCTGTTCTTCGGCTGGGGTCACCCCTAGCTTCCTATATTCATCGAGATATCCGAGAATCTGTGTTTGGTTCTTCGTAATCCGTTCTTTAAATTTGGGCTGACCACGAAGAACATAATTTTTAAAATTATGAATAATCCCACCGTAACCAAATTGCTCCTTGATCTGAGTGAGCAACTTCTGTCTTGCAACCGCGTTGGATGTGTACGCATTCCAATCACGATTAACCTCATCCAAAGCCCTGAACATAAGCGGCAAAGAAATCAGAATGACCCCAATGCACACCGCCAAATTAATTCTCACCTTATTGTTAAGGGATATATCCATCCTTGAAACCTCCTATCCATTCACAATACAGTTCCCCTCAATTCATCCTACCCAGATAGTACAATCTACGCCTCAATATCTAATTGAGTATTATAATCTGATATGAATATTTTGCCTCATAATTTGTACCATCAAAAGAACTGTTCCATTTACACCGTATCAGGAACGCCCTGAGTATCAGAAACAACCCTGACAGCGGCCACAACTCACTCCAGACGGTTCAAACAAAACGTTGACATAATCCCCGCTCACTCCATTTTCAAAAAAACTCACGACGCAATAAAATGGGTTCAACTGTTTCATCAGCTGAACCCATTTTTCTTTCCCATCGAAGAACGAATGACCCTATAGCAAGAATCTGCCCTTTCAAAAAAACCATCAGGACTCACAATATTCCAAACATTCTCGCCATTACACAACATGCTGATAATAAAATCACCCTTTCAAGGGGCTCAAAAGAAATCGCATAGAACAAAATAATAATGCGCCAAGGCTCTATGGTCTGATAACAAATTACATATGCGATTTTCTTTACCTCAACAGATTAAGAAGAAGGCAAATGTGAAGAAGAAACACGCTGAATCCTTTATCGTCATTCGAAGTTTCCTTATTACAACCATCATCCTTGGGGCTTTGGCTGCCACTGGTTGCTATTATATGTATCTCATGGAAACTGAATCCATAGAAAATGTCATTAAAATCAACGAAAGAATGCACAACAATCTGCTGTCTCGTACGATCAGTCTTGATTTGAAAAGTCTGTTTAACGATCTTGAACTGGCAGGCAACCACGTCGAAGTAAAACGCTTTCTGAAGGACAGAAATCCCACGACTCAATCAAATTTGGAATCGGAATTCATAGCATTGTGCCGGATCAACAAATCATATGATCAAGTGAGGATCCTCGACAATAACGGCATGGAACTCGTCCGGGTCAATTACAACAATGGACACCCAAAGGCAGTCCCTTCGCAAAAGCTCCAAGACAAAAGTGACCGCTATTACTTTAAGGAATCACAAAATCTCAAACAGGGTGAAGTTTATGTATCACCATTTGATCTCAATATAGAAAATGGAAAAATCGAACAACCGCTCAAGCCCATGATTAGGGTATCCATGCCCATTTATGACGATTCAAGGCAACAACTCGGCATTGTAATCCTCAACTATCTTGGCCAAAAAATACTGAATAGTATTGCTGCGAACAAAAGTAGTGATCAAGAACTCTCCATGCTCCTGAACGACGAGGGATATTGGCTTTTATCTCCAGACAAAAGTCAAGAATGGTCATTCATGTATAAAGATCGAAAACCCGTTGGTTTCGGCACGATAAACCCTCATGCATGGAAACAAATGACCTCATCCAAAGAAGGACAATTTTCCGCGACGGAAGGGTTATATACTTATTCAACCATCGTTGTTGCCCCAAATGCTAGGAGCAACGAACTCAACGAAGATACACGCCGATGGAAAGTCGTATGCCTTACTCGGGCATCAACCATTGCGACATCTTATGCGCAAATATTCAATAATTACACAATCATTTACACATATGTATTTCTTATTATTCTTTTTGGAGGCCTCACCAGAGCCAGATTCATCGGCGTACGGGCACAAGGCCGAAGAAGACTTGAAAAAGCCAAACTGGAAGCTGAAGACGCCAACCGGGCCAAAAGTGATTTCCTAGCTCGAATGAGCCATGAAATACGCACCCCGATGAATGCAGTTATTGGTTTAACACACCTTGCTCTCAAAACGGAATTGACCTCCAAACAGTCCGACTATCTCACCAAGGTCGATATATCAGCAAAATCATTACTTGGAATCATCAACGATATACTTGATTTCTCCAAAATCGAAGCTGGTAAACTGGAAGTTGGAGAAGTTGATTTCATTCTGGACGATGTGCTCAACGACATAGTCAACATGCTCGGCCTTCAGGCAGAACAAAAAGGGATTGAATTCCTGCTGATGGTAAAAAGTACTGTTCCCAATCTCCTTATCGGTGATCGGCTTAGACTGGGGCAGGTGCTTCTCAATCTGACCGGAAATGCCATAAAATTCACGGAATCCGGTGAGATCATCATTGCAGCAAGACTCATTGAGGAAACGAATGACACTGCTTTGATTCAATTTTCCGTCAAAGATACAGGCATAGGGATTTCTCCTGAACAGGCCGCCAAACTATTTCAACCCTTCAGTCAGGCTGATGGTTCCATTTCTCGCCAATTCGGAGGAACGGGACTCGGTCTGACCATCAGTAAAAGACTCGTGGAATTGATGGGCGGCGCCATGGAACTAAAAAGTGACATAGGAGAAGGAAGTGAATTCATTTTTACCCTCCCGTTCGGACTACAAGCCAAACATACAGGTGCACATCACATATATCCAAATGAAGTCAAAGGGATGCGAGTTTTGGCCGTGGACGACAGTAAAATGTCAAGAATGGTTCTCGACAAGGTTTTGCGCTCTTTCACCTTCGATGTGGAAACCGCGAAGAACGGAGGGCAGGCTCTTGAATTACTGTATAAAAACGATGAATCGTCCCCATTCAAACTCGTTATAACGGATTGGAGGATGCCGGATATTGATGGTATCGAATTGGTACAAAAAATCAAAAGGACCACACGACTTAAAAATATTCCTAAAGTCATTATGCTCACGGCATATGGCCAAGATGAAATTCGACATCGTGCTGAACAAGTTGATCTGGACGGCTTCATGCTCAAACCATTCAATCGATCAATTCTATTTGACACCATCATGGAAACCATCACCAACGACAAATTCCGAATGAACAAAATCACCGCTGAAAAAACACGAATAGGAATACCACCCAATGTGGCCGGAGCCCATATTTTGTTGGCTGAAGACAATGAAATCAATCAACAAGTTGCACGGGAAATTCTTGAAGGTGCAGATATCATTGTATCCATTGCCAACAATGGACAGGAAGCGGTCGAAATGGTCAAGGTCAACACGTACGATGCTGTACTCATGGACATTCAAATGCCGATTATGGATGGCTTCAAGGCCGTAAAAAATATCCGAGCCGACGAAAAATTCCAATCGATCCCGATTATTGCAATGACGGCACATGCTCTCGTCGGCGATAGGGAAAAGAGTCTCCTTGCTGGCATGAACGACCATGTTACTAAGCCGATTGATCCAGATATACTCATGGAAATCCTTTCAAAATGGCTCCGCAACTGTTCAAAGGTAAAAAAAAGCACACCCTGTCCTCCCTCAACCGAAGAGACTCCTCTTCATGTTTTTGAGGGCATCCCCGGCATAGACGCGGCACAGGCTCTCGCAAGGGTCCGAGGCAACACAGTGCTTCTCAAAAGGCTCCTCATTAATTTCGCGTATGATTGCAATGAATCGTACTCACAACTTCCGACTTTGATTTCCATGAATAAACTTGATGAAGCACAACAGTTGGTCCACAGCATAAAGGGTGTCGCGGGCAACGTTGGAGCAAATGTTCTGCACCAATCCGCTTTGGAAATGGAAATAGCGCTACTGAATAATTCTGAAACAATTCAAAGCCAACTGCGCACATTTGAAATGGAAAGAAAACGGGTTGAAAGAGGCATCTTTAAAACATTCCCCCAAAAGGAGCAGAATATAAATGGGTATAAAACAGACAAAAAACTTCTTAAAGAAATCAAATCAATAACACCATACCTCACAAAACTTTCTTCACTCTTAAAGAAACACGACGTTGAAGCCCGAGGGGTTTACCAATCCATCGAACTTGAATTAACACACTCGGCCCCACTCTTCGCAAAAGAACTTGGTGCCCTGCTTGACAGGTTCGACTTTAAAAATGGGCATGAGAAAGTTAAAAAATTCATGCAAGAATATGAATCACTAGAAAAAAAGAGCAAATAAAAGAACAATACCTTTCTTGTAATATTCGGCCGCAACAAAGATAAAATTTTTAATGGTTCTGTCCAATGACAAAACCAGACGAATCTCATAGCCTCTGCTTCACTTCATAAAAAGCAAAGAAGCCTTCTTAACTTCAAGCCAAAAAACAATACAAACCCCAATAATACAATCATTTAAGATTATATTCCCTTATGACACACCCAAAAAAACCGATTGTGTAGAGCCATATTGAGCATCGTTGAGCAACTTGCCCAAACTTCAATCAATACGCTACAAGTGTCCACGCAACACAGCTTCTACTTCCCCAAAAAGCAACTTCGCACCCATCACATGGAGATCAAATATGGCTCTTTTCCGAAATAAAAAAAATGGCAATATCTACTTTGCCTTGGACAATGTAACCAACGCCACCAATGCGCAAGACGACCAAGAAATGATTCTGTACCGGCCAGTAAAAAGTGAAAGGCTCTTCTGTCGCGAACGCGATGAATTCCATCAAAAATTCGAGAGCGTAAAGGCTGACGACATTGTGAAACTACTCGGTCCGGTAGGACAAGAAATATAAACTTTCACAGGCCCTCAACCAAATAAAACAGGTTGAGGCAGTGATACTTAGAGACAAAAACATGCCCAACACAACTCCCCCCAAGGTCAACGAAGCCGTGGTAGAAAAAGTACTTCGCTACATTACACATCACGGTGGCATACACGAAGATTGGTACGTAGGCATCGAAGACGAAGGTTCAGATCGAAATGATGACAACAACCTTCACCCTGTCCGTTACGAAGTCCCCTCCGAAGACGAAGCCAAACTCACAATGTCCTGGCTACTCGGCATGGGGCTTATGGCGGATGATGAATACGGAACCGAACCAACAATTTTATTTATCTACACCCAAAAATAACTCCTGACATATCCAGCATCTCCACTCCTCAGTCTTTCAGATGCGACAAGGAACAAAAAAAGCCCTCATGACGAGGGCTTATGACACTTCTTGATACGAAGTAATATTGTTATATGGCGGAGAGGAGAGGATTCGAACCTCCGGACGAGTTGCCCCGTCTCTGGTTTTCAAGACCAGCGCATTAAACCGAGCTCTGCCACCTCTCCGCATGGGGCGATATTGTCTGGCAACATCGCTTTGCAGGAAACAGGTTGTAGAAACCACGCCCTTGAATGTCAAGGCTGAAAAGAAAATTGATCAAAAGATGACGATTTAATAACTACAAAAAAAGTATGACGGACTGTTTGACACCCTTTATTGCTTCCCGTATTGAGAGATTGTATCGAAATTCAAACAAACCGACGGGATATACAATGAAAGCCCCGCAAGATGTTTTTGCAGAATATCTGACCAATGAAAATCTCAAGATGACGCCGCAACGCAGGCTCATTCTGGACACCCTTCTGAAACATGACAATCATTTGTCGTCAGAAGAACTCTACGCCAAAGTCAAAAAAAGAGACAATTCCGTCGGTCAAGCCACGGTCTATCGAACACTCAAACTTTTGAGTGACTCGGGCCTGGTCGAACCGCTGGACTTTGCGGATGGTGTCACCAGATATGAAGCGAGCTACGGCAAAGACCATCACGACCATCTCATCTGTGAAAAATGTGGAAAAAATATTGAAATTCTGGACAATGTCATTGAACAGCGTCAGGAACAGCTTGCCAAAAAACATGGCTTTACCTTGCTTCGCCACAAGATGTACTTGTATGGTCTATGTTCTGATTGCAAGAAATAGAAACGTGCCAGATTCGTATTATTAATCTTGAAGCTGAGAAAGGAATTTCCCAAGCGACTGGATACCGCCATTAACAGTGTGCCAACTATAGCGGCTACCGACAGGTTCGCCTTCTGAGGTGAACTGTATCCCCAGACCGATAGCCCCACCCCTGCCTGAAAAACGGCTACGAATAGTTCCTAATGCTGTAAAATACGTATACTTCTTGGTTTTCGGATTCCAAATACTGACCCGAAGCACCAATTGACTTCCCTTTTGTAACGGCGGCAGAGGCCCTTTAGGATTCACCACGTACATACGCATACCCCCAGCCGAGATATTCTCTACGGCCAAACGTGTATACTCTCCATAACGCGCAGGGTTGTTCACCGTTTGCAAATCCGGGCGCATCATCCAAAAGGTACTCGCCTTGCGTCCACTCCACACCTTGACGCGAACAGTTCCTTCACGAGCTACGCGCTGCCGGGCATGTTGTCGACGGATGATGCGCTTATAGCGAATAGGTGTCATCACCGACAATTCCTTGATCACAATCCCACGACGTTCCATGTGGCTGATAAATGAGACAAAAGCATTGATCCGTTTGCCTGAATACGCAAAAGGCTTCATCAAGCAAATGACACGGGCACTCTTTAGCTTGGCAACCACAGGATTGGTATCGAGCAACTGCAATTCCATCTTACCACCAACCACACGTGTAACACGGGCACTACACAACCGACGGCCGACGCCACCACCGGAATACAGACAAATTTCAAGAACAACACCTCGTGAGACAAAATAATTTTCAATAATCTTGCGATGTCGCGAAAACAAAGTCCGCGTGACCAATCGAGCAGCCAAAAAAATAATTTTCCTACGGCACCGCCATAAAATAATAACCAAAATCATCGGCACAAGTACCGACAATGCCTGAGTAAAGAACCCCATGACATCCAGGTTACCGGTTCCGCCAAAGGTGCGCTGCACCTCATGCAGATAATTAGATCGGACCATATAATTAATCATCATCCTACCGAAAGCTTTTCAACAAATTGACGTGAATATACCGTAAGCATAAGTTATTGCAAATTCAATACCTCCACAGTGCCTGACAAAAAAAAGCCTGAAACCAATCTATGGCCGCAAGCTCATTCTATCCGCACAATTTATATCAATTCAACGTGACAACATTTCAAGGTATTGCCTTATCTGCTCAAAAGATTCTCCGGTGGTATCAAATTCTACGCCATAGCAAAGTGTATCGTCTTCTTGCGACATGCTTTTAACTACACACGTAAGCTCAATCTCTCCGAGACCAGACAGGCTGAAAACAAGTTGGGCCTTTTCATCCAGGGAAATATGTTCTTTATCCTTGAGACTGGCCTGATGCACGGAAAGGCTGCATCCTCCGGAACTAATGTCATCAATAAGACAATAATAATGGGCTTCATCATTGAACATGCGAGCAGGCGTTCTACCGGCGAAACGCTTGTATGCACGGAATTCAAAGGACTCAACTTCACTGGGATATTTGAGATACATGATCGGGGCAGGATCGTAATGAACCTGAAGTATTTCAGAATAAAATCCGTAAACAGTCCCTTCATTCACGAACTTCACGATGACTGTAGACCCAGGAGTATAACGCGCCCGATGCCCGATAACCAACGGAATTTCGAGAATCAAATAGTTATATTCGCTCAAACCGACGATACGACCACTGAGCTTCTCCTCTTCAAAGATCTTACTCACATGCACACTGGCACCATAATAAATGGAATGGTCTGCCCAGTGCTCGCGGTTTACCTTGAATTCCTCGTCTTTTTTAGCGCCGTCTGTCTTTGAATTTGACATGATCCCCCATCACAACGGTTCTCCCCACCCCAAAGACACCCTTTGGGTACTCCACCCGATATTCGTACCAAACGTCAGCGTATATCTCCATAGGAAATAATCACGACATATGTATAACCACCGCCCCCTTGTTCCGTAATGAGTAAAACTCTCCCTTCTCAACGAAGATCCATACAATTGTCATTATTTTTTATCCTATACGAATACGATAGATAAAACCTTTTCATGACAAACGATTGAGCAAAAAAAAACCATATGAACCGGGAACTCATCAATACTTCCATCGAACAATCGATCATTGACGCATGAGCCTTGATGAGTGACCATGCCCGATAATTTTTCTAACGGACGCAAAACGTCAAAGAATATACAATGAAACAACTTGGAGCAGTCCTTTTTGACATGGACGGTGTTCTCTTCGACTCCGAACCTATCCACGAAAAAATATTCATCGAGTATGCCGCAGAACTTGGCGTCGTCTGTCCACCAGAAGAATACCGCCATCTCATTGGCACTTCCAGTGTCAGCCAATGGCAATTCATGAAGGAAAAGTATCAACTCAAAGCAACACCACAAGAAATGTCTGATGCCAAGATGGAACATTACAAGACTTTCCTCGGTGCGACCAAAGGATTGCTCCCCATTCCCGGCATAGTCTCCCTGCTTAATGATCTAAAAGCACAGAGCATCCCCTTTGCCTTGGCCTCTTCCAATACAACGGATGTTATCGAAGCCACATTGACGGCCATAGGTCTGAACACAACCATCACGACGATCGTGGGCGGCAACGATGTCAAGGAGGCCAAACCCGCCCCGGACATATTCCTGTTGGCGGCTAAAAAAATCGGAGCTTCTCCTGCGGACTGCATTGTCATCGAAGACTCAACCCATGGCGTATTGGCCGCTAAAAATGCAGGTATGCGCTGTGTTGGTTTCGATAATCCGAACTCGCCGGGACAGGTGCTTACTAAAGCCGATATTTGCCTCTGCAGCTTGAAAGGATTGACTGTCAAAAGCCTACAAACAACCCTCTTTCTATAAAGGATTAAGGCCTTGAGTACAGAATAAACAATGCATATCGCTCAATGCAACCAGCTGAAATTCATTTTGAAAGGCATACATCAATTGTTAATCACCACCTCCCCCCGTTGACCAAGCACATGAAATACAGTAATTGCTACTAGGTCAACAGGAGGCACTATGACACGCGATACAAACACAGGAACCGCCCCCAGCAACCACGCAATCCCCATGCAGGACCTCCGAAGTTTTGTGGATGATTTCCCTGCTCTCCTCTGGCGAATAGAAATAGCCAGATCGCGTATCGAATTCCTCAACGACTACTCCCTGCACCCACTTGGAGACAGTGCCCGTCTATTTCTAAAAAACATCTCGTTCCGAAAACAAATGCTTCTACCTGAAGACGTCCATCTCCTTGATGCTTTCTTTGAAGCCGTGCGAGAAGGCCGAACTATGGCGACAGTCTTTCGAGTGCACACCCCGGCTGACGGGATTATGTGGCTCAAACTAACCGGCGCCGTAAACTCATCCGATCCACGGTATTATTACGGGTATCTTCTGGATGTCGATGACACCGTGGATGTTATCCGAGACATCCAGAAAACCGACGCCGAATCACGGCTCCGCATTGATAATGTACCGACTCCCGTCATCCTGATGAACCATCAGTCACTCAGAATCAAACAGGCCAATGCGGCTGCACGTGAACTTTTCGCTCTACCGCGAGCCATGAATGGCCTGCTCCCCCATTTTACAGAGATATCGCCCAAAACAAACGACGAAATCATGGAATCAATTCTGCCGGACTTGCCTAATCGCCCATGGAACGGGACGCTTGATCTCTGTTCAACACAAGGAGAACCCCTCAAAGCCAACGTGGAATTACAATGGGTACCATGGAAACAAAGCGCTCTGATCCGTATTTCCGCACTGCCTATTTACATCGGGAAAAAAGAGACGGCCAATACACAATCAGAAAACACACAAGCAATATTCAATGAAGCCACGAATATTTCCGACATGCTCAGGCGTGTCCTTGAACTGTCCGAAATAGGTAAGCGGTGCAATGCCGTCATGCTTTCCGACATTCAAACCCGCAGAAAGACCGTTGTCGTAACCGGTGTTGGTGCACCTCTGGCGGACATGACCCCTGGCGAAAAATTCTCCTACAAGGGAACCATTGCCGAAGATATCGCACGCTTCAAAATCGACCATCTCGTTGTGGACGACACCCTCGACAGCATCAAGCCCATTGACTGGGCACTGTTTATCCCGAGAGGCATTCGCTCCTATTATGCCAAACCATACTATGAGAAAAACATTCTACGGACCGTACTAATTCTTTGCTCAACCGAGCCCAACCGCTTTGTTGATTTTGATGCCAAGGCATTCGACTCCATACTCACACCGTTGAATGATGCCATCGCAGCCAAGCGCAAAAAATAGACCCAACACCTCCAAATTCTCACGCCTCCTTACGACCTCGCTCAATAAATCATCATTGAGCGAGGCTCTACCGTTGTAAATCGGTCATACCAAAAAGCAGCACGTTCTTACTTGATTGGTTCTACCAATTCACCTATTGGTTTAGTAATTAGTATAAATTGGTTCTTTTTGTTCTAATTTACACATTTTTGTTGGCTGCAATGTGTACAGGCAGCTAATTGGTAACTCCAATAGGCGCACAAAAACGCGCAAAGGCGGCAAGTGTCACATGAGAAAGAAAGAGTTGGCTCTCAAAAAACTCGGTCAGATCATTCAAGACATGGAACTCAAGACCGGTGACCGGCTCCCCCCGGAACGCAGGCTTGTGAGTTTGCTTGACGTCAGTCGAAACACACTTCGCGGTATTCTGCATTCGCTGGAAGCACGAGGGTTGGTTTCCATCCGTCCCGGAAGCGGCTGCTATCTTCGCGTCGGCATTTCTCCCGCCCACGACAATCCACTCGATCTCAATCTCAGCCCGGAGAAGGCCATGGCCGACCAACTTGAAGCGGCATTCATGCTCTTGCCCGTAGTGGCGGAACATGCAGCCCATCATATCGGGGCACGTCATCTTGAAGAACTCAAGCAATGCAGCGTCAACATATCCCGTTCCATCTTTCAAAAATCGGCTGAACGAGTTTGGAACGAAAGCCTGACGTTTTTCCGACTTGTAGCCGTCGGTACGGGCAACGATTTTCTGGTGCGCACGGTCGAACAGGTCTGCTCCACCGACATGGCGACCTACAACATTTTTTTTACCCTGCGCCGCGAAGAGCGTGAAGCAATATTCGCAGACCACATCAAACTGCTGCACGCACTGCAAGCTCGTGATGGGGAATGGGCACGATCCATCACTGCCAATTATTTTCTGAGAATGTGCGACATCCTCGAAGAACGAGAACAAGTGCCCATGACAGATCTGGTGTACCGTTCCCTCAGGGAAAAAGCGGAACAGGAAGAAGGGAATACAGTATGGCGGACATGACACGCAGACAACTTTTCAGGGGAAGTTTCAAGGCTGGGCAGCGTGTAGCTGCCGTGGCTACGGGCGAAGAACAACCAACGCCAATGGACATAAAACGTCCGAAAATGGAGTTGGATTCCATCGCAAGCGACTTTCCCCCGGAATTGCTTTCTATGGAAGCAGAACGATTAGGATTGGACCCGGATTCACCGGACCGCGAAGCCCTGCTCACGGCCGTATATGAGGCCATGGCAGGAACACACGGTCCGGGAAAATCCGGGAGGTAACCGAACAACCGGGGAAATGGGGTGGGGCCCATATCCCGGAACCCCTCAAGAGGAGGCTAGAATGGAACGGTTTGGCGAAGGCTACTTGGAAGAACGCAAGCTAGTCAAGCGCTGGTCAGGGCCTGTCCCTGCACTGGTCAGCTTGGTACTGACGCTCGGTATCTTCTATCTCACATGGTGGATTTTTCAAGACCCGCGCGGCATCATGCGCATGTACACCCCATACGTGGGGTACATGTACTGCCGTTGGTGGCTGATCATGATGATCTGGATGGTCTACATCTTTAACTTCTGGCCATTTAAGCGCAAATGGCTTGAAACCACACATCCACTGGTCAAAGGGGCAATCCTGACCACGATCTCGGTGGTTATTCTGGTCGCGCTCATCAAGGGCTTTTTCGAAGGCCTGCTTGGCAACTACGGCCTTGCATACTTCAACCCGGAACAGCTCGAAAAGCTCCCCGGCGTTACCAGTTTCTTTGCAATCGAATACTCGGCTCTGGCCGTACTCATGTTCGCGGCCATTGCCAGTTGGCTTTCGCCCGCATGGGTGGTCGCCTTTGAAGAGGCTCCGTGGCAAAAGATGAAGCAGCCGGCCAAGGGATTCTCCATCCTTATACTGACCTTCTTCTTGTCCATGATAGTCTACTTTGTCACCATGCACCCGCACATGGGTATTCTGTATCATCCATGGCAATACTTCACTTCCATCGCCCCGCCATATTGGGAACAGTTTGCGGACACCGTATCCGGCAACTTCCATGTCTCATGGATCATGTGCTGCACCGTGGTTGTCTGGCTGGTGGAAACCATCTGGGAACGCTATCCCTTCAACCTGATCAAAAACGACTGGGCTCGTCGCTTTGCATGCTTCTTCGGCATCATCGGCATTGCCCTTGCCATGCACTTCTTCCTCTACTTCGCGCAGGAACTGACCTGGGGCGAAGCTATTCGAGGAACCCGCCGTGCATTCGCACCTGACTGGCGTTGGCTGCATGTCGGTGAAATGGCTATCTTCTTCCTGGTCCCGGCTCTATTCGTCACATTCTACTGCGACAACTGGCCCAAGAAGTATTCCATGCCCGTCAACGTGCTCCTGCGCACCGTGGTCACTCTGATCGGCGCCATCGCGCTGTACATTGTCTACTACAAGACGTCCCACATGTTCCTCGGTACCCAAAAGGGATTCTCTCATCCGCAACAATTCCCCATGATTCCGATGATCTGGCTGGTCAATATTTGGCTGGTCCACCACTGGTTCATGGACAACTGGCCGGCTTGGAAGATGGTTCCCAAGACCGCTGAAGAAATCGATGCTGATCATGAAGCGCACAAAGCCGCCATTGAAGATGTCCGCTGGACTCCGAGATTCGGTGTAGGCCTCGGCGCAGGCGTTGCCATGGGCGTGATCTTCTACTTCGTCACGGTATGGGCATTGCCTTCTGTCTATGCAGCCGTCAACATCATCCCCGGCAAATAGCCCGGAAAGGAGAATCGCATGTCAGACAACATGAAAAGACGCGACTTCCTGAAGGGAGCCGCAACCGGTGTGGGCGTCGGCCTGCTTGGAGCCATGGGCTTGTATTCATACTCCCCCATGCGTGAAGGATACTTCCCTGAAACAGAACGTAAAATGACAGACATCGGGATGTGTAGAAGCGTCAAGGTGACGAACATCTCGGAAACAAGCTGGTTCGAGAACGGTGTTCTCATGGGTGATATCAAGGGAGCAGGTGGACTGCTTGTGAACCAGTACGACTACAACTGGCCCCCGTTCGGCAACGGCAAGGGGCTTGGAAAAGGATCGTATGATGAAGGTATCGCCAAAATCAAACACCTGCTGCCCAACCGTTTGGAAGAAGCTTGGGACATCATCGAAGCCAACTCCGTGCATCCCGAAAATGCGGGTGGTTATGCAGCACTGGTAGAAGTTGAGGAAATGAGCGGTAACAAGCGGAAATTCCTCCTCGACGTGGGCTGGTCCTATAAATGGTGTGACGAATGCTTCAAACGGGAAGGCATCGACAAGATGCTGGAGAACAAGGAAATCGAAGCTCTGTTCTTCTCCCACGAGCACTTCGATCACTTCTGGGGACTCCCTGTCGCTTTGAAATACGACCCGGATATAACAATTTATATCCCCGAGGGCTTCTACCCGGAAGGATTGCAGTACATCAAGGACTGCGGCCACACGGGCAAGCTCATCACGGTCAAAAATGGACTGAACAAGGTCATCCCCGGCATGGCAAGCTATGTCTTCGCCATCCCCATCATCTGCCGCGTGTACGGAGAGCAATCCCTGTACTTCAACGTAGCGGACAAAGGACTTGTCAGCGTCACGGGTTGCTGCCATCAGGGCATCATCCGTTTCGCCGAGACCGCGTACAATGAGATCAAATACGAAAACGACAATTGCCACGGCATCTACGGCGGATTGCACATCTCGCCCTTTGATGACTGGGATCCCAAGTATGACGATCTGGTCATCTCACTTGGCGACTATGGCTTCGAGCGCATCGGTTGCAATCATTGCACCGGCGTGCTCTGCGCCAAAAAGTTCATCGCTGCCGGATATCCGGTAGTGGAAGGAACCGCCAAGTTCAGATCGAAAGATAAAGCATACCTCGGCAACGGGGACACCATTACCTTCGGGTAACCCCACCCATCACTCGCGGCCGCCCCACCCCCGGGGCGGCCGCAAACAACCGGAGAACCCATGTCTGCTCCCTTTAACACTCTGCTCCCTCCGGCCTTGCAGGCCAGTCCGGCACAAGCCGCAATGGAGCTTCCGCGCGCACTGATGACACGAGCCAATTTCATTCCTGGCGTTCGCCACCGTCTCGGTTGGCGTGGTGTCCGCGACTGCGCCAAAGGGCAAGGCGGATTGACCGTACGCGTCACAGGCATGCAAGGCGTTTACGGCCTAAAATTTCTGAATGTCAGTGAAACCGACAGCATGGGACAGGCAACTTTTCATATCGTCTACTTTCCCGCCCCGGACGAAGACCTGATCGAATCTTTCAGCGTACAAGCGGGAATCGCAGCACAACAGGACGATTATCTTGATCGTGTTCGAGAATTCACCCTATACCCCGACCTCTGCGCCCTTTTTGGCGTTGGTGTCCTTGAAGCATTCTTTCTATCCGAAGAATCAGGTGTAGCCCTGACTTTGACTGCACCGGAAAACGATACAGTGATCGCATTGGACGGAGTCATACTCGAAACTCCGGCAGGGCTGATACAAGCAGTCAATCCAGGCGAAAAAGATCAAAATTTTCCAGCATGGAAAACAGCCATGCCCTTATTCGATGCACTGGCTGCATCCGCATCATACTGCCTAGAAACAGCACCTCAATCGCTGACCCGCCAAACTCGCCCCGGAATGCAGCGAACATACGGCAAAGAAACCGGTATTCACAGCGAACCAGCACCAAACACACAAGACCTGCGTCTCGGCCTTGGCTGGAACGCACTTGTCCCGAACAACCCGGAACTCGGGACACCTGAACTGGCATGGTCTCCACCAGCTTCCATACCTGATGAATTCGCCGATGCCCCGTGGCTGTCCGCCGATCTACCTGGAGCGTCCAACAGTCTGGACAAACGCACCATGGGTATCACGGATCGGCCTCGGCTGATCGTTCTGACCGGTTTTCTCGGATCAGGCAAAACAACTTTCTTGACCCGTTTCATCGAAGATCAGGCGGCAAAAAACGGCTTTGTGGCGGTCATTCAAAATGAAATCGGCCAGAAAGGACTGGATGGAAAACTTCTCGGTCAAAGTTATGCAGTGACCGAAGTTGATGAGGGATGTGTCTGCTGCACACTCGCTGGCAGTTTGCGCTCAGCTCTCTCTGGGATTCTTTCGGAATTCCAACCGGATTTTGTAGTGCTGGAGACAACCGGACTGGCCAACCCAGCTAATCTGCTTTCTGAACTGGCAGACCTCGACGACATGTTGGACTTCGCCTCGGTGACAACTGTCATTGATGCAGTCGGTGCGAGTCACACTCTGACCGAATTCGAAGTCGCACGCAGTCAGGTCCGGCTGGCTGATATCCTTTTGGTCAACAAAACCGATCTTGTGGATGACGAGGCTTTGATTTCCCTGAAACAAACTCTTCGCGAACTCAATCCATCAGGCGACCTGTACTTCATGTCCCATGGAGACATCCCGTCCACCACGCTGTACGGGGTAAATTTCAGAAAAAAGCTCACCCGTCCAACACCCCAATTGGCACCCATGGGCCACAATGCCACACATGAAGATGACAATATCCAAAGTTCATTGATTCACTTAAGCGATCCTCTTGACCGCACCGTGTTCGAACAATCCGTGGCAAAACTTTCCAATCAAGTCCTCCGAGCCAAAGGCGTCGTTCGTTTTCATGATGCAGAAGAACCGGAAATATTCCAATACGTCCCGGGGTCGCACACTCTGACTCCCGCCGATCAAACGCTGGATGAGTGCTTTCTCGTCATCATCGGCCAAAACTCTCCTAGCATTGCTGAACATTTTCAAGCGGCCATTACCGGTTAGCACCTCTCAACCCCATACCATAACCGGTCTTCTCCATTGAAAAGCCCCTGTCTGCATATTGCAGACAGGGGCAAAAGGAGAATCCGTACTCACAGTATTCTCTGTCGGACAAAAACCTTGGCTATTCAGCCGAGGAACTCTGTGTTTGCTCCTGCAGCACGGGCTGCGGTTCACGAGATTTGAAAAACACAGGGATATCTCGGCGACCAAGAATCTGCGCCCGCAAATCCGCTTCAGGCAGCTTTGCCCATGCGCTCTTGTTGGAGAAGTAGAAGAAAAAGCCCATGCCAACCCATGCCACCAGGCACCAGCGGGAAGCCACACCAATGGAGGCCGGAGAACCGGGGACAAGCAGCAGGACAATGCACATCACAGCAGTCAACGTACCCACAACGCAGCAGAACATGCGGGTGGCTCTGTCTGTCACCTCAGGACTACCAAGCAAGACACGACGAGCAGCAAGACAAGTGAAAAGGTAACCAATACCCGTCCCCACAGAACTCATGTCAACGATCCAAACAACGACAGCACGACCGGCAAAGGGCGTCAGCAAGACAATGACGATGGTAAACAGAATGGCCTTGTAGGGTGAACGGTACTTGGGATGAATTTCACCGAACCAAGAAGGCAGGATTCCACCACGAGCCATGCTGAGCAACAGCCGGGAGGTAGCAATATAAAAACCGTTGATACCGGTGCAAACAGCGCCCATGACAGCACAGGCCAACACGATGGCACCGAACTTTCCGAAGGCCATGGTGGCCGCTTCACCCGTTGCCCATGCGGTGCCACCACTTGCACGAAGGGCATCCATCTTTGCGAGCATTTCCGGGTACGGCAAAACGATTGCAACGGAAAGCGTCACAAGGCTGTAGAGAACGACACCACACAAAATGGCAATGATCATAATATTACGGGCACGTGCAGGATCAAAAGAAAATTCCTCAGCCGCCTGCGGTACTGTATCAAACCCCACAAAAAGAAAGGGAGAAATAGCAAAAATAACCAGCACACAAGAAAGGACAGAGCGGTGTTCTGCAAACAAGGGAACAAGATTGCTCATGCTGGCGGTTTCCAATGAAGCCGCACCAGAAAACAGACTAATGATACCAACGGTAAGCAGGAAAGCGAGAACGACCTGCAACTTACCAGCAAAACTGATACCTCGATAATTCAGCCAACCAAACAGCAAGGTCGCGCCAGACATGAGGAGGGCCTCACCCGTATAAACTTCCCATCCGGCAATGGAATATAACGCGCCAAATTCAAAAACGCCTGGGAAAAGAAAACGAAAAATAAGTGCGAGCGCGGCAATATCAATACCAATAATGGCTATATATCCGAGCACGAGTGCCCAACCACAAATAAATGCCGCAGTCGGACCGAATCCGACATAGGCATACGCAAAAGCGCCACCCGCAACCGGGGCATACTTGATCATATAACTATAGCAGACCGCGACAAAGCACAGTAAACAGGCACCTACCAAAAAACCAATCAAGGTTCCCATTGGACCGGCTTGAGGCAAAAACATATCGCCGGGTAACACAAAGCAACCCCAGCCGACTATCGATCCAAGCGCCAACGCCCAGACTTGAGCCGGGGAAAGCGATTTTTCCAATTTCAAATGTTTATCTTGAGACATGTCAACTCTCTTCAATTTAAGGAGTTCTTTGTGGATGCCTGTATCAATCATCAAATCAATACAGACAGGCATTCAGAGCGGTGCTGCCAACACACTTCTCGATGCTGGCAACGCCTCTGCCATGAGACGTAAGGACAAATACGTCCAGCCACTTGGCGACCATGAACTCTGAAAATCCAGAGCGAACCCCATGGTCTTTGTGTCATTGCAGAGGGGCGAACAGGTCCTCCGCGTTTTCAATATCTTCAGGTAAAAGCAAATTTGTAAATTGCTTGCTGTGTATAAGCAAAGACAATGCCACTACGTGAAATTCTTCACCATCTATCTAGACACCTAAAAATATTAACTATTTCGCAGCACACGCCTAAGTACTCCTCATCGAAAATAAAAAAAAATATCTTTTTGAAAAAAAATCTTTTCTTTTCCGAAATATTTTTCCACACACCTACCAGCAAAAAAATGAAATTGAAAAGATCACATACAATAAAAAAAATATTGTATCTTTCATTAATTTCAGTATGTTAAAGATTTTCAATAAAACTCCAACGACACGGAAGATCAAAAAACAAAAACGGCATCAGCTTTGCACAACGATGCTCGTTCTTTTTTTCATAAAGCCGCAAAGAGATTTTCTCTCCTTGCCACATCGCACTTGCGTTAAATCGAAACACAACACACAGACAGCAAACAGACCAACGCCCCCGCACACAATCATGCTCATATAACTTCGGGGAATAAGGAAAAACGATGTCAGAAAATACTCACGAAAACCTCATTAATGAAATCATAGACCTCGAATTGTACATGTTCCTTGCGGTAAAAAATCAAGGTGGCACTTCTATGTGCCAAGAGCGGCCTGAATCATTTCGCATCATGCGTGAAATCACTCACGGAGTTCTTTCGGAAGACTTTCTCCGCTCCTACCGCAACGACTTGCAACGGGCGAAAGAATATGGACGCAACTTCATGACCGAAAAATATGCGCTGATGGACCAATTGATTCCGTCCATCAGCACAGACCCACGCATCAAGGAAATCGTCGCTGTAGAAAGCACATGGCGCAAAGAAGTCGCACAAAAATTTCCCCAAACAATCCACCCCGACGGCCATGAGAGCTTTTGTCGTTATCTCGGCTGTGAGCTTGAGACTTACTCCACTTCGACCATGAATGCGTATGAAATCTGCGTGAAAAACGCCCAAAAGGAAAAACAAAATCTGGTTCAGGAACGCTATGAGCTCCTGATGGTCAAACTGGGACACGGCTCGCTAATAAACTGTGAATCGAACCTGACCGCACACCATTCACACGCGATAGGGAAACCGTCAGATGCCTGATCCAATATACATCATGGTTTTCTGTGCATGGTTTGTCGGTGGCTTTGTTTCCGGCGTCAGTGGCATCGGTGGAGCCATGGTCGCAGTCCCTGTGGCCGCCATGTTCATACCCATGCATGACCTCATCCCGCTCAGTTGTATCCTGAATGTCATCATGGATGGCTGCATAGCATGCATGCATTTCCGCCATTGCCGTGTATCAGCTCTATGGCCCATGCTCGTCGGGTCCATTCCCGGAGCCATTATTGGGCTGTTCATCCTTCAATTTGTCTCAGGTGCCATCTTACAGGGAGCCGTCGGCGCTTTGCTCCTCTACTATGTTTATTGGCAACAAACATTCCATGTAAAAAAAATCCATAAGGAATCATGGGGACGAGGTGGAGCGGCTGGATTCGGAGCAGGTTTATTGGGAACAGCCATTTCATTCGATGGCCCGCCCATTGGAGCGTATGGACTATATGTCAACTGGAAACCTCGGGTCTTTCTGGGAACCCTTGGCGTATTCTTCGTCATCAGAGGCACCATGACCTGCGCTCTACAAGCTTCAGCCGACTTGTATACACCGGCATTACTCGACTATGTCATGTATGGAGTTCCAGCCACCATCTTGGGAACATTCTGCGCATTCCCTGTTGTGAAACATATCAATGTCGAGACATTCAGGCGCGTTCTCATGGCCGTCATTGTACTGGCAGGCGTTGTCTGTTTGGGACGTTCATTGCTGTAAAAAGACATACGTGAGTAGCGGGAGGCTTATACCTCCCCTGCTCGCATGCCGTTGTCCCACTTTCCGCCTAATCCTCTTCTTCAATATTGAGCTGCTTTATCTTGTACCGTAAACCAGCACCTGTGATCTCCATAATCCGTGCGGCCTTGGCCACATTACCGCCTGTTACCCGCAACACATTACGGATACATTCTGCCTCATACTCTTGCACACACCCCTTGAGTGGAATCACACTACTCCTTTTAACGGCATGATAATCATAAAAAGCCTTCTCCACCGACTGCTTCACCCCAGATTCAGAGAGCAAAGGCTCGGTAATTCGCGGTGCGGCTGCATTTCTGCAAGCATCTCGAAAATGACGCGGGAGGCACCCCCAATCGATTGAAAGACGATCTCCAATCAAAGCGAGACTTCCCTCAATAACATGCAGCAACTCGCGGATATTTCCCGGCCATTCATAATCGCTAAACATACGAAGAACATCTTCATCAATGCTGATCGCTCTCATTCCCTTTCGCTGTTCGGAACGGTCAATGAAGGTTCGCGCCAACAACGGAATATCCTGCTTACGTTGACTCAAGGACGGCACGGCAAGCCCCACTACAGCAAGACGATAAAACAAATCTCGCCGCAATATATTCTGCTCCACGGCGTAGAGAGGATCGACGTTCAAAATACTAATAACTCGCACGTCCACTGGTATTTCTGTACGCGACCCAAGCCGACGCACACGTTTTTCCTGGAGCACTCGAAGGAGTTTGGCTTGCAATCCCATGGGCATGGAATTCAACTCATCAAGAAGCAATGTTCCGCCATCGGCTTCTTCAAAAAGCCCCGGCTTGTCAGCAGCATCAGTATATGCGCCCTTGGCCGTGCCAAAAAGAATACCCTCCAACAAATTTTCAGGGATGGCAGCACAGTTCACCGGGACAAGAGAATGGTCGCACCGATCACTCGCGGCATGAATAGCCTGGGCAAACAATTCCTTACCCGTGCCGCTTTCTCCCCAAATCATCACCGGAGACGGCGCCAGCGCTGCCGTCCGTGCTTCGTTCAGCACTTCAATCAGGGCATCATCTTTCCCGACCAGACTATCGAACGTATAATATTCATAAGAACTTTTCCCTGGAGCAACAGCCTTTGCAAAACGTTTTTGCCGCTTCACCAATGACGTCGTGCCTGTCCAGATGGTGAAGGCAATAACACCATCCTTTTTACCGTTATCAAACAGCGGAAAAAAATCGGAAACCGTGCTGGCGAGATAATTATTAGTCGTCTTGTAAAAATAACTCTTCTTGAGAAGCGGTTGTCCCTTCTGCAGGCATTCCATGGTGGGAATACACTCCAATTCGTGCGGCACATACAGACTTGTTATGTGCTGTCCCACCACGGGTATCCGACCAAAGCCATCCACCTGACTCTGTATGGGATTCATGTATTCGCAAATGCCATTGGCATCTACAACGGCGACCCCAAGTCCCATATCATCCCAGATAGCTTTCATGGAAGGTGTCAAAACGCTTTCACGACTGACATTAAAGAACTTTTTTTCGTCAAAATACATATCTCACGACCTCTTCAGATTTAGTGTGGGCAATGGAAATATAAATATCAACAACTGCGCTTCCGCGACTCCAATGAAAAATTTTTATTAAAAAAGAAAGTTTTTTTTACAAAAAAAAACTTTTTTCACTATCTCAAAAAAAACTTAAAATAAGAATAAACTTCATTATAATAAATATTTAAATACAAATTAAAAGACAAATCACCACATGGCACACCTCCTGCTAGTGACAAAAAGAACAAGCGAACGAACACCGCTTTCAATTTTCTTCAGGGAAAATCTTACACAAACAGGAGATATCAATGACCAATCTTTCCATGATAAAAGATTCAGAATCCTCTGCTACCCCCTCCATGGGATATGGCATCGACTGGAACACCGCTGAAGACCGTGTCAAAGAACTCAAAAACTTCCTGATGAACGCTCCGCAGGTAATGGACCCTGAACGTCTGCAATTCCTGAATGAAGTTTATAAAGAATATCAGGGAGAATCCACTTTCTATATCCGCGCAAAATTATTTGAACGCGTTCTGACCAAAAAGAACATCTTCCTCGACGGCAACCCCATCGTTGGTACACTGACTGGCGTGCGAGCCGGTGTATATGCATACCCCGAATGGAACGTTTCCTGGATCAAAGAAGAAATGCAGATGGCCAAAATGGCTTCTCTTGGCGAAATGAAGATTCCCGCCGAGACACAGGAACTGCTGGAAAAGACCTACAAACTGTGGAAAGGCCGCACCTGCATCGATCTGAACAACAAATTGTTCAAAGAAAAGTACGGCATCAACCCCAAGCCGTACGCCAAAGCTGGCATGTACTATGAAAATGTCAGTGTCGCGAGTGGTTCCGGTATCGCCGACTACCCCATGGCTCTGAACAAGGGTTTGCGCTGGCTCATTGATGATGTAAAAAAGCGCTTTGAAGACTGCCCCACAACATTGGAAAACAAGGAAAAGCACGACCTGTATCGGTCAATGCTCGTCACCTTGGAAGCTGTCATCGCCCACTCTCACCGCTATGCAGACCTCGCCGAAAAGACCGCTGCCGATGAAAGCGATCCCAAGACCAAAAAAGAGCTGTTGGAAATCGCTGAGATTTGCCGCCGCGTCCCAGAATTCCCGGCCCGCAACTTCCGCGAGGCCATCCAATCCTTCTGGTTCATCCATCTGGCCATTGAAATCGAACAGATGGCATGCGCAACGTCCCCCGGTCGTTACGGTCAGTACATGTACCCCTTCTTCAAAAAAGACATCGACGAAGGCAACCTCACACGTGAGCAGGTTTCCACTCTGCTCAAATTCCAATGGATCAAGCACCTTGAACTGGCTGAATATCAGGGCAACTCATACGCTCTCACCCTTTCCGGCCACACAGGACAGAGCATCACCATCGGTGGTGTGGATGCCGACGGCAACGATGCCAGCACCGAGCTGGAAGAAATGCTGCTCGATACTCAGGTCAAAATGAAGAACATTCAGCCCACGCTGACCCTGCTCTATCATCCCAAGATGAAAGACTCTTACCTGAAGAAAGTTGTAGAGTGCATCCGCGGCGGTTCCGGCCAGCCCCAGATTTTGAACAACAACGTAGTTATTCAGCGTAACCTCTCCCGCTTCGGTCAATACGAAGGCGGCATCTCTCTGGAAGACGCCAGAAACTGCGGTAACTATGGTTGTGTCTCCACAGGTATCTGCGGAAAGGGCAGCTTCATCACTCAGGAAGACCAGCCCTGCCTCGCAAAAATCGTCGAAGTCATGCTAAACAACGGTAAATGCCCTGTCACCAAAAAGAAAGTTGGTGTTGAGACCGGCGATCCCGCCGAATTCACATCCTTTGACGAGGTGTACGATGCCTACAAGAAACAGCTCGACCATCTCTTCAACATCTCTCGGAAGCACTCTGATCTGAGCCAAATGGCCAGACTTCAGGTCGTTCCGAGCGTCTTCCGCTCCGCCATGTACGACGGCTGCATCGAAAAGGGTGTCTGCGAAGAAGCCGGCGGTACCCGTTTCCCGCAGGTCAATCCCATCATGACTGCTGGTATTGATGCCGCGAACTCCCTGCTCGCCATTAAGCATCTTGTCTTCGATACGAAGAAATTGACCATGCAAGAGATGCTTGACGCCATTAAATCAAACTTCGAAGGCTGCGAAGACATCCGCAAGATGTGTTTTGAAGCACCCAAGCATGGCAACGACCAACCTGAAGTAGAAGGCTTTGTGCAGCAGTACTACAAAGATGTTGATGCTATCCACCATGCTCAAGGACCGGACTGCTTCGGCTACCGCACTCCGCTGGACGCATACTCCCTGTCCTACCACAACTACTTCGGCGCACTCATGGGCGCTCTGCCCAACGGACGCAAGGCTGGTGTCGCACTGACTGACGGCAGTGTCTCCGCAATGCCCGGTACTGACCATGAAGGCATCACCGCTCTCATCAAGTCCGGCGCAGAAGCCATCGACACAG
Organism: Pseudodesulfovibrio sp.; assembly: GCA_016744135.1. GTDB lineage: Bacteria > Desulfobacterota > Desulfovibrionia > Desulfovibrionales > Desulfovibrionaceae > Pseudodesulfovibrio > Pseudodesulfovibrio nedwellii. Next base: position 837,168 of record JADGEX010000002.1, on the reverse strand, counting down.
TCCGCTACGGAGCAAACCACTTCAACGTGAAGTTCTCTCCCTCTATCATGGAAGGCCCACAGGGCGCACGCACACTGGTGTCTCTAATCAAGACATACTGCGACTTCGGCGGCTCCCACATCCAGTTCAACTGCGTGGATTCCAAGACCCTGAAAGATGCGCAGGTCAACCCGAAAGAATACTCAGATCTGGTTGTCCGCGTTGCCGGTTTCAGCGCCTACTTCACTCGTTTGGACATGGGCGTACAGAATGAAATCATCAAACGTACGGAATACAACTCCTAAAGGGTAAAGCACTCCGCAGGGTGGGGTTGCCCTCCACACTATCGGCCCCACCCTGCCCCCTTTTTCGACACACTCAATACGGGGACACGCCTGCCCCCATGGTAAAACTCAAAACAACTATCTGCGGAGACACTTATGAGTCAGGGAATGGTTTACAATATCCAACGAATGTCTGTTCAGGATGGCCCGGGGTTACGAACCACGGTTTTTTTGAAAGGCTGTCCGCTCTCCTGCCTCTGGTGCAGTAATCCGGAATCTCAAAAATCCTCCCCGCAGATGATGTTTTTTGAATCACTGTGCACCGGATGCGGAGCCTGCATGGAGATCTGCCCCAACGGAGCCGTCATGCCAATGGACGAAAAATTCGGCCGTGACCTCGAAAAATGTACCGACTGTGGCAAATGTGCCGAAGTTTGCCCCAGCAAAGCCCGTGAAATGTCCGGTAAGGAAATGACCGTTGAAGACGTCATGGATGTCGTGCGCAAAGACGCTCTGTTCTATGAAAACTCTGACGGCGGAGTTACCTTTGGCGGAGGAGAACCAACATCCGGCGGAGAATTCTTTTTGGATATGGTACGTGCTGCACATGAGGAAGGGTTTCATGTAACCGTGGATACTTGCGGTTTCTGTCCCGTTGAACGCTTTGATAGAACCATTGAATTGGCTGATCTTTTTTTGTTTGACTGCAAACACATGGACCCTGAACAGCACAAAAAATTAACAGGACAAGACAATACAATAATTCTGCGCAATCTGCGAACCGCCTTGAATTCAAAAACACAGGTCCGCCTCCGCATGCCCCTGATGCCGGGGATGAACGATTCAGACGAAAATATCGCCGCCATGGCAGAATTCTTCAAAGAATTCGATAGCCCAGAAATCGAAGTCATGCCGTGTCACGCTTTTGGCCGCAACAAATACGCCGCTCTCGGGTGGGCCTACCGCATGTCTGGCGAATACACGCCGGAACAACTGGATGTCATTCTCGAACGATTTGCAAACCACGGCCTCAACACCGTGATTGTATAGGCAATCAGAGAGGACACACGATGAAACCCCGCTCCCAAGATACACGCCTCATTATACAATCCGGCACGACAGCCAGAGAATTATACGGCAATGGCTCAATGTGCTGCTCCGAGGCAGTACTCACGGTCATCAACCGGGAATTCGACGGCGGATTGTCACAAGACATTCTCATTGCGATATCCAAAGGATTCTGTGGTGGTATCGGCGATGCGGGATGTGTTTGCGGCGCATTGGCAGGTGCGGTCATGGCCCAAAGTCTCATTCTCGGAAAAGGCCCCCTGCCCACCGATGATGATGAAGTTCGAAAGGCATCAAAGGCATTATATGATCGTTTCTTGACTCAATACGGCAGCATCTGTTGCCGGGATTTGAGCAAGGACCGCGATCCAAATTCCGATTCCAAAGGAGTCTGTCTCGATTACGTGGAATCGGCGACAGCCATCTGCGCCGATTTGCTTCTCCACCCCGACTCACTGCAAAAGGCAGAGAACGCCGATGATGAAATCATCAACTACCATACTGGAACATTTGCCACACACGGGCTCAAGCCCGTCAGATTCTAACCACAATCAACGAGGGTAACGATATGTTTGAACTGACCGTCCCGGAAGAAATGCTTGAAAAGCTCCGGGCCATGCTTGAAGACGAAGATGAAGAAACCTGTATTCGACTGCGCGAATACAAAGTCGGCGGAGGCTGACACGCGAAAATAGTGCTCGGTCTGGGCATGGACGAACCGGATGAAGATGATGATGTACAAATTGAAATAAATGGTGTTCCGTTCACCGCAGAAGAAGACTTTCTGGAAAAATATGGGAAAACGTATTCTCTGCAATTCAACGAAAACAAGGAAGTTGTCCTGACTCCGCTGAACGCCTGATGCAGGGAATCAATTTCATAGCGACCAAAATAAAAAGCCCCTTGCCAACTCGGCAAGGGGCTTTGCTATTCAATAAACGATCTATTCAACCTTCTTCTTTTTGCGAAACATCTTCGTATAATCCACTGAGCCTTCCAGTTCGTACCAATCTACATTACGGGTCAAAAACATCGTCGCAGCCAATATCGTGAACAACAGCCCGGAACCAAGCACCAATGCATACTGTTCCGAAAGCAAGATGAAATAAAGCGCACCATACAAAACTGAAATGGCACATCCAAATCCGATGGCAACCTTCATTTTCCCGACCATACTGCGGACATACACCGTAAGCACTGACACACACGCCACACTGGCCGCAAGATAGGCAAAACCAAATCCAATATGTTCAGCCAAAGAGATCAGCAGCAGATAAAAAATGGTTAAAGCAGCCCCCACAAAAAGATATTGGGCCACATGAATTCGCATTCCCCGCAAGACTTCAAAGAGAAGAAAAAACTCCAACGTCAACAAAATAAACAGGAATCCATATTTCACAGCCCGCTCAGACTGAGTATAAATATCCACCGGATCTATCAATTCCACGCCAAATGCCGGACGATCCCAACTCAACAATTCCTTGCCACCCAACCCGGCACTGTTGGCGAATTCCGTAACAGACCAATGTGCCTTGAAGCCGGTCCGTGTCACCTCACGGGTAGCAGGTAAATACTCTCCATCAAATCGAGGATGCGGCCAAATGGATTGGAGATCTACCGAGTATTCACCACCCAAAGGAATAAAACTCAAATCATGAGAACCATGAAGATCAAGTGTCATGGAAAAAGAAACGGAAGCGCGTCCTTCCACCGTTCTGGGGTCAACCGAAGCCGAAAACCCCGTGGGCCACTGCTTAATCAACGGATTTTCATGACTGGGACGAACGACCATTGTACGCTCATTCAATTGCAATAAAGGCGGAGTCGAAATGCCACGAGGCTCCTTCAAAGGCATAAGAAGAGTCAGGGACGAAACAGCTATTACAGGTCTTCCATCCACCACCTGACCGACTTGCGGCAACTTGATTTCAGAAAAGGTACCATTAATCTGAATCTTGGAAGTGTACACCGGAATGGAAAAGATGCCTCGCTGCAGCGCATTGGGGCGCAGCACACCTTTAACCCTTGTACTTTTCGGTACGAAAAACAGATACTCTCGCTTCTCGGTCTTGAATTCTTCTTTCTTTTGTTCCTTGGTCAACTCGTCGATGACAACTCTGGAGGAGACCTCTTCCACTGTATAATTTGCCACCAGCACCGGCGCAGTCAACCTCTGATATCCCGCATATTGCGATGCTATTTTATGCCCGACTTCCCGGTGCAATTGATCCCGTTCATAAATCACCCCTTCCACCATGCTCAATGGAATAAGGCACAACAGAGACAGGACCGTAATCACAAGAAATTTCCCCAGATACCCTTTCATCAAACGTCTCCTTTTGTGGACGAATTCTCATTTCGTTACCGTCAAGGAGACCCTGCACCGGGTTTGTGGGATAAATGTGAAGCGAATATGTGTTTTTGATGTGGAATGGAATTTTACACGGCCAGACGCAATATGGCACGCACCCCACCTTCGATATTCTCAAGCTTGATGCTACCGCCGTGCAACTCGGCCACTTCGCGGATAAAAGGCAATCCCAGCCCTGTACTCTTTATGCCGCCTGATGGACGGGGAAGTGAGTAAAATCGATTGAAAATCTTATCGAAGGCGTAATCCGGGATGGGATCCCCGGAGTTCGTCACTTCCACAACGGCACCCGTATTTTCACTATACGCCAACACCGAAAGGGTTCCACCTTGAGTAACAAAGTCCAAAGCATTACCCAACAAATTATCCAATGCCTGAGTGATGAGAAAGCCCTCTCCCTGCAAGTGGAGAGAGTCAGGTATTTGGCGCTCAAGAGTAATATTCGACGCCGACAACCGCACTTCGTGGGCCTCAAGCAGAGTGTTCAACTGCGTTGCAATATCCACTTCGGCAGGATTGTTCAGAGCCTCCTGCTTCTCAAGAGAAGCCAAAAGTAACAACCGCTCGATAATCTGTCTCATACGACTGTTTTCAGCGCCAATATGATGCAGAAAACGTTGTCGATCCGTATCACTTAAATTGGGTGATTCAAGAATTTCAACGGCCCCGGTAATGGCGGTGAGTGGTGATTTCAACTCATGGGTCAACGAATGAACATACTGTTCCACATATTCTTTGCCTTCCAATTCCACGCGCATCTTTTCCACGGCTGCACCAAGGCGCTTCATCTCCGACGCTCCAAGCCGTGGTTGTCGTGTTTGCCGTCCTCGAGCACGATCATCGGTATATGCAACCAACCGAGTCACATCTCGCCCGTGCCACCATGCCAACAACAGGGCAACAACAAGCGCGGCAAGAAACAATGAGACACTCGCCTGAATAATAGTGTTCCGCGCCTTCATGAAATACGGTTCTATACTGGCAGTAGGCTTGCCAACAGACAAAACACCAACCAGTTTATTGGCATCATTATAAATTGGTGCCGCCACATACATGACCGACTTTCCATCCTCACCGGAGGGGGTGGAACGCGCCCCGTATTTACCCCGCAATGTCAGATAAACATCATTCCACCGGGAATAATCTCGGCCAACAGCCTTGCCTCCATCCGAATCGTAAAGCACCGTGCCGCGTGCATCAGTGACATAAATCCTGTGGTCGGTTTTCTGTTTGCGCACACCCCATACGAGTGCGTCAGGACTGGCTTTGGTATACCGATCAAGAGCCTCAAGTAGATGCCCATCCTTGAAGACTCCCTCACGAAAGTCTTCACGCGCGAACTCTGCGAGCATGATGGAGGTATCAATGAGTGTTTCTTCCATGGACTGACGCATGGCTGGCTTGAGTTCATCGGTCACAATATCGAGCACAAAAAACAGACTCAACCCAACCATGACGGCAAAGGCTATAAACAGACGCAGACGCAAACTCATGTTTGGTCCACCTCAATGGTATACCCAAAGCCTCGTTTGGTGACGATAGGGTCAACATCGGGAAGAACCTCGCGCAACTTGGCACGCAATGACTTTATGTGGGTATCAACAGATCGCTCCAAACTGGTCTCAGGAGATTCCCATGCCTGCTCCATAATCTGAGAACGACTGAACACACGCCCCGGCTGAGAAAGGAGAGTCGCAAGGACAAAAAATTCATGACGGGTCAATGAAAGCTCGACCCCGGCAAAAATCACAACGCCACTCTCTTCATTCACTTGAAAAAGCGCATCTGAAGTCGAGACGAAAGGCGTGACGACATCCATCGGTTCCCCGTTGGTTCGACGGAGTATGGCCCGCACGCGAGCGACCAACTCCCTCGGGCTGAATGGCTTGGTTACATAGTCATCCCCACCGATTTCCAACCCCATCACCCTGTCGATCTCATCGTTCTTGGCTGTCAAGAAGATCACCGGGACACGAGATTCAATCCGTAGTTCCCGACACACAGCAAGTCCGCTAATATCCGGCAGGCCGACATCCAGAATAATCAGGTCGGCCCCGTGTGTATGGTAATCAGCCAACCCTTCCCGCCCAAGCGTATAATGTCGAACAAGAAAGTCTTCCTGTTGCAATGCAAACGAAACAGCATCCGCGATGGCGACCTCATCCTCGATCAATATAATGGTCTGTCGTGACATGTGCTCCGATATAGCCCAGCCATGAACCAAGGTCCAGAGCGACAGAACAAGTGAAAAAAGTATACATTAAAAAAAGTCCACCTTTCCCTCAAGAAAAGCGGACTTTTTTTAATGAGACAAAACTGCTAGCCAACAACTTTTCGCGCGGCCTCAAGGGCTGTCGCATAGTCTGGTTCTTCAGTGATTTCCTTCAAATATTCGACATATTCGACCTTTCCATCCTTGCCGACCACGAAAACCGCACGGGTCAAAAGGCGCAGTTCCTTGATGAGCGTCCCCCACTTTTCACCAAAGGAGGCGCCGGCATGGTCAGACAATGTCTGGACGGCTTCGACTCCTGCTGCCCCGCACCAACGGGCCTGTGCAAACGGCAGATCCATGCTGACAGTCAGAATTTTAACATCATCGCCAAGGGCTGCAGCCTCGGTATTGAAACGACGGGTCTCCATGTCACACACGGGAGTATCCAATGACGGCACAGCTGCGATAATCAACACTTTACCTGCATAATCGGCCAAAGTGGCAGGAGACAGATCATTGGCGGCAACAGTAAAATCAGGAGCAATGTCCCCAACTTTGATTTCAGGACCAACCAAGGTCAACGGATTCCCTTGAAAAGTAATAACTCCAGTTCGTTCACTCATATTTTCTCCTTCGCTAACAAGGTTATTATCCAAGTAACTATTATCACCTACGAAGCAGAAATAAGTCAACGAGAAAAAAAGACCTTCGGCTACAAGCCAAAGATCTTTTCATTCAAAAGGGTGTATTTTCATAGCAGAGAAAAAGGCCCTCCTCAGGAGGAATCGAGGAAGGCCTTTGATACCGACTGAATGAAAACCGGTTACATTGTACCCTTGGGTGCATCAAACACAGTTATTTCAGGCAGTTTACCCTTGTATTTCTCAATCTGCACCAGACTGGTGTTGGCATTGACTGCTTGCGCCAACTTGGAGCTTCCCTTGTCCAGAGTCAGGACATTGGCACTACCGTAAGCGCACATAGACCCAGATTTTCCCGGTTCGATGGGATCATACCAACCGCCTTCACAAAGACGAACGACTCCCTGACGAAGGTTGTCAGTTACCATGGCTCCTGCCAAAACGGCACCACGATCATTGAAGATGCGTACAACCTCGCCATCCTTGATTCCACGGGCCTTGGCGTCTTCCACGCTGATCCACACAGGTTCGCGTCCCTGTACAGTGTACAGTTTGCGGAGTGCCTTCACATGGTTCATCTGCGAATGCAGGCGATGTCTGGGGTGAGAGGTCATCAAATGCAAAGGATAGGTCTTGGCCTTCTCGCATCCAAGCCACTCGGTCGGCTCAATCCAAGAAGGATACGCCTTGCAGTCATCATACCCCATTTTGGCAATCGCGTTGGAATAGATTTCGATCTTGCCGGAAGGCGTTCCCAACGGCTCAAGAAGCGGATCTTCGCGATACTCATTATAACGAACCCACGTCTTGGCGGATTCGGGCACCTTGAATTCAAGAATTTCACCTTTGTCCCAGAACTCCTTGAAGGCAGGCATGGTCAAACCTTTACGTTTTGCATCAGCCATGGCCTGATTATAGAAGGATTCAAGCCATTGTGCGCCACTCTTGCCCTCGGTGAACTGAGAACCAATACCGAGCTTGCCTGCGACAAAGGCAAAAGCATCAAAGGTCGGCTTGGATTCGTACTGCGGCTTGATAGCTGGCTTCAACGGAATCAGGAAACGTCCGTCTTCACTGGTCGTCATATCCATGCACTCGGCTGGCGTGGAGATAGGCAGCACGATGTCTGCCATCCGTGCGGTGGGTGTCCAGAACATTTCATGAACAACAATGCACTCGGGTTTCTGCCATGCCCTGATAGCGGATTCACGTTGCGGCTGACGGGTATGGGAGTTGGCAAAACCGTTGTAAATCATCTTGATGTCGGGATATTTCACCTTGCGACCATTATAATCAATAATTTTTCCGGGATTCAGCAGCATATCGATATTCCGTGCGGTGGGAATCGGTGTAGGAGCACCTTCAGGCGTCTTGCCGCCGGACATACCGGGGACACTCGGAGCGTTTGCAAACGGAGTTCCCTGATTAGAATACAGATGACCAATACTGAAGCCACCACCGGGCAGACCGATCTGACCGAGCATGCACGCCAAAGTTACCAACATCCAGTGAGGTTGCTCACCGTGGTCGGCACGCTGGATACCCCAACCACTCATCAGAATAGTACGATTCTTGGCGAAAACTTCAGCCAACTCGCGCATTGTTTTGGCGGGCACACCACAGACAGATTCTGCCCATTCAGGTGTTTTCGGCTGACCATCGGATTCACCAAGCAGATAAGGAAGGAACTTGTCGAAGCCGCTTGTATACTCTTCCATAAACGACTTGTCTGTCAGTCCTTTTTCATGAACCGTATACGCAATGCCCAACATCATGGCGACATCGGTATTGGGACGCGGAGCAATCCATTCGCCGCCCAATTCCTGAATGGATTCGTTACGGGTCGGATCAATAAAAATGAGACGCTTGCCGCGCTTCTTCAACTCCTCAAAACTCTCGATTCCCTTATGGGTCGGAGCTGGCCAGGAGATGCGCAACGTGTTCATCGGATTTCCGCCCCAGATGACAACCACATCGGAATTTTCAACGATCACGGGCCATGAAGTCTGCTGGCTATAGACTTCCATATTACCAACAACATACGGCATGATGACCTGCGAAGCACCGGTTGAATAATCACCCACGGCACGGACAAAACCACCCATCAAGTTGGAAAGACGGCTCATGCAGGCGCCTGCCGAGTTAACCTTACCCAACATGTACCACCCACTGGGAGTGGAATAGACGGAATCCTGTCCATACTCCTTGGTTATACGATAAAGGTTGTCGGCAATCAGCTCACCGGCCTTATCCCAGCTGACTCGAACAAACTCGCCTTTACCTCGTTCAGAAGTATCAGACTTGTAACCATCTTTGAGAAAGCCCTTGCGTACCATGGGGTACTTGATACGAGCGGGAGAATGAACGTATCCCGGCATATTAGTGGTCATCTCGTTGACGGAGCTGTCCTTGCCGAAAGGTTCGGATTTCACGATCTTGCCATTCTGAGCCTGAAGCTTGAAAATGCCCCAGAAAGTAGCACAGGAACCTGCGTTCATTTCAGGGCTTCCGGCCATGGCTGTCCCGAGCATGGATGGTCCCAACAACGATGTCGCAACACCAGCGGCTGCGGAATAACCGAGGAATTGACGACGCGACATTCCTGGTCTGTTGTTCTGATTCGATTGTGTCACAAGAATTACCTCCGTAATGTGTAGTTAGGCAGCGTGTGCTGCATGAGTAGAATTTGCACTGCCCGTCAAAGAATCCGATAAGACCCTTCGCGTAAAACTTGCCAAAGCGGCATAGAAACCGTTTCGATCATTGCGTTCACAGGCAGTCAAAAAGTAAGGAAGCCATGCATTGATTTGATCACGCACCAATTGATCACGATATTCATTCCATGGCCCATCAGGGTCAGAAGCTGACCGCGCTTCCAGATAACCAAGAAACTCCAACTGCACGCTCACGTGATCAGCAGACTCATCGCTTTCCAAAGCCGGTCCAAGTCCGCATCGGGACATGAGTTCCGCACAGGTATCAATACAATTCATTTGCGAACCGTCGGACTCCTCCGACCAGTCATGCCAATGCGTAGGCGCAGCCTTTGGCCCCCCGACTCCATGAAAAAGCCACGAGAATGCACCAGCCAAATCCAACACGGTATCCTCGGATGTTCCGGGTCCCTGAAGAATAGACCGCATACGTTCAAGTTCAACGGCCTCAGGGATCTCACCTGCAATCGTATCGAGAAGTACTCGGCCCTTGCCGTTCCTGTAACTTTCGACATCGTCCAGAGTGAGTTCGCGTGCAAACAATGTTGCGATCCACGTCAGAATCAACGGCCTATTGATCATGGTGTTCTTTTCTTCTTTCAGCATACAAAACCTCTTTATGAATGAGTCTCTCCGGTGACATCAGATGCTCTCATCTGGAGATATTTCAGCAAAAGCCGATAATTATTCTTGTCCAATGACACTCTGTTGCCCATCGATTTGATGCCGCCAATCCACTGATTGGCCGTAAAATGACTGGCCGGTGTCTGTGCATGGCATCCACCACACGTTGCCGCATGAAGTTCACTGCCGTAGTTGTTCAACCGGTCAATATCAGCCACGAATTCTCCAACCTTTATCCAGCAGTCGAATTCAGCCTTACGCCATGATTGCCCGGTTTCAGGGTCAACCATGGGTTCTCCGACTTTGACTGTATCGAGCACTTTCTTACTCAGGGCAGCCGCGAAAACACGCCGCCCCTGAGCTTCACAAATGACGCGTTCAGCCCCGATCTGCTGCCAACCACGAACACGGACTTTGGCCCAGTCACCGGATGTTTCGAGTACTTCAAGTTTGGTAAGGGGAAGAAGTCTGCCAGCTTTGGAGCCATCTTTTTCAAGAAAGCAACTGGCGACACTGATTGGATAAACTGCCTCGACATCAAAGTCGCCGTTCTTGGCCTCACTTTGGATTTCTTCATACAACATTCTAAATCCGGCAGAGAGGTCCGGCATGGTATGGGCAATACCTTTATGGCAATCAATACACGTCTGCCCATCCTGCAAGCCCTTTTGCATCGTCTTAGCAGATTCCGGCTTCTTGAAAGCTGTAAAATCAAAAGCAGTGACATTGTGGCAGGATTTGCATTCGCGAGAATCGCTTTCTTTAAAATCAGCCCACACACTTTTTGCAAGTCTCAGTCTATTTTCTTCAAATTTTTCAGGAGTATCAATGGTGCCAGCCATCCAACTGAATATTTCGGAAACCGATGCGGCCTTTCTTTCCAACATGGGTATCAGGGGTTGCGGCACATGGCAGGATGAGCACTTGGCTCGAACACCTGACGGATTGTTAAAATGTTTTGTTTTTTTGAACTCAGGATACACTGTTTGTTCCATGACATGGCAGGACAAACACAAACCATTTCCTTCATTCTCATCGCCTTCTGACCCGGCCCCTACGGCGGCAGAAATAAGCAACACCCCTCCCAGACATATTCCGGCAAGCAGGAGCCACTGACGTTTGCCAATCCTGGCACCGAATCCCTTTTCCATTCAAACTCTCCTTTACGTTCCTGTTATGGTCGATTCACTTATCCTCAAACGCAAAAGCAAGATGGATACCATAATGCACAAGAACAAAAGTCCCTTCTATCCCAGTAAGTTACACTCGAATAAACTTGTTCATATTTACGTTTTTTCTGGAAAGTTCCACCAAGAGCGGAGAGTTTTCCAGAGACTTTGGAAAACCGATGTGTATGGGAACAAAAAAACACCATAAAAAAAGGGCTTACGGTATCAACGTAAGCCCTTGAAGCATCTTTGGTAGGATAAAAAAAGCGAGTAAATCATACCCCCAGCTTATGCGCACAAACAGTGCAATATCCATTGGTCAACGTTGTTGACGCAGCCTTGCATCGTTTACACGTTTGAAACGAGCCTGAATACAGAATACGAGGATTTTCATCCGTCAATGATACGGAAACGGCTGGACGACGCTGTATACTTTCAGAAAGGCATGATTTGACACACAGGTTGCAATCAACGCATTTCCATGCAGTAAATCGGATTGAAAACTCATTATTCTCGACAATAAAGTCCAGCGCACTCACCGGACAAACTCTGGAGCAAGTCCCACACCCGGTGCATGACTGGACAACTTCCATCTCTGCAATTCGCACGGGTTCGGGCACATGCTCTGCACACGACAACAAACGAAATGCCGTATGCAACCGGAGTCGTTTGGAACCAGTCGTCTGGGTCTGTAAAAGCACCGACTTATCAGCCTTCACTTGAGAGGGCACTGCCTCTTTCCGGGAACCAAACAGATTGAACAACCCTCGTCGGGACATGGTGTTTGCACTCATTGGGCGAGAACTCTTTTTCTCAACACAGTGCATTTTTGCAGAAACGGCAGGACATGCCAGACGAAAGGCATCCAGATTTCTGGCAAACAGACGACATTGATCTCCTTTTGTACATCTCGCACAATCGCCATGCACAAATCGAAGGGTTTCAACATTAGCAAGAGCCATAACTGCCAAGACATCCATCCCGAGAGCAGAAAGGCAACCATCCAACTGTACCATTCCCTCAGGGGCAAAGGGGATGGCAAAACACCCCACAGAAATGGTAACAGTTGGACAGAGAGAGGTGATTTTTTTCAGGAGACGCCCTGCTGCATTATGCGTCACCGCATCAACAGGACAAACCGCAGCACAGGCGCCACATGCCAGACAAATATCTCCGATAAAACACGGAATATCAGCAAGAGAAATTGCCTTTGAAGGACACACATCGGCGCACAAAGAGCAGTCTCCCCCCTTAAACCGGAGACATGTGCTTTCCGTAAAAACCGGTTGGTACGGCATACAGCTTACCGAGCTAAAATTATTGAGCCAATATCCGGGGCAAAGAATCCACCAGACTCATGCACAGTCGGGCCATTGAGGTGTAATACTCCGTGACCGATTTTGATTCGATTTCCGCCAGACATTCCTTTGCCCATTTCCCAATGTGATCTTGATAAAAAGCTTTGGCATCTTCAGCGCACTCATCGGCTTTGACAGTATCGCCCGCCTCCATCGCATCTGCTGACAAAGCGAACAAACGAGCCATGAAATCCAACTCCAATCCGATATGATCGTCCGGTTCATTGTTCAGCTTGGGCGCAACAACTCCGTAACGGGCGTACGCCTCACGTACTGCAAATGTAGGGTCACCAAAAAGGAGCCGTTCCTTGGTCGTCCAGACGGACTCCCACACAGGTACAGCGGAATCAGGAATGACAAACAACGCAGTGTAATCATCCTGCAAAAGGGCCATGCCCTGCTCATCAAGCTCGGCAATACAGGAGATCAGCATGTCAAGGGAGGCCTTATCTTCAACGGATGTTTCCAGCGGCCATTCTTCCAAAAGGTTTTCATCACGAACCTGAGAAATGAATTCTTTTTCTGGGTCGTGCGAAAAGACTCTGCCGAAAAAAGCGCATACTATGGCCGCAGCAAAATATGTATCTGATGTTTCCATGATTTTCCAAAGGCCCGAGGGAATTATTCCTCGGGCCATATTTGTATATTACAGTCCGATTCGAAGATAAGTACCGTAGAACATGAGCCTGCCGACGATTTCACCAGCAAGCACAAGCCCGAAGGCGCACAAGCTGACATTGGTCATGGCACTCATTTCATTGGATGCAATGATCTTGTAGATACCCCATGCAAACACTGCCGTTCCCAAAAAGGTCAATGCGACACAGGCAACGAACAGGAATGTTCCTCCCGATGTCAGTATATCAATACCGGAAACGCCCAGGTTATTGGTCGCATCAAGGGAAATCATATCAAGCGGTATGCCGATAAACTTCAATCCCAACCCCAGTATGGCTGCAACAATGAATGCACCAGCAATACGGATATGATCGCCTTTTTTAAGCTCGTCGCCCTTGTTGGTCTGGATACCAAACAGTACGCCGCCCGCAATGGAACCAAGAATCAACATGGTGCCATAGAAACCCAGCATGGTTGAAATGCTGTCCCAGACGGGTACGGTTTGCAGCATGTATACTCTGGACATGACGAACACAGTGACAAGTCCCAGAATACTGGCGGCCACAGATACTCCGGTTGCCTTGGCTTCCGGCGATTTCATGCGAATGACAGCCAAAGCCACAACCGAGACAAAAAAGCCTCCGGTGGCAAGGATCTCACGACTCAACCATGAAGAACCAGCGTTGAGTATCGTATAGACACTGTGCATAGGGGTCCCAAGGTGTCCTAAGGAAAACAACAAGGAAGCACCTGTCACCAGACTGATTGTCGGAAGCTGCCACGAGAAGCTCTTGCTAACAGAAGACGGCGAAATAACCCGCGCGACTTCAGACACCAACAACATACCAATTGCGGTTTGTACGAGGATGGTGAAAATGACCAGACTCCATTCATTAAAGAGCATTGTTACACCTCCTCAGGATTTTGAATTGTACCAAGACGTGATCCAGCCGGTTGCGCATTGCGGTTGGCCGAAACAATCAGGTTGGGATATGTGATAGACGGGTCAGGCAACGGAGCGACAACTTGAGACGCTCCATGTTTGGCGACCAGATCTTCATATTCTCCAAACTCAAGAGCACGAGTGGGACATGCAGCTACACACGCCGGTGGCTTGCCCTGCTCCAGATAATCACGACAGAAGTCGCATTTTTCCATCTTGCCCTTTTTGGCATTATACTGTGGGGCAGAATAGGGACAACCCCATTCGCAATAACGACAGCCAACACACTTGTCGTGATCGACGCTGACGATACCATTTTCATCCTTGTGCATGGCCGTGGTCGGACATGAACGAACGCAGATGGGATTCTCGCAATGGTTGCACGAAACAGACAGGTAATAGGCGAATACGTTCTGTTCATATGCACCGTTTTTGTCTTTCATCCAATCGCCGCCAGCATACTCAGTAACACGCCTGAAAAGAACGCCATCAGGGAGATCATTCTTATCCATGCAGGCGATCATGCACGTTTTACATCCCGTGCATGCTTCCATATCAAAATAAAATGCAGGTCTTTTTAACATCAATCAGTCTCCCTTACGCCTTTTCGACCTGTACAAGGTTGGTATGCTGGGGATTCCCCTTTGCCAACGGTGAAGGACGAAGTGTCGTCAGAACGTTTACACAGCCACCGTGGTCGGCTCCATCCTTGCCCGGATCAAACCATGCCCCCTCAGGCAGGGTCAAAACACCTGGCATGATGCGGGGTGTGACCTTGGCAATGGTGTAAACCACGCCTCGAGCGTTGAAGACCTTGACCTTTCCGCCGTGGACAATGCCTCGTTCTTCGGCATCCATGGGATTGATCCAGAGTTCCTGTGGCGCGACTTTTTTCAGCCAGTCCACATTGCCGTAGGTGGAATGCGTGCGTTGTTTATAATGATGACCAATCAATTGCAGAGGAAATTCCTTTCTCAAAGGATCAGAAACGCCTTCCCAAGTGGGAGCGTATTCCGGAAGACCGGATATGACATCGCCTTCGGCGAGTTCCCATTCATGAGCGATATCCCAAAGTTGCTTGGAAAAGATTTCCAATTTACCTGAAGGACTCCTCAAGGGATGGCCTTCAGGATCATCCCGAAATTCCTTGTAAGGAACCGGAGGCAAACCGGGCTTTTCACGCTTATACAATCCCATGGCAAAGGCATCCTCAAGCTTGGCAGGAAGCTCGGGCAGTTTTTCACGGGACTTCTGATAGACAGATTCGACCCATTGCGCACGGGTCCGTCCCTCAGTGTATTTCTGTTCCGCACCCAGACGTTTGGCAACACCTGCACAGATATCAAAAATGGTACGACTTTCAAAAAGTGGCTCAATGACTTTTTCTGCAAAAATAACGTAGCCCATTTCCGAAGAAAAACCTTGAGGAGCAAAATCATCCTCTTCAAGGTTTGAAGTCGCAGGAAGAAGATAATCAGCAAATTTAGCGCTTGGCGTCATGAAGTTATCAACGACCACAACGGTTTCACACTTGCTGTCGTCAGCAAGAATTTCCGATGTCCGATTGCTGTCTGAATGTTGATTTACAAGACAGTTGCCAGCATAGTTCCAGATAAACTTGATAGGTGCTTCCAGACGATCACGTCCCTGCACACCATCTCTTTTTGCGGTCATTTCCGTGCCGCGTTCAATGGCATCGGTCCAGGTAAAACAGGATATGGATGTCTTTACCGGATTCTGAAGAACCGGGAAAGGAGCAAACGGGATTCCATACCCACTTTCACGGGCGCCGGTGTTACCGCCCTGCACTCCCACGTTGCCTGTAAGAATAGGTAACATGCTGATGGCACGACAGTTGTTTTCACCGTTGGCCTGACGTTGTACGGACCACCCTTGAGAGATATAGCAAGGCTCTGCCTGACCAATTTCACGGGCCAGCTGGACAATACGGCGAACGGGAATACCCGTAATCTTCGAAGCCCATTCCGGTGTCTTTGCCTGACCGTCCTTGCCCGTGCCCAGAATGTAGGACTTGTAAGAATTACCGGCAGGCACGCCTTCAGGCATGGAATCTTCATCATAGCCGACGGTACACCGCTTGATGAAATCATTATCAACCAGATTTTCGGAAATCATCACATGGGCCAGACCACAAACTAGCGCTGCATCGGTGCCCGGACGGATGGGAATCCATTCATCAGCCAGTGTTGTGGCCGTATCCGTGAAACGGGGATCAACGACAATAATCCGCGCATACCCTTTTTTCCTGGCCTGAATCACATCATGCACAAGACCGCCACCGCTCATGCGTGTGGCTGCGGGGTTGTTGCCGAACAACACCACCAGTTTGCTGTTGACGATGTCAGACAAGAGGTTGCCACGAACCCACCCCTTACCAAAAGTGTACGGCAACGCCATGTCGATCTGTGCATCACTATACGTTCCATACTGATTGAGGTAGCCGCCCAGACAGTTCATGAGGCGGGCAACAGGAGTGGAACCAGTCGGCCAGGACTTGGACATGACTGCGCCAAGGTTGCCGGTGCCATAATTCAGATATACGGACTCGTTGCCCCACTTCTCAATAGTATCGCCCAGACTCTTTGCGATTCCATCCAAAGCCTCGTCCCAGGAAATACGCTCGAACTTGCCTTCACCACGTTTGCCCACACGCTTCATGGGGTACTTCAAACGATCCGGCGCATAAATACGGTGGCGCATTGAACGACCGCGCAAACAAGCACGGACCTGATGATCGCCATAAATATCTTCACCCTTGTCGTCTGTTTCGACACGGGTGACCACGCCATCCTTTACAAAAGCCCGCAAGGCACATCGGCTGCCGCAATTCACATTGCAGGATGTCCAAACAACCTTATCGGCGAATGGTTCAGCGCTCTCAACAGACCGAAGACCATAAAAAAAACCGGTTCCCGACAGGGCTGTCACCCCACCCAGCGCGGCACTCCATTTCAGGAATTTACGTCTTCCAAGCCGCCCTTCTACAGGGGGTTTCTCAGATTCCTTCTTACCCATAACTATCCTCACTCGTTTGACTGTGCGCGAGGGCACAGTGAATCTAACATCATGGGAATTTTGATATCAACAACTGTGCCATGGAAAAATATAAATAAAAACAGTATATTATGTGAATTTGAGCACATAAAAAAAGAGATAATTCCAACGTATCTGGAAAGAGGCCAACACTTTTGGACAACCCACTCCGAAAAGTCTGGAAAACTATTCTTTCTCTATGCCGTACTGCTTGAGCTGATCGTATACCCGGCTTTTCCGCAATCCAGAGATTGTACAGGCACGTTCTATGTCCCAACACGAAGCTTCCATCAAGCGGGTAAAATAACTCTTGTCGGCCTGCTCCAAAACATGCCCACGGTATTCTTTATACGAAGGCAAAGTACCGCACTCTTCTGTTTGAGTTTCGGTAAAATCGGTATTGGTATATGAGTCTTCGTTCAAAACAAGATCATGTTTCAACATCGCGATACGTGTCCGCTCCGGTAGATGCTTCGCGAATAATTCAGTGTGGCCGTAGGCGCTAATCATTGCATTCTCAAGAACGTTGACCAGCTCACGAATGTTGCCCGGCCAATCATACCGGGCAAGAGTTTCCATAAAATTATCAGAAAATGTCTTGGGAGGAATTGCATTTTTCTCGCAGATATACCGTGCAAAATGCTGAGTCAGTTCGCCCAAATCCTCCTTACGGTCTCGTAACACGGGAAGGTTGATAGTCATGGCCCCCAGTCGATACAGCAGGTCATTGCGGAAAAGCCCCTTTTGGACCATCTCATTCAAATCTCGATGCGTGGCTGCGACCAGTCGGAAGTTACTGCTGACTTCCTGACTTCCGCCCACCTGACGATATTTGCGTTCCTGCAAAACCCTGAGCAGTTTCTTCTGCAAGGGGAGTGGCATTTCCCCTATTTCATCAAGAAAAAGAGTGCCGCCATGCGCCTCAAGGACCAACCCACAGCTTGAACGATCCGCTCCGGTAAAAGCCCCTTTGACATGACCGAACAGTGTGCTTTCCAACAGATTGGCCGGAATTGAAGCACAGTCGACAATCACGAAAGGACCTCGACTCCTCTTGCTGTTTTCATGAAGAGCACGCGCAAACAGTTCCTTACCCGTTCCGGTTTCACCAGTCAGAAGAAGACTGGCGTCACTATGCGCAGCCGCCCCCAAGCGTTCCAAGGCATGAGTGATGGCAGGCCCATTGCCGACGATGCCACACCGCTTGAAAGGAGGTTGATTATTCCCTTCGTTACGTAACGTGTCCCGATATTTGAGAACCCGTTGCAGCGGGAGCAAAATCTTCTTGGGAGAAAGAGGTTTTTGCAAGTAGTCCCACGCCCCGTTGCGTATGGCCAACTCAGCTCCATCAGGGTCACCAAGACCTGTGAGGATAATGACTTCAGGGGGAATGGGAAGCTCCCTGAGTTGTGGCAAAATATCCAACCCGTTGCCATCAGGAAGTCTGATATCCAAAAAAACCACATCAAATTCTTCAGCCAGATTCTTTTCCAATCCTTCCTGGACGCTTGATGCGTAATCGGCCTCATGCCCAATATTTCGAATCAACTCCATGAGCGCATCACAAATCATGCGATCATCATCTATCACCAGTACCTTGGCCATATATCAGCTCCTATTCCATGAAGTCATGCGTTTCGTCTTCAAGATCGGGCCGCAAGTATTTCCGCACGGCCAAAGCCAGCATTTTCAGACTGATTGGTTTTTTGAGGTATTCCGTTATGCCGAGGGACGTAGCTGTACTCTCATCGAAGCTCTGACTATACCCACTGCAAACAATAATCGGAACAGTCGGTTTTTCTTCAAGAATTTTCCGAGCAAGATCATCCCCACTCAATCCAGGCATATTGTAATCTGTTATGACAAGATCAAATTTCTCTGGAGCGCTGCTAAACAACTCCAACGCAGCCCGACTGTCTGTTTCCGCATGGACCTTATACCCAAGGTTTGCAAGGAATTCAGAACAGGATTTGACCAGTTCCTCTTCGTCATCCACAAACAAAATACTCCCAGTCCCCTTAAAAATTTCTCCGCCGCCACTCGACAACACAGGCTGTTCACCACTCTCGCTACGAGCCGGGATGAACACCTGAAAAAGAGAGCCTCGTCCATGGATGCTTTTTACCAGCACTTCGCCTCCCCAAGATTTCACAATGCCCTGGACAACAGAAAGTCCTAGCCCAGTTCCCTTGCCCGGTTCTTTGGTGGTAAAAAACGGATCAAAAAGACGCTCGATCAACTCAGGTTCGATACCGCTTCCTGTATCCCTCACTTCGAGAATCAAATACGACCCCGGCTCAAGGGTCTGTGCCCCGACCTGAGAAGGATTCACCTGCCCGGACCGCAGGGAGAGAGAAAGCGTCCCGCCCATACTTTCCATTGCATGGGCTGCGTTAGTGCATAAATTCATCAAAACCTGATGCATCTGTGTAGGATCGACAAGCACCGTCGATTCCGGCGAATCAATCGTATATTCAATTGTAATGGAAGCCGGCAGCGAGGATTGCAAGAATTTGACGGTTTCCTTAAGAATAGGACCGACATTCAATACCGCGGCCTCATCGTTACTTTTTCTCGTAAAAGTCAAAATTTGATTCACCAGATCACGACCTCGATACGCTGCCGCAAGAATAGCCCGAATTTTTGGATGAATGGTTTTATCAACATCCATATGAAACATTTCTATCATTTCACCATTGGCAATAATGACACCAAGGATATTGTTGAAATCGTGTGCAATACCGCCAGCGAGCGTCCCAAGAGCTTCCATGCGCTGGACTCGTTGAAGCTGCCGTTCCTTTTCATGCAGTGATATCTCGGTCCGTTTACGCTGCAAAGCTTCTTCAAAAGCAAACAAGACTTCCGCCAAAATCAAGACTTCATTGGATACATACCGATTTTCGCTACGAGCAACCGCAATGATTTTCATATTGGTACCCGCAAGAATCTGAAGCGGAACCACAATCAGATGAGGATGACCTTTCCTGTCTCCACCAATAGACACATTCACGACGTGGCCACCAGCCAGACGGTCCAGTTGCTCACCTTCAAGAATGACACTTTCAAACTCGGCGCAATCCCATTCAGGGCAGTCTGCACCACCTTCCGTGGCAAGCAGAACCTTGATTGCCCCTGTTTGCTCGACCTCGCCAAGAAATGCCCGTTCACTTGACGACATCGTCTTTGCTTCCTGCAAACAACGCAACATGACCTCTCGCTCAGTGTGACAATCCAATGCTCCAAGCAAAACCTTATTAATGGAACTCAAGGCCATGGTTCTTTGAGCCACCTGGCGTTTAAGACTGCGGTTCCAGAACAAAACCAGAACAATACCACCCAAAACCAGACCAAGTACACCCAACAGTCCCAGCCAGAATGTCCAACTGGCCCAGATTGGTCGGTAGTGCAAGGTCAACCATTTTTCTTCAATGGTCTTGCGTTCATGGGGAAGAATCATCGCGAGACCTTTCCTCAAAATCTGACCGACTATGGGTTGACTCTTGAGCGAGGCTATTCGCAAATCAATCGTATAACTGGAAATACCGGCTATTCGCAGATTACTGATACGAGCATTGGCAATATACCGGGAAGCAAGCGCCATATCACAGATCAAGGCATCAACATCACCGACCGCCAAAGAACGCAAACCCCCGATATACCCGCCCGCCATGGTGACGACGGTATAATCTCCCGGAAAATATTTCTCCAAATAACTGATAAACTCCGGCGAAACAGTGACGCCGATTCTCATGCCATCCAGCTTTTCAAGAGAAAGCTCTCCTTTGAACTCCTTCCGGGTTATTATAGCAGCCGGAACATTCACATAAGGCTGGGTGAAATCGAGAAAATCACGACGTTCATCCGTCATTTCAAGAGCGGCGACAACAGAGATTTCGCCCCTCTTGATTCCTGCGAGGACTTCATCCCGATTTCTAAACCGTAACGGGACAAACTTGAGACCCGTTTTTTCATTGATTAACCGGATATAATCAGCACTCAACCCTTGATATCCACCCTTTAAACCGAACTCTTCATACGGCGGATAGTGCAAGGAGACACCGAGTGGTATCTCCTTGTTTTTTTCAATCCATTCCTGTTCTTCGGCCGTGAGTGGAGTCTGCCCGTCAAGCGGGGTGCAGGAAAATGCCACCAGAACCATGCAGACACACAGGATAAATCCGAATACTCGTTTCATACGTCGTACAATCTTCCTATCGACCAAACGGACACTTGGGGAAGGTACAATTGGTACATCCAAGGCACATACCGCCCTCGCCCATCTCCGCCAGATCATTTCGCGAAATATCTACATCTGCCAACAGTCGAGGCAACAAGAGGTCGAGGCTTGTCCGTTGGAAAAACAGGGCACAAGCAGGAACTCCAAGCAACCGAGCAGAACCGATTTTTCCGATCAAGGTCATTGCCCCCGGAAGAACCGGCGCACCGTATGTCAGGGAATGAGCTCCGGCATCAACCAGTCCATGACGAGTCACGTCATCCGGGTCCACGGAAAGACCGGCTGTCGTAATGATCAAATCGCATCCACCTTCAAGCATTTCCAAGGCTGCGACGCGAATGACTTCACGATCATCAGGTACCAATACGGCCTTGTATACCGAGCAATTGAAGGCCGTCAATTTGGCACGAATAATCTCTTCAAAACGGTCTTCGATCGTTCCGTTAAAGACCTCATTGCCTGTAATCAGAATACCAACCTTTGCTTGCTTCAAAGGCAGGACTTCAAAAATCGGTCCAGCCGTAAGCACATCCTGCGCACACTCGAACTGATCGCGCTGCATGTACAATGGAATGGCTCGTGTCCCTGCAATCTCAGCCCCTTTCCGAACCAGTGTCCACCCTTTCCTACTCGCTGCCATGACACCCGGTGCCAAATTAAACGCCTTCAATCGGTGGGTATCAACAAACAAGAGTCCATCATGTTCCGCCTTAAGCGTCACTTTGCCCTCATGAGGATCTTCCCTTGGCGCGATGCCCTTTCCAGCCATGGCCTCGGCAAAACTCCGCGCGCAGTCATCTTCGTGCACCCATTGTTCGTCGAGTTCCTCATCCTGCACAAAAACATTGTTTTTCCCCATCTGTTGAAGTCGACAAAGATCGCCGACATCAAAGGTCTGTCCATTCCTGAAAGCCGCGCCCTTGTCCGTACCGGGAATAATCTGGGTCATGTCATGAACCGCTTTTTTACCCAACGCCCCTTCTGCGCCTATTTTGCGGACCTGTTTGGGGAGGGGGTACAAGATGGTAGACTCGGCTTTCAGATTCCCTTCGTAGGGAGATTCCCCACGACATGAACGACATATCGGACCATGGGCGGAAGGATAAGCCTCGCCACACACAGAACACACCGAGATTTTACCCTTATTCCGCTTGACCAACAGGCTTCGATTCAAGGTGATTTTTTCGACAGACAAAATGTCAGCTCCGGCCATACCTATTTGATGACGAAGCAATTCAGAATCCTGATCCGGCTTTGCTTTGGTCTTCAAGAACCATGTCCGAATTTCGGAATCATGTGGAATTTTTTCAAGATCAAGCCAAACCCTGACACCTTCTCTGGTAAACTTGTCGTAGAGACTCATGGCGTACAGTCCAAAGTTCATGACACGCATCCAGCCGTTGCCAACCGTGCATGGCGTCATCATCTGAATGGCGTCAGGCAAACACCATGATGTTTCCGAAATAGCCTCATACAGTGTTCCTTCCGGCATATACTGTTGGGCCTCGGCAACCATATATCCGCCTATAAGCAGCCCGGGTGCAGCATAATTATGAAACAAACTGGCCATCTCAATAAACTCTTCAAATGTATGTTGACCAACTGTCCGATAGACTTCTTTTTCTAAAACATCGCTCTTCACCATGATATACCTCTTGATAACATTCTCGTTAATATGATGAACGAGCTGTTACAAAGACCATACCAACCGTAAACAAAGAAAATTCCTTTTATTATGAATTGTTAGACAATAACATATCACTCTTGGCTGCCGGTTTTCCAAAAAAAACGGAAAACATCAAGAGAAATAGATATATCATTCCAGCTTTGCTGGAAAACAAAAAATAGTATGCATTTATGGCTTCCCACACATCCCGACAAAAGAGTCATAAAAAAACATCAAAATCTTTAGGACACGGAGAATCCATAAGCTCAATGCAAGGACTTTGACTTACACAGAACTCTTATGTAGTAAGCATTCTCAAACACTGACAGACGACCTCAGAATGGTCCTGATACGTCCTTCCACGACACATCCATTCAACACAGTTAAATAGCCCGCCACCTTGGCTGGGTATGGCTTAAACGCCCAGGATACCGTCATGCAAAGTACGCATACCACCAACAACAAACTGACCTTTCTTGACAATTACGACTTCTCCAATTGCCTTGTCTGTGGAGCATGCGCCAACGGCTGCCCTACCACTGGCGCACCCGCGCTGGATGGCTTGGATGCCAGAAAGGTCATGCGGATGCTTGCCAACGGCTTGGTCGACGAAGTCATCGACTCCAATTTTCCATGGTTGTGTACCGGCTGTGGCCGTTGCACAAGCACATGCCCCGGAGGCCTCGACATCACCTCCATCATGGCTCATCTGAAAAGCCTCAGGCCGCGTGAAGATGTCCCCGGCTCCCTGCACAAGGGCATGATCAACAACCTTGAGACCGGCAACAATCTCGGTATTTCCAAAGAAGATTATCTGGAAGGCATGGCAGAACTTGGCGAAGAACTGGCCGAGGAACTCCCCGGTTTCCATGTACCGGTGGACAAGCACGACGCAGACATCCTCTTTTTCCCAAACTCCAAAGAAGTCTATGGAGATTTCGAGGACCAGTATTGGTGGTGGAAGATTTTCTACGCGGCCAAGGAAAACTGGACCGTTCCCTCCGAAAATTGGGAAGCCGTGGATTGGGCGTTGTTCACCGGAAATGACGCCGGTAACACCGAGTTAGCCCGCCGCAAAATCGCCTACATGAAAGAATTCGACATCACGTCTCTAATCATGCCCGACTGTGGCGGCGGGTCTTACGGGTTCCGCAAGGGGATGACAAAACTCACGGCACAGGACCCGGCCAACGAAATCGGATTCATGTATCTTTATGACTACCTCATGGACCTGATCAAAACTGGCCGGATCAAACTCGACAAGTCGGCCCATGCCGGAAAAATCTTCACGTTTCACGACTCCTGCAAGCATGGTCGTGAACTGGCGCGCAATTTCGGCAAAGGCTATTTTGACGAGCCTCGTTGGATCGTTCAGCAATGCGTGGATAATTTTGTCGAACTGACGCCTAACCGAGAAAAGAACTATTGCTGCGGGGGCGGCGGCGGGATGTGGCCTATGCCTTTCGAAGACCAGTCTGCATGGCACGCTCGATACAAAAACGAACAAATCAAGCAAAGCGGTGCCAATGTCGTTGTGGTCGGGTGTTCCAATTGTCGCGACCAAATCATGCGACGCATTCCAAAATATTTTGACGACTGTGAATTCGAAGTAAAATACCTCTGGCAGCTCGTCGCCGAAGCCCTCGTCATCGAGCCATGGTCGAATGACATGATCGAAAAAGCCAAAGCTGACGCCACAGCACAATGGGATGCTTTGGGCATTGATCTTGATTCGCAAGAGTATTAGAGGGAACCGCCTTTGGCGGGATAGACGGGTGATTTCGTCTCCGACGGCTTAAGGCCGAGGGCCTTAAGAATCCCATGTCGCCTTCGGCGAAGGTTATTATAAAAAAACAAATTCTTATTGCCGCAGCCTTCGCGAAGCGACACAAAAAGTTTTGGAGAGTCCAGAGAACCTTTTTTAAAAGGTTCTCTGGTCCCGCTGAAAGCGACCGCCGGTAGGCCCGCCGGAGGCCCCCCCCCGCTTGAAGGGACTGAATCGAAATGATATTCAAAACGGCATGAGCATTTCAGAACCGACTCCAAAGGATCACCCCATGCAATTTGAATTCGCCACCGCTCCACGAATAATTTTCGGCCCCAACTCCTCAAAAGATATTCCCGACTTGGCTGCAACGCTGGGGACTTCAGTCTGCCTTGTTATCGGCAGTTCCTCCAAACGAGTGCAATGGGCCATCGACGGCCTGAAAAATAAAGGGCTTACTCCACATATCATCTCCATATCCGGCGAACCGAATGTAGAAACAATCTCACAAAATGCAGTAGCTGCACGCCAAGCCGGATGTGATGTCGTTGTGGCTGTTGGCGGCGGGAGTGTGCTTGACGCCGGGAAAGCTTTGGCCGCACTTCTTACCAACCACGCCGACCTTCTTGATTACCTTGAAGTCATTGGAAAAGGACAACCACTAACTCAAATTCCTGTCCCGCTCATCGCGATTCCCACAACGTCAGGCACCGGCTCGGAAGTCACATCTAACGCCGTCATTCTCTCACCCCAACATGGCGTAAAAGTCAGCATGCGTTCATCGGAAATGATTCCGAATATTGCGGTGGTCGACCCCGAACTGACCAAGGATATGCCGCCAAGCCTGACCGCTGCCACGGGCATGGATGCCCTGACTCAACTCATGGAAGCGTTTGTTTCCAACAAGGCAAATCCCATGACCGATGCCTTGTGCCGCGAAGGGATGCTTCGCGCTGCCCGCTCATTGCGTGTCGCGTATGTCGATGGTTCAAACAGTTCAGCCCGTGAAGACATGGCCCTTGCCAGCCTATTCTCCGGCATTGCATTGTCCAATGCCAAACTCGGCGCAGTCCATGGTTTTGCCGCTCCCATCGGCGGCGAATTCAAGGCACCACATGGTGCTGTATGTGCAGCCCTGCTCCCTTCTGTAATGGAAATCAACATCAACGCTCTCAGGGAACGTGAGCCGAAATCTCCGAGCCTTGATGCATATACGGAAACAGCCGTCATACTGACCGGAAACGTCAACGCAACGCCGGAAGATGGCATCAAATGGGTACGGGAACTCTGTACGGACATAAGAATCCCCACGCTCAAAGACATGAGAATAGAGACCATACATTTCAGCGATCTGGCCGACAAAGCCGCCGCTGCAAGCAGTATGAAAGGGAATCCTGTTCTCTTAAGCAAAACCGAACTAACGGAAATTCTCACTCTGGCACTTTAAAGCATTACCGCAAAAATCTCGGAAGAAGCGGCCCTTGCTGCCGTGGCTTGCCGACCAGTTGCGGCACATAGGTGTTGAGCAACCAGACACACGGAACGCAACATGTCAGACTAACAACGGTAAACGCCATTCCCGCGCCTGTTACTGCCATCCAGTGACCGGGGAATGCCGCAACGAACCATGCGGCAAACGGCCCGTTGAAAAAATGGTAAAAAATGCCGTTGAGACAAAAAAGAATCAAAGCATTTTCTCCCATGAACATCAGAAATTTGTTGGCACCTGAGCTTCGCGCAAGCAAAAGGATCATCAAACTGCCAGCTAACGCCGTGAGCGGGAAAAGTAAAATATTTCCATGTCCTGACAAGACGATAACAACAGCGTCAAAGAGTCTGAATGGTCCTTCGTTCATATCATAGGTAAACACCACAATCAGCAGACACACAGCGGTCGCAAGTAAAAGTCGCCACCGCGGCTGTCTACCAAGCATAATACCGTTGCGACGGAACAAGACACCTACCAGATAAAAGGCATACACAACCAAGGCTTCATGAATAAGCCAGAAGTTGGGACCGGGAATAAACTGAATGGTCGCGGTCAAGGCGTATCCCCCAACATAAAAGGCAATGGCTGCACCAAGAATCCTGAACGTACTGTTGAGAAATCGACCGACAAAAAAATGGAGTATTTCAACAGAAACCAGACAGGCCATAAACCAAAGAGGAATGTTGAACACAGGGAAACCCAACAGGGTCGCGATTATCCCCTTGAGGTACCCGTCTGCAGTTGACAGATCGATAACCACGAAATGACCAACAAAAAGCAGACTCAAAATTGCCAATACAACGGTAAACACAAAATAGGGAACAAGTCGTGAAGCCAACACCTTTTTGAAGAACTTCCCCACGGGTAGCACCATCTTTTCCGGTGCAAGGGTAAACCCGGCCAGAAGAAAGAAAAATGGCATGTGGAATGAATAGATAAATTTATATTGGGCCGTGGCAGTTGGGTTTTCGAGATACATTATCCGTTCAATAATATGGCCATAATAAACCAATATCATACCGAAAAAACGGGCAATATCGAGCAGGGGAATTCGTTTCGACGGGGACGTGTACATCTGCATTTCGAGCCTCGCTCACGCTAAAAAAACAAGGCAGCCACACTCGACCGCCTTGCTCTGTCATATTTCAGATATTTGGCCTAATCAACCCAATCATACGTGCGTTCGACAGCCTTTTTCCACCCGTTGTATCCTTCGGTCCGATCCTTCTCATCCATGTCCGGCTGCCATGTCTTGTCTTCTTCCCAATTGTTATACAACTCCTCACGCCCAGACCAGAAGCCAACGGCGATACCCGCTGCATAGGCTGCTCCGAGACAAGTAGTCTCAGCCACCTTGGGCCGAACAACCGGGACATCCAGAATGTCAGACTGAAACTGCATGAGTAATTCATTGTAAACCATGCCACCATCGGCCTTGAGGGTTTCCAAGACCACGCCGGAATCCTTATTCATGGCTTCCACAATGTCCTTGGTCTGATAGGCGGTGGCCTCCAGAACGGCACGGGCAATATGGTTACGATTGATATATCGAGTCAGGCCGACCATGACTCCCCGGGCATCAGGTCGCCAGTATGGTGCATACAGGCCCGAAAAAGCCGGGACAATATACATACCACCGGTGTCTTCCACCTTTTTTGCCAATGCTTCAACTTCGGGAGCGGAATCGAACATCTGGAGATTATCTCGCAACCATTGGACCAACGCACCGGCAATGGCGATGGAACCTTCAAGACAATATGACGGTTTACGTCCGCTGAACTGATAGGCGAGTGTCGTGATCAAGCCGTGCTTGGACTGAATAGGCTTATGCCCTGTGTGCATGAGCAAAAAACAGCCGGTGCCATAAGTATTCTTTGCCTGCCCCGGCGCAAAACACGTCTGGCCGACCAATGCAGCCTGCTGATCGCCCACGGCGCCACAAACTGGAACACGTGCGCCCAGAGGACCACTTTCCGATGTCGGTCCCCATGTCGCCTGATCAGATGACGGCACAATGCGAGCAAGGCCCTCGGCAGGAATACCCATGATTTTCATGATCTCCTCGTCCCACTCAAGCGTCTTAAGATCCATGAGCATGGTCCGGCTGGCGTTGGTAACATCAGTGACATGAGCACCGCCCCTTGGGCCGCCTGTCAGCCACCAGATAATCCATGTTTCAATGGTGCCGAACATGGCATCACCCTTTTCCGCAGCGGCACGTGCTTCAGGAATATTATCCAGAATCCACTTGATTTTCGGGCCGGAAAAATATGTTGCAATGGGCAACCCGGTCTTCTCGCGAAAACGATCTTGACCGCCATCGGCCGTAAGTTCCTTACAAATTTTATGGGTACGGGTGCACTGCCAGACAATGGCGTTGTAGAAAGGTTTCCCGGTGTATCGATCCCATACAATTGTGGTTTCACGCTGGTTAGTGATACCGATGGCAGCCAGTTCCGATCCTTTGATACCGGACTTGGTCAAGGCTCCCTTGATGACTTCCTGCGTATTGTTCCAGATCTCCATGGGATTATGTTCGACCCATCCCGGTTTGGGATAAATCTGTTCATGTTCTTTCTGATCAAGACCGACAATACGGCCACGTTCGTCAAAAATAATAAATCTGCTGCTCGTGGTCCCGGAATCAACGGCTCCGATATATTTCGCCATGTCGCTCTCCTTATTCAATCCCAAACGTGACATTCATGATGATGATTGCGTCTATACCATAAAGATACATCCTTAAAAACCAGGTGCCTGCCAAGGAAGACAATTCCTCTCCAGTCCAAGCGCATTCGCCTCCAATCCTAAGGCAATGCCTATCAACTGACTAACGAGCACAGCAGGCGGTGCCTTCCGAAGCGGATCACTATACGGAAGCCCGTCACGCTCCTTATCAAACTGAAGCTGACAATATGTACAGGCTGTGGCCACGACATCCGCACCAACCGAAGCCGCATCCTCAAGTTTCTTACGCATCAGGGCTTCGGAAATAGTGTCATCACGCCCACGCAAGGGATATCCACAACACTCCAATCGTAAATCCCAATCAACAGGCTCTGCTCCAATGGCCTGCATGATTCTTTCGAACACGGTCGGGGCCATGGGGTCATCAAACCCAGTGACATTCCCCGGACGAAGTGCATGACAACCATAATGGCAAGCCACCTTCACTCCCTCCAAAGGATTTGCGGTCCGTCGGTAGAGGATTTCGGCCCCGACCTGTTCGTCAAGAATTGTCAACATATGAAAAACATCCATGGACTTGGGTAACGCCAAACCATCTTGAACTAAAAGGGATTCGACCTGAGCTGAGAGTTTTTCGTCTTCCGCCATTCTGGACTGGGCATATTTCAGATTACCGAAACAGCATTTACAGGGAGTAAAAATCGACAACCCTGCCTTTTCGGCAACCGCAAAATTTCGTACCGCCGAAAAAATTGAAGCCAATTCATTTTCATGCCGCACAGGCCAGCCGCAACAGTTGAATTCAAGCGGCACCAGTTCAATAGCTAAAGCTTTGCATACGGCTTCAACGGATGCACCGTATTCAGGAAGATGGTGAGGGATTTTACACCCCGGGAAATAGGCGTACTTCACAAAGATTCTCCGTTTCCTTCGCAACAGGCACCGCCATCCCGCACACGGGCGGCAACGGTATTTCGCAGTTCATAAAGGACGTCGGCCACACGGATATTCTGTGGACAATGCTCCTGACATTTATAACAGGTCGTACAACTCCAAACCATACGTGCTCCAAGCGTTTCTTCCTTGAGTCCCATTCGCAGCAGATTCATGATCTGTTGTGGCAAAAGGTCAAGATCGCGTGATGGATCTTCGCAAACCGCGACCACTGGACAGACACTCGTACAGGTAGTGCACTGCACACAGGCCCAATAGGAAGCGGAGTCATCCGCAAGTCCGGTCACGGCTGGCAAAATGGATGAAGACTTGCACAAATTATCAAAGACTCGCGCTCGCTGAGTTGCCGTTTTATTTCGCAACAGATCATTGGGACTCGGTGCCAGCTTGGTTATCCGGGCTTTGGATGCAATCCACAAATCCTGAAGATTGATTCCGGCCGGACAGATATCCGTGCACCGCAGACATTCCGTACAAATACGACTCCCTTCCGAAAAAACGGTCAGACCGGCTTGAGATATGAGCTCACCAGTCTGAAACTGCTTGAGGGAAGCAAGTTTTTCCGAAGGGAGTATATTTTGATTTCCCAGAACCGTAAAAGCCGGAGCCACACTGCAATGCAGACTGCACTCCCCACACCGGGTGCAGGCATCCATGCCTACGCTCCGACATACAGCAGAAGGCTGAAATTCTTCAAGATCATCCCGCCGCCCTTGTCGCACAACCAGATTGATCGGCGTGGACACAGGATGAAAAAATTTCCCAAACGGTAAGGCAGCCAACACTATGAAACAAAATATGACATGAAAATACCAAAAGACCTGATCCGCCCTGCTCATATTCAAGGCAAAGGCCGCCGGGGTAAGGGCTGTTGCCAATGGGCGAGAAACAAACGCGGTGGCTGTGTTGGCATGGCAGTCAACACAACTGTCTTCGTCAAGACTTGCCCCAAGTTCGAGCATGTCTTCATCCATGGGATACTCCACGGAAAAAACAACACCGTATTCATGGGCCCAATAGGCCTTCAAGGCCGTCAAATCACCGACCTCTCCTGGAACGAAATATTCATCGGTCATCCGATCAAAAACCGCTGGAGACATGATCTTTGATGCCTCCAAAAAGAATCCCGACAAGATAATACAACCGAGAATCAACAATGCCGCCCAGTCCTGAAAATGCGTCAACAAACGAAGTTTGGTTGAATGCACCCGGCGATACACCATGAGCACAAGCCCGACCAACGTCATGGCTCCAAACAGGTTGCGCAGGAACTGCCAGGGATCAAGGGTGGATTCATAGAAAGGGAAAAAAGCCGCCGTGACTGTCTCGTCCATGGCATGGAATAAAAGAAGCCCCATGAAACCAAAAAAGACAAGACTATGTGCCACCCAGCGTAAAAAGCTCGTCCTGCCACTTCGCGCCAAAAGCACAACATCAAGAATCAGTGCTTTGACTGCACGACCGATCCACAAGAGAAAACCGGAAGAAGGCTGTGGCGTGCGGAAAGTCCATTCCCCGCGCCATCGGGCAACACGGTAGATAATACCGATCACGCATATGGTGAGTGCCAAGGTCAGGCCGATATCAAAAAAAATCATACCCCTTCCTTCCTACCCGCTATCGGGTGCGCCGTTATCGCATCAATTCCTTCACAGCCTTGTATGCCGTGGCAATGGCAAGTCCGGCTCCGCATTTCATACGCATCCAATCATGATGAGCCAAAATGGCTCCTGCCGCATAAAGATTGTCATACGCAGGGCGTCCTGATTGGCCGATGGGCCGCAGCCTTTCATCGACCTCTATGCCCGCACTGTTCACCGGATGCCCCTGCGGCGCAAAAAAATCCTGTTCATGCCATTGTTCACGTGTTTCAGGCTGCACAACAGGAAGATCAAACACCGGCTCAACAAGCTTCTTTCGCTCGGCACGAAGCCCTTTGCCAAAAAAACGTCCGGTGGCCAATATTGCTTTTTTTGCCACCACCGGGAGCATGGCTGCGCCAGTGCCCACTGAGAACTCGAACATACCGCTGTCCAGTTCCTTCACACTCGTCACCAATTTTTGGGAATGTGTGCGAACTCCCTGAGCGGGAAGTCCGCGATCAAAAACAGCACGCAAACGAGGACCGGCAATGGATGGCGGCATTGTCGGAATTTCAAATATCTTTTTCCCAGACAACGCTGCCAGATGATCCACAACTTTTTGAGGGTCATTGAGACCGAGGACCGCAGGGAATCCAATATACTCGACATCAACGGCATGGGGCATAATGGCGGCGATCATTTTTTCCTGAACAGCCGGGTCGGCCAACGCCCACGCCATATGCTCGGGATACAACTCACCTCGACCGCTAGGAAACTGTATCCGAACGGTTTTCAACTCCGGCCAATGGTGCTTCTGCGTCTCGACAAGTTGCACACCACTGAATCCCTTGAGTCCATAAAAATCAACAATAAGCGTAGGAGCCTTCTTCCCAAGAGCCACGGACCCATTCCATGCCGTTTTGGGAACACGATATGTTCGCTTGATTGTCCCGGCCGGGGTAAGGGAACAGGTATTACGATCTGTATGGCCTATGTATTCCAGCCCTTGTTCCGCGAGGAATCGGGTAAATAAAGCCACTGATTCGAAAATTTCATCGCAGGAAAGCAATCCATATGGATGATTCGGACAGTCTTGCACCACAGCTTCAATGGCCGACCATGGATTCTTCCACCGCTTCCCTTCTGCGATGGGATGCACACCCATAAGATCAATGAAACCCGTACTAAAATCGATGCCCCCGGTCGCTCCAGTCTGAACAACCTTAAGTCCCTGTGCCGAAGCAAATAAAGCAGCAGCCATTCCGGCAAAGCCCGCTCCGATGACCATGACATCGTATATGTCGTCATTTTTGGTCATTCGTCATCCTCGCAGGTAAAATCGTCCGTGTTATGATCAAGTTCCATATCAAGCGCACCGCAATACAAAGCTTCCTGCAAGTCTGCCTGCACCATGGGGAGTCCCCACAAGACAGGTGAAAAACCGCGCCATCGTCGACCGACAAATGTCTTGAGTTCATTCAATCCCTGTGCGTTGGACACATGCCTTTGGTCGTAGAGATGTCCCGTAATCCGCAATCCACAAAAGCCCCCCTGACACGGGCCCTTGCCTACTCGACTGCGCATGCCAATGGCCTTGAGCATGGAATTACCACGCATACCGGGCATGTTTTCAATGATGGAATCAATGGAATTGCGTGACACCATCTCACACTCGCACAAGATAAGATCGTCCTCGTCCCGATTCCGTACCCACGATTTTGGAGCCAACCCCGGTTCGGTCCACCGCCCCATAGTAGAAGCAGGTAGCGACTCGGTTCGCGTCAGACACGGGGCTTTCACACCGAGTTTCCTGCAAACCATATCCGCCGTCTTTTCAGCCATGAGTCGATATGTCGTCAGCTTACCGCCAGTGATGGTAATAAAATTGTCCACATTGTCACGGGCATGATCGATAAGGGAAAAGCCTCGGCTGACACTCCGGGCATCGCCGCTCTCACCCGAAAGGACAAGGGGCCGTACACCAGCATAGGCCCGGATATAGCGAGTTGTTGCCAAAACCGGAATCATGGCCTGAGCATCTTCGATAATCTGGTCTGTCTCTGCCACTGTCGGGCGGCAATCATCAGGAGAGTCGATGGTCACCGATGTTGTCCCCAAAACAGACACGGTTCCGCCGGGAACAAGAATATCCGAATCCGACGCCTTGCGCAGTCGATTGATAACACGTTTGGTCAATCGATCCTGCGTCACGAGCAGACTGCCGGAGGAATACAAAATATGAATTTCAGCACCGGCAAGGGCCGCGATAAGCCCCGCCCACGCTCCAGTCGCATTGACTATAAGGTCCGCTTCTACCTCAAAGGACTCGCCCGAAGTTTCATCCAGAAACAAGGCCCGTTGGATTCGACCATCGCCCATGGAAAAACCAACCACCTTGGCATTTCTGATCGATTGAGCCCCATGAGTCATTGCATGCGCCATATTGTCGAGCGACAACATGAACGGATCAACAGCACCGTCTTCAACGGCATAAGCGGAAATAAGTTTTTCTGAAAGCAACGGTTCAAGCTCACGGGCTTCACCAAGATCAAGCTGTCGAGCAGGAATAAGACTCTTTTTGCACATGCCCTCAAAGTCAGCCACATACTGCTCATCATCACCTTCTACAGCAACAAAAAGACCACCGGTATCTTCAATACACTGAGGAGCAACGGCCTTGAGGATGGCCCCTTCTTCCCGACACTCTACAGCGGCTTCCATATCAGAGGCAACATACCGTGCACCGCTGTGCAGAAGTCCATGATTACCACCGGACGCACCAGCGTTTATATCTCGCCGTTCCGCCAAAAGGCACGAGACACCCCGCAGGGCCAAATCTCTGGCCAAACCGGTTCCGGTGGCTCCCCCACCTAATATAAGAACTCTGGTCTGAAATGATTTCACAATGACGGCTCCCTATGCCCAAATAACTGCAAACAGTAAAAATGGACCATTCAAACGACAACTTTCGATTTTCTCTTGTAGCAAAAAAATGAAACTGTTATGAGTAAAAAAGAAAATTATAAACGCAACAAAGCAAAAAAGCAGCTCTAACATACCTAAAAATAGGGATTGCGTCATTATTTTTTTCACTTTCGAACAACAAAACACCAGTATCTATTTTCACAATTGAACATACTGCATATTTAAGGAAGAGTTATGTCGGATCAAGATTCAGGCAATTCCACAACCAAAGGCGGCAAACACGCCTCCGTCCAAATACGCCACAAACAAATTGTCGACCTTGTCAGAGAACGAGGCTTTATTGCCATTGGAGACTTGGCCACCAAGTTCAATGTCACCCCGCAAACTGTCCGTCGAGATATCAATACTCTCTGCGATCAAGGACTCCTTCAAAGACACCATGGGGGAGCCGGCCCCATACTCAGCACAGAAAACGTCGACTACACGGATCGCAAAATTCTCTGCCTTCGGGAAAAACAGGTCATCGCCAAACTGGTTGCCCAAAACATCCCCACCAGATCTTCGCTCTTTATCAATATGGGAACGACCACCGAAGAAGTCGCAAAAGTCTTGGTTAACCATGACAAACTCCGTGTCATCACAAACAATCTCAATGTTGCCAAGACATTAAGCGGAAACAAAGACATAGAAGTCATCGTCTCCGGCGGAATCGTACGACACAAGGACTGCGGCATCGTAGGAGAGGCAGCCATTGATTTCATACGCCAATTCAAGGTCGACTACGGCATCATCGGGATCAGCGGTGTAGACAAAGATGGCACACTCCTCGACTTCGATTATCGCGAGGTCACAGCCGCACGCTCCATCATTGAAAATTCACGCAAAGTCTTTCTTGTCACGGACCACACCAAATTCGGTAGAAACGCCATGGTCAGACTGGGCAATATCCGCGAAGTTGACGCCATGTTCACCAACAAGCTGCCACCGGCTGAACTTGTTGAAATAATGAAGCACAACGACGTCGAACTCCATGTTGCCGAGTAGTTCAAACAGGTATTTTTTAAAAAAGTAAATAACTCAGGAGTCATGGAAAAATCGTTTTCACTTGCGAACATTTACTGACAATGCTACGTCATATTGTGAATATGTTGTGAAAATTTTGACCGGAATAGACCACCGGGAGTACGATTTATGAGTTTACAGCTCAAAGGCATCAATAAATTGGTTGGACAGGAAGTCCATCTCAACGAGATCAACCTGGAGTTCGATTCGGGCTCTCGCTACGTGGTTCTGGGACGGACGCTAGCGGGAAAAACCTCGCTTCTCCGAATCATGGCAGGGCTTGATCGCCCCACGTCAGGCTCCGTTTTCGCCGATGACCAAGATGTCACAGGCGTCACCGTTCGCAAACGTAGCATCGCCATGGTTTACCAACAATTCATCAATTACCCGTCTCAGACCATCTACGAAAACATTGCTTCTCCCTTAAAAATTCATGGCGTAAAAAAGGCCGAAATTGAAAGACGTGTTATGGAAGCGGCATCCATGCTGCACATTGAACACCTTCTCGACCGACTCCCCGCAGAACTTTCAGGTGGGCAGCAACAGCGTACGGCCATCGCCCGCGCATTGGTAAAAAACGTCGACCTTCTGCTTCTGGATGAACCCCTCGTCAACCTCGACTACAAGTTAAGAGAAGAACTTCGAGACGAGTTACAGAAAATCTTCATCAAACGTGATTCGGTTGTCGTTTACACGACTACAGAACCCACCGAAGCCCTCATGCTTGGTGGCAACGTCATTGTCATGCACGAAGGCCGAGTCCTCCAAATAGGACCAACCGCTGAAGTATACCAGCATCCCGCCACGACTCAGGTTGCCCAGGTTTTCAGCGATCCGCCCATCAACTTCATGAATGGATCGATCAATAACGGCACAGTGGAAATGATCAATGGGTTGACCTTCCAGAAGGCCTCAACAATGGCCGACCTGCCTAAAGACGACTACATTTTTGGCATTCGATCCAATCAACTCAGCATGGTCTGTGACAGTGACGACCACATTTGTATCGTTGGCGAAGTGGCCTTATCGGAAATCAATGGGTCAGAGACCTTTGTTCACATCAAACACGGCGACGAATCTCTCGTCGTTCAGGATGACGGCGTCCACATTCACAAAACTGGAAGCCAGGTCTCGATATATGTCCACCCGAGTGCCTTTTATGTATTCAACAAGGCGGGAGAACTTTTACTCTCGCCAGAGACTGACTAGCCGGGAGATCTCATGGCGCGCATTGAACTCAAGGAAATCAAGCATAGCTATCGCCCAGATCCGGTGGACGAAGACGACTTCGCGCTCAAGCGAATCCACACGGTTTGGGAAGATGGAGGTGCCTATGCCCTGCTCGGCCCATCAGGTTGCGGCAAGACCACGATGCTGAATATCATATCCGGATTGCTGAAACCGTCGCACGGCAGCATCCTCTATGATGGAGAAGACGTATCCGCCTTGCAGCCTGAACAACGGAATATTGCCCAAGTCTTCCAGTTCCCTGTCCTATACGATACAATGACAGTGTATCAGAACCTCGCATTTCCCCTGAAAAACAGAGGCGTACCCAAGGCGGACATCAACAAGCGCGTTGACGAAATCGCCGAGGCCCTCGACCTGAAACAGGACCTGCACAAACGTGCCGCAGGACTTTCCGCTGACGCAAAACAGAAAATTTCCCTTGGCCGAGGACTGGTCAGAAGCGATGTCGCAGCCATTCTTTTTGATGAGCCGCTCACCGTCATCGATCCGCATCTCAAATGGGATCTTCGTCGCAAGCTCAAAGAAATCCACAAAGAATTCAAACTGACCATGATCTACGTTACCCACGATCAAGTGGAGGCAATGACCTTCGCAGATCAGATCGTGGTCATGTACGAAGGTGAAATCGTCCAGACAGGTACACCGGAAGAACTTTTCGAAAGTCCGGATCACACATTCGTCGGCTATTTCATCGGTAGTCCAGGCATGAACTTTCTTGAATGTACAGTGACCGACAACAGGGCTCTGGTCGACGACGTTGCCATCCCCCTGATTCCTTCCTACGCCGAAAAAGCCACTCAACAAGGCGGCAAACTCAAAATAGGCATTCGTCCCATGTACGTTGGAATTCACGACACGGAAGTTGAAAACAGTATTGCCGCTCAGGTTATCGGCATTGAAGACCAGGGATTTTGCCGTATTATCACTGCTCGATTCGGTGACAATGATATTAAAGCCAGAATCAAGGACAACCGGAACATCCCGAATGGCACGTGCTGGCTGACCTTCCCACCGGAAAAGACAAAGATTTACTGCGACGAAAGACTGGTTAAATAATGGGAGGCAACTGTGAATAAATGGAACAATAATAAAGCATGGTTTTTCATTCTCCCGGTCTTTATCATCGTAGCTTTCAGTGCGATCATTCCGTTGATGACCGTTGTCAACTATTCAGTGCAGGACATTTTCGGGCCAGGACAACGACTCTTCGTTGGCGTCGAATGGTTCAAGGAAATTCTACAAGATGGACGACTCCATGACGCTTTGTGGCGGCAGTTGGCATTTTCGGGCCTTGTCCTGCTGATTGAAATGCCCCTTGGTATCGCCATCGCATTGACTATGCCCAAAAAGGGATGGGCAGCTTCCGCGTGTCTGGTCATTCTGGCCCTGCCGTTGTTGATTCCCTGGAACGTTATCGGAACAATCTGGATCATTTTCACCCGACCGGATATCGGCCTATTCGGCTATCTCGTCAACGAAGCCGGAATTTCGTTTGACCACACAGCCCACGCATTTGACGCATGGACAACGCTCATGCTCATGGAAGTCTGGCACTGGACGCCACTTGTTGTCCTGCTGGCCTACGCAGGGCTTCGGGCCATTCCCGAGGCATATTATCAAGCAGCCAAAATTGACGGTGCCTCGGCCTGGGCCATATTCCGTTTTATTCAGCTCCCCAAAATGCGTGGAGTTCTGACCATCGCTCTGCTGCTGCGGTTCATGGACAGCTTCCTGATTTACGCAGAACCCTTTGTCCTCACCGGCGGCGGGCCCGGTAACTCCACAACATTCCTGTCTATCTATCTCGTCAAAATAGCTGTCGGTCAGTTCGATCTCGGCCCGGCTGCGGCATTCTCGTTGATCTACTTCCTCATCATCCTGTTGTTCTGCTGGCTGTTCTATCAAGCTCTTCAGGCAGTCGGGACAGGAGAAAAGTCATGATAATTAAAAAAAGAACCATCGGACTAATCATCTATCTGGCACTGTTGTTCCTCCCTATTTACTGGATGCTCAACATGTCTCTTCGCACCAATGCGGATATTATGGGTGCCTTTGCATGGTATCCAAGCGACCCGACTCTTACCAACTACATGAAGATTTTTACCGATCCGTCATGGTACTCCGGGTACATCAACTCTATCATTTATGTGACCATCAACACGGTGATCTCAGTACTGGTTGCCCTCCCTGCGGCATACGCCTTCTCTCGATACCATTTTATCGGAGATTCGCAGGTGTTCTTCTGGCTGTTGACCAACCGCATGGCACCACCTGCGGTCTTCCTGCTGCCTTTCTTCCAATTATATTCGACATTCAACCTGATCGATACGCACATCGCTGTCGCCTTAGCGCACTGCCTATTCAATGTGCCGCTCTCGGTATGGATTCTTGAAGGATTCATGTCAGGTGTCCCAAGAGAAATTGATGAAACAGCCTTCGTTGACGGCTACAGCTTCCCACGATTCTTCCTCCGGGTCTTTGTTCCGCTCATTCGTGCAGGAATCGGTGTCACCGCATTCTTCTGTTTCATGTTTAGCTGGGTAGAGCTTCTCCTTGCTAGGACACTAACAACGACTGCGGCCAAGCCTATTGCTGCAACCATGACGCGCACAGTAAGCGCCACTGGACTAGACTGGGGCCTGCTGGCCGCCGCCGGAATCCTGACCATTGTCCCGGGCGCACTGGTCATCTGGTTTGTACGTAACCACCTCGCCAAGGGTTTTGCCCTCGGCCGGGTTTAAGAAAAGGATACGGATATGAATCTGGAATGGATGGCATGGACACCGGTCACGGCTGGGTTCTTTTGCGTCATCGCCTTGATGCTCATCGGGATGACAATATGGGAAGTGGTTTCTCCATGTGTGGCCAGACGCGGTGTACTGCCGCTGACCACAACTCGTGGAGACCGCCTTTTCATCGGGCTGCTGGGCAGCGCATATATACATTTATCATGGATTGGACTGACTGATTTCAGCGTTTGGATTGCAACGGTAATATCCGTGTGTTTTCTCATTGTGGTCATGCGTTGGGGATAACCCCGACACACGACACATTACCAAGCCCGTATTGAGAGAGCCTACGGTTGTGAAGAGGTACTAGAGGTAGAGGTGTTATTTTAATCAGCATACGGAGGTACGTATGAAGTTGCGGCGTTTATTGATGACAGGCGTGCTCACAGTAGCATGCCTCAGCCTCGCAAGTGTCGGTTTTGCCGACAGCAAGGCTGCCAAAAAATGGATCGACAACGAGTTCCAGCCATCCACTTTGACAAAAGAGGAACAGATGAAGGAAATGCAGTGGTTTATCAAAGCCGCCGCCCCCTTCAAAGGCATGGAAATCAAAGTTGTCTCTGAGACTATCCCCACACACGAGTACGAATCCAAAGTACTTGCCAAGGCTTTCTATGAAATCACCGGTATCAAGGTCACACATGACTTGATTCAGGAAGGTGACGTCATTGAAAAACTCCAGGTCCAATTCCAATCAGGCGAAAACGTCTTTGATGCCTACATCAACGACTCCGATCTGATCGGTACCCACTTCCGTTCCGGCCACGTGGTCAACCTGACCGACTGGATGGAAAACGAAGGTAAATCCGTCACTCTGCCTACCCTTGATATCGATGATTTCATGGGTAAATCCTTTACCACCGGTCCTGACGGCAAGCTCTATCAGCTGCCTGACCAACAGTTCGCAAACCTGTACTGGTTCCGCTACGATTGGTTCCAAAAACCTGAGCTGAAAAAGGCATTCAAAGCCAAATACGGCTATGATCTGGGCGTCCCGGTCAACTGGTCCGCTTACGAAGATATCGCTGAATTCTTCAGTGAAGATGTCCGTGAAATCAACGGCAAGGCCATTTACGGCCACATGGATTACGGTAAGAAAGCCCCGGACCTCGGCTGGCGTTTCACAGACGCATGGCTGTCCATGGCCGGTGCTGGCGACAAGGGTATTCCCAATGGTAAGCCCGTCGACGAATGGGGCATCCGTGTAGAAGGTTGCCGTCCTGTCGGTTCTTCTGTTGCCCGTGGTGGCGCCACCAACGGCCCCGCTGCCAAGTATGCTCTGCGCAAATACATGGACTGGCTGCGTAAGTACGCCCCTCCGGGCGCTTTGGGCATGGACTTCTATCAGTCTCTCCCCAGCCTTGCCAAGGGTAACGTTGCCCAGCAGATATTCTGGTACACCGCCTTTACCGCTTCCATGGTTCAGGAAGGGACTCCGGTCGTCAACGCTGATGGTACACCCAAATGGCGTATGGCTCCGTCCCCGCATGGCCCATACTGGGAAGAAGGCCAGAAACTCGGTTATCAGGACTGCGGTTCCTGGACCCTGCTGA
Organism: Pseudodesulfovibrio sp.; assembly: GCA_016744135.1. Lineage (GTDB taxonomy): Bacteria > Desulfobacterota > Desulfovibrionia > Desulfovibrionales > Desulfovibrionaceae > Pseudodesulfovibrio > Pseudodesulfovibrio nedwellii. Next base: position 796,168 of record JADGEX010000002.1, on the reverse strand, counting down.
AATCCACTCCGATCAAACGTCGTCAGGCTGCATGGCTGTTCGCACAGTTCTGCGTCGCCAAGACCACGTCCCTGAAGAAAACCCACGTTGGTCTGACCCCCATCCGTAACTCTGACATCCACGACAAGTCTTTCACCGAACGCGCTCCCAAGCTGGGCGGTCTGGTGGAATTCTATCGCAGCCCGGCCCGCGTCGCATGGACGCCTACCGGCACCAACGTTCCTGATTACCCGAAGCTGTCTCAGCTCTGGTGGCAGAACATCGGTGAAGCTGTTGCCGGTGAAGTCACCGTCGACACCGCCATGGACAACCTCGCCAAGGAACAGGACAAGATTCTCATGCGCCTCGAACGTGCAGGCATCCTCGGTGATTGCGGTCCCAAGCTGAACAAGCCCCGCGAAGAATCCTACTGGCTGAACAAGCCGGGTTCCCCCAAGGCCAAGCTCGCCAACGAAAAGCCCAAGGGTGAAACTGTCGATTACGACAAGCTGCTCGAAGCATGGAAGGCTGGCAAGGTTAAGTAACCAACTCTCCATACAATGAAACACAAGGGGACGTTCTGAAGAACGTCCCCTTTTTTATAGCGTACAATGACGCCGTCAGCATTCATGAGCACTTACCCCCCTCCGAAAAGCTTTCTCCCGAAGAGGCGTTAATCTTCTTACGCTCCTATATTGAGAACTTCACGGGCGTACTTAATACTTCTGATGCAGGCATCCAATTCTTTTTCTCGTGCGACCTCAAGAGAATCTTCCCCCATATCCCATTCGATTTCGAAAGTGATACGGTCTGTCGGAGACAACTCTTTTATGGTGTTATAGGTCTTGAAACAATCGATATCTCCATCACCAAGTGCGACACCATGAAACCGAATACCGAACTGATCACGATCAAGTTTGTGATCGCAAAAATGATTTGAAAAGGCATACGGTGCCAATTTCGCCACAGCTGTTTCCGGGTTCTCCAGAACACCCATGGAATTCACCGTATCAACACAAGCCCCCACCAGCGAATGATTAATTCTTTCGATCAACCACAGAATCTCATCAGCAAAAGTTTCAGTATGATTCTCCAAAGCCAACTTTATACCGGTCTTCTCCAGCAAGGGAAGCGCAGCCTTCACCTCGTCATAGACAGCGCAAAGCTGTTTCATAACATCGGGATGAAAACAGCTGCCATAAAGCGGACGAGGGCGACGTATATCCAGACTGATCTTGCCCAAATCCGCACCTATCTTTTCAGCGATATGGATACCTTCCTCCACGCTGTCGCTCAAACGGGGATCAAACTCTTCATCCAACGAGAAATTATATTCCAGATAGAGACCTCGGGCTTCAGCGGCTTCCTTGACTTCTTTCAAACGCTGATCGTCTTTGGTTTCCAAATCACAGCCGGTAATATGAAGCCCGTCCAGCCCCCATTCCACAGCTCTATCCATCAGCTGAATCAAATTCATCTCCTTTGGACGCGGTTCCGCTATCATACCCCAGTTTTGACCGAGTCCCCAAAGATGCAAAGTATAGGTGTGTAGTCCCAATTTCATTTTCTTTCCCATAACGAGGTCTCCTGAATGAAAGTTGCTATGAATTCTACGTACAATCTTTTGGCAACCCTCAGACGGTTTCAAAGGATGCACCAAATCCATAATTCGTTGGTATTCAAGGCGACAACCATAATCTCCCAGATGTCGCGCCACTCTCAAAGCCCTTCCGATACAATTTCATGGACATTTGCCCATCAAATTCCGAGCCTTTTGATCAAGAGATAGCAACGGACATGCCACATACGAAGGCAAAGGGAAAAATCAATGCAACCATTTGATAAAATTTATAAATATTTGATGGAAATAAAAAAAGAAATAAAAAAGGAAGGAAGTATACACAATCAGATTGTGCTATTTTAAAGCTACATTTTAAAAAAGCAAAAATATTTTAAAAACCCTTTCACAAAATTCTCGAAAACCGTTCAGTATGTCTTGAATGACGCCTCGTATTTACACAAGAAAATCGCTTCTGCGAATGTCGTGTTTCTTCATCTTATAGTTGAGGAGTTGAGGAGAAAGTCCAAATTTTCTGGCCGCTCTTGAAACATTTCCCTGAAAAAAAGCCAACATCTCGCGGATGGTTTGACTCTCATTGTCAGCTTGGATTTTCGCCAAAGACGTATCTTGCTGACACGCTGTAACCGAAGAATCTGTCGGGAAAACAACATTGAGCGAATTCGCGGGGCTAACGTCCCTCCTCTCAGTCTGGTGAGAAGGAGACATTACCTCGTTAGATGGAGAGACGATCGTTTTAGAAATATGAGTTGGCAAATGTTGAATGGTAATAGCTTCGCCATCTGTGACCAAATTTACCGCTCCTTCAATGACATGTTCTAATTCTCGAACATTGCCGGCCCAATAGTAGTTATGAAATATATCCATCACATCGGCTGATATAGCGTTAATATTTTTATCGAGAAGAACGCTATATTTGTACAAGAAATGACGAATCAATTTTTCAAGATCACCCATCCGCTCCCGAAGAGGAGGAATTCGAATAATCAAAACGCCTAGGCGGTAGAGTAGATCGTATCGAAGAGCCCCTCTTTCTGCGGCTTGATGAGGGTCCTCATTCACTGAACTGATGATCCTGATATCCATGTCGGTTTCTTTCAAAGAACCAACACGGCGCACCTTTCGCTCTTGAACCACCCTCAACAACTTGGCCTGCAATCCGATGGACATTGAGTTTATCTCATCAAGAAACAACGTGCCGCCATCAGCCTGTTCGAATAGCCCTTGCTTATCCATGGCTCCGGTAAAAGCACCTTTGGCAGTGCCAAAGAGAATTCCTTCCAACAAATGCTCGGGAATAGCCGCACAATTGATCGCGGTGAACGGCTTGTCTTTTCTCGCGCTTTTGTTGTGAATGGACTGAGCCAAAAGCTCTTTCCCGGTACCGGTTTCTCCGTAGAGCATGATGGAAGAAGGCGAATTCGACGCCGTACGGGCAGACTCCACTGCTTTGACAAATTCTGAGGACTTTCCAATGATATCCTTAAACGAAAATCGTGTTCCATTTCCCAGATCACGACTCTTGGCGGGAGTGGCCGGAATATTAAAAGTCCGTATCTCGCGACTTGCATGAGGTTGAGAAATGGTTTCGAAAGTCTCACGAGTGATGCTGTAATCTCTCACGAAACAAATCGTACCGATCAATGTTTCATGGGAATACAGAGGATAAACATTGTGTATGGAATTAACTATCTTCCCTAATCTTGTGCGGTAATAACAGGCAAAGTTATCGACAATCTCCCCGGATTCAACACATTTCATAATGGGAGTAACGTCATCATCCACGCGGTAATAGTCCATAACCTTTTGTCCGATCACATCATTCGGATCAAGATTATCGATACGCGCCTGAACATCGTTGAAATACAAAATCTTGCCGACAGTATCCGTTATAACCACTCCCATATAAAACTGGTCGAGGATGGCAAGAAAAGGAACGGAGCCGGGGTCAATATTCGGGAACAAATCGTGTATTGCAGCTGGTTTCATCGTACATCTTTACCATTTGAATTATCAGATGAAATCAGCGTACCAGTATATCAAAAATTAGAAAATACCTATAACCCAATGATCTATTTTTAATACCCGGCCCTCCTGCTATTACCCGACGCCTTCTTGACTGAATCGGATTAACATGCCTACAATGGTCCGACCAAACATCGAAGAAAATAGCTTTAAATCTCGTTTTTACGCCATACAAACACGAATAGGTAGTACCATTGCCTCACGATATCAGTATTCAAACCATGTTCATTCCCGTTCAGGCCGGACGTGCCAGCGAGGAAGTCGCTCTCCAAATTGAAGCAGCCATCATGGATGGACGCCTGTCGCCCGGCGAACGTTTGCCAAGCGAAAGGGAGATGCAATCACAATTTGGAACCGGGCGCGGCGTCGTTCGTGAAGCCATCAAAATCCTAAAACAAAAAGGACTCCTTGAGGTAAAAAAAGGGGCCAAGGGCGGAGCCTATATACGACAAATGGATGTCGATAATGTTTCAGAATCCCTTGCTTTGTTTCTCAAGCAAAATCCTGTGAACCCGGAAAAACTCATCGAATTTCGCGAGACCATAGATAGAACGATTACGCAACTCGCCATCGCGCATGCAGATCAAACCGAAAAGGATGAATTGTTCAAAGAAGCACTTCGTTTGGAATCAATGCTTCGGGAAGACGAGCCAGACTTTATCGCTAGCAGTGAGCTTGATCGGAAATTAAACATCATGTTGGCTCATATGGCCCGCAACCCGCTTTTCGAGTGGATCATGCACGCCATTCAAATGGGATTCAGTTCCCATGACTACGCCTTGTACGAAGACGCGACCTACCGCGAAAGGGCAGCAGCCAACTGGAGTGATACGGCGCGTGCAATCGCTGAAGGCGAACTCATGCGAGCCTTGGCTTTCATCGGGCACCACTATGTGCTCCTGCGCCAATGCATTGATGAAAAAGCAGCCCTCACGAATGAGCCGGATGCCGAATTCCTCCAAAAAGACGAACAATAGCAAAAAGAGAAGATACAAATGAAAAGATATGATTACATAATTGTCGGTGGCGGCTCCGCAGGTTCTGTCCTTGCCAACCGCCTAAGTGCCAATCCCAAAAACAAGGTCCTCGTCCTTGAAGCAGGCCTGCCTGACTTCAAATTCGATTTCCGCATTCATATGCCTGCCGCATTGACATACCCCCTGACGGGAAAGACCTACAACTGGTGGTACGAATCCGAGCCGGAACCCCACATGAACAATCGCCGCATCTATCAGCCACGAGGTAAAGTGCTTGGCGGGTCCAGCTGCATCAACGGCATGATCCACATCCGTGGCAACGCCATGGATTACGAAAAGTGGTCCAAGGAAGATGGACTGAAAAACTGGTCGTATGCCCATTGTCTTCCGTATTTCAAACGATTTGAAGGCCGCACAGCCGGTGCAGATGAATATCAGGGAGCTGTCGGCCCACTCTATCTGACAGAACCGGAATGCGATAATCCACTCTTCAACGCCTTCTTCAATGCAGTGCAGGAAGCAGGCTATCCATTGACCAAGGACGTTAATGGCTACCAACAAGAAGGCTTTGGAAAATTCGACCGTACCACCTACCAAGGCCGCCGTTGGAATGCCGCCCGCGCATACATTCACCCTGTCAAAAAACGCCGTAACCTGACCGTTAAATGCAAGGCAATGACAACGCGCATTTTGTTCGAAGGGAAACGCGCCGTGGGAGTGGAATACACTCGCGCCAAACAAGTCATGAAGGCGTACGCCGGTGAAGTCATTTGTTGCGGCGGGTCCATCAACTCCCCGCAGTTGCTCCAACTCTCAGGGATAGGCAACGGCAAAGAACTTTCTGCACTCGGTATTAATATGGTTCAAGATCTTCCGGGCGTTGGTGAGAATCTTCAAGATCATCTTGAATTGTACGTCCAGTATGCCTGCAAGAAACCGGTGAGCATGTACCCTGCGCTCAAATGGTATAACCAACCGTGGATTGGCCTGAAATGGCTCCTTGCGGGCAAAGGCGAAGCGGCAACAAACCACTTCGAGGCGGGCGGCTTCATTCGCAGCAACGACCAGCTTGAGTACCCCAATATCCAATATCATTTCCTGCCCATTGCCATCCGTTACGACGGTTCTGCTCCTAACGAGGGACATGGATATCAGGTCCACGTCGGCCCCATGAACACCGATGTACGCGGCCATGTAAAAATCAAGTCGTCGGACCCGAAAGAATATCCGAGCGTCCGGTTCAACTACCTTTCCACTGAACAGGAAAAACGTGAATGGGTCGAAGCCATCCGCAAAACTCGCGAGATCATGACTCAGTCTGCGTTCGATGAATTCCGAGGCAAAGAACTTGCTCCAGGGATACAGGCCCAGACAGACGAGGAAATTCTGGACTTCGTGGCGAACGAAGGAGAATCAGCCTACCATCCGAGCTGCACCTGTGCCATGGGCACCGGCGACATGGCTGTCACTGATCCGGAATTACGCGTACACGGCATTGAAGGGCTGCGTGTGGTTGATGCCTCGGTCATGCCCTACGTGACCAACGGCAACATCTACGCCCCTACCATGATGATCGCAGAAAAAGCTGCCGACTTAATTCTTGGTAATACGCCATTGGCTCCTGATAACGCCCCCTTTTACAAGCATGAAAAGTAACCTGCCGGAGTAACCATGATCAAAGGCAAACTCTATATCAACGGCCAATGGGTCGAATCGTGCTCCGGCAAGGAACGCGACATACTAAACCCGTTTGACGCTTCGACCATTGCGATGGTCGCCGAAGGAAATCGCGATGACACCAAAGCGGCCATCAAAGCGGCACGCCATGCCTTCGATCAGGGAGGCTGGCCGCAAACGCCAGCATCTGAACGGGCAAAACTCCTCTTCAAATTAGCCGACTTCATCGAGCGCGACCGCGAAGAAATGGCCCGACTGGAAAGTCTCGACACAGGAAAGACTGTGGAGGAAAGCCGGTGGGATATGGATGATATCGCGGGTATTTTCCGTTACTTCGCAGGGCTGGCAGACAAGGACGGCGGCGAGGTTATCGCCTCACCCAACCCGGACTCGACCAGCACAGTGATACGTGAGCCGGTGGGTGTTTGTGGACAGATATCCCCTTGGAATTACCCACTACTTCAGGCTTCATGGAAGATGGCCCCAGCGCTGGCCGCAGGATGTACCATCGTCATGAAACCAAGCGAGATCACCCCGCTGACCACCCTCAAGGTAACAGAACTCGCTGAAGAAGCCGGATTTCCAGCGGGCGTCATCAACACAGTGCTCGGCCCCGGCCCGGAGGTGGGCGCAGAATTGGCTGAAAGTGATGACGTCGACCTCATTTCCTTCACTGGCGGGATTGCCACCGGCAAGACCATCATGCGGGCCGCGACAAGCAACGTAAAAAAAGTGGCCTTGGAGTTGGGCGGCAAAAATCCCAATATCATTTTCGATGACGCAGACTTCGACCTTGCCGTAGACTACGCCCTCAACGGCGTTTTCTTCCATGCCGGTCAGATATGCTCTGCAGGTGCCCGAGTTATGGTACAGGCTGGCATCCACGACCGCTTTGTGGAAGCTCTGCGCCAGCGCATGGAGCACATCATCGTGGGCAACGGTTTTGATGAAAAAACCCAAATGGGACCGCTCATCTCCGCCCCCCATCTCGCTAAAGTGGAAAATTACATTGAGATCGCCAAGGACGAAGGAGCCAAGCTCCTTCTGGGTGGCACACGCCCGACTGATCCAGCCCTGCAAAAAGGGTATTTCTGCATGCCGACTTTGTTCTCCGAATGCGAGAATGACATGCGCATTGTGCAGGAAGAAGTTTTCGGCCCCGTCATAACCATCGAACGATTTGATACAGAAGAAGAGGCCATAGAACGGGCCAACGACACCATTTATGGTCTGTCCGCAGGATTCTGGACAAACAATGTCGACCGCATCGAACGCGTTTCCAAGGCGCTCCGCTTTGGTACAGTGTGGGTAAACGACTTCAATGTATACTTCGTACAAGCCCCTTGGGGCGGCTACAAGCAATCAGGCTTGGGGCGTGAACTCGGGAAAATCGGCCTCGAAGAATATACCGAGGTCAAACACATTTACCGCAACTATGCCACCAAACCCATCAACTGGTTTGGCGGCTGAGCATAAAACCACGCGCACATTCGTGCGTATGGGAATGGCTCCCTAATCAGCAGCTGTCCCAGTAATTTTAACCGTGGAGGTTTAATGTCTTCTGGCCTTAAGCGGATTATCTTCGCTTCGTTCATCATCGCAACCCTTTTCTGCTCCGCCTTCGCTGCACACGCAGCTGAAAAAATTACCGTCGCCAGCGTCTCATGGACCGGAGTGACCATTAAATCGGAAATCGCTGTTTCCGTTCTCGAAAGCCTTGGCTACGAGTCCGAGAACAAAGTCTTCTCGGTGCCCATCACATACACTGCTCTTGCCAGCGGCGATGCCGATGTATTCTTTGGAAACTGGATGCCTTCCATGGCCAACATCGCAGACAAATTCTTCAAAACCGGCAAGGTCATCAAATACGTCGCGAACATGCCCGGCGCGAAATATACCCTCGCCACACCGACCTTCTGCGCAAAAGCAGGCCTCAAAGACTTTAGCGATATCGCCAAATTCGGCGACAAGCTCGATTGGAAAATTTATGGCATCGAGCCAGGCAACGATGGCAACATGATCATTCAAGATATGATCGACAAGGACATGTTCGGACTTGGCAAATTCAAGCTGGTTGCTTCCAGCGAAGTTGCCATGCTCGCCCAGGCCCAAGCCTACGCCAAAAACGACAAGTGGATCGTCTTCCTCGGCTGGGCTCCGCACAGCATGAACGAACGCATCGACATGACCTATCTCACAGGTAGCACAGACCAGACCTTCGGCGGCAACAATGGCACCGCAACGGTCTATACCAATATCCGTAAAGGGTTGGAACAAGACAACCCCAACGTGGCCAAACTATTCAAGAACATGACCTTCCCTGTGTCCATGATGAACCAAATCATGACTTCCGTTCACAATGACAAGACCATAGGTCTGAGCAAAGCCGGTCTCAAATGGCTCAAGGCCAATCCCGCCACATACGAAAATTGGCTCAAAGGCGTCACCACCGCCGACGGCAAACCGGCCACAGCAACCTTCAAGGCATACCTGGATTCCATCTAGGTAGAACACTCATTCTGAGATTTAAGGGGAGGGCTGCATATGCAGCCCTCCCCTTTTTTTGGTGTTTTCATAACGCCTGGCTACGGATACTTCACACCTTATGATTTCAGCAAAAAAAAAGGGCTTACGATTTACATCGTAAGCCCTTAAAATATGGCGGAGAAGGAGAGATTTGAACTCTCGAACGAGCTTAACACCCGTTACACGCTTAGCAGGCGTGCGCCTTCAGCCAACTCGGCCACTTCTCCTATCCCGAACCTGTTGTTGGTGACAACAACGTGTCGAGGAAAAATCGTCTACACTCTTCAACGGTTCCTTGTCAACAAAGAGAACCGTTATTTACCTCTTTTCCCTCTCTTTTCTTTCTCATCTTTTTCATCTCTGCGCCGCTTGCTCTTGAGAGCCTTGTATTTGGTCTCATGACGACGGGTCTTGGCACCGCCCATGCGTTCACGGCCCGGACCACGTTTGCCCATAGAGGAAATGCCACGACTCTTCTGCCATTCCTTCTTGTCATGACTGGACCGGAACACAATATTCACAGGCGCGGTCTTGATGCCAAGCATCTTGCGGAACTGGTTTTCCAGATAACGGACGTAGGATGTCTTGACGATGGTGTGATCGTTACAGAAGAACACGAATGTCGGAATTTCCTCGTCAGCCTGGGTCACATAGAAAAATTTAGGTCTGCGACGCTTTACAACAGGCGGCTGTTGGCGCTCCAGTACGGCCTGAAGCGATCTATTAAGGATTCCGGTACCAATACGAATCTGGCACTCCTTACGCATGGCCTCGGCGATGGGAAGGAGTTTTCCAATACCCACGCCTTTCTGTGCACTCGTCATGACGATGGGGACGTGCGGAATGATACGCAATTCATTTCTGAATGCTTCCAAAGCCCGATTGGTCTCATTACGAGGGACCAGATCAGCCTTATTCACCACCACGATAAACGGGGTCTTTTCCTTAGCCAAAAATTCGATGAGTCGTTTATCCTGCCGTCCAACCCCGAGGGTTATATCAATAGTCAGGATGGTCACATCAGATCGTCTGGAGTTTTTCAGGGCACGAATAACGCTGATCTTTTCCAGATGATCCTGAATGTTGGCCCTTCTGCGAACGCCCGCCGTGTCAACGAAGGTATACCGCTTATCCCGCTTCTCGAAAGTAACGTCAATGGAATCACGGGTGGTTCCAGCCACATCGGAAACGATAAGCCGATCCTTGCCGATAACCGCATTGATAATAGAAGACTTACCGGCGTTGGGACGGCCGAGCATGGTCAGACGCAAACCTTTTTCAATACCGTCGTCTTCATCTTCAGGGATATTCAGATCAATAACGAACTGTTTCACCCGATGACGTACTTCATGCAAATTATAACCATGAGCAGCGGAAACAGGCATAAACTCGATACCAAGCTCATGAAATTCGCCCGTCATTTGAGGGGCAAACTCACTGCCGTCCACCTTATTCACAAGCATGAACACAGGCTTGCCGGAACGACGCACATATTCTGCAGCTTGCTGATCAAGCGGAGTCAGACCTTCCTTGCCGTCCACCACGAAGATGATGGCATTAGCCTCTTCAATGGCTTCCTGAGCCTGTTCAAAAATCTCGTCTTCAAAATCTTTGGACAATTCGGGTGTGGCTTCTGATTCAAGCACCATACCGCCAGTATCGACGAGATCAAAACGCACGTCACCCATCCGGCATTCGCCATAGATGCGGTCGCGCGTCACTCCCGGCAAATCGTGGGTAATGGCCCGCGCTTTCCTGAGTAGACGGTTGAAAAGTGTGGACTTACCCACATTAGGGCGACCCACAAGGGCGACGATTGGCAGCATATTGGCTCCAGATTATAAAAATGACGCGAGAACGATAAGATCCCGCACTTCCGTTAACAGGGGAAGCGCGGGATTAGCCTATCTTTAAAAGAATGTCGAGTCTATCCTTCCGGGTAATCCGCAAAGAGTTTTTTGATGGACTCGGTGTATGGCGGGTACAACACACCTTTTTCCGTGATAATACCAGCAATAAGATCATTGGGAGTCGGATCAAATGCGAGGTTATAAACCTCAACGCCTTCGGGTGGAATACGATGATCGCCGATATGCGTTACTTCTCTGGGATCGCGGTCCTCAATAGGCACATCGTCACCGGACAACGTCTCGGTATCGATGGTATACTGCGGAGCGGCCACATAAAAAGGAATGTTGAACCGATCAGCTATAATGGCTACGCCGAAGGTACCAATCTTGTTCACGGCATCCCCGTTAGCAGTAATACGGTCAGCGCCGACCACCACTTTGTCCACTAATCCACGCTTCATGAGCAATGCGCAGGCGTTATCGCAGGCGACCTTTACCGGGATACCATCCTTATGCAGTTCATACGCGGTCAGGCGTGCGCCCTGCAAAAACGGACGGGTCTCGTTGGCAATGACAGACACTTTCTTGCCCTGATCAATGGCACCACGCACCACGCCCAGAGCCGTGCCGTATCCGGCAGTAGCCAGCGCACCGGCATTACAATGGGTCATGATGGTATCGCCATCGTCCATGAGTTCTCCGCCAAACTTGCCGATAAGCTCGCACATTTCGATATCGCCGACATGGATTTCCTTGGCTCTTTCCAGCCAGGTTTCCAGCAACTTCTCAAGAGAAACATCACCAGCTTCTTTCCAGATACGACGCATCTCGCGCACGGCCCAACGCAGGTTGACTGCGGTCGGGCGGGCATCATGAATCTGGTCGAGCTTGGCCTCAAGATTCACCTTCCAGTCGCCATCCATGCCCTGAACTTCGCGACCAGCCAGATAACAGCCATAGGCAGCGGTCACGCCGATAGCGGGCGCACCACGCACGACCATAACCACCAGAGCGAAACAGATATCGTCCGTGGTCTTGCATTCGAACCAATCCTCGCGATTGGGCAAGAATCGTTGGTCGAGAAGAATAAGAGCGTCTTTTTCCGATGAATATTGAATATGTTCAGTCATTTTTTTGCCTCCGGCGGCTCAAGAACCTTTTGAAAAAGGTTCTTGAGAATCTCCAAAACTTTGTATCGCAGCGCTCTGTGTTTCAAGGTCAGCAAAGGCCCGTATGCGCCGATTGGGTTTTAGTCAAAATTCAATGCATGATCAAAAAAGGGAATTCTAAAAATCTCGATTATGAAAGTTTTTCTTGAATCATCTTGGTCACGATTCCGGGGTTGGCCTGGCCTTTAGAAAGGCGCATGACCTGTCCCATGAAAAAGCTCATAAGTTTTTTCTTGCCGCCCTTGAATGCTTCCACTTCAGAAGGATTATCAGCAATAACCTGATCAACCATGGCTTCCAGTTCACCGGAATCAGACATCTGCGCAAGCCCTTTGGCCTTGACGTATTCTGCAGGATCATCACCGGACTCACAGAGATCACGGAAAATATCCTTACCGATCTTGACGGAAATGGTCCCGTCATCAACCAACGTAAGCAAAGCTGCCAGCTTTTCAGGCGAAAGCTTTACATCGCAGGCTTCAGACTCAACTTCATGACAGAACGGCAGCAATTCGCCGACCACCCAGTTGGTGACCTTCTTGGCTTCACCGTTGTACGCCTTGACTGCAGCTTCAAAATATTCAGCAACAGTTCGATCAGTTGTGATCAACGCAGCATCATAGTCGGCCAACGTATATTCGACCATGAACCGTTCACGCTTATCACGGGGCAACTCAGGCAATTCAGACTGCCACTGTTTGACCCACGCTTCATCAAGAACCAACGGAACAAGATCCGGATCCGGGAAATAGCGATAATCGTGCGCCTCTTCCTTGCCACGCATGGACTGAGTGATGCCCTTGTCCACGTTGAAAAGCCGAGTTTCCTGCACAACTTTTTCACCATCTTCTACGAGATCGATCTGACGATCCACTTCATACTCGATGGCCTTGAGAATATGCTTAAAGGAGTTGAGGTTCTTCAACTCCGCACGGGTTCCAAATTCTTCCTGTCCATAAGGACGAACGGAAATATTCGCATCACAACGAAAGCTCCCCTCTTCCATGTTGCCGTCACAGATACCAAGGTAAAGGAGGACGGACCGAACTTCCTTGAGATAGGCAATCGCTTCCTCGGCACTCCGCATATCCGGCTCGGATACGATTTCGATAAGCGGTACGCCGGTCCGGTTCAAATCCACAAAGCTGGCGTTATCAGCCGCAGAGTGAATATTCTTCCCTGCGTCCTCTTCCATGTGAATACGCGTCACACCGATACGTTTTTTTTCGCCGTCTACTTCGATATCCACATGCCCGTGTTCGCAAATGGGCAGTTCAAACTGGGAAATCTGATAGCCTTTGGGCAAGTCGGGATAAAAATAATTCTTACGCGCAAATACGGACTTGAGGTTGATCTCGCAATTGGTAGCAATCCCCATCTTGGTCGCGTACTCGGCCACCTTTTCGTTAAGTACGGGCAAGACACCGGGCATACCGGAACAGACTGCACACACATTCTCATTAGGATCCTTTCCAAATTCAGTGGAACAGGAACAGAAAATCTTGGTCTTGGTCTTGAGCTGAGCGTGCACCTCAAGGCCGATAACGGTTTCGTAGCGGGACATGTCGCTTACCTATGATTTATTTTTGTAGAGTTCCGGGTTCAGACTGGGGTCATTGTACATCTTGAATTGGAAATACACCTTGGGCTTCTTGGTGCCTGCAGCGTATTCATCAATCAATTCCAAAATGGCCTGCCCCAAATCTCCATGTTGGCGCACCAAGACTTCGACTTTAGCATTACACTGATCCACATGGGCTTCATCGACATCCTTGCGGCTACACTGCTCTTTCATATGAAAAATCTTGAGTGCCTGAATGGACAATCTGTCCAAAGCGGCCCCTACGGTCTCAGTGTTGTACCTTTCGGCAGCATCACCGGGCAACAACGGAGAAAGCATACCGATCAGACACTCATCCACCCGCTCGATCAAATCGTTGCGCTTCTGGTTAAGCTTATCGATGGCGTATTTGCAATCAGCGATGACCTTGGCTTCCACGTCTTTACGACGGGCGCGATCTTCCACATGCCAGAGCTGAAAATTGGCCCAGTGCTGACGAGCTATGAGTTCACGTAAACCGGGCACCCCGTTCAAGTCGTCGGCAGGGTCTCCCTCATACACGGGTTCGCCATAATGCCAATCCATCACAGACCGGGTCTGGTGAGCGATTGCGTCCTGAAGAGTCTCTTTGGTAATGTCTATGGTAATATCAGCCATTGATGAGTGCTTCTTTGCTTATAAGGAGATACACGGTGGCCTCTGTTTTTATATTGTTGGCAATGGGCTCCACCGCGTTTCCCTCGCCTATGTAATAATCCACCCGCGTTCCACGGATAGCTGTTCCTGTATCCTGAGCCAGCCCGATGCCAGACACTGTCCGCTTGCCGATTGGTCGTCCGTCCCTGGCTTCAGGAATCTCAGCTTCAAAGGCGAGCAAACTGCCAAGCGGCAGGAGCTTTCGGTCTGTAGCCAGTGAGACCATCGGCGTCAACGGCTTTCCAATGGTCCCTTCGGGCGGCGAGTTCTCTAAACGAAAGAAAACATAGCTCCGATTTTCCGCCATCAATTGAAACATCTTTTCGGGATTCTTGGCAAAATAGGATTTAACATGTCCTTTGGACAATTTCCCTTGAGGAAGCAATCCCTGCGAATGAAGAATACGTCCAAGGCTTCTAAAACCGTATCCATTCTTGGCCCCGTACAGCACATTTCTTGTGGTGCCATCAGGCAACCGTAGCCGCCCACACCCTTCCACCTGCATGTAGAAAACATCAATGGGATCTTTAGCCCAGGCTATTTCCAACCCACGCCCAGTCAAGACCTTGTGTACATCCATATCGCCACGTTCATAGTAGGGCAGGACACGGCCCTTTTCCACTCGATAAAACTGCTTGTACCCACGCACTTTGCCATAACGAAGATCTTCAGGAACGCCATAAATCGGGAATTCATATCCGGGCTGTCGGGTTAGACTAGCCTGAATCTCCGGCGTATAATACCCTGTCATAACAGGCTTTTTCCGCATACCGTACCAAACAAAACGCTGGCCAAGCAACTCCGGGGCATCATCAAGGTGTGGCAATAAATCAAGAAATTCTTCCAGTGAACAAACAACCTGTCCCCAAGTCAAAACCATACCGGGCCGTACCAGTGCAGGGCCATCCTGATCCATATTCAAAGCGTATTCAAGGCTGCGTTGAACCGGCCCCTCCAACGCTGTCCATGACGAAAGCCCCTGACTAGCGATATCAATCCGAGCAGTACTCTCGGCTCCTTCAACATTGGATAACGGGAAAAACATGTCACAGGCAGGAACGGACTCTGGTTCACGAACCATGCGCAAAGTCAATTTATCTGTGACTCGGGAACCACACAAACTGCCGGAACACGCTTCCTCAACCAATTCCACAGGCTTCTCAGATTCCACCGCAGGAGGAGATTCAACCTTGACGCGAAAGAACGAACCATCCTTCACGCAGGAAAAGAGTGCCGCCATGCACAACATTGCGACCAAAAGCCGCATCGTTCGCCATGCAAAAATGTGTATGTGTGCTTTCATATCCCACATTTGTTGAAAGTCTGATTTAGAACCTCTATCCACACGAATCAATAGCTACATCACAGAATTTGCCCACCCCGTACTCCCGCCTACGGAAAAACTTTTCGGGGTTCGGCCCGATTATCTGCAACTCTGGGTGCACCCTCTGAACATCCAAAGCAATGTGCATTTCCTTGGTGCATCCGGTCGAATAAGTAGCATCTTTGCCGGTCCATACCGGCGGGACCTTTCGGCCCATCAACTCAAAGCTCTTCTCAATATCGAAATACGTCTGGAAACGCCAGACATTGATGTAGCCGCTTCGCTGGACCTTTTCCCACATGAACATCAGATCATCGGCATCCATACCCTCTTCAAAATGCTCACCAGGGTTGATAATATAGGCATCGTCAAGTTGTGAACGAAGATGCTCCACGAATATGGTAATAACCTTGATGGCGGCCTGAGTCTGACCGGGCACAGAGCCGATGATACCAGAGTAAAACATAACAGTCTTACCCAGAGACCGGGCAACCCGCATCTCTGCAATGATTTCATCCGCCTTGGCTGCGATATACTGCTCACTAAAAGAAACAATTGATTCAGGTCTGGGACGATAGTGCAAATGAAATTCGCCATGCTCGTCCCGATAAAAATTCACTATATCCCGCGTAAAATCATGACTGCTCTTGATAAGTCGATTGTGCACAGCCTGCCCCTTGGCCAAAACCAAATCACACTCTTTCCAAGCACGAGCAAAAGTCACAGACGCACGATAGGGATTAAAACGTTCCCGTGTACCGTCAGAAATAACAACAAAAGGATGCTGTGCCATGATTCCCAGCAATTCGTTCTTGGAGAGCCTGTCTTCGCTAACAAATTTCGCTCCGCTAAACGCCTTGGCCAACAACGGATCATTATCGCGATCCCAGAATGTCGGATGCTCGAAATAAAACCCTTCTTTCAAGGCCATGACCACGCGATGCCCCAACCGCAAAAGAGTCTGGACCACCTGCAAGTCAAACAAGATGCCACCCGCCCGATTGGGAAGATAAAGAATACGGTGACGCTTTTCTCTATCCTTGCCCAATCGTTCAAACACATCATGAAAGAGTCGGGAGCCTTCCTTGACCTCTTCAGACAGAACAGACGATTTAAGCGCTTCTGGCGTAAACGTCTCGGGCATCCAATGATCCGTCATGGTGGAAATCCGCATGAGCCGTTCAATTTCAACCATATCTATCTTGAAACGAAGATCATCAATACGACCGGGCTGTTCGACATTCGCCAGACAACCATTGACCATGGCATCAAAGACATCACTTTCTACTATCTCGGAAGCCTTACGATTCAGGGCCTTGCGAATATCCCTGTACGGGTCATCAATACCGCTCTGAGTCATAAAAATAGTAATAAATCGCTTCATCAGACGTGACGGTAAGATAATAGGGGAGGCGAGAACCATCCGAAACTTGTGCCGAGCCAGTTGAATAAAACGCCGCGCAATCTCTCTGTCAGTACAAAAATTACGGGACAGACTGATAAAAGTCTTCCACTGGACAAGATATTCTTCCAGCAGACGCTCGGGCAGGCCATCCTCAAGGAGCATACGAAACATCCAATCCGAACACGGGGCATAAAATTCCCCTTCCTCAAGCGCCATCATAAAACGAATCTGTTCACCCGATGCATTTTTATCAGGATCAATGGAGTACTCAAGATGATTCTCGGTCATGAAATGAAGTAGCAACGCATCAAGGGCTGCATCCTGGCCGTATTGGATGTCACGAATCGATTCTATATGCCGGGCCAATCCCATGCTCACCTCGCAAGTCGGATTTCCATGTTTTTCAAGTCCCTGATACAATGCCTGACCACCGCCCACATGTCACCCTCCTTGCCAACGTAAACAACGCAGAGAGAATTGGGCCTTTTGCGGAAGAAAAAACACGTAAAAATCATTTAATTTGTAAATAATCGTTTTTTTTCTTGTGAGTCAAAGTATGAACAAATTTATAGTTAATCTTACAAAAACATTCAACCTTTTCTCAAATTCACCATTTTCAGCCTGAATTTAAAAACCACTTTTCTAGATTTTTTCCCGGTTTCACCCTAAAGTTTTTTTTACAGCAGTCGATCCTAACAATTAAGGAAAGGAAAAAAACCGTGAATGTATCGTCTGCCAATGTTCGAAATATGTTGCGAACCTATGGGAAGCAACTTACGAGCGCGAAACGTCTTGCACGTTTCCGGCAGGCAATGGGTGATGTCGAACCTCTGGACGACATCGCCAAGCAGGCAAAGCGCCGCGAATTAGTAGAGCGCATTGCACACGAGGTCATTGAAAACTTGATCGTCAACTCCGAACCGTCCCCGGTGGTTCAAGCTGTTCTTGCCCAGCTTGAACGGGAATTCGGATGCCGGTACATCTTCGAGTATCCCCTTGAAGGCGGCGACGTTCAAATATTGAAAGAGACACGAAGTGGTCCGCATGATATCGAGGGTTCCGAAAGGAACAAAGTCATGCGCCGCTTGTGGGAAATAACATTGTCAAAGGTGGACGACACCATGCTTTGATAGCCCCGTATACACGGGAGGAATGTCATGGTTATCAAGAATATTGTAGGGGATCAGAACCCTTACGCAAACAAGAAGATCGAACGGCCACAGGCCAAGGATCCGCAGCACACGCAGGAAACCTCCAAGGGTTCCGGTGAAGTTGCCGACCGAGTAGTCCTGTCCTCCGAAGGTCGACTGCGGGGTGCAGCCCTTCAGACGGCAAACGAAGCACCTGATGTCCGCCGTAAAAAAGTGGATGAGCTCAAAAAGCAGGTTCAAGATGGTTCTTACAAGCCGGACCTGAAAAAGGCCGCCGCGAATCTCATTCGTGACGACCTCGATCTTCTCGTTTAATCTGTAAGGAAACCGATCGACTTACTTAGCCCTTAATCGGATTGAAGTGCGTGGGATACCCGGCTTCGGTCTGTGGAACCTGAAGACCTATTCTTGCCTCGGTGTTGATAACAATCGGCCCCTGAAGGTTCAGAGTAGTGTCTTCGGGTTTGTCTTGTGGAATGGTCACCGTCACCAATATCGCCAACTGACGAATATTCTCGACCTTGAGAGCCTTTCGGTCGATATTTTCGATCTTCACATCATAATCATCAAGAAATGAATAAGGGTCTGCCACAAGGAGACCGAGTCCCGAATCGGTTATGCACTGCAACAGCAGAAAAGGCGAGTCATCGCTCTTAACGCTCAGAAGTGCAAACTCGCGTTTGTCTTCAAGCCCCACGAGTCCCCGGGGGAAATAAATGATACCTTCGGAGCTGACTTCTCGCTCGCCCAGTCGCGTCATTATTTTTTGTGTTCTTTCTTTTGCCATAGCGCAGCCGCCGCGAGCAGGTCATGCTGACTAATCTCCAGCGCCTGCTTGTTCTGTTCCTTGATCTTAAGATACACCTCTTCCCGATAGACAGTCATGTCTTCGGGTACATCCAGGCCGATTTTTATCTGCTTTCCCTGAACACTCAGGATCTTAAGCTTGATATTATCGCCCAAATAAAGGCTTTCTCCCGGTCTCCGGGTCAGTATCAACATGTGATTCCTAATTCTTTCCTTCGAATTGTCCGCATCACGCGAAACATCTGTGCCGACTACATTACGGATGCACTTTAGTAAAGTGTTTCACCTAGATAAACTTGCCCAGATTAAGCTGCATGATCATGGAGGTCGAACGCAAAACGGACTCGTACACGATCTGTTGTTGGGCCAGTTGGGTCATCAATTCCGACACATCTGCGTCCTCGATGGAACTGATCAAAGAATCTTCATTGAGTTTCAAACCATCCAGAATGCCCTTGCTCACCGTTAACCGGTTCTCTCGCCCGCCAATCTCCGCAACAGAATTCATGACCTGCTCTTGTACCTTTTTCAAATTGGCAAGAGACTGCTGACAACCGGTTTGGTTGTTGGTTTCGGCAAAAGCCACCAAATTACCCATGACTTCAAAAAGATTTTGTGAAACTTCGTCGTCGCCCTGAATGGTCAATCCCATTTTAGAACCATTGGAATCATGAAACACCCTGCCACCAGTCATGCTGGACAAAGGGACAATAGAACCATTTGATGCGAGGATATTATCAGGATCCATATAGATCCCACCAAAAATATCCTTACCCACAGAGTTTACCTGCACTTGCTCACTGGACGAGACATCCAGCTTGATGGCCGCGCTTCTAGGACGAATGACATACTGCTGTCCCGGCTCAAGAATATTTGATCCGGCGTTGCTCAATGTGAGGATTCCACCGTTTGCCACACTGAGTACAGCGTTGCTGGCCGTAGAATCAGCTGGTGCCACGTTACCGGTCACCCAATTGATACCGCCGTCCATGCTGTAGGAATATTGTATGTCCTCATCCATTGTCACGGCAGACGTATTATCAATACGAACCGTCACGTTGGCATCAAGAAATGAACCGGAAGCACTCCCCTTAATCTGATTTGAGCCCGGGCCCATGGCATCAACCTGCGGCGGCGGATCGTCATCATCACCGATGTACTGAACCGAAGGTCGTATCCACATCCAGGTCCCGTCCGAGATAGAAGGATCAGTCTGATGATTAACCTTGATCTGTGGATCATTGGCAAATGTCACACTGGTCCCACTCTGCGGCAAATTCAAAGTATTGCCTGTCATGGTTCCATCATTCTGCCAGGTATCACCACCATCGATGGAATATCGAATACCAAGGTTGGGATCAGACAGATTCATGTTGCCACCAACAGCCGTGGCGCCACTCGTATCAAAATATTGTACAAGAACCGTTGACTCGGAAGAACCATTAACCGTGAAATCGGCATTGGTGCCAAAATCTTCGTCATTGGTCGTCAGCCACATAATCTCTTTGAACGCGGAGTCATTCACCTTGTGACCCGCAAAAATTGATTTACCTTCGAAGTCAGAGTTGGCAAGACCTATCAACTGTTCGAACAGAGACCGCATTTCGTAACTGACCTGTTCACGGTTGTTCGCGTCAACAGTACCAGTTGCCACCTGCTCGGCAAGTTCCTTGGCACGAGTCAGGATGGTGGACACCTGCATCAACGATTCATCAGCGCTCCCAAGCCAACCCTTGGCCGTGGAAATATTCTCGTTATACTGTTCCAGAGAACGCAAAGTATCACGATGATCAAGAATCCGAGTCATGCCAGTGGGGTCATCACTCGGCTTGTTAATCCGTTTCTGGGTCTGGGCCTTGACGTTCAGGTCCATCAACTCCGTCAATGACGAATTCAAGTTGAAGACATACCTGTCAAAAAGCATTTGTTGCGTTACGCGCATTCCAGTTCCCTCTCGTTACGGCTTGAGTGACAAAATCGTTTGCAGCATCTGATCAGCCGTGGAGATAAGCTTGGCAGCCGCTGTATATGAAGCCTGGTACTTGACGAGGTCGCTCATTTCCTCATCCAGGTTCACACCTGAAACCTGCTGCTGCCGCTCATTCAAATCATTGGACAAAGTGCCAAAAAAATTCTTGTTGAATTCTGCCCTATTGGTATCAGAACCAACATTACCCACAATACCGTTGTAATAATCCAGAATGGACTGAGTGGTTGCCCCTTCATGGGCGGTGTGCATGGTCACTTGCGCTTCCCGCAATTTATACATGGACAAAGCTGTAGTGTTATCACCGGCATTCATCTCGCCAGAACCGTTGACATGCCCAGTCGCCAGATAATCAAGATCACCCGACACCTTTTCATTAATCAGCATATCCTTGGGCGTTTCGCCTTTAAGAAATGTGTTGATGCCAAGGGCCGCATATAATCCAGCTGAATCAGTACCGAATGCGAAGGAGTATCCATCTGCAGCTTCCAAACGAATCTTGTTGTTGACAATGGAGGCATTAATCCTGCCGCCATACGTGTTATCGAAGGCCGTCACTACATCTTCCAATGTGTGAATAGCCGGGTTGAACGTACCTCCGTTGCCATCAAAATCAAGCGCTGCGGAAGAAGCCAACAATCCGGTGGATTCATCATAAACATACACGAAAGAACTGCCGGACTGGAGCTTGTCGCCAAAAGCAAGGCCAGTAGAATCACTCGCCAAAGCCTTGTCCGTGTAATCCACCCGATACGTTCCATCGAGGGTCGTGAAAGTCTGAAGGCCAGCACCCTGACTGTGCCTGCGGTTCGTTTCCCACACAACGGTCCGGGCCAGTTCGTCCAGCTTGGAACGGTACTTACCAACGTAGGTATCACGGAAAGTCAAAAGTGCCGCAATGGAACCGCCAGTCAGACGACGAGAATTTTCTTCACCGTTAAAATGCTGCTGCGGAGTGATTTCTTCCACATTGGATGTATTCTGCACCCAGTACAACCCCTGATGCGGACTGATAATATATCGATCACCCTTCTGGAACGTTCCTGCAGGCGCACCCTTTGAATTGGTGTCGGAACCGAACCAGATCTGAAGCCCTTCCACATTGACACGACTGTCATAATCACGAGCAGCAAAATGGCGTTCACTGCCATCTTCATTGGCCAACCATGTCACACCACCATCAAGAGAAACCTTGAATTGTGCGGCATTACTCCCGCTCGATACCTGACCAGCCAAATTGGAACCGGAACTGGAAGCCACGAATTCAATTGTATATTCGTAGTCATCATTGCCATCGAAATACACATTGCCTGCAAAAGTAAAATCGGGACGCAAATCCTCTGTCTTGACTGCGGAATTGAACTCCAAAGAGAAATGACTTTCGCCATCGACCAGAGTCTGCCCGGCCTGGGTCAGGACTGTAAACTCTCCGCCACCATTATCGATGGTTTTGACGTCCACCAGCTTGGCCAGATCGCGAACCTTTCTAGCCCGTTCATCAAACAGGGAGTTGGCATTGTTCTGCCCCTCAATGTTGTGGACCTGAATCTCCTTGTTGAGAGAGGCAATCTCTTCCATGAGCTTATTGGCCTCGTCGACCTGGGCGGATACGTCATTATTGATGCGTTCCTGCATCAACGTGAGATCGGTATCCACCTGCTTCAAGGTAGAAATCAATGTGGCGGTATCATTCAGTACGGTCTGCCGTGCGCCATAATTATCAGGACGCTGGGAGACTTCGTTCCATGAATTGAAATATTTTGACAGGGAATCACTGACACCCGATCCACTGGATTCATTGAGCAAGTTTTCCACGGACTTGAGCTGTTCCCACAGGTTGCCCCACTTGTCTGTGAGAGAAGACTGCTGAAGATACATAGCCTCAACCATGTCATCGAAATGTCGGACGACTTCCTTGGCAACCACACCGGTTCCAAGCTGACCGGGGGAATAATCGATATACTGGCCTTCTTCCAACACGACAGACCGACGTGAATACCCTTCGGTATTGACGTTGGCGATATTCTGACCAGTAACTTGAAGCTGAGTCTGCGATGCAAACAAAGCCCACCGGCCCATGTCGAGAATGGAATTGGCACCAAAGGACATTTACATCCTCCCAGACAAAAGCCGAGCACTGCTTGGAGCCTGTGCAAAACGCCCGGAACGGGCATACGCAGAAGTATTCTTGGGCTTGATCTGATTATGCATAAAATCAAGCAAGCCCTTACTCTGATCAAACAAAGCCATGGCCATTTCATTATTCTTGGCAGCCTGAATAGCGCATTTCTGCTCTATCCCATCCAGACGCTTGATCAATTCCTGACATTTCGTTGCCATGGCCTCTTCCATACGAGGATAAAGCTCAGCGACTTTCTGAGCCTCGGGGTCAACCCCGCCAATCAATTTACGCAGGGAATACCGCTCGGCCACGATTTGCCGCATGAGTTCCTGAATGGACAACTCGATTTGAGAAACCGATTGGGGCTTGAGTTGACCAAGACGGGAAAATTCTTCCTCAAGCAAAATAAGCAAAAGCATCGTTGCCTTGTTCTGCCGGACCAAATTTTCCTCTATCAGACGGAGCTTCATACCCCTCTCCCTTACATAACTTGTTTAAATCAAAACAAATCTTAACTTTTCTTACAATCAGGAAACTTTCCTTCACCCAATTTCTGCAAGTTTCCGGCCAATATTACCATCCTGCTCATCGCGACTCTGAATTTCATAACCATCCCCAACGCTACCGGGTCTTCTGACACCACTACCGGCACTGGGCAGCCCGTCACGGATTCTGTCCGCTTCAAGACGACGGGCCAAATCATCAAGTTTGGCCTGCACTTCCATATCACTCAAAACCGGACGGGAGGACTTCCCCAACAACCCGGCTGCAATTTGCTCACTGGTCATCTGCGGATCGATACGATTCCCGCCAGCAGAACTGACATCCTCAGTTCCACCCCAATCTTCCAGTGTCATGCCCTTCGGCTCTTGCTGCAATGCAATTCCACCGCCGTGCTTGCCCAAGGTGATAGGTTGCGGCACCAATGGCTTGATATCCACACCACCGGCCAATGTCGTCTTACTGGTCTCCTTGAGCTTCTCACTGAGCTGAGAAAAAATGACATCTGCCAAACCTATTCCACCCGCTTGGGCCATCTTTTCGGAGAATTCTTTATCAAACATGCCCATGTAGCTGTCTTCCTGCTTGGAATGCAGGTAGCCTTCCTTGGGGACAGACTGCTTCATCTGCTGCCAAAGCTTGCCAATAAACACGGCCTCAAAATTTTGACACGCTTTCTTGAGTTGCTGTTCCTTGGTGTCCACACCTTCGGAAAGCCGCTTTTTCAGACCATCCATCTCCTGCTTGAAACGAATGAGATCTTTGGTATCGGCCTGTTGGGCAGCCAGACGAGGATCAATATTACTGCTGATCATGCTAGATAACCTCCACTTCCGCATGCAATGAACCCGCTACCTTGAGGGCGCGAATAATGGATATGAGGTCACGCGGTGCCGCACCAATGGAATTCAGACCATCCACCAATTCCTGCAATGTCGCGCCTTCCATGAGCATCAATTGATTGTTCTGCTCCTGCACCTGAATATCGGTAGAAGGAGAAACCACTGTTACACCATCCGAGAACGGTCCAGGCTGACTCACTTCCTGTGTTTCGGAAACAACGATCTGCAAATTACCATGAGCCACGGCCACCTTGCTCAGACGGACATCCTGACCGAGCACGACTGTACCGGTTTTCTCATCCACGACCACACGAGCCTTGCCATCGGGTGAAATATCAAGATTTTCAAGAGAAGCCATCAAGGGAACCATATTACCCCGATACTGATCAGGCAGTTCGAGTTCGATGGTGGAAATATCCGTGGCTGAAGCAAAACCGCCGCCCATGCTGGCATTGATTTTGTTAACCACCTGCATGGTCGTGCCAAAATCACGCACAGTCAGATTCAAAGTCATGGAATGCTGATTATTGAACCGGAAGGGAACACCCCGCTCAACGATAGCACCATTAGGGATGCGTCCCACAGTCGGAATGTTCTTCTGAGCATCCGCAGCCTCTCCACCTACAGAAAAACCACCAATGGTCAAAGCTCCCTGTCCTACAGCATAGACTCGTCCATCAAGTCCCTTGAGAGGCGTCAAAAGGAGGATGCCACCCAGCAGACTCTTGGCATCACCAAGTGAAGAGACTGTAACGTCAATGGCGGAACCAGGCTTTGAAGATACCGGCATCTTGGCCGTTACCATAACCGCGGCCACATTCTTGGGCTTCAAGGTGTTAGGATCAGCCTCGACGCCCATCTTTTCCAACATGTTAGCCATGGAACGCATGGTAAAAGACGATGAGGTTCCATCACCGGTTCCGGCCAGACCGACAACCAGGCCGTACCCGACCAATTCGTTATTCCGCACGCCGCTAAAACTGGCGATATCCTTCAGACGGGCAGCCCGAACCTCGGTCGGCACTAAAACCGATGCCCCGAACACAAGCATAATGCCAAATAGGACAACCAGAATCAGTGACCGTGTCACTTCACCGGCATTGATGGGAGTCGTTTGCTGATTCAAACTCATGACTTTCGCTCCTCAACCTCTTACTTAAATATTGTTACGCCCCTTCACTAGAAGGGGTAGATGTTATCCAAAATACGTGACAGCCAGCCGGGACGCTGCTTGTCGGCCAAGACACCCTGACCATAAATTTCAATCTGAGCCTCAGCCAAACTGGTAGACGAAATGGAATTGTCTGCCTGAATGTCCCGCTGGCGAATAAGACCCCGAACGACGAGAAACTGCGTCTCGGCATTAACTCGGATACGTCGCGCACCTTCGACCTGCAAAAGATTACCTGGCAACCTGCGCACGATGCGGGTAGCGACCATGGCTTCAAATTCCGATTCCTGTTTGGTCTCACCATTCCCCTTGAACTCGGAAGACTGGGATGCTTGGATACTCGTACCAGCTTTGGCCCCAAGAGTTCCTGCCAACGGGATACCACCAATCAATCCAGTGGTCGGCATGGCGGTCACACCGGTATTAATGGTGTTTTCCTTGTCTGCCGTGGTTTCGGACTTCAACTTGGTGTTGGCGGTTTCGGAAACCCTCACCAAAACGATATCACCAACGCGGGTAGCACGGTTGTCGTCATAGAGAAATTCGGACCGATTTGTATCATAGAGTGAACCGGGATTAAGAGCCGGGTCCTGCTCTTCATAAACCGGAGGGGTCAGGACGGGCATGGGTTGCTCCTCGTATCGGGAAGCACAACCAGCCATCAGCATGATGCCTGCCACTATAATTAGTAAATATTGCCTCATGACTCTACTCCTTGCCTATCTGACGAGCACAGTGTCATCGCTGATCACGGTCGCCAACACTGTCTTTTTGCTTTGCAAATTCCTGACCGCAACCTGCTGTCCCATTCCAGCCTCACCAAGAGCCTCGGCTTTGACGGTCAACTGCACCTTCTTGCCTCTGTACATGAGATGAACGTGCTCCCCTTTTTCAATAAGCGGAATCAACTCCAAATGAGCCAAAGTAAAAGGCTGTCCCCGACCAAGGGTACGAGCCATGCGCCATGGACCACCTGTGCCGTCCCATACATCGCGCTTGTATGCCAGATTCACCCGTTGAAACGACACTTTATCACGGGTCAACCGCTCGAATCGATTCAACGGCTGAGCCGCCACAGGTACGGCCTTCCAGACATTGGCGAAAACCACACAACTCTTCCGCAAAATGATTTTCCCGTCAGGAGTCACGCCGTGCAGCTTGATCTGATTCCGTCCGGGCTTAAGGTCATCACGCATACTGATGGACAAAGAATCATACTGGTTGGGGAAAAATATCTGCCGAGGCATTTGAAAATTCTTAAAATCAACTTCGCCGCCCAAATCCTTAGTCCTAGGCGTCAAAAAAGCGACAACACGTGCCTTGAGTTGTTCACCGCTAATAACCTGTCCCCCGGTCTGCACCGTCATCTGGCTCGGCAAAACCAGATTATTCACCAAATCGCCCATATAATGATGAAGTACTTTTTTCAGCTTGCCCCGGGATACCGTCACCGGACGCCCTGGTTTGGTGGAAGCCTTCCACAACTTGATTGTTGAAAGGGTCTTCCATTGACTCTGCGCCATATCGTTGACTGGATCAGCAATTTCACCGAGCAAAACATTCGGTCCCTCAACACAGACCGCATCACGCACCATGGCCTGCCATGCCGAACCATTGGCGGCCACGGTCAAAACAGGCAATCCCAAAACAACTCCTGCCACCAAAGTGACAAACAGCTGCCGAATGATCCCTGACCACCGTGTGTTTTTATTCTGTCTGCTCGACATACGCATGAACCATCCTTGCAACAGGTGTTACTCAACAACCCGTTAACGTTTGATATTAATGGCGGTCTGCAACATACTGTCAGATGTGGTGATAGCTTTTGAGTTAATTTCAAAGGCTCTCTGTCCCACGATCAGGCCAACCATTTCATCCACCATTTCCACATTGGATCCTTCAAGGAATCCCTGAGCGATAGTGCCGTAATTTTCGTCACCTGGAGTACCGGATACAGCCGCACCAGAAGCTTCACTTTCACGATAGAAATTACGACCTGTAGCAATCAGTCCCGCCGGGTTCTGGAAACGATAAATGTCGATATCACTCTCAGACAATGCCGTACCATCCTTATCCAGAGCGGCCATGTTGCCGTTCTCGGTAATAACGACACTGACGGTTTCCGGCGGCACGGTGAATTCAGGTTGTAACGGCCAACCACCTGCGGTAACGACACGCCCTTCATCATCCAGCTTGAAAGAGCCAGCGCGGGTATATACTTCTTCACCGTTCTGCAACACTTGGAAAAAACCGTCGCCTTCGATAGCCATATCCAAGGGGTTGCCGGTATTTTTGAAGTCGCCTTGCGTAAAAAACTTGTGCACCGTGACCGGACGCACGCCCATGCCTATCTGCATGCCGACGGGTGTTCGACCGCCTGTGGCATTTGGGGTACCCGCGATCTGGAGCGTCTGGTACATAAGGTCCTCGAACTCCGCCCGGCTCTTTTTGAACCCGGTGGTATTCACGTTGGCCAAGTTGTTTGACAACGTGTCGATGTGGGTCTGCATGGCAACCATGCCGGTGGCTGAGGTCCAGAGAGAACGCATCATAGCCGAATCCTCCTAAATTATATGGTTGGACGTCCAACCTGAGTGATCAATTTCTGGTCGGTATCGTGAGAAGTCTGAATCATTTTCGAGTACATGGTAAAGGCGCGTTGTGTTTCGATCATGGCTACCATCTCGGTGACGACATCCACATTGCCCTTCTCAAGAAATCCCTGCTGAACGGACATCTCTTCGGGAGGAATTTCCCCGACACCGTCCGCAACGGTGTAATAATTCGCCCCAAGACGTTCGACTTGCGTCAAATCCTCAAAAGACGCGAGATCGAAGGCCCCCGCGGGATTCCCGTTAACGGAAATATTACCAGCTGAATCAACGATTACTTGCGCTCCCGGAGGGAGCGTCAAAGGCCCACCGTCCACCATAACAGTGTTGCCATCCTGTGTGCGAAGAATTCCTGTAGAGTCGGGCAGGAAATTACCGGAACGGGTATACAGGACATCACCGTTTCCACTTTGCACCTTGAAAAACCCCTCACCGGACAAAGCAAAATCAAGTTGGTTACCGGTCTTTTGAAGGCTCCCCTGAGAGAAATCGGTCTGCTGCGCAGAAAGACGCGGTTTAGCCATAACGTTGGCTTTGGGAAACATATCCTTGCCTCGAAGATGATTTTTACCATCTATAAGGTAGTCATGCGCAAAGCGAGTAAAGGTGTCATGGAAGGCCATCGTGTCTTTTTTGAAAGCCGACGTATTCACGTTCGCCAAATTATTGGCGATGGATGACATCCTCATTTCATTGGATAAAGCGCCGAATAATGCACTGTATGTACTATTTCGCATAGAGCGATCCTCCTGTTCAGCGAGGGATTTGCACTATGCATGCCAAATTGGTAGAGACTGACGACTGACGGTATTTACCAAGGGGTCAAGCTTGTTGACAACGGTTCTATATATGTATAAATAGGCTCGTTTCCAAGCGGGTGTAACTCAATTGGTAGAGTGTCAGCTTCCCAAGCTGAAAGTAGCGGGTTCGACCCCCGTCACCCGCTCCAATGCCTTTCGCAAGGCTGGTTTCTAACAACCTTGCGGGGTTCGCGCAGGTGAGCTCGGGCTCACCTTTTTTATTTGTTTTTCGCCGCTTATGCGGTTTGCATGGAGTATTGATACAATGCGTCAGACTTTCGAAGAAATGCTGTCGGACATCATCCGGCCAGAGGTGGAGAACCTCGGCTACCAGTTCTGGGGACTGTCTTCTCCTGCGTCCGGCAAAAAACGTGTTGTTCGCATATACATCGACGGCCCTGATGGCGTACATATCGACCAATGTGCTCATGTCAGCCGTCAGGTTGGTTTGATGCTCGAAGTCGAAGACGTCATTCCCGGAGCTTTCACACTGGAAGTGTCCTCGCCTGGACTGGAACGCCCATTTTTCTCGCCGGACCAAATGATCAATTATATCGGCAAAGAAATCCAAGTCACCCTGTTTGAAGCTCACGGTGACAGGCGCAAGTTCAAAGGCACACTAGCTGGAGTGAAAGACAAAACTATCACCATGAATGTCGATGACGAGATCTTGGATTTCATATGGATTTCCATCAAGAAAGCCAAACTGATACACAAATTTTAGTTGTAAGTGCACTATCCGCCGAAAGGATTCGGACCATTTCGGCACAAGCGGAGGTTAGATCATGTCGGAGCTGAAAAAAGCCATCGACCAGATAAGCAAAGACAGGGGCATTGACCGCGACCTGTTGATCGACACTCTTGAGGAGGCCGTCCGTTCTGCTGTGGCCCGCAAGTATGGCGAGACCATGGACATCGAAGTAGCCTTCAATGAAGAACTCGGCGAAATCGAGGTCTTTGAATTCAAGGTGGTTGTGGACGATGTGCACGACCCTATCAGTGAAATTTCGCTGGACGATGCCATAGACCACGACCCCAAGGCCCAGTTGGATGACGAGATGGGATTCCCTCTCAAGATCGAAGACCTTGGCCGCATTGCGGCGCAAAGCGCCAAGCAAGTCATCATCCAGCGTATGCGAGATGCTGAACAGGAAATCATTTTTGAAGAATACAGAGACCGCGTCTCCGAAATCGCCAGCGGCATCATTCAACGCCGCGACCGTACAGGTTGGATTATCAACCTCGGACGAACCGAAGCTCTGTTGCCCAAAGACGAACAAATTCCCAGAGAACGCTACAAACGCGGAGATCGCGTCCAGGCGTATATCATAGATGTATTGAAAGAATCCCGTGGCCCTCAGGTCGTCGTGTCCAGGTCCCATCCGGACTACATGATCGAACTGTTCAAGCGCGAGGTTCCCGAAGTAGCAGACAGCACCGTCAAGATCATGGGCGTATCCCGCGATCCCGGCCTACGCGCCAAGGTGGCTGTCATGTCACGCGACCGTGACGTTGATCCGGTCGGCGCCTGCGTCGGCATCCGTGGCTCCCGTATTCAGAATGTGGTGCAGGAACTCAAGGGAGAACGCATCGACATCGTTGTCTGGAGTCCGGACATCGCCATGTACGCTCAGCACGCACTGTCTCCAGCCGTCATCACCCGCATCACCGTGGACGATGAAGAGGAAGCATTGGAAGTGGTCTGTCCCGACGATCAGCTCACCTTGGCCATTGGCCGCAAAGGGCAAAACGTCAAGCTGGCCGCCAAACTTCTGGGCTGGAAGATCGACATCTTCACCGAATCCCGCTACGGCGAAATGAACGCCGCACGTAAGGGCATGGACCAAATCGCAGCTGTTGCTGAAATCGGCATGGAAAACTTCTTTGGCGCAGGCTTCGAAACTATCGAATCCATCGTCAAGGCCACTGATGAAGACCTGCTCTACATCAAAGGCATGACCGAAAGCAAAATTGGTGACATCCGTGTAGCTATCAACATGCTTGCTCCCGGTATCTTCGAAGAATTGGCTGAAGAAGAAGCAAATGCAGCCGAAGCAGAAATGACTGAAGAAGTTATGGAAGCTGAAATTGAAATTGAAGCTGAAGTTGAAATTGAAGCTGAAGTTGAAATTGAAGCTGACGCTGAGATTGAAGCTGACGCTGAGATTGAAGAAAACAATGCTGAAGAAGCTACAGAAACTGAAGAATCAGAAACTCCCGCCGAAGGCGAGGAGACGAAATAACACTGGGGCACGGACAACGCATGAACCACACAGGGCATAAACACGATCCTGTCAGAATGTGCGCTGTCTGTCGCGAACGGTTCTCCAAGCGAGAATTGACGCGGTACGTCTGTCCGGAAGCAACAAGCGAACCGACTGACAACGGTCCGGTACTTGATCCGGGGCACACAATGCCCGGACGCGGAATTTACGTATGCGGTCAGACCCGATGCAGGGAACTATTCCCAAAAGTAATCATGGGCCTGATGAAGAAACGCAAAAGGGGTAATTAGATGACGGCAAAGGTTCGGGTAGAAGACTTGGCTGTTGAGCTCAAACTCAGCAACAAGGAGATCATTCAGCAACTTCGTGAAATCGGCGTCCAGGCCAAAAGCCAAAAGACTGTCGTGGAAGACGAAGATGTGGACCGCCTCAAGGCGGAAATGAAGAAAGGCGGTTCCGGCAAGCGCGAAGTCCGTCGTGTGAGCGACTCTGGTGTCATTATTCGACGCAGACGCAATAAATCCAAGGCTCCCAAGGAAGAAGAAGCCGCAACCCCGATCGAGGATACGGTCGAGGAAGTGGTGGAGACTCCCGTCGAGGAAGTGGCAGAAACTCCTGTGAAGGAAGAAGCCGCACCTGTAAAGGAAGCCAAAGAACCCAAGGCAGAAAAAAAACCTGCCAAAAAGAAGGCTCCCAAAAAGGCTGCCCCCCAGGTCAAGGTGATTAAGCCTGCCGTGGAGGAAAAGCCTGAGGAGATCAAGGCCGAGGTTGTAGAAACCCCGGTTCCGGAAGCAGTGGTTGAAGAGGCCGCCCCCGAACCCGTGCCTGAAAAAACCGAAGCTGCTCCCAAAGCTGAAGCCAAGGAAGAAGCCCCCGCCGAGCCTGTAGAAAAAACTAAGCCCGCTCAAAAAGCTGAAAAGCCAAAAAAAGCGGAAAAGAAAGCCCCTGCCGAAAAAACGGCAAAGGATGAGGTTGCGGCCAAAGCGGAACCCAAAAAGAAAAAGAAAAAGAAAAGAGAGCCAGAAGCTCCTAAAGTTAAGATCATTTCCATGCCCACCGAGGCGGAAGTCCAGGCTCGTGCGGCTGCCAAAATGGCCCAGCCTGAACGTCGTCCCGGCGGTCGTCCTGGTGGTGGTCGTCCCGGTGGAGGTCGCCCAGGTGGCGGTCGTCCTGGTGCAGGTCGTCCTGGTGCAGGTCGCCCAGGTGGCGGTCGTCCCGATAATCGTCCTGGTGGTGGTCGCCCAGCTGGCGCTCGTCCTGGTGGCGGTCGTCCCGGTACCGCACCTGCTCCGAATCCTGCACTGCCTGATGGTCGTAGCAAGAAAAAGCAGGGTAAGAAACGTCGTGTCGTAGAATTTGGTGCTGGCGGTAACGATCGTAGCAACAAAAACTTCAACGATGGCTTCCCTCAGGGACGCAAAGGCCGTAAGAAAAAAGGCCGTAAGAACCAAACTCCTCAGCACGAGCAGGTTCAGGCGCAGCCCATGAAGGCAGCAAAGCGCAAGATCAAATTCGATGAGACCATCCGTCTTGCGGATATGGCTCATCAGATGGGCATCAAGGCTCAGGACCTCATTAAGGCATTGTTTACAATGGGTGTCATGGCCACGATCAACCAATCTCTTGATCTGGACACTGCAACTCTGCTTGCAAGCGAATTCGGTTACGAAGTGGAAAACGTCTCCTTTGACGAACAGGAATTCCTTGTTCCCACCGAGGCTGATAAAGACGAAGATCTCAAACCGCGTCCCCCTGTGGTTACCATCATGGGTCACGTTGACCATGGTAAGACCTCACTGCTGGATGCCATCCGTTTGTCCCATGTGACTGACGGCGAGGCTGGCGGCATCACGCAGCATATCGGCGCATACCACGTCAATACAGCTCGCGGCGAAGTCGTATTCCTTGATACCCCCGGTCACGAAGCCTTTACCACCATGCGTATGCGTGGCGCACAAATGACGGATATCGTCATCTTGGTTGTTGCTGCCGACGATGGCGTCATGGATCAAACCCGTGAGGCCATCAGCCACTCCAAAGCGGCTGGCGTTCCCATTGTGGTTGCCGTCAACAAGATGGATAAAGAAGGCGCGAACCCCGATAACGTCAAGCGTGAACTGGCCGAACAGGGCCTCTCCCCTGAAGACTGGGGTGGTGAGACCATTTTCGCTCATGTTTCCGCAAAGAAAAAAGAAGGCCTCGACGAATTGCTCGAGATGGTCCTGCTCCAGGCAGAAGTTCTGGAACTCAAGGCCAACCCGGACAAACCCGCTCGCGGTCATATTGTCGAAGCGCGTCTGGACAAGGGCCGCGGTCCCATGGGCACCATGCTCATCTCCGAAGGTACCATCAATCAGGGCGACAGCTTTGTGTCAGGTGTCCACTTTGGTAAAGTCCGGGCCATGTTCAACGATCAAGGCAAAAAACTCAAAAGCGCCGGACCGGCCATGCCTATAGAAATCCAAGGCTTTGATGGCCTGCCCGAAGCCGGTGACGAGTTATTTGTTGTGGCAGACGAGAAAGTCGCCCGCCGCATCGCCAACTCCCGTGCCATGAAGAAACGTGAGAAGATTCTCTCCTCCAAGTCCAAGGTTACCTTGGAATCCTTCCTGGCAAGCAAGCCCAACGACGAAAGTCAGACTTTGAACCTCGTGCTCAAGGCAGACGTTCAGGGTTCATTGGAAGCCGTCACCGAAGCGCTGAACAAGCTCTCCACCGACGAAATCAAGATCGACGTCGTCCACGGCGGTGCCGGTGCCATCACTGAATCCGACATCCTTCTGGCCGGTGCGTCCGAAGCCATTATTCTCGGCTTCAACGTTCGTCCGAATCTGAAGGTCAAGGAAATTGCCGAGCACGAAGGCGTTGAAGTCCGCTTCTACGACATCATCTACAAGTTGGTGCAAGAAGTGAAAGACGCTATGAGCGGCATGCTCACACCGGACATCGAAGAAGTATACTTGGGTCAGGCGGAAGTTCGCCAGACCTTCAGCGTACCGAAGATCGGTCTCATCGCCGGTTGCTACATCCCGGACGGCAAGATCACCCGCGGCGCTCAGGTTCGCCTGCTCCGCGACGGTGTTGTCATCTACACCGGCCAGGTTTCTTCCCTGCGCCGCGAAAAGGACGATGTTCGCGAAGTTGCCAAGGGCTACGAATGCGGTATCGGCCTCGAGAAATTCAACGACATCAAAGTCGGCGATGCCATCGAAGCCTTCGAAACCAAAGAAGTCGCTCGTACCATCGACTAGCATAATCGATATAAAACTTCGGGCGGCCTATTGCATAATAGGCCGCCCGTATTTATTTATTCGAGGGGGCAAGTATGATAATAGGCATCTTACACCTCGAATTCAGATTGCACGGCAACCATTCCCTCAAAGGGAAACGCAAAGTGGCAGTGAGTCTGAAACAAAAATTGCGCAACAAGTTCAATGTCTCTGTTGCAGAGATTGAGGCCATGGACGTCCACGACAAGCTGGTACTGGGAGTTGTCACAACAGCCAACGCCACAGAACGAGTCGAAAGCCGACTTGCCAAGGCGCTCTCAATGATCGAAGCCATCTCACCGGCGGAATTGATCCGGTGCAACACTGAAATTTTTTCTGACTCTGATTAAGGATATACACAATGAAGGCATCAAGCTCTCGCAGAGCCGTCCGCATGGGCGACCAGATTATGCGCGAAGTAGGTACCCTGTTGGTGGAAGAAGCAGCCGATCCCCGGTTGCAACTGGTCACCCTGTCCGGTGTTCGGATGAACGCCAACCTGCGCATTGCCGAAATTTTCTACACCGTCTCCGGTGACGCCGACCATCGAAAGGAAGTCCAAACCGGTCTGGAAAAGGCCTCCGGTTTTTTGCGTTCCCGATTAGGCCGCAATCTCAAACTGCAATTCATCCCGGAACTCCGATTTGTCTTTGACGACTTTCTTGAGGATGTTGTCTATGGAAAACCCAGTGCATAAGATTAGCGACATCATTCGGGATCAGGACGACTTCCTGATCGCTTCGCATTACAATCCTGACGGGGATGCGATTGGTTCCCTCTGCGCTATGGGGCACATACTCACGGCACTCGGGAAAAAATTCTCGCTGTTCAACCAATCCGGTCTGCCGAAACAATATAGCTTCGCCACTCCGCCTGCCCCCATTCAGGACACCCTGCCCAAAACAATGCCCAAGTGGACCATTGTTTTGGACTGCGGAGCCAAAGAACGCATGGGTAACATGTTATCCGCACGCTCCGAAGATACCAATTTCATCAATATCGATCACCATCTCGGCAATGACAAATTCGGTGTTGAAAACTGGGTTGACCACACCCAGCCTGCCGCCGGGTCCATGGTTGCCCTGCTCGCCCAAGAATTGAATGTCCCGTTGACCGGTCCTCTGGCCGAAAATATTTATCTGGCTGTAGCCACCGACACCGGGTTCTTCACCTATGGCTCTACTACGCCGGAATCTCTGGAACTTGCGGCCAATATGCTTCGTGACGGACTCAATATCGCCCGCATGAATATGGACATAACCAAACAATGGTCTGAAAACAGAATGCGCTTGTGGACCGAGGCCATGAATAACGTAGAGCTGACCGACGACAAACTGGTCGCGACAACCGTTATCACAAAAGAAATGTTCAAGCGGACAGGCACTACTTCTGCGGATACTGAAAACATCATCAATTTCCTCCGCCGACTCAAAACCGTACGAGTCGCCGTCACCTTTCGAGAAGAAGACGTGAACACCTACAAATTTTCTCTGCGCTCCTATGGCGAAGACAACGTTCAGGAAGTCGCTGCCCAATTCGGTGGCGGTGGACACAAAAATGCATCCGGCGGCACCATCACAGCGCCACTCGCCCAAGCCAAAGACATGCTTATTTCCGCTATTGGCGAATCTCTGAGGATCAAATAAATGGGTCGTAGACAAAAAAAAAGAAGCCCCGAACAACGTGATGGACTGCTGATTTTAAATAAACCATCCGGCCCTACTTCGACCGGCTGCTTGAATGATATCAAACATCAACTCAAGCAGTACAAAATTGGTCATGGCGGAACACTTGATCCCATGGCCCAAGGAGTACTTCTGGTTCTTCTCGGACACGGCACCAAGCTTGCTCCGTACCTCAGTGGCGGAACCAAAACATATTCCGGCACATTTCGACTCGGAATAACCACTGATACCCTTGATATTCAAGGGGAAGTAACCAAAGAAGCACCTGTTGACGTCACTGTCGAAGACGTCAAACGCGAAATTTTATATTGGAAAGAGTTGACAGAGCAGGAAGTTCCTGCCTATTCGGCTGCCAAACACAAGGGTAAGCCGTTGTATGCCCTAGCCCGTGAGGGTAAGGAAACACCGGTCAAAATTAAGCCCATTGTTATTTCTCATGTGGAAGCGCTAGACGTTCAGATGCCTGAAGCATCATTCAGGGTCAGTTGCTCCGCCGGTACTTATATACGTTCCCTGGTCCACAGCTTGGGGACACGAATGGGGTGCGGCGCGACACTGACCAGCCTGGTCCGGGAATCGAGCGAGCCTTTCCGGCTCGATCAAGCCCTTGACCTTGAAGACGTTCTGGAAAATCCGGATTCATTTCCGGACAGAGTGACCCCTTTAAAGGACACTCTACCTCACTGGTCTCGGTATCAATTGACCGAACCGTTGGCAGGACTCGTAAAAAACGGGGCCTGGCTACCGGTCAATGATCAACCGGGCGAACTGCTGGCCGGGGAACTTGGTGATAGAGCCATGTTGCTCGACACCGACGATACTCCGCTGGCACTTGTTGAGGCAAAACTCCAGGACAATAAACCCAAGTGGTCAATTCTTCGAGGACTTTGGAACCAAGACTGAACACTTCAAGACTGAACAAACAGCAAAGTATACATCAACCCTCAAATTAGGAGGATAGCGCTGTGGTTATGACTGCTGAAGAAAAGCAAAAGATTATTGACGAGTACAAGACCTGTGAAGGTGACACCGGATCCCCCGAGGTTCAGGTTGCGCTGCTGACCGCACGCATCAAATACCTGGCCGATCACTTCAAGGCCCACAAAAAAGACCACCACTCCCGGACCGGTCTGCTCAAGATGGTTGGTCAGCGCAGAAAGCTGCTGAAATACCTGACTAACAAAGACATTCAGCGCTACCGCGACCTTATTAGTCGCCTTGGTCTGCGCAAATAGTTCTTTGAAAAATTGAGTTTACGAGGGGAGGCACCAGCCTCCCCTCATACTATGTCACTTTCTGCGACGGAGCCGTCTTTTCCGCTCCGAACCACCCTCACGCTTTAGCTTAGTTGGCTGCGGAAGGCGTTTTTGGCACTGATTTAATCAGGCACCAAAAGTCCTTTCCCAAGCCGGCTAACCCAATCCGAGGGATACGCAGGAAGTGGTTCACCTATTACCGTTATAAGGTAGGAAATCACTATGACAATGATTCCTTTTGATGCCACAAGCCTGACCGCGACGGTCGGCGGCATGGACATCACAATCGAAACCGGCAAGTATGCCCGCCAAGCCAGTGGCGCCGTGACGATTACGTCCGGCAAAACCACTGTTCTGGTCACCGCCGTGACCCAGCCCCTGGCTATTGATCGCGGCTTCTTCCCTCTCACCTGCAACTATCAAGAAATGGCGTATGCTGCTGGTCGTGTGCCAGGCAACTACTTCCGTCGTGAAGGCCGCCCGTCCGAGCGTGAGACTCTGATCTGCCGCCTCATCGACCGCCCCATCCGCCCCTTGTTTGAGAAAGGCTTCGCTGACGAAGTCCAGATCATTGCCACGGTTCTGTCCGCTGACAAACATGTCAACCCGGACGTCCTGGCCGTGACTGGTGCCTCTGCAGCCTGCCATATCTCCAAGATGCCTTTCCTTGGCCCCATTGTGGGAGCTCGCGTTGGATTCATCAACAACGAGTTTGTTCTCAACCCCTCCTACACACAGGCAGACAACGAGTCCTCCCTGAACCTCGTTTTCGCGGCCACCCGCGAAGCCATGGTCATGGTTGAAGGTGGCGGCAAGTTCGTCTCCGAAGACCTTGTTGCCGATGCTCTGGCTTGGGGCCACGAACAAGTCGCTCCGCTCTTCGACCTGCAGGATCAGCTCCGCGAAAAGGTCGGCGTTGCCAAGCTTAAAGTCGAAACACCCAAGCAGGACGAAGAACTCGTTTCCTTCCTTGGTGACTTCATCACTGATGATATTCAGGCCGCAGTGACCACTCCCGAAAAGATGGTTCGCTACGCTGCCAAAGATGCTGCCAAAGCAAAAGCCAAAGAGGCTGTCGCTGAGAAATTCCCCGAAGACGAAGCAAAACTCAAGGCTGTCAGCGGCATTGTCGGTGACATCACTAAGAAGCTCGTGCGCGATCGCATCGTCAACGAAGGTTTGCGTATCGACGGTCGTGACACCACCACCGTTCGTCCGCTCTCCATCGAGACCGGTGTACTGAGCCAGACTCACGGTTCCGTACTGTTCCGCCGCGGTGAAACTTCCGCACTGGCTGTTGCCACTCTCGGCTCCACCCGTGATGAGCAGCGTTACGACTCTCTGCTCGGCGATGCCACTAAGCGCTTCATGCTGCATTACAACTTCCCGCCGTACTGCGTCGGTGAAGCCCGTATGCTGCGTGGTACCTCCCGCCGTGAAGTCGGTCACGGTGCACTCGCAGAGCGCGCCCTGACTCCGGTTCTGCCGAACCAGGACGACTTCCCGTTCACCATCCGTGTGGTCTCCGAGATCATGGAATCCAATGGTTCCTCCTCCATGGCCTCTGTTTGCGGCGCCACTCTGTCCCTCATGGACGCTGGTGTTCCCATTTCCGAGCCGGTTGCCGGTATCGCCATGGGCCTGTGCAAAGAAGACGACAAATACTTCGTACTCACCGACATCCTCGGTGATGAAGACGCACTGGGCGATATGGACTTCAAGGTCGCCGGTACCAAGGACGGCATCACTGCCATCCAGATGGACATCAAGATCGCCGGTATCCCTCAGGAAGTACTGAAAAAGGCCCTTCATCAGGCCAAAGACGCTCGTCTGCATATCCTCGGTCACATGGGTGAAGAGCTGGCAGCTCCTCGTGAAGAGCTGTCCGAACTGGCTCCGCAGATGGCTGTCGTGCACATCGATCCCGAAAAAATTCGCTCGGTCATCGGACCCGGCGGCAAAAATATCAAAGCCATTACCGCTGAGACCGAAGCCGATATCGACATCGAAGATTCCGGTAAAATCTCCATCTTCGCCCCGACCATGGTATCCATGGAAAAGGCCAAGGAAATGGTTCTCTACTACGACCAAAAGGCCGAACCTGGTAAGAACTACCTCGGTACTGTCCGTAAAGTTCTGGAAGTCGGCGCACTCGTCGAAATCCTGCCCGGTATGGAAGGCATGTTGCACATCTCCCAGCTCGACTTCGAGCGCGTCGAACGCGTCGAAGACGTTGTCCAGCTCGGACAGGAAGTCTGGGTCAAGTGCATCTCCCTTGAGCCCGGTGGACGCATTCGTCTGTCCCGCAAGGCATGGCTGATGGAAGAAGCCGGCCAGGAAGTAAACCTGGAAGACTTCAAGCGCCCTGCACCGCGTGGCGGTGACCGCAATGGTGGTCGTCGTGACAACCGTGGTGGCGGCGGACGCCGTGACAACCGTGGTGGCGGACGTCGCTAAATCGTAGACTGACGCATTAATAACCGCCCTGTCTGGCTTTCGCTGGACAGGGCGGTTTCTTTTTTGTCTCCCCCAGCCCCCCATCCCTCTCTTTTCCTAATTTTTTTAAGTCACTTCGCGAAGTGTTATGCGAATTAAAGGATTCGTCTTTGTTTGAAAGGATAGACAGAGAGAATAGGTGGATGTAATTGTATAGGAAAGGAGATTACACCATGACTAATATAACAATTTATGGGAAATCCACCTGACCACACACCAAGCGGGCGTTGGATGCGCACCCGGAAGCAAAATTTGTAGACGTTTTGATGAACCCGGCAGATTTGAAAGCAATGCTCAAATTGACAGACGGGATACGCAAAATCCCGGTCATAGTTCAAAATGGACAAACAACCATTGGCTATAATCGTGGCTCCTGACACGTTTAGAGTCTCGGCAGGTTGCCGAAAAAAAATAAATCCCGAAGAAACAAATTTCTTCGGGATTCTTATTTAACAACTCTCACCAACGGCGACACAGGGGTTCCAAAGGGAACTCTCCCCTTTGGCTGCCAGAAACAAAATAACCTGACAAATGCCGCTGAAAGCGGCTTCCGACACTCTTCACCAAATCAGCTCACCAAAACACCTGCATACCCCACCACCTGATCAAAATCACCCGAAACTTCCCCGGAAGTGGTATAAGCAACCAGTTCTCCTTTAGTCGCCCCCATTTCAAGAGCGGCATAAAGGCCAGTGGTCATGGGCAGGACCCCACACATGGAAATATTATTTTCTCGAACCGTATTAAACAAGACTGCCGGATCAAGTGTAACCACTGCCTCCAAGGCCATTGAATCCATCTTCTTGGCCTCATCATGTGAAATGTAATGACTCATGTCGGAACTGACCACAATAGATACAGGGCGATCAAACGTCTTAAGCGTCTGTCCAATAGCCTGTCCAACCTGTCTCAGAGAGTCGAGGGACGACGAGGAGATGGAAATCGGCACTATGGTCGTGTCAGGCTCCAAACGGTGCAGAAACGGCAATATAACCTCAAGAGAATGCTCATCCGTATGTGCAGCGGTATCAGCCTTCAAATTGGCATCCGAAGCCAATATCGCATTCGCTAAGTCCGAATCAAATGACACTGAGCCGCCAGGAATATTCCAATCCCCTTCATTCCACACCGAAAATAGCTCTCCGCGGCCAGTATGGTTTGGCCCAAGCAAAAGAACCGTCTGTTCCAGATTCGCCATGCCCAACGTCTTGCCACACACGGCCCCGGAAAAAACATACCCGGCATGGGGCACCATGGCCAACAACGTCCGATTTAAACT
Source organism: Pseudodesulfovibrio sp. (assembly GCA_016744135.1). Classification (GTDB taxonomy): domain Bacteria; phylum Desulfobacterota; class Desulfovibrionia; order Desulfovibrionales; family Desulfovibrionaceae; genus Pseudodesulfovibrio; species Pseudodesulfovibrio nedwellii. The sequence continues at coordinate 755,197 of JADGEX010000002.1, read as the reverse complement.
CTTATCCTTTCCCAACCCAAGAAAAGCATCCACCATGGCATACAACTTCTCAGGCTGGTCATCATAAAATCGCCCCGCAACAACTGGCTGTCTCTTCATGTCATTCACTCCTCAACGAATTGAATCTCCCCCAATACCATAAGCATTGTAGCATCACATCCGGTAACCTACCACCTGCGCAAATACACCTACGAAAAATTTAGAAAAAGGATAAAATGGAGGTCTGAAGAAAGAAAGGGGAAGGCACCTTTACGGTACGGGTTGATATTCAGCAGCTTTTTGTTCGAGAGCATAGGTCTCAAGAGCGGACTTGGCGAGCTGTGCCTGAAGCGTATCAGGCTTCTTCTCGATAATATCACCGAGCAATTGCTTCCATTCGTCCATAGCTCCGGCCTTGCGATAAATACGAGCAAGCTTAAACCGTGTGGATGCCCATTCAGGATTATCCACTTCAATGTAACGGTCATATTCTTTGGCCCACTTGAGCGCTTCATCATATCGGCCTGACCGCTCAGTGGCATAAATGGACATCAGCACGGTATCCTTAATCTTTTCAGGATCACCGTTGGTCTGAAGTAACAAGGCCAATGCTTCTTGGGCATAGACGAATACCCGACGCAAATCCTGCCGCTGCATAGCGTCTTTGGCCATATAATACATTGCGTATGCTCGGAATGCCGGATCCACGGAAGCATCCTTGGCAAGCTCGGCCCACATGGGCATAGCTTCCTTGGCATCACCAAGATTCTGCAAAGACATGGCCCGTGCATACTCAAGTTGTTTCTGCTGAGCCGGTTTGAGCGTCCAATTTTTCTTAGCCATGGAAACGAGATCCGCAATTTTCTTCCAGTTCAACTGGTCGAGATGAATATTCACAGCAAGACCAAGGGCATCATCGGACACACCCGGAACCTGCTTTTTCTGGAGGTATGGCTCAATCAATTCCAATGCTTTCTCTGGCTGACCAATTTTCCAATAGCTGGTGGCAATGGCAATCTTGGTCTTGTCATCAACCTTGGAACCTTCCTTGCCGATAAAATCATATGTTTCCCAGTACCGGACCACACGACCATACCGCTCTTCGCCGATCATACCTGGAACGGCCAGAACAAACACGGAATCGCCAAGAACCTTGGTCTTTTCCACGAGCGGGCTGTCCGGGTAATTTTCGATAAGATCCTGAGCAGCAGTCAACGCCTCGGGATACTTTTTGTTAAATGCGTACCACATGGCCAGCTTGAGCTGAGCGATGGGTGCCAAAGGACTGTCGGGGTGCTTGGCAACAATCTCTTTATACACCCGCTGCGGGTTGAGATTGTAAGGCCTATCAAAGACATCCACCATTTCATGCATGGCCGGATCGTCGTAAATACCTTCTTCAGCCAAACGCATCTTGGCTATCAATCCACCTTCTTCTTCCGGGTAGTTGGTAACCACTTTTTCATAAATCTGCTTGGCAGGCTTCTTCAACCCAAGACGAATGTAGATATCACCAATCCGCGCCAGAACGACATCGGCACCTTCAGCGTCAGGATTGAGATTATAGTACGTGAAATAATGATTCTTGGCAGCCTGCCACTTCTTGAGTTCCATTTCCACGGAACCCGCAAGACGCAGAAACTCCATGTTTTCCATGTAGTAATCCGGCCACCTCTTGTCGATGTAATCGACGATCTGAAAAGCCTGTTCAAGAAATCCGGTTCGGTTAAGGGAGTCTGCTAAATAATAGGCAGCCTGTTTCACCAATTGATGTTCAGGGTAGGTTTGAATGAGATATTGGAACTGATCAGCGGCTTTTCTAAACTCGCCTTTCTTATAAAAATACTCGCCCCAGTAGTAGCTGATGGACGGGATATTATCGTCGTCAGGATACTTTTCCTGCAAAATTTTAAAATAGGCTCGAGCTTCCGGAAAGTTCCCAACCTGCAAATTCAATAAACCAAGATTAAGTAACGCACGAGGCACTCTATTGGAACGCAAGTTCGCGTTCATGGCCTCGATAAAAGCCTGAGCTGTCTCATCAAACTTACCAGAAAGATTATCGGAATTGAGCTGCTTCTTGATGTCGGCCACGGCATAAAGCGTTTCTTCGCGCACGTCATCCGGCACATCAGGCTGCTTTAAAATATCTTCGTACAAGGGCAGAGCTGCGGCCAATGAGCCGTTAAACATCAGGGACTGCGCTTCATAGAGCTGATTCCTGATCTCTTCTTCATGTGCCTTGGCCTGCTCTTCGGGCGTTAATTCAGGCAGTTGTTCACCTTCAACACCGGGCTGAGCCTGTTCTTCTTCCACCTCAGCTACAGGTTGTTCAGCCTGTGCGGCTTCAACAGGAGCTTCCTCGACCTTTTGGATCTCAGCCTGCGAAGCTGCCAAAGTCTGCTCAACCTGAGCGGTTTCTTCCGGCGTAGGAGCCGGCGGAGGAGCGCCCTCAACAACGGTCGGTGGCGGACTCACCGCTCCACCGGCCTGTCCCTGACCAGACACTTCCACTGGGCGCACAGGTGTCGGCGGCGGAGACACTGCCCCACCAGTCTGCCCTTGACCTGACACTTCAACCGGAGGCGATGCAACTGCGCCACCAACTTGTGCTGGTTGCGAAGCCCCTGCCCCCTGTCCTTCGCCAACCACCGGGGAACGTCCTGCGGTGCCACCAGCCAATTCGGCAAATTTCACTTGCTCTGCGGTCTGATTCGCCACCTTGAAACGCAATTCATTGGATGGCGGATAAACACCAGTCTCAACTTCACGAGGAAGCGCAACAGGCTGAATCCGCTGCATTGGCTCGGCAGGAAGCGTGGCCTCGGTGGGCGTAATGGCTTGAGACTTCTCTGAGACTTGAGAGGCTGGCGCATCTGATGCTGCCACCTCGTTTCTTACGGAATACGGGACAGCAAAAAACGGTTTTTTCTCACCATTCGCATTGGGAATTGCCTGCGAAGCTTCAACCGTGGAAACTGGCGCGGAAGTTGTGGCAATCGGCTTGGGTGCAGCGGGAACCGGTTTAGGTTTTGTCACAGTTTTTGGCTCGGGCGCAGATTTCTGTGCCGATTTAGGTGCTGGTTTTGGTGCAACTTTGGGTTTGACCCCCGCAGGTTTCCAGCGAGCTCCGATAGGATCTCGAAAAAGTTGCACCATGAATGCAGACTTGCCGGGTATGGGGAGACGGATATACCCGAACGCGTTGGTTCTGGTCTTGAGTGTCACTCCTTTGTCGGTGGTAGTGATGGATTCCACCAACTTACCGGGGAAAGACTTGGCACTTGGTTTAGCTTCCTTATCCCAGGTACCGGAAGGCAAAGAAATAGTCAGCTCTTTCGCGCCGACACGTGTCACCGATGCCTTTGGTAAAGCACCTGAATCAAATGAAAAAGTAAGTTTATCCGAATCTCCAAGGGACTGAAAATTCACGCGCAAAGCTTGAGCAGGATTGACGAGAATCAATCCGGTGATAAGGGTCGCTGTAACGGACCAAATTATTTTTTTGGCGCTTTTCACTGTCACGTCAGCCAGTTATGCAATTGTCATGCAACCCGGCCAGCCAACACTAGGCCAGGCACTCCAGATTTACAGCAAATTCCGTTTTTTCAGCTTCTCGATCAATGTAGTCCGCTTGATGCCGACCAATTCCGCAGCTTTATTCTTCACTCCATCCGCCAGTTCCAAAGCCTCGGCCAGCAAACGACCTTCAATGGCCTCCAGAAATTCCTTGAGCTTGAGGTCCTTGTCCTTCATGTCCTTGAGCATCGGCCACGCAAACCCGATGGGTGCGACTGGTTGAATAACTTCAACCTTTCGCAACGGTCGCTCACCGATATCCTCAAAAATCTTGGCAGGAAGATCTTCTGGCAATATTTCCATTCCATCACACAGAATGGAAAGTCGTTCCATAAAATTTTCCAACTCGCGAACATTCCCGGGCCAGGAATACGTCAGGAGCATCTCCTGAGCTTTCTCGGAAAGTTTGAGTTTCTTTCGTGCCTTGCTCGAACAATGATCGCACAAAAAATGCTCTGCGAGCAGCAGGATATCATTCCCGCGCTTTCTCAGAGCCGGCAAACGCAGAGGAATGACGTTCAGCCGATAGAATAAGTCCTCACGGAACCGGCCTGCCGCCACTTCTCCCTCAAGATCGCGGTTCGTAGCGGCGACGACGCGGACGTCGACTTTCTTGATACTGGTGCCGCCCACACGTTCGATTTCCTTCTCCTGAAGCGCACGAAGAATCTTGACCTGAAGTGACAAATCCATCTCGCCGATTTCATCGAGAAAAATAGTTCCGCCATCAGCCAATTCAAATCGGCCGGGGCGGGAACGGATTGCGTGCGTAAATGCACCTTTCTCATGTCCGAACAATTCAGATTCGAGCAGTTCTTTGGGAATGGCTCCACAATTGATGGGAACAAACGGCTTATTATGGCGATCGCTGTTTTGATGCAGTGCCCGAACAAGAAGTTCCTTGCCGGTACCGGATTCACCGGTGACCAACACCGTACTATCTGTGGGAGCAACCTTTCCCAGTACCTTGAACACTTCGGCAAGGGCAGGACTGTTTCCGATTATACCGGTCAGGTTGAGTACCATCTCTCCTCCAAATACACATGACTATGCGTCAAACGGGTCATGGACCACCCGCAGCTATTTCTTTAATATACATCTTCCCTGTCAACAAAATGACAGTATGTCAATATATTCGATCATATTTACCGGAAAATATTCATAAAATCACAAAATTCAACGAATAGTCTAAAAAAAAAGCCCGACACGAATGCCGGGCCATGAATACAAACAAAACCGTTTTAGCTACGTTTGATGATTTCCTTGGCAGGAATAAGCGCAGTTGCTGAGGCACCAACAATATTACCCGCCACACCGGGACCATCTCCGGCCACGAACAAACCGTCAACGCTTGTCTCCAGATGCTCTCGGGTATCCACCTGTGTAGCAAAGAATTTGATCTCAGGTGCATACAGCAACGTCTCATCGTTGGACACGCCGGGTACCACATTATTGAGCTGTTCCAAACCATCCATAAGATTCGTCAAAATACGCTCGGGCAAAGCCATGGCGATATCACCCGGCACCACATTTTTCATGGTCGGCTCGATGTAGCCATTACCGATACGGTCCCATGTGGAACGGCGTCCGCGACGCAGATCGCCAAACCGTTGCAGGATGGGCTTGCCACCACCAATCAAGGTCGCCAGTCGTCCGATGGATTCACCATAGGCCTGATTGTCCTCGACAGGATCATTCAGCACTACCTTGGACAAAAAGGCGAAGTTGGTATTCTCGGACTTGGTATTCATGAGAGCATGACCGTTTACGCAGACAAAGTCCTGATAATTTTCCAGGGCCACGAATCCACCGTAATTGGTGCAGAACGTGCGGGTCTGGTCGTCATATTTATTGGTACGCACAAAAAAAGTCGGATCATAAATCACGGAACACAGGTCCTGCATGATCTCATTATGGACCTCGACGCGCACGCCCACTTCAATACCGCGCTGGGACACCTCAATGCCATGGCTTTGCACGACATGGCCGACCCATTCCGCGCCGACACGTCCCGGGGCCAGAATGACATTCTTGGCCTTATACTCGCCACGGTTGGTGATCACACCAGTGACACGCCCCTTATCCACAGTGACGTCCTTGACGTTCTCGGACGTATGAAAAGTGACTCCCTTATCCTGAATATAATCAGCCATCCCCGCGATATGCCCAGGCAGATTATCGCTGCCCAAATGCTTCTGCTTTATGACCAGCAGATCGATGCCATGTTTACGAGCGTCCTTACGGATTTCCTTGGCCATATCCATATCAGTGGGGAAAACCTGACCATCCATACCGAATCGATTGAATATATCTTCGGTCTCTTCGATCAGGGCGTGTGCTTCGGTAATACCGACGAACTGTGTCAGATCTGTCTTACCGAGCTTATGAATAAAATTCAGTTTACCATCTGAGAACAAGCCAGCCCCGCCCACACCACACAAAATGTTGCAAGGACGGCACTTGATGCATTCCTGATCGCCGGACAAGGGACAATCCCGTTTCAATGAAAGCTTGCCCTTGTCTATCAGCAACACCTCCAAATCGGAGTGTTCAGCCAAATAATACGCGGCAAACAGCCCGGCAGGGCCTCCACCAACGATGATAACGTCAAATTCGGTCTTCTTTGTCTTGGTCATAATACCCTCTCTGTATCTCGCAAGTATGGCCCGCTCTGGGCTACTCCGCAAAATGGAGCGCGCGCAAACGGGCCATGATCGACCGTATGATAGGATTTAGGAAGGTGTCAACCCCTCTAGAAGATGCCTCCGGCGGCCTTACCGGGGGTCGCTTTCAGCGGGACCAGAGACCCCTTTGAAAAGGGTTCTCTGGTCTCTCCTAAACTTTTTGTGTCGCTTCGCGAAAGAGGGAGGAACGTAAACAATGATTTTTTTTATAAACAACTTCGCCGAAAGCGACATAGGATCCTTAAGGCCCTCGGCCTTAAGCCGTCGGAGACGAAATCATTCGACTATCCCGCCTTAAAAAAGGCAGATAACCCGCTATCAAAAGCTGAAACATGAATCAGGCAATCATATTCAATAGGTGACCGGTCATTTCTTCGGAGGCACGAATGACGGCGGTATTGGCGGAAAAGGCGTGGGATGTCTTAATCATGTCCACCATCTCAGTCCCAATATCCGTGTTGGACATTTCCATGCCTTCAATCATAGGCCCGGCGTTGGTGGATTCTTGAATCGCGGCAACTTGCACACCCTGCCCTTCCGGGCCGGTTTCGAGCGCAACCGAACTAGCTCTAAAGCCTTCGCTACTCACATTTGCAATATTGTTAGCCGAGACTTCCTGAACAGTTCCCAGAGCGGACAAAGCCGAGATATTAACATCGGACATAAATAAAGACTCCCTTGCAATCAGGGAAGCAGCTAATTCTGATCCTACGCCCTTTCACAGGACTCTGCAAATATGGCTAGTAAGTCATGGTTCCCGGCCAGGCCAGAATAAAACCGCCATCACCACCAAATAACTTCAAAGTCAATGCCTTCAACTCTTCGCTCAGATCTTTTTGACCTGCGACCATGAAAGTAACGTTCTGCTGATGTTCCACGGTGTCACCCTTCAGTATACCGCCGCTCGACGAACCGAGTCTCGTAAAACCTCCGGCCATCTCGATAACAGCCTTCTCAAAAGCGAGCACTGCGTCCGCAGAACTGGAACCATCCGTCAATGTTGCCGACACAACGACCATGTGTACATAGACAGGCGCAGGCTCCGAAGCAGACGCATTGGCGACACAAACCACACTCAAAATCAAGGCCAACAGAATTGGAGAAAAGCGTTTCATCAGTCAATCCTCACCACTTACATTTATTCAATATCCTGACTTTCCATCACAGCAAACGCCGAATGGTTATGGATGGATTCAAAACTCTCCACCTCAACCGTATACCAATCCACCTGTGGGTGATCGGCAAGACCTTTACCCACCGCACGAACCACGTCCTCAACAAAGGTCGGGTTGGAAAAAGAAGATTCAGTCACATGTTTTTCATCCTCACGTTTCAGCAAGGAGTACACGGGGCTAGACCCGGCAGATTCACCGATCTCAATAAGATCTTCCAACCACAAAAAACCATGAAAACGCGTACGAATACGAATCTCGGCACGTTGAGAATGTGCGCCGTAATCAGAAATGGCCAACGAACATGGGCAGACTGTCATCACTGGCACATCCGCGCCCAGTGTAAAACGCAATTTGCCATCCTTGAGGTAGCCATCCACGCGACAGGTATAATCCATCAGGCAGGACGCTCCGCTCTTGGGCGATTTACGACGCAGAAAATACGGAAACACAAACCGGACATGCGCACTCCGAGCCTGAAGTCGCACGACGATATCATCAAGCAATGTCCGAAATGAGGTATAATCAAGATCGCCGGACCAGTGCTCCAGCGCCTCAACAAACCGGCTCATATGGGTACCTTTGAATTCGGCTGGCAGATCCACGGACAGTGAAACATCGGCAACAGTATGTTGTATGCCGGATTCACGATCCCGGACAATAATGGGCTGACGCAGGCCTTTAACTCCTACCCTGTCAATGGGCATGGCTATTTTTGCCTGCTGCTTCTGAACGTCTTCCATAAAGATAATGCCTCTTCCCTTCCCCCAGCCCCCCAGCCCATCTCCTTTCCTAAACTTTTTATTACCGCTTCGCGGGGTGGAGAGGGGGAAAGTTATATTCCGCTCTTTTGTGAGAGGGGAAATTAAATACTTAGATCAAGTCCTTGCCAGTGGTTGTCAGCGCGAGGTTGCCGTGCTTGACGCCCTTTGTGGAAATCAACTTTTGACCCAGAGCCTTGATGATATCGGCATCACCCTTGAGAATAATAACCTCAAGGCAGTTGTGATGATCCAGATGTACATGCAAAGATGACTGGATGACATCGTGATGATCATGCTGAATCTCGGTCAGTCGCTGGGACAGCCCGGATTTATGATGATCGTAGACCAGAGTCAATGTCCCGGCGAGGTCGCCCTCAGCCTGTTCCCACTCCCGCTGTACCAATGTGTTACGGATAAGGTCACGAATGGCCTCGGACCGCGTCTGATAACTCCGCTCCTCACAATGACTGTCAAACTTGTCCAACAAATCCGAATCAAGCGAAACGCCAAATCGTATTGTCTTGCCCATAATGTCCTCCGATCAAATGATCGTAATTTCCCACAGGTTCACTGTCGGGTTCTGGCCGCACAGGGCCACTTTTTCCACTGTCAACTTTTCCGGCGCAAAACCCCGTTCTCGCAATTCATCCCAGACGGGACGGGATACCGTGCGCACCGGCTCACCGATCCAAATTTTGCCGCCGGGCTTGAGCGCGTGACGGAAAAGTTGAATCAAAGGCTCAAAAAATCGTTTTTCATAAAGTACGTCGCCACCCCAAATAAAATCAAACGACGATGGTTGTACGGCAAGCTGCCGCCAGTCCATGACCATCCAGAGAGGTTGGGGAACGTTATTCAATTCGGCGTTATGTCGGGCAAAACGGACCGCTGGCCATTCATAGTCAAACGCGACCACCTGAGCACCTATGGAGCTGGCGATCATGCCAGTCAGGCCGAGGCCACAACCGAGGTCAAGGCATGCCTTGCCGCACAAACGATCCGCGTTGCGCTGGATGTGTCGCCCAAGCAGAACGCTGGCGGGCCATACTTCAGCCCAATACGGTAATCGTTCGTCATCGCCGAGATCGGCCTCGTCCATCTGGTCCCACAGGGCCTCCAGGTCAGCGGCCCGGTCAAGATGCCAGAAAGTCCCTTCCACTTCCACGTCAACACGGGAGCCTGGGTCAAGGAGAGAAAATTGTTTATTCAACGGAGTGATAATCTTGTTTGTGCTCATATTCGAGAGCCAAGTTACAACTGCTCAGTGGCATCGTCAATAAAATTCGTAACACTATCCACGCCTTTTCACAGAAAGAAGTGATATGTTCTGCTGCTCATTGCTATTTCATAATGCATACAAAATGTGTATGAAATTAAGATAGAGTCACTTGAAACCGCATGCAGAAAGGATAAAGAATGAAGGTACTCACCCTCCTTGGAAGCGCAAGAAAGAAAGGAAATACGGCGACTGTCCTCACGCTGATCGAAAAGGAATTGCATACATTAAAGAACACCGTCGAACGAATCACACTCCATGACAAAACCATCAAAGGCTGTCGCGGTTGTCTTAAGTGCTTGGCGTACCCCAATGAAATAGCCTGTGTGCAGCAGGATGATGCCGATGAAATCATGCAGAAAATGCTTATGGCAGATGTCATCCTGTTTACCACTCCCGTCTACTTTTGGGGATTCTCTGCACAAATCAAGACTCTCATTGATCGAAGCAACGCCTTTGTAACGCAGTGCTTCAAACCGGGGCACACATCACTTTTACAAGGGAAACGAATTGGATTGCTGGCGACAGGCACAGATTCTTTTGAAAATAATGCCGAAGGCGTCTTCACAGCCTTTGACCGGTTTACCCACTTCCTTCAGGCTAAAAACACAGGCACTTTGTATGTAGGCAATTGCCTTATCCCTTCTGATTTACCGAATAAAACCACTGAAAGAGCACGATTCTTAGCGCACTCACTTGTCAGTTAAAAAATAATGAAAACGATCCGAAACGTCAGCTTTTTGGCGATTTGAGGTTCTCATCTGGTGACAAGGGATAATAATAGCAAAAGTGTCATTTTTTTTACAATTTCCAAAGTATGAATCCCATGGTAAGGACAGCCATCTAAAAATACTATAAAGCCACTTTTCCAGAAAGGAGCACGATATGATTCCCACTGATCTTTTGTACGCCAAATCCCACGAATGGGTCATGGTTGAAGGTGACATCGCCACTGTTGGCATCTCTCAGTTTGCCCAGGAACAACTGGGCGACCTGACTTTTATCGAACTGCCTGAAGTCGGCGACACCTTTGAAGCCGGTTCCGAAATGGGTTCTGTCGAATCCGTCAAGGCCGCCAGCGAAATATACGCCCCGGTGACTGGCGAAGTCGTTGAAGTCAACGAGGCCCTCGAAGACGCCCCCGAAAAAGTCAATGAAGAGCCATATGGCGAAGGCTGGCTGCTCAAGTTTAAAATAAAGGGCGACCCTGAGGGGTTGCTGGACGCTGAGGCATATACCTCGGTCGTCGAATCCGAAGCCCACTAACGGGAACTTTCAAGGCCGGGGCACATGTCTCGGCCTTCTTCTTTATCACCATTTATTACACCAGTAGGTAATACTATGCCGTATGTTCCTCATACTGAAGATGAAGTCCGGGAGATGCTCGCCACTATCGGCGTGAATTCCGTGGACGATCTCTTTGCCGAGATAACGGAAGACATGCGCCCCAAGAGCTTTGATCTGCCCGAGGGGTTGAGCGAAATGGAGGTTCTCTCCAAACTTGAAGCCATGGCCGCAAAAAACGCCACCGACAGGGTGAGTTTTCTGGGTGCCGGTTTCTACGACCACTACATTCCGGCGGCAGTGGACGCGCTGACCATGCGTGGCGAATTCTACACTGCATACACGCCGTACCAGCCCGAAGCATCACAGGGTACACTCCAGGCGATCTTCGAATACCAGACCGCCGTAACCCGCCTGCTCGGCATGGAATACGCCAATGCATCCGTCTATGATGGGGGCACCGCGCTTTATGAAGGCCTGATGATGGCTGTGCGCAAAACAAAACGCCGCAAGATTGTGGTTTCCGAAGCACTGAACCCCATCTACAGGGTCATGCTCGACTCATACACGTCCAATCTTGATGTCAAATTGGTCACCGTGCCCCACAAAAACGGCATGACCGACATCGAAGGATTGAAGAGTGCCATTGACGACGATACCGCGGCCCTGCTGGTACAAAATCCGAACTTCTTCGGATCCATTAACGATTTTACGGAACTGTGCGCAGCGGCCAAGAGCAAGAAAGCCGTTTCCATCATTTCCACCTACCCAGTGCTCCAGACTTTGCTGAAAACACCCGGCGAAATGGGCGCAGACATCGCTGTTGCCGAAGGTCAGTCCCTTGGCCTGCCGCTCTCTTTCGGCGGCCCGTACCTCGGCATAATGACCTGCACCAAGAAAATGGTCCGCCAGATGCCTGGTCGCATGGTTGGCCGCACCAAGGACTCCGAAGGCCGCACCGGTTACGTACTGACCCTTCAGGCTCGCGAACAGCACATTCGCCGCCAGAAGGCCACGTCCAACATATGTTCCAACCAATCCCTGTGCGCCCTGCGTGCATTGGTGCACATGTGTGCTCTGGGAGAATTGGGCATGAAACGAGCGGCACGGGTTTCCATCGAGCGCGCCCATGTCTGCGCAGAGCGCCTCACCGCCATCGACGGTGTCAGCATGCTCACACAAGGACCTTTCGGCAATGAATTTGCCATCTCCCTGCCCACAAATGCCTTTGATGCCATAGCCAAGCTGACAGCCCGCGGCTTTGTCCCCGGCTTCCCGCTGGGCCGTTACTACGACGGTCTGGAAAACGGACTGCTGGTAGCATGTACCGAAAAAACCAGTGAAGAACAGATTGGCATCTTTGCCGAAATGCTCAAGGGAGCACTCAAATGAAAACCATATTCGAAAAATCCGTAGCCGGACGCGAAGGATGTTGGCCCTGCGAAGGCGTTGCCGAAGAGGCATACATTCCTTCAGAACTACTGCGTGATGGCGACATCGGCCTGCCTTCCGCCAGTGAACTGGATGTGGTTCGCCACTTCACCAAGCTCTCCCAACGCAACTACGGCGTGGACGGCAACTTCTATCCCTTGGGTTCATGTACCATGAAGTACAACCCCAAATTCACGGAAGTCGTAGCCGCCATGCCCGGATTCACCCGTCTGCATCCGGTACTACCGCAGTTGCAAGGCGCGGGCGGACTCTGTCAGGGCGCACTTGAAGTCATGTACGAAACCGAAAACATGCTGGCTGAAATCACCGGCATGGCCGCCTACACCATGCACCCCATGGCTGGCGCCCACGGCGAGCTAACAGGTGTCATGCTCATTGCCGCCTATCACAAGGACAAGGGCAACAAGAAAACAAAAATCATCATCCCCGACTCCGCCCACGGAACAAATCCGGCATCCGCCACCATCGCTGGTTACGAAATCGTGTCCATCGAATCCAAAGACGGCATTGTTGATCCCGAAGCTCTGGCCGCAGTACTGGACGACGAAGTGGCTGGTATGATGATGACCTGTCCCAACACATTGGGACTGTTCGAAAAACACCTGCCCGAGATCGTCAAGATGCTCAGAAAGGTGGACGCACTCCTCTACTACGATGGAGCGAACCTCAACGCGATCATGGGCAAAATGCGCGTGGGCGATGTTGGTTTCGACATCGTTCACTGGAACCTGCACAAAACCATGGCTACTCCGCACGGCGGCGGCGGTCCCGGTTCCGGTCCGGTCGGCGTCTCCGAACGACTGGTTCCCTTCCTGCCCATCTCCCGCGTGGCGAAGCAGGAGGACGGCCAGTTCTTCCTCGATTACAATTATCCAAAATCCATCGGCTACGTCGCTCCGTTTTACGGCAACTTTGGCGTATACCTGAAGGCATATGCCTACATCCTGCGCCTTGGCGGTGTCGGCCTGACCCGCGCCTCCGAAAACGCAGTGCTGGCCGCAAACTACATGCGCAAACGTCTGGACGACCATTTCGAGGTCCCCTACGACCGCATTTGCATGCATGAATTCGTTGCCAGCGCGTCCCCGCAGGCCAAGAAAGGCGTTCGCGCTCTGGACTTCGCCAAGGGGCTGCTCGACAAAGGACATCACGCACCGACCATATACTTCCCGCTCATCGTGCCGGAAGCAATCATGATCGAACCGACTGAAACCGAGAACAAGGCAACGCTTGACGGATTCATCGACGATCTCATCGAATTGGCTGAACTGGTAGACACCAACCCCGAGGCCTTGACCTCCGCACCCGTGACCCTGCCCGTGGCCCGACTGGATGAAACCACGGCCGCACGCGCCATGGAGCTTACTGATGACTTATGATCTCGTGGTAATCGGCTCAGGCCCCGGAGGGTTTGACTGCGCCGTTGAAGCCGCCGGTCTCGGACTTTCGGTCGCGCTGGTGGAAAAGGACTTCCTGGGAGGCACCTGCCTGAACCGGGGATGTATCCCGACCAAACTCTGGCTCGGCGCGACTTCTTCCATCGAGGAACTGCATAATCAGGCTAAGATGAAAATTGCGACTGGCGAAGTACATATCGATTTCGCCGCGTTGCAGAGCCGGGTGCAAAAACACCTGACCGGCACACGCAAAGCCATGGACATGCAGCTCAAAAAGCTCGGTATCGACCTTGTCAAAGGACTTGGTTCGCTGTCCGGTGAAGGCACCGTCTCTATCGCAACAGCCGATGGCGAGCAAAAGATTGAATATAAGAAACTGGTTGTCGCAACCGGTTCAAAGCCCATCTTCTTTCCGGGCCTTGAACCAGACAATGACTGCGTACTGGACTCAGACATGTTTCTTTCCATGGAAACCATGCCCGAATCTCTCATCGTGGTTGGCGCTGGCTTCATCGGATTGGAAATGGCTCAAGTCGCCCACCGATTCGGCGCGAAAATCACCGTGGTGGATGCCATGGATCGCGTTGCTCCGTTGGAAGACCCGGAAGTCTCAAAAGCACTGCGTTCCACCTTCAAACGGTGGAAGTGGGACATCTTGCTGGAAAAACGTGTTTCCGGTGTGCGCACCGTGGACGGCAAAGCTTTGCTTACCTTGGAATCCGGCGAACAAATCACGGCTGACAAGGCTTTGGTTGCTGTCGGACGAGGTCCCGTCACACAAGATATCGGCCTTGAAGAAGCAAGCATTACGTTGCAGTTCAACCAGATTCAGGTGGACGAGCATTTCATTGCCGCACCAAACATCTACGCCATAGGTGATGCCAACGGCCAGATTCAGTTGGCCCACGCAGCCGCGCATCAGGCGCATTATGTCGCCGCACACGCTGCTGGTAAAATCGACACGCCCTACACATCCGGCCCGGTGCCAAGTGTCTTATACGGCGCCCCCGAAGCCATGCGTGTAGGTGCCATGGAAAATGAGGCCTTCCTGACCGATTTCGACACCTGCCAGACCTCTCGTGCCCAGTTGGCTGCCAATCCCATGGCACAGGCCCACGCCTTCACTCAGGGGTTCGTCAAAGTAGTCTGGTCAGGCGGCAAGGTCGTCGGTATCACCGCTGTCGGCCATGAAGTCTCCCGACTGACCACGGCGGCAACCATGATCATCCAGCAAGGCTGGACTGCCGAAGACATACATTCCATCATCTTCTCACACCCATCTCTAGACGAAGCGCTGCTCATGGCTCTCAAGGCAGAACGAAAGGATATACAATGATTCTGGATACACTGGAAAACGCGGACCTCTACGCTAACCTTCATCCGGCCTTTGCAGCGGCGTTTGCCCTGTTACGCCGGGAAGATTTGGCCTCCCTGCCCGAAGGACGTCATGACATCGACGGCGACGCCTCCTACGCATGGGTTGCAAAAGGCCCGGGCCGCAAGGCTGCCGAGGCTGCCATTGAGACACACGACACCCACATCGACATTCAATATGTAGTTGAAGGTGTGGACACCATGGGATGGAAAGCTCGTAAAGATCTCGGCCCGAAAACCAAAGAATCTGATGATGCCAAGGATCTGGCTTTTTACGAAGACGCTCCCACAGTCTGTGCAGATGTCACACCCGGCATGTTTGCCATCTTCTTCCCGGAAGACGCACACCTGCCCACGATTTCTGACGGTATACTGCACAAGGTCATCGTCAAGATTGAGATTTAGAACGTTTGACGACAACAAAAATAGAACCGGGAAGCCCTGTAACAAAGGGTTTCCCGGTTTTTCATTGTAATCAGACGACTGATGTCAATGCCGTGGGGTTATAATCGCCGATGGCTTCCAATCGAATTGCGGCCAACCGACGCTTCTCCAACATTTGGACAACAGACTCCGGATTTGCCCCAAGCATGAAGCCCGGAATGGACACCGTATTGGTGAATCGTAACCCCACCACGGAATACAAGAGTTTACCGAACGCCGAAGGGAATTTAGCACGCGCGGATTTATTGATTTCCACGCGCAACGTTCCCATAAAAGGCACCCGCCCTCGCTTAAAAATCAAGACTTCTCCAAACCGGATCATGGCGTAACCAAAAGGCGTATACACCGAGAAACGGTCATCGAGTATCTTGATCATGGGCTGATGTGTCATGGCTGCGATACCATTAATCACGCACACCGCGAATCCCACCATACAGAGAGAATATACCGCCACTTTCGCATCAATAACGTTAATGAAATGGAATCCGGCCAAGGCCAGTCCCAGCCACAAGGCTGCACACACGATGCACCCTCGGACACTCCGCCGATTAGGATAGATTTTGATTGGTACATACAACATAGGTGTAACCTGTTTCGTAAAAGATACTGCGAAACCAGGCACTCCTCCCGCGGGTCGCAAAGACGACCCAAGCCCTGACACTGTCAAAAGTCAATGCCGCGCCCCCCGCAGCACCACGCAAAAAGGCGGTGCACGCAAAAAGCGAGCACGAACTGAACGACTCTGATTGGGGATATAAACAGACATATCTGCTCCTCCGGGGTTCCGGAAAAGCAGCCTGAGCAAGTATGAAAACTATAGTGAACTTTTAGACCGAAGGCAAATCTTTAGTGAACAGCGCGACCTTCCGGCTCAATGGCAAAGAATTCGCTCTCTTGCTGGGGAACTTCCAGAGCCATCAATGCTTCAATAGTCAAATCTGGACCAACCCAGAGTTTGCCGGAAAGATTGAAGCCTCGCGCCAATCGCTTTGCATGATCCAACGCAATGGAAATCTGTTGAAGATACATATCTTTCGGAAAAACAAACTCCGCATCGTGTGCCCATTCCGGTCTAGATTCGTCAGGGGGCCAGGAAATAGGATTCTTGAGCCGCCAAACAACTGTTTCCGGAGTATGGGAGACATTGACGCCTTCTTCAATGCCCTGACAGGCAGGGTTGCCACAGTCGCAGGTGTAGATGAAAAACTCACCGGAAATAGAGGCTGAGGTGACCAAATTCACAGGGTCGATATAGACGCCAACCTCATGCAGATACTGCCCGTCCACAGACAGATTGAAGTCAATATAACCGTCCTCGGGATGTTTTTCATCCAGGGACAGAGTCACGGATATCCTGATCTCACTCATATTCGTCATTCCTCGAAAATCATTTCGACCAGCACGGCCGATGACCGGGATTTAGCACAAACCCTTTTGCCTCTCAATGAAAACCGGATTAGCGTCCCCCGGCAAGCTCTGCTTTGACGATGGCAGAATTATAGGCTCCGTTGATCGCCGATTCAGTCAGCGTTCCGGCCAACCTCTGCTCCCTGCCAGAAGTCAACACAGGCACCTGAGACACCCCTCTGTCCGTGATCTTGTCCAAGGCTTCCTGCAATGTATCGTCCGTGGTCACAGTGACCAAATCACGGGTAGCGAGATCATGGGCGATGATCAATTCAAGCAACCCCTCTTCATTCAGGACCGCCCGAATATCACGGAAGGAAATAATACCAGTCAATCGCCCTTCGCCATCCACGACATGCAGATAGGGAGCATTCTCGGTCTTGAAGGTCCAGATGATCTGAGACAAGGGAGCCGACGCCGGAATGGTCACAAACTCATGCGTCATGACCTCTTTCACCACAATATGGTCGAGAAGGTGTCGTTCTCGACCAGCCTCGATATCGATACCACGCCGAAGCAACTTGGTCGTATAGATAGACGCCCGCTCAATAGTGGAATTCATAACTGTGGCCGTAATACAGGTCAGCATAAGCGGAAGGATGATCGAATAATCCGAAGTCATCTCGAAAATAATCAAAATAGCGGTAATGGGCGCATAGGTTGTTCCAGCCACAACACCGCCCATGGCAACAAGAGCGTACGCGCCGGGCATGGCCGTATGTGCCGGAAACAAAAAATGAACCACGAATCCAAAGGCCCCGCCGGTCATGCACCCAAGAAACAATGATGGTGCGAAGATACCACCCGATCCGCCTGATCCTAATGTAATTGATGAAGCTAGTATCTTCACAAAAATCAAAACAAACAGGAGTTGAAATTCCATCTGATTGACCAGCGCCACATTCATGGCCCCATATCCGACGCCAAAAACCTGCGGAAATACGGCGAAGACAACGCCGAGCAATGCACCGCCGATAGCAGGCTTAATCCACTCGGGAATGGCTATGGCGTCGAACCCATCCTCAAACCAATATAAAATTTTGGTGAACGACAAACCAACAAGCCCCGAAACAACACCGAGCACGGGATAAAACAAATATTCCCACAAAGTAACAATGGAATATTCCGGGATGTCGAAATGAGGAAAATCACCAAAATAATATCTGGAAATGGCCGTGGCCGTGACCGATGACAAAACCACTGGGGAAAACTGCATAACCCCAAAATCGCCAATAATAATTTCAAGAGCGAACAACACACCAGCAATGGGCGCATTAAAGGTCGCCGCAATACCGGCTGCCGCACCACATCCAACCATGGTTTTCATATGCACACTGGGTGTCTTGAACATCTGCCCAATAGAAGACCCGATGGACGCGCCGATCTGCACCATGGGACCTTCTCGGCCCACAGAGCCACCTGAACCAATGGTCACGGCTGACGCAAAAATCTTGGCCGCTGCGACCCTCTTTCGAATACGTCCGCCCCGAAGAGCGATAGCCTGCATGACTTCAGGCACCCCGTGGCCCTTTGCCTCTGCCGCAAAATTGGTAACGACAAGCCCGACCACTAAGCCACCCGCGGCAGGCATGACAATTTTCACCCAAACCGGAATAGTCTTGGCAAAGGTCATGAAATCATTGGTGTCCTGATAAAACACCCATTGCATGAATTTGAGGACGAACTTAAAAAGGACTGCGCCGTACCCGGCGAGTACGCCAATGAGTATGGCGAGAAGGAGATACCTGATATTCGGTCTTTTCAACTTCTGAAAGAGCGGTTCACCTCGTTCTGCAGGCATTCAATCTCCAGTGTTCGCGTTTTCATGAGGTGTTGACAAAGCATGCGCCGTATATACTTCAAGTTGATTGATATATAACCCGACTTACCTCCCAAGTGCAACGCATAGTCGTAAAACTTGAGAGGAATCGAGAAAAGAGGTAATCAGAGCCTCCTCACAACAACGATACCTTTTCAGGAGAAGATACATGCCCAAATTCGACATAAAGCCCCTGACCCCACAGCCGGAATTCGACATGATGTATTTCATGGAAGTGGCGGGAGAAACCCGCATCGAAGGCGACCTCCTTGAAGATTTCGAAACCTTCTGGGACAAATGGGCCACAGAGAGCCTCAAGGCGTACGAATTGTCCAACGCTGAAGGAGAAGGCAAATTCATTCTCATTTTTCTCGATGAAGCGGTAGAAGATAACATCGAAGGAATCTGGCAGGATTCCCCCACACACGGCCTTCTCTTTCATGCACTGGCCATCACCATGGTCATGAGTTCCGCTCAAGGATTCATCCCCGAATTACAGACTGGCAAATGTGCCCCGTTGCCCCGTCCGGGCGAAGGCGTTCTCGGCGCATTCAAGGAACTTGGTCTGACCTGGAATGATGAAGGCACCGTCAATCGTAAATATGCCGTTCTCACTCCTTACCCATATGCAGGTGGATGTGAAGTCTGCTACATGAGCGACACCTGTCCCAAAAGCACTGTAAAAAAGTAGAAGTCATGAAATTCACGGTTAAAGACGTTCTCAGCATTCAAGTCGCGCCAGCCCTTGGCTGTACCGAACCGGTCGCCATTGCTCTTGGCGCGGCCTCTGCCATGTCCCTGCTTCCGTCCAAGGATTTTGATTCCCTCGAAATCGCCGTGGACCCCAATGTATATAAAAACGGTCTGGCCGTTTCCATCCCGGGAGCCAAAGGTCTCTCCGGTCTGGATATGGCAGCAGCTCTCGGCGCTGTCGGCGGCGACCCCGCTCTGCGTCTGGAAGTACTGCAACCGATTAACGACGAATTCGTGGCCGATGCAAAAAAAGCCATTGCCGACAACAAGGTGACCGTTACGCTGCTCAGAGACCAGCAGGGGTTACTCATTCGCACCAAGGTGATATCCGGCAACAACGTTGCCGAATCCGTTATTGAAGGATTACACGACAACATCACGTCGCTAACCCTCAACGGCTCCCCCGTTGAAAGCCCGCTTATCGAGGTTCGCCCCGAAGGCACTCCATCGCCCGTGGCCGCCATGGAAGAATGGCTCAAGAGTCTGTCTCTCAATGACCTCATCGCCATGACCGACCAGTTGGATGATGACGACTTCGCATTTCTACAGGAAGGCGTGGACGTCAACATGCGTCTGGCCGAACAAGGCCTCAAGTATGGTCTCGGCCTCGGCGTGGGAAAAACCCTGGAACGCCTTGTGCGTCAAGGACTCATTAAAAAAGACATGATGCTGGCAGCACGTATTCTCGCTTCCGGCGCTGCCGACGCTCGTATGTCCGGCGCACCATTGCCTGCCATGAGTTCTGCCGGTTCCGGCAACCACGGCTTGACCGCCATCCTGCCCATTTGGGCCATCAAGGATTACGTGGACGACATTGAGATCAAATCTGTACTGGAAGCCATTGCCCTCTCCCATATCATTACGGCCTACGTCAAAGCACATACAGGCCGGTTATCCGCCATCTGTGGCTGTTCTGTAGCCGCAGGGGCCGGAGCAACCGCAGGTATCACATTCCTTCTCGGCGGAGACGCAAAGCATATTGCCGGGGCTATCAAAAATCTCCTTGAAGACTTGGCAGGCATCATCTGCGACGGAGCCAAAACCGGGTGCGCACTCAAGCTCGCCACGGCCGCCGGCACAGCTGTTCAAGCCGCTTTATTTTCGCTCCAAGGTGTCAACGTACACCACACGGACGGCATCATAGGTCAATCGCCCGAGGACACCATGCGCAACGTCGGCACGTTGGCCGTGGACGGCATGATCCAAACCGACAAAACCATTTTGGCCATCATGCTGGAGAAACAGTTCAGCGACGTATAACCTATGCGAAGCCCCCCTTCGGGGAGACCTAAACTTTGTCCTGGACCTGCCAAAGGGCAACCCCCTTTGAAATCTCATAGCGATCTAAAAAATAAAAACCTCCCCAACGTCACAACGTGCATTGAGGAGATTTTTATTTTTTAGATTGAGGATAACGTTTGAAACGTCGTTAATAATAGGCAAGAGCTTGTGGTGGTGTTTTGTCAGTAAAAAATTCTTCAATGCGCGGTTTGTTTTCTTCGCTTATTTTGAGGTCGGAGACGGTCAGAATGGAGGAATAACCGCCATAGGTTTTGACCGCACGATCGATAAAATCCGCGTCCACGAATGCGCCCTTGATGGTTACACCTCTGCCGCCCCAGGAGACAGTTAAAGGCAAAAGCGGATTGCGATCAGGGGCTTTGGTGATGAGATTCCCGGTTTTGACGAGTGCTTCAAGGACCTGATCCGGGAATATGCCACCCAATCGGCCCAAGGTTTCAAGGAAAGCGGGCATGACTGCGAGGTAATAATGTTGATCGATCTTGCAGGCAATGGACTTGCCCGGCATATTCAGCACCCATGGTTCTTCGGCAAATCCTTTGCCCAATGTCTGCTGAAGTCGCTCAACAATTTCGGTGTAATCTTTCAGTGGCATGTTCACTCCCTGTGTTCACCGTTCACAAAGAAAAACGCCCCGGAAAATCCGAGGCGTTCATGATAACTAATTGAGACGTTTCTGAAATCGTTGCAGATAGCGAGTCGTCAATATCCCGTCCACCTTATCCTCAATGGCTTCGACCTTGGCTTTATCCCCGACTTCGGGTTCCAGTTTTGCAAGTCGA
The DNA here is from genome assembly GCA_016744135.1 of Pseudodesulfovibrio sp. Lineage (GTDB taxonomy): Bacteria > Desulfobacterota > Desulfovibrionia > Desulfovibrionales > Desulfovibrionaceae > Pseudodesulfovibrio > Pseudodesulfovibrio nedwellii. Next base: position 733,729 of record JADGEX010000002.1, on the reverse strand, counting down.
GCAGGAATAATTCGTTCACAAAATTCACTGCGCCCATATGTATTCAGGTTAACATGCGTTTCTTCACCAACAGCGTAGCAAGTCACGACCTTGGATGCATAGAAATTTTCATATGCTGCGGTGGCGTCACCAGCTTTTTCCGCGCACTGCCCCTTAAGGAAATAAGCATAAGCCAAATCCATGAGATGATCAGGCGCGGCTATTGTCGAATCCAAATACGTCTCGGCACCAGCGCAATCACCCTTCTTGATAAGGGCGTACCCGGTGTCGAGATCATTCTTCTGCGCTCCACACGCGGCCAGCATGAACGTCATGGTTACCATCACCAATGCACACATGATTTTCTTCATCTCATTTATCCTCACAAAAAAAATTCTCATCGTGCCGAAATAACTAGCGCAACATCGGCTTGAAGTCCAGACACCTATATGGAAATAACCAACGGGACCACAACCGGATCACGCCCCAAAACTTTTCGGAAGAAACGGCGCAGCGCGGAACGAATACGTTCCTTGAGTTTGGCTGTATCACCGGGAGCAATATTTTCATGCACGTCAAAAATAATGCATTTGGCATCTTCAAGAAGATGCATATACTGCTGCTCGAACACAAATCCCTTGCTCATGATGTCCGGGCCCATGGAAATTTCACCGGTAGCTTCATCCACCACCATCACCACGATGACCATACCTTCACCAGCCAACAGATGACGTTCCTTGAGAACGCTCTGCCCCACGTCGCCAACACCTTTGCCGTCAACCAAAATTTTCTCAGCGGAGATCCTAGGCTCAAACACCATGGAACCATCTTCAAAAAACGTCAAAGGCTGACCGTTCTCCACGACCATAGATTTTTCATCCGTGACCCCGCACTCCACAGCCAAACGACGGTGTTTGACCAGATGACGATACTCGCCATGCACGGGAATAAAATATTCAGGCCGCACAGTCTCCAGCATAAGCGTCAATTCACCAGCATGAGCATGTCCCGACGCATGGATACCGTGCATCTTCTCATACAGGACCTCGGCGCCAAGTCGGTACAGGTTATTGATAACCCGATTGATCGCCTTGACGTTGCCCGGAATAAATCGAGAAGAAAGAATGACAAGATCATCAGGCTTCACGGACAATTGACGATGCTCCCCCATAGACATACGGGAAAGTGCGGCCAACGGTTCACCCTGCGATCCGGTAACAAGCAAAACAAGCTCGGAGTCACCATATTCATCAAGACGGTCCAAATCAATAAGCGTCCGTTTGGGTACCTTCAGATATCCCAATTCTCGTGCCAATTCGATATTACGATGTAATGACTTGCCAGATACAGCCACCTTGCGACCCTCAGCATTTGCAAGATCAAAAACTTCCTGCATCCGCTGAATATGGCTGGAAAAAAGCGAAACAAGAATACGCCCTTTGGCCTTGGAAAATATTTCGCGCAACGAAACCTTGATCTCACGCTCTGTCAAAGCGAACCCTTCGGTCTCCACGTTGGTGGAATCAGACAGCATAAGAAGGACGCCATCTTCGGAAAACTTACGAAATGCTGCTAGATCCGTGGCATGTCCACCCAAAGGATTTCGATCAATTTTGAAATCACCAGTATGGACAACCCGCCCGACTGGAGTCTCAATACCCAACCCGAATCCTTCAATGATGGAATGACAAACCGGAATAAAATTGAATCGAAAATCACCCAACAAAACACGATCATACGGTCTGACGGGTCGCAGGTCCGCCCAACGATCCAGATCATGTTCCTTGAGTTTGTTCTCGACCAAACCGAGGGTAAATTCGGAACCGTAAACTGGCACGTCAACATTCTGAAGCAACCACGGCAATGCACCAATGTGATCTTCATGGCCATGGGTCAGCACTATACCGTGCAAAATACGCTTATTCTTGAGCACATAGTCGAAACAAGGAATGACCACGTCTACGCCGAAGTGATAATCCTCGGGAAACATAAGGCCACAATCTACCATAACCATGGATGATTGCGTCCTATACAGCATGCAGTTCATACCAATTTCGCCAAGCCCCCCTAGAGGATACAGGCTCAATGCGGATGTAGGTGTTGGTACGTCTCCCATAATCTATCCTTGCGCCAACAGTTCCTTGTATGCCGCGCTCATCTTCGCGCGCAGATCGTCCTTGAACTTTTCACGATCCTTGATGGTGTATTCAGACGGGTCAATAATTGGCAAAGCCTTTACCCGAACCACAGGCCGGTTATCGATAATCATCTGGCCTTTGCCCATAACAAGCCCCGTATTGGTCATGACGATAGGCACCACAGGCAACCCGGATTTGAGAGCAATGATCATACCACCAATCTTAAATTCCATGAGATCTTCAAGATGCAGATTCCGAGTCCCTTCAGGGAAAACAACTGGAGAAAAACCGTTCTTGGCTATTTCCACGGCTTCGTTCAAAGACTTCATGGCTGAACGACGATTTTCCCGATCAATGCAGATATGCCCGGAATAGGCCAGAGCCTTTCCATAAATGGGAATATCAAACAGGCTCTTCTTGGCAACATAACGAATACGGTTGCCTTTAAGCACGTCGAACAGCACGGGAATGTCAAGATTTGATTGATGGTTGCAGATAAAAACATAATGTCCTTGGGGGTCTACATCCCCCATGTCAGCCTCAATCTTCATACCGGACAACTTAATCGCGGCATGGCCCCAAGCCAATCCCCACTGGTCATATTCCTCAGGAGTGGAGTTGGCTGGATTAACCTTCATGGTCTTCCAGCTATAGTAGACAGTTACAATCCACAGGTTAAGGACAAAAAATATACGTCGAAACATTCGCTTTCCTTATTGCTTATTTCATCAGTGAGTAAACCAATTCGCCCCATCAAACAAGTGAAAGAAAAAGGGCAGCAGGTAATCCCGCCGCCCTTTTATAGTTATCTGATGGGAACTTACACGGCTTCATCCGCCCTCTTGTTGGCGGCAATGACCTTTTCTGTTTCCTGAGGCGGGCATTCCTCGTAGGAAGCAAATTCCATGAAGAAAGTTCCCTGCCCACCGGTCATGGAGTTCAAATCCGGGGCATACTTAAGCATTTCAGCCATGGGCACATGCGCCTTGACCTCAGTCAGACCTGTCTGGGAATCGGAACCCAATACCTTGCCTCGACGGGAGGACAGGTCGCCGATAACGTCGCCCATAAAGGAATCAGGTACAGCCACGGTCACGAGCATGACCGGCTCCAGTAAAGCCATCTTGGCCTTTTCGCAGGCTTTCTTGAAGGCAATGGAACCTGCGACTTTGAACGCCATCTCCGAGGAGTCGACGTTATGGTAACTGCCGTCATACAACGTCACCTGAAAGTCGATAACCGGGTAACCGGCCAACACACCGCGAGCAGCAACTTCCTGAACGCCCTTGTCAACAGCGGGAATGAACTGACGGGGGATGGAACCACCGACGATCTTGTCTTCGAATTCATAGCCTGCACCGGACACTTTGGGAGTCACGTTAATCCAGCAATCGCCAAACTGACCACGACCACCTGACTGTTTCTTGTGACGCCCCTGCACTTCCTTGGCACCGGTCTTGAAAGTCTCTCGATACGGGACCTTGGGTGTTTTCAAAACGATATCAGCCTTGTAGCGGCGTCTGGCCTTCTCAACCGAGATTTCAATATGATTCTGTCCCATACCTGACAGCAAGATGTCACCGGACTCTTCGTCACGAGCCAAAGTCAGGGTAATATCTTCCTCAAGCAGCTTGGCAACCGCTGAGTATACCTTGTCTTCGTCACCCTTTTCGGCCGGAGCCAAAGCGAAGGTGATCAGTTGTGGTGCGATTTCAGGCTTGATCAACTTGAAATCATCTTTCTCAACCAAGGTGTCGCCGGTATGGGTGTTTTTGAGCTTTGCCAGCACAGCAATAGAACCGGGACCCATAGGATCCTTTACCTGAGCCTGTTCCTTGCCGTTCATAACCAACAACTGTCCCACACGCTCTTTTTCGCCATTGGACGCATTGAGCAGATGGAAATCGGACTTGAGTTCTCCGGACAAAACACGAACCACAGTAAGCTGACCGGCAAATGGGTCGGCCTGGGTCTTAAACACGAAACAAGCCAAAGGCTCGTCCGGTGAACTGGCCCGTTCGCCTTCTTCGCCTTCCCATACGGGATGGGTCAAAGGACCGGGCAACAGATTCTGTATAGTGTCCAGAATCATCTGGCCACCCTGACAATTCAGGGCTGCGGATACGACCACGGGAACGAGTTCGCCGGAAGCGACGCCGCCCTGAAGACCCTTGGTAATATCTTCGGGAGATAATTCTCCGTCTTCAAAATATTTTTCCATAAGATCTTCATCACTTTCAGCGATGTTCTCAATCATGGTTTCACGCAACATTTCGACTTCATCTGCGATGTCGCCGGGAATATCCCCTTCTTCGACTGCGCCGTCAGCGCCGAATATCAAAGCCTTGCCGGACATCATGTCCACCACGCCCTTGAAATCTTCTTTGGAGCCGATGGGATAGTACAACAAAGCAGGACGAGCACCGAGAGCCTCGGAAATGCCGTTGAATGCGGTATCGAATTCGGCCCTATCACGATCCATCTTGTTGATGACGATCATGGAAGGCAGCCCCTTCTCCTGAACCCGTGCCCAAATCTTGCGAGTCAGTGGCTTAACACCATCAACAGCGTCAATAACCATGACCACGCCATCTGTAGCGGTCAGGCTGTAGGAAAGATCACCTGCGAAATTGGAATCACCGGGAGTGTCGATGAGAAAATGGTCGTTCTTTTTCCACTTGTAGCTGGCAAAACCAGGCTGAACAGAACCTCGACGCTTGATTTCCTCGGGTTCGTAATCGAGAACGGTGCTTCCGTCTTCGACCTTGCCGAGGCGGTTTACAACTCCGGCATTGAAAAGCAACATCTCGGCGACGGAAGTTTTCCCGCTACCGCCATGACCGACGAGTGCATAAGTTCTTTGAGTTTTCAAATCAGGCATACTTCACTCCACGTACTTTTTTCAGGTTATCCCTATTGTCTCGGAAGCCTTAGGCTCCCGTGAAAATCACAGCACTTGGTTTTTCACAGGTTTAGTCCTATAGGAAGACCAACGCGAGCTTGTCAAGTTACTACGCTATGAACATCAACGACATATCCATCAATAATTGTTGAACATTTTTGATAGACACTTGTGATTTCAACACAGATCAAACGTAATTGCAACCAGTTACCTCATTTTAGACAGAAACTTTCAGGAGTGGATTTTGCATCTATCCAACGAGATCTTCACGGCCCCTGCCGACAATATAAACAATTCAGGCGCACATCTGTTCTGGGCCGACACCCCGGACACATCATTGGCAGATTCCATTGAAGAATTCGGCCAATCCACACCGGTACTAGTCTACGAATCCCAAAACGGCCTGAATCTCGTCGCCGGACACGCACGCGTGAGCGCTCTCCATAACCTTGGTCGTCCGGTTCTTGCCAGAATGGTTGAAGATATAAATGAAACCGACAAAGGATTGCTTTATCTGACCGACAACCTGCAACGCCCCATGGACGATGGCATGCGCCTCAAGGCTCTTGAATTTTTCGCGCCGCTCATGGAAGAAAAATCCCTCAAGTCGAACATCCTGCCCCGTCTTGGCATAAAGCCTAAATCCAAGGACGCCAAACTTCTGGTGGGCTGGCTCACCATGGATCAAACATGGCGCGACCTGCTCAAACAAGGCAACATTCCTCTGGCCTCAGCCACGCCTCTTTCTCGCATGACCAGTGAAGACCGTCAGGCAGCAGAACCACTGTTCACCGGATTCTCATGGTCTCGCTCCAATGCGGTCAACGTCTTGAACTGGCTGTTCGAAACCGCTAAGATGAACGATCAATCCGTGCAGGAAGTCATGCACACCGCGGGCATGATCAAAATTCTTTCGCAGGGGCTTTCTCCCAAGGACACCATTGCACGTCTCGCCAATGCGGCCCGACTGGCACGTTACCCTGAACTGACCAAACTTCAGGACCGGTTCACTGCCGCAGCCGGAGAAATCACCGGCGGAACCCGCTGGCGTATGATTCAGCCCAATAATTTTGAAACAGGCGGAGCCGAATTAACCGTCCAAATCAAGGATGCCGCACAGCTCAAACGGGCTGTTGCAGAAATGACAGACCTCGCCGACGCCCCGGCATGGGAAAAACTCTGGAAGCTGGGAAGTGGCAATGACTAAGCAACTCCCCTCCCATCTTCATAAAATCGGTCATGTGTTCGTGGATGAATCCATGCAGAATTCACCCATCGCGAATCGGGTACGCAACAAACTGGCCGGGACCGATCAGGCAAATATTCCGTGGACTGTGGTCCCCCCCGAACAAGACCGCATAGAGTTTGACGAAGGCGACACGCAGGCATTGTATCTCAAGGAATACAAAGGCAAATTCCTCCGATTTTGCCCCGGGACCCGTGCCTACCATTGCTGCGGATACCGCATCATTCACATCGGCGAGAACTGTCCCATGGCCTGCTCCTATTGTATTTTGCAGGCATACTTTCAGGACCGCGTGCTGAAAATCTGGGCCAATCAGGACGCCCTGTTCACCGAACTGGGCAACGCCTTCGGAGCAGATCCAAATACCCGTTACCGCGTTGGTACCGGCGAGTTCACTGACTCGCTGGCTCTGGAACATCTGACCGGCTATTCCAACAATCTCATTGGATTTCTTCAAGATTACGACAACGTAGTGCTGGAATTAAAGTCCAAAGTCGTGGACCTGACATGGATAGAAGCAACCACTCGCACAGACCGAGTTCTTCCGGCATGGTCACTCAACGCACCATTCATCAATGAACATGAAGAATTCGACGTTTCCACACTGAAAGAACGTCTTGAAGCAGCCCGCACCTGTGCCGAGGCCGGATTCAAAGTATGCCTCCATTTCGACCCGATCATCCATTACCCCGGCTGGCGTGAAGGTTACGCCGAAATCATCGACATGATTTTTGATTATGTGCGCCCCGAAAACATTGCCTATATGTCCCTCGGTTCGTTCCGTTGTATGCCCCAGCTCAACCCGATTATTGCGGACCATTTTCCTGATACAACATATATTTATAATGAATTCATCCCCGGCCTTGATGGCAAAGCGCGACTACTCCGCCCGCTGCGTGTTGAACAGTTCACCTTCATGGTCGACCGCCTGCGCAAACACGGAATGGACAAGCAACTTTACTTCTGCATGGAATCCACCGAAGTCTGGAACGAAGTCTTCGGATACGCCCCCAAAGATTTCGGCGGATTAGGCAACCGGTTGATGGCTCAGGCATTTGGAGAATAATTTGCACATCATTTAATAGTATTGTGCATTTTCCCCTTGCCAACCATACTATATCAGGCTAAATACCCCCGACTTCAAATTCACACATCCTGCCCATAACTCCGGGTGGTCCGTGATGTCACGGACTCCTTAATGGACTGCAGGATGGACGAAAAACCCAGGAGATTATCATGGCTTATGTTACTATGAAGCAGATGCTGGAGACCGGTGTCCACTTCGGCCACCAGACCCGCCGTTGGAACCCCAAAATGCGCCCTTACATCTTCGGCGCCCGCAATGGCATCCACATCATGGACTTGCAGCAGACTGTCAAAATGTTTGCTACCGCTCACGACTTCATCGTCGACACCGTTGCCAAAGGCGGCAAAGTGCTGTTCATCGGCACCAAGCGTCAGGCTCAGGAATCCGTCAAGGCGGAAGCTGAACGTGCTGGCATGTTCTTCGTCACTCATCGCTGGATGGGCGGCACCCTGACCAACTTCCAGACCATCAAACGTTCCATCGATCGCCTCAAGAACCTCGAACAGATGTTCGAAGACGGTTCCATCTCCCGCTACACCAAAAAGGAAGCAGTGGGCATGAACCGCGAGGTTAAGAAGCTGAACCTGGCTCTGGGCGGTATCAAAGACCTGAACGAAGCACCCCGCGCCGCTTTCGTCATCGATCCCAAGCGCGAGCAGATCGCCATTCAGGAATGCCGCAAACTCGGTATCCCCGTAGTAGCCGTTGTCGACTCCAACTGCGATCCCGACATGGTTGATTACATCATCCCCGGTAACGACGACGCTATCCGCGCCATCAAGCTTTTTGCTACCCACATGGCCGATGCTTGCCTCGAAGGCGCAGCCATGCAGAAGGACTACACTGCTAAAGCTGAAGCTGAAGCCAAAGCTGCCAAGGCTGCAAAAGCCGCCGAGGCTCCCAAGAAAGAGGCCAAGAAAGACGGCCCCAAGGTAGAAAAAAAGCAGAAGGCTGCTCCTAAAAAAGAAGTAAAAATCGAAGAGAAGGCTGAAGCTCCTGCTGAGGCTCCCGCGGAGGAGAAATAACAATGGCTATCACAGCTGCACAAGTTAAAGAGCTGCGCGAAAAGACCGGCGCAGGCATGATGGATTGCAAAAAAGCCTTGGTTGAATCCGAAGGCGACGAAGAAAAAGCAGTCATGTACCTTCGTGAGAAGGGCCTGTCCAAAGCCGCCAAAAAGGCTGGACGCGCTACTTCAGAAGGTCTCGTTACTCCTTATATCTCTGAAGATGGCAAGACCGCTGTCATCGCCGAACTGCTCTGCGAAACTGACTTTGTTGCCAAAGGCGATGACTTCACTTCCTTTGCATCTGCTCTGTCCGAAAAAATCGCCGGCCTGGATGTGACCACTGGCGCAGCAGACGATCTGCCTGCCGAAGTAGCTGACGTCACCGACCTCATCGCCAAGCTTGGCGAAAACATGGGTGTTGGCCGTTTTGCCAAAATCACCACCGAAGGCGTGCTGGGCATCTACCTGCACTCCAACAACAAGCTCGCCTCCATTGTCGAGCTGACCGGTACCGACGACGTCAACATGGCCAAAGATATTGCCATGCACGTGGCCGCCATGAACCCCTCCTGCAAAACTTCTGACGAGCTGTCTCAGGACGTCCTGGAAAAGGAAAAAGCTCTCTATTTGAAGCAGGCCATGGACGAAGGCAAGCCCGAAAACATCGCCGAAAAGATCGTTACAGGTCGTCTGAATAAGTTCTACAAAGAAGTCTGTCTCGTTGAGCAGGCCTTCATTAAGGACGACAAGCAGACCATCAAACAGATCCTTGGTGACGCCACCGTCGCCAGCTTCCAGCGACTCGCCCTTGGAGAAAAGGCCGAGTAGTTGATGCTCTAAAAAAATGAAAACGGGCCGCACGGCCCGTTTTTTTTGTCTGAAAAACATGCTATCGCCTTTGGGCGAGACTATTTTATGAACTTTCCATACATGAAGAGGTAACAATGGAAAAAGCGCGGTACTCGCGAATTCTTCTGAAACTCAGTGGCGAAGCTCTGGCCGGGGATCAACAATTCGGTATTCAGCCGGAGGCCATCGGTCAGTTTGCCAAAGAAATTGCCGAAGTGGCATCCACGGGGCTCCAGATCGCACTCGTCATCGGCGGCGGAAATATCTTCCGCGGTATGGCAGCTAGTGCCAAGGGCATGGACCGCGCTCAGGGTGATTACATGGGAATGCTTGCCACGATCATGAACGCCCTGGCCGTACAGGACGCTCTGGAAAAGAATGGTTGCGACACCCGTGTCATGACCGCCCTCTCCATGGCAGATGTGGCCGAGCCGTACATTCGCAGACGCGCACTCCGGCACATGGATAAAGGCCGCGTGGTCATCTGTGCAGCCGGAACCGGTAACCCCTACTTCACCACCGATTCAGCCGCAGCTTTGCGTGCACTTGAACTCAAGTGTGACGCAATTTTCAAGGCCACCAAGGTGGACGGCGTGTATGACAAAGACCCAGCCAAATTCGATGACGCGGTCAAATACGAAACGGTCTCGTACATGGAAACCCTGGAAAAACGGCTCGGCGTCATGGACTCCACCGCCATTTCCATGGCACGCGACAATGATCTGCCGATCATCGTCTTCAATCTGCATACCGAAGGCAACATTCGCAGGGCCGCCAACGGCGAAAACATAGGAACGACTGTCCAAGGAGACTAAGATGCAATCCGTACTTGATGATGGGAAAAAAAGAATGGCCGGGGCCATAGCTGCCCTTGATAAGGAATTCAGTAAGCTGCGCACAGGCCGTGCGACCACAGCTCTGGTGGACGGAATTATCGTGGATTACTACGGCACCCCCACGCTCATCAACCAACTTTCCTCGGTGTCCGTACCCGACTCCAAGACCCTCACCATTCAGCCTTGGGACAAAGGAGCTTTCGGTGCGGTGGAAAAAGCCATCCAAAACTCCGACCTCGGCCTCAACCCGGTCAATGACGGAAAAATCATCCGTATCAGCATTCCGCCTTTGACTGAGGAACGCCGCAAGGATCTGGTCAAAATCGCCAAAAAATATTCCGAAGATGCCAAGATCGCCATCCGTAACGTACGTCGTGACATGAACGACATACTTAAGAAAATGGAAAAAGATAAAGACATCAGCGAAGATGACAAAAAGCACGGCGAAACTAATGTCCAGAAAATGACTGACGATTTCGTCAAGCAGACTGAGGAAGTCCTTGCCGGAAAAGAAAAGGAAATTCTCGAGATTTAGTAGGGCATCCACTTGAAGAACGTACATATTCCCGCCCATATAGCCATCATAATGGATGGCAACGGCAGGTGGGCCAAACAGCGCGGACTGAATCGGACCAACGGACATAAGGCCGGAACCGAGGCAGTTCGCGCCGTGGTCACTCGCTGCCGAAAATTGGGTGTGAAGCACCTCACGCTCTACACCTTTTCCAAGGAAAACTGGTCGCGCCCAAAAGCCGAGATCAAAACCCTGTTTGAACTGCTTACTTCTTTCCTGACCAAAGAAGAAAAGAGTCTCAAGGAACAGGGGATTCGACTCAAGGTACTGGGTGAACTTGACGATATCCCATTGGCAGTTCGTCAACTGCTTAAACACGTCATGCGCCAAACAAAAAACTGCACAAACATAACCCTGAACCTCGCCCTGAACTATTCGGGAAGAGAAGACATTCTCCGGGCAACACGAGCAATGGTTTCCAAAGGGATTGCTCCCGACGCAATCAACGAAGAAACTTTTGCCAATGAGTTGTGGACTGCGGGCCAACCAGACCCTGATTTAATCATCCGCACCAGCGGCGAACTTCGGCTGTCCAATTACCTTCTGTTCCAATGTGCCTATTCAGAACTCTACTTTACGGACATTTACTGGCCGGATTTCACCCCGGATGAACTGGACAAGGCCATTAAAGAACTAAATCACCGGCAACGCCGCTTCGGCAAAACATCTGATCAACTCGCTGACCAATAAAGCATTTGATCATCCCAATGATTGTTTTACTTGACTTATTGCCCCCGTCTTTCAAATAGCGTAGATAAGCAGGACTCGCATTCAACGCGGCAACACATGTAACCATTGAAATCATCTATGGATATCTCCCCACACAAACAACGAATTGCCACAAGCATAGGGCTGGCCATCCTTCCAGCCATGGCCCTCATCTTTCAGGGTTGGGTTCTGTTCACAGTTCTCGCCCTTTTCTGCGTCCTGACGCTGTGGGAGTTCTACTCCATGTTTCGCCCAGTGCAGTCCATGACTGCCTTCAAATCCCTTGGTGCTGCTTTCACCTTTTTGTTGCTGGGCGCATTCACCACAGGGAACACGAACTATCCGGCCGCAGTCTTGCTTATTGCCTTCTGGGCTTCAGGATTTGTTTTTCTCCTCCGGTACAACAAAGACGTGACGGCCTCATATCGCCATGCCGCAATTTTTCTGGCCGGATTGATCTACATTCCCTTAAATTTTCACTTTGTTCTGACCATGCAGCCGCTCGAAATCATTCTGGTACTCGGAGCAGCAACCATATCGGATACAACCGCCTTCTACGCCGGCACCATGTGGGGAAAGAAAAAGATATGGCCCCGCGTCAGTCCCAAAAAGTCCTGGGTAGGATCACTTGCCGGTCTAACAGCCTGTACCATCGCCATAACAGTGTATGGTATGAGTTTGGGTTCAGCCCACTGGTGGCAATGGATACTCCTCGGTATAGCCTTGAACATCGCGGCCCAATTCGGCGATTTCTTCGAGTCTGCTCTAAAGCGTACCCTAGATATCAAAGACTCCGGTGTCATCCTGCCGGGTCATGGCGGCCTGCTTGACCGTGTGGACAGCCTCTTGTTGGCAATTCCCACTTACGGCTTAATCGCTATGTTCCACCCCTTCTTCAAATAAAGGTCGAACGAGGACTCTCGTGAAATCCTATATTTCTCCCTGGCCTGAGACGGCTGCCTTACCTGATTTCCCTCGAACCATAAGCATCCTTGGTGCTACCGGTTCAATTGGAGATTCTGCCCTCAAGGTTATACGAAAACACCCAGAGATGTTCACTGTTACGGCATTGGCCGGTGGACGCAACGGTGCCAAACTGGCACAACTCTGTGCTGAATTTCGACCGAAATACGCCGCAGTACTCAACGACACAGCGCTCAAAGACTTCACCGTCAATCTGCCCGCTGGCTACACCCCGGAAATATTTGTCGGCCCCAAGGCATACGTTGAACTTGCCCGTATTGAAGAAATCGATCTTGTTCTGTCCAGTATCGTCGGAGCCGCCGGTTTCGAACCGACTCTGGCAGCTGCCAAAGCCGGCAAAATGATCGGTTTGGCCAACAAGGAATCACTTGTTCTCGGCGGCCACATCATCCGTGCCGCATGCCATGCCTCCGGGGCCACCATTCTGCCGGTGGATTCGGAACACAACGCCTTATTCCAAGGATTGATGGGCCATAGTAAAAACTGCGAACAGGAACTCAAACGCCTCATTCTGACAGCCTCTGGCGGTCCTTTTTGCGGCAAGGACAGCACGTTTCTCGAAACCGTCACCCGCGAACAGGCTTTAAATCACCCCAATTGGGACATGGGCGCAAAAATTTCTATTGATTCCGCAACACTTATGAACAAAGGGCTGGAACTGATCGAGGCTTGCCACCTCTATGGAGTACCGCCGTCCAATGTGGACGTAGTGGTCCATCCCCAATCCATTATCCACTCATTGGTAGAATATGTGGACGGTTCGCAATTGGCGCACCTTGGCACACCGGACATGCAAATACCTATCGCTCACTGCCTCTGTTTTCCGCACCGCGTAACCGTAGATGTACCGCAACTCAACCTCGCACAGGTCGGAAGCCTGACATTCAACGAACCTGATCTTAAAGCTTTCCCTTGCCTACGACTCGCTCGCGAGGCATTTGATGCCAGCCCCAGCCATCCCATCGTGCTCAATGCGGTCAACGAAGTTGCCGTGGCTGCTTTCCTCGACGAAAAGATTCGATTCCTTGACATCCCAGCCATGATCGAATCAGCTCTGGGCCGACACAAACCGGTAGACGTTTCCACGCCTGACGCCGTCCTTGCTCTGGACCACGTCATTCGAGAAGAAGCGCACGCCAGCCTCTAGCCAAATTTCCAAGAATGCTTATACTGATTCGAGCCGTAATCAAAACATACGGCCTATGAGGAAACTATGATTACAAGCGTCATCGCCATCGTACTGGTTCTCGGCGGACTAATATTCTTTCACGAACTGGGTCACTTCACTGTTGCCCGAATGTTCGGCATGGGGGTAAAAGCCTTTTCCCTTGGCTTCGGGCCGAAACTTGCCGGATTCACTTCAGGGAAAACCGATTACAAACTCGCGGCTATCCCCTTGGGTGGATATGTCGCGCTTGCTGGAGAACAAGGAGAGGAAGAGACTGACTTCGCTGACGAAGAACTCTTTTCCAATAGACCGGCATGGCAGCGTCTTTGCGTCGTGGCAGCAGGTCCTTTCTTCAACTTTCTGCTCGCTTTTATCATTTACTGGTTCCTGGCAATGGCTCAAGGACAGGCTATAATTCTGCCTCTAGTCGGCGGCGTGATGCCTGACAGCCCTGCTGCTATGGCCGGATTCCAAAAAAACGACATGATCACCAGCATCGAAACCGAATCCATCAAATCCTGGTCCCAGATGGTGGATGCCATCCGAGCCGCTGAAGGCAAAAGCCTGACGATTGGTGTGGATCGCAGTGGTGAACAGCTAACCCTGCATGTCACCCCCGAAGTACAGACACACAAGAATATTTTTGGTGAATCCGTGACCGTCCCCATGGTTGGAATCAACCAAAGCGGACAAGTTCGCTTTGAACCGGTGGAAGGTATAGGTCTCCAAACAGCTCTCGTACACACTTGGAACATGTCTCAAGTGGTGATCAAAGGTTTTGTCTCCATCATCGAACGCCTTATTCCGGTGGAAATGGTGGGGGGACCGATCATGCTCGCCCAGATGGTCAGTAAAAGCGCCCAGAGTGGCGTATATGATCTGCTCGGCATGATGGCGGTTATTTCCATCAACCTCGCCATCATAAACCTGCTGCCGATCCCGGTATTGGACGGCGGTCACATTCTGTTTTTCACTCTGGAAATCGTCTTCCGCCGCCCGCTTAACGAAAAGTGGAAGGCCATGTCCATGCGCATGGGCCTGCTCGTTCTGCTGTTGCTCATGGGGCTGGCTATCTTCAATGACGTTCGCAGATTGCTTTCATAGAGCGGAGACGACGTATGGCTGCCCCCAAAAGAATTGTACCGCATGATCTCCTTCTCGCCATAGGCGGGACGGAAGAACGTTTGCAACTAGTGCTGGGACAACCCGGCCTAGAGGGTTGCACCCTGCTGACCTCCCGCCAATGGACTGTTCCAGGACAATCCATCCGATTTCTCATTCCCGGCCTCAAACAAGCGTTGGATAGCTTTGGGCTGGGGATCGATATTATCGCCAGAATCGCTTGCGTACGCGGTCCTGGTAGCTTTACCGGACTGAGACTCATTCTGGCCGCTGCCGAAGGTCTGGCAGCCGGGCAAGGACTTCCTCTGGCCGGTCTGGACTACCTGCCCCTCCTCGCCTCAGGTCCTGGTGCACTCATTTCAGGTCCTCTACACGTGTTGACTTACGCACGACGTGGCTTGGTGTACCTGCAATCCTTTGACGCCCCCAGCCTGAAAGAACATGCTCCGCTTGAATCGCTTTCTCTGGATGAGGCAGCTACGCGCATGGCTGAGTTCGGCGATACAGCACACCTCATGGGGAGTGGACTGCGCAAGAATCCCGATTTTTTCACAGCCCTCGCCGCTGCCAATCAGGGCTACACCCTGCTTGCCAAAGAATGGGATACTCCGTCACCAGAAGTTCTTCTTGCTGCTGCATACGCGGCAGACTTCACGCAGGAGTCCATTGAACCTGTTTATGTACGTCCTACGGATGCCGAAGACAACTTAGGTACCATAGCGGCAAAACGCGGCTTGGACCCGATAGAAGCGAAAAAAAGATTAGAAGAACTGCGCAAGCAGTAGTCGATTCGCTCTGAAACCACCACGGCAGCAAGAAACATCTCGCTGTCTGCATTGCCTCACTCTTTCATCAGTCACAAAAAAACCGACACAAGGTCGGCATAAAATTTCTCCCGGAATCGAGGGACGTCACGTGACTGATGCCTGAACGATTCCGGGAGAACATTGGGGGGCGTTGTTAAGGCGTAAGCCTCTGGGCAGTATTTTCTATCTGCCGACCCAGCGGTGTCTGCATGGAGATTTCTCTCTCCAATTTGGTAATTCCCTTGAGTACAGTGGAATGTCTCCGGCCAAGGCGTTCGCCAATAGCTTTCAACGACAACTCCGTATGTTTGCGGGCCAGAAAAAAGGCTGTGTTACGAGCCAAAACTACCTGCCGTTTACGACTTTTGGATTTCAACTCGTCCTCGGACAAGCTGTAACTCTTGCATACAAACTCAATAATATGCGCAAAGTCGGGAGTAGAATTATGAATAGCGTAATTTTCAAGCACTTCCCAAGCCAAGTTCATGGTCACAGCACGATTGAGCAGTCGAGCCTTGAGAACAAGGTTATTCAAGCAACTTTCCAACTGGCGAATATCCGTGGTGATCCTTTCTGCCAATAATTCAGTGACAGCCACTGGCACATCCACCTGAAGCTTACGCGCCTTTTCCTGCACAATACGCAATCGGGTTTCCATATCAGGACGATTGATGTGCGCCAAAAAGCCAGAGCAAAAACGAGAGACCAAGCGGTCATCAACACCCTTGAACTCTTTCGGCATAAAAGAACTTGTCAGGACAACCTTGCAACCACGTTCACGCAAAGCGGTCATGGTACACAACAATTCATCCTGCATCTTTTCCTTTCCCTGAAAGAAATGAACGTCCTCAAGCAGGAGTACATCAAGACCTTCACGGAATTGCGTCTTGAACTGATCGATCTGGCGAGACTTGAAAGCCAGAACCATCCGTGTGGCAAATTCTTCAGAGGACAGACAAGCAACCCGAAGATTTTTGCGATGAGCCGACTTACACAAATGCTGGCCCACGGACTGAAGCAAATGAGTCTTTCCGAGTCCCGGACCGGAACTCAGAAAAAGATGATCGGAATTAAACGCGGTCTGCCCAATGGATTTGCTCGCTGCGCAGGCAAGTTCGTTGGAAGGACCGACAATAAAATCATCAAAATTAAAACGCCAACTAGGTACAGTCAAAGGACGCGGCGACTGATCCAATGGCAAACCGAGATGCTGAGCACCCTCGGCTCGTTTCCCCGGTTTCCGAGCAGCGGAACGGGGTTTTCGGGTAACAGGTTTCTTCGCGCCAACCTTGATGGTAATGCGGGGGTCTCCGCCCATCACCTCAGCCGCAGATTCCCTAATGACCCGAAGCAAGCGGTCACGCACCCAGTTGGCAACGAATTCGTTGGGTGCTGTCAGGGTAAGCCTGCTCCCGTCGACACTCCCCTGTAATGGTTTAATCCATACAGAGTAGAGACTCGAGGTAAGGCTCTTTTCAAGAGAGAGCAGAATTTGCTTCCAGGCAGTATTGAGCATGCAGATGGAAATAGTTTATCACCGTCCGAGAGACAATTCTCGTAATTCTATGTGAGGCCGAAGATCGGCTCAGGTTATCGACAAGGCTACCGACGCGTATCCTGTTATAAAACAAGACAAAATCAGGAAACCCGCACTCAGCCCTTCTTTTCACCGCCCACCCCATGAAACAACTGAGCTACAAGGGTTTTCGGACTCTCAAATATATCTAGAAAGTACAGTTCTTAACAACTGTTGAAAATGTTTTAAACAGTTTAAAACTTAGATTTCATCAAATTCATCATTTTTACATTAAATTCCTTTTCCATTGATTATTTTTTATGACAGGTTAACCAATGGTAAATCAAGTAAAAAAACTAAAAATTAGTGATAACTATCTAAATTATTTACACTAAACTTAACAGCAACAATTCTTACTCCCCGCAGCCTGTCAAACACATGTTGCACAAGGAGTCAAAAAGCCCCGTCCCCCAAGGGCTGACACAGGGCTGTCATTTTTGAACAGCATCAACATGCTGAAAAATATGACAAAAAAAAGCACGACACAAAAATGCCAAAAAGCACAAGGTGTCAGAGGGGCAGGATTTTATCCCGGCCTTTGGAAAAGTTAACCTGAAGTTTTATCGCGACTCGGGTACTTGCCACAGGCAAATTTCGGAGATTCCGGACAATATCCTAGCTGTTCGCACCGAGCGCCACCATTCATAAAGATGGCGGGAAGCTTTTCTTTGCAAAGTGCAAGCATCTGGTCTGCCACGGCTCGAACTTCCCACTGGGCACGATTACAGCACCGCAAATGAAAAAAATGATTCAGACTGCGACAATTCATGGTGATGACAATTTTTGTTTCTGCAGCCTGAGGCAACACGAAACGGGCATCCTCATTGGCCTTGGACTTACGCCCGTTGGCCACCAGGATTTCACGCAGATCGGAATAAGCGGATTGCACTTCTTCCATAAACGACTCAAAACGTTCTTTGGCTTCGGGGATCTTGGCAATGGCTGGGGGCAGGATATATTCCATATCATTTTCGGCCACATACCGCTGACTCTGCTGAGAGTAGGAAGCGATACGATGACGCACAATCTGATGGGAGCACGCTCTGGAAATACCTTCGACAGCGAAGGTCATGGACACATGTTCAACGGGACTGTCATGTCCGGATTCCATAGTTTTGGACACAAAGTCCGCCTGCACCTCGGGATCAATGTCGCCGGAAAGCAATCTAGGCCACATATCTGCTACAAATCCAGCATGATAGCACTGGCGAAAAGCGGCGTAGATAAGTGACAAAGCATCAGGTGTCATGGTCATAAAGTCGACCCTGAGTTTCTTTTCCGGCATGTAAAGCTCCCTATGAATGGTCTGTGTCGCAAACGAGATTTTGTGCTTACCGCAAACCGCAACGCATGTCATCAATCGACTGGGTATGAAAGTAAATTAGTACCCAATTTTTTCCATGGCATCATCCACCAATTCATCCGGGGATTGCGCTCCCTGCATAATAAAATGAAGTACACTATAGAACACGGGTTCCATAACGGCCAGACGGGCAGAAATTTCACGCCACAGGGCTTCCGTATCTCCTACGCCTTCTCTGTCCGCAACACGTTCCGACAAAATTTTGGAATCAACCATTATATAAAAGACCTTGCCAGAACCATGGATGAGCGCCTGGACCTCGGCGACTTCGACCAATCCGTCTTCAAGCACGATAATACGCGGCCCTGCGCCCAAAACCTGCACAGCCTCGGTGACTCCTTTCGGGGCCACGACAACCAGTCCGGTTCGTCCGCCGAGAAGGTTAGCCAATGCCTTTTTACCTGAACCGCCCAATCCTATTAAAATTATATTACCGGTATCCTTCCAGGCGTCAGCATAATCTTCACGCTTTTCTCCTTTGCCAAATCCCTTGCTGGCATCGGCATCCTGCACATCGTACTGTTCATTAATAAAATATTTCGTCATACTGTTTCCTTGGTGTTCCTGAAGTTCTCTTTGCCCTGCGGACGTTATCAAGTAGGGTACCCAAAAAGCAAACTGAAAACGGAATCATATGCCAAAAGAACTGATACACTTCAAAACCGCTTTAAAAACTGCGGAGATTCTCTCCGAAACTCGGTTTTCTTCCTGCCTGAACGCCTATCCCCACGGCCTCCTTCTGGGATCGGTGGTGCATGATGCCCTTTTCTATGGCGTAAACAAACACGCTCGCCCACTGAATCAACTGGCTCACCAACTTCATGGTGTTGATGGCCAAGACACCTTTACCCTGCTTAAAATTCAGGCGAAACACGCAGCCGCGGCTCTTGATAATGAACTGGCAACGGCCCTGTTTGTCGGCATGGCTTCCCATGTATTTGCGGATGCTACCATGCATCCCATGGTCTGGCATCTCTCTGGTGACTACTTTGACGTTGACCCAAAGACCAAATCACAGACTAGGCAACGACACCGCGCCCTTGAATCATTGATGGATATGGTCATCTGCCCGGAAATGATCGGACGGCCTCTTTTTTCCATCAAACGACTCCTGACACGCCTGGAAAATGATCTTTACGAAGCCCTGCCCATAGAACATATGGCCGAACTGGCTAGCACGTCATCCGAAGAACTTCGCGCCGGGTTAAGTCACGCTTTCACCGTATTTGCGACTCTTCAAGGATTATACCTAAAGCCCACCCTTTCCCGAACGTTTTTTGCTCTATCACCACTTCTTCCACGACAGGCAAAAGAAATAATCACTCTTTTTTATGCGCCACAACTCATGCGTCAGGCTGAAAAAATACGTGGAAAGATCAAATACCAACACCCTGTCACCGGCAAACCATTCAACAAATCCATTAAAACAATGATGGATGAAGCCGCCACTAGAGCAAGCCTTCTGTGCCAGTCCATGGAAGAGACGATCTTTCTCGACAAGCCCTTCATTCAAAAGGGCTTCGGTCCTTCTTTGGATTCAGGAGAACCGGGCATATCAACACGACACATGCGGCACTTTGCCAATCCACCATTCCCAATGCTTCCCTGATTGTTTCCGTGAACCGGTTGCCCTACAGTCATAAATAACATACTCTTTTTTAATCATTCCCACCCTCACCAAGGAGACAACATGAAGAAATTCATATTCATCGGTATCGGCGTAGTTACCGCCGCCATCATTGCTGTAGCAGTTCTCATCGTTCTGAACCTCGGAGATATCATCAAAACGGCCGTCGAAGAATACGGACCGCCCATCACCAAAACCGAAGTCAAACTTGGCTCGGCAGACATTTCCATCCTGTCCGGTTCAGGCTCCCTGTCCGACTTCCTCTTGGGCAACCCCAAGGGATTCTCTATGCCCAGCGCTGTTGAGTGCGACACCATCCGCGTGTCAGTCGTAACCGATTCCCTGACAACTGACCGTATCATTATCGAAGAAATTTTCGTCGATGGTCCTATCATCAGCTATGAGAAAAAGGGAAACACCGACAACTTCAAAACCATCGTCAACAACATCAAGAAAACCGTGGCAGGCGAGCAGAAACAAGAACAGAAGACAGAAGCCGAGCCCACGGAAACCGGTGCAGAAAAGAAAATTCAGATCAATAACTTCATTGTTAAGAACGGTCACATCAATCTTGGCGGCACCATGCTGAATGCTTTTGGAGATCAATCCATGGGCATCGATCTTCCCGACATCCACCTCAAGGACATCGGCAAGGAAAAGGACACCACTCCGGCTGAGGCGTTCGCTCTGGTTTTGAACGAAATGACAGGCGACATCACCGGCACAGTCACTCAAGTCGGCAAACAGCTTCAGAAAGAACTGGGCAAAGCCGTTGAAGGCGTCACCAAGGGCGCAGGCTCTGCCGGAGATGCCATCAAAGGACTTTTCGGTTCCGACAACTAAACAATAGAAAAAACAAAGGCCCCGTCGAACCATTCGGCGGGGCCTTATTATATATGTCATGTATAAGACGCCTTGCCTGCACACCCCTATATGACGTACATGACAAACCCATGATCCGTATCCCTTACACAGCCGACCCCATCACCACCGACGGCGAACTGACCGACATCCGTATTCACAGACAGGGCAAAGTCTGGCACATGTGGGGTCGAAAAAGCATGGAACGGGAACTGGCTCTTGCCGATTCCGTTCCCACTGGCACTCTTCCCGTACTCATCGGTTCAGGTTTGGGACACTGCCTCAACGCTTTACAGCGGAAAGGATTCCCCGTTGCCGTGGTGGACAAGGAACAAACGGTCCTCGACCTGACCAAAGCCATCTCACAACAAGACACAATCCTTGCAATCAATGACACTAATCCCGGCAAAGCCTTCAAAAGAATTGTGGAGTGGCAGGCAAAACACGACGACCGGCCATTGCACCCGGTCATTCTTCCACTATATCCTCGACTGGACCGAGAGTATTATGGTCCGATTCTCGACACAATAAAGGCTAGTAACACTTCCGATTTCTGGAGCCAGACGCGATACCCCAAATTTCAATCAACCAGTCCTCGTGTCCTTTTTTTCGATTCCAATTATTTTCTGTGCAGGGAAATTCTGTCGGCCTTTGACTGTCTTGATATCAAATACCAAACCATTCCTTTAAACAACCGCGAAACCGGCGACCAGTCATTTATTGAAGCGATTCTCAAAGCAGTCATCGACTTCAAACCGGACTTCGTCCTGACCGTCAACCACTTCGGTCTGGATCGCGAAGGCAAACTGGCAGAATTACTGGCGAACCTCAACCTACCTCTGGCATCATGGTTCGTGGACAATCCCCATCTCATTTTGTTTGATTACGCCCACCCTGGCAGTGACAATACTATTATTTTCTCCTTTGATGCGGGAAGCACTGAAGCTGTCCGAAATAAGGGATTTCAGCACGTCCACTATCTTCCTCTGGCGACAGACCCGGCTCGATTCGTACCCGGGCACGATAAAACAGCACCCACCCAATGGCATACTGACGTATCATTCGTAGGCAACTCCATGGTCCGCCCTGTGGCCGAAAGTCTGGACCAAGCAAACCTGCCAGCGCACCTCGCTGCAAATTATGAGAATGTCGCCCGCCACTTTGGCGATTCCGGCGAAACTCTGATCGCAAATTTCTTGGAAACCTTTCATCCAGACTGGCATAAAACCATCGCGAATCTGCCCACCAAAGAAAACAGGCTGGCCAGTGAGTCCCTGCTGACTTGGGAAGCGACCCGGCAATACCGACTCAACTGCATAAAAAATATTCTACAGCACACTCCGCTTATTGTCGGAGATACGGGTTGGGACACTATCCTTCCGCAGGGAGCCAAAGTTCGACGACTGGAACGCCTTGACTACTACGAGAATCTCCCTCGATTCTACCCAGCCTCTACAATCAACTTCAACTGCACCAGCCGCCAGATGCCGGGAGCCGTCAACCAACGAGTCTTTGATGTTCCGGCCTGTAACGGCTTTCTCATCACAGACCATCGTGATCAGATGGAGAACCTGTTCGACCTCGATACAGAAGCTGTGGTCTATCGAGACCCGGAAGAGATCCCACATCTCATTGATCAATTTCTCGCCGACCCCAAAAAAAGAAAGGCCATTTCCATGGCAGCCAGAAAACGCATTTTGGCCGAACACACCTATGAGATACGCATGACCCAGCTTATAAAAATCATGCGTCAGACTTTCGGCTAACACACATCTAAGTCGCTGCTTTACAACACTTTTCCTTTTAATTCCGCAGACTTCAGTCACACTCTGGCGATTCGTCACGCCCAATACTTTGCAAACTATAGAGTTCAAATCCTCATAAATATTTTTTTTGTTCAGCCATTTCCCTGACTTTGATTACAAAAAAAACGTTCACGGACCCTAAAGTTTTTCCGTACCCCGACGATGAGTAGAGCAACAAACGAATGGTTTGCCCGGTAAAAACTCAACCGCCGGGTTGAAATCTAGGCATGGAAGCCGAAACAATTTCAAGGAGGAAATTATGTCTCTCGTAATTAACCACAACATGATGGCAATGAATGCATCCCGCAACCTGGGCCAGTCCTACAGCGCCCTGGAAACATCAACTCGTCGTCTGTCTTCCGGACTTCGTGTTGGTACAGCTTCTGATGATGCTGCAGGCTTGGCAGTTCGCGAATTGATGCGTGCTGACATTCAGTCTCTCAATCAGGGCATTCGTAATGCAAACGATGCAGTCTCCCTCATCCAGACAGCTGACGGCGCCCTCGGCGTTATCGATGAAAAGCTGATCCGTATGAAGGAACTGGCCATGCAGGCATCCACGGGTACCTACAACTCTGACCAGCGTCTGATCATCGACTCCGAGTATCAGGCCATGGCTTCGGAAATCACTCGTATCGCCAACTCTACTGACTTCAACGGCATCTACCTGCTCAACGGTAACCTTTCAGGTACCCACTCTGGCGCAGGTCTCCAGTCCACTGGTAAGCTGAAGGTTCACTTTGGTACCGGTAACGACTGCGCAGAAGATTACTACTACGTTGAAATCAGCAGTTCCACAGCTTCTTCTCTGGGCGTCGGTCTTGCTGCAAGCAACTCCATTTCAACCCAGGCTTTGGCTCAGGCCTCTCTGGACACCCTGAACAACGCGATCATTTCCAAGGATAAGATTCGCGCCAACTTGGGTTCCTTGCAGAACAGACTTGAAAACACCGTAACAGTTCTGGGTATTCAGGCCGAGAACGTTCAGGCTGCTGAATCCCGTATCTCCGACGTTGACGTCGCAACCGAGATGACCGAATTCGTTCGCAACCAGATCAAGACCCAGGCCGCAGTTTCCATGCTGTCCCAGGCCAACTCCATGCCGAGAATGGCTTTGTCCCTCATCGGTTAGTCGTAAAGCACGCTGCTTTATAACGAGTATTCGGGTCGAACTCCATCGAGGAGTTCGGCCCTTTGCGTTCAAAGGTTGAAAAGGCTTCCTCGGTGGCACCAGGATTGCAAGTGTAAAGGCGACCTAATGTAAAGGGAAAAATATTCCGATTAAGGGTATAGCCATGGCAGAAAACGCATACACATCCGGCTCAATCAATTTCGCCGGCCTGGGAAACGGGACAGATTTCAACAAACTCATCGACGGCCTCGTCGAAGTGGAGCAGAAGCGCGTCACCCGGCTGGAAAATTGGAAAGCATCTTGGGAAACCAAGAACGAACAATTCAAGAACTTGAATACCCAGATGTTGAGTCTCAAGACCACACTTGAAGGCTTCGATACAACCAACGAATTCATGTCCAAGGCTGTGTCGAGTACCAACACGAATGTTCTTGTCGCCACAGCCAATGCCGATGCACAGGCAGCAAGTCATACTGTCGAAGTTGGCCAACTGGCTACAAACGACGTGCTTATTACGACTTCAGGGGCCAGTGGGCTGGATTCAGTCATTGCCACTGCCGACACATCTTTCACATATTCCTACGGTGGCAAAAGTTACACCGTGGATAACATTGCTGCCGGAACAACACTCGATAGTTTTGTAAACATCATCAACAATCACCCTGATTCACGCAGCAACATACGGGCCTCAACCCTTTTTGACGGATCTGTTTACCATCTCCAACTCACCGGAATTGATCCGGGTGCGGACAATCAGATTGTCATTTCCAATGCGGGTTCGCTTGTTTTCGGAACCGGAGATTTCACACAAACTCAGGATGCACAAAACGCCCAGCTTCGCATCAACGGCTTCCCGGCCTCAGGTGCCGGATGGCTGGAAAGATCCACTAATATTGTGGACGACGCCATCGAAGGGTTAACTCTTGACCTGAAGGATTCGGATCCCGGCAGTACGGTCACTATCTCCGTCACCACAGACAAGCAGGCGATGCAGGACACCGTCACAAAATTCGTGGAAGCGATCAACCTGGTTCGCGCTAACATCATCGCCATGACTAAAGTCGATGAAACAAAAGGAACAACCAGTACTGGTGGAAGCTCTCTGGTCGACGTCTCGGACACCAAAGGATCTATTCTTACCGGCAACTACGGCATTGATATTGTTTCACAAAATCTTAAAAACATCACCGCAGAAATGGGACTTGGCTTCGCTCCTTGGGACGAAGATACGCTGACAGGAGACAAGTATTCAGCTCTTTCTCAACTCGGTATCCTCACGGATGCAGAACAAGGATCACCGACATACGGCCTACTGAAAATCGATTACGACGAGCTCTCCAAAGCCTTGGACGAAAACCCTGACGCCGTTGCCAAACTTTTCTCTTCAGAAAGCCAAGGTAAAAGTCAGTCACCGGACTTCACTTTCAAATCATTGATTGACGGCACTACCAAGGCGGGATTTTACGATATTGAAATAGTCAGTGACGGAACACAAATCACCAGCGCAACCATCAATGGAGAAGAGGCCACTGTCTCCGGTTGGGAGATCACTGGTAAATCAGGTGACTCTCTTGGTATGGCCATCCGTCTGGACAACACCAGTGCCGGCTCCCACTCCGGTAAAATTGCTGTCCAGAAGGGCAAGGCTGGTGAATTGATAGACGAACTCACTTCCTTGACAAAACCATACAACGAATTCACCTATGAAGGCGGACCGTTGGCTGTTTTGCAGAATAATTACAACGACATCATGAGCTCCATCGATGACAAAATCGCATACGAGACCACTCGAATTTCTAAAATGGAAACAAACATGCGTCTAAAGTTCTCACGCCTGGACGCATTACTCGGACAATACAGCCTCAAGCAGGGGCAACTAAGCTCGGCAATCGCACAGCTTGGCAAGTAGGAGGATATAAATGGCTAACCCAGCAAAAGCATATCTCGCGACACAGATTGAGACCACGACTCAGGGTGATCTGCTTCTCATGCTCTATGAGGCAGCAATCAAATTCCTGAAACGCGCCAAGGTAGAAATCGATAAAAAAGATTTCGCAAAAAAAGGTATATATATTTCCAAAGCCATGGCGATCATCCATGAGTTGTCCGAAAGTTTAAACAAAGAAAAAGGTGGCGATATCACGCCGAGACTTGGTGCTCTGTATCAATTCTGTACCTCTCATCTCATCAAGGCAAACATCCGTCTGGACAACAAGATGGTTGATGAAGTTATCAATATTCTCGAAGGATTGCGCTCCGCCTATGCCCAGATCATTCCCGGATACGAAGGCAAGCAGGCTCCGACAAACGCAAAGACATCAACTCTTCCGTCAGGTCAACCTATGCCATCCGCTCCGCCGACCATGCCCGTGCAAACACCGCCCGCCTCGGCTACGCCACGAGAGACGCCAAAACAACCGGTTGCCAAGCCGCAACCCGTTGTGCCTCCGCAACCTCTCAAAATGCGTTCCGCCGCTACTGCAGCAAAATTCAGGGCAGCCAACGCCTATACCAACACCAACAGATAAAAAAACGGCCCTTCAAAGGGCCTTTTTTTTGCATCCCACCATGTCTTGGACATGTTTACAATGTCACGACCTTGTGTCACCTTTCGCCCATGGTTGAATCCCCTGTCCGTGTTCTTCACGTATCCAAGTCTCTGACCCTTGGCGGCACCGAAAAAGTCATGCAGCTTTTCGTCGCCAATCTGACCCCTTCTCACTTCACCGCGGCGGCCTACTGTCCGCAGGATGGAGAACGGGGGAGACAAATTCGTGCTCTGGGAATCGAAACTTACATCAACCCGGACCTCCTCAGCGTACTTGATCGCTTCAAACCTCAAATTGTCCATGTCCACCGCGCAGGCTGGCCTGAACCAGAATTGCTCAAGCCCATGAAGCGAGCACAGACACCTGTTGTGGTTGAAACCAACGTATTCGGAAGGCATGACCCAAGCCCATCCGCTGCCATTATTGACCGGACACTTTTTGTCTCGAGATTCTGTCTGGAACGATTTACGACAACCACCGGTATACCAGCTGACTCGTCCCGCTACTCCTTTCTATACAATCCGGTGGACACGGATTTCTTCGCGGGTGCAGCACGTACAAACAAAGATTTTTCCATCCCTGCTGCCGGACGCATATCACGGGCTGACCCCGGCAAATGGTCTCGATTGGCTCTGGAATTTCTGCCACTGGTTGTTCGTGACATCCCTGACTTCCGATATCATGTCATCGGGACCATTCCCGAAGCGCAAGAATATGTTGCCGCCAACAATCTTTCACGCAATGTCATCTTCCATGATCCAGTGCAAACCGATGCAGAAATAGCCTCTTTTCTTAACGGAGTCTCAGTCTTGGCACATGCCAACGACACCGGAGAATCCTTCGGCCTCGTCATTGCCGAAGCCATGGCTTGCGGCCTACCGGTCATCACCCATCCCAGCGAAGGACTCAAAGACAATGCCCAATTGGAATTGGTCGACCATATGACCACCGGACTCGTGGCACAAAACGCCGAAGAGTACGCCAATGCCTTGAAATATATTTTTTCCCATCCTGATGAAGCACGGCGCATGGGGCTGGCCGGACAGAAAAAAGCTGCCCGCCTCTATCGAGCACAGACGGTCACCCGTCAACTCGAAACCGTGTATCAAGAACTACTCCACCGTAAAGGAATCACCGCATGAGCAAACTGATAAAACACTATACCGACGCAGTTCTGGCCTTTGCCTTCAAAGACCAACCATCCAAAACGATTCTACAAAAAACTTCTGAAGATATCCCGGCTTTCACCGAGCGCACCCTCAATATCTTCAAAAAGAGCCGAGCCACGGCTCTGGTTCTCTTCGGACTGGGTGACGGCAAACATGCCTTGGCCCTTCACGCGGCCCTCCCGGAAACCACCAAATTATTCGTATGTGAAACTGACATGAATACAGCCCGGACCTTTCTGAAATCCAATTCGGATTGGACTGACAAGAACTCAAACGTCAATCTCATCTGCGATACTTCCCTGTGGGCACAGTTGTATCTCCTGGCTCTGGCTAATGTATCGTCAGACACGGCCACCCTCGTTCTAAACCCAACCATGGATGACGAAACCAAACAACAATATCAATCTCTGCAACGACTGTTCATGCAGAGCAAACCACATCAGGCCATCAATAGTTCCTACCTAAGTCACGTGGGTGTGGCTGCCCCCGATCTCTCTGTCGGCGCCATTCTCAGCCCGGACGAACCAGACCTCGACGTATATTTTGGTCAATTCCCTGATTGGGTCAAAGAAGTGGTCGTAGTCTGGGACAATGAAACCGTCCCAGAAACAAACTACCCTTGTGCTGCTCCGGTCCGTCACTTCGCCCACCCCCTCGATGATTTCGCATCCCAGCGAAACCGCATGCTTGACGAATGTGAAGGCGATTGGATTCTATGTCTGGACGGTGACGAGATGTTCAACGAAGAAGTGTGGGATCTCTTCCCGGCCTGTATGCTCGTAAAAAGGCTGGAAGCTTGTTATTTTCCCAGGATGACTCTGTACCCGGACGAAAATCATTCCAAAGTTGGGTACGGTCTTTGGCCCGACCTCCAATTACGTCTTTTCAAAAACAGTAAAGACATCCGCTTTGAGCGCCCCATCCACGAACGACTGACAGGTATTCAGGGACGCACAGCCCTTGCGTTGGACGCTCCTATCCTGCATTACAGCCGCCTACGCAAGTCGCCTGAGGTTCTGACCGCCAAATTAAAACGCTTTGACAAAGCAGGTGGTGACACCATAACGCATGTACTCAGCGAGGATTATCCCAATGTGGAACGATCCCTCTTCGCCGAAGCGTCATTCATCATGGGTGCGATTCAGATGCTTATGCTCGAAGAAAACCCTGCATAATCCTGCACGGATTTGCAGACGGCTTGATTGTTGCGTACAAAATGGCTAGGACCTCTCAACGTCATCATTCATGTCATTCAAGGAACGGCAATGCAGATAATATGTCCCGAATGCAAATTCGCCCGCGAAGTGGACGAAAGCAAGATCCCCCCTCGTTCGCAGGTTGCCACCTGCCCGAAATGTCAAACGAAATTCAAATTTCGCGAAATACCGGAACAGGAATTTGTCATTGAGGAACCGGAAGCTCCGGCACCGAAGCCCATTGTTACGTCACAAGAACAAGCCAAGTCCCCGGAACCGGAAACATCCGAACGGACTTTCCCAGACCTTCCCACTCCGGGCGAAAAGCCCAAGGAAGACCTATGGAAACAACTGGACGCCATGGCTCCGCCCGAACCGAAAGCAACACCTCAACACAATTCTGACACGTCCAATGAACCGACATCAACTGAACCCTATACTCATCAGAATGGGCCAGAACCTGTCGATGGCTGGAACGGTGAATTCAATGCAGATTTCCCCGAGCCATTGGACGAACCCAAAATAATCTACCCTTCCGGCCAGACGCCACAGACCGACGAGCAACAGCCCGTGGATGGCTGGAATGGCGAATTTAGTGAAGATTTCCCCGATCCCATGCAGACTGAAAACGATGAAAACGAAACCCCAGAAGCCTCCATGGAAGTTCCGCCGCCCTTTGAGCAATTGGATCGCTATGGATTTTTCGGCGGCCTGTTCATGACAATAAAACTGGCCCTGTTTTCACCGCGTCTCTTCTTTTCGGTCATGCCCGTTGGTGGAGGTCTGTCCAAACCTCTGACTTTTGCCATTCTTGTGGCGATGATTCAGGCTCTGGCCCAATTTGCATGGGGTGTTGCAGGCCTGACTCCCAGCATTGACATCACTTCAAACGGCCTGGAAGTCGTCGCATACAACACAACCAACGGACTGTTCGAACTTCTGGTCACACCCGCCTTTGCGGCCATGTCCATTTATTTCATTACTGGATTCTACCATCTCATCCTGAAACTGTTTCGAGCAGGCAATAAAGGTTTCGAAGGGTCTTTCAGAGCTGTTGCCTATGCCTATGCCCCAATGATTACGGGGATAATCCCATTAGTGACCCTTGAAGTGGTCAGCGTATGGATGCTCCTGAACGCCATATGGGGATTGGTCCTGACTGCCATCGGCCTCAAGTATATCCACAAGATATCCTACTTCATTATCATTCCGGTTATACTCATGCCACTGCTTATCGGTATGATCCTCGCCGTTATCGGTATGCAGGGACAGATGCCTACGATGTAGGAGGGATTATGTTTGGTTGGTTCAAAAACAAAATACAGGACCTCAAGGCACAACGAAAACTCGCCCGTCAAATAGCCCCACGTCGTCTCAAGGAGATGGCGATGGAAATCCGAGATTTGGCAGTACTGGCTGCCCAACTCAACCCCAGAGAACGGGATATCCAAAAATTAATCCGCAATGTTCTCGTGGAAATGAACCGCCTATCCGAACTGGCTGACAGACCAGAATTTAGACGGCTTTCCACGGGGAAACGACTCCTGCTTCGTCAGGGTCTCAAGGAATCCCGCGACCAGTTGCTAGAATCCATAGAGTCTGCACCTGCACCCACACAAACCGTTCAATAATATTCCCGGCATATATATTGCTTTAATTGAGCCATTGAAATCCGCCCCTGTCACGCACTTGGCGCATGGGGCGGAACGGTTGCAACCACAAGCCGGTGAATGTCATGAAAAAAGTATTATTTTTCGCTTTGTTACTCATATTATCCGCGTGCGCGAACGTGGACCTTTCCTTGACGGATCAGACAAAAGTCTATTCCGATCCAACCGTCAGGAAATCGCCACTTCAAGTTTCGGTCCATCCCAGAGGGAAACAATATAGACCTTTAACGGCCTATTTTTATCCCTTTGTTATCCAGCAGCGCACGAGCGATCACGCCAGCCTATCCGACTCCTTTGCACAAATATTCTATTCAGCCTGGACAGAGGAACGCCTCTTCCCAGTCATGGAACTACAATCAGGCACACGGTACCAAGGGCTGTCCACCGCTTTGGAAACCGCTCGAAGACGGGGTGCTGATCTGCTCATTCTGGGCAAAGTCCCCTACTTCTATGCTGGGCATACATTGGATGACACCGCGATTACCGTACAGGTCGACATCTATGCGGCAGGTAGCGGCATTCTCCTCTGGACCATGATGCAATCAGGGCGCCTTGAAGAACGTCCGCCGGACGACTATTTTTATTTCAAACATGAATTCCGCATGAGTGAAGCTCCTTTCAACAAAATCATTCGTGAAATTGCCAAGGACATGACTATTCCGCTCAAGGCATGGTTGCCTTCACCCGACACACAATACAAATATGTGGACAACCCGGCTCAGGTAAAACCCAGTCTAACCCAGTTGGTCGAAGCGCCCGCGACTACCGCCACCGATCCCGGCCCCGGCGTAACCCTTCCACCGGAATCAAATGAAAACACCGTGGTTCGACCGGACGTTCCGGGCGTAAATCTGGATGTTCATTTCGATTTTGATAAAGCAACTATTCAAGAATCATCATATCCTTTGCTGGATGCTTTAAGTGAAGCTCTAAACTCACCGGAACTCAAAGGCAAAAGCATCATCATCGGCGGTCATACCGACACCAAAGGCAATGAAGCGTACAACCTCTCCCTTTCCAAAAAACGAGCTGATGCAGTCAAGGCATACCTCGTCAACAAGGGCGGAGTTGATCCTGCGACCATTGAAACCGTGGGATATGGTAAGTCCAGACCGTTAAATCAAGGGCTCACAACCAAAGAACAGCAAAAAAACCGACGGGTCGAAATACGCCTCGCGGGATAGGTCAAACGATGATTTCTTGACTTTTTGGCAATAATTCTTATCTTCCTCTTCGGAAGCGCATGACGGGGGCCTTTCCAGGCCCTCTTTTTCGTTCTTTTCACTCAGAACGATATATGATACCTGAGACCTTCATTTCAGCTGAGAGGTTTATTTAAATGATCGGTATTTCCAAGCTCTACTGCGGAGCAGTAGAACCTTCTGACGCCCTGCGTTACAGTCGTGAATCAGGGCAGTTGCCCTCCCATCTTCTCCAATTTTCCAAGGACAAGAAGCCCGTCGTGGTCTGGAACATGACCCAACGGTGTAACCTTAAATGTGTCCATTGTTACGCTCAGGCCGTTGATATCAACGCGCACAAGGACCCAATTTCCAACGAAAAAGCCAAAGAGATGATAGATGATCTCGCCCAATTCGGCGCACCTGTCATGCTCTTTTCCGGTGGCGAGCCTCTGGTACGTGAAGACTTGGTCGACTTGGCCAAACACGCAACCGCCAAGGGCATGCGTGCAGTCATCTCTACCAACGGCACGCTCATCACAAAATCAAAAGCCAGAGAACTGAAAGAAGTTGGTCTCTCTTACGTCGGTATATCCATCGATGGTAATGAGGCGGTCCACGATGAATTTCGTGGCGTGACCGGGTCCTACAAACAGGCACTCAAAGGCGTTGAGAACTGTCAGGCAGAAGGCCTCAAAGTCGGCCTGCGTTTCACCATCAACAAGCGTAATGCTCCTGAGATCCCCCATCTCTTCAGTCTCATTGAAGACTTGGAAATTCCCCGCATCTGTTTCTACCACCTGGTATATTCCGGTCGTGGTTCCGAACTGATCAAAGAAGACCTGAACCATCAGGAAACCCGTGACGTCGTCGATCTGATCATGGACCACACAAAGGCATTGTTTGAAAAAGGCAAGCCCAAGGAAGTTCTGACTGTGGACAACCACGCAGACGGTCCGCATGTCTATTATCGTCTTCTCAAGGAAGACCCGGAACGTGCCAAGGAAGTACTTGAACTGCTCAAGATGAACGAAGGCAACTCCACGGGACGCGGCATCGGCTGTATCTCCTGGGACGGCAAAGTTCACGCTGACCAGTTCATGCGCCATCATACTTTTGGCAACGTGCTGGAACGTCCTTTCTCCGAAATCTGGAACGATCCCAAGATCGAACTGCTCCACAAGCTCAAGGACAAACGTCCTCATGTGGGCGGCCGTTGCGCCAAGTGTCGCTTCCTCAATATCTGCGGCGGCAACTTCCGCGCCCGTGCAGAAGCCTACTATGATGACTTCTGGGCACAGGATCCTGCCTGCTATCTCACCGACGAAGAAATCACCGGCGAAAAGCTGTAAGCGATATTCGCCTCCGGCGGCCGGGGGAAGGAAAGAGGGACTCCTTTTAAAAAGGATTCTCCCCTCTACCCTTCCCCCGGACTCCCATCCCCTCTTCTTTCCTAAACTTTTTTGTTTCGCCTTCGACAAATGCATGCGTGAGCAACTTGTTGCACTTGTTGGCGATACCGTTGAAAAAGAGTATAGGGATCTTCAAAAGACACATTATTGATTTGGAGATACTATGATTCCCTCTGATTTTTTCCGTGGCCGTCGCCTTCGCTCCAGTCTCGCCATGCGAGAACTGGTCCGCGAAAACATGGTCACTGCCAATGACTTGATCATGCCCTATTTCGTGGTCGAAACCGATGACGATTCCTTTAAAAAAGAAATCTCATCCATGCCCGGCCAATATCAGCTTTCTCTGACACAACTGAAAATCAAAGTAGCCGAAGCCGTTGCCGATGGCCTCAAAGCCTGCATCCTTTTCGGTATTCCTGCCGAAAAAGACGAAGTTGGGTCCGGTGCATACGACGACATGGGCATTGTCCAAAAGGCCATTCGTCTGCTCAAGGACACATTTCCCGAACTGGTGGTCATCGCCGACACCTGTCTGTGCGAGTATACCTCCCACGGCCATTGCGGCATGGTGAAAAACGAATACGTTCAAAACGACCCCACTTTGAATCTTCTGGCCAAGGCCGCTGTAGCCCAAGCCAAGGCCGGAGCTGACATGGTGGCCCCGTCTGATATGATGGATGGCCGTGTTGCCGCCATCCGCGCCGCACTGGATGACGCTGGTTTTACCAACACCCCGATCATGTCTTACGCGATAAAATACGCATCGGCATTCTACGGCCCATTCCGCGAAGCCGCCGAATCCACCCCGCAATTCGGGGACCGCAAGACCTACCAGATGGATCCTCCCAATTCCCGCGAAGGCATGCGCGAAGCCGTTGCCGATCTGGAAGAAGGTGCGGACATCCTGATGGTCAAGCCCGGCCTGCCGTATCTCGACATGGTCCGTCAGGTGCGAGACACTTTTGACACGCCTGTGGCCGTCTATCAGGTCAGCGGCGAATACTCGATGATCAAGGCCGCTGCCCAAAACGACTGGATAGACGAAATAGGCGTGGTCATGGAATCCTTGGTTGCCTTCAAACGCGCCGGGGCTGATCTTATTCTCACATACTTTACAGAAGACGTCTTAAAGGCATTGAAATAACATGAGCGAACATCCCAAAGGCCATCCCGGCGGCTGCCCTTCTGAAGGCCATCCCGGCGGACACCCTGGTCATCCCCACGGCAAAGGTCATCCTGGTGCTGAAAACGCACCCAAGCGTTTCCTCGACGACGGCGTCACCCCCATTTGCAGGCTCATCGCCTGGGAAGTGACCCGGTCCTGCAACCTCGCCTGCAAGCACTGTCGGGCCGAAGCGCACCCGGAACCATACGAGAACGAATTGTCCACCGAAGAGGCCAAGGCTCTCATCGACACTTTCCCGGACGTAGGCAGCCCTATCATCATCTTTACCGGCGGCGAGCCAATGATGCGGCACGACGTCTACGAGTTGATCGCCTACGCCAAAACCAAAGGGCTTCGTTGCGTCATGGCTCCCAACGGGACACTCATCACGCCTGAAACAGCCCAACAGATGAAAGATGCGGGTATCGAACGATGCTCCATCTCCATCGATGCACCAGAAGCGGTCCAGCACGACGAATTCCGCGGCGAAGTCGGTGCATTCAAAGCTTCCATGCGAGGCATTCAATATTTGAAAGACGTGGGCATCGAATTCCAGATCAACACTACGGTGACCAAGAACAATCTTCATCTGTTCAAGGACATCTTTGATCTGTGCGAAGGAATCGGTGCATCCGCGTGGCATATATTCCTGCTCGTACCGACCGGTCGGGCCGTGGAACTTGGCACTGAAGTCATTACTGCCGAAGAGTACGAAGACGTGCTCAACTGGTTCTACGACTTCCGCAAGACCACGGACATGCAACTCAAGGCCACCTGCGCCCCGCATTACCACCGCATCCTGCGCCAACGCGCTAAAGAAGAAGGCATCCCGGTCAACTTCGAGAACTTCGGTCTGGATGCCGTGTCTCGTGGCTGCCTCGGCGGCGTGGGATTCTGTTTCATATCCCATCGCGGTCAAGTTCAGCCCTGTGGCTATCTGGAACTCGACTGTGGTCAGGTACGCGAGACGCATTTCCCTGACATCTGGAAAAAATCCCAGCAATTCCTCAATCTGCGCAACCCAGAAGTCTATGACGGTAAGTGTGGACATTGCGAATACGAACGCGTCTGCGGCGGTTGCCGAGCACGCGCTCAGACCATGAACGGTCATTATTTGAAAGAAGAACCGCTCTGCTCCTACCAGCCGAAGAAAAAGGCAAAGAAGTAAGAGCCTCCGACGGCTGGGGGAAAGGGAGGAAACACTCTTTGAAAAGGGGTATTTCCTCCCCTTCCCCCAGACCTCCATCCCCTCATTTTCCCAAATTTTTTGGGTCGCCTTGGGCGAAAGTAAGGGATGCATGGAAAGGATTTGATTCCTTACGGAGAAATACAATAAAAATCGCACGATCCCGCGAAGCGCGATAAAAAGTTTTGGAGATTCTCAAGAACCTTTTTCAAAAGGTTCTTGAGCCGCCGGAGGCATCACATGGACAATTACGACAAAAAGATACTCGACATCATCCAGTCTCACTTCCCGTTAACCTCGCGTCCGTATGAAGAGGTCGGCAAACAAATCGGTCTGCCGGAATCTGACGTACTGGAACGTGTACGCGACTTGAAAAAGGCTGGTGTTATCCGCCGCATGGGTGCCAACTTCAATTCCAACACACTGGGATGGCAGTCTACACTGTGTGCCGCGTCATGCCCGGAAGACAAAATTGACGAGTTTGTTGCCGAAGTGAATAAGCATGATGGCGTCACGCATAACTATCTGCGCGAAAACGAATTTAATATCTGGTTCGCACTGATTGCACCGGACATGGACGCAGTTGAATCCATCCTTGCATCCATCACAAAAGCCACGGGGATCAAGGTGCTCAACCTGCCTGCTGACAAACTGTTCAAGATCAAAGTCGACTTCAAAATGGACAAATAGCCTTCAGACTGGCAAAGGGGTGCATGCATAAAATATTCAAGGCGTTACTGCTTGGGCTGGCTGCCGGCATCATTGATGTCATCCCCATGGTCTTTCAAGGACTGAGTTGGGAAGCGAATATCTCGGCACTGCTTCACTGGCTGGGCCTAGGCATCATTATCACATATGCTCGCCTGCCTCTGACAAGCTGGGCGTCAGGAATGCTCATCGCCCTGCTCACCGGTATCCCCATAGCGGTTCTCGCTTATCCAAGGGAACCCATGTCCGTTTTCCCGATCATCATTTTTTCCACGATTCTCGGCGGACTCCTCGGATACACATCGGACCGCCTAATTAACAACCAGCCATAAAAAACTCCCGTAACTACATGATTGCGGGAGTTTTCCTTTTATATGAGACTCTCAATAACTGCGTATGGAGATTCGGTTTTCGCCATAATATAAATTCATAATTTCGTCATATCGACTTACACCATTTGCCAATTTCTCTTTTAATGATAGAAGCGCCTTCTGAATCTTTTCAATCAGCATATCATCTGTCTTCGGATTGAAAGCAATATATAAATCGACATGCTGTAAGACATACACCATCTCAAAAAGCCCCGGATCCAACCCTGCTTGTTGAAGACCACTGGAAGCGGAGGTATCGGCCTGAGTAATCAAATC
The DNA here is from genome assembly GCA_016744135.1 of Pseudodesulfovibrio sp. GTDB lineage: Bacteria > Desulfobacterota > Desulfovibrionia > Desulfovibrionales > Desulfovibrionaceae > Pseudodesulfovibrio > Pseudodesulfovibrio nedwellii. Next base: position 697,074 of record JADGEX010000002.1, on the reverse strand, counting down.
GACTCTGTCTGCATCCAACATCTTGAACTGTGTTAAATCATCTTTCAGTTGGTTCAATTGTGAAGCTTTCATGCCATATTTACTGATTAAAATATGTTCCGGGGCACTCCCCCGAACAATACCGATCTTATATTTACCGACATCCTGTTCATTTTCGATGATGATATTGTCTGCTTTTTTAGCAATCAATCCAATGTTCAACTCGGCAATAGGTCCTACCCATTTGTATTTTTTGTCCCGTTCTGAAGTTCGTGCAACTGAAAAAATAGCCGTATTCGGATATGTCGCGACGTCGTACAATGAACGTGCCCAATTGATGACCCTGATATTCCGAGGATTTACATTCTGCCCCGTCTCACGCATAATTGTAGAGACAATTTCCACCACCGCCCCGGTCCGAAGTTCATCTTCCGCCACATAATTCAGTGGATAAACTTCTCCCATATAAAAAGAAATATCATCAGCATGACATACTGACGACAAACCTACACAAATAAATACTATCAAAAAATAAAAAATAAAAACTCGCATAACTACCTGGGCAACAATTTTAAATTTCATTAAACATACATGATTTATTCAGACCTCACCAGATCGTTATATCCATTTTCACAAAGGCAGCACTCTCTTGCCGTTGAAAAACTTGCAGTCCGACACAGGAGCGGGTACACATCCCCCTATCAAAATCGATCAAGTGGAGTTGAACAGATGATTTTATCACCCTCGATGCTTTCCTCGGATTTTACGAACATGGAATCCGAACTGAAAGCCCTGAAAGATGCTGGCCTCAAGTGGGTCCACCTTGATATCATGGACGGTTGCTTTGTCCCCAATATCACCTTTGGCCCCCCTATCATCAAGGCCATGCGCAAAAAATCAGACCTTTTTTTCGACTGCCATCTGATGATTGAAGATCCAGGACGTTACGTTCAAAATTTTGCCGATGCGGGTGCTGACCTCATTTGCGTCCATGCCGAAACATGTGACCACCTTGAACGTGTCTGTGCTCAAATTGCTGAAACCGGTGCCAAGCCGGCAGTGGCCCTTAATCCGCACACACCGCTTGAAACAATCAAATACCTTATCCCACAATTGTACATGGTATTGATCATGTCTGTGAATCCGGGCTTTGGTGGTCAAAAGTTCATCCCCTTCTGCAAAGACAAAGTCCGCGAACTCCGTGGCATGATCGACGAAGCCGGTGCCGAAACACTCATCCAGATCGACGGCGGCGTGACTCTGGAAAATGCTCGTGAATTGACCGAAGCCGGTGTAGACGTTCTGGTTTCCGGTTCCGCATTCTTCGGCTACCCACCTTATGGCGAACGGCATCAGGCATTTCAGGACATCTGCAAGTAAAACAGCATCTGATGGTAACAATTCCGGGGGCTGATCCATCAGCCCCCTTTTCAATGGACAGGTATTATGGCCCTTGTTTCCCTGCGCGACATATCAATCAATTTCACCGGAACGGTGCTGCTGGACAAAGTATCCATGCAGATCGAACCGGGCGAGCGCGTTTGCCTGCTCGGCAGAAACGGGGAAGGAAAATCTACCCTGCTCTCCATTATCGAAGGCGTAACCAGTCCCGATTCAGGCAGTGCTGATTATGCTCGAGGCTCCCGCGTGGCCATGCTGCCACAGGAAGTCCCACAAGATTTGAAAGGCACGGTCTATGATATCACGGCGCAGGGGCTCGGCAAAGTTGGTGAACACCTGACGGCCTACCATGAGGCGTCCAGTGCATTGATTGACACCATAGACTCCAACAATAACCAATTGGTCGCTCAATTGGAGCACGCACAACATGCGCTTGAAGAAGCCGGTGGATGGCCGCACCACCAAACTATCGAAACCGTATTGTCCCATCTCAAACTAAATGGCGACGAACGATTTTCTTCCCTGTCCGGCGGCACTAAACGTCGTACTCTGCTCGCTCGAGCACTTGTTTCCAGGCCGGACCTGCTCATTCTTGACGAGCCCACAAACCATTTGGATATCGACTCCATTTCTTGGCTTGAAGACTTCCTGCTGCGCCAAACCACGGCCCTGCTTTTCGTCACCCATGACCGTACCTTCCTTAAAAAAGTCGCGACACGCATTGTGGAGTTGGACCGAGGCAAACTCCATAATTGGGAATGTAATTACGCCACCTATCTCCAACGCAAAGAAGCGGCCCTCGACGCCGAAGCCAAACAGAATCATAATTTCGACAGAAAATTGGCCGAAGAAGAAACATGGATTCGTCAGGGTATCAAAGCTCGCCGCACTCGTAATATGGGACGAGTCCGCGACCTGCGGAAGATGCGTGAAGAACACAAGGCTCGCCGGGACCGCGTTGGCACCGTAAATATGATTATCCAGGAAGCCGAACGCACCGGTAAACTGGTCGTGGAAGCCAACTCCCTATGTTTTGGATTCGACGAGACTCCACTCATTTCAGATTTTTCGACCGCCATTATGCGCGGGGACAAGGTCGGCCTCATTGGTCCCAATGGCGTTGGGAAAACCACCCTACTCAAGGTTCTGCTGGGCGAACTTGAACCACAAAGCGGGTCGATCCGGCGCGGCGTCAATCTCCAAATCAATTATTTCGACCAACTCCGTGAACAGCTCGATGAGACCCGCTCAGCTCGTTACAATGTGGCAGATGGCAATGACTTCGTAACCATTAACGGCCAGCAGCGACATGTCATGTCGCACCTAAAGGATTTCCTGTTCACACCTGACAGGTCCAAAGTGCCTGTGTCAGTCCTGTCTGGTGGAGAACGCAACCGGCTGCTTCTGGCCCGACTCTTCACCCGCCCCTCCAATGTCTTGGTCATGGATGAACCGACTAACGACCTTGATGCCGAGACACTCGACCTTCTTGAGGAATTGCTCATGGAGTATCCCGGCACCCTGCTGCTGGTCAGCCATGATCGCGCCTTCCTCAACAACGTCGTCACATCAAGCATCGGATTTGAAGGCAACGGCGTGGTCGCCGAATACGTAGGCGGCTATGACGACTGGCTCAGACAACGACCGGACGTTCCTGTTACTCAAACAAAAGCATGCAAGCCTAAATCTGCACAAAAAACGGCCAAACCCGCAAAGCAGAAATTGAGTTACAAAGAAAAATTCGAATTGGAGAAAAAGCGAGAGCAACTCAAGACCATGCCCGCGCTCATTGAAAAGCTGGAAACCGAGCTCGACGACTTGCAGACAAAGATGTCGCAGCCTGATTATTTCAAAAACACACCCCAGGCAATGGCCGATGACCAAGAACGCCTTGAGACTATCGAAGCAAACCTTGAAGTCGCCTACGAAACCTGGGAAGAACTCGAAGCCGCCCTTGAAGGCGTTACACTGGATTAACCTATGAAGAATCTGACCATCCGTTTTGCTGAGCCTGACGACCTGACAGCTTGTCACACCGTCGAATGCAACTGTTTCCCGGCCTCCGAAGCTGCTCTGACCTCATCCATTGAAAAACGGATTCACGAGTATCCTGAAGGTTATCTCGTGGCCGAACTCGATGGCCAAATAGTAGGGCAGGTCAACTCCGGCGCCACAGACAAAGAAGACATTACAGACGAAGAATTCAAGCAGCTTATAGGTCACGACCCGGATGGAAAGAACATCGTCATCTTTTCCCTTTCCGTCCTACCTGACTTTCAGCATCGTGGCATTGCAGACCAACTCATGGTCGAATTTATCAAACAATCACACAAGCTCGACAAGAAGCGCGTTCTGCTACTGTGCAAAGATGATCTTATTCCGTACTATTCCCGCCATGGATTCACGGATAGTGGTATTTCCGAGTCCGACCATGGTGGCGCAGAGTGGCACGAAATGGCATTGGCTCTGTAGCACGGCTTTCGATAGCAGCACGCTGCTACAGAACCTGATCGGTAAATTTGAAAAGCCCGGTAGATCCAGTCTACCGGGCTTTTAGTCATTAAAAATACAACCCTTTAGCTAATCCACTCATCATCCTCTTCAATGGGAGCAAATCCTCGGCGCATGGTATTTTCGCAAACCAGACGCGGGTCCATGAACTGAAGCAAATAATCAGGGCCGCCAGCCTTGGAACCAACGCCTGACATCTTGAATCCACCAAAGGCATGTCGCTCGACGAGCGCGCCAACCGATGGCTTGTTCAGGTACAGATTGCCCACACGAAACTCTCTGGAAGCACGTTCCAAATTGGCCGGACTGCGTGTGTAGATAGCACCGGTCAGAGCGAACCTGGTGGAGTTGGCAATATCAAGAGCCTCATCCATATTCTTGGCACGCATGACTGACAGGACCGGCCCAAAGACCTCTTCCTGCGCAATACGGTGATCCTTGGTGATACCGTCCACAATGGTCAACGGGACATAACAACCTCCGGTAGCCTTGAGATCATCGGAGACTTCGCGCTTGACCAACACATTGCCTTCTTCCTCTGCGACCCTGATGTACCGCAACACATTTTCCTGTGCTGCCTTATCCGCCACCGGCCCCATGTAATTGGCCGGATTCTCGGATGGACCGAGCTTGACTGACTTGGCAGCCTCGGTAAGTCGCTCAATGAAACGATCATAAATGGAATCAAGTACAATAACCCGAGAGCAAGCCGAGCACTTCTGGCCTTGGAAACCGAATGCGGCATACAGTACGCCGAGCACAGCTTCGTCGAGATCGGCATCATCGTCGATAATGGTTCCATTCTTGCCGCCCATCTCAGCGATAACCCGTTTACACTGTTGCTGTCCGGGCTGAACCTTGGCGGCGCGCTCCTGAATACGTAGCCCCACTTCCATGGAACCAGTAAAGGCGATGACGGAAACGTCTGGGTGATCCACAAGATGGTCACCCATAACCGACCCACGACCGGGGCAGTAGTTGAATACGCCATCCGGCAAACCTGCGGCTTTCCACATTTCAACCAAATTATGCCCCACACAGGAGGAAATACCTGCGGGTTTATAAACAACTGAACACCCGGAAGCGATAGCAGCAGACACCATGCCCACGGAAATAGCCAACGGGAAATTCCATGGTGCAATAACAGCGGCGACGCCCTTGCCCTGATAAAAGAGCTGGCTCATTTCGCCGGGAGCCCGTCCCATGCGACGCGGTTTACCGAATCGAATCATTTCTCGTGCGTAGTATTCAAGAAAATCAATGGCCTCAGACACATCGGCGTGCGCTTGATCCCACTGCTTTCCCACTTCCAAAACCTGAAGAGCGCACAACTCATGAATTGTATCTTTAAGATATTGCGCAGCCTTGAACAAAACTTCTGCACGTTTTTCCGGTGCCACGTCTCGCCATGACAAATAGGCGTCGGACGCGGCTTCGATAGCGATGTCCACTTCGGTGACACCAGCCTGACAGACTGAACCAACAATCTCTGACGGATCAGCCGGATTATAGGATTCCAGCCTGTCGCTCGTCACGACATCCTTCCCATTGATAAACAACGGAACTTCACCGCCCATGCGCGCACGCACCGTGGCAATGGAATCCGGAAACGCATTACGCTCTGCCTCGATGGTGAAATCAGCCACCGGAAAATTTACAAAACGAGACGGGCCAATCTGCTTTTCTTCTTTCGGAGCACACCGACTGTCAAGCTGACGTTTCAACGTCGCTTCTGGATTCTCCAAAAGGTGATCCATGTCCGCTTCATCGGCAAAAGTCTGTTTCAAAAACGATTCGTTTGCCGTGTTTTCAAGCAGACGACGAACAAGATAAGCCATACCCGGCAATAAATCACCGTACGGACAATACAATCGAACACGCTTGGCAACATTCCTGAGGCCTTTGCGCACTGGTTCGGCCATACCGTAGAGCACCTGAAACTCATACCGTTCCTCAGGCACATTCAATGCCGAGGCTGTCTCCATGACAGCAGAAATCGTACGGATATTGTGGGAGGCACAAGCAAAGTGACAAATATCACTGTTCTCCAAAATCATCTTGGAAACACGTTCAAAAGCCATGTCGGATTCAGGCTTATGCGTCCAGACCGGTACAGGCCAATCATTCTGCTTGGCCATGACGGTCTCGTAATCCCAATAGGCTCCCTTGACCAAACGAATAGAAATCGGAAGATTCTGCGCATGCGCCCATTCAAGTAAATGACGGACATCATCATCCACACTCCGCAGATAGGCCTGAAACACGATGCCGAGATGCGGATAGTCGGGATATTTAAGACGCAAACGCTTGAACAACTCGACCGTGGCTTCCTTGTACTTGAGGGATTCCATATCAATACACATGAACCCACCCATTTCCATAGTCTTCTTATAGATGGGTTCAATACGGGACATCATGCCCACCACCGTACCCTCAAGGTCCACTGGTTTGGACTGAGAATAAAAAGCGGACGGCTTCACGGCCACATTGACCTTGGGGGCATGCCCCCAATCGAGATCGTTGGCCCCACCATCAAGCGGCTTCCACTTGCCGAGTTCCTTCTGAATAGCTTCCAGAACTTCGAGGTATCCATCACGATACACATCAGACTCGACTTCGGACACAGTCGCTTCGCCAAGCAAATCGAGAACAAAGGCAAAACCGTCCTTGCGGAGTTTTCTGATCCCTTTGACCGCTTCCTTGGAGACCTGACCAATGATGAACTGACGGGCCATGGACTCAATGTTGGAACGAATAGTCCTGTTCAGGACCTTGGCGACCAATCCTCCACCAATCTTGGTCTTGGTGGCACCCCATTTGAGAACATCCGGGATATTAGAGTCCTCGCCGGAAAAATATTCTTCGATATGCCGGGACAATGATTCGGAAGTATTAAGATATGGCAGTACATCCACAAAACGAAACATCTGGACCTTGAAATCCTCGTTCTTCATGGCCCAATCCATGACCTTTCCAGTCCACCAGCCTTTATTGAAAACCGAAGGGGATTCACCGGAAATGGATGCAAAAAACTCCCTGCCCCGAGAAATAATCTGCGGGTCCAGGGAGGAAATACTTACTGTCATCTGTGGCTCCTCGAAGGTTAGTCGTTTTCAAGGGGAAGTGGAATAACGCGGGACTCCTTGACCGTGGTCAATACGATAGTTGAGTTGGTGTCACGCACAGGCCCGATAGTTCCGAATTTTGCCAGCGTCGCCTGTAACGCCTCAGTGTCCTCAACACGGACCTTGACCAGATAGGAATCGCGACCAGCAGTATAATGAACCTCAAGCACTTCGGGAAACTCGGCAAGCTTCTGCCCCACCTCTGTGGCTCCCACACCCTCTTCCACTCGTATGGAAGTAAATGCTGTCAGCCCTCGACCAAGAGACTTATGACTGACAATACACTCATATCCCTCGATGATACCGCTCTTTTTGAGCTTACGTACACGCTCAAGCACGGCAGACGGTGCCTTGCCTACCTTTCGAGCGATTTCCGCGTTGGAAACCTTACCGTCAGCCTGAAGTATGTTCAGGATTTCCAAGTCCAATTTGTCGATTTTTCTGTTATTCATACTTTAAATGAATAATATTCTTTTCTCTTTCTGTCAATCCCCACTGAAAAACACCGTGATAAATACACACAACTACCTTCCATTTTTTCAAAACCTCAGTTATTTAAAGTAGTCGATTAACTTTGATCTTTGCCCACAATTAGGATGATATGGTGTGAAAAACCAACCGCTGACAATGCAATCTTCCGATGCCACTGTTTCCATTTCTGACCGAAATGGAATCCTTGTCATTACGCTCGCAGGACGTCTCGACGCCCCCGGAATCACCAGCATTTGGGATGAGACTGTGCAGGCAGGCAATTCCACCCCCTTCACATCCATTGAAACTGATATGACCGGTGTCACCTATCTCGACGGAGCCGGGGTTGCTCTGCTGCTCAAGATCAAAGAACTCGCAGCCCAAAAAGAAGCTCAACTCACGCTAAATAATCTTCGGGAAGAGGATCGTAAACTTATCGGCCTGACCTGGGATAGCCCCATACCGGCATGGGACTCCCAGAAAAAGAACCGGCGGAACTTTGCCTCAGCTATCGGTGAAGCCATCGGGGAATTATGGTCCGGCATCCGCGAAATGATCGCATTCGTAGGAGAATCAGCCGTATTGCTCACCGAGGCCTTCCTTCATCCGAGTCAAGTTCGATGGAAGAATGTCCTGCTCTCCTGCATTAACGTCGGCGTTGAATCCCTATTCATCATCACCCTCATAGGCTTTCTTATGGGGCTGATCATGTCATTTCAATCCGCGATCAGTCTGCAACGATTCGGCGGTGAAATTTTCGTCCCGAACATGCTTGGTCTCGTTATGTTCCGCGAAATGGGCCCACTGGTTACGTCCATCCTGCTGGCCGCCCGATCCGGCTCCGCCTTTGCCGCTGAAATCGGGACCATGAAAATTAATGAAGAACTGGATGCCCTGACCACCATGGGATTATCTCCCATGCGCTTTCTGGTAGTACCCAAAATCATTGCCACCATGTTTGTCGTTCCTTTGATGATCATGTTTTTCAATCTGGCATCACTGGTCGGCGGTGCCGTTGTCATGCTCTCCATGGGGTACCCCCTCGTCACATTCACCTCCCGAGTTTTCTCCTATCTAGACTACGGAGATTTCTGGAGCGGCATGGGTAAAGGACTGGTTTTCAGCTTTTTGGTGGCTGGTGTAGGATGCTTGCGTGGCATACAGACTCGATCCGGTGCCAGCGCAGTCGGTCTGTCCACCACCAGTGCAGTGGTCTCGGGCATTATTCTCATCGCTTTTGCCGACGGCATTTTCGCCATGGCATTCTACTATCTGGGGATATAAGACATGTGCGAACGAGATACTGTCATAAGCGTACAAAATCTGACTTGCGGATATGGTAATACAGTCATTGTTGAAGATGTTAGCTTCGACATTAAGCAAGGCGAAATTTTCATTATCCTCGGCGGTTCCGGTTGCGGCAAATCCACGCTTCTCAAAAACATGATCGGGCTTATACATCCCATGGCCGGTGAAGTTTTTTACGGTGACGAAGAATTAACCAGTGCATTTGGAGCCAAACGGGACGCAATCATTCGTAAATTCGGCGTAATGTATCAGATGGGCGCCCTGTTTGGTTCCATGTCACTGTTGCAAAACGTCATGTTGCCACTGGAAGAATTCACCAACCTACCACAAGAAGCCATGGCCCTCATTGCCAAGTCCAAGCTCGCAATGGTCAGTCTGGAAAACGCCACGTACAAAATGCCCGCGGCCCTGTCCGGCGGCATGAAGAAACGGGCCGCCATCGCTCGGGCAATGGCTCTGGACCCAAGCATACTCTTTCTGGATGAACCAGGTGCGGGACTTGATCCTATTTCCAGCGCGGCACTCGATGAACTCATTCTCGACCTGTCACGCAACCTTGGCATCACCTTTGTCATCGTCACCCACGAACTAGAATCCATTTACAAAATCGCGGATCGGGTTATCATGCTCGACAAGGACGTCAAATCCATTGTTGCCGAAGGAGACCCCAAAGAACTCAGGGATACCTCGGACAATCAGTTTGTCAGACGTTTCTTCCTCCGCCAACCGGAATTGGAAGCCGCTGAAGGCACACACGCCCAAACGGCAAAGTAAGGATACGGAATGGTACGAAAAAGAGATTATTTCAAATTAGGCATGTTCATCATCGTAGGAGCTAGCATGCTCGTCGCGATGGTCATCGTCCTCGGAGCCGGAAGATATTTCCAGACGACCTATACGCTGGAAACCTACTTTGACGAATCAGTCAACGGTCTTGCCGTGGGTTCGCCAGTCAAACTCCGAGGCGTCAACGTCGGCCGTGTGGCTGAAATCAATTTCGTATCAAACAAATACGACCCCGCGAATATCGGAGAAGTCCGATATGTCTATGTGGAATGCGACATCAACCCAGATCTCTTTGAATTCATTGATGAAGAAAAATTCATTGAAGTTCTGCGTAAAGATGTTGCCCGTGGTCTGCGTATACGCCCCACGTCACTTGGCTTAACCGGACAGCTCTTCTTGAACATCATCTATGACGATCCAAAGGGCAACCCCCCTCTCCCCCTCAAATGGACACCTGAACATGCTTACATTCCGTCCGTCCCCTCCACTCTAAGCAGGGTTGAAGGAGCTATCGCCACCATTAGTAAGACATTAAGCAGCCTCAAACAGGAAGACCTTGAATCCATTATCGGTGATGTCAAATCCATTGTTGATTCCATCGACAACTTCATGAACACCGAAAGCGGTAAAGAAGCCGGTAAACGGATGCTCGGCATTCTTGATAGCACCCGTAACATTCTGGCCCGAACCAACACGCTCATGGCCGATCCGGCTCTGGATAGGATTATTCCCAATACCGCCGGAGCCCTTGAAGGCGTAAATCGAATCATCACGGAATCCGCAGATGACATCATCGCGGCAGCTCACGAAGCCAAAATAGCTATCACCAGCTTCAAACAGGCATCAGCCGTTCTCGGCAAAACCTTGAGCGACCCGCGCATGGATAAAGCAATGGGCGAAATCGCACCGACTCTGGAAAACATCTCACAAGCCTCGACAGATTTGACCGCAGCAGTGGCCAAAGTTCATGCTTTAGTCAACCGCCTGAACGGTGTTGTCGCCTCAGAAGAAGCGAACATTCACGCTATTATCGGCGACACTCGCGAGGTCATGCAAAACGTCAAAGAACTCACAGGGGATGCCAAACGCTATCCCTCCGGCATGATCTTCGGCACTCCGCCAAGCAAGCCCAATCCTGAAGACCAATAAACCGGGATCAACATCATGAAAAAAAACACACTTCTCTTCCTCATACTGGCTGTAGGCCTGACCACCGCAGCCTGCGTCAAGTTGGGCGGAAAGCCCTTGGACAAACGGTATTTCCAGATCACTCCAACCCGTTCGGCAGAGCAGGTCCAAACCGGGTACGATTTCGTGCTCAAAATCCGTAGGCTGTCCATATCAAATCTCTACAACACCCGAGAACTGGTATATCGCGGCAAACAGGGACGTATTGAATCAGACTTCTACAATATGTTCTTTGTTCCCCCGGCAGACATGCTGACCACGGAACTGCGCAAGTGGCTCAGAGGTTCCAAACTCTTTACCCACATTATCAAACCCGGCAGCATGGTCGTCCCCGGATTAACGCTGGAAGGCGTCGTCAACTCGCTCTATGGTGACTATTCCCTTGACACACCCGCCGCAGTAGTGGGAATGCAGTTCTTCGTAGTTGATGAAGCTTCGGCGAATAATGAAATCATTTTCTCCAGCACCTATACCGAGCGTATACCTATGCCCGAGTCTTCAGCTACAGCCCTGATCAACGCCATGACTCAGGGAGTCCAGACCATTTACACCAATCTTGAAACCGACCTGAGAGCCGCAGGCCTGAAGTAATAATGGGAAAGAAAAACAAAATATATCGCCCCGAGGAATTCGACGAAGCCTATGAAGGTCCGAGCCGTACCCAATTGAAAAAAGATATGAGGGAGTTGCAGCAACTCGGTATAGACCTCGCCGCTCTTGGCGATGCCACTATCAAAGAAGCCAACCTCCCTCCTGAAGTGGAAGAAGCTCTGCTGCTCATCAAAAAAATCCCCAAACATGAAGCCACACGTCGCCACATGCAGTACGTGGGCAAACTCATGCGCACCTTTGATACCAGCCATGTACAAGAGATTGTCGAAGCAGCGAAAAATGGGCATTCGATTAAAACAGCAGGATTCCATCGGCTTGAAATAATAAGAGAACGATTGATAGACGGCAATGACGATCTCCTGCAGGAACTTTTCGACACCTACCCCGAGAACGGACAGAGACTCCGTCAGCTTACACTGGGCGCACGGAGAGAAAAGGCTAAAGGAAAACCACCCAAAGACTCTCGAGCACTCTTCAAATTACTGCGCACTTTGCCTTTAGATAGAGAAAATTAACGTCTTCCCTCTTGACGTGGGCCAATCAGGTTTTATCTATTGCCGACAGAACATGATCGGCGGCAGATTCCGTCGTACTGCAAGGAGATAACCATGGTCATTCACGAATATGCCGGAATAGTCACCGAGTTGCCTGACAGAGATTGTCCGCATTGCGGCAAAACGATGGAAGCGTGGCTCGCACCGCCCGAAACCGGGTGGAATGTCATTCTGATTTGCAACAACAACAACTGTCCGCATTACCTCGGTTCCGAAGAGGACATCCTTCATAAACGCGAGGATTCCCACTTGGGATGCCGGTACGCTGAAGATCCGGGCAATGGATTTAAGCCGGTCAACGTCCTTGCCGTCTGCCCTCACTAAAAGTTTTTTTCATAGAACACCGTGAAAAGGGTTTCGCTATGCGAAACCCTTTTCACGTTTCATGGACCAAATCCTGTTTCCATCCCATATGATCAATGGTAAATCAAAATACAGTTTGTAAAAGAGGTTCCCATATTGCGCAAGATATCAGGTAAAACCCAGGCATTTCTAGCTCTCGGCATAGCTGTCCTGCTCTGGTCCAGTTCCTTCATCGTTCTCAAATTCGCTTTCCAGCGATTCGACCCGATGGTGGTCATCTTTGGGCGTATGCTTATTGCCAGCCTCTGTTTTCTTCTTGTTTTCAAGAAACTGAAAAACATCAATTATCAAGCTGGCGACTGGAAACTCCTCATATTCATGGGCGTCTGTGAACCAGGATTCTATTTCGTCTTTGAAGCAATGGCCCTGACATATACAGACGCATCACAGGCAGGAATGATCTGCGCTCTGCTTCCACTCATGGCGGCAGTGGTTGCCCGATTCACCCTTGGTGAAAAGCTCACCCGCCGCATGACTATCAGCTTTGGACTCGCCATTATCGGGGCCGTTATACTGTCTGCCGCAGCTGAATCCACCGAAACAGCCTCCAATCCGATCCTTGGTAACTTCTTGGAATTCATGGCCATGATCTGTGCAGTCGGGTACATGATCTCTCTTAAAAAACTTACACCTCGTTACAATCCGTGGTTTCTAACTATGGTGCAAGCATTCATCGGAGCCATATTCTACTTTCCCCTTATCTTCCTACCATCAACCACCCTGCCAACATCATTTGACCTTTTCGGCATCTCCACTATTTTTTATCTCGGCATCATGGTCACTATCCTGGCCTACGGTCTCTATAACTACGGCATGTCAAAAATCCCGGTTGGCCAAGCCTCATCCTTTATCAATCTGATCCCGGTCATCACGCTTATCTTGGGAATGTTATTCCTCAACGAACGACTCAATTGGATACAATACGCAGCGTCTGCGCTGGTAATTGTCGGGGTATTCGTCAGCCAAGGCGGTAAAAAAACGGACGAGAACGCATCATAAGCTTCTCGTCCGTCATGGAATTTATTCAGGTGGAAATTCTACACTGAAATAAAAACATCTTCACGAGTACACCCCGCCTCCTTCAGCAATCTGGACACAGCCTCCACGCCGCCGTCTCCTACATCCAAACTATACTCTGTCACAAAAGTATCAATATGTGTCGCAATAACTTCATCGTCCATTTCCTGTGCATGCGACTTGATATATTCCCGTCCAATTTCGGGATGCTCTCTTGCTGCAATCAAACTTTGCCGAATAGCTTCGTTCATTTGAACGGCCACCTCAGAACCAAGTGAACGCTTAATAGCTATGGCACCCAACGGGATAGGCAGCCCCGTGTACTTCTCCCACCATGCTCCAAGATCAAGGACTCGCGTCAACCCTTGATCAGCGAAAGTGAAACGGCCTTCATGAATAACAACCCCGGCAGCGACTTCTCCAGCCACAACCGCAGGCATGACTTCGTCAAAAACCATTTCAACCAACTCAACATGTATACCAGCCTCACGACAACACAATCCAAATAACAGATTGGCCGTAGTATTTCGTCCCGGAATAGCTATTTTCCTGCCGTCCAAAGCGGCAAGGTCACACGCTTCTCCTGCTACCAAAATAGGACCGACGCCATATCCCATGGCTCCACCAGCCCGAAGCAGCACGTATTCATCCAGAATCCCAGCAGCGGCGGCAACAGACACCTTCACGACATCAAGTAAACCGGACGCAGCCTGACCATTCAACTCCTCAACATCAGCCAAAGTTATATCAAGACCTCCCGGCCAGTTGACCGTCCCTAATGCAAGCGCTTGAAAAATATACGTATCATTTGGGCAAGGTGAATATCCGAGCGTTAATGTCCTCTTCATGAAAGCCTCCTGGCATATAAAATAGCTTCACTCCTATTGACAGGCGAGACCGCCCCTTATAAGGATAGTGACCACCTGGTCACCACTAATCGAACCACGCGGTGAAATCAAGAGTAACCATATGACACAGAACCCAAAAACTTTTGAAAATCTGCCCGACGAAAAACGAGAGCGCGTATTAAACGAAGCCACGTCCGAATTCGCCGAGCATGGATATCATCAAGCCAGCATCAACCGGATCGTCAAACGACTCGGTATTGCCAAAGGCTCGTTATTCAAATATTTCGGCAACAAGCAGGGACTTTTTGAATACTTATTCGGCCATGCAATCAATCAATTCAAACAGCCTCTCAAACATATCCGAGAGACCACCTCGGACAAAGACTTTTTCGAGCGCATAGAAAAAAGCCTGTTGGCCGGCGTGGACTTCATACAAGCACACCCGCACATCTATCGAATTTACCTGAAAATGCTCTTTCAAGAAAATTTCCCCATGCGCGACAAATTTCTCAGTGAAGTACGCCGGGGATCAACAAAATATCTCCGACCATTGGTCACTGCGGCCATGAAATCAGGCGAACTTCGCAATGATCTTGATCCGGATATGGTAGTTTTTCATCTGGATTCCATCATGGATCGTTTTTTTCAGGCACACACCGTTCCATATCTGGACGGCCCCATAACCCTGTACGACACAGACAAACAAACAACGGAAAACAAAGCCCGCGCCATAACGGATTTTCTCCGGCGTGGACTGGGTAATCCATCCTGAATACGGGAGAAGCAATGCGTCTATTCAACAGTGATTATTATGCGAACATGGGCCTTGCCGACATTAGAGACAAGGTCGAGGTCGGCGAACGGCTGAGTTTCGAAGACGGCATCAAACTTTTTGAATGTCCTGAACCACTGGCTGTAGGAGCGCTCGCCCATATGGTCCGTACCCGACTGCACGGCGACAAGGCATTCTACGTGGTTAACCAACACGTCAACTACACCAACGTATGTGTCAATGGCTGCGTATTCTGTGCCTATCAACGTGAAGAGGGACAGGAAGGCGGCTTCGTACTGAGCAAAGAAGATGTCATTGCAAAAATAGACAGTGCCGCACTGACTCCACGTGAAATACACATTGTCGGTGGCTGTCATCCAAAACTCAAACTGGATTATTTTGAAGATATTCTCAATGCCATCAAGGAACGACTGCCTGAGGTTGTCCTCAAATGTTTCACAGCTGTTGAAATCGCGCACTTCGCACAACTTGAAAATATTTCAACACACGAAGTACTTACTCGACTCAAAACCGCTGGGCTTGATATGTTACCTGGCGGCGGTGCCGAAATATTCGCCCCCGAAACACGGGAACAGATTTGTCCCCGCAAATCCACGGCCAAAGAATGGCTGGCTGTCCACGAAGAAGCTCACGCACTGGGATTAAAAACGAACTGCACCATGCTTTTCGGTCACATCGAATCCATTGAAGATCGCATAGATCATTTAATTCAATTACGTGAATCCCAAGATCGTGGCGGCGGTTACACCTGTTTTATTCCCCTGCCCTTCCTGACTGAAAACAGCCAGTTAACCATTGAAAATCCTCTGACAGGATTGGATGAATTACGCGCCATAGCCATCAGTCGCTTGATGCTTGATAACATTCCACACATCAAGGCCTATTGGGTGATGCTCGGAGTAAAGCAAGCGCAGGCTGCCCTCAAATTCGGTGCAGACGACTTCGACGGCACTGTGGTCGAAGAGAAAATAGGTCACGAAGCCGGAGCCACTTCCGAACAGGGAATGACACGATCTGAACTGACCGAGATGATCAAGGGATGCGATTGCACTCCCGTAGAACGCGACGGTTTTTTTAACGAAATTTAATACCTTCAGCCCCTGTCCTTCTCTTTCCCAATTTTGTGGGCCGCATTTGCGCAGGAGAAGAAAAAATGACGTATTATCCATGTGAGTAAAAATATGTGCAGACTTGAAGATATTTTTGAGAAAGTTCTGAGTGGTAAACGTATTGATTTTTACGAAGCCCAGTGTCTTTATGAAAAAGCTGATTTCCATGACCTCGGGCGGTTGGCCCACCATGTCAGATTAACAAAGCATCCTGATCCGATCGTTACTTATGTGGTAGACCGCAACATCAACTATTCCAACGTATGCGTGTGTTGCTGCAAATTCTGCGCTTTTTATCGCGAACCAGGCGAAGACGGCGGTTATGTGCTGACGTATGAAGAAATCGGGGACAAAATCCAGGAGACACTTGATCTCGGAGGCACACAAATTCTCATGCAGGGAGGCCACCACCCTGATCTGCCGCTGACATGGTACGAGGACATGCTTCGATATATTAAAAAGAATTACAAAGTCCACATCCACGCTTTTTCACCGCCAGAAATTGTATTCTGGAGTGAAATGGAAGATATCCCAATTGCCAAAGTTATTGATCGCCTGCATAAAGCTGGGCTGGACTCAATCCCTGGTGGGGGCGCAGAAATTCTCGTGGACGAAGTCAGATCAAAAGTCGCACCGAACAAATGTCCCGCAACTCAATGGCTCAATGTCATGGAAGAAGCACATAATCAGGGATTAAAAACCACCGCAACCATGATGTTCGGTCACGAAGAAACTCCGGTGCAACGGTTGCAGCATCTCTTCGCCGTGCGCGAGACACAGGACCGTACAGGTGGCTTCACAGCATTTATTCCGTGGACTTTTCAACCGGATCACACCGAACTTCCCCACTGCCGAAAACTGACAAGTATCGAATACTTACGACTTCTGGCAGTTTCCCGTATTGTGCTCGACAACGTGGATAACATCCAGGTTTCATGGGTAACAATGGGGCCAAAGATCGCCCAGCTTGCCCTATATTTTGGTGGTAATGACTTCGGGTCAACCATGCTCGAAGAAAATGTTGTTAAAGCAGCCGGCATTTCATTTCGGCTTTCACGTGAAGAAATCAATCGTCTCGTCACGGCTGCCGGGTTCTTACCAAAACAACGGTCCATGGATTACACCGTTCTGGAGAATTGTTAATGTCCATTCAGCTTGGAAAAATCGGCTATCTCAACGTTCTGCCTATTTATCATCCATTGGAATCAGGCCTGATTACCAACGACTTTCAGATACAATCAGGACCACCGGCTGCATTAAATAACCTCATGGACGACGGCAAACTGGATATTTCAGCGGCCTCTTCCATTGAATATGCTCGCCACCCAGAAAAATATTATCTCGTACCCAATATTGCTATCGGAAGTCGCGGCCCTGTCCAAAGCGTTCTCCTTTTAAGTCGGTATCCAGTAGAAGAACTTCAGGAAAAAACAATTTTGGTGAGTTCACAAACGCATACTTCGGCAGCCTTACTCTCTGTATTGCAAAACGAACTCTGGAAAATTGAAACCGGCTACACCACAGGTAATGCAACGGCAACTCTCGAAAAAGGAGAACGGCCAGACGCCATATTGGCCATTGGAGACGAAGCATTAAACCTGCGATTCCACCCTGATTATCCGCACAGAATTGATCTGGGCGAGGCTTGGCGGGAGCTCACAGGATTGCCTTTTATTTTCGGAGTTTGGATTGTTCAACGAGAAAGCTGGGAAGCATCAAAAAAAACGCTCATGGATGCTGTTAGCAAACTGATCGAAGCCAAAGATTGGGGTGTAAAAAACATCCAGCAAATGTGCACACTGGCAGCAAATGAAAGTTGCTTATCCGATAAAGAAATGTGTTCGTACTTTAACGGGCTAGTCTATGATCTTGCCAAAGATGAAATTGATGGTCTCACTCTTTTCTACTCACATCTCAAAAAAAATGGCCTGATCAACGCTATACCTGAATTGCATTTCATCCCGTAGTGGATGAACTACTTGGTATTGAGGTCAACAAATGCTTTCAGGGCAGGAAACATATGACGGCCACGGTGATACACGAGGTAAAACTGTCTTGTCCCTGAAAGCTCTTGTATATCTAAAGCAGTCAACACTCCGCGTGAAATCATATCTTCCGCGACCAACCTTGATGTAAAGCAGATACCTACACCATGGGCTGCATGGGCAAGACTCTCCGACGTTCCTTCAACTTGACAGCGTACAAGAAGGTCCTGAACATTTTTCCCAACGCCCTCTAGAGCCTTTTCCAAGACTCGCCGGGTAGCAGAACCCCGTTCTCGCATAATCCAAGGCAGAGAAGCAGCTTGAGCAAGTGAAACAGGTCCCTTACCTGGCAGCCATGATGCTCCCTGTGCTGCTACGACCATTATCTCATCGTCCGCAATATGATGCGCAACAAGTTCGGCCTCTTCTGGTTTTTGACCAACAATACCTATAGGCCATTCTCCAGAAAGCACCCGCTTGAGAACCTCGGAAGAATCATGTGTATGTACAGAAAAACTCACTTCAGGATATTTCCGGGAAAAACCAGCCAATAACTTCGGCAAAAGAGTCAGGGAAGGAATCGTACTACAACCGATGCCAAGATCCCCTACAACTCTGTCTCGCAACATCTCAATCGATGCCTTGGCACGATCCAGATTCGCAAAAATTTTTGTCGCACTGCCATAGAGAACATCTCCGGCTTGGGTAGGCATAACCTTGCGCCCCAGCCTGTCGAAAAACTTAACGCCAAGCTCTTCTTCGAGATTTGCTACATGGGAACTAATGGTTGGCTGAGACAAAAACATGGCTTCGCCTGCCTTGGAGAAACTCTGCAATTCATACACCCTGCAAAATGCTTCAAGCTTACGAACGTCCATCTCCATCTATCCTTATGATTGAAATTATCTATAGATAAAGCCAAAAAAAGGGCAGGTCATTGACCTGCCCTTTTTAATATTACTTATCTTCGGTTTCTTCAGAAGCAGCTTCTTCAGCAGGCTTCTCTTCAACCTTTTCTTCTTTCTTGGCAGCAGCCTTCTTAGGAGCAGCCTTCTTCTTCGGAGCAGCCTTCTTCTCTTCTTTGGCAGGCTTTTCTTCTTTCTCAGCCGGAGCTTCTACGGCCAACTTGGTCAATTCAATGATGACCATAGGCGCGCAGTCACCCTTACGGGGCTGGGAGAGTTTAATAATACGAGTGTAACCACCCGTACCACCTTCAAAGCGAGGACCGATCTCGTCAAAGAGACGCTGGACCATCTGATGGCTACCGAGGACCTTGTAAGCCTGACGACGTGCATGCAAGTCGTTACGCAGAGCCAAAGTGATAAGCTTATCAACAATGCTCCGGAGTTCCTTGGCCTTAGGTTCAGTCGTGCGAATCTGCTCGTAAGTCAGCAGTGCGCGGGCCATGTTTTTAAACATGGCGGCACGATGAGTATTGGTCCGATTCAGTTTACGGCCTGACTTTCTATGCCTCATTTTTCTCTTTCCTCTTCAACCATTCCTGGTATTTCTTGTCAAAATCCTCAACCGTCATACCGAACTTCAAAGTCATGGCATCCAGAACGCGACGGATCTCGTCCAAGGATTTACGACCAAAGTTCTTGGTCTTCAACATGGCCTGTTCGGTACGTTGAACCAGTTCACCAACCAACTGAATGTTAGCGGCCTTCAAGCAGTTGGTGGCACGAACTGAAAGTTCGAGTTCATCAATGGACTTGAAGAGGTTCGGGTTCAGATCAATTGCATCATCTTCTTCTTCCTGAGTCTCTGATGAGAGTTCATCGAAGTTGATGAAGACAGACAATTGCTCTTTCAGGATCTTGGCACTGTATGCACAGGCATCCTCGGGGGAAACCGAACCATCGGTCCAGACCTCGAGAATGAGCTTGTCGTAGTTGGTCATCTGGCCGACACGCGCCTGTTCGACGGCGTACGCGACCTTCTTGACTGGGGAGTAACTGGCGTCGAGGATCATGGAGCCGATTTCGTCGGTCAGTCCTTCGTGCATATCAGCAGGGACATAGCCCTTGCCCATGCGGACTTCCAACTCCATCTTGAAGCTACGGTTCTCGGTCAGGGTAGCAATGAGCTGATCCTTGTTCAAAACAGTGACGTTCTGATTTTCCTGAATCATGCCAGCCGTAACCTGGCCCTTCTTGTTAGCTTCAAGTGTCAAGCGCTGAGGCTCGTCCGTGGTCATTGCCATACGAACAAGTTTCATGTTCAGCACGACCTCGGTCATGTCCTCAAGAACACCAGGTACGGTGGTGAACTCATGCTGCACTCCCTCAATGGAGGCGGACACAATGGCACACCCCTGCATGGAGGAAAGAAGAACCCGGCGCATGGCGTTACCAATAGTGGTAGCATAACCACGCTCCAAAGGTTCACAGATGAATTTACCGTACATCTCAGAGGACTTGGGATCGCGCACCAATTTCTCGGGCTTGACCAGTTCGCTCCAATTGCGGGTGTTGATGAGTTTGTCGCCGTTCTCAATAAGCATGAAGTCCCCTATTTACTTGGAGTACAATTCGACAATAAGCTGCTCGTTGATCGGGAACTGTATATCTTCCCGGCTCGGCATGGCCTTAACCGTGCCCTTGAAGTTGGCACCGTCAGATTCCAACCACTCAGGGCAACCGCGGCGGGCAATGACTTCCTGAGCTTCATTGATCACGGGGATCTTGCGGGCTTCTTCACGGACTTCAATGACGTCCTCAGACTGAACCTGCATGGACGGAATGTTCACACGTCGGCCATTGAGCTTGAAGATACCATGACGAACCAACTGACGAGCCTGATCACGTGAATTGGCATAGCCAAGACGATAGATCACGTTGTCAAGACGGCGTTCGAGGAGCATCAACAGATTATGACCGGTGACGCCCTTCATGCCGTCGGCACGATGGTAGTACATACGGAACTGGCCTTCCAGAACGCCGTACATGCGACGAACCTTCTGCTTTTCGCGCAACTGAATGGCGTAATCGCTCATCTTGTGACGCATGCGGCCGGAATGTCCCGGTGGGTATGGACGCTTTTCGTAAGCGCACTTATCGGTGTAGCAGCGATCGCCCTTGAGGAAGAGCTTTTCTCCCTCGCGACGGCACAGCTTGCATTTTGCTTGAGTATATCTTGCCACGATACTTCTCCTTAATTAGACCCTGCGGCGTTTAGGCGGACGGCAACCATTGTGGGGAATCGGAGTGATATCCCGAATGAAGGTAACCTTGAAGCCTGCGTTGTTGATGGCGCGCATAGCGGCCTCACGTCCAGAGCCGGGGCCCTTGACGTAGATGCCGACGGTACGCATACCGGAATCCTGAGCGCGCTTGGCGGCGGATTCAGCTGCCATCTGTGCCGCGAAAGGAGTGGACTTGCGGGAGCCCTTGAAATGAGCGCCTGCGGAAGCCCAACTGACGACATTACCCTTGACGTCTGTGAAAGTCACGATCGTGTTATTGAACGTGGCTTTGACGTGGGCAATCCCGACGGGAATGTTCTTCTTCTCTTTCTTCTTCCCAGATCGACGGGGTTTAGCCATTGCCTTAATCTCCGTTGAATAAATGTCTATTTAACGCTCACTGTCTCAGACAGTAAACGATATTTCGCGATGTCGCGTACTTATTTCTTCTTGCGGCCCATGACAGAACGACGGGGGCCCTTACGGGTACGAGCGTTGGTCTTGGATTTCTGACCGCGAACGGGCAGACCGCGACGATGGCGCAGACCGCGGTAGCAGCCGATGTCCATCAAACGTTTGATGTTGGTAGTGATCTCACGACGAAGATCACCTTCAACTTTGTAGTTGTTTTCAATCTCGAGACGAATCTGGCTGACTTCATCAGCAGTGAGATTATCACTGTTGGTCTTCCAGTCCACTTTCGTGGTATCGAGAATCTGCAGGGCCATGGTCCGGCCGATGCCGTAAATGTACGTCAGCGCAACATCAATGCGCTTGTTCTTCGGCAGATCAACACCAGCAATACGTGCCATAGTTATTTCCCTCTATCCTTGACGCTGCTTATGCCGTGGGTTCTCACAGATCACCCGCAGGACACCGTTGCGCCTGATTACTTTGCACTTGGAACACATTTTCTTAACAGAAGGTCTTACTTTCATGACCATCTCCATTGTCTGAATACAATAATGCCTATGCCCCCAATTCGGGGGTGGCCTTTTAAACGAAGCTGTGTTTTCTACAGCGTTTTACGACAATAAGCAAGTCTAAATTTGCCCATCTCCATGGGAGCTAATCCGACAAACTCAATATCATCGGTCCATCGGAGGTAATGGCAATGGTGTGCTCAAAGTGAGCAGACAGTTTCCTATCCTTTGTCACCGCTGTCCATTTATCCTCTAGAACTTCAACTTCGTGGCTCCCAACCGTGACCATCGGCTCAATGGCAAGCACCATACCGGCTTTAAGAGGAACGCCGGGCATGCCCTTGGGAACGAAATTGGGGATCTCAGGCTTCTCATGAAGATGACTTCCGATCCCGTGTCCTACAAAACGACGAACTATACCAAAACCGAACCCTTCAACGTATGACTGTATTGCCGCGGAGATATCATACAAGTTGTTTCCAGGAACGGCTTTCTCAATACCCTTATAAAGAGACTCTCGGGTTACGTCCATAAGCTTTTTCGCTTCGTCAGAAACCGCTCCTACCGCAAAGGTCCGAGCAGAATCACCGTAAAACCCTTCGTACACAACGCCCATGTCAACACTGACAATGTCGCCTTCATTCAGAATGCGTTCCTTGGAAGGAAAGCCGTGCACAATCTCTTCATTCACTGAACAACATAGGGCAAAAGGAAAACCTTGGTACCCTAAAAATGCCGGACGTACGCCATATTGGTCGCACATGGATCGACATATATCCTCAAAAAGCATGGTGGAAACGCCAGGTTTGACGTTCTCTGCCAACTCATCAAGAATGGTGGAAACAATGCGATTGGCCTCACGCATGAGGCCAATCTCTTTATCATTTTTGAGGAAGACACCCCTGAACTTTTTCAAGGCTAGTGCCTGCCCTTCAATTTGCCTGCTTTGCCCATCAGTCCCTCGTATTGACGAGAGATCAGATAAGACTCGATTTGCCCCATGAAGTCCATGGCCACGCCGACCACGATCAGCAGCGAAGTTCCGCCGAAATAAAACGGCACGCTAAACTTGCTGATCAAAAACATGGGAAGCACACACACCGCAGATACATAGAAGGCTCCCCACAAAGTAATGCGGGCTAACACTCTATCAATGTATTCACGGGTGCGATTACCTGGGCGAATACCCGGGATGAAGCCGCCCTGCTTTTGAATATTCTCTGCAATTCCTTTGGGATCAAACATGATCGCCGTATAGAAATAGCAAAAGAATATGATAATTCCAATGAACAACAAGTTGTACACAATGGAAGTCGGACTCATGATGGCTGCAAAATCCTGCAAGAACTCATTGTTCGAAAACTGAGCGAGTGTTGCAGGGAACATCAGAATGGAAGATGCAAAGATCGGCGGGATAACACCAGCGGTGTTAATCTTCAAAGGCAGATGCGTAGTCTGCCCACCGAACATGCGACGTCCTTGCTGACGCTTGGCATAGTGAATCGGAATTCTGCGCTGTCCTCTTTCCATGAAAACAATGAAGGCCAAAGTGGCAACCATCACAATCATGAGAAAGAGGAGGATGAACAGTGTGATTTCACCCACAGTCATCAACTGGATGGTATTGATCACTGCAGCCGGAAGGCCCGCAATAATACCAGCGTAGATGATCAGGGAGATACCATTTCCGATCCCCTTTTCAGTCATTTGCTCACCCAACCACATCAGGAACACGGTACCAGCAGTCAGGGTCAAGATGGTCATCATCTTGAACCCTATGCCGGAAAACAGCACCATAGGCGCGCCCGTAGGGCTGCTCATGGACTCAAGACCAGTGGCAATGGCAAAGCCCTGCACAATGGTAATAAGAACTGTCCCGTACCTAGTGTACTGGGTAATTTTTTTCCTTCCGGCCTCACCCTCCTCCTTCTGGAGGCGCTTCAGCTCAGGTGACACGACGGTCAAGAGCTGAAGAATAATGGAAGCCGAAATGTAGGGCATGATGCCCAGTGCGAAGATGGACATGTTGGACAGTCCACCGCCCGAGAACATATCGAAGATCCCGAAGAGGGTGTTTTGCGCCTGAGCGAAAAACTCCGTCAGAGCCGCACTGTCGACGCCGGGAATAGGTATATGAATGCCCATCCGGTAGACAGCAAGCAGTGCGAACGTCCAGAGCAGCTTGTTACGCAGCTCTGGCAATCGGGCAATATTATCAACTCCTGACATCGTATCAATACCCTTCGAGTATAGAGTTAAGCTTCAATGGCCTTGGCGGTACCGCCGGCCTTGGCAATCTTCTCGGCTGCAGACGCACTGAAACGATGAGCTTCAATGGTCACGGCCTTTGCGACATCACCGGTTCCAAGAACCTTGACCGGGGCATTGTCTTTGACAACACCACGTTCATACATGTCGGTCAGGGTGATCTCGTCCTTGCCTTCGAACATGGCCAAAAGGCGACCAACGTTCACAGCTTGGTACTCTTCGCGGAAGGGATTCTTGAATCCGCGCTTGGGCAGACGGCGAGCCAGAGGCATCTGGCCACCCTCAAAGCCGGGACGAACACCACCGCCGGAGCGGGCGTTCTGACCCTTGTGGCCTTTACCGGAGGTTTTACCCCAACCGGATCCGGAACCACGACCAATACGCTTACGATTCTTATATTCTTCCGGGAAGGCGTAGAGTTCATGCAGTTTCATTATTCTACTACCTCCACCAGGTGTCTGACCTTATAGATCATACCACGAATAACCGGGGTGTCTTCGTGTTCTTTGACCTGGCTGATACGACGTAAGCCCAATGCTTCCAGGGTTTTAACCTGGTCAGGCTTACACGCGATCTTGCTTTTGATCTGTTTTACTTTAATCACGGCGATCTCCTTTACTTTCTCGGCGTAGACACCGGGACTCCGCGCAGGGCGGTCATTTCCTCGGCACTCCGCAGGGATTCCAGACCAGCCATGGTGGCACGCAGCACGTTGTGCGGATTATTAGTGCCAATAGCTTTGGTCAGGATATCATGGACGCCAACGGCTTCCATGATCGCACGAACGGGACCACCAGCAATAATACCAGTACCACGACTGGCAGGCTTCAGCATAACGCGGCCTGCACCGTAGCGTCCCAAGACCTCATACGGCAGGGTGCCATCCAGCAGAGGAACATTAATCATGTTCTTCTTGGCGCGTTCAGACGCCTTGCGAATAGCTTCAGGTACTTCGTTAGCCTTACCCAGACCATATCCGACTCCACCTTCACCGTCTCCGACGACCACCAGGCAGCTGAAGCTGAAACGGCGGCCACCCTTGACAACCTTGGCGACGCGATTGAGGTAGACGATTTTTTCAATCAATCCACTATCATTCTGTTCCATTGTTCTTTCCTAGCTACCTAGAATTTAAGCCCGGCTTCACGGGCGCCGTCGGCAAGAGCTTTTACCTTGCCGTGATAGATGTAACCACTCCGGTCGAAGACACAGGAATCAATTTTCTTGGCCAAAGCGGCTTCGGCTATTGCCTTACCAACTTTGGTTGCAGAATCCTTATTTGCCTTGAGAGTCTCGCCGTCCTTATTCAGCACCTGAGTGCTTGCGGAGGCCAGAGTCACGCCGTTCACGTCATCGACCAACTGAGCATAAACATGCTGGTTGGAACGATAGACGACCAAACGAGGCCGAACTTCTGTTCCGGATATTTTCTTTCTGATGCGGGGCTTCCGAAGAAGCCTCTGTGCATTTTTGCTTTTACTCATGACTTATACCCCTACTTAGCGCCGGACTTACCAGCCTTGCGGCGGATGTATTCGTCAGCGTACTTGATGCCCTTACCCTTGTAGGGTTCCGGCGGACGCACACGGCGGATTTGTGCCGCGACTTCTCCAACAAGTTGCTTATCGAGGCCTTCGATGGTCAGCTTGGAGCCTTCCGCCTTAGCTTCGAGACCGGCAGGAAGATCGAACTCGACCGGATGAGAATATCCGACGTTAAGAACGATTTTTTTGCCCTGCACGGACACCTTGTAACCTACACCGATAACTTCCAAGGTCTTTGCAAAACCCTTGGTCACGCCATCAACGCAGTTGGCAAGCAAGGTCCTACGAAGACCATGCTGACCACGCGCCTGACGGGAATCATCAATGCGGGAGACATACACCTTGCCATCCTCGATCTTATACTCAACGGTCGGGTGGACCGGAGTCTGCAAGGTCCCCTTAGGGCCCTTAACCTGGATCTCGGAGGCTCCAACAGATACCTCAACACCCGAAGGGATGTCGATGGGATTCTTTCCTATACGAGACATAGTGGAACCTCTTTACCAGATTTCGCAGAGAAGCTCGCCGCCAACATTGGCCTCTTTGGCCTTGGCGCCTTCGAGCAAACCTTTGGATGTAGACACGATACAAATACCGATGCCGTTCTGGACTCGGGGGATATCAGAAGCACCAACGTACACGCGACGACCGGGCTTACTGACCTTTTTCAGGCCAGTAACCAACGGTTTTCCGTCAACGTATTTGAGGGTAATACTGATGTCCCTGTCCTCGACAGCGTAGTCGGTGATATAACCTTCTTCCTTCAAAATACCCGCGATAGAAGACTTCATCTTGGAAGTCGGGATGGCGACATCATTATGATAAGCGCCATACGCATTCCGGATGCGGGTCAACATGTCGGCTACAGGATCAACAACAGCCATTTCATTTCTCCTTAATTACCAGCTCGCCTTGCGGACGCCGGGAAGTTCACCAGCGAGAGCCTTGTTACGGAAGCAAATACGGCAGATGCCGTAGTGCCTCAGAAAAGCCCGAGGACGGCCACAAATCGGACAACGATTGTATGCGCGGACCTTGAACTTGGGTTTGCGGCGTGCCTTAACACGTAAGCTTGTTTTGGCCACTTTCCGTCCTCCTACTTTTTAAAGGGCATACCGAGCAGATCAAGAAGGGACTTGCCTTCTTTATCTGTCTTAGCGGTCGTGCACACTGTCACGTTCATGCCCTTCACCATCTCAACTCTATCGATGTCAAGCTCAGGGAAGATGGTGTGTTCCTTGATGCCCATTGTGAAGTTACCACGACCGTCAAAACCACGATCGGGGATACCGCGAAAGTCGCGGACACGGGGCAGAGCAAAGCTCACGAGCTTGTCATAAAAATCCCACATTGCATCGCCGCGTAAAGTCACGCGAGTGCCGACCGGCATACCTTCGCGCAGCTTGAACTGTGCGATGGATTTCTTTGCCAGGGTGACAACGGCCTTCTGGCCTGCGATTGCGGTCAATTCCTCGGCAGCGGGTTCGATGAGCTTGCTATTCTGGCTAGCTTCACCAAGTCCGATGTTCAAGGAGATCTTCGTCATACGAGGAATCTCCATGGAAGAGGAATAACCGTACTCCTTCTGGAGCTCGGGGACGACCTTTTCATTATATACTGTCTCGAGACGTGTCATACTGATACCTACTTGAAGGTTTCGTTGCACTTCTTACAGAAGCGAACCTTCTTTCCATCTTCAGTCTTCTTGTACCCGACCCGCGTGGGCTTGGTGCATGCATCGCAAACAATAGCCACATTGGATACATGGATCGGGGCTTCCTTCTCGATGATACCGCCGGGTTGTTGGGCATAAGGGTTGGCTTTGGTGTGGCGCTGAACCATATTCACCTTCTCAACCAGGACTTTGTCCTGCTTCTTGAGAATCTTCAACACCTTGCCAATCTTACCCTTGTCCTTTCCGGCGATGACCATGACTTTGTCGTCTTTGCGAATTTTAGTCTTCATCATCATATCCTTACAGGACCTCGGGGGCGAGGGAAACGATCTTCATGAAACCGGCTGCACGCAATTCACGAGCCACGGGTCCGAAAATACGGGTACCGACGGGGTCCATGTTAGCGTTGAGCAGCACAGCGGAATTGTTGTCGAACTTAATGTAGGAACCGTCGGGACGACCGAGTTCCTTCTTAGTACGAACGACAACCGCCTTCATAACCGAGCCCTTCTTCACTTTGGAATGGGGCATGGCTTCTTTGACGGACACTACAATAATATCACCGACGCTGGCGTAACGGCGCTTGGAACCACCAAGAACCTTGATGCACAGGACCTGTTTGGCCCCGGAATTGTCAGCAACGTCGAGTCTGGATTCAACTTGTATCATGTTTCCTCCTAACCCTAGACGGCCTTTTCGAGAATTTGCACCAAATGCCAGCGCTTGCGGCGGGACATGGGCCTCGATTCGACAATCTGCACCTTGTCGCCAACACCACAATCATTAGCCGGATCATGGGCCATGAATTTCTTGCGGCGGCGAATGTACTTCTTAAGCAGCGGATGCTTCACCAGGGTCTCGACGCGGACGACAATAGTTTTGTCAGCCTTGTCGGAGATCACCAGACCGGTGAGCACACGCTTGTTGCCTTGGTATTTAAACTCAGCCATTTCTCTACGCTCCCTGTCGTTCCCGCTGAATAGTCAGGATACGGGCGATAGTCTTTTTGACGCCGGAGAGAGTCTGCGTGTTCTCGAGCTGAGCTGTTGCATGCTTGAAACGCATGGCAAACAGATCTTTTCGGGATTCAGTCAGTTTCTCAGTCAGTTTGGCGTCATCCAGTTCACGAAGTTCCTTGGAAGTCAGCATTTACATACCCTCCTTCACAACGATAGCGGTCTTGATCGGCAGCTTGTAGGAAGCACGCTTGAGCGCTTCCTTAGCCAATTCGATGTCAACACCTTTAACTTCGTACATAATACGACCCGGTTTCACCGGTGCAACCCAACCATCGGGTGCGCCTTTACCCTTACCCATACGGACTTCCGCGGGCTTGGAGGTGACGGGGAAATCAGGGAAGATGCGGATCCAGACTTTACCGCCGCGCTTGATGTGACGCATGATAGCGACACGAGCGGATTCGATTTGCTGGGCTGTGATCTTTCCGTGCTCCAATGCCTTCAGGCCGATATCGCCGAAGGACACACTGTTACCCCGTTGGGCCTTGCCTCTGAGGCGGCCTTTCTGCCGCTTTCTGAATTTTACTCTTTTTGGAGCAAGCATT
Organism: Pseudodesulfovibrio sp.; assembly: GCA_016744135.1. Taxonomy (GTDB): domain Bacteria; phylum Desulfobacterota; class Desulfovibrionia; order Desulfovibrionales; family Desulfovibrionaceae; genus Pseudodesulfovibrio; species Pseudodesulfovibrio nedwellii. The sequence goes on along the minus strand of JADGEX010000002.1, from coordinate 667,860 downwards.
ACTGTTCTACCTCTTTGTCCAGAATCTCACCCTTGAAAATCCAGACCTTGACTCCGATAACACCGTAAGTAGTAGCTGCTTCGGCGAAACCATAGTCGATGTCGGCACGGAGTGTGTGCAAAGGCACACGCCCATCACGGTACCACTCGCCGCGTGCGATTTCGGCGCCAGCCAGGCGACCTGCACACGCAACTTTAATACCCTCGGCGCCGAATTTCCTGGCAAGGCCCACCGTACGCTTCATGGCACGGCGGAAGGCAATTCGACGTTCAAGCTGCTGGGCAATGTTCTCAGCTACGAGCTGAGCTTCAACCTCCGGTCGACGAATCTCGTTGACCTCAATGGTGAATTCAGTTTGAAACTTGTTACGCAATTCTTCACGCAACTTTTCTATCTCTACACCCTTGCGACCGATAACAATACCGGGACGCGCGGTGTGGATGATCAGGCGAATCTTGCCGCCGGCCCGCTCGATTTCGATGCGGGACACGCCAGCTTGAAACAATTTTTTCTTAACGAACTTGCGGACCTGGTCGTCCTGAAGAACGAACGCAGGATAGTCCTTTTTGCTGTACCAGCGGGACAGCCAGTTCTTGTTATACCCCAGACGAAAACCGTAAGGATGTACTTTCTGTCCCATATTACTGTTCCTTCACTACGATTGTAATGTGGCTGGTACGCTTCCTGATGCGGTAAGCGCGGCCCATGGCACGCGGCTGAATACGCTTCCAGGTAGGACCTTCGTTAACCATGACCGTATCAACGATCAGGGAATCAACATCAACTCCGGGCATCTGTTCCGCGTTGGAAACAGCGGAAAAGAGGACCTTGCTGAGGATCTTCGCGGCCTTCTTCGGAGTGAACCGAAGAATGTTAAGAGCGTCTTCGACGCCCTTGCCTTTAATGTTCTCGGCAACAAGACGAGTCTTGCGCGGAGACACGCGAATGAACTTAGAGACTGCTTTAGCTTCCATGATGTCCTCCTACCCTACTTTTTCTTATCGGCAACGTGGCCGAAGTAGGTACGGGTGGGGGAAAATTCACCCAGTTTGTGTCCGACCATGTTTTCGGTAACGAACACAGGGATGAACTTACGACCATTATGGACAGCGAAAGTCATACCGACCATCTCGGGGACGATCGTGGAACGACGGGACCAAGTCTTGATCACGCGACGATCCTGATTTTCTCCAGCCACTTGGATTTTCTTGATCAGGTGACCGTCAAGGAACGGGCCCTTTTTAAGAGATCTAGGCATTAGTTATACTCCTACTTCTGGCCGCGGCGTTTGACGATGAGCTTCGAGGAAGCCTTCTTCTTGTTCCGGGTCTTATAACCCTTAGCCGGGGTACCCCATGGGGACACCGGATGGCGACCACCGGAACTACGACCTTCACCACCACCCAACGGGTGATCGATCGGGTTCATTGCCACACCACGGACCTTCGGGCGACGACCGAGCCAGCGGTTACGGCCAGCCTTACCGATCTTGATGTTCTCGTGATGAATGTTACCAACCTGACCGACAGTGGCGCAGCAAGTGGCCAGGACCTTACGGACCTCACCAGAAGGCATGCGCAGGAGGGCGTATTTGCCTTCCTTGGCGATCAACTGTGCATATGTACCGGCTGCGCGGCAGAACTGTCCACCCTTTCCAGGATGCAATTCAATGTTATGCACGATGGTACCAGTCGGGATCTTTGCCAGATCCATGGCGTTGCCGGGCTTGATGTCAATACCTTCGCCAGCGACGATAGAATCGCCCTGATTCAGGCCGACAGGAGCCAGGATATAGCGCTTCTCACCATCTGCGTAATGCAGAAGAGCGATACGGGCGCTGCGGTTCGGATCATATTCGATCTCGGCAACCTTGGCGGGTACGCCAAGCTTATTGCGCTTGAAATCGATGACGCGGTACAGCGTCTTGTGTCCTCCGCCGCGACGGCGCATGGTGACACGACCATTATTATTACGGCCAGACTTCTTGGTCAGACCTTTGGTCAGCGACTTCTCGGGAGTGGTCCTGGTGATCTCAGCAAAATCAGAGATCGTCTGGAACCGGCGGCCCGGAGAAGTAGGCTTCAACTTACGGGTTGCCATGGTTACACTCCTTCGAATATTTCGATTTTGTCACCGGCAGCAAGCTTGACGTATGCCTTTTTGTAACCGGCGATGCGACCACCGGTGGCACGACCGAACTTCATACGCGGCATTGCTTTCTTCCGGACAATATTCACAGACTCGACTTTAACGTCAAAGGCTGCCTCAACGGCCTTCTTTACCTCGACCTTATTAGAATCGGGGTGGACGTAAAAAGAGACGTGATTGGAATGCTCTTTGGCTTCGTTGGCCTTTTCAGAAACAACGGGCTTGAGCAGTACTTGTGAATAATCCATTACTTCAACCTCTCTTGAACGTCTTGAGCAGCGGTCTCGAGCATTACCAGCTCGGGGTACAGCAGCACATCGTAAACATTCAGCTTGTCGGCTTCGATGACCTTGATATGGGGCATGTTCCGTGCGGAAAGCTCCAGATTCTTGTCAACGCCCTTTGCGACGATGAGGGTCTTGGTCATGCCGAGCTTCTCAGCGACATCAGCAAAAGCCTTGGTTTTGATCTCTGCGAGATCAATGGACTTGACCACTGTGATCTTCTCTTCAGAAGCACGGGAGGACAAAGCCATTTTCAAAGCCAGCTTGCGGACTTTCTTGTTCACTTTGAAGGAGTAATCGCGAGGCTGCGGGCCGAAGGTGGTAGCACCACCACGCCACAGAGGCGAACGGACGGAGCCAGCACGAGCACGACCGGTGCCTTTCTGGCGCCAGGGCTTGCGGCCACCGCCGGTCTTCAAAGCACGGTTCTTAGTAGCGTGGGTTCCCTGACGTGCAGATGCGCGCTGGGCACGGACAACGTGGTTGAGAATTTCGGGCATAATTTCTACCTCGAAAACCTCAGGAGCCAACTCGAAGTCGCCCACTTTCTTATTATTCTGATCTACAACTTGTATTTTAGCCATGACGTATACCTCTTAGCCGTTCTTGCGGATCATCACGAGGCCGTTGTTGGGACCGGGCACTTGGCCCTTGACCAACAGGACATTGTCCTCGGGCCTGACATCGACGATTTCCACGTTGCTCAAGGTCACACGTGCATTACCCATCTGGCCGGGCATTTTCTTGCCCTTCCAAACGCGGCCTGGGAAAGTAGCGTTACCGACTGAACCGGGAACGCGGTGAACTTTCTCAGCACCATGGGAGGCGCGGGAGCCAGCGAAGTTGTGACGCTTCATGACACCCTGGAAACCTTTACCCTTGGAGGTACCGGTAACCTTGACCTTTTCACCGGCGGCAAAAATGTCGACGGTAATTTCTTGGCCCAGTTCGTACTCTTCTACTACTTCAAGAGGAAATTCCTTGAGTGTGCGATAGAGGTCCTTACCGGCCTTGGCCATATGGCCTTTCATGGGCTTGTTCACTTTGCGTTCGGCGATGGAATCATAACCGAGCTGCAAAGCGTTGTAGCCTTCCTTATCTGTGGTCTTAATCTGCATAACCGAACAAGGACCAGCCTCAATAACGGTTACAGGACAGATTTTACCATCGTCAGTGAAAATGCGTGTCATGCCCAGCTTCTTGCCAAGCAATCCGAGAGTCTTAGCCATAACTATACTCCTAGAGCTTGATCTCGACGTCCACGCCGGCAGGCAAGGAAAGCTTGCCAAGAGCGTCAACAGTCTGCTGAGTTGGTTCAAGAATATCCAGAAGACGCTTGTGAATACGCATTTCAAACTGCTCACGAGACTTTTTGTCAACGTGAACAGACTTCTGAACAGTAGTACGATGAATGTCGGTGGGCAGCGGCACGGGGCCGGCAATTGCCGCACCCGTATTCCGGGCGGTGTCAACGATCTCGGTGACAGCCTTGTCCAAAATACGGTAATCGTATGATCTCAATTTAATTCTGATGCGATCGCTCGCCATCGAAGCAGCCATAGTGCTTTCTCCTCAAAGGATTTATCTTTGCTCGTGCCAAAATTGATAATGGCACGGTTCATTGCAGCGGTCGGGTTGATTACACCCGACTCGCCGCAGTGTCAAGCAAAGGGAAAATCCTCGGCTCTACGTTAATCTTTTCCGTTCATCAATTCTTCAGCCAAGCTGTTCGGTAACTTTTCGTAGTGATCGAACTGCATGGTGAACGTCGCGCGGCCCTGTGTCTTCGAACGAAGATCAGTGGCATATCCGAACATCTCGGAAAGCGGGACGAAAGACCGAACAACCTGGACACCGGTGCGGGCTTCCATTTCACCCACGCGTCCACGACGGCCGTTCAAGTCACCCATGACATCACCGAGGTAATCCTCGGGGGTCACAACTTCAACCGACATAATCGGCTCAAGCAAGACCGGCTTGGCGCCTCTGCAAGCTTCCTTGATTGCCTGAGAACCGGCAATATAGAAGGCCTGTTCGCTGGAGTCGACTTCATGATAGGAGCCGTAAACAAGCTTGACCTTCACATCGACAACCGGGAAACCGGCGACGATACCGTTTTTCATGGCATCCTGAATGCCCTTATCAACAGCGGGGATGTATTCCTTGGGAATAACGCCGCCCTTGATAGCATCCTCAAATTCGTACCCTTTCTCAGGATTGGGTTCGATTTCCAGGATAACGTGGCCATACTGACCACGACCACCAGACTGTTTGGCGTGTTTGACATCGACCTTTTTCGGTGCGGAGATGGTCTCTCTGTACGCAACGCGGGGTGCACCCACGTTTGCATTCACGTTGAACTCCCTGAGGAGACGATCAACAATGATTTCGAGATGCAACTCGCCCATTCCGGCGATCAGGGTCTGTCCGGTCTCTTCGTCACCCTTGACGCGGAAAGATGGATCTTCCTTGGCAAGCTTGACGAGAGCAGCGGACAATGTGTCACGGTCTGCCTTGGTCTTGGGTTCAATAGCCACTTCAATAACTGAATCGGGGATATCAAGAGATTCAAGAACGACAGCGTTCTTGAGATCCGACATGGTATCACCAGTGGCTACGTATTTGAGGCCGACGGCAGCGACGATGTCGCCAGCGTATGCCTCTTTTATTTCTTCACGCTTGTTAGCGTGCATTTTCAAAAGGCGACCAATGCGCTCTTTCTTGCCGGTGGCAGCGTTCATGACAGTGTCACCGCTGACGATCTTACCGGAGTAGATACGCAGGAAGGTCAGATGGCCGACAAAGGGGTCAGTCATGAGTTTGAAAGCGAGAGCTGCGAGCGGCCTGTCGTCGTCGCAGGGGCATTCGATTTCTTCCTCGGTATGAGGATCGATACCCTTCATGGTTTCGATATCGAGAGGAGACGGCATGTAATCGACAACAGCGTCAAGCAGAGGCTGAACGCCTTTGTTGCGGAATGCGGTGCCGCACAGAACGGGGCAGATGGTCAGGCTGTTAGTAGCCTTACGCACACCTTCGCGCAGTTCATCAGCGGTCAGTTCCTCTTCAGTCATGTACCTTTCGAGAAGGACTTCGTCTTCCTCGGCAATGGCTTCGATCATCTCGGAACGCATCAACTCATATTGGTCCTGAAGCTCTTCAGGCACATCAACGGTGGAGAAGCTGGCACCATGATCTTTATGATCATAGATGTAAGCCTTTCCTTCGATGAGATCGACAACACCTTCAAACTCGTCCTCTGCACCGATGGGCAGCTGAACGGGAACGGCCTTGGCGCCGAGGCGTGTCTTCATCATATCAACACAACGGAAGAAATCCGCGCCAACACGGTCCATCTTGTTGACAAACGCCATACGAGGAACGCGGTAGCGATCCGCCTGACGCCAGACAGTCTCAGACTGAGGCTCGACTCCGGCCACGGAGTCAAAAACGGCTATAGCGCCATCCAGCACGCGCAGAGCGCGCTCAACTTCCATGGTGAAGTCAACGTGACCAGGTGTATCAATGATATTGACACGATGGTCGCGCCACATGCAGGTGGTTGCAGCAGAAGTAATGGTAATACCACGTTCCTGCTCCTGAACCATCCAGTCCATGGTAGCTTCGCCGTCGTGAACTTCACCGATCTTGTGGGAAACGCCGGTGTAAAACAGAATGCGCTCTGTCGTAGTAGTTTTGCCCGCATCGATGTGGGCCATAATACCGATATTGCGCTGTTTGTCTCTGGGTACTTTTCTCGCCACTGTAATACTCCGTGACTACCAGCGGTAGTGAGCAAAAGCTTTGTTAGCTTCAGCCATCTTGTGGGTATCTTCACGCTTCTTGACAGCGCCGCCACGGTTATTGAAGGAGTCCAGCAGTTCACCAGACAGACGGGCAACCATGCCCTTCTCTCCGCGACCACGTGCATAACCGATCAGCCAACGAATGGCGAGAGCGGTCTGACGGTCCGGGCGAACTTCGAGAGGTACCTGATAGGTGGCACCACCGACGCGACGGGATTTGACTTCCAAAGAAGGACGAATGTTGTCCAAGCACTTTTCGAAAGCTCTCAAAGGCTCTTCGTTAGTCTTATTAGCCAGGGTTTCAATAGCCTGGTAGAAAATTCTTTCTGCAGTACTCTTCTTACCATCCAGCATAAGCCGGTTGATGAAGCGAGTGATGAGTTTGCTGCCGTATACTGGATCCGGCAGGATCTGTCTCTTTTGGACAGGACCTTTACGAGGCATTTTTTTCTCCTTGAAGTTCCGCCGGGGGGACATTATTTGGGGCAGCCTCCGCCCTACTTTGTCATCCCTCCCCGGGCATTTAGAAAAAGGCTAACCTATTTAGGACGCTTGGTGCCGTACTTGGAACGACCACGACGACGATCATCAACACCGGAGGTATCGAGAGTACCGCGGACAACATGGTAACGAACACCTGGCAAATCCTTTACACGACCGCCACGAATAAGAACCACGGAGTGTTCCTGCAGGTTATGGCCTTCACCACCAATATAGGCAGTTACTTCCATGCCGTTGGTCAGGCGAACACGAGCAACCTTACGAAGCGCGGAGTTCGGCTTCTTAGGGGTTGTTGTGTAAACCCTGGTGCAAACACCACGACGCTGAGGGCATTCCATCAGAGCCGGGGTTTTCTTCCGCTTGGGCTGCGCTTTGCGGCCTCTACGGATGAGTTGGTTAATGGTGGGCATTCATCCTCCAATCAATAGTTAATAGATTACCCACGCGCAAAGATTGCGCAAAGAGGACCGCAAGTAATCTAAAAACTCCGGGCTTGTCAAGTGATTCGCCCAGAACTTCACGGATACTTTTCGGTTCTCTTACCAAAAAGATTTGGAGAGGTCGGACCTCTCCAATCTTTTCAATCAATTAGACACGGTTGATACCGTGTTATTTTCTTTTCGTTCCTAGGCCTGCGGGACGTCAACCAGTAACGGACTCTCTTCAAGTTCCTCAAGGAACTTATCCGGGCGCTCCGTCTGTTCCGGCACTGCAATGCCTGCTTCGGTGTACTTGCGGAAGCCGGTACCAGCGGGCACCAAACGACCAACAATGACGTTTTCTTTCAAGCCGCGCAGATGATCACACTTACCTTTCAAAGAAGCCTCGGTCAAAACCTTGGTTGTTTCCTGGAAGGAAGCTGCAGAGATGAAGGAATCCGTGGACAAAGATGCCTGGGTAATACCCAGAACCAAAGTCTCGGCTATAGCGGGAGTGCCACCTTCATCTGAGACCTTATTGTTCTCTAACATAAACCTGATCTTATCCACCTGCTCTCCGATAAGGAAGGAGGTAGAACCAGGTTCGAGGATGGAGACCTTTTTAAGCATCTGACGCACGATTATTTCAATATGCTTATCGTTAATGTTAACACCCTGGAAACGATACACATCCTGAATTTCTTCAACAAGGTAACCAGCCAGGAACTTTTCACCCTTAATGCGCAAGATATCATGCAGTTCCGGGTTGCCTTCTGTCAGCAGGTCACCTGCTTCCACGAAGTCAGCTTCCTGAACCGTGATATGCTTACCCTTGGGAATAAGGAATTCCTGAACGTCACCGGTTTCCGGCGTGACAACAACTTTGCGCTTACCTTTGGTTTCAGCACCAAAGGTGACAATGCCGTCAATGGAGGTGACAACACCCATATCCTTGGGTTTGCGTACCTCGAACAGCTCTGCGACGCGCGGGAGACCACCAACGATATCTTTCGTCTTGGAAGACTCACGTGGTTTACGTGCGATAACGTCACCGGCCTTGACCATATCACCGTCCTTAACCATCAGAATGGCGCCCACAGGCATAGCGAAGTTGGCATCGATTTCGGTGCCGGGACGCTGCACGGGGGTTCCGTCTTCACCCAACAGACCGACCGAGGGACGGAAGTTGGTAGTACGGTATTCCATAATGGTGAAGGATGCCTTGGAAGTACGATCTTCCTGCACGGTCTTGCCTTCAATGATATCCTTGAATTTGATAGCACCGGAAACGTCAACAATGAACGGCTCCATGTACGGATCCCACTCAGCCAGAGGGGTTCCCTTCTTGATATCCTGCCCTTCGTCCACCAACAAACGAGAACCGGATGGAAGCGTGTATTTTTCACGCTCACGGCCCTGCTCGTCAATAATTCCAACCTGACAACTCTTACCGAGCACCATTTTGTGGCCTTCGGAGTTGACGACAGTACGCATACGAGAAGTCACGGTGCGACCATTGTGCTGGGATTCGATGTTCGAAGATTCAATTTCCTTGGATGCGGTACCACCAATATGGAAGGTACGCATAGTCAGCTGGGTTCCAGGCTCACCGATGGACTGAGCGGCGATAATACCGACCGTCTCACCGACGTTGACCAGATGGCCGCGTGCAAGGTCTCGACCATAACACATGGCGCATATGCCCTGCTTGGACTTACAGGTTAAACCGGAACGAATGAGAATGGAGTTCACACCCGACTTATCGAGTTTCTGGGCATAAGCTTCATCAATGATGGAATTGGCCGGAATGACCAATTCACCAGTATCTTCGTCAAAAGTGTCAAACATGGTCACACGACCTTGGACACGTTCGGCCAGACGCTGTTTGATTTCACCACCCTTCATAAGGTGACCAATTTCAAGACCATCCACGGTACCGCAATCAATTTCAGACACTGTCACATCTTGGACAACATCCACGAGGCGACGGGTCAAGTAACCAGAGTTTGCAGTCTTGAGCGCGGTATCAGCCAAGCCCTTTCGTGCACCGTGAGTGGAGTTAAAGTACTGGAGAACAGACAGGCCTTCGCGGAAGGAAGCCGTAATTGGGGTCTCGATAATTTCACCAGAAGGCTTTGCCATCAAACCACGCATACCAGCCAACTGACGCATCTGGTCCTGGTTGCCTCGAGCTCCAGAGGTCGCCATCATATAGATTGGGTTGAAGCTGGAGTTTACTTCGGTTTTGCCGGTCTTGGGATCGGTCAAAATGTCCGTAGATATCTCCTGCATCATTTCGTTGGAAATGTCGTTTGTAACCTTGGTCCAAACGTCAACAATCTTATTATATTTCTCTGTACGGGTGATGATACCGTCCTGGAACTGATTCTCGATTTCGTCAACCTCTACATTGGCGGTAGCGAGCATCTTAGGCTTGGCATCAGGAATCTTTAGATCCTTGACACCAATGGTCACACCAGCACGGGTTGCGAATTCGTAACCCAGATCCTTGATTCTATCACACAGAATAACCGTGGATTTGGTACCGGCCAGACGGTAAGCACCAGTAACCAGGGCTGCAATATTTTTCTTATTGAGAACGCAGTTAACCAAAGCAAAAGGAACATTCTTTGGCAACAGCTCGGCAACAATAATACGACCAGTAGTCGTTTCAATAATCTCGCCGTCAATGCGAACCTTGATCCTGGCATGAATACCAACAACACCAAAATCGTAAGCGGAGATGACTTCTGCCGAATCGGAGAAAGTCATTCCCTCGCCCTTTTCAAAGGAACGCGGAGTTGTCAGATAATACAGTCCAAGAACAATATCCTGCGACGGGTTGATGATCGGAGTTCCGTTTGACGGACTCAAGATATTGTTGGTGCTCATCATCAAAACGCGGCATTCGATCTGCGCTTCCACTGAAAGCGGAACGTGGACGGCCATCTGGTCACCATCGAAATCCGCGTTGTATGCGGAACAGACGAGCGGATGCAGCTGAATGGCCTTACCCTCGATGAGCAGAGGCTCAAAAGCCTGAATACCCAATCGATGCAAGGTCGGTGCGCGGTTAAGCATGATCGGATACTCGCGGACCACGTCTTCCAGGATATCCCAGACGACCAGATCTTCGCGCTCGACCATTTTCTTTGCAGATTTGATGGTAGTGGCCAACTCACGTTTTTCAAGCTCGGAATAAATGAACGGCTTGAAAAGTTCGAGAGCCATCTTCTTGGGCAAGCCGCACTGATGCAACTTGAGTTTGGGACCAACAACAATAACGGAACGACCAGAATAATCAACACGCTTACCCAGAAGGTTCTGACGGAAGCGACCTTGTTTACCCTTGATCATGTCGGACAGGGATTTCAACGGACGACCATTTGTGCCCGTAATGGCACGGCCGCGTCGACCGTTGTCGAACAATGCGTCAACGGCTTCCTGCAACATACGTTTTTCGTTGCGGATAATAATCTCAGGAGCGCCCAGTTCCAACAGTCTTTTCAGACGGTTGTTACGGTTGATAACGCGCCGATACAGATCATTGAGATCGGAAGTGGCAAAACGACCACCATCCAAAGGAACCAACGGACGAAGTTCGGGCGGAATGATGGGAATCACTTCCATGATCATCCACTCCGGCTTGTTGCCAGACTCGAGGAAAGCCTCGACGATCTTCAGTCGCTTGGTAATTTTCTTTTTCTTGGTCTGGGACCGTGTGGTCTGAGACTCTTCACGCAATTCAGCACGAAGGGTCGGCAGATCAAGCGCCTGCAACATGGTGCGGACAGTTTCTGCCCCCATACCAACGGTCAATGCGTCTTCACCGAAGTGATCGATAACCTGAAAATACTGATCTTCAGACACGACCTGATGCGTCTTGAGCGGGGTTTCTCCCGGATCAAGAACGATGAAGGAATCAAAGTACAAGACCTTTTCCAGATCGGCCATGGTGATGTCGAGCAGGGTACCGATCTTGGAAGGGAGAGTCTTCAGAAACCATATGTGTGCAACAGGAGCAGCAAGTTCGATGTGGCCCATGCGCTCACGGCGAACCTTGGAGGCAATGACCTCAACGCCGCACTTTTCGCAGACGATGCCGCGGTGCTTCATGCGCTTGTACTTACCGCAGTTGCATTCGTAGTCTTTCACAGGACCGAAGATTTTGGCACAGAAAAGGCCATCCCGCTCCGGCTTGAAGGTACGGTAATTGATGGTTTCCGGTTTTTTAACCTCGCCAAAAGACCATTCACGAATAGTCTCAGGCGCAGCAATGGATATCTGGATAGCCTTCAGGTTACGCCCTTGGGCAGCAGCATTCGGCGCTCCACGCAATGTGAACAGATCGTCCAACGTCATGGATATCCCCTATCGTAAGAAGTTATTTCATGCCCGGCCAGTCTTTCGACTGACCGGGCCTATTACCTTTTAACAGTCCGGCCTTAGTCCACCAGCGGCTTCATGGCTGCGGGAGCAGCAGGAGCAACGGGACGCTTACGGTCTTCGTAGTGCAAAGTCACATCCAGACCCAGCGACATGAGTTCCTTGACCAGAACGTTGAAGGATTCCGGCAAGCCGGCTTCCAGGAAGTTATCACCTTTGACAATCTTTTCGTACATCTTCACACGGCCCTGCACATCATCAGATTTGACGGTGAGGAACTCCTGCAGAAGATAGGCGGCGCCGTAGGCCTCAAGAGCCCAGACTTCCATCTCACCCAGACGCTGGCCACCAAATTGAGCTTTACCGCCCAAAGGCTGCTGCGTAACGAGCGAGTAAGGACCGGTAGACCGGGCATGAATCTTCTCGTCAACAAGGTGATGCAGTTTCAGAATGTACATGATGCCAACAGTGACACGGCTGTGGAACGGTTCGCCAGTACGGCCATCAAACAAGATGAACTTACCGTCAGAGGCGAGCCCGGCTTTCTCAAGCCAGCCCCAGATGCCGTCTTCATTCGCGCCGTCGAACACAGGTGTCTTGGCAACAATACCGTTCTTCAACTGCTTGAGCGCTGTCACAAACTCTTCATCACTCATGGAGTCGATGAGTTCGTACATGTCAGGTGTATCAAGGATGGATTTGACGTCCTCACGGATGTCCTTGAGCGCGTTGCCGCTCTCTTCCATCATCTTTGTAACCTGCTGACCGAGCTTGCGACCGGCCATGCCCAAATGGGTTTCCATGATCTGCCCGATATTCATACGGGAGGGAACGCCTAGCGGGTTCAAAACGATATCCATGGGAGTGCCGTCATCAAAGAACGGCATATCTTCCTCAGGAAGAATGCAGGATACGACACCCTTGTTACCATGACGGCCAGCCATCTTATCGCCCACGCTCAATTTACGCTTAACGGCGACATAGACCTTGACCATCTTGATGACGCCCGGAGGCAGATCGTCACCTTCGGTGACTTTATCGCGCTTGACGTCATAGATGTTCTTTATAAAAGCGACCTGCTGCTCATAATCGGCAGCGATCAGCTTGATTTGATCATTGATATCCTTATCGAATATACCGATCATCTTTTTAATAGGAAGTGCATCCAGCGCTTCTCGCTCGATAACCTCGCCGACTGCGCCAAGCTTGGTCTTCTTGGGTCCAATCAGCTCTTTCTTGAGCTTTCCACCTTCGCAGGCTGCCCATACTTTGTCACGAGTCGAAGCGGTCAAGGAAGCGATATGTTTCATTTCCTTGACATCAAAGGCTGCGAGATCCGCATCTTCGATCGATTTGGTGCGGTCATCCTTATCGCCGGAACGACGGTTGAAGACCTTGACGTCAACGATGGTACCGGAAATTCCCGGCGGCACCTTCAAAGAGGTGTTTTTCACATCGCGAGCCTTATCACCAAAGATAGCACGGAGGAGTTTCTCTTCCGGAGTCAGCTGTGTCTCGCCCTTGGGCGTGATTTTACCGACCATAATGTCATCCGGTTTGATGCGAGCACCAATACAAATGATACCGCACTCATCCAAGTTCCGAAGCATTTCTTCAGAAACGTTGGAAATATCACGGGTCACTTCTTCGGGTCCAAGCTTTGTGTCACGGGCGACCAATTCAAATTCCTCAATGTGAATCGAGGTGAACACGTCTTCCTTGACCATACGCTCGGAAATGAGAATGGAGTCCTCGTAGTTGAAACCGCACCAAGGCATGAACGCAACAAGCAAGTTCTTACCCAAGGCGAGTTCACCATGATCAATGCCGGGGCCATCAGCCAGAACTGCACCCTTTTTGACACGCTGCCCCACCTGTACGCGGGGAGTTTGTCCAAAGCAGGAGTTCTGGTTGGACTTATGCCATTTCTGCAATTCGTAATGCTTGGCACCGCCGGTATTCGGGGAAATCCCATTATCATAGTTGATAATAACACGTTCAGCATCCACAAAGTGGATGATACCGTCTTCTTCGGCCAGCACACAAGCTCCTGAGTCGCGAGCGACCGGACCTTCCATATTGGTACCGACCAGGGGTTCCTCAGCCTGAAGCAGAGGAACAGCCTGACGCATCATGTTGGAACCCATGAGCGCACGGTTGGCGTCATCATGTTCCAAGAAGGGAATCAGCGCAGCCGAGATGGAAACCGTCTGGCTCGGGCTGATATCCATGCAGGTGACTTCTTCTGCTGCGACTTGTTGAATATCGCCGGCAATACGTGCATTGATACGTGAATCAACAAAAACACCCTTATCATCCAGAGGAGCATTGGCCTGAGCCACAATCTCCTTGGCTTCCTTGGAGGCGTCAATGTAGGATATATCAGTGGTGGTCTGCTTGTTCACAACCTTACGATACGGTGTTTCAATAAAACCATAATCGTTGACCTTGGCGTACGTCGTCAAAGAAACGATCAGACCAATATTCGGTCCTTCAGGCGTTTCAATAGGACAAATACGACCATAGTGAGAGGTATGCACATCGCGGACCTCAAAACCAGCACGCTCACGAGTCAAGCCACCGGGTCCAAGAGCGGACAGACGACGCTTGTGAGTAACTTCGGAAAGCGGGTTGGTCTGATCCATGAACTGGCTGAGCTGTGAAGTTCCAAAGAACTCCTTCAGCACTGCAGCAACCGGTTTGGGGTTGATCAGATCATGGGGCATCAGCGTAGCGACTTCCTGCAAAGACATGCGCTCTTTAATAGCGCGTTCCATGCGGACGAGGCCGATGCGGTACTGGTTTTCTACCAGTTCTCCCACCGGACGAACACGACGGTTGCCCAAATGGTCAATATCATCAGCTGGACCATGGGTGTCCATGAGTCGCATAAGTTCCTTGACTGCGAGAAGAATATCCTCGTTGGTCAAAGTGCGAGTGGACAAATCCACGTCCTGATTCAGACGAGAGTTAAGTTTGTAACGACCCACGCTGGACAGATCGTAGTAGTCGGAAGAGCGGAACAAATTCTCAAAAAAGTTCGACGCAATTTCAGGCGTGGGAGGTGAACTGGGACGAAGCCTGCGATAAATCTCGATCTGTGCGGTCTCGAGATCCGTAGTCTTGTCCAGAAGAAGCGTATCACGCAAGGCAGAGGAAACGTCCAGGCCGCGAGTATGCAGCACGTCCAGATCCTTAATCTTGGCATCACGGAGCTTCTCAAGGAGTTCAACGGTAACTTCTTCGGCAGCCTCAGCCAAAACTTCGCCATTTTTATCGACGATGTCCTTTGCCAAGTACAATCCGAGCAAAGAAACCGGATCAACCTCGATATTCTTAACCTCGTTCTTGACGAGCTTCTTCCAAGCACCCTTTGTGAAGCTATGGCCCTTCTTGACCACAACCTTATCACCGATTTTAATGTCGGCAAAAGCTTCTTCCTTACGGAATTGCTCTTCTACGACCTTGCGCTGTACTTTGGTTTTAAGCAAAGAATAAGATTCAATTTCGTAGAAATAATCAAGGATATCAGTACGAGAAAGTCCCATCGCTTTAAGCAGGATGGTGACTGGCATCTTCCGGCGACGGTCAATGCGGACGTACAAAATGTCCTTGTGGTCGAAGTCGAAATCCAACCAAGAGCCGCGCATGGGTATGATGCGACTTGAATAAAGCACCTTGCGGCTGGAATGTGATTTACCAGAGTCATGTTCGAAAATGATACCGGGAGAACGCTGAAGCTGGTTAACAATAACACGTTCAGTACCATTTATTACATAGGTACCCTTTACTGTCATCAACGGAAGCGTTCCGAAGTAAATGTCCTGTTCCTTGATATCGCGAATCGTGCGGTTGTCAGTCTCTTCATCCACGTCAAAAACTACGAGACGGACAGTGATACGGATGGGCGTCTCGTAGGTCAGGCCTTTCGAGATGCACTCATCGACGTCGTATTTTGGTTCGCCGATTTCATAAGAAACGAAATCAAGGCTTGCGGTCTTGTTGAAATCTTCAATGGGAAACACGGAACGGAATACACCCTCAAGCCCAAAGTCTCCACGGCTGGCCGGCGGTGTGCCTTCCTGCAGGAAACGATTGTACGAATCTACCTGGAGTTCCAGGAGATGCGGAATGGGGAGCGTGTTGACGATTTTGCCGAATTTTTTTCTCAGTTGACCCATTGTACCCTCATGCATGAGCGGTTGATGGTTGGGGCGCGGGGTTATGGGAGACCCTTGCCCTCTGTCAGGCGCACCGCACATCGAAATGATGATATTGGCGCGGGAAAACGGGTAGATAAGCTGTAGCTGGAACCAAAACCCCAGCACACCGACGAGGAGCAGACTTTATGTCTTACAGCGTGTGAACCCAAAAATAAAAAGGCTATTAAACCAGTATATATACATACAGAGCAAAGAGCGCAACACCCTTCATGCAAGGGCGAGCGCTCTTTGCTATATTAGCTTAAATAGTCGAAGTTACTTAACTTCAACGTCAGCGCCAGCTTCTTCAAGCTGCTTGGCTGCTTCGTCAGCCTCATCCTTTGCAACGCCTTCTTTCAGAGCCTTGGGAGCTTCGTCAACCAGAGCCTTGGCCTCTTTCAGACCCAGACCGGTGATAGCGCGGACAGCCTTGATGACTGCAATCTTGTTGCCGCCAGCACCCTTCAGGATGACATCGAATTCAGTCTGCTCTTCAGCTTCAGCAGCACCACCGGCAGCAGGAGCAGCCATGATAGCAGCAGCAGGAGCAGCAGCTTCGACGCCGAAGACGTCTTCAAGTTCTTTGATGAATTCGGACAGTTCCAGGACGGTCATGTTGCCGATGAACTCGACAACCTGTTCTTTGGTGATATCAGCCATAATAAATTCTCCTTAAAAATTGATTCGCTTTGAACCTTGTTTACGCAGCTTCTTTCTGCTCTTTGATCGCTGTCAAAGCATACAGGAACTTGCGTTCGATGTTTGCGAACAGACACACGAAATTGCGGGGTACTGCCTGCATTGTGCCAAGTACAGAACTCAAAAGCTCAGGCTTGCTGGGCATCTTGGAAAGTTCTGTTACGCCGTCGCTGTCAAGAAACTGGCCTTCCAGAGTACCGAAACGCATGGAGAACTTCTTGTTCTCCTTGCCAAAATCGGCCAACGCTTTAGCAAGGGCGACAGGATCGTCATACCCGAGTGCTACAGCGCAGTTCTCTTTCATGTGTTCACTCAATTCACCGTGTTCGGTATCCTTGAGAGCCAACCGGGCCAGGGTATTCTTAACGACTTGGTAGTCGACGCCAACTTCAAAGCACTTAGCGCGCAAAATGGTCATTTCTTCAACAGAAAGACCTTTGAAGTCAGTGACGACGGCGATGCTGGCGCGCGAAGCTTTTTCGTGCAGCTGCTCGATGATCTGGGCTTTTTCTTGCCTTTTCATCTACCACTCCTCGTCGTTCGGCCCGGAAAGCAGGTCAAAGCGTTGTCTAAGCAGGATATTAAGTGGGTAACAACCCTCACCTGCCGTCTCTGACTCAACCTTCCGTGCGATTATCTACAGGACTCCCGAATTAACGGGAGTCCGGCATTCAATTATTTTTGCTAAACGTCCAAGAATTTCCGGACAGTCAGCGGGTCAATTTTGACACTCGGTCCCATGGTGGAGGAGACAGCCAGCGCTTTCATGTACGTACCCTTTGCAGAGGACGGCTTCATGCGCACGACGATATCCAACAGAGCCCTGAGATTCTCAAGAAGCTTTTCTGCTCCAAAAGAAATCTTTCCAATGGGGGCATGCAGGACGCCAGCTTTATCAACCTTGAACTCGACCTTACCGGCCTTGAGTTCGGTGACAGCTTTGGCAACATCCATAGTGACTGTGCCAGTCTTTGCATTAGGCATGAGACCACGGGGACCAAGCACACGGCCGATCTTACCGACCACGGCCATCATGTCTGGAGTAGCGACAGCTTTGTCGAACCCGAGCCAGCCACCCTGAATCTTTTCGACCAATTCGTCGGAACCGAAGAAATCAGCACCGGCTTCCTTGGCCTCATTTTCCTTTTCTCCCTTACAGAAAACGGCAACGCGAATATCTTTGCCGAGTCCGTTGGGCAGGCTAACTGCACCACGGATCATCTGATCAGAGTACTTGGGATCCACGCCGAGGTTGATAGCGACATCAACAGTCTCGTCGAATTTTGCAAATGCACCTTCGACTGTGACCTTGACGCCTTCCTCGACACCGACTCGCGCGGCGGTGTCACGTTCACCGACGGCGTTACGGTATTTTTTTCCATGCTTAGGCATTGTGTATTTCCTCTATTAACCCTTGACTTCGATACCCATGCTGCGGGCTGTGCCCTCGATCTGAAGCATGGCGTTCTCAATGTCATTGGCGTTCAAATCGACCATTTTCAGTTCGGCGATCTCCTGGACCTGAGCCTTGGTGACCTTGCCGACCTTTTCTTTGTTGGGTTCACCGGAACCCTTCTCCAGCTTAGCGGCTTTAAGCAACAGCACTGCTGCAGGAGGAGTTTTGGTGATAAAATCGAAGGAACGGTCCTGATACACGGTAATAACTACCGGGATGATCAGGCCTTTCTGGTCCTGTGTCTTGGCGTTAAACGCCTTACAGAATTCCATGATGTTGACACCATGCTGACCCAAAGCCGGACCGACCGGCGGGGAGGGGTTGGCACTGCCAGCGGGAATCTGCAGTTTGATCTTTCCTAATTCTTTCTTGGCCATTGTATTCCTCGATGAGAAATTCGCTGTTAGCGATTATATCCGGGCTATCCCTTGTCCACTTGGACGAAGTCGAGCTCCACAGGAGTCTGACGCCCGAAAATAGAGACGGAGACTTTGAGCTTACCCTTGTCGTAATTGACTTCTTCCACAACACCGTTGAAGCCGCTGAACGGGCCATCAATAACCCGAACCTCATCTCCACGCTCAAAGTTGAACTTGGGACGGGGTTTCTCCTGGCGGCTTTCCATCATGTTGAGGATGTTTTCCGCCTCACTGTCGCGCATAGGGGTGGGCCGATTCTTACCGCCCACAAAACCCGTAACACGCGGAATGGACTGAATCAGATGCCAGGAGTCGTCAGTCAGGATCATCTTGATCATGATGTAGCCGGGATAGAACTTTCGGGTAGACGTCTTGCGCTCACCCTTGACCATCTCGACGATCTTTTCGGTGGGCATGACGACCTCTTCGATGAGGCCCTTGTCCTGTCCGGTCCGCATCATCTCGCGGACAGTCAGCTCGACACGTTGTTCAAACCCTGAATAGGTATGAACTATGTACCAACGACCGCGAGGAGAAGCGTTTTCCATTGTGGCATCCATATTTTATTCCAGCCTTTGCAAGTAGCTTTGGTTCTAGGACAGGACGACTTCGACGATCTTGGAGAACGCCAAGTCCACCACACCCAGATAAATAGCAATGACCACGGAAACGACCAACACTGCGATGCAGGTGGTGATTGTCTCCTTGCGAGAAGGCCAGACTACCTTTTTGATCTCGACCTTTGACTCTTCAAAAAACTGCATCAGTTCTTTGATTTTGCCCATCGGACCGGTTGCCTGAGCCTGTGCGGCCTGCTTTTCAGAGACCTTTTTGCTTTTTTTCCTGGCCATATCACTTTCCCAAATTATTGAGCGGGTTGCGGGGCCTTGTCATATTTCAAACAAGACCCCGCGCCGCTATCAAAGACTAAGTTGGCAGGGGTAGAGGGATTCGAACCCCCAACATCCGGTTTTGGAGACCGGCGTTCTAGCCGTTGGAACTATACCCCTGCGCTATCGAAACTACTTGGACTCTTTGTGGACCGTGTGTTTCTTGTCCCAAGGACAATACTTTTTCACTTCCAAACGTCCGGTAGTATTCTTCTTGTTCTTCTGCGTTGCGTAATTTTTACGCTTGCACTCGGTGCACTGCAGCTGAATATTGACGCGCATGATTACTCCACGATCTCGGTGACGACACCGGCACCGACAGTACGGCCACCTTCGCGGATAGCGAAGCGCAGACCAACTTCCATGGCGACAGGTGCAATCATCTCGACATTAAAAGTGGCGTTATCGCCGGGCATGACCATCTCGACACCGTCGTCCAGAGTGACGACACCAGTGATATCAGTTGTACGGAAGTAGAACTGCGGGCGGTAGCCGGTGAAGAACGGAGTGTGACGTCCACCTTCGTCTTTGGAGAGGACGTAGACCTCAGCCTTAAACTTGGTGTGCGGATTGATGGAACCGGGCTTGGCAGCAACCTGGCCACGTTCCACTTCTTCACGCTTCACACCGCGGATCAGGAGACCGACGTTGTCACCGGCCTGACCTTGGTCGAGCAACTTACGGAACATCTCGACACCGGTACAGGTGGTCTTGATGGTGTCCTTGATGCCGACGATTTCGACTTCTTCACCAACGGTGACGACACCGCGCTCAACACGACCGGTGATAACAGTACCACGGCCGGAGATGGAGAAGACATCCTCAACGGGCATGAGAAACGGCATATCAATGTCGCGCTCCGGCTCGGGGATGTAGGAGTCACAGGCTGCGAGCAGTTCAAAGATGGGCTTTGCAGCTTCATCATCAACAGAATCGCATTCCAGAGCCTTCAGAGCGGAACCCTGAATGACCGGGATATCGTCGCCGGGGAATTCGTATTTGTCAAGCAATTCACGAATTTCCATTTCGACAAGCTCAATAAGCTCTTCGTCGTCGACCATATCGCATTTGTTCATGAAAACGACCATGGCGGGAACACCAACCTGACGAGCGAGCAGGATGTGCTCACGAGTCTGAGGCATGGGACCGTCAGTGGCTGCGCAGACCAGGATAGCGCCATCCATCTGGGCAGCACCTGTGATCATGTTCTTAATGTAGTCGGCGTGACCGGGGCAATCTACGTGTGCGTAGTGGCGGTTCTCGGTCTCGTACTCGACGTGAGCGGTAGCAATGGTGATGCCGCGCTCTTTTTCTTCAGGAGCCTTATCGATTTCATCGAAAGCGATGTATTCGCCATTACCGGCCATAGCAGCCAGTTTGGTGATAGCTGCAGTCAAAGTGGTTTTACCATGGTCAATATGGCCAATGGTACCAATGTTGACGTGAGGCTTGCTCCGTTCAAATTTAGCTTTACCCATTACAGTAACCCCCTAATCATAAAGTTGTGTAGGTTTTATTCTCTAAATACTTTCTAACAATTCAATAACCAACAAAAACATCCAAACCGAAGTTCACATCTCGTCTTGTACAGAGGATTTCATCCTTAATCAAGGATGGCTCTGCCAACTGAGCTTCGCGAACTAAAGCACACTGTATATAATGTAGATGGATGAGAGATGGCTAAAATGGAGCGGGAAACGGGACTCGAACCCGCAACCCTCAGCTTGGAAGGCTGATGCTCTAGCCAATTGAGCTATTCCCGCTCACTCTCTGTAGTCCATCAGCGGCTTTTAACCGGCCTCCTACAGTGTGATTCGAAAAAGAAATTTGGTGGTGGGGGGAGGATTTGAACCTCCGAAGGCGAACGCCGACAGATTTACAGTCTGTTCCCTTTGGCCACTCGGGAACCCCACCATTCTATTTGGAGCTGGCGATGGGACTTGAACCCGCAACCTGCTGATTACAAATCAGCTGCTCTACCAATTGAGCTACGCCAGCTCACGGGGAACGAAGTCTATATACGCCACTATTTCAAAAATCAAGAGTTTTTCGAAACCTTTTTACAATTCGTTTGAATCGGTTTCTTCCGCTCAAGGACGGGCCGGTTTAATTATAATTCTCCGTGTTTGTCAACCCTGTTCCCTTATTTTTTTAAATTTATTTGCAAATCCACTCACAGCCAAACATCACACAGATAACGCTCTATTACCAGCTTTCCCTGTTATACCGCTATTATCAAGCAATTCAGCCCTCCCAAAACGCTTCTGATGAATTTGAAGACACTTTAAAGGCCTTTACAAAAAGCCCTCTGATTTGGCTTGATTTTTTCTTAACTCAGATCGTTTTCTCTTCTCCTTTTTTTTATAATTACTATCATTTTTCACTTCTTGAGCACCAAATCCATCGACTCCTCCCCTGTATTTATTCTCATTAAACTGCTCCCACACAACAAAAAGGCTTTGCAAACTTCATCATGATCACCCTCTTTACCACTACTTTATATAAGAAGCCCCCTCTCACCAACAAAATGCCTCGCGAATATCTCCCGCATAAAACTGGTCACCCAATGAAAAAACTCCTCTCAAAATGCATCACATGAGTATTTTTCTTTGACTCTCGGCGTATCAAGTCTTATCTGCCTTCACTATGAATATGTTCACCATCACCCCCGACTCACCATGGCTCGCACCGCTGGCCGGATATTCCGACCTCCCCTTCCGCCTGCTCTCCAAGCAGTATGGTTGTAGCGTAGGGTGCTCCGAAATGGTCTCTGTCAAAGGCCTGGCCTTCAAAAATGCAGGCACACGCCGCCTGCTTGCCACTTGCCCGGAAGATGACCCTATGGTTCTTCAGCTCTTTGGAGCAGAGGCTGAATATTTCGAACCGGTCATGGAAAAATTAGTCGGCATGGGGTACCGCAATTTCGACCTCAATGCCGGATGCCCTGTCCGCAAAGTTCTCAAATCCGGTTCAGGCGTCCAGCTCATGGAAGATCTCGACAAACTGGTAAATTTGGCTGACATCATGGTCAAAAAAGCAACCGAACATCCAGAAGGTGGTCGTGTTGGCATCAAATTCCGCCTCGGCTTCAACAAAGACGAAGAAGTATTCATCGACCTCGCCAAACGCCTAGAAGACGTCGGAGTGGACTGGGTGACCATGCATCCGCGCTACGGCAAACAAATGTTCGCCGGCTCGGCCAATTGGTCCAAACTTGCAGAACTCAAGAAATCCGTTTCCATACCCGTCGTTGGTTCTGGAGACCTGTTCACAGCAGAGGACGGTATACGCTGCATAGAAGAAACTGGCATCGATGCCATCATGTTCGCTCGTGGTGCACTCTATGACCCATCCATATTCGCCCGGTACGTCGCCCTGCGACAGGGCAAGGAACTTCCTGTACGCGACGGTGAATTCCTGGCCGCAATTGTCCGCGAGCATATTCGGCTCACTCGCCAATATGAAGGCGATGGCCGTTCCTTTCGTAAAATTCGATCCATCATCCCTCGGTACGCGAAAGGCCTTAGAGGTATTCGCGTTCTGCGAGCTTCCCTGCTCGAATGCGAAAACTGGGAAGATCTCGAGAATGCGGCCAGCGTCATCGCAAATATGGAACCGGCTAGCAATATCTCAGATAAACCGGAAGTTGACGAAATTTGCCAATAGGGTTTACATAATCTCCACTGCCCTGAATAATTTCATACTTTTGACAAGGAAGCGGTATCTCCATGGCCACTGAGTCGACCGACATTCTGCTAGAGGCCGGAACCAATGAACTCGAAATTGTGGAATTCTACCTTGAGGAAGAACCCAAGGAAGACGATCAAGCCGAGTTAAATCAAGAAGATCTGGAGCACGATAAAGGACGGATACCCAGCCGCAAAGGGTATTACGGCGTCAATGTCGCCAAAGTCCTTGAAATCATCCGAAAGCCAGAAGTCACCGAGATGCCTGAGACTTCCCATGATTCAGTGCTCGGCGCATTCAACCTCCGCTCCCGAATCATCCCGTTGCTCGACCTCTGTATCTGGCTCAAGAAAAAACGTGTCGAAAACGAACCGCCCAAGATCATTGTCACTGAATTCAATCAGGTCACGTCTGCCTTCATGGTTTCCGGCGTCACCCGCATTCACCGCATTTCCTGGGAAGACGTCGAAGCCCCAAACAAATACGTCTCAGCCTTGTCCTCCGACTCCATTACCGGCGTGGTCAAATTCGATGACCGTATAGTCTTTATTCTCGATCTCGAACGCATCGTTTCCGAACTCAACCCGGACATGCGGCTACGATTTGACGACAACGTCGAATTCGACGACGCCGCCGGATACAAAGCGCTCATCGCCGACGACTCCCCGCTCATTCGAGAAATGATTCGCGACATGCTTGGTCAGGCCGGTTTCCGCGTCGAAAAAACCAACAACGGTCGGGAATGTTGGGAACAACTCAAGGAATACAAGCGGCTGGCCGCCTTGGATAACCGTCCTATCACAGACTACGTTCAGGTCATTGTCTCAGATATCGAGATGCCCATGATGGACGGTCATCATCTTACAAAAAAAATCAAAGAAGACCCGATCCTCCAAGACTTACCGGTCATCCTCTTCTCCTCGCTCATTACCGAGAAACTCAGACACCGAGGCGAAACCGTCGGCGCAGACGATCAAGTATCCAAGCCCGAAATCACCTATCTTGCACAAAAAGCAGCCTCACTCATACAGGATCGCCAAAGAGCCTTACGCTAGCGACTGGTATACCTCCGGCGGATTAAGAACCCTCAACTTACCAAACAAAAAAGGCCCCCGGTTTCCCGGAGGCCTTTTTTTACATTCATTAATTCGCTGTTCAACTAACAAATTCTCGGCAACTGCTCGCCTTCGAGCATACCCAGCAGGCGCTTACCGCCGAGCTGTGTGACGAGCACGACCTTACCAGGGTTGGCGTCGGTCATGGTGCCGATACGACAGGCATCCTGACCGAGCGGATCAGCGCGCATGATCTCAAGGGCCTTTTCGGCATGCTCCTCGGGCAAAATGCAAATGAACTTGCCTTCGTTGGCAAGATACAACGGATCGAGACCAAGAATGGAACAACCGCCCTTGACCTCAGGCCGAACCGGGATGTCGTTCTCCTGCAATTCGCAACAGACGTTGGAACTGATGGTAATCTCGTTCAACGTCGTTGCCAGACCGCCACGAGTAGGATCACGCATGACGTGTACTTCGGGCAGTTCCTGTACCATTTTTACGAGCAAATGGTTGAGGGCTGCGGAATCGGACTGAACATCGGCCTCAAATTCAAGGCCTTCACGAGTACCGAGAATGGTCAGACCGTGATCACCGATGGTACCTGAAATGAGCACAGCGTCACCGGACCGGGCAGCGTCACCGCTGGGAGCCGGGTCCACGATAATGTCACCAACCCCTGTGGTATTGATAAAAATCTTGTCTACCGCCCCCTTGGGGACAACCTTGGTATCGCCGGAAACGATGGACACGCCGGCATGTCGTACAGCTTCACCCATGGCTTCGACGATCTTTTCAAGATCATCCATGGGCAAGCCTTCTTCGATAATATACCCGCAGGTCATGTATCGGGGAATGGCACCCATCATGGCGACGTCGTTGACCGTACCGTGTACAGCCAAGGAACCAATATTCCCACCGGGGAAGAAAATGGGGTCCACGGTAAAGGAATCGGTGGACATGGCCAGCCGACCGGACATGGACAATTCCGCAGCATCATTGAGGCGGTTCAGTTCATCGTTGCCGAAATGGCCCAGAAAGAGCTGGGAAATGAGGCGCTGTGAAGCGCGTCCTCCACTGCCGTAATCGAGAAGTACTTTATCAGACATGGCTAATCCAGTTTGTATTTGTAATATGCAGCACAACTGCCCTCGGTGGAAACCATACAGGGACCGACCGGGTTGGCCGGAGTACACGGTTTGCCGAAGAGCGGACATTCGTCGGGCTGCTTGATACCTTTAAGTATGTCACCGCATTTGCATCCCTTGAGAGGGGCACAATCTTCAATGGTGATACCGAATTCTTTCTTGGCGTCGAATTCTTCCCATTCAGCCCTGATTTCCAGACCAGAACCGGGAATAAGCCCTATACCGCGCCATAAGGCGTCGGTGGGTTCGAAAACCTCATACATGATCTCAACGGCCTTGGTGTTACCGTTTTCACCCACGATGCGGGTATAGTTATTGACCACATGAGCCTCACCCTTTTTGCGCCAATCAATCATCTGATTCAGAGATTGGAGGATATCCAACGGTTCAAACCCTGTGACCACAGCGGATTTATTATATTTCTCCGCAATAAACTCGTAAGGCTTTGTCCCAATAATGGCAGAGACGTGACCGGGCAAAATAAAACCGTCCACATTGATGGCTTCGTCAGACAACAATGCATCCAGAGCCAGGGGCACGGTCTTGTGAAAACAAAGAATACGCAGGTTTTTGATGCCCTGCTGACGCGCCATTTTCATGGTGGCGGCGATGGTCGGTGCTGTCGTTTCGAAACCAACGCCGATGAACACCACGAGATCGTCGGGGTTCTCTTTTGCCAGCTTCAAGGTATCGAAGGGAGAATAAACCACCTTCACCCGAGCACCGTCAGCCACGGCTTTCTTCAAGTTGCGTCCATTGTCGCCGGGAACGCGCATGAGATCGCCGAATGTCGCCATAATGACGCGTTCGTTAGCCGCGAGATCCAGAAAGGCATTCACCTCGGACTCGTGGGTCACGCAAACTGGGCAGCCAGGGCCGCTCAGATGCACGATTTTCTTGGGGAGGAGCGAACGCAGTCCGCTCTGAAAAATAGCCACTGTATGCGTGCCGCAAACTTCCATGAAACGAAGGTCGCTCTCAAGCTCGGCCTCCATTCTGTCCAGCATTTTCCTGCACAGTTCAGGGTCGCGGAATTTTTCCAAGAATTCGAAGCTCAAATCATGATCCTTTATGGTATTGGTGGGTCAATTTCATAGAGATTAGCGACAGTCATATACCTTCTCAAAGATGGGGGCAAATGAAAAACCAACTCTATCGGAAGAACGCCGGAACGGGTATTCATACATTAACATTATTTAATGCTCATTCTTCCCTCTCGCTGGAAGAATAAATCTCGCGCCGAAGTATAAAAAGCTGTGCCGTCATTGCAGCAAGAAGAATGGGAATCATTAATGACATAAGTATCTTTGCACTCATACCAGATAAAAAATAGGCGTCCGGCTCTGGGAACAAGAGGATGTGGACAGTTCGCAATCCATTAATGAAAGCAAATGCGCTGTAATATATGCCGGCCGCGGTGACAGCTCTCTGCCCCACTCTAAAGGCAAAAAAGGTCTGGGAAATGGCGAGGGATATCAACAGCAGCAATACACATCCCATAGCAAGACGCAGCTGATACGCAGGGTTAATAAGCCAATACCAAAAAAAGACGATACAAAGAGTAATTAGAAAACAATCAAAAGCGATAAAACACCATCTCCCCAACTTCCGGCCAAAAAACAGCTGTGTCCCCATCCAAATAGCACCGAAACCGCCGACCAAAAGGACATGGGCGATCACAGCCCTTGCCCACTCGCCGACATATTCACTGATTGCAGACAACAAAGTAGTCAAGGCAATGGCCCCACTTCCGTAAGCCCACCAATTGACACCCGGCAGCCGATGCCGTTTATATATACGCCACATCACCCAGGCAATGCCCGCGATGCACACACTTGTAAGGGCGAAAACAATTTGTAAATATACCATGACAACCAACTTATGGTTTTCTGTACTTTTTACATAGCATACCATGAGAGACATTACGATAGAAGGGAGATATCTCTGGCCTCGCTATTCAATGATCCCTTTTTTTTATTCTATGCATCAGCTTTATTTTTTCTCAACGTACTGGTAGGTAATTTAAAGAGGTTGCACTGACGCAGCCCCCCAACTGAAACAATTTTCACGCCGCCGAATCATGAGCGAAAAAGACACTTCCGATATCGCCGCAGAACAATACGGCTCGCCACTCACACCACCTCCGGGCATGGTGTTTGACCCAACACTCGCCGTCCCGAACGATGCGCGTTGCGCAGAGTACTGGGCTCGATACGACATGCTGGAAAACGTGGCAGAACACAGCACGAAGGTTGCCAACATCGCGACCTTCATGGCTCATCACGCCAAAGATGTCGGTCTGCCCGTGGATGTTGCCACCGTCCGTGCGTCGGCCCTGCTGCATGATATCGCCAAGACCTACTGCATCCTTCACGGCGGCAACCATAGCCAGCTCGGTGGAGCCTGGGCCATGGAACTGACCAACAACCCGACCATTGCTTCGGGGGTCACACACCATGTCTACTGGCCGTTCGAACTGGATCTTGAAAAATACTTCACCCCACTGGCCGTGATTTATGCAGACAAACGCGTTAACCATACCGAACTTGTCTCCATCGAAGAACGGTTCAAGGACCTTATCAAACGGTACGGCATCCCCCTGAACCTCATGGACAGGATCAAAGCCACCGAAGAACAGGCCCTCACTCTGGAAAAACTTTTATGCGATACGCTCAAGGTGGACTTGAATGCATGTGATTTTGATAGCTGGCGGCTGGTCTGACGAACGGGAAGTTTCCCTGTCCGGCGCTGCCAAGATTCGAATGGCC
Source organism: Pseudodesulfovibrio sp. (assembly GCA_016744135.1). Lineage (GTDB taxonomy): Bacteria > Desulfobacterota > Desulfovibrionia > Desulfovibrionales > Desulfovibrionaceae > Pseudodesulfovibrio > Pseudodesulfovibrio nedwellii. The sequence goes on along the minus strand of JADGEX010000002.1, from coordinate 639,992 downwards.
CTGGACGAACTCGGTCACGACGTTTCCTTCTTCGACCCTGCTGATGATTTCAAAAACCTATTGGCAACAGCCAAACAGGCGGACTTTGCGTTCATCAACCTGCACGGCACTCCAGGTGAAGACGGATTAGTACAAGCGGTGCTCGACAAGGCAAGCTGCCCATATCAAGGAGCCGGTCCCGCCGCGTCATACCTAGCCCTGAACAAAGCTGCGTCCAAAGAAGTCTTCGAAGATAAGGGCATTAAAACACCAGACTGGCAGATCGTCACTCCCACTCAAGGCCGAGAAGCACAGCTTAAACTGAACCTCCCGGTTTTCGTAAAACCAAACAAGGGCGGTTCCAGCCTCGGCATGTCGCTGGTCAAACGCATTGAAGATTTCCCGGCAGCACTTGATAAGGTCTTTTCCATGTGTCAGTCCGCTTTAGTGGAGTCATTCATTCCCGGTGTGGAACTGACATGCGGTATGCTCGGCGACCGTCCGCTTCCACTGATAATGATCAAGCCCAAAAGTGACGCCGATTTCTTTGACTACGAAAACAAATACGCGGCTGATGGAGCAGAGGAAATCTGTCCGGCACCCGTTGACGAAACTCTCACCAAATCCATTCAGCAACAGATGGTAACGGCACACGCCGCGCTAGGTCTCACAGGATACAGTCGAGGTGATTTCATGGTCACGAAAAAAGGCGAAGCTTTTCTGCTGGAGGTCAATACCTTGCCCGGCATGACCCCAACGAGCCTGCTGCCTCGTGCCGCGGCCAACATCGGCCTTTCTTTCACTGACCTTATAGCCGAACTCATCCGACTGGGCATGGAAACGAGGACACACTAATATGGTTCAGACATCCGTGAGCATGGCCCTGAAGGCATACAGCCTGGGATGGAAGTGCGCGACACCGCTCCTGAAGCTGAACTCTCGCCTCCGGGATGGGTGGGAACAACGCACGCTGTCCGGCGGCCTCCCCGCCCCGGCCCACATCTGGATGCAGGCAGCCAGTGGCGGAGAAGCATATTTGGCGTGGGAAGTGCTCAAAAACCTCAAATCACCCTTTTCTGAAAGTCTGCGTGTGCTGGTCACCACCAACACCCTGCAAGGATATGAGACTTTATCTCGGGCCGCAGATGACATCAACGGACGCAAGACCGGACTCGCGATTCAGCCATGGTATTTCCCTTTTGATGATCCCGATTTGATGGATCGCGTAGTCGATCATGTACGTCCCAAGCTGGCCCTGATCCTTGAAACGGAACTCTGGCCCGGCTTCTTGAGTGCATGCAAGAAATCCGAGGTGAACATTCTGCTCGCCAACGGGCGGATGTCTACCAAAAGCCTAGCTGGATATCTGACATGGCCCGATCTATTTCGTGCAGTGTCACCAAACACGATCATGGCCGTATCCGAAGCTGACGGCAGGCGATTCGGCACGCTATTCGGTCGTGAAAAAGTCTGGGTCATGCCCAACATCAAATTCGACCGCATGGCGGATGCCGCTCCCATGGCCCGAAAAAACAACCCGCTCAAAAACCTTATTTCACCTAAAAGTACATTCACCGTTTTCGGTTCAGTGCGCCGACAGGAAGAACTGGAAGTAACCAAGTTGGCCGCTGGCCTCATGCGCGAACGCCCCACAACAATTCTCGGTCTATTCCCGCGACACATGCACCACATGAAAATATGGGAAACGGCAATGAACTCAGCAGGGTTGAACTGGATACACAGATCTCGTCTCAATGGCCCCGCCCTGCCCGGCACTGTCATTCTCTGGGATGCCTTCGGAGAACTAGTCCCGGCTTATGGATTGGCTCAAGCAGCCTTTGTCGGCGGCAGCCTTGCCCCGCTCGGCGGACAGAATTTCCTAGAGCCACTGACCTGTGGCGTGACCCCGGTTACCGGCCCTCACTGGAAGAACTTCGCCTGGGTCGGCAAAGACATCTTTGAATCAGGTCTGGCGGTGGAAACCAAAGATTGGCAAGCAGCACAAAACGCATTGATGTCAATTCTGGACAAAACTCCTGCTCGACGCAGTGTCGCCAAGCTGGCAAAAGAATATATAGCAAACCACAAGGGCGGCGCGAAAGCCGTCTGCAAACAGGTTGCTGATTTTCTCAATAAAGACTAAGAACGCACCACGGAACGAGATGAGCGAATTTCCCGAATGTCACGGCATAATCCCGGCGAGGTATGAATCCTCCCGCTTTCCCGGCAAACCTCTGGTTGAAATCAAAGGCATGCCCATGTTCTGGCACGTCTACTCCCGAGCCGCACAATGTCCTCAAATGACAAGCGTTACCCTAGCAACTGACGATGCTCGCATATTCGAGGCAGCCGAAAAATTAAACGTGCCGGTCGTCATGACCCGGACCGACCATTCCAGCGGAACGGATCGGGTATTGGAAGCCGCACGGAAGCTCAACATCGATTCCGAGGCCGTGGTGGTCAACATTCAGGGCGATGAACCGTGCCTGGAACCGATTATGCTGACCGAACTTGTAACTCCTTTCACTGACTGCACCGTCCGAGTGACCACTCTGGCGACAGCAATAGGTGAAGACGAAGCCCTCTCCCCCGATCGGGTGAAGGTTGTTCGAGCAAAAAATGGACGAGCACTCTACTTTTCTCGCTCCCTCGTCCCCCATGATCGCGATGAAAAAATGCACGGATTCCTTCTCCACATCGGGCTGTACGCATTCCGCATGGAGGCTCTGGAGCGGTTCGGCAGTCTCGAACCAAGCCCATTGGAACAACGTGAAAAGCTGGAGCAACTCCGTCTGCTTGAAGACGGTATCGATATTTATGTGACTGAGACAAGGCACACCTGCCACGGCGTGGACAGGCCCAACGATCTCGCAACTGTGAAGAACATTCTGGAGAACGATTGATGAAAGCGATACTTGCCCTCGAAGACGGCACCATTTTCAAGGGGACGAGTTTCACCGGACAGGGCGAAGCCAGCGGCGAAGTTATCTTCAATACCGGCATGACCGGCTATCAGGAGATTTTGACCGACCCATCCTACACCGGGCAGATGGTCACCATGACCTATCCGCTTATTGGTAACTACGGCGTGAACCCCGAGGACGTGGAATCCCACAAGGTCCAAGTCGGTGGCTTCATCGTCAAGGAATGCTGCAAACGTCCGAGCAACTGGCGATCCACCATGTCTCTGCCCGACTATCTGACCGAAGTCGGTGTTATGGGTATCGAAGGCATCGACACCCGCGCCCTGACACGCCATTTGCGTTTGCATGGCGCACAGCGTGGATACATTGCCACCGGTGACGTCAACCCCGAAGAACTCGTCAAAAAAGCCCAATCCATTGAAAACATGGAAGGTTTGAATCTGGCCGACCGCGTGTCCTGTGACCGCCCTTACACCTGGGACGGCACCAAGCCGATTTACATTGACGACATGAAGAATTTCGCATGGGCGGGCAAAGGCCCCAAGCTGGCCGTGTTCGATTTCGGCATCAAATGGAACATCCTACGCCTCATGGCTGCCGAAGGCTTCGACATGATCGTCCTGCCCTCGCACTACACTGCGGCACAGGTACGAGAACTCGGACCGGATGCAATCTTCCTATCCAACGGCCCCGGCGATCCGGCTGCCGTTGCAACCGCAGTCCAAGCCACCAAGGAACTGTCCAACGAATACCCGATCGCAGGCATTTGCCTCGGCCACCAAATTCTCGGTCTGGCCATGGGCGGCAAAACTTTCAAACTCAAGTTCGGCCATCACGGCTGTAACCATCCGGTCATTGATCTGCACACTGAGAAGATTGAGATTTCTTCACAGAACCACGGTTTCTGCGTTGACATCGAAGGGTTGGACTTCCTGGAACCCACCCACAAGAATCTCAATGACGACACTCTGGAAGGTTTCCGGCACAAGGAAAAACCGCTTTTGGCTATCCAACATCACCCCGAAGCAGGTCCCGGACCGCACGACAGCCGCTATTTCTTTGCTCGTTTTCGTGATATGGTTCGGAAAAGTACCGGAATTTAGACCCCAAACAGGATCACAGTATGTCCACGGATCTGATTAAATCACGCAAGAAGATGAATTCCGTCCCTACTCTTCTGAAAAAGGGCAAATACATGCCCGCTGTTCAAGCTATTCATGACGGCCTGATTCTTTTTCTCAAGAATCAAGTCCTGAAAAACGAACGGGAAGAATTCGAAGATATCTTGCGCAAGGTCACCTACGCGCTCAACTCGGATGGCGAACTCCGTAAGATATATCCTTTAGTCATAAGCTATGAACCAGGGCAGGAACGTGCCCTGCTCGATGCCATGCGTGAACTATTGCAAGAACTGCAAAAGGCTCTCAATGAATCGGTCCAAGATGACATGGAGGCCATTCTAACGCAGAAAAAAGCTGCCCTTGAAGAAGGCCAGAAACATCTGGATGGTCAGGATTGGAATAAAGCCACATCGACCTTCAATCAGCTTGTCACCGACTTTGGAGGGGATACCGACCTCAAGGCAGACATCGCTGACCGCTATCTCAATGCAGGACGATACAAAGAAGCGTATGAAATGTTGGACGACGCCCTCAAGGACGACCCCAACGCCATCCACTTGTACAATCGCATCGGCATGGTTCTGCGCAAAATGAAGGACTTTGAAACCGCTGAAAAGTACTATCTCAAGGCCCTGACACTGACCAACGAAGACGAGTATCTCCACTACAACATGGGCCGTCTCTACTTCGACTGGAAGAAATGGCCTAAAATGGCGCAATCCGCACAAGTGGCGGTGGATCTCAACCCGGAATTCGCCGAAGCCGTCAAAATGCTCAAATTTGCCCAAAAGAAAACGACGCAATAAATTCGTCTGTATAAATCACTCAAAAAAAAGGCTCCCGAAACGGAGCCTTTTTTTGGTCTCAGACGGCCCTAGCGAGAGTCGCTTTCAGCGGAACCAGAGAGGAGAACCTCTTTCAAGAGATTCCCCCCTCTGGTCGCCGAAGGCTTCTTAATTCTTTTCGAAAGATTGGATAATATCGGCAGCAGCCTGCAAATCATCGACAACATGGTCAGCCGAGTTCTGACATAACTCCTCATGCTCAGCGCCTTTGCCGGTTCGCACAAGAATAGTCGTCGCACCAGTTGCTTGCCCCACTCCCATGTCTGCCTGCTTGTCCCCGATCATGTAACTCTCAGCCGGATCAAACCCTAAAGCTTGAACAGCTTGCTCCATGAGACCTGGATTCGGTTTTCGACAATCACATCCATCTTCAGGCGTGTGAGGACAAAAGAAAACACCATTGAGAATAACACCATGCCGCGCAAGTAGTTCGGCCATACGATCGTTACAGGCACGAACGGACGTCTCGTTGTAATACCCGCGCCCAACACCGCTCTGATTGGTTAACACGGCCAGAGAATATCCCATCTCCTGCATCCGCAAAAGCCCTTGCGCGGCTCCAGGCAACAATTCCACACCGTCGGGATCGTGCAGATAATGCTTATCAAAAATAATAGTCCCGTCGCGATCCAAAAGAATACATCGTTGTGCCATGATTTACCCCTTTGCCTCAACAAGCCGCTGTACCATATCCAAAGCAGCCCGAAAACTCTGTATGGATGCCTCACCAGTGCCCACGATATCATATCCTGTACCATGGTCCGGCGAAGTACGAGGGTACGGTAACCCAAGAGTCACATTCACCGCCTGACTGAAATGCAACAGCTTGAGCGGGGCCAAACCCTGATCGTGATACATGGCAAGCACAGCCGAATACTCACCTTTGGCCGCAAAGTAAAAAATGGTATCACCCGGAATAGGACCAACGACATCAAGCCCTTCACGACGCGCCGTTTCAAGGGCGGGAATAATAGTCTTGATTTCCTCATCCCCTATTCGACCAGACTCACCGGCATGAGGATTGAGGCCACACACACCTACAGGGCCTTCAAGCCCCAACGTATGCACAAAGTCAGTGGTCAGATGCAAACAACGCAACAGCCGTTCCTCGGTCACAAGCGCCGGAACATCACTGAGACGCGGGTGGGTAGTCGCCAGACTCACACGCAACTTGGGCCTATCATCATCTGGATCATGACCACACAGATGCATACAAACCTGATCCGCACCCACACCAAGTTTTTCAGCCAAAAATTCCGTATGTCCCGGGAAATCAAATCCAGCAGACTGAAGCATGGCCTTATTCAATGGACAAGTAAGTAAACCATCAGCCAGACCGGATTTGAGTACCTCGACCGCCATATCCAAACTGACTCCGGCGGCCCTGCCTCCATTGGTGCAGGCCTGCCCAAGAGGATACTCCAACCCGAAAAGTGTCGCAGGCTCAAAAAGATAAACTCCCGCATTTTTTTCGCTGATCTGTGCCGGATCATCCAGTACCTCGAAGAAACGGATCTCACCGACTCTTTCAAGCTCCCTATCCATTGCCGAAAGCGGTCCAAGCAACAAGAATCGATCAGTGACCGAAGGAGCATCAACAAAATGCCGGACAACAAGCTCAGGGCCGAGACCGCACGGGTCGCCAAGAGTGATACACAATGTGCGCATGATACTATCTATTCAACTCGTTTAAAATGGTTATGAAACATCCGCGTGAGAACTACGCCTGAGTCGGAAAGCCGTCAACACACCCTTCTCCACCGTTCTCAGAAACATACGTCATGAAGTCGCCCAAGATCTTATTATGATCAAAGGTCAACTCAGGCCATTCACCCAATGGAAAGACTTCTGCCTTAGCGGCATCATCACCTGCAGCCAATGCCGACGGGTCTTTGGGTACGCCGATGTACACCACGCTCATGGTATGTTGCCGCTTGTCGCGATCCGGATCAGAATAAACTCCAAGCAACCCCATCAACTCCACATCCAGCCCAGTTTCTTCCTTCATCTCACGGATAGCCGCATCCTCACAAGACTCACCATAATCCACAAACCCACCAGGTAATGCCCAACCAAGCGGAGGATTCTTACGCTCAACGAGAACCACGCCATCTCCTTCGGCAGACGACATGAGAATCACAACATCCACGGTGGGCGTGGGATTTCGATAGACTTCAATTTCTTCACCGCAATGGGGACACGGTCGAATTTTTACCATGACAGACTCCAGATCACAGGTTCACTTTAGTAAAGTCTCCATAAACCGGACAACCAAGTCAAACAGTGAATCAAAATTCAATTTTTTTAACCGCCCCGTTTACGAAGAAACAGCCAGCGACTCACATCAAGGCCCATACACAAGGACGGAATCAAAACATCTTAAAAACTTTTAACTATCTAATTTTATTCAATAAATAAAGTTTACTCACACCACGCGAGAAAGGCTTCATCGGACCGTCCGGTGAAGCCTTTTATTTCTCGTGTGCAAAATAAAGAAGGAAGATACTTTTAATATAGCAACCCTCGTGCCAAACGAATAAAAAAAGTATAAAATTTAGATAAATACTATTATATCAGTTGCTTAAAAAAACATTTTAAATTTCATACTCCGACTTTGTTTGCCAAAACAGTACAATTTTTTTTACCCGCTTCGGGAAAAACGCCATTTATCGTGTGTTCGAGTACAAATTTTTACCCCTAGACACCAAAAGACATGCAAAACGGTTTCAACTCTTTCATCTCCATCAAAAAAAAGCTTCCCTCCATAATGGAGAGAAGCCGATCTAAAACAATAATAAACTCAAAATCACGATGTCTTCACGGAAACGGAATATCCTTTGTCGCAAAGCATTTTGACGGTCACCGCACCTTCTCTGAGAACTTCCAACTGAGAAGCACCAACCAGCCGGACAACCGTTGAAGGCTTGTTACCACGGGGCCACGGCGGATCAAGGTAGGCCTTATCAACCAGTTCAAGCAATTCCGAATCAATGCTTTCGGGAAGAGCCACCGAGGGCTTGTCAGAAATATTTGCACTGGTGGCAACAAGTGGCCTCTTCATACGACGGGACAACTCTGCGGCGAATGGATGTCCGCTATATCGAACTGAAGTATATCCCTCATCATCAGACAACAGTTCCGGCAATTCTGGCAACGCCTTGACCAAAATGGACAAAGGACCAGGCCAAAAAAGTTCGGCCAAATGAATCAAATGAGAGGACTTCTCCTCGGTAACCAGTTCGAGCATATCCATGCCACCGATAATCAACGGAAGTGGTTTATCTTCTGCACGACCTTTGATGGTCGCCACTTTTTCACACGCTTCCTGACTTGTTGCGTCACATCCTACGGCATACAACGTCTCAGTAGGGTAGAGAACGACGCCGCCGGAGTTCATGACCTTCAGTAAATCATGCATAATTATACTCCTATCGCGTATACCATTCAGCTTTCAGCGTTTCGAGTTCATCTTCGGAAAACGAAGAGGTTTCATACATACCGGCTCGATCCCGCTGTGTTGAGGCTTCGTACAAAATAATAGCCGCAGCCACAGAAACATTAAAGCTCTGTACCATACCGTGCATGGGGATGTATATCTCATCTTGAATTAACTCGGCCAGTTCAGGAGAAGTTCCCCGATGCTCATTACTCAATATTATTGCCGTGGGACGGGTAAAATCAAAAGCGGTAACAGACTTTGCCGTTTCGGAGAATCCAGTCCTGAGAATCTGCATTCCCTGGCCGCGTAAGTCGTCCACCATACTCGCCGCATCAATATGACGGGTACGCTGAATCCACTTTTTTGCGGATGCCGAACTTTTCTTGGCCAAGTCCGGCCACTCCGATGTGGTATAGTACAAATGGACTCCGAACACGCCAAAAGCGTCACAACTTCTCAGCACAGCCGAAACATTGTGCGGATCCCAAATGTTGTCCATAACCATAGTCAGATCCTTCTGCCGTCTGGCTAGAACCTGATCGATCCGTTGTTTTCTTTTCTCTGTTATTTCGCGAGACATGCGGGTTGGTAACGATTCTCACGCAGATTTGCAAGTGTGAACAACTCATGAGAGGGTGTCCAAAAGACAAAAAAACACGTATGTCATACGTATGATAATTTTTTATCATCATATTGACTTTTTTCTATTTTAAGGTCGAGAAGAGAGTAACAAGCCCTTTTCCATCAGGTTATAACCGGAGAAAATGATGCGCGCACTTATTGTTGAAGATGAATTTCTCAGCCGAAAGGTCCTCCGTTCATTTTTGATGACCCTTTTTGAAGTGGACATTGTTGTCAATGGAAGAGAAGCAGTAGAGGCATTCAAAATCAGTCATGCAGAAAAACAGCCCTATGATCTCATTCTCATGGATATCATGATGCCCGAAGTTGATGGGATTGAAGCGCTGCAAAAAATTCGATCCATTGAAACGGACAGAGGCTATAAACCAAAGGTCAAGGTCATAATGACCACGGCCCTCGACGACCCTCAAACGGTCATAAAAACTTTTTACGACGGTGAAGCTTCAGCTTACATCGTCAAGCCGATTGCTAAAGAAAGATTGTATGATGAGTTGGAAAAACTCGGACTCTTGAACAAGTAGCCAAGGATAGCTCATGAGCGAAGATCCTATGATCGAAGAGTTCTTCTCCGAGGTCAACGACAAATATTACCCCCAAGTCATGGAAGGGCTTGAGATGCTTGAAGGTGCCGACCTCGGCGAAGGCATCGAGATACTCGCACGCCCGTTGCACACGATTAAGGGCGTGACCGGATTCATGGCGGGTTTTGAAGAAGCATCTCACTTCACCCACAAAATCGAAGACTTCCTGAAAAAGGTCCAGTCTGGTGAAGTGGAATCCTCTTCGGAGAACGTCACCCTGCTTTCGCGGGGTGTGAACATGATCTTTCAGGTTCTTGAGCAACTCCGTGACGACAACCTCGACGTAGAAGAACAGGAAGAAGTCCTCTCCCTCATAACCGAAGCTTCGAGCAGCGGTATAGCCGAGGCCGAAGTTCTTGGTGCAGGCGTCGAAGTGGAAATACGCGACACTGTGACCATCATCCGCGTCAAAGACATCCGCGTCCATCAAGACATACACTTCAAACCGATCATTTCTGCAATTCTGGGAGTCGAACCGGGCGACTCCATTCTGCTCGACCTCTCCGAAGTGCTGACTTTCGGCTCCAGAGCCTGGGGTGCTGTGGCCAGTATGGGGACGACATTCAAGATTGCCGCTTGCAATCTCACACCAGATGCCAAAGTAACATTGTATTCCTGGGGATTCGATCAGACCATTGCCGTCTACCCGGACGAAGACACCTATTTCACGACTCAATAAGGGGAAATTCATGCAGGACAGCATTATTCAGTGCATTGAGGACATAGAAAAACAGATCCTCGAAGTAGACGCCACCGGCCAGGGAGCCGGAGAGGTTGTCGATGCACTCGGCCTGTCGCATATGCGCCTCTCCTCTGTCGGAGTCATCGCCATTCTCGACATGCTTTCGGACGGGATTGCTCCTGTCAACGCAGACATCACCACCGCAATGCTCGGTATCTGTGAAGCACAAAAAAAATTCTTCTTCGCTCTGGGGGGCTTGCTCGACAACAGTGCCGACGCTCTGGCCAAGATCGAAACCAAATCCAAACCTGTTGTCCAAGAATCTGAAGCCGAAGCGGCCATGGCATTTGAAGAACCAACCACGACAACAGCCGAAGTCGAACAGGAAAAAGAGGCTGATGCACCCAAGGAAAAAGAAAAAACCGAGTCTAAAAAGGCCAAACCGGAAGCCAAGCCTTCCGCACAGGCAATCTCATCCATCCGCGTCAGTACAGACAGACTGGACCGAGTGATCGAACTGGTGGGTAAACTCATGGTCACTTACGCAGTCATCGCCCAAGGTGGTGCAAGCAACATGAATCAGGTGGCCTCTTCCCTGCGCGAGCTCGACAATGTCATCAGCAGACTCCAGCAAGAAGTAAACGCCATCCGTTTGGTACCACTCAAACAAATTTTTATGCCCATGCACCGTCTGGTCAAGAGTCTGAGCCAAAAGATCGGCAAAAAACTCGACTTCGTTGTCGAAGGTGATGAACTCGCTCTGGACAAGACCATCGTTGAGAGCCTCAATGAACCATTGGTCCACCTGCTGAGAAACGCTGTGGATCACGGACTGGAAGACCCTGAAGGTCGTAAAAACGCCGGAAAGAAAGAAGCCGGTGTCGTCACTCTGGCTGCATGGCGTAAAGGTGATAACGCCTATATTCAAGTCAAGGATGATGGTCGTGGACTTGATCCAGACAGGATTCTCGCCAAGGCCCTTGAAAAAGGACTGGCTGACCCCGAAACTGAATACGAACAAAAAGAAATCCTCCAGTTCGTCCTCCAGAGCGGCTTTTCCACAGCTGAACAGGTCACGGATGTATCAGGCCGCGGTGTCGGAATGGACGCGGTGGTCAACGCCATCAAAGTAACGCTGGACGGCGATGTTGAAATCGAAAGTACACTGGGCAAAGGGGCAGCCTTTACCATTGAAATCCCTCTCGATCGCTCAGCCAACGAAGGCATCGTCGAAGCCCTGGTCTGCAAAGTTGGTGGAGATACCTTTATCGTTCCCAGCAGGGATGTGATGGAGATTTACATGCCACGCCTCAACGACGTGGTCGCGCTGCCCGATGGACGAGAAACCGTGGACGTCCGTGGAGAAGTTCATTCACTACTTAGACTGGCAGACCTTCTGGACCTGATTCCAGAACAAAACAATATAGAAATGGCTCAGGCCATTGTCGTCCGCGTAGGTGATTACAAAGCAGCCGTTTTGGTCGATGAAGTGCTCAAACAACAGCAAGTAGTCATCACGGGCTTCACAGTCCCGGTGGAAGAAATCTTCCATATCCCTATCCTCGGTTACGGCATGATGGGTGAGTCCGACGCATTGGTTATCGACACTGAAAAAATGATCCAGCATTTTCAAGAACGTATGGAACAGGGAGCTACAGCCAGCTTGACACGATCAGCTCTACAAGCATAGTAGACCCCTTCTAGGTGTCCGAAAGGACTTCATAGGGAATCCCGTGTAAATCGGGAGCGGACCCGCCGCCGTGACGCCCCGCCAGACTGCTTTCATTCATGCCACTGAGGACTCTCCTTGGGAAGGCGAAAGTAGAAGGGGCCAGCCGGAAGACCTGCCTAGAAAGCCATAGGTTTTGCCTCGGTGGTACGAGGGCTTACCACTACAGGTACGAAGGGATAAAACGGTTTCCCTTCCTCGAAAATCGTCGAGGAAGGGTTTTCTCATTTCCCCCAATCAGCCTCTCTTGGAGTTGTCATGTCTATCCACAGACTCAATGTCGTACTTTTCTCCTGTCTTCTCACGGTCCTCATGGTGGCCCCGGCGCAGGCCGGACATCATGAAAAAGGCCCGGTCAAAGACGCTATCGTCCTGGCCGCATTCGGAACATCGTATCCCGAAGCACTCAAATCCATCCTGAACATTCGCAACAAAGTTGAAAAGGCCTACCCCGATACTCCGGTCAAACTCGCTTTCACCTCAAGCATCATCCGTGACATTTGGCATGAACGCCAAAACGACACGGCATGGCAGAAAAAAAATGCCGGTGTGCCTGCTGACATCCTCAGCGTCAAAGGTCCTTTGGCAACCATCGCCGACCTTCAGGACGAAGGCTACAAGGCTATTGCGGTGCAGTCCCTTCATGTTTTTGCCGGTGAAGAATTCTCCGACTTGACCCAAACGATGATCGGCTTGCGCTCCATTCGCGCCCTCAAGGCCAAATCCGTTCCCTTCAAAAGCTTGCGCCTTGGCCGTCCGGCTCTGGGCATGCCCGGAGATGTGTATCCGTACACTGACGACATCGCCGATGCCACCAAAGCTCTCAAAGCTGACGTCGATGCCGCCAAAAAAATGAATGCTGCTCTTGTCTACATGGGACACGGCAACGATTTTTTCTCCACCGGCATTTACGCCCAGTTCCAAAGTGAAATGCAGAAAACATACGGTCACCCAATCTTTGTGGCCTGCGTTGAAGGCTATCCTGCTTTCGATGACATGCTGGTAAACCTCAAAGCTTCAGGGTCAAAAAAAATCCTGCTCAAGCCCTTCATGATCGTTGCAGGCGACCACGCTTCCAACGATATGGCCGGTGACGAAGACGATGCATGGAAAGTCATGCTGACCAAGGCGGGTTTTGACGTAACCATCGACCTGAGCGGTCTCGGTTCTGTCGACACATGGGCTGACATTTACGTACGCCACTTGAAAGACGCCATGGCTCAAACGCACATGCTTCCCTAAAAAGATATAATGACCGTCGCTTCTCGTATATCCATCAGCAAAGGGGCAACCCTCACTCTGCTCGCAGTCTCACTGGCCGCGTTGGTGATCGTTGCTACCGGTCTTGGCTTCATTCCGGTCTCACCGGGTGAAGTCATGACAGCGCTGACGGATGCTCTGCGAGGGGCGACGGACTCCATAGACCCGCTCAAAACAAGCGTTATTTTCGAAGTACGTCTTCCCCGTATTCTCACTGCCACAGCTGTGGGCTTTGGCCTTGCAGTGGCCGGCACAGTGTTTCAAGGGTTACTCCTCAACCCACTGGCCGATCCTTTCACGCTGGGCGTCTCTTCCGGCGCAGCATTCGGAGCGGCCTTGAGCCTTTTGCTTGGCCTGTCATTCTTCGGGCAGGCAACACTGTTGCTCATGGCTTTTGCCGGAGCAACGACCACGCTTTTCGCGGTCATCGCCATGTCAGGGCGCGACGGAGAGTTGTCGCCCACTAACTTGATCCTGGCAGGCGTCATTGTTTCCGCCATTCTGTCCGCCGGACTGAGCTGCATCAAATATCTGGCCGACGAAAAAGTATCAGTGATCGTGTTCTGGCTTATGGGCAGCTTCGTAGCCCGCACCTGGACTGACGTCATCCTGACCGCCGGAACCGGTATATTCGGCTTTGCGGTCTGCCTATTTTTCGCCCGAGACCTCAACATCATGAGTCTGGGGTCTCGCTCTGCCAAAAGTCTGGGTGTGGACACGGGCAAAGTTCGTCTCACACTTCTGGTCACGGCCTCCCTCATCAGCGCAGTCTGCGTTTCTGTCTCCGGGGTTATCGGCTTCGTGGGATTAATTATTCCTCATCTCATGCGCATAATTATCGGGCCGGACAACCGCTGGCTTCTTCCAGCCTCAGGCTTGAGCGGAGCTATACTATTACTCGCAGCCGACACCCTGACCCGCACAGGTTTGCCCCATGAAGTTCCCATTGGCGTTCTCACCGCGCTCATCGGTGGCCCGATCTTTTGTTGGATATTCACCCGCTCCAAAAGGCGCCGGGGGTAACCCATGCACACCGCCACCTTCACACTCAATACTGTTTCCTTCGCTTACACCGACACCCCGGTGCTGCGCGACATCAACCTTGCCTTTGAGCCAGGCCACTTATACGGCATTGTCGGCCCCAACGGCAGTGGTAAATCCACCTTGCTTGACCTGTTGGCCGGACATAGCTCTCCAACAAACGGAACCGTTGAACTCAACACAACTCCGGTGACATCCATCACCCCAAAGACACTTGCCCGGCAGTGTGCTCTGGTCCCTCAGGAACTCGACTTCAATTTTCCATTCACAGCTTTCGAAACAGTACTCATGGGGCGTCATCCACATATCCAACGGTTTGCCCGACCATCCGACAAAGACCTCTCCATCGTCGAAAAATCTCTAAAATCCATGGACCTCGGCGACCTGAAAAACAGATATATGGCCGACTTGTCCGGCGGAGAAAAGCAACGTACTGTCGTGGCGCGAGGGTTGGCACAAAACACATCGGCTCTACTCCTTGACGAACCAACTTCATCCATGGATATTCGCCACGCGCTGACCACCATGACCGAACTCAAACGGCTGTCATCCGAAGGAAACCGGACCATTGTGGCCGTACTACACGACCTTAATCTAGCGGCAGCCTTCTGCGACACTCTCGTTATCCTGAATAAAGGCCGAGTCCACGCGCATGGAAGCGTCGAAACAACCCTGACCCCTGAAACCATCAACGCTGTTTTCCGCATTCAGGCTCATGTCCTGAACACGGACAAAGGCCTGCACATCTCTTACGCTTTAAAGGAACTCTCTTGATTCGTATTCTCTTCTCTTTCATCTGCATACTCATGCTCTGCACACCCGCTCTGGCGCGAACCATCACCGACGACTCCGGGCAAACTGTCAATTTTGATAAACCGTTTACACGCATCATATCGCTGTACGCCGCTCATTCCGAGAACCTCTTTGGCCTCGGTCTGAAAGATGAAATAATAGGCGTCAGTCGAACCGAAGACTACCCGGCCCTTGCCTTGCAAAAAACCGCTTTTAATGCACGAGACGGCGTAGAAAAATTTCTTGCAGCCAAGCCGGATCTGATTCTTATCCGCCCCATGTTAAAGCGTGGTTATCCTGCATTATGGAACACCCTTAAACGACATGGCATCACGGTCGTTTCTCTCCAACCAAACACCATCAGCGATATGTACAACTACTGGCGTACCCTCGGCCATCTGACCGGTCGAGAAATGCAAGCTGAATATATGATCGAAGATTTCAAGGACGGCTTGGTAGAAGCTGACAAACGACTGAATGAATTTCCACTCAACGAACGCCCCACGGTATTCTTTGAATCCATTCATTCCAAACTTTCCACGTTCTCCCCCGGCTCCATGCCCCTGTTCGTTCTCAAAAGAGCGGGCGGAATTAACGTCGCCACCGACGCCAGACCGAGACGTGGCACAAACATCGCCTCGTATGGACTGGAACGACTGCTGGCAAAATCGAGCAAAATTGATGTCTATCTGGCCCAGATAGGTCCCATGAATCAGGTATCAATCAACACCATCAAAAACGGTCCGGCCGCATCCCGCATCATGGCCGTCTTGAACAACGGTGTTTTTCTGGTAGATGAACATCTTGTATCGCGCCCCACCATGCGACTTTTGCAAGGCATCGAAACAGTCCATGAACTCTTGCACCGGGTAGATCACAACTAACATTGGTACACAGCAGAGCACGAGTAATAGTGCTCTGCCAAAAGGAAATATCGTAATGAATAAAGGCATTCTCTACGGCATAGGCGTCGGCCCTGGCGACCCGGAACTTCTCACCCTCAAGGCTGTGCGCGCGCTTGGCGAGGTCGATGTCATCTTTGCCGCCGCATCTACCAAAAACGACTACTCCACGGCATACGCCATTGCCAAACCGCACCTCAGGGAAGGTGTACGAGTCATTCAGCTTGGGTTCCCCATGACCAAGGACAAGGACGAGTTGGAAAAGGCATGGACGGCCAACGCCGACATTGTGGCAGAAGTTCTGGATAACGGCCAAAACGCGGCCTTCCTGACGCTGGGCGATCCACTGACATACTCCACTTATGGATATTTACAACGCACTTTGCTCATCAAAGACCCGTCGATCAAACTTCAGGCCATCCCCGGGATCACCTCTTTTCACGCCGCGGCATCCAAAATAGGACTGGTCCTGTGCGAATCCAAAGAATCCCTGCTCATCACTTCCGGCGTCACAGACCCGGAAAAACTGGAAGCACAGCTTGACGTGGCAGACAATGCCGTTATTCTCAAGGCGTATAAAAACTTTGAAGAAATACGGGATACCCTGACCCGGCTCCGTCTGGATGACAAGACCGTACTGGTCTCCCGGTTGGGCATGGATGACGAATCCATCCTCATGGACATCAAGGATGCACCGAAAACGCCACACTATTTTTCGCTGGCATTGGTAAAAAAGAACAAAAAATGATGAAAACAGCCATTGTCCTCGCCGCATTCGGCTCACGCAACAAAAACGCCATGGCCTCTCTCGATCACATCATCAAACGGGTCAATGAAGCATATCCCGATGTGCCAGTACGCGTAGCCTACACTTCCAGCATCATCCGTGGTCATATGGAAAAAGCAGGCGAGGCAGTGGATTCCGTCCCCATGGCACTTGAAGGGCTCCTTGAAGACGGTGTGACCCATGTGGCCATTCAGTCACTCCACCTCATCCCCGGCACCGAGTTTCATGAACTCCTCAGTCTGGCCAATGACCAAATGCTCAAGGAAGGCGGCTTCAACCGCGTAGAGGTGGGCTTCCCCTTGGTGGCAGGTGAGACAGGTCTTGAGCAGGTAGCCGACATCATCATGTCTATCGCAGAAGAAGGTAAAGGCGAAAACGACGCAGTGCTCTTCATGGGGCATGGCACCCGGCATGACGGCAGCATCTACTATGAGGCCATGCATCGCGCCTTCCAGAAACGGGACAAGACCGTACACATGGGAGTCATGGAACATCAGAAAGAAGCGGGCATCGATGTCGTTATTGAACGATTCAAAGCGGACGATGTCAAAAAGGCGTACCTTGTTCCCTTCCTGTTCGGAGCGGGCTGGCACGTTGCACGCGACATGATCGGCGACTCCGAGACAAGCTGGAAATCCCGCCTTGAGGCAGCAGGTATCGAATGTGAACCGCTGTTGAAAGGTGCCGGAGAATACGACCGGCTGGTGGATATTTGGCTCAAGCATCTGGATGACGCGCTCAAACGCATGAACCGCTGCTAATCAAACCTGTATCGAATCTTTTTCCGCTCTTCCGCCTGTTCTTTCTGCTCTTCAAGCACCAGAGCGTGCAAGGCATCCATCTGCCGTCTGTCAGGATTGACGAAAACCAGACCGGTAAACATTTGCTTGGCCCGAACAACCTTGGCATGAAGATCAGTGGCCACCCGCTTTCCTTTTAGATACAAACTCAAGACAAAAACATCCCCCTCGCGCATACCCGTGGAACCGGACAATCCAAGCCCCGTAGGACTCAAATCCGAAACCGAATACACGGAAGGCCGCCCGACAACCTTGACGTGCAAACCACTGATCTTGGCGCGATAAGCGATACGCTTACCAGAAGATTGTTTGACCGATACTTTAAATGGATTTTTGAACACGTTTTTCCCTTACGGGTACAATGATAACAGGCCAGCCCCCCACTGCCAAGAGCGTCTAACAACATTTACATGGCTCGGCCCATAAGATAGTCTCCCGACACTAACGGAGAACATGGTGAGTATACGCATTCATACACATACCGGCGAACATATCGCCCTTGAGCCGAACTCCGGCGACACCTTGGCCCGCACCATTTTTTTGGGTGGCCTGTGGTATGGCGTGCCACTTTGCTCAGGACTAGGCAAATGTGGGCTGTGCCGGGTGCGCTATGTTAATGATACTCCGATGCATACTGCCGACGAAATAAAAAAACTCGGCGATGAAGCAGTTGCTCAAGGCTGGCGACTCGCCTGTCTGCACCCGTCAAAATCATGTGACATTGAACTGCCGGAACCGATACGTTCAAAACCGACCAAGCACACCCTTGCAGACACAACCGGAAACTTTTCTCTGGCCGTCGATCTCGGCACCACGTCCATTCACTGGACTGCCCTTGTTAATGACATTCCCGTGGCATCGGGACAGGAACTCAACCCGCAGACAGGTCTCGGTTCCGAGGTCATGTCTCGATTGGCGGTCGCGGCCACCCCGGAAGGGCGGACCGTGTTACGCGCTCTCATTCTTGATCGACTCACAGAGTTGGTACAGACAACGGCTGCCATGCTCGTCGGCTCATGTACCTCGCTCGTTATTTCCGGCAACTCGGTCATGACATACATCCTGCTCGGCATGAAACCGGACGACCTCGCCACCGCGCCGTACACACTGTCTTACACTGGTGGAGACGAACAACACCTGACAACCGAGCTACCGGCTGTATACATTCCGCCCCTACTCGCACCGTTTGTAGGCGCAGATCTTTCCGCCGGACTAACTGCGCTGGAATACGGACAAACGACCGATTACCCATTTCTATTGGCCGACCTCGGTACCAATGGAGAATTCATCCTCGCCCTGTCCCCGAACAAACGATTCTGTGCCAGTGTCCCCATGGGACCAGCTCTTGAGGGTGTTGGACTCTCCTTTGGACGCACCGCAAGCCCCGGAGCCATCACCGGATTCACCCTGACGCCTCGTGGTCTTGAAGCACTCTATTTCGACGACACAGCCTCCGAGCGAATCGGCATGACCGGTACAGGATATCTTTCGCTCGTCGCCATCCTGCGCAAGCATGGCGTGGTAAACGAATCAGGGCAATTCTGTACAGGCTCGACTCCGTTGGCAGCAAAACTGGCCAACAAGGTGACAACCATTCAAGGCGAACCGGCCTTTGTCATCAACAGCACGCTCCACCTTCCTGCTTCAGACATCGAAGAAATCCTCAAAGTAAAAGCAGCCTTCAATCTGGCCATGTCCGCTCTGCTTAACGCTGCCGACTTCGGTCCGGCAGGTCTGAAAAAAATTTACATTGCCGGAGCACTGGGCGAATATGTGAGCCTGGGTGATCTAGAAACTCTCGGATTCCTGCCCGCAGGTTGCAAAAACAAAGCAATTAAGGCAGGCAACTCCTCCCTGCGAGGAACTGAAATACTGACCACGAGCAAGCAGGCCCGGCAATTCGCCGAAGCCCTGCCCGACACCATGATCCAGCTAGACCTGACAAACGATGCGGGATTTGGTGATGAATTTATACAAAGGATGCGGTTTAGCTATGTCGATTGATGGACTCTTTCCCAATCTCACCCCGAAGAATGCGTCAGAGTTGGAACGTTTCGGTGCTCACCTGAAAAAGGTATGGCCCCTCAAAGGCAAACACCGCGACCACCTAAAATATGACATCAGGGACATGTCGCGAGGTCTTACCAATGAGCGCACCCAACGCCGCAAGGAATACATGACCGACGACAAATTCCTGTCGCCGTATCTCTACTATTTCCTGCCCTGGAACCTGTATCGCATGTCCCGGCTGTTTGCCGGTCTGGAACTGGATATCCCTGACGGTGGCGAAATAGCCGATCTCGGTTCTGGTCCATTGACTGCCGTGCTGGCTCTGTGGATGTCGCGCCCACATTTGCGCACCCGCAAGCTCAACTTCACCTGTATGGACCTCTCCCCCAAATCCATGCAGACAGGTCTCAAACTTTTTCACGCCATGGCAGGAAAAGACTCCCCGTGGCGCATCAAAACCGTCAAAGCCCGGTTCACGGATCGACTCCATAAAAAAGTCGACCTGCTCATGGTCGCCAACGCATTCAACGAACTGGACTGGTCAGGCCGAACCACGCGCACACAGGCTGAAATGCTGTCGAAACACATTGTGAGTTCGACAAAAGACACTGGCCGTATCCTGCTGATCGAGACAGGCGTACGTATGACCGGACGTATTATCTGTGAAATGCGTACACAAATGCTTGAGAAGGGCTTCAAGCCCATCGCCCCCTGCCCGCACTGTGAAGAATGTCCTATGCCTGCCATGGCCCAGAGTGCCCCGTGGTGTCACTTCAACTTCTCTGTGAAAGATGCTCCGAAATGGCTGGAAAAGATTTCAAAAGATGCAGAGCTTGAAAAGGACAACGTCACCCTTAACTTTCTCTATTTCTCCCAAAAGGGCAGTGACAGCTGGGGAGCAGTTCGGGCTATATCCGAACCATTCAAACTGCACGGCAACAGAGGCCAATACGCCTGTTCCGACCGCGGGTTGACTCTCATTGACATTCCCCCGAAGACCCGGTCACTCTTCCCGGGCCAAACGTTTATTCCGACATGGCCTGAAAAGCCGAAGACTGATCTCAAATCCAAGGCAATAATTCTCCCGTACACGCCAAAACCGACCAAAAAATAATGAAAATCATAGATCTCGGGCTGATCAGCTACAAAGAAGCCGAAGCCCTGCAACTCAAAACATTGGAAGCAGTCACAGCCGGTTCCGAAGACAATACCGTGTTCATCCTCGAACACCCCAAGGTTATTACGCTTGGCCGTCAGGGCGGAGCCGAAAACCTGCACATGGATGAGGCTTTACTGGCCGAACACGGTATCGAACTGGCCCAGACCACCCGTGGCGGAAACATCACCTGTCACTTTCCAGGCCAGCTCGTGGCTTACCCCATCTGGCGGGTCGAAAAACGCCCCGGCGGCATGAGAAAATTCTTCCACGACATGGAAGAGGCTGTCATGAACACTTGCGCGCATTTTGGCGTGCAGACCATCCGACGCCCCAAGCATCCCGGCGTATGGGTGGACGAATCACGAAAAATATGCTCAATGGGCATCGGCGTTCGCCGCTGGGTCACCTATCATGGTCTGGCTCTCAATATCGGCAGTGACGTCAGCCTGTTCAACGCCATCACACTGTGCGGCATACAGGGAGCGGTTCCCACTTCCCTCTCGGCAGAAGCCGGACAAGAAATAGATATGAAGGACGCTAAAAATGTCTTTGAAAAAGAATTCAGAAAAGCCTTTACGGATTCCGAAATGGTTACGCATCAAGCTGCCAAATAACGAAAACTTCACTAACACTTCTGGCCTGATAGCCGACCTGCACCTCAACACGGTCTGCCAGAGCGCCAAATGCCCGAACAAATGGGAGTGTTTTTCCAAGAACGTGGCAACGTTCCTGATTATGGGCTCGATCTGCACGCGCAACTGCGCCTTCTGCAACATCGTTTCCGGCGATCTCGAACAACTTGATCCGACGGAACCAGCCCGTGTGGCCGAGGCAGCCAAACGCCTCAAGCTCAAACACGTGGTCATCACATCCGTCACCCGCGATGACCTACCAGACGGCGGTTCCGCTCACTTTGCGGCCACCATCAAAGCCGTGCAAAAAATCATGCCCGATTGCACCATTGAAGTGCTCATCCCAGATTTCCAAGGCGATCAGGACGCTCTCAAAATCGTACTTGATGCTCGTCCCAACGTGCTCAACCACAACCTTGAGACCGTGGCGGTCCTCTATGACGACATCCGGCCACAGGCAAACTACCGTCAGTCTCTCGACGTGCTCGTCAACGCCAAACGCATGGCTCCGAACATTCCCACCAAGTCCGGCATCATGGTCGGTCTAGGTGAAAACGACGAACAGATCATGACGGTTCTCGACGATTTCGCAGCCGTGGACTGTAACATCGTCACCATCGGCCAGTACATGCAGCCCAGCCGCCAGCATCCCATGGTCAAACGCTATGTAGAGCCAAAAGTTTTCGACATGTACGCCGAGGAAGGCAAGAAACGCGGCATCAAGCACATGTTCAGCGCACCACTCGTCCGGTCAAGCTACAACGCGGCCGACTTCGTGTAGAGCCTCCGGCGGCTCTGGCCTGCCCTGGACCCGCCAGAGAACCTTTTGAAAAAGGTTCTCTGGGCTCTCCAAAACTTTAAGTGTCGCCTGCGGCGAAGGTTGCCTGTTGGCAGCTCACTTAAGGATCTCAATTCAAAACCAAAATGGCGCACCCTGCTTAATGCATGGTGCGCCATTCTGGTTTGAATTATTTTATTCTACTGCATCAATACAGCCAATCTCGGATACGTAGATCGATCTTCGGGATGCCACGAAAACGGTCGATCTTCGGGGTGAAGGCAAACCGCATGGTTCTGCCCTGAATCTCTTTCGGAAGGCTACCGCCCATGCGCCATGCCTTGCCAGGAAACTTGGCACCAGTCTCCTTATCCTGAAGTACGAGTTTGACGTGTTCACGTTCGCGACCAAAGGTTCGATGCTCAGCAACAGTAATAAGCTGGGTGGCAAACACCGGCTCGGGATTCCCCATGCCAAACGGCTGGAGAAGCTCCAATTCCTGAAGCAATGTATTGTTGATGTTGGAAAAGCCAAGTTCGTGGTCAAGCTTAAGCGTTGGCGTCAAAGGCTCTGGACCGAGCGTATCTATCACGTGCTGGTTGAATTGTTCGCGCAAGGCGGTCAAATTTTCAGCCTCAAGAGACATCCCCGCCGCCTGCTTGTGTCCACCAAACCCGACCAACACCCCACTGACTGCTTTCAAACCTTCATACAGATTAAATTCAGCAATGCTCCGGCCGGACCCCTTAAGCAATCCTTCGGAGGCCTCAGGCGAACACAAAATGAGCGTGGGACGATAAAATTTCTCAACAACACGAGAAGCCACAATGCCGATTATGCCGGGATGCCAATCTTCGCCGTACAAAACCAGACCGGCCATGTGACGCATGCTTTCCGCCTGTTCAAAAGCCTGATCCGAAATCTCCTGCTCCTGCCGGCGACGCTCCATGTTGATGGCATTCAGCTCCTCGGCAATGGGCATAGCCGTATCAAAGTCATCGGCGAGCAAAAGATTCAGCGCCTTGGTCGGGTCACCCATACGTCCGGCTGCATTGATACGCGGCGCGAGGTTGAATCCGATCTGACCGGCGCCGAGTTCCGCACCGCGTTCATAATCACTGACAACCTTGAGCGCGGCCATGCCGGGACGTTTGGCTTCCTTGATAAGAAGCAAACCATTCTTGACCAGAATACGATTCTGGCCGGTCAGCTTGACTATGTCAGCGATGGTACCAAGGGCGACAAGATCGAGCAACGGACGAACATCGACAGGATCACCGGGAAGCAATTTATTGAGGGCTACCATAAGCATAAAAGCCACACCCACTCCGGCAAGGTCATCACACGGGCCGCCATCTTCCAAACGCGGGTCGCAAATAGCATGGGCATCGGGCAACCCATCGCCCGGCAGATGGTGATCCGAAACAATCACGGTCATACCGAGTTCGCGAGCACGAGCCACAGGTTCCATATCGGAAATACCACAATCCACGGTAAGCAGCATGGTGGCACCCTGTTCGTGCAGGCGTTCTACACCGGGGACATTCATGCCGTAGCCTTCTTCCATACGATTGGGCAGATGATGCATGATCTCCGTGTCATGCATGGCGAAAAATTCTTTAATGACAGCCGTGGCCGTAATGCCATCCACATCATAGTCGCCCCAGACCGCAAGAATTCGACCTTCAGCCAGCCCTTGAGCCAAAGTCTCGACAGCCTGTGTCAAACCGGGAATTTCGGCTGGATTCGCCATATGACGAAGCAACGGACTGAGAAACTTGTCCATCTCCTCCACGTCAGTCAAGCCACGATTCCACATGATTTCAACGATTAACGGAGACACAGACAATTCCTCTGCAATCGACGCGACAGAGGCTGGGGCGGTTTCTTCACCGCGTGGTTTCCAAATGCAAGGCAATGTATATTCCAGATAGGTTAGGAAAGTGTTTTCACAAATTGTTCGATATCGCCAGATTCAAACATTTCTTCGGCAGTCTCCATTATGTCATCCATATCAACTTCCACGTCCGAACAAAGCTGTTCGACCTTCTCGGCATAAAAGCTTTCGGAGTCTTCAACGGTACGGACCACGGCATCTGCCAGACAGATAATATTCGCTTCAAGGGAATGGTCCGGGGCCAGCGCCGGGGAATGATGCCAGTTGACCGGTTCTACCAGATCCGCAGGTAAATCCCAGGATTTGAGCACCAACGCGCCGACAACGGCGTGATCCAATCCCCAGTATTCCTCTTCAGCCGCCGAGTCGGTCAACTCATCGTCTTCAGCCAGTTCACGAATAGCCTGCCAATCATCAGGACGTTTCAAAGCCGTAATAAGTTTGCCAATATCATGCAGCAAACCAACGGTGAACATATTGTCGGGCTTTCCCACGTCAGTCATACGGGACAATTCTTTGGAGACCATACCGACAAGGAACTGATGCGCCCAGTACTCTCCAAGGTCAAAATCTTCTGGAATTGAATACGCCTTGGTCAGGCCAGAAACACCCAGCGCGATAACTATGTTACGGATTTCAGCCATGCCAAGAACAGCGGCTGCACGGGTGACAGACTGAACCTCGGCTTGCAAACCGTAATAGGCGGAATTGGCGAGACTCAAAATACGCGTGGTTAATCCCTGATCGACGCTCAAGGTCTCGCCCACATCCTCAAGGGAAGCCACTGACCTATTCCCTGTCTGAAAAAAAAGTTTCTGCAAAACCTCTGGAGAAAACGGTAAATCCTCACGCATTCCCGGAAGCTCTCGAAGGAAATCCTGAACTCTATCTTGATTCATGGAAACTCCTGCTCATCCGCCATACAGCGAATTCTGACCCCGTTAATCCAATTTCATGGAAAGAGGAGCACCGCCCGCCCCATTCAATTTCCCCGCATTTTCCCCACTCTGGGAAGAATCACGAGGCTGCACTTCGATAGATACGCCCGGGCCTTCGCCGTCTTTAACGTATCCTTGTGTTTGGAGATAGGTCCAAAATTGTTTGCTTGCTTCAAGGTCCGGATTAACTGCCAAACTCTTAATGAGGTAATTCTTGCATTCTTCCACATTGCCCTTTTCAAAATAACACCGGGCAATATTATGAAAAAGATGCTCGTCGTTCTTCACCAGTTCTTCAGCCCGCAGATAATATTGCAAGGCCTGATCATACATTTTGTTCTTACGCATATTGATGCCAAAATCGTTGAACAAATGCTTATGTTCGGCTTCAAACGCAGCTTCAAGCCCGACTAATCGTTCAAAAATATCGTTGGCCTTCACCTGGTCCCCACGATCAAGATACGTCAATCCCAAACCAAAATTGGCACGAACATTTTCTTCATCAATGGACATGGCCTGCTGATATTCAAACTCTGCGCTGTAGGCCGCTCCCCGTTCCCGATGCTTCTCGCCACGTACAATGGCCCCGTCCATCTCCTTGATGGCAGGGTATACCGTACTCACATAAAATTCGGGTTCAGGATTAAATTTTGTAAGAAAATCGTCGCGCTCTATCTGTCGCTTGGGGCCGGAAGGAACATAATTCCTATTTAAAGGCTGAACTGAAATCGTGGTTTCATCTAGCTCTTCGACATCCCAGTAAGTTTTCTGAATGGTCTTTCGTTGCGTAGTCCCAGTGCCAACCTTCGCCACGGTCTGAGTGGAAAAGATACCTTTTATCTTTTCCGCACCATCACGAACGATCTCCTGCTCGGTCCTTACTTTTGATTCCTGATCGGACATCAAACGCTCCTACTTGACCTGTTCCATCTCCTCGACAATAGCCAAAGCGGCTTCCCGTGGATCGGTTGCCTGTGTGATGGGCCGCCCCACCACAAGGTAATCAGAACCATTCTGAACGGCCTGCGCGGGAGTCACAACCCGTCGCTGGTCACCGGCATCCGCCGAAGCTGGCCGAATGCCCGGCGTCAGACAAATAAAATCATTCCCGCATGCGACCTTGATACGCTCGGCCTCAAGGCCGGAGCAAACCACTCCATTTAAGCCATATTGCTCGGCTTTCACAGCCAGGTCAAGGGCCATCTCCGAGGGATCGGGCGCGATGTCAAGAGGCAGATCACCCGCCCCCATGCTGGTCAGCATGGTCACAGCAAGCACCATAGGTGGTTTCTGTCCAGGATCAACGCCTTCAGCACATCCATCCATAGCGGCTTTGGCCATACGCTCACCGCCAAGGGCGTGAATGTTAACCATGTCTGCCCCGGAACGAACCGCCGAACGGACCGCACCCTGCACAGTATTGGGAATATCAAAAAATTTCAGGTCCAAAAAGACCTTAAAGCCCATCTCCTTGAGACCGGAAACGACCTTCGGCCCTTCGGCTACGAACAATTCCAAACCGACTTTCATCCACGGCGCAGCCCCCTTGAGAGACCGTGCCATGGCAAAAGCGGATTCAGCATCCTTGTAATCAAGAGCAACAACCAGATCAGCCATCGTCTTCCCACGTCTTTTGAATATTACCCAGAATACCAGGACGCAACGGAGGCTTGCACTTACCCGCTAGATATACAGCCTTCAACTCCTGATACGCCTCGTCCAAAAAGTCATTGACGACCCAGTAATCAAACCACTTGGCCTGAGAAAGCTCACCAATAGCATTATTCAATCGACGTTCGATGGAATCGGCGGAATCTGTGCCACGACCTTCAAGCCTGCGTACAAGCTCTTCGCGAGACGGGGGCAACAGAAAGACAAACGTTCCCTTGTAGAACGTCTTTTTGAGCTGCTTGGCGCCCTGTACGTCAATATCAAACAGCACATCCCGCCCGGAATCGAGCATCTTTTCCACTGGCTTGGTGGCCGTGCCATAAAAATTACCGTGGACTTCAGCCCATTCGCAAAAGTCTCCCCGACTACGCATGGCTACAAAGACTTCACGAGAAATGAAATTGTATTCACGCCCGTTCTGTTCCTCACCACGCGGAGCACGGGTGGTATAAGACACAGAAAACCCGAAATCAGGAAATTCTTCCCGAAGCATGGATATCAGCGTGGACTTGCCGGTGCCGCTGGGCGCACAAACCACAAGGACTTGTCCCAGCCTGAATTTATGATCTTCTTGCTTCACCTATTCTATTCCCCTTCATCAGCACTGAACCGCTGACCAATGGTTTCCGCCTGAATGGCTGACAGGACCACGTGATTGGAATCAGTCACAATAATAGCCCTGGTTTTACGTCCTTGCGTAGCATCAATAAGCCGTCCATCAGCACGTGCATCTTCCCTCAAACGCCGCATGGGGGCACTGGAGGGATTGACGATAGAAATGACCCTATCAAGAACCACGAAATTACCGAAACCGACGTTGAGTAAGCCCTGTTTCTGCATAGCTTCCTTCCGCTTTTAAGAAAGTATCTATTCGATATTCTGGACCTGTTCGCGACACCGTTCCAACTCAGCCTTGAAATCAACGACCAATCGGCTGACCTCAGTATCCTGAGCCTTGTTGCCGCAAGTGTTAATCTCGCGAAAAGTTTCCTGCACCAAAAAGTCGAGCTTCTTACCCACATTACCCTTGGCGGCCATGACTTCGCTCAAACGGTCCAGATGAGCATCCAGTCGGGTCAACTCTTCGGAAACATCCAACTTATCAGTAAGGTATGCCACTTCCTGAAGCATCCGATCTTCGGAGAACTCCGCATTGGCCGAATCGAGCATGTCGATAATGCGCTGCCTGAGTGTAGATTTTTTGGCTTCAAGGATGTCAGGAATACGAATCGCCACTTTCTGAGCGAGGTCGCGCAAAGTGTCCAGACGAGTCGTGAGATCATCACCCATGGCCTCACCTTCCACGGAACGGGAATCAACCCAATCCTTCAGTGCGGCTTCAAGGCCGTTGGTCAGACTCTCGGACAAACCGGGATCAGGCTCGGAACCGTTGTCACGCCACAAAGAGGACATGGACAGCACTCGATTATAATCCGGCTCAAATTTTTCACCACGAGACTGGGCGAGCTTTTCCATCTGTTCAAACATGGCCTGAGCCATGGTCTCGTTGAAAGTCATACCGAGAATGCCGGAATCCAATACTTCAAGATTCAAGGACACGTCCACCCTTCCGCGTGAAGCGTAGGTACGAACGATCTTTTCCCAGCCGTTCTCGAGGGAACGAAGGTAACCAGGCATGCGCCATTTGACGTCCAGATACCGACCGTTCACACTCTTGATTTCCCAGACATGAGTCCAGGCATCTTCGTTAGTTTCAAACCGACCAAAACCGGTCATACTTACTGGCATAATTTACTTCCTTTATGGTTGGAAGCCGCGTGTTGTCGACACTTTTACGTTTGCGGCTTGCTCAGCGTGTTTTTATACGACTGACGCAACTTTGTCAGCCGAGATTTCATATCCTCTCCGGCATAATCAGGAAATGTCCATGGGAAGACAACCCATTGTTTTTTCTGCCAGATCAGAGTCAAGTCTGCCCATATTCCCTCTTTGAGGTAAATACGGTGCGAAAATTTCTTACCCGTTGCCAAAACAAGACTCTGCAATGTGATGAAACCGGGATCAAGATTAAACACCCGATTATCACCATCAGCATACCGCTTTTCCAATACATTTGTGAACAGTTTGATATCCGCCAAATCATCGAGCGGATGCAACTTCTCAAAGGAGACAATACGGCGAGTGATGGGGGTACCCAATTCAGCATCGTAGTACCCGGTCTGATCAAACGCGAACGGCTCACAGATGTCATCCGCAGGGCCGAAACGTTCTTCCAGCGCCTTGAGCAGATCCGGCCAGAACGCATCCCAGTTCGCGCTCAATATGGATATGATCAACAGTCCCGGTTCAGGAATTTTCGGCGTGCTCATACGTTCTCCAACGGTTCAACCAGAATCACACTTTTCTCCAGCTTCACAGGTCGCGTCCGAACCAGAGAACGCGGTTTGACACCTGTTGGCAAAGTTGTCAAACGACAAGCCGCATAATACTCACTGACTCCGCGCCCCTTGTCATCCTGAACGAGCACATCAAGATGCGGTTGATCAAGCAAGGTGCTCAAAAAGGCCTTTTTCTTACCATTCACCAGTTCCCGCAATCGCGCAGCACGTGCCTTGCGTATAGGGACATCCACAGAATCAAGCATGTCGGCAGCCCGTGTTCCCGGCCTCTCGGAATACGGGAAAATGTGCCCGTAAGTCATTGGCAAAGCACGGCACAGTTCCATGGTATTCTCAAATTGCGCGTCAGTTTCACCAGGAAATCCGGTAATAAAATCCGCGCCAAGTCCTATGACAGGCCAATGCTCACTCAGTCGTTCCAAGAATGTCACTGCGGAAAATGGGTCATAATGTCCGCGCCCCATGGCACGAAGCACGTCAGAATCTCCGCTTTGCAAAGAAAGATGCAATTGCGGACAAACCATGGAGGATCGGTTCAAAACGGCAAGAGCCTTATCCGTGAGTTGCCCCGGCTCCACAGATGAAATGCGGAACCGCGCCCGTCCAGCCCAATCCAGACCGAACTCGGCTTCAAGACGGGATATCAAATCCCAAAAATCAATTTCCTCATCCAACCCACGCCCAAAATGACGAAGGTTAATACCGCTCAAAATAAATTCACGGAATCCAACGACAAGCAGACGGGAGACTTCATCCACAATTTCATGCACCGGACGGCTTATGGATTTGCCACGCGTGGTCGGGATGATACAATAGGTGCAGTTATGTGAACAGCCATCCTGAACTTTAACGACAGCACGAGCACGGCCATATCCTTTGATGGAAAACGGCGCGAACCCGGGCTTGTCCGAATTCAGCTCGCCCGTACCTTCCGGTCCGTTGAGCAGTTGCGGCTTATCTTCCTGAGACACCACGCGGACCACGCCGGGCAGTTTACCCAATTCTTCAGGTATAATCTGGGCCGCACAGCCAGTAATAATAATCTCAGCATTAGGGTTGTCACGATGAAAACGGCGGACTGACTGACGCAGGTCTGCCACGGCATTAGCGGTCACGGCGCAGGAATTGACCAAAATAAGATTGGCCTCCTGCGGGGTGTCCACTTCACGGGCATCTCCTCCGGCCCATGCTTCGCCGATGGACCGAGTTTCATATTGGTTGATCTTGCAACCCAGGGTAGCGGTATAAAAGGTAATCATGATATGCTCTGGCACTCGTTTGAATAATACATAAACTTTTTTGCCGGGATTAACCGATGAACAGACTCTTCCTTCTCATGACAATAGCCTTCACGATCATGGCCTGTGCTCCTTCACCAAAACACGCCGGTAACATGTCCATGACGGTCAAGAATTATCAGGATGCGGCAACCTATTATAAAGATGCCCTGAAACAAAACCCCGATTCCGTCATCCTGCTTACCAACCTTGGTCGTGCGTACTACAATCTGGCCGATTACGACAAGGCCCAGATGAACTTCACGGCAGCCACTCAGGTTGAACCGGGATACCCTCATGCCGTCTTCTATCTGGGACTGACCACCCTTGCACAGGGCGACCGTACGGCCGGGTTCGGCATACTGACCAACTTCCGCTATCCAGGCAAGCCCGAAGTGACCCGTTCTGTCACAAGTATGGCTCATCAACTCTCAGGAAACACCGATGCCACAACCGAATATCTGATCGACAAAATGGCTCAGGCCTGGACTGAAGGCATGGCCATGGATAAACAGGCTGACTTCAAATAGGGAGAAAACCATGCGTTATCTATTCTATATCGCACTGCTTGCCCTGCTTTGTTCTTGTAATACCAGCGTTGGCGTGGGGATGCATACCGGCACCTCTCGCATTGGTGTTGGTGCTGGCGGCGGAAGAACCGGAGTCGGCGTGGGAGCACAAACCGGTGCGGGAGTTTCTTTCACCTCATACAAAGACTTTCTGCCCAACGGCCCAAGCGACATTTATGCCAGCAATAAAAAAGCAGTCATCGCCATGAATAACGGCGACTATGACGCAGCGAGCCAAACCTTTGAAGCCAACTTGCAAACATATCCAAACCACCCGGACGCGACATATTATCTCGGCCTGACACGCATTTATCAGGGAAAACGGGAAGAAGGGTTCACCCTGCTCAAATCCTACCGCGACCCGGACAACTACCGAATGACAAGTGAAGTACAACGGTCTGCGGCATATCTGGAAGAAAAACCGGAACTCACAGCCCAAAAAATCCACGAAGTCATGAACAAAAATCGAAGCGACGGATACCAAAGGGAGATGCGAGAACGCATGGATTTACGCCCGTCGCGTTGGTGATCAAAGCGACTTTTCTATGACACCACCGCCGAGCACAACGCCGTTTGCATCGTAAACAGCCGCCACTTGCCCCGGTGTAGGCCGTGTGTATGGCTCCAAAAACACAAAATGCAATTTGCCGTCCACCAAAGTCACACGACACGGCATGGCCTGCTGGCGATATCGCGTCTGGACTATAACAATTTCAGGCCACGTCTCAACAGGGGTCATAAGATTCACCTGACCAGCCACACCACCGTTGGACATCAATTCCGACTTGGGACCAACAACGAGCACATTACGAGCCACATTCTTGCCCAGCACATACAAAGCTTCCTGCCACGGAATACCCAGGCCACGCCGTTGGCCCTGTGTGTGTCGCCACAATCCCTTATGCTCACCGACCACAGTGCCATCCAGAAGTTCTGCAGAACCAGAACCGGGCATGGCACCACGGTCTGAAAGAAAGGCTTGATAATCATCATTGGGCACAAAACAGATTTCCTGACTTTCACCTGGAATAGGCGGTTTCAGGCCTTGATTTGCGAGAATGGCGAGAACATCCTTCTTCAAGGTTTCCGCCAATGGAAACAGAGAAAGGCGCAACAACTCAATCGGAACAAGCGAAAGAAAATAACTCTGGTCCTTGGTCAGGTCCGCACCGCGCACAAGCATACGCCCCAAATCGCCCCGTTTTTCCAGCTGCACATAATGTCCAGTTGCGAGTCTGTCCGCACCCAAAGAACGGACGGCATTGAAAAGTACCCCGAACTTCATACGCGAATTACACAGTGCGCACGGATTAGGCGTCAAGCCAGCCCGATAGTCTGCTTCAAAGGGTGCTACCACCCGCCTCTCGAATTCTTCATGCAAATCAAGGGCATGAAAAGGGATATCAAGACTTTCACACACAGCGGTCAAGCCCTTCTCCACCTTTTCCCAAGCAGAGGTTGGCGGCAAGAAATGGCCGTGTACAGCCATAAGATCATGCCCCTGTTCCTTGAGCAGAACCATGGCAAGCAGACTGTCCATGCCTCCTGAGACGGCAACGGCTATTGTCATAAAGATATCTCCACTCTCACGCTTTTCCTTTAATTTTAAAGAAAGACACATTAAAAAATAAAATGAACCTTCAGGGTATTTTTATCACAGGTAATTCAAATGAAAAAGCCGGTTGTAAAGCAACGTTCACAACCGGTTATTTCAACAGTAATATATATTCTTACAACTCAGCCATGGGCATGGGGTCAATGTTCCGTTCGAGGCATTCTGTGACGGATAGCATGTCCGCTTCACAAAATGCCGGCCCCATAAACTGAAGTCCCACCGGCATGCCGGAGTCCTTGCCGAGTCCAACAGGCAGACTCATACCGGGCAGACCTGCCAGATTAGCGGAAATAGTGAAAATATCCATCAAATACATCTGCAACGGGTCGGCCTTTTCGCCAGCTTTGAAAGCCGTCGTCGGGCACACCGGACCGGCAATAAGATCGCATTGCTCAAACGCCTTGTCGAAATCCTCACGCAAGAGGCGACGAACCTTGGCTGCCTTGTTGTAATATGCGTCATAATACCCACTGGAAAGCACGTATGTTCCCATAATTATACGACGCTGAACCTCGTCACCAAACCCTTCAGTCCGGCTGGAGGTATACATATCGATAAGTTCCGAAGCATTCTTGTTACGGTGCCCAAACCGCACGCCATCAAAACGCGACAGATTGCTTGAAGCCTCTGCCATGGCAATGATGTAATAGGTAGCAATGGCGTAATCTGTCAGCGACAACTTCACGGGCACAGTTTTGGCACCCAGTGCTTCCATCTTGGCGACAGCAGCCTTGCACGCTTCTTCAACTTCAGCGTCCAATCCTTCGCCCCAGTACTCCTCGGGCAAACCGATAGTCACGCCGTCAAGATTCTCACGCCCCAATGCAGCCAGATAATCAGGAACATCCACGTCCACGGAAGTGGAATCTTTGGGATCATGTCCGGCCATAACCTGCAACATGCGGGCAGCGTCTTCGACACTACGGGTCATGGGACCAATCTGGTCAAGCGAAGAACCGTACGCGATCAGACCGAACCGGGAAATGCGGCCATAGGTCGGCTTGAGTCCAACAATGCCACAAAAAGAGGCAGGCAAACGGATGGAGCCACCGGTATCCGTACCGAGCGCGGCATAACACTGGCCAGCGGCAACGGTCGCACCGGAACCACCAGACGATCCGCCGGGAACACGATCAGTATCCCACGGGTTGCCGGTCTGAAAAAATGCGGAATTTTCGGTGGAAGACCCCATAGCGAATTCATCCATGTTGGCCTTACCAATAATAATAGCTCCGGCCTCGCGTAACTTGGCGACAGCAGTAGCGTCATAAAACGGTACAAAATTATCGAGTATTTTAGAAGCGCAGGTGGTCCGAATTCCTTTGGTGGCAAGGAGATCCTTAAGCACGATGGGAACGCCCCACAACGGCTTACTCGCGTCCGGACCTTCACTGTCCATGGCTTCAGCCAATTGCAATGCCTCGTCACCGGTAACGGTTATAAGGGCCTTGACCTTGGGTTCGGTAGCCTCAATGCGATCAAGGCAATTCCTGACGGCCTCAACAGCCTTCAATTCCCCGGATTGCAGCTGTTCAGCCACTTCGGAGAGTGTCTTTGTATAGAGATCAGACATAATCGATCCTGAATATATCAAGTAGTTTATACGATTCGTGGGACAATGAAGAACTGTCCGTCCTGCTCCGGCGCATTGGAAAGCACTTCGTCACGGGTGAAGTCCTTTCGCACTTCGTCCTTACGCAGAACGGTAGTGTGCTTGACCGGGCTATACATGGGTTCCACGGCATCCGTGTCCAGCTCTCCGAGCTTATCCATGTAACTGAGAATATCTCCGAGCTGTCCGGCGAACAACTCAAGCTTGTCCTGAGGCAAGTCGAGGCGGGAAAGCCGCGCAACCTTGGCCACTTCTTCGGGACTGATTTTCATGTGTTTCTCCTTATATCCAAAAGCCCTATTGTTCGGGCGGCATATCCGGGGTCTTTTCTTCAATAGTAATCCACTGCCCGTCTTCGGACAGCTTGTAGCCCTGTTCTTTCATCCGCTTTTCGTAAGCGCCCATACGTTTTTCACGCCGAGCCGAAGCCTGACTGATTCGACTGGAAATCTTCTCGGCGTTGATAAGCCTTTTGCCATTTCGTACTGGACTGAACAGATACAAATCCTGACTGGCTACACCGGAATCATCCCAGGTTAACCGGGCTATACTGAAATCCATATCCTGAGCGGCATGAATACGAGAATTGACATCTCTGCCCGTCCAAGTGGAGGGTAAAGAACCCAACCGACCAGCAAACCGTATGAAATCATATCCGAGGGCAACCCAAAAATCAGCCTGTCCCAGACCTTCTTCGGTCAACGCAGTCTGAAGGGCACGTCCTCCATCGGATTGTTCCCACCATGCACCAGGACACACGGCAAGCCGATAATAATGCTCGTCAATACCCTTGGCTGTATCCAAGGCTCGACTCCACAGTCCAGGTCCGAGAAAGACGAGCTGGTCTCCCTCATAGAAAAAGAAATTGGGAAGCAAAGTTTGCGCCTGTCTCCAGCCGTCCGGGATGAACACAGCACCAAAATCGGGCATCTCGAGAGGCACATCCTTGTTCTCGCTAAAGTCGGCGGGCACATTCAGCAGCTTGCCGACGCGCTTGCTCCACTTCTTTAGGTTCTTCGGCGGATATGACTGCATCCCCTTAATGCGACCACCCAGCGGAGTTGCTTCACGATAAAAAGTTTCGGCCATAGTCCGACCAAATTTTTCTTCGGGATAAAAAACTGCCAAATCAGTAATGCCCAGTTCATCGACAGCCATGGATACGAGACTGCGAACTTCGTCATTTCGACTGGCAAAGAAACGCCAAGCGTCACGCCCTTCAGTCAACTCTCCAAGAGAAGACATGAAGGTAAAAACGGCCCGTTCCTTGAGCACGCTCTGATCCGAGTTCTCACCTTCGTACAACTGTTTGAAGGCACTCACTCGCAAAGGACCACCCACAACCGAATAATGGCTGGGGAGTTCTGCAAGTCGAGTCTGCCAACCAGAAATTTCCGTATTGATAACCCGCACATCAACTTCGATACCATTTTGCGCCAGACTCCACTGCGCCAACCCTGCTCCACGCAGAATCTTTACGCCAACCTTGGCGTACGGCCCGGTAATGGGCAGAGCCAACGCCAATCCAATACGCGGCACACCGTAACGAGCTTCCAAATCAACCAACACGCTCTCCAGAGACATCGTATCAACCAAGGAACTCTTGGTCGTCAGATTACGCATGGTGCGCCAGGCTGAAGACCATGTGTCGGCATCAACGGCGATTCGCACTCCCTGTTCAAAAGAAACAAGGGCGTATGGAAACTGCCACTGATTCGTCGTATCCACAATCTTGGACAGAATTTCGATTTCACTTTCCGAAGACTCCGCAAGTTGTTGCCTGAATGCCTGTTCAAATCCGGCCTTGGCAGACGGTTCCGGTGCCTGTTGGTAATATTCGCTCAACACATCAAGAGAACGCTCTGGGTCGTCCATCTTTCTGAAATAATCACTGTACCACAACGCCACGACCTGCTTGGTCGTCCACGGCGTTTTCGTACTGTCCTGTACCCACTTAAGATGATTGTGCAGCCGTTCAGTCTTGCCGAGTGCAGCCATAGTGTTAAGATAAATCGTCTCCCAAGACGCAAGCTCCAAAGCTGACGTATCCTGATTGGCCCACTTCTCCAAAGCGATACGCGCCTGATGGTAGTGTCCATTTCTGTAAGCGGATTCAGCAAGTCGACCGTAGACCAACGGCAACTCACTGCGCACAAGATCCTGCCGATCCAATGCGGCGGCATAATACAGCTCGGTACTTTCATACTGTTTTGCCTCCCATGCTGCATCAGCCTCCATAAGGAGATTGGGCGTAGAAAGCATGTCCACACTCTTGACTGACTGCTGCATGGGAGCACAGCCCCATGCGAAAACCGTCAACAGAATGAGAACGACAAAGAATCGCGGAATATCGGAAAAATATGTTCGGTGCATCGTATGTTCCATAAAAGCCGGATTAAGCAGCCTAATAAAAAAAACCCGGCCCGTGAATGACGGGCCGGGTAATCTATACTTTGCTTGAGCTTCTAAGGCAAGCTACTTGACTTCGGTGTAGTCGGCATCGACCACGTCGTCGTCATCCTTGGGAGCTGCACCGGCGTCACCACCAGCTGCACCGGCTGCACCGGCACCCATGTCGGGACCTGCGCCTTCGGTATTCTGCTGAGCGTACAACTGTTCGGCCAGCTTGTGAGAGCTTTGTGACAATTCATCGGCCTTGGCCTTGATCTCATCAGCATCATCGGTCTCAAGGGCCTTCTTCAGGGCCTCGACCTTGGATTCAATGTCAGCCTTCAACTCGGTATCAACCTTATCGCCAAGATCACGCATGGACTTCTCGGAAGTGTAAATCAGCGTATCGGCCTGATTGCGCACCTCAATGAGTTCCTGCTTTTTCTTATCTTCATCGGCATGAGACTCAGCATCCTTGACCATCTGATCAATTTCTTCATCGGACAGACCGGAAGAAGCAGTGATCTGGATGGACTGTTCACGTCCGGTACCCATGTCTTTGGCGTTGACATGCACGATGCCGTTGGCATCAATGTCAAAGGAAACTTCAATCTGGGGTACACCACGCGGTGCCGGCGGCAAACCGGACAACTCGAAGTTGCCAAGCAGCTTGTTATCCGCAGACATGGGACGTTCGCCCTGGAAAACTCGGATGGACACGGACGGCTGATTCTCAGCCGCGGTGGTAAACACCTGAGATTTCTTGGTCGGGATGGTGGTGTTACGCTCGATCAGGTGTGTCATCACGCCGCCCATGGTCTCAATGCCGAGGGACAACGGAGTCACGTCGAGAAGCAGTACGTCTTTGACGTCACCGGCCAAAATACCGCCCTGAATGGCAGCACCCATGGCAACGACTTCGTCCGGGTTCACAGAGCGGTTAGGCTCCTTGCCGAAGAAAGACTTCACCTTTTCCTGCACCAGAGGCATACGGGTCATACCACCGACGAGAATGACTTCGTCGATATCAGATGCGGACAGACCGGCATCTTTCAGTGCCTTCTTGCACGGTGCGACAGTCCTATCAACCAGATCCTCAACGAGCTTTTCCAGCTTGCTGCGGCTGATCTTGACCATCATATGCTTGGGACCATTCTGATCAGCGGTGATAAAGGGCAGATTGACCTCGGTTTCAATGGAAGAAGACAGCTCGTGCTTGGCTTTTTCCGAAGCTTCCTTGAGGCGCTGCAGGGCCATACGGTCCTGAGACAAATCAATGCCGTTTTCTTTCTTGAACTCGTCCACCAAGTATTCAATGATACGATGGTCGAAATCTTCACCGCCAAGGAAGGTGTCACCATTGGTGGCACGAACTTCCACGACGTTGTCGCCGACTTCCAGAATGGAAATATCAAAAGTACCACCACCGAGGTCAAAAACCGCGATTTTTTCGTTGGCTTTCTTGTCGAAACCATAAGCCAATGATGCGGCGGTAGGTTCGTTGATGATGCGCTTGACCTCAAGACCGGCAATCTTGCCTGCGTCTTTGGTCGCCTGACGCTGAGAGTCATTGAAATATGCGGGCACGGTGATGACCGCTTCAGTGACATCTTCGCCCAGATAGATTTCGGCATCCTTCTTCAGCTTCTGAAGGATAATAGCTGAAACTTCCGGCGGAGAATATTTCTTGCCGTCGATCTCAACCCAGGCATCGTTACCGTTACCGGCCACAATGTCGTACGGACAGTGTTTCTGCCATTTTTTAACTTCAGGAGCATTAGCCTGACGGCCCATCATGCGCTTGATGGCAAACACGGTCTTTTCAGGGTTGGTGACAGACTGACGTTTGGCGATGTCGCCCACCAGACGTTCTTTGTCAGTAAAAGCCACGACGGACGGCGTAGTACGCCCACCCTCGGGGTTGGTGACGCATTTTGGATCTTTACCTTCCATGACGTAAACGCAGGAGTTGGTAGTTCCAAGATCGATTCCTATGATCTTACCCATTATGTATGTCCTCCTCAAATCTTCTATTGAGATAGTCGTTATCGACGTTTGTTTTTCGTTACTCTGTTCAATAAGTACGCATTCGGCCTTGTAAAGAGCGTCAGCGTCAAAAAAATAGTGCTTATGCCTTGTTGACCATAACCTTGGCCGGACGAATAAGACGTCCTTTCAGCAGGTAACCACCCTGAATAATCTGGGCAATCTGGTTGTCGGCAAGCTCAGGTTCCTGCACAGTCCCCACAGCTTCATGAACTTCAGGGTCAAAATCATTACCGACAGCGACAGGCACTACGACTAGTCCATGCCCTTTCACTGCATCGAGAAACAGCTTGCGGGTCATGTCCACGCCGATGACAAAATTCTTGCAGGCGTCATCCAAGTTCCCGGTGTGAGCCAATGCGAGATCAAGGTTGTCTAGAACAGGCAGCAGGTCAGCCAGAACAGACTCGCCTGCATACTTCTTCATTTCCTCATTTTCCCGAAATAAACGTTTCTTGACGTTTTCAGCATCTGCCAAGGCGCGAAGGCGAATTCCTTCAGCTTCCTTAAACACATCACATTCGGGACAAACGGATTCAAGACACAGTGCGTGCAGTTCTTCCTGACTCAGAGAGACTTCCGTAGCCTCTTCCTCGCCAACCTCATCGGTGGCATCAAGGTTTTCACCCTGTGCTTCGTTAAAAATCTTACCCTCATCATCATAAAGGCCAGTGATAGGGACTTCGTTGTTTTTATCTTTGGTCATGTATAATCCTTAAAAAGCGTGATCTATCATGAAAAGGCCCCGACAAAAGCGAGGCGTGATGGGAAAATAAGCATGTGGAAAAGGTTGTCAATGGTCTTTTATATAAGAATATGACAGAGCGCAGGCTGAACGGGCAGACAAAAGGCTTATCCCTTAAAAACAGAAAGACCCATTCTCATAAATCAATGAAGACTCTCCGCCCTTAAGCCGTGCAGTCACACGTTTAGGTTGGGTATTCACCAAATCCCAGTGCATATCCGAAGAGTTGAAACCGAGCTCGTATTCCAGTTCCGGGGTGAGCATTTCAGGAGGACCTGTAAAACTTTCCAAAACAGAACCACCAAGGGCTATGTGACAATTCCCGTTGTCTCCACCATAATTTTCATCGAGCAAAGTATGCGCCATGAATCTATCCACGCGGGAAAAACGCTTGTCAGTCAGGGAAAATTCTCCTACCCGACGAGCGCCAGAATCGGAATACATCTGATTTTGTAAAAACACCTGACCTCGTTTCGCTTCCACTCGGGCAGCGATACCATCCGAAAAGTCCAAAGATGCACCAAGCACCAAATGTCCATACCGCAACGATGGCTGATCAGCGTAATATGTGCCTTCCACCTTGCGGGCATCGGGCGCGAAATAAATTTCATACCCCGGAATATTGCCTCCGCTCACACCTACAAATCGCCGGTTATTGCCAACAGGCACTTTGAGATTGATATCTTCGGACTCTACGCGCAAAGAAGCTATATCCAAAGAATCGAGCCAGTCGCAAACTTCGCCGACTTCGCGTTGAAGTCGCTTCCACTCCTTGACCGGGCTGGGCATATTCAGCCAGCAGGCCCGTTTCAAAGCGGTGGCATAGTCCTCCAGCGTCATACCGGAAGCTGCGGCCAAGGCTTCGGTAGGATAAATACAAGTGGTCCAGCCAAGCGCACCGGACTGCTTGCGACGTTGCAGTATGCGTCGGTTAGAAGCATCTGACCGCCGGGCCTCAGCAATCGTGCGCGGGTCTACGGTCTGGAGATGCGTCAGGTCTTCGGGGGCCATGACAGTGATAATCCCGGCAACCTGAGAATACAGTTCGCCCAACCCCGGTTGTTGAAATAAAAGTTGACCGTAACTAGAATTAAGATATCGCTCCATATTCATATATGGCGTGGGCATGGCCATGGTCACGGGCATAAGGTGCATGTCCATGACTCTGGAATAAATAGCTTCGGCCAAAGCAAGACCGGGAATATCGTACCGAATCAACACGATATCCTTATTCTTGAACGGTTTTTCTCTAGTCTCAGCCAAACCCCAGAGGAGAACTTCCGCGTAATTCTCCATATCAACCTGATCAAACAACGGCACAACAACTCCTTGCTTTGGACACACCCGCAGGCACAGGCCGTCAGAATACAAAGCCATTCTCATTCAAGCAACCGTTTTCAATCCTGGACATTGCTTTTGACATCAATCTGGTGTGGTCGTACACCAATCCTCATGCCAATA
This sequence comes from Pseudodesulfovibrio sp., assembly GCA_016744135.1. Taxonomy (GTDB): domain Bacteria; phylum Desulfobacterota; class Desulfovibrionia; order Desulfovibrionales; family Desulfovibrionaceae; genus Pseudodesulfovibrio; species Pseudodesulfovibrio nedwellii. The sequence continues at coordinate 599,307 of JADGEX010000002.1, read as the reverse complement.
CTGCCAACCCCGGATTATCAACCGCCCTTTCCATTTCGTTTCGGCAACATCGCCACGCTGTATCCCCCTCTGTTCAGACTGACGCCGCTCACGGCGCCCATGCGGGAACGTATTGAACTGCCAGACACCGACTTTCTGGATTTCGACTGGCACCGATCCCGTATCGGCGAAACTCGCAAATTGGTCATCGTCAGCCACGGCCTAGAGGGGCATGCCCGCAAAAAATATGTGCTCGGCATGGCTCATATATTCACGGGCCTCGGCTTTGACGCGGCTTGTTGGTGCCAACGCGGATGCGGTGATGAGCCAAATAGATTACCGCGTTCCTATCACTCAGGTGAAACCGATGATCTGCACGCGGTCATCACGCACTGCCTTTCTACTGGTCGATATGACGAGGTCAGCCTCATAGGATTCTCCATGGGCGGCAACCAGATTCTCAAGTATCTGGGAGAATCCCCTGACCGTATTCCGCCACAAATAATTTCCGCAGCAACATTTTCCGTCCCCTGCGATCTAGATGCGACGGAGCGGATGATTGCCCTGCCTTCCCGGCATATTTATTTTGAATATTTCATGCGTGGACTGCGCCGGACCATTCGTGAAAAAGGGGAACGATTCCCGAACGAAATCGACTCGGCACAACTACACGGCATCAAAACACTCCGGGATTTCGATGACCGATTCACTGCACCATCCAATGGGTTCAAAGATGCTGCCGAATATTACACCCGTTCAAGCAGCCTTCAATTCCTCAAGGATATCCGTATCCCAACCCTGCTCGCCAATGCACAGGACGATCCCTTCCTCGGACCAGAATGTTATCCACTCCGCGAGGCCGAAGCCAACTCAAATCTGTTTCTGGAAATGCCAGAACATGGAGGACATGTGGGGTTTGTGCTCAATGGCGGGAATAATGTCTATTGGTCCGAAAAACGAGCCGCTCAATTCTTAACTCAAAACGAAAACTAACGACGAAATCTATCAAAAACAAAGGGAACAAGAAGAGCAAGGCCAAGACTTAAAACACTAATAACAATCGTTGAGGCAAGCCAACTTCTGGATGGAGTATGGCCTCCGACAACCCACCGCTCAAAAAGTACTTTTCGTTCTTCCTTATCAATTCGCTCCAACCCTTTTTCAATCATCGTCAGTAAGACTTCATTGCCTTGCGCAACAGCAGCTCTGTAGTACTGGTCCGAAACAAACTCTATCACTCTAAAGAATCTAGCCTTTCCCATAGAGCCTATTTGATGCATGACAGTCGGGTAATCTCCCATCACCACCTCGACTTCTCCATTGACTGCGGCTTCAACCAATCGAGTCGTATTCTCGATTGGATACGGTTTCAATGCAGGGTACTTTTCCCGCAAAAGAGCGTCGTAAAAACTCTTATCGATCACACCGATGTTCTTGCCTCTCAGTTGACTAATGTCTGTTATTGCTGAACCGTTTACGACAAGGACAACTCCACGAGAGACAAAAAACGGGGATGAATAATCCAGATAACGATCTCTCCCAGCGGTGTAAAAAAGGCCACCGTGTACATCTGCCTTCCCTTCACGCACAGCATTCAAGGTCTCAGCCCACTCCACAAGATGAAAATGTACCGGGACACCCGTTTCTGAAGACCATTTCCGCCAAAGGTCGATAATAAACCCTTTGGGACGACCACTGGGACCGACGAAGGACATAGGCGGCATATCAGATTCTTGGGCAACGATAATACCCTTGGATCGATATGCCCCAAAAGGATCATCCTCGGCTACTGATGGGGATGGATAACAAAAGGAAAAGGCCAAAAGGCATACCACTGCTAATGCAGAGCAAAAAATCCAACGATAAAAAAATAAACAGCCACCATTCATGAGAAACAATATACGGCAACGCATAGTGCAACACCATGATTTTTCGCAAAGATATTGTAATGAAATGACGCAGGGTAGCTATGGTCTTGAATCAGAATCAAGTCCGACGTCTTCCAATAACACGCATAATAAACAGTGTCCCCAACGGAATGGCCGCACCGGTTAAAGCAAGCAAACCAAGCACCATAGGCTTGTTGGGCCAATCAAGGGAGATAAACTCCATGGACATGGCTCCCACGAAAAACATCTCAAAGGTCATCACACCAGAGGCTGCTCCCACATCAGAATCCACCTGATCCAGAATCATGGAATTGCTGACAGGACGAGAAAATCCCACAGAAAACGTGATACAAAACATGGGTATGGCAACCGCCAGCGGTGAAGTCCCACCCAAGAAGAGCATGAGTATCCCGGCCCCAAAAATTGCACACAATGAAAAATACAGGATATGCATAGGCTTCAAAGAACCACCCAATCGCGTACAAGCAAATGATCCGAGCATAAATCCTACAGCATTGGCACCGAAATACAGTCCAAAAATATGTTCCGACATAGCGAAGCCGTTGATATAGATATCTGCTGAACCACCAATAAAACCGAAATGAGGCAGAACCATGATGGCGAAAGCTAACGCCAGCACTGTGAACCGCCCATTCTTGAAGACCGCAACATATCGCCCAGCCACGGCAAGCACACCGCCATGCGTGAATTCTGTCAGTGGCTCTTTCAATCGAAGGACACCATACAGTGCAACAAGCGCCATGATCGACTGAACAATAAAAATCCATTGCCAAGAGCCAAACCGCAACATAATGCCGCCCAATGTCGGGGCCAACATGGGACAAAAAGCCATGATAACGCCTATATAAGCCAGAATTTTCTGTCGTTCCACACCATCGTACAAATCCTTGGACAATGCCAAAGAGAGGGATGCCGCAGCGGCCGCTCCAGCTCCTTGGATGGCTCGGGAAAAGAGCAGAAATGCAATGGAGTCGGACGCTGCACACAAAAGACTGCCAAGAATAAAAAGAAGAATACCTGAAATAAGGACAGGACGCCGTCCAAATCGATCTGACAACGGCCCGTGAATCAACAGACACGCACTGAAAATCACAATGAAAACAACCAACGACAAGTTGATGACTCCGAAAGGCACACCCCACACAACCTGCAAAGTTGGCATGGCAGGCAGATACATATCAATGGCAAGCGGCGGAAAAGCCGCCAGTAATGAAAGCAAAATCAAATTTGGCATACAATCCTTGATTCCAAAAAGTTGAGAGTGCAACCTTTCAGAAGTCGACTACATTAGTCAAGAAACGCTTTGTATCGTTTATCATAAAAAAAGACCGACACCCATCTCGGATGCCGGCCTTATACTTTCGTTGTACTCTATATTTATACGAACATCAGTCTGCCATCTTTTTCGTCCACAGTCACAGAGGCGCCATCCGCCAATTCTCCGCTGATAAGCAGCTTTGCAAGTGGTGTTTCCAAATGTGCCTGCAGGTAACGATGAAGGGGACGCGCACCAAAGCTCGGTTCATACGCAGATTCAGCGATAAACGCCTTGGCCTTTTCCGTAAGCACCAACTCGATCTTTCGATCTTCTAACCGGGAACGCAATCCTGCCACCAGCAGATCAATAATACCTGCAAGCTGGGTCGGCGTAAGTGGTCGAAACAACACGGTCTCATCCACACGATTGAGAAACTCAGGTCGGAAATGATGACGCAGAACGTCCATGACCTGCGCTTCCACGCCTTCCCGGAACTCGCCGGTCTGGTCAATGCCATCCAGCATATACTCTGCACCAAGATTACTCGTCATAATGACGATAGTATTCTTGAAATCCACGGTCCGACCATGAGAATCAGTCAGTCGTCCGTCATCGAGAATCTGAAGGAGCACATTGAACACGTCATGGTGCGCCTTTTCGATTTCGTCAAACAAAATGACCGAGTATGGCTTGCGCCTGACAGCCTCAGTCAACTGACCACCTTCGTCATACCCGATATAACCCGGAGGCGCACCGATGAGTCGGGCCACGGTGTGCTTTTCCATATATTCGGACATGTCGATACGAACCATATTGTCCTCGGAATCGAACAGGGCGGACGCAAGCGTCTTGCACAGTTCTGTCTTTCCAACACCCGTGGGACCGAGGAAAATAAACGAACCGATTGGTTTACTCGGGTCCTTGAGACCTGCACGAGCACGCAGAACAGCATCAGCCACTGCTTGAACAGCGTCGTCCTGACCAATAACCCGCTCATGCAGCATATCGCCGAGCTTGAGCAGCTTCTCACGTTCTCCTTCCATCAGGCGGGACACCGGAATACCGGTCCATCGGGCTATAACTTGAGCCACATCATCCGGGCCGACTTCTTCCCTGACCATGCGCGGCGTGTCCCCGGATTCCAAGGCCTCGTTTCGCGCGTTAAGATCTTTTTCCAATGTTGCCAGCCGACCATATTCCAATTCAGCGGCACGGTTGTAGTCAAGCACACGCTTGGCTTCGTCAACTTCACGACGCGTTATTTCTATATCTTCTTTCAAGGAACGCAGGCGTTCGATGCTCCCTTTCTCATTTTCCCATTGGGCCAAAAGAACCGATTGATTTTCTTTGATCTCAGCCAACTTCTTTTCCAATTCCACCAATCGTTCACGAGAAGCCTTGTCCGACTCCCGTTTCAATGCTTCACGCTCGATTTCGAGCTGCATGACCTGACGATTGGCCTTGTCCAACTCATAAGGCTGGGAGTCAATCTCTGTACGGATCAACGCTGCGGCCTCATCAATAAGGTCAATAGCCTTATCCGGCAATTGACGGTCCATTATATAACGATTGGACAACACGGCAGCTTCCACTATCGCCCCATCTGCAATGCGCACACCATGATGCACTTCAAACCGCTCGCGCAGTCCGCGCAGGATGGAGATGGTGTCTTCCACGTTCGGCTCTTCCACAAGCACAGTCTGGAAACGGCGTTCAAGAGCCGGATCCTTCTCAATGTACTTACGATACTCGTCAATGGTGGTCGCACCAATACAATGGAGTTCTCCACGAGCCAGCATGGGCTTCAGGATATTCCCCGCGTCCATGGCACCATCAGTCTTGCCCGCGCCCACAATGGTGTGCAATTCATCAATGAACATAAGGATCTGTCCAGCGGATTCCTGCACTTCCTTAAGCACGGCCTTGAGCCGTTCCTCGAACTCACCGCGATACTTTGCACCGGCAATGAGCGAACCCATGTCCAGCGAAAAGACGGTCTTGTCCTTGAGCCCCTCGGGCACATCGCCCTTGACGATACGCTGGGCCAATCCCTCGGCAATGGCGGTCTTTCCGACACCGGCCTCACCGATGAGCACCGGGTTATTCTTGGTGCGACGGGAAAGGATACGGATAACTCGACGAATCTCGCTATCCCGACCAATGACCGGATCGAGTTTGCCGGACCGGGCCTCTTCAACAAGGTCACGTCCGTACTTCTTGAGCGAATCGTATGTGGCTTCGGGATTGTCGGACGTAACGCGCTGTTTACCACGCACTTCCTCAAGCGCACCAAGGACCTTATTCTTGTCCAAACCGAATTGCTTATTCACACGGCCCACGCCAGAAGAAGTTGATTCGTCCATAAGAACAACGAATACGTGTTCCACGGAAACAAACTCGTCCTTCATACGTTTGCGCATGTCGTCAGCCGCCACCAATGCTTTCTGCATACGCGGGGTGACAACGATCTGGTCGGGGCGTGCGCCGGAACCGGTCACACGGGGCATTTTAGCTATTTCGGCGTCAATGGCGCCAAGGTAGGCATCAGGGGCCACTCCGAGTTTTCGCAGGATTTGGGGAACCAACCCCTGCTCCTGCGTAACAAGAGCGTGCATGAGATGCTCGCAATCGATTTGCTGATGTCCGCTTCGAATGGCCAGATTCTGGGCCTCGGAAACAGCGTCCTGTGTTTTTTTCGTAAAAGTATTCGGATCCATATTTTACCTCCTTAGAGGTGAAAAAGCTCCGTTATACAAGCCTCTTCAACTCTATGACTTCTTTTTCTAATTCTTCCACCCGCTCCAGCAAGTCCACAATTATGGAGCCGGAGTTAAACGACATATCCAGATCATTGACCAGCCGCATGAGCTTATGAATGCGATAGACATCACGCAGTCGGAACAAATACTCCTCCGCGTTCGTCTTCTTGGGACTGATCCAACCAAGGTCAACCAGTTCTGAAACCTGAGCAGGTTGAATACTGGTCAACTGCACAAGCTGCGCCCAAGCCACATACTCACTGCGTTCCGGCAAATTCAAACCGGGCAGTTGCAACAACATTTCCTGAAGCTTTCGTGTGGTCATAGTTCAATTTCCTCAGAAATTTCTCGGTGTGAAATCGGACACTTCTTGCAGCTTCTCCAATAACTCACGTTCTTCGTTGGAGAGTCGCTCGGGGACCTGAATCATAATACGCACGAACTGATCACCTTTCTTTGCACCGGCTCCCAATCCTTTGCCCTTGATTCGCAATTTCTTGCCGGAACCAATGCCTGGCGGAATTTTCATTTCCACTGCACCGTCAAGAGTAGGGATACGCAGGTTTGCACCCAGTGCGGCTTCCCAAGGCGCCAGAGGCAGATCGAGAATAACGTCTGCATCAGACACCTTGAACATGTGATGAGACATAAGCCTGATCTTGAGATACAGATCTCCCTTGGGCCCACCGCCCATACCGGGGTTGCCCTGTCCGGCCAGACGGATCTTCTGCCCATCTTTGATACCCGGCGGCACGTTGATCTCAAGAGTCTTGGTGTTCATATGCGGGAAGCCTTCCGGACCGGTGACCTGCTCCTGCACAGTGATGGACTTCTTGCCACCGCGAAAAGCCTCTTCCAACGTCATCTCATAGGATGCCTCGGAATCGGAACCGCGTCGTGGACGCTGTTGATAGCCACCGCCTTGCTGAAAACCTCCGCGAAAACTTGCGCCACCCGGGCCGCCACCACCACCAAAAATGGTCTCGAAAAAATCTGAGAATCCGGCCCCGCCGCCAAATCCACCGCCACCACCATACTGCATATTCTCGTATCCGGGCGGCGGCTGAAAATTCTGCCCATGCTCCCAGTTGGAGCCGAACTGATCATACAGTTTGCGCTTCTTCGCATCTTTGAGAACTTCGTAGGCTTCGTTGATCTCCTTAAACTTAGCTTCCGCTTCCGGGTTGTTCGGATTAAGGTCAGGATGATACTTGCGAGCCAATTTTTTAAAGGCCTTACTAATTTCATCCTTGGACGATGAGCGAGAAACTCCGAGGAGTTTGTAATAATCTCTATATTCCATTCGAATCGTGTTCCTTTCCTGAAAACAAAAAAAATATTTTCGTCGATGCTTTTCTAAGTTAATATGCTCTCACTCTGTGTCAAGTGTATAAGTGGAATCTTCATACAAGTTTTCCACAAAGTTTTCCACAGTCGTTTTAGGAGGAATCATGAAAAACCCCAAATTGATACTCTCTACCCTGCTTATCGTTTGCCTCGCCATATCTACCATAGCCTGGACTCCATGGGGAGCTATATACGGCAGTGCACGTGATGAACGCAGTGTCGGCGACCAAACCGCAGACAAAGAAATTTCTCTTTCCATCAAAAAAGCCATGGCCGACAAAGACGGCAAAAAGGCTCTCCAAATTCATGCCTACTGTTTCTTGAAACACGTCTATCTCGTAGGAGCTATCAATGATACTGCATTTCAGTCTTTTGCATACAAAACTGCCAAGGCCACGGATGGTGTAAAAAAAGTAACCAAGTACTTCGTCAAAGAATCCGACACGACTACGAACGATCTGGAAATCGCTGCCAGCGTACGTGCGGCACTGATCGCTGAAGGAGACCTCTCAGCCACACAGATCGAACAGGAAACCATGAACGGAGAAGTTGTTTTGCTCGGCATGATTCGAAACAAAAAAGAAGCTCAACTGGCCATCAAAATTGCCAAAGGAGTTGAGGGTGTTCGCAAGGTGACATCATTCATGATCCCGAGCCAATAGCCCCAAAAGCGTTAATACAACGACGTTCAAAGGTCGTGATCCAATGATTCCGGATCGTAATCCTTGGTGTCCGGGTTATAACAATACTTGCAACTTCCCGGACGCTTGAACCAGCGAATAAGAATCGCGCCGGCAATAAAACCGCCGACATGAGCCCACCAGGCCACGCCATGCGCGGCCTGCTGCGCGGCAGACGTAATGCCAGATGCCACCTGAGAGAGAAACCAGATGCCAAGAAAAAGAAATGACGGCACCTGAAAAAAAAGTGGAATAATAATGATGGGCACCAAAACAGTAACTCGACCATGAGGGTACAAAAAGACATAGGCCCCCATGACACCAGCCACAGCCCCGGATGCGCCCACAATGGGAATTGTCGAATCCGACTCAAACACCATGTGCAAACTCACTGCCGCAAGACCACACAACAAATAGAACAGCACGAACCGGCCATGGCCCGTGACATCTTCAATATTGTCTCCAAACAGCCAAAGCATCCACATATTCATAATAATATGCAGCCAGCCGCCATGCAAAAACATATAGGAAAAAAGCGGCCACCCCAAACTGTCTGGATACCCAGCCCATGCAGCCCAGTCCGGTGAAAAGAACCGGGCTGGTACAACTCCGAACAAATGGTACAGATAAGCGAGCTCACGCGTCCCCACCGTCAGGGTGTACAGAAAAACTACCACATTGATGACAATGATGAGGCCCACCCCGTAGGGGGTGGTAAGCCTCGGCACATTGTCACGAATGGGGATCATGCATCAGCCCCCTCAGCCGAAAACTCATCGGCCAAATTGGGCCACAACCCTTCCATCCAGTCCTCGAATTCTCGGTTACGACGCTCAGCCTTGTCGCAGGCAAAATCTCGCAACCTGCCAGCCTCAATCTGCAAATCTTCCACGCCGCCAGCATTGCTCAGCACCAGATCGCATGCCGCAAGCTTGTCTTTCTCCGACCATTGCCACGAATCGAACACAGCCAGAGTTTCAACATCGAGCCCACGTTTTTCACGCAACTCGCCTGTCCGCTTTTCTTCAGGACACGAGACTCCGGCCACCATATCCACACGGCCACCCTTGTGCCATCCCGACTCCAACAGCAGCGGTACTTCGGCAAATGCAGCCACTTCGTCACGATGCTCTTTAAAGAACTCTTCGCACTCATGACGCACCATGGGATGAATCAGGTCCATGACCTCTCGGCGCATGGTCTCTGAAGTCTGCATGGCTTGAAACAAGGCAGGTTTGTCCACGCTCCCGTCTTCAAGCGAATATTGACCACCAAACCTTTGCCGAATCATGGATGCGCCATCACCATCCGGTCCGTAAAGGACAGCAACACTATCATCAGCACTAAAACAGGGCAGCTCCAAACCACGCAAAGCCTTAAGCATTGTGGATTTACCACAACCAGGCATACCAACGATCCCTACTCGCAGACACTCACGTGTCAAACCGGACAGCAAAGTCTGGAAATCTGTGGGAGGTGCCTGCCATCGAGTAATCTTCTCACCTGTCACAGGGTGCGTGACTGAAAGATAAAAAGCATGGAGCATTTGACGCGGAGCCAACGTGGCCAACGAATCAGGCCGACGTGACCAATCAACATTTTCCCGTGAGCCATAGACCGAATCACCCAAAAGCGGATGACCAAGATGCGCCATATGCACACGAATCTGATGGGTTCGTCCTGTATGAATACGCACGGCCACCAGCGAAGCCAACCCGCGAGGACCAGTCCAAAGAACTCGATATTCACTTCGGGCATCTCGTCCACCCTTGTCGACAACGGCCATGCGTGTTTTCTGACTTGGATGGCGTCCCATAGGCGCATCAATAGTGCCATAAGGTTGGGATGGACAACCGTGAACAATGGCAAGATATACCTTGTGTACTTTGCGCTCGGCAAAATCAGATGCCAGTTTCAACCGAGCAGCTTCAGTACGAGCAACCGCCATGATACCTGACGTATCCTTATCCAGTCGATGCACGATGCCAGGACGTTGTTCGTCCATGCCTGACACATCGGCCGCAATATCCGGCCACTGATGCAGCAGATAATTAACCAGAGTCGGTCCCTTTTCCGCTGGCGCGGGATGAGTTGTGACCCCGGCGCGTTTTTCCACCACGAGCATGTGCTCGTCTTCAAACAATACCGACAGATCACCGGCGACCGGTTCAGGGGCATTCTCCCCCATCAGTATGTCTTCAGCCCCAATGGAGACCTGCTCTCCACCTAAAAGCTTTTGTTTACCTTTGGTTACACTCTGCCCATCGACGATAGCCATGCCGGATTCAATCCAGGATTTGACCCGTCCGCGTGAGACTCCTTCGTCAGCCAGCTCGCGCCCCCAGAATTTATCCAGACGCACTCCTCTGTCCGAGAAGTCCACGTTCCTCTTCCATATGTTCATTTTTTTCTCTTCAACCATGAAATGGACGATATACCGGGAATCATTGGAAAGTAAAATTCAAATTGATTTTATACATTAAACGTAGCCCAAATTGGGTCTTGACCCACGCCGTCCATCAGCTTAGAAAGGGGAAATTTTGCGCAATCGCAACTTTCATTACTATATTTTATAAAACACCAGCACACAAGGAGAGCCTGTGGCCTTACATCTGGTAGATCACCCGCTTATCCGACACAAAGTCGGCCTGCTTCGTTCTTATGACATTTCCACCAGCCATTTTCGCACGCTGTCAAACGAGATCACCCGTCTTCTGACGTACGAAGCCACAAAAGACTTCGCAACCGAAAAGAAAACCATCAAGGGATGGGCCGGTGACGTCGAAGTCGACTGCATCAAGGGCAAAATGGTCACTGTCGTGCCTATCCTGCGCGCAGGTTTAGGTATGATGGACGGCGTGTTTGATATGATTCCCGGCGCTAAAGCATCCGTTGTCGGTTTTTATCGCGACGAAGAGACCCTTGAGCCTGTCCAGTACTACGTCAAGCTCGCCAACAAGATCGAAGAACGCACCGCGCTCATCCTTGATCCCATGTTGGCCACTGGCGGTACTCTGGAGGCAACCATCCGTCTGCTCAAAGACGCTGGCTGTAAATCTATCCGAGGCCTGTTCCTGTGTGCCGCGCCTGAAGGCGTTGATCGCATTCTCAACGACCATCCCGAAGTGGATATTTACACAGCCGCTCTTGATGAGCGACTCAACGACATCGGATACATTATCCCCGGTCTTGGAGACGCGGGAGACAAAATATTCGGTACCAAGTAGGTATGAAGACACGCTTCACAGCGTGTCTTTTTTTGGAATTTTTAGGGGGGCAACCATTAATGGCGCTCCGTGAAGTCTGTACTGTAAAGGACTCTCACGATAACGCCCGAGAGGAGGAGTTGGCACATTATGAGTAACATTCATTCCACCGAGTATAATTTCAGACCCAAAGACGCGTTGCTCGGCGCGCAAATGCTTTTTGTCGCGTTCGGCGCACTGGTACTGGTACCACTGTTGACCGGTCTTGACGCCAACGTAGCCTTATTTACCGCTGGCGCAGGCACCCTGGTTTTCCAAGTCATCACCAAAGGCAAGGTGCCTGTTTTTCTGGCATCATCCTTTGCCTTCATCGCCCCCATCATCTATGGCGTGCAGACTTGGGGCATCCCCGCCACCATGTGTGGATTAATCGGCGCGGGCCTGCTCTACGTCATACTCAGCTTCCTGATCCGTATTTACGGTTCCGAAATGCTTCGCCGTGTTCTGCCCCCGATCGTCACTGGCCCGGTCATCATGGTCATCGGCCTGATCCTTGCCCCGGTTGCCGTACACATGGCTATGGGACGTTCAGGTGATGGTGGAGCCTGGCTGGTACCTAATATCACCGCAATAATCATTGCCGGTGCAGCCCTTCTGACTACAATCCTGGCTTCCCTGCTTGGTAAAGGTTGGATCAAGCTCATCCCGATCCTGCTCGGTATCACAGTCGGGTACGTCACATCCCTGATTCTGGACGCAACCGGCTTCTCAGCAGCTCAACAGGCCGCTTTCGATCCTGGCACTCTCCAGAACTGGACCGCACCCGCACTGGTCAGTTTCCAAAAAATAGCAGACGCTCCGGTTCTGGCAATCCCGAACTTCACATTTCCCACCTGGAATCTCGAAGCCATCCTGTTCATCATCCCGGTCGCCATTGCACCGGCCATCGAACACTTTGGTGATGTTCTCGCTATAGGTGGCATCTCCGGCAAAGATTACGTCAAGGATCCCGGCATCCAAAACACCTTGCTCGGCGATGGTGTTGCCACTTCCCTGGCTGCATGTCTGGGCGGACCTCCGAACACCACTTACTCCGAAGTTTCCGGCGCAGTTGCACTGACCCATGCCTTCAACCCGGCCATCATGACCTGGGCCGCCATTACCGCTATCCTGCTGGCCTTTGTCGGCAAGCTCGGCGCATTCCTTGGCACCATCCCCGTCCCTGTTATGGGCGGCATCATGATCCTGCTCTTCGGTGCCATCACCGTCATCGGCATCAACACGCTTGTTCGTGCCAGAACCGACCTGATGCTTCCACGTAATCTCGCCATCGTGGCCATGATTCTCGTGTTCGGTATCGGCGGAATGAGTTTTGACCTCGTCATCGTCAAACTCGGCGGCATCGGTCTGGCCGGTATTGTCGGCGTTATTCTGAACCTCGTCCTGCCCTGTAAGGACTGCGATGCACCGCTGCCCGACGAAATCGATCCCGCAGCCCCGGATCACCGCACCGATCTCTAATACTCAAACGAAAAAAAGGCCCCTCTTCGTCGAAGAGGGGCTTTTTTTATTTTTGGCAACAGAATGAATGACACAATAAGATACGAGGTTTCATTGGACCCGTTCGGAATAAATGCGTAAGATTCGCGAGCAATCAAGGGAGATGCAATGCGTGAAACTGTGACCGGATTGGTCCTGACATATAATGGTGAACGGCTGCTTGAGAAATGTCTCAAATCGCTTGATTTTTGCGATGAATTACTCGTTGTAGATTCAGACTCATCTGATCGCACCCGAGAAATAGCGGAAGCATGTGGCGCTCGGGTTATCGTCAATCCTTGGCCCGGACCCGTTGCTCAATTCAAACTCGCCTTGTCGGAAATCACTACCACCTGGGTTGTCTCATTGGATCAGGACGAATTTCTGACAGACGAATTGCACGACAATATCATCAAAAAACTTTCCAAAAAGGAGCACGTTTCTGGTTACTATACTTCACGAAGCTCCTTCTATTTCAATCGGTTCATGAAACATTCAGGGTGGTATCCAGATTACCTTTTCCGTGTATTTCGCACAGGTCAAATGGAAGTCTCGGCCTCAGGTGCGCACTATCACTTCAAGCCTCGCGGAGAGACCATAAAGCTATCTGGTGACATCCTGCATTACCCCTATGACTCCTTCCAGCAACATATGGAAAAGATTAACTACTATGCTGAGGAAGGAGCGATTTCCCTTCGTGAAAAAGGTAAACGCGGCGGCATGCTCAATGCACTACTTCACGCCACAGTCCGCTTTATAAAACTCTATTTTCTAAAGCTCGGTTTTCTGGACGGCGCTGCTGGATTCTGCAATGCGCTTGCCGGATACTATTACACGTTCCAAAAATACATTCGAGTGAATGAAAAAGGGAAATGGGGCGAATAAAAAGTTTCCCATTTACCCAGTAGGGAGTTCCTAACCGTTTGGCTTTATGATAATGACTACCAAATCATAATGACTTTTTTTCTCTGGAGGAAACATGGAAAGATTCGACCCCCAAGTTCTTTTTGATACTGCGATGTATTATGTCACCACGTATGGTGTAAAACTCATTGTTGCCCTAATACTTTTTATCGTAGGTCGGATGATCGCACGCTATATTGCAGACATGACCCGCAAAGTTATGCTCAAAGCAAAAATGGATGAGACGCTTGGCTCATTCATGCGCAACATCATCTACTATGCCCTGCTCGCAGCCGTGGTTATTGCTGCACTCGGACAGGCTGGAATAAACGTAACGTCCTTCCTCGCTGTTCTCGGTGCCGCAGGTTTGGCCGTCGGTCTCGCTCTCAAGGACTCCCTGTCCAACTTTGCTGCCGGCGTCATCCTGATCATGATGAATTTCTTCAAAAAAGGTGATTACGTTACGGCTGGTGGTGAATCCGGTACTGTCACGACAATCAATATCTTCAATACGGTCTTGACCACCCCTGACAACAAGGTCATCACCGTGCCCAACTCCGCCGTACTCGGTGGAACCATCACCAATGTCACAGCCAACCCGACTCGCCGTGTCGACTTGGTTATGGGCATCGGCTACAACGACGACCTGCTCAAAGCGAAAAAGATTTTGAAACAAATTCTGGCAGACGAACCACGCATTCTTACCACCCCTGCCCCACAGGTCGAAGTTTCCGAGTTGGCAGATTCCTCGGTCAACTTTATTGTACGACCTTGGTGCAAAACAGAAGATTACTGGGGTGTGTACTTCGCCATCACAGAAAAAGTAAAACTTGTCTTCGATCAGGAAGGCATTTCTATTCCTTACCCGCAGCAGGATGTCTACATGTATACTGTGGACAAAAATTCGGAAGGATAAAGGCGCCGCCGTTGGCGGAATTGACAGGTGATTTCGTCTCTGACGGCCAAAGGGGCAAGCCCCCTTTGGAATCCCTCTGTCGCCTCCGGCGAAAAGTTATTCATAAAAAGAAACCTCTGGAATTAATCCAGAGGTTTCTTTTTATATTTTCAACAAAAGACCTCGCCGAAGGCGACATAAGATGCTTAAGGCCTTCGGCCTTAAGCCGTCGGAGACAAAATCACCCGACATCGCCGCATAGCGGCATCCCCTCTCTTCTACTGCCCGTCAATCCATGCGTGAGCCTCTTTGACATCCAAAGTGCCTACATAAATGGCTCGACCTGAAATAGCACCCTCAAGGCCTTTCCTGCACAGAGGGTAGAGATTCTTGATGTCGTCCAGCGTATGAACACCACCGGCCGCAATGACAGGTATAGATGTTTTGGAACACAGAGAAGCCAATCCTTCAAGATTGACGCCTGTCTGCATACCGTCACGAGAAATATCTGTGTAGACGATGAAACGAATACCATCAGCTTCAAGTCGGGGCAGAACGTCATCAATGGTCAGCCCTGCGTCCTCAACCCAGCCCTTAGTCTTGAGTTCTCCACCCACGGCGTCCAGAGATACGCCGATACGTCCGGGCAAAGCCTTGCACAGATCAGAGAAAAGAGCGGGGTCTTCAAGGGCCATGGTGCCGATTATCAACCTGTGTACACCAGCCTCAATATACTTTTTGGCAGTCGCAATATCACGGATACCGCCACCAAGCTGCACGGGAATATCAATGGCCGAACAGATCGATTTGATCAGCTCAAAATTCTTGGGCACCCCGGAAAAAGCGCCGTCGAGATCAACAACATGTAAAAACCGAGCACCGATTTCAGCCCAGTAGCGAGCCTGTGCGACAGGATCAGTACCAAAGACAGTAACCTGATCCTCCTTGCCCTGTGCAAGACGAACACACTCACCATTCTTTATATCAACTGCGGGAAAAAGAATCATAATCCAAGTTCCATGAGTTTTTCTTCTATGCCATCCGAAGCAAGTCGGGTTGCGGTCACCCACTTACCACCACGGTCAGCAAATTTCCCTGCTGTAAACAGGTTATCCAAAAGTGCTTCCTGAGTCTCTTCGTACCGGGAACGAATCATGCGTTCCTGTTGGATATCGATCAGATAAAAATCGATGGCCACAGTGGCAGGACGTTTCACGCCTGCGGAACTACCGTCACGTTCAACCCATGTAGTCAACTGAGGCACAAGCAAGAAATCCGCCTGAATGCACTTGCCAACGCCAAGCCAGTATTTCCATGCCGACAACTTGGGCAAACCGGAATCTTCAAAAACCACCACATCCTCGCACTGTTTCACAGCGGCAGGAGTAATATAATCAAAAACCTGGTGCTTATTCAATGTATCAGCAAGCACCATATTCAACGTTTCCAGAGTGCCATCAGGTGCAGGGTGCCCCTCTTCATCAAGGTATCCGGCCAGAAGTTCCCAGTTGTAAACAGGGTTGGTAAAACCAGCCACTGCCAATTTTCCTTCAGGACGAGGCACTGCGGCCGTCCGCTTAGTACCACAACCAGCCAAAACCAGCAGGCTCAGACAGACAACGACCAATCCGAAAGATAGTGCGATGCGTTTCATCAGTCGAGACTCCCTTTAGTGCTGGAAATGCCGGTACGACCGACTGCTACTCCTTGAGCCAGGGCAAGCCCCATGGCCTTGAAAGCAGCTTCCAGAAGATGGTGACCATTCTGGCCATATTCGTATTTAACATGCAGGTTCATGCCTGCCTTGAATGCAAAGGATTTGAGAAATTCACGCCAGACGTCTTTTTCGTCTCCGGCAATAATGTCGGGCAAAAGCGCATCATCATACACGATGTACGGCCGACCTGAGAGGTCAATGACCACCTCAGCTAAGGCTTCATCCATGGGAACCTTTGCCGAAGCTACACGATTGATACCCTTTTTATCACCCAATGCTTCGGCGAAAGCCTGACCCAAACACAACCCGATATCCTCAAGGCTGTGATGGCTGTCGATCTCAAGATCGCCTTTGCATGTCAGGTCCAGATCAAACTTTGCCCAGAACGCGCACAGGGTCAGCATGTGGTCGGCAAAACCTATGCCGGTATCCACATTCACTGTTCCCTCACCGTCCAGGGTCAATGTCAGCGTGATGTCCGTTTCCTTGGTGGTGCGAGCCACCGTGGCCTGGCGTTTGCCCATGACCATTACTCCTTATGCAATGATATACTCTGCGTCAGCTCGGACTGTATAGGAAAACTCTAGAAAAATAAACCGGGCAGGGTCTCCCCTGCCCGATCATGTTTCGCTATACTTTTTCGGCTTCCTGATCGGCTTCGGCTGCGACCTCATCCAACTCTGCTTGAACAGCAGCTTCGGCTTCGGCCTGCTTCTTGAGATGCCGTTTTTCCTTCTTACCGAAGAAATACGCCACCCAGATGCCAACCTCATACAGGATAATCAACGGACCAGCCATGAGGCACTGGGTGAACGGATCAGGCGGCGTAAGAACTGCAGCCAAAACAAACCCTATCAAAATGGCATACTTACGTTTTTTACGCAGTCCTGCCGAAGAGACCATCCCCATACGGGCTAGGAAGAAAATAAAGAGTGGTAATTCAAACACAAAACCAAACGCAAAAAGAAGTTTCAGACAGAAACTTAAATATTCATTCAGCTTGGGAGTAAACTGAATTCCCTCGGTAGAGAACCCAGCAAAGAATTCAAAACCAAACGGGAAGACAACAAAATACCCAAACAATGCACCAGAAGTGAAGAAAAGGGCCGAGATGACGGCCATGGGAATCATCCACTTGCGTTCGTTCGAGTATAAGCCCGGAGCAATAAAACCCCATATCTGGGCAAAAACATACGGACTGACCAAAAACAAACCGGCAACAATAGAAATTTTAATATGAGAAAAAAAGGCTTCAGCAGGATAAGTGTACTGGAAATGTCCTTGCTGGGTTACCTGCATCAATGCCTGCTGCAAGGAATCCATAAACAACTGCATCTGATCCGAATGAGCAAAACCCTTGTCAGCAAGTACTTGAGTCAGGGCTCGACCAAAGTCCTGATAAAATTCCGGCGTCAGTATTGGGTTGGCAGCCGCCTGATCCTGAAAGACCTTGATCATCGGCTTCATGAGAATGTCGAACATCTGCTCGGCAAAACTATAACAGGCTACCATACCAATGGCGATAGCGATAAAAGCACGGGTCAAACGAACACGCAATTCACCCAGATGGTCCAACAAGGACATCTGTCCAGGTTCTTCCTCTGTCTCTTCGTCGCTTAATTCGTCGGATTCGTCCTCATCGGCATCCGATTCTTCGGATTCCGCCCCATCCTCATCCGAGGATGTTTCAGCATCACCGCTATCACTCGCAGCTTCATCCAACTTTTTCCCTGCCTGTTCCAATTCTTCATCGGTAACAACGGCAGTGTCGTCCTCTTCGAGAGAAGGGTCATCGTTGGAATCAGTCAGAGACTCGGCCTCAGATTCCCCGTTACCAGGGGCTTTCACATCGTCTTTCTCGGAACTCATGTGAATCTAAGCCTTTGTTTTTTCGGATGATTCAGAGGTAGAGGCTTCAACCTGAGCTTTTTCCAACTCGGCCTTGGCGGTCTCGGCTTCAGCTTTGGCGGTTTCAGCTTCCAGCTTGGCCTTTTCAGCCTTACGACGAGCCAACTCTTCGTCCACTTCACGCTTACGCGATTCAGCTTCAGCCTTGTTGACCTCATCATCCAGCGTGGACTTGACGTCATTGCCAACGCGTTTGAATTCGGCCACGCCCTTGCCCAGAGAACGGAGCATTTCAGGCAATTTTTTAGGGCCGATGACAACAAGTGCCACCAAGCAGATAATCAGTAATTCAGGTCCGCCTATTCCAAACATGTATCTTTCCTTGATTCTGAACTCTTACGCGAAACGGAGCATCCCGATTATCGCTTGGCCGAAACACAATAACGGCCTCGGATTGTCCCGGCAGACACACGCTGCCGTCCTCGAACTTATGGAATCAACATCAATTCTTCAAATATTGTCAACATGAAATAGCCACAAGACTGTGGCTATTTCATGATTCAATCGCAATTATTCCCATTCAATAGTGGACGGCGGCTTGGACGAAATGTCCAGAACCACACGATTAACACCTTTGACCTCATTGATAATCCGGTTGGACATGCGCGCCAAAACTTCGGACGGCAGTCTGGACCAATCAGCAGTCATGGCATCAAGAGAATCTACGATGCGCAAAGCAATAACATTCTCATATGTACGGTCATCGCCCATGACACCAACGGTTTTCAGGGGAAGCAACACGGCAAATCCCTGCCAAACTTTGCGGTACCAATCGGACGCGACCATTTCATTCTGCACGATCCGATCAGCCAAACGCAGGATTTCCAAACGCTCTTCGGTCACTTCGCCAATAATACGAATGGACAGGCCCGGACCGGGGAACGGCTGACGCCAGATGATGTGTTCAGGCAGACCAAGTTCATACGCGGCGCGACGAACTTCGTCCTTGAACAACTCCCGAAGTGGTTCTACCAGTTTCAAATTCATCTTTTCCGGCAGGCCGCCCACGTTATGGTGGGACTTGATGACCGCCGAAGGACCTTTGAAGGACTCGGATTCGATGACATCTGGATACAGAGTGCCCTGTCCCAAGAATTTCACGCCATCAATGGCCTTGGCTTCGCGATCAAAAACTTCGATAAACTTGTAGCCGATGAGCTTGCGCTTCTTCTCGGGATCTTCCACGCCCACCAAGTCGGACAAGAATTCGTCTGCTGCGTCCACCAGCTTTACGTTCAGGTCGAAATGCTCGGCCAGAAAAGCAATGACTTCTTCCTTTTCCCCCATACGAAGCAGACCATTATCCACAAAAATGCAGTGCAAATTCTTGCCGATAGCCCTATGCAGCATAACTGCGGCCACAGTTGAATCAATACCGCCAGACAGACCAAGAACGACCTTATCGTCACCGACCTGCTTCTTCAAATCTTCGATGGCGGTCTCAACAAACCCGGCCATGGACCAGGATGCTTCCAGACCAGCAACCTTGAACAGGAAGTTCTGAATAATAGTTCCGCCGTCGGTGGTATGAGCCACTTCTGGGTGGAACTGCAAAGCGTAAATTTTCTTTTCCACGTTGCCCATTGCAGCGAACTCGATGGAATCGGTCTTACCCATGGGCACAAAGCCCTCTGGAATAGCCTCAACGCGGTCACCGTGGGACATCCAGACCGTCAGGTCTTCCTTCTCTTCAACACCGTCGAAGAGAACACAATCGTTCAGTGCGGTAAATTGTGCCCGGCCGTATTCACGGTCCGTGGAAGCAACGACTCTACCGCCCAAGTTATGGGACAACAGCTGCATGCCGTAGCAAATGCCAAGCACCGGGATGCCCATCTCCATGTATTCCATGTTCAAATCAGGACATCCACCTTCCAGTACACTGGAAGGGCCACCCGACAGGATAAGTGCGGACGGTTTGAATGCCTTGACCCGTTCAGGATCAACATTACAGGGATGAATCTCGGAGTACACCCCGGCCTCGCGGACGCGCCGCGCAATGAGCTGGGTGAACTGGCTGCCAAAATCAAGGATGAGTACTCTGTTTTCGTGCATGTATGTCTCTCTAATTCACTATGCCAAAAATGAAAAGTAGAAGATGCCTTCCCTCCGATTTTGCCCTCAATCTCAATAACGCGGTTGTACGCTTTGAAAAATGGCAATGGAAGGGAGACTCTGCCGCTTTATCCTGACATGGCAGGGCAGGGTAAGCGGAACAAAATATCGAGGGTCACGCCCTGTAGGGCCGAATTGCGACTGCCCGGGAGAAAACGGCGGAACGGCACGGATGGATTCGTCCTTCCATTCCTATGATTTCTCCCGGACTTCACAAGGCGTATTCTCCCGTGCGCACCACTTGCGCGAACACGCCCCAAAAAGTTTGAAGTGGCAGGATGGGTTCAATCCTGCCACAAAAACAGTTTAGCCGTCACCCCTGTAGTTCGGGGATTCCTTGGTAATGGTCACATCATGCACATGAGATTCTCTGAGACCTGCCGGGGAAATCTGGACCATCTGAGACTTTTCGTACAGATCGTCAAGAGTAGCAGACCCCGTGTAGCCCATACCCGACCGCAGGCCGCCGATGAACTGATACAAAGATTCGCCCACCTTACCACGAAAGGCCACACGACCAACAATGCCTTCAGGCACGAGCTTCTTGGATTTCTCCTGGAAGTAGCGATCGGAGCTGCCCTTCTTCATGGCGTCGATGGAACCCATGCCGCGATACTGTTTGTAGGTACGACCTTGGTACAAAATGGTCTCACCCGGAGATTCGTCAGTACCAGCGAGCACCGAACCCATCATGCAGGAGTTGGCACCGCAGGCTAAGGCCTTGACCACGTCACCGGAGAACTTGATACCACCGTCAGCGATGATGCACTTATCGGCTTCACGAGCTGCACGAGTGGCTTCCATGATCGCCGTAATCTGCGGAACGCCGACACCGGCTACAACACGGGTGGTGCAAATAGAACCGGGGCCAATACCGACCTTAACAGTGTCAACGCCAGCTTCGATAAGCGACTTGGCTCCTTCATAAGTGGCGATGTTACCACCAATAAGCTGCACCTGAGGATAGGCCGCACGAAGTTCCCGTGTAGACTTGAGAATGTTTTCTGAATGCCCGTGCGCGGAATCAAGCACCAAGAAATCGGCTCCAGCATGAAGTAGAGCTTCAGAGCGACTCAGGCAGTCATTACCGATGCCTATAGCCGCACCAACGAGCAGGCGCCCTCTGGAATCCTTGACTGCATCAGGGTACTTCTTATGCTTATTGATGTCCTTGATGGTGATAAGACCCTTGAGACGATTGTCTTTGTCCACCACCAGCAATTTCTCAATGCGATGCTGATGCAACTTGCGCTTGGCTTCTTCGTTGTCGATGCCTTCAGGCACAGTAACGAGATCGCGTGAGGTCATGAGTTCTGACACCAACGGATTGTCATCTTTGACAAACCGGATGTCACGGTTGGTTATAATACCTACCAGGTGGTCGCCTTTAACCACTGGTAAACCGGAAATACGGTATTCGGCCATAATAGCCTTGACCTTGCCCAGATCATCATCAGGATGAACAGTGATGGGATCAGAGATCATGCCGGACTCGGACTTCTTGACTCGATCGATTTCACGAGCCTGCTCACGGACAGACATGTTCTTGTGAATGACACCCGCGCCGCCGTGCCGGGCCATGGAAATGGCCATGCGGGACTCAGTGACCGTGTCCATGGCAGCAGAAAGAAGCGGGATGTTCAATTTGATCTCGGGGGTCAGGTAGGTTGACACGTCGACGGCGTCGGGCAGGATGTTGGAATAGCCCGGTACCAGGAGAACGTCATCAAAGGTCAGTGCCTTGTCGAGAATCTTGCTCATATATGTACCTCCAGAGCGATGGTTGGATGTATCTAAATTTAAGGCCGGACGTTCCCGTCCGGCCTTGTCTTTTCGTTATAAGCCTAAGTAGGCCTTTTTCACCTGCTCATCCGCAAGGAGCTTGTCGCAGGTGTCTGTGAGAACGACTCGCCCATTTTCCATGACGTACCCTCGGTGCCCTATCTTGAGCGCGAGGTTGGCGTTCTGCTCCACCAAAAAGATGGTGGTATTATTTTCCGCATTGACCTTCTTGATAATTTCGAAGATCTGCCGGACGACCAAGGGCGCTAGCCCCATCGATGGTTCATCCAGAAGCAGGAGACGAGGCTTTGCCATAAGAGCACGCCCGATGGCAAGCATCTGTTGCTCCCCACCTGACAGGGTTCCACCCTGCTGTCGTCGTCGTTCTGCCAAAATGGGAAACAAATCATAACAATAATCCATATCCCGTTTAATCGCGTTCTTGTCATTCCGCATGAACGCGCCCATGTCGAGATTTTCCTGAACCGTCAGTTCCGGGAAGATCAAACGCCCTTCCGGCACTTGACAAATTCCCTGAGCCACAATCTTGTTCGGTGCTTCACGAGAGATATCATCTCCTTCATACAACACCTTGCCTTCACGGGCCTGCACTACACCACACACGGTCATGAGCGTGGTTGACTTGCCTGCACCGTTGGCCCCGATCAAGGTAATAATCTCCCCTTGATTGATATGCAGGTTCACATCATATAAAGCCTGAATATTTCCATAAAAACTATTAACATTTTTCAATTCGAGCATCTTAGTCATCGTGATCCTCCCCGAGGTAAGCTTTGATGACCGTCGGATTCTCGGCGATTTCCTGCGGCGTGCCCGTTGCGATCATGCGTCCGTAATCAAGGACGTAAATGCGATCGGACATGGACATAACCATTTTCATGTCGTGCTCAATAAGCATAATAGAGATGTTGAACTGCTCACGAATATCCATGATGAGCTGTTCCAAATCCAACGTTTCTTGCGGGTTCATACCCGCAGCCGGCTCATCCAGCAAGAGCAGAAATGGGTCCGTGGCCAATGCACGGGCAATTTCAAGCCTGCGTTGTTTACCGTACGGCATGTTAGATGACAGTTCATCGGCAAATTCGCTCAGACCAACCAGTTCCAACAGGTGGTATGCCTTTTCAATAACGGCCTGCTCTTCTTCCCGGGCGGCCTTGTTACGGGAGACAGCACCCCAGATCGACGCCTTGGTACGGCAATGAGTGCCGATCATAACATTTTCCAAAGCGGTCATGGAATGAAACAGCCGGATATTCTGGAAGGTACGAGCCATGCCATATTCAGTAACAATGTTCGGCTTCTTACCGTTGATCCGCACATGATGACCAGACGCATCCGGGTCAATGATCACATCGCCAGAAGTTGGGGTATAGATACCGGTAATGCAGTTGAAGAACGTAGTCTTCCCTGCGCCGTTCGGGCCGATCAGAGCCACGATTTCCTTATCGTTCACGACGAGATCGACTTCGTCCAGAGCACGAATGCCCCCGAAGTCCTTACACACCGTTTTGACGTTCAAGACTGGATTATTCATTGCCTGCACTCGCAATTTTGGAAGCTGTGTATTTGTAGATTTTGCGCTTTGCACTGATCAATCCCTGCGGCCTGAACACCATGACCAAAACCATGATTGCTCCGAACAGGAGCATTCTGAATTCGGCGAAATCTCGGAGATACTCCGGCAGCAAAATCAGAATAATGGCACCGGCGACAACACCACGAATGGACCCCATGCCACCGATAACAACGATAGACAGGATAATGGCCGACTCCCAGAAAGTGAATGACGCCGGGTTAATAAAGCTTGTCTTGGCCGCAAAAACCACACCGGCCATGCCGGCCCAAGTGGCACCCAGAGCAAAAGCCATGAGCTTGGTCTTCATCTTGTCGATGCCCATTGCCTGACACGCGATTTCATCTTCTCGCAATGCGAGCCACGCTCTGCCGATACGCGAATTCTGCAATCTGTTGACACAGAAAATGGTAAAGACCAACAAACCGAGCATGATATAATACATATATTGAGTCGAAGCGATAACACCGATTTTCATGCCGAACAGTGCCGGACGATCAATGCCGGAGATACCGGAAGGTCCCATGGTGACATCACCCCAGTTTTCCAGCACCAGCCGAATAATCTCACCAAAACCAAGAGTGACGATAGCCAGATAATCACCACGCAAACGCAGGACGGGGAAACCGAGAATGACGCCAAGGAGTGCGCCAAGTATTGCGCCTATAGGCAGCATGAACCAAAAACCGATACCCCAGTGCATGTTGCACAAGGCATAGGCATACGCGCCTACTGCGTAGAAGGCCACGTATCCAAGATCAAGCAAACCGGCTAGACCGACAACAATATTAAGTCCCAAACCGAGTACAATATACACGAGACAGGAAACCATAATATTGGTCTGATACAGATTGAAGACCTGCGGAAATGCGGCAGCGACCAAAGCGATAGCGCCGAGGGCTATTAATTTTAATACAATATTGGACTGCACCTTGGTGAGCAGGGATTCCATACGGGATTCCTCTTTGCTCTCATCTTTCTTGAGTTCCTTACGGGCCAATAACCAACGCCAGACAAAGGAACCAAAAAAGACAACCAAGGCAATATACGCCATACGATCCCAGTGCCATGCCACCGTTTTCTCAATGGTGTCGACCCTGATAACCATGATCGGGAATGTCAGAAAGGCAAACCAGAGAGCAGCGACGAACGACCTCTTCAAAGCCTGAGCGAAATTATCGCACCCGGCGGACAAGAAGAAGCTGATGAAGCTCTGCTGGGCCATGGTATTACTTGCGTTACTCACAGTATATTCCTCGCATGATGTACGACATCATGCTGCTTGAGAATCAATAGTTAGACCTTCTGGGTCTTTTCCTTGCCCATGATGCCTGATGGCCTGAAAATCAGGATCAGCACCAACAGACAGAACGCAAACACATCCTCGTAGTCTGAAGAAACATACCCGGTTGCGAAGGCTTCGGTCAGGCCAAGTACAAGGGCTCCAAGCATGGCGCCGGGAATGGACCCGATGCCGCCGAGCACTGCGGCGGTAAACGCCTTGATACCCGCGATAAAGCCGATGTAGTAGTTAATCTGACCGATATGGGAGGCAATGAGTACACCGCCAACCGCAGCCAGACTGGACCCAATGATAAAGGTCGCGGAAATAACCATATCGACATTGATGCCGACGAGCATGGCCATTTTCCGATTCTGGGCCGTGGCGCGCATGGCCTTGCCCAACTTGGTGAATTTGATGAACAGCGTCAGTCCCACACACGAAGATACCGTGGCAAGGATGATGACCAGTTCGGAAGAACTCATGATGGAACCCATGGACTTCATGAACCCGAACTCGGGAATGAGTTCAGGGAACGGAAGAAAGTCCGATGTCTGGGCAAGCATAACGTAGTTCTGTAAGAAAATTGACATACCGATGGCAGAGATCAGCGGGGAAAGACGAGGCGCACCGCGCAACGGCTTATAGGCGACCTTTTCAATGGTGTACCCATATGCCGCAGCCCAAACGACCGCGCAGACCACCGCAATAGCCAGGATGGCAATGCCGGGAAAACCGAGCATCGTCAATAATCCAGCGACGATCAGCCCGGTAAACGCACCGATCATGTAAATCTCGCCATGAGCGAAGTTGATAAGCTCGATAATGCCGTAGACCATGGTGTAGCCCAGAGCGATAAGAGCATAAATGCTGCCCCGGGTCAGTCCACCCAAAAACAGCTCAAGAAAATATTCCATTACGTGAAATCCTGTTCATTAAATAAACCCAGGGGACAAGCTTGTGCCCGTCCCCTGGTTTAATGTGTTTTGCTATCAGCTACTACTTAATTTCAACGTACTTGCCGTCTTGCACCTGGTAGATGGCAAAACCAACGCCTTCGGCATCGCCCCTGGCATCGAACTTGATATTACCAACCGGTGTATCGACCTTCTTGGTATGAAGGGCTTCGATAACCTTGTCGTAATCGGTGCTACCTGCATTCTCAACAGCCTTGAGCAAAGCCAAAGCGGCGGAGTATGCTTCCGGGAAGAACGGGCCGGGATCGGCACCGAATTCTGCCTTATGAGCGGCAATAGCTTCTTGATAGAGCGGATTGGAAGAGAAATCCATGGGACCGGTAGCGTACACGCCTTCAGCGTATTTGCCAGCGACCTTGATGAAAGTATCGTCCTTCACACCATCGTCAGACAGGAAAGGAACTTCAAGGCCCTTCTTACGCATGCCGGTAACGACCTTGGAAGCTTCGGGGTGGTAACCACCGAAGATGACACCATCAGCGCCGGAGCCCTTGATCTTCTGAACAACGGCGGAATAGTCGACAGCACCGGGGGTTACGCCTTCAAACAAAGCGACCTGAATGTCAGCATCAGCTTCGATGAATTGCTTGCAGAAAGAGGCAAAGCCCTTACCATAATCACCTTTGTCGTGAATGATGGCAATATTTTTGAGACCGAGGCTTTTAGCGAATTCAACTTCGAGGGCAGCCTGCGCGTCATCAGGAGCGATGGTACGGAAAAAGTTCGGATATTCGCCAGACTGGGTCAACGGCGGATTGGTTGCGGAAGGAGACATAACCACGATCTTGCCATCAAGATAGATGGGCATAGCGGCCTTGGTCGCGCCGGAACAAATGTGACCGAGCACGATCTTCACGTCGTCGGACAACATCTTAGTGGCTGCGTTGGTAGCCAATTCAGGCTTGCACTGATCATCCTGTGCAACAACTTCAACCATAGCGCCATTGACGCCACCAGCTGCATTTATCTTGGCTGCAACAAGCTTGGCTGCATTAACAGTGGGCAGGCCATAGGAGGCCAAATCACCGGAATGGGCGCCAGCAACACCGAGAACGAGCTTTGCAGCAGGAGCCACTTCACCAGTTTCAACATCAGCTTTTTCATCAGCTTTCTCAGCTTCACCGCTACACGCTGCCAACATGGCCACCATGACCAGGCACAGAGCGATCAGACTCAGTTTGACTCTCATGCTTCTCTCTCCTAAAAAAGTATAAGGTTCACTACCACTTTGGTGTATACAAAGAACTTACAAACCGACTCAAAAAACAGCTCCCCGCAGTTTTCTGAGTACAAGTAAGTCATTGTATGTATTTTACAAATATTGTCAATCACATCCCCTTAAACATTCAGCGACTCAACGACCTGTTTTCGCAGGTCTTTTACTTACCAAGTTCCTCATGAGCCAGCTTTATCATCTCCTGATCATCCTTTTCCAGTTCTAGAACCCGAGAAAAGTATGTTCCCGCTTCGTCGGGCTTTTTAAAATAATGTTTGTTAATAACACCCAAATTAAAGAGTGCAAGCGTGTCTTTATTATCAATTTTCAGAATGGCTTCATAGGATTCTGCGGCCTTGGTAAAATCTTCCTTGTTAAAATAGGCAATACCAATCCCCTTCAGGACAGTAGTGTTGTCGGGCTGAAGTGAACGAGCCTTCAAAAGCGGTTGCAGAGCACGATCCCAAGCTCGCATCATGAGAAAAGAATTCCCAAGACCAACAAGCGCTTCGGCATCGTTAGGATTGGCATCGACGCGAGCCATGAATTCCTTGACCTTGGACATGGCACCATTTGAGACACCGCCCATGGCTGCCTGCCCTTCATTATCAGGCACACCATCGCCATCGTGATCATGACCGTCGTTGGCTGTATGTTGCGGCTGTTGTGCCTTCACGAACAGGTTCGGATTTTCCATGCGATAGACAAAACTGGTCACAAACATGGCACCAATAGCCAAAACCACAGTCAGAATAACGGCTTTACGGCCAAATGTGGTCACATTAGCTGTCATTATCGTCCCCCA
The DNA here is from genome assembly GCA_016744135.1 of Pseudodesulfovibrio sp. Classification (GTDB taxonomy): domain Bacteria; phylum Desulfobacterota; class Desulfovibrionia; order Desulfovibrionales; family Desulfovibrionaceae; genus Pseudodesulfovibrio; species Pseudodesulfovibrio nedwellii. The sequence goes on along the minus strand of JADGEX010000002.1, from coordinate 571,432 downwards.
AAAGTTCGAGCTGCTGCACGCGCTTTTCCAATCCTGCGGACTTGGACGCCAGGAATACGAGATATCCGGCAACACCAAGCCAGACAGCGACATTTGCGATAAAGATGTAAGTGGTTGCAGACATTTTAAATCCTTATATGAATTAAGAAATTCTAATTTTCATCATCCCAGATAAGCATGGCTTCGAGCTTTGCCTGCTGGCCCAGTTGTTTAATGCGTGTAAGCAGCATGGCTCCCCACATGAAACCAAAGGCGACCAGGCCGGCGAGTACCGTGTACCACATGCGGACTGCCATCCCCGAACCCTCACGGGCCAATCCATCGGGATGAGCACTGCCCCATAATTTGGCTGCGAAAAAGACAAGCGGTACATCCAGAAATGCGACGATACCAAGCACGGCACAAACCAAGGCTTTTCGGTCCCGTCCCATCGGTGTATTTCTGAGCACCAAATAGCCCGCGTACACATACCACATGATAAGCGCGGTGGTCAGTTTCGGATCCCAGAGCCACCAATGTCCCCACTCTGCTCGTGCCCAGACCGAACCGGTCACCAAGGCAAGCGTGGCAAACAGAACACCCAGTTCCGCAGCGGCTCCGGCCACCCGGTCATACACATCCTTACGATTGAACAGGTAGAGAATGGACGACACGAAGACCACGAAAAAGGAAACCAGCGCCCACCACGAACAAGGCAAGTGCATATAAAAAATTTTCTGCACAGGACCGGATTGGGCCACTGGTGCGTAAAACCAAATCATGGACTGATGCACGAGCAGGGCCAGACCTGCCAACAGTGCGAGCACTTTCACTTTCATAGTTACTCTTCCCCACTATAGACGAACGGGAACAGGAACAATCCGGCCCCGGAAAACAAACAATCAAAGGCAAAAATCAAACCGAGCCACTTGTCAGGACCTTCTATCGGTTCCGGCGAAAAACACATACCGAACAAGGTGATCCCAGACAACAACACGGGCAACAACAACGGGAAAACGATGACAGACAATAAGGATTCGCGTGCGGCCTGCCCCTGAGATAACGCCCCAAGAAGCGCACCGATAACCACCAGACCGATATCCGCGCCGACCAAAGTCACGGCAAGCAGCCACACGGGACCATGCACCGTTTGACCAAGGAACGCGGCCGTGGCCGGAAGAAATACAAGCTGGGAAATCAAGAGCAAACTCAACCCGGCCACACCTTTGCCAATCCACACCGCATGCACGGGCACGGGCGAAGACAGGATACCTATACGTGCGCCGTTGGCTTCCTCGATAGCAAAAAGATCGTTGAAGACAAGCACCAGTCCAAAGGCGGAAGCAAGCCAGAAAATGGCCCCTGCCGCCTGCGGAGAAATGCCGCCGCCTAACGGTTTGGACAAGGAAAACAAAAAGATAAGCAACAGACCAAGCAAGACGGCCTGTACTAACCCCTGCCCGCCCGACATGGACAATTTGAGGTCTTTGGAGGCGAGTATTCCGGCACGTTTCAACATGTTGCCTCCACCACGTACTCGGATGCCGGACCAAAATATTCCACTTTTCTGCCACCCAACGCGAGGACCTTATCGGCAAGTTTCGTATCATCAGCCACTTGATGACTGATCCAGATCACACTGACGCCCTTGTCGCGCAATCCGGTTATCTCACTCCTGAGTTTTGCCAAGGAGCGAGGGTCGAGCCCTGTACCGGGCTCATCAAGGAAAATGAGTTTCGGCTCCACAAGATAGATACGCGCCAGATTGAGCCGCTGGGCCATGCCTCGCGAAAAGGAACCGGCTTTCTCTTCAGCCGCACGTTCCAATCCAACCCGTTTAAGCAACTCAATAAGTTTTTCACGGGACGGCGACAGCCCATACATGGAACCCCAGAATTTCAAATTTTCCAAGGCCGACAAACCCGGATAAATGAAAGTGGCATGTCCAAGATAGGCGGAATCTTCCGGTTCCACGTTCAAAGAGACTTCTCCGGCTGACGGTTTGGACAACCCGGCCATGATGCGCATGAGCGTTGATTTGCCTGCGCCGTTATGTCCAGCCACGAGCAGGATTTCACCCGGTACAACATCGCAGGAAACTTCCTTGAACACGAGTTTGCTGCCAAAAAACTTGGCAACCCGCTTCACAGAGAGCAGGGGCGCGTTCGCCATCTATCGGCCCTCGCCGGGTCGAGGCATACGCCGAAGCAACAGGAAAGCGAGAATGCTCATGAGCGTCCCACCAATCCAGATCCAGTTGATGAGCGGGTTAACGCTGACCTTGAAGCTGGCCTTGTCGTCCTCGGTCAAACCGAGCAACGTGGCGTACAGTTCGTCTCCGAGGCTGGGAAGAGTGGACACCTCGGCGAACTGCTGCCGCTCGAAATTCCGATAAATACGTTTGTCCGGCATCATGATACCCATCAACTTGCCGTCCTCAAAAACCTCAAGCGTGGCAGTAGCGCGCAACTTGATATCACCGACATCGCCATCCTGCACCAGATCAGTAAAGGTAAGCGTATAGTCGTCAATAATCATGGACTCGCCCTTGGCCAAAACAACTTCCTGTTCAATCTTGTACGGACCGGAAAAAGCAATACCAAGAGCGATGAGTACCAAACCGAGATGGATGCCGTAGGCTCCCCAGGACTGACGCGTTCTCCGCATGGACGGATAAAGAACAAACAGCATGACCATGCCGAAAATTGCAGCGACAGAGGCGGCTGCGGTCAAAGCAGCCAGAACATTCGTCATGCCTGACAGGTAGAACCCGACAAAACTGACAGCCAACACGGCAGAGACACCGATGAAGCCCTTCAGGTTGCGGATGCCTCCCTTCCAACCAAGCCACGGACAGTAGCAGAAGATAAGCACAAGACACGACATGAACGGCAGGCAGACCCGATTATAAAAATGGGCATCAAGACCAAGCGGCTTGTCGGTCCAAACCTGACTGATAACCGGCCACATGGTTCCCAAAGTGACAACCATGCCCAAAGCAAGCAGGAACCAAGCCGCGATAACCAGCATACCCTGTCGACTCAAGAAATCGGACAAGCTACGATGGGTCAGACGCTTGGACAAAAAAGTGACCATGAACGTCACAAACAGCCCGATCATCATGGACCAAAACAACGGCTTGGCGACACCGGATTCCCCAAATGAATGCAGAGAGTCAATAACACCGGACCGGGTCAAGTAGGTCGAAAAAATACACAAGATAAACGTCAAGGACATGAGAAAGACGTTGGCGCGCTGCAAGGCGTTACGACGAGATTCGATGATGGACGTATGCAGCACGGCGGTCCCTGCAAACCATGGGATCAACGAAGCGTTTTCAACCGGATCCCATGCCCAATAACCACCCCAGCCCAATTCCATATAAGACCACCACGCACCGAGCACGATACCTGCGGTCAGGAATACCCAGGACAGAATGTTCCAGTTACGAGTCACGGTAATCCAGGATTTCTCTTCACCCGCGATGGAAGCAGCCAACGCCGCACACGCCGGAATGGCATACAAGGCGAAACCAAGAAACAACAATGGCGGATGGAAGATCATGCCAGGGTTACGCAAAAGCGGATTCAAACCGCGCCCATCAGTCGGTGCCGGGATAATCTCAATGAATGGATTGGACCAGCCTGTGAGCAGGAGCAAAAAGAACCCCTGAATAGCCAAAAAGAACATCCAGAAATACAATTTGGTGTCGTCACTGAAGGACTTGTAACTCGGCGTGGTCACCAAAATCATACCAGAAACAGCGATAATCAATTCCCAGAAAAGTAACGATCCCTCGCGTCCGCCCCACAAAGCCGTGAGGGTATAAACGAAGGATAGCGCGTTATCCACATTGTCATAGACATAGCGGAACGAATAATCTCTGGAGGTCAAACCGACCATCAGAATCAACGTTGAAAAAATCACACCCCCGGAAGCCAGAAGTTGCCCGCGTTCGATGAAGACCAATGAGTCTTTATTCTGTCGCCACGCTGCGACCCCGGCAAATCCTGCGAGAAAAAGAAACGCGAGCAGTGAAAAAAGCAAACCGACATATCCGGTCAGATGCATGAAACTCTCCTTACGATATCAACATGCGAATGTCCGGACGCACAAGCCCGAATTCGCGAATTCATGACCAAAGTCACACGGCGATAGTAGGATAAAACAAACGAAGCAACCATGTGAAAAAGATTTCACCAACCGGCACGCTAACTACTTTTTTCCATTTTCTTACTTTGCTCTTCATACTTGGAAGGACACTTTGTCACCAAAGTCCGTGCGACAAAGACTTCGCCATCAGACGAAAAAGTCCCTTCTACTATGACTTCAACATCTTCCTTGAAGGTATCCGGCAAAGCGCCTTTATATCGGACTCGCAGGGACTTGGCATGCTCGACCTTGTCGAGGAGGTCAAAACTGGCCCCGAGCTTGCCATCCACGATTTCCAGATTTTTTGGTGATACCTTACCAAACAGACGAGCCTGTCCAATCTGTGCCCGATCTTCAGCCAACGCCTCGGACACATTAAGGAAGTATACCGAGTCTTCAGTCAGACCGGAAAAGATAAGATACCCGAGACCACCCAGAAACAATGCCAAGGCAACTCCGTATACGACTTTATTGGAACTTTTCGCCATTATGATCCCTTGCGCGTTCTCGCGACTTTATTTCTTCTCTTTCTCAGTTGACTTGGGCCGACTGCCGGTGAGTTCATCCCGCTGCATTCGTGCGAGTTCACGCATATCCACCACCTGATCGGTCTCGTCAACTATTTCACTACCCAAAATTTCTTCGAGTACATCTTCAAGCGTCACCACACCGGCCACTCCTCCGTACTCATCAAGGACCACACACAAATGCATACGGCTTCCCAGAAACTGTACCAACAACTTGTCCAAGGTAACTGTTTCGAGCACAAAACGAACCGGACGCATGATATCCGACAATTTCAGGTCGTCCCTGTCATCGGCCAGTGCCTCAAGCACCAACCGCCGATAGACAACGCCTACAATTTCCTCCGGATCATCATCAAACACAGGTATACGACTGTGCGGCCATGTAGGATGTGATTCCCGAGCCTCGGCGACAGTCATATCTGCAGACAATGAAAAAACCACTGTACGAGGGGTCATTATCCGCTCAACTGTCTTGGAATCCAGCGACAGGATATTACGGATGGACTGCTCCTCATACGGCTTGATCACTCCAGACCGACGGGTCAGGCTGACAATAGCCCTGATGTCATCTTCCGTGTGATCAGGCCCTGCATTCTTCTTATGCATAGCCTTGGACAAAACACTCATGACCGCAATCACGGGTTTAAATATCCAGACCAACCCCAGCAATGGGCGAGCCAGCGGCGGTGCAATACGATCAGAATACACCACGCCAAGCGTCTTTGGCAGGATCTCTGTGAAGATGAGAATAATTACTGTAAAGGCAACTGTAAAGAGCCAAAGCGTCTCTTTACCATATAAATTGGCCCACGCCCAACCGGCCACAGCTGCACCAGCAGTATGTGCACAGGTGTTAAGCGTCAAAATGGCGGTGATTGGTTCGTCCACATTGAAACGAAGTTTATGAAGCAATGCCGCCGACTTGCTTCCGCTATCCTTGAGCTTTTCAATATCGGCCCAGCTCATGGAATACAGTGCGGCTTCTGCTACCGAGCAGAACATGGAGACAAAGACAGCCACGCCAACGGCGAGTACGAGTTCAAGCATTTTTTTTGATCACTTTCTGAAAAACAGTCCAAAAATCATAGTGTTTGAAAGGAATAATATAACAGATGGATTCAGGTGGTGCAACACGCAACACACTTGACTTCCAAGGCGATTGAGGCGAACTGAACGGACATGCAATTGTCTTCCGACACCACACCGAAACTTGTTTTCCGCCTCGGCCACATGGGTGATGTAGCGCTAACCACCGGCGTACTGTCACATTGGCATGAAACGCGGGGGGATACTTTTATTTTTCTGACCCGTAAAGGGAACGCCCCCTTGCTGGAGAATCACCCCGCCATCAAAGAGGTTGTGGAATTCTCCAATAACCAACTCAAGACCGGGCCATGGTTCACTGTAGCAGGCGAACTGTCCAGCTATTTCAAAGGACAGCCCCTCATAGACCTGCACGGCACCCTGCGTTCGCGCATTCTTTCCGCGCGATGGAAAGGCCCTGTCATTCGCTATCCAAAATTCGGCTTAAACCGACGGCTCTATGATCGCACACGCGCTGAGCGTTTCCGGGTGCAACTTGAAAAAACTACAGTCCCACAACGGTACAGCATGGCCGTCGACAGCACACCGCCAGCAGCACACGATCTGGTACCACGCATTTACCTGACAAACGAAGAACGCACCGCCGCATCCACCCGTCTCGATGCTATTGGACTGTCCGGGCCACTCATTGGCCTGCACCCCTACGCCACGCACCCGGCCAAACAATGGCCCAAAGAGCACTGGCTACGGCTTATGGAATTGTTAAATGCAAATAATCTGGGATGGTTCGTCATTGGCCGAAACACTGAAAAAATTCTGGCCGAGAATAACCACGATCTGACAAATCAGACAGATCTGCGGGAAACCAGCGCACTGCTCGCCCAAGCTCAAATACTCGTGACCGGCGACTCCGGCCCCATGCATCTGGCGTGTGGTGTAGACACACCCGTGGCCGCTATCTTCGGCCCCACAGCACGTGCCTGGGGATTCTATCCGGCAGGTCTCAAAGACCGAGTCATCGAACAGCCGCTCGACTGCCGACCATGCTCTCTGCATGGTGCCAAACCCTGTCCTTTCGGATTTGAATGTATGACTAGCACAACACCGGAAAGCGTCATGCAAAACATTCACGCCATGCTCAACGACACCCATTAAACACTCTTAACGAATCACATCTCCGTCAAGGCACACACAGCTTGTGTCAGCATTTTTTACGAACGAATGCCCCAATACTGTTCGATCTCATCCGCCCGCTCTTCCAGCAACGCTTCCACCCCCGGAGGCACAAGCAGACTCAAACACCGTCTCTCCAACCAACACCGGCGAAGGTGTCCACCTTTAATATCAAGCCGGGGAATACCCAAAAGTCGAATGGAGTGGCCTTCAGGGAACTGCCACAGTCCAAGCTCTTCCTGCACGGCATTGGGCCAATGCGTATTGATAAATCCAGTCACCTCGCCAGCAGCCTCCCATCGGTTGACCACCACCAAAGATGCCATATTGGGTATATCCAATCCTCGCCGCCAGTCAGGCAGTTCCAAAAACGTGGATGCGCCAAGAATGAAATGGAATTCGGTTTCCGGCTGTTCTGAACGATAACAAGTCAGCGTGTCGCAGGTAAAGGAAGGCCCGGAACGCCGGCCCTCAATAGGGTTAGCCCCCAATCCGGGAATATCACCGATAGCCCGGTCGACCATATCAAGACGCAGCTTGAAAGGCAGCATGTCAGCACCGTTCTTATGCGGTGGCTCTTTGGCCGGAACCAAATCCACTCGGTCCAATTCAAGCTGTTCGCAGACTTCAACAGCCATACGAACGTGCCCAGTGTGGATCGGATTGAAACTCCCGCCGAGAATACCAATTTTCACAAACAATCCCCTTGATTCACGCAAAGATAAACATGTTCAGGCCAAGATGCAAGAGTGACACAGAACACAAGTGTCCGGTCACGAAAAACATACTTTTCCTCATACCTATTCATATTTGTACATACTCCAACTCTACCTTCCAAGCAAAAAGGCCGCCCTAATAAAGGACGGCCTTGAAACAATCTTCTTAAAAAAACCTTATTCGCGAATCTGACCTTCACCCATGAGCACAAACTTAGCACTCGTCAATTCCTTGATACCCATTGGGCCATACGCATGAAGCTTGGAGGTAGAAATACCGATCTCGGCACCAAGACCAAGCTGACCACCGTCATTGAATCGGGTACTTGCATTGGCCACGACCAACGAGGCGTCCACTTCACGAATGAAACGCATGCAGTGTTCATAGTTCTCTGACAAAATTGATTCGGTATGATTGGAACCATATTCCGCGATATAGTCCATGGCCTCATCCAGATCATCCACGACCTTCACGGCCAGAATCAGATCCAAGAACTCAAAACCCCAATCATCGCCAACAGCGGATTCAGCAAATTCCCCCAAGAGCGGCAGAGACTTTTCGCACGCCTTGAACTGCACACCCTTGGAGCCGATGGCCTGAGCTACCTTGGGCAACAAAACGTCAGCCACATCTTTATGAACAAGCAGGCATTCCAACGCATTGCAACCGCTGGGGTACTGCATCTTGGAATTCTCAATGATAGGCACTGCCTTATTGATATCGCAGGAAGCGTCCGCAAACATCTGACACACGCCCTTGTAATGTTTGAGAACAGGCATGGTGGCCTGACTGGTCACGGCACGAATGAGGCCTTCTCCACCGCGCGGAATAACCACATCAATATATTCATCAAGCTTGAGCATCTCGACCACGGCTTCACGGTCCGTGGTGGGCGGCACCTGCACCGCGTCCTGAGGCAGACCGGCCTGTTCCAAGGCAATGTGCATGAGATCAGCCAAAAATTTATTGGAATGAAACGCCTCGGACCCACCGCGCAGTATGACAGCGTTCCCTGCCTTGAGGCAAAGAATACCGGCATCCACAGTCGCATTGGGACGGGATTCGTAAATCATAGCGACCACACCGAGAGGAACACGCATACGTCCAACCAACATACCGTTGGGGCGCTTGGTCATGGACTCAATTTCACCCACGGGATCAGCCATGGCAGCCACCTCTCGGCAGCCCTGAATCATGGAATTAAGCACCTTCTCATTAATGGTCAAACGCTGTACACGGGCCTTGTCCAATCCTCTTTCGACGGCGGCATCAAGGTCCTTCTTGTTGGCAACGGCGATGGCTTCAGTCTCGGATTGCAACAGGTCCGCCAGAATCAGCAAAGCATCCTGTTTAGCCTTGCCAGAGGCATTTGCCAGCCCTCGGGACGCCGCTTTGGCGCGTTTGCCCATTTCCACCATTTGTTCACGAATATCCATATATACTCCTTGAAATTCAGTTCTGAATCATCGCCGAATAAAATTCCTTCTCCGACGGATCTTTTTTGCTAACCCTCACTATAGGATAAAGTCAAACCCGACAATGACAACAGCCTGAACACTTTTGGCCATCACACACTGTTCATTTTACACTTTTTGTCATTTCACATCACAAAACACCGCCTAAAAATAGCAATTTACCCGATTTTCAGCCCTGTTTTCAAAATAGGCTTTGACCTTTTTTACAATTTTGCTTATCAAGCCCTTTGCGTTGGCGGGCCTAGCTTCCCGGCCTTCGCGTAAGCAAATTCCCTTCATGGAGGAACAAAAAAACAATGGCTGACAACAAGACCACACAACAAGAAGTGCTTTCTGACATCGAGTCCCGGGCACCGCAGTCCATGCACCCCATCCTCGAAGCCGCCTTCAAGTATCAAAAGCAGCTCATTCTCGCAGTCAGCGTCATCATTGGCGTGACCGCAATCTATGCGGGGTACAATGCTTATGCCGCCAAGGCCAAAGCAACGGCGCAGGCCGAACTCGGCGTCATTCTCGTTGAAACCCGGAATAAGGACCAGATTGAAAAACTGGAAACCCTGCTCAGCACTGTTCCCGCTTCCGTGAAGCCTGCTGTTGTTCTGGAAATTGCCCAAGCCAGCATGACTTTTGGCGAATACGCCAAAGCCGTGACTTACTGGGGCATGCTCGTTGGTGAAACCAATGACGACATGCAGTTCACCGCTCGGATGGGCAAGGCCAAAGCCCTCCTTCTTGAAGGTAAAAGTGCTGACGCTCTGACCGAAATGAAAGAATTAGTCGGCATCGCTTCCGCCGCATACACCGTGCCCGTCTATCGCCAGCTCGCTCTGGCAGCGGAAACAGCCGGTGACACTGTTGAAGCGTTGGCCGCATACAAAAAAATCGCTGAAAAAGACGTCGCTGACAAACCGTTCATCGACTACAAAATTTCCCAGCTTGAATCCAAATAACCGCGCACTCAGCGCATATATGGAGAGGTAATATGGCAAATCCGCTCTTGGGCGACACTCCCGGTGAAACCCACCTGCTGCTTGGTAACGAAGCCATTGTCCGTGGTGCCATTGAAGCTGGCATTCAGGTGGTTTCCTGCTACCCAGGCACTCCGTCCTCGGAAGTTCCCGATACATTCTATCGCATTTCCCCGGACGGCAAATACTATTTCGAGTACTCCGTCAACGAGAAGGTGGCCCTTGAGGTCGCCGGTGGCGCAACTCTGGCCGGAGCCATGACTCTGTGCACAATGAAGCACGTTGGCGTAAACGTAGCAGCTGATCCGCTCATGACACTCTGCTACACTGGTGCTCCCGGCGGCATAGTTTTGCTGTCCGCCGATGATCCGGGCTGTCATTCCAGCCAAAATGAACAGGACAATCGCATCTACGCACGCATCGCTGGCATGCCTATCCTGGAGCCGTCCACAGCTCAGGAAGCCAAAGACATGACCCGCGACGGCCTGCTTCTGTCGAAAAAACACGGCGCACCGCTCCTGCTTCGGACCACGACCCGCGTCAACCATCTTCGCGGTGCGGTTGAATTCGGCCCCGCTCCTGATCCGGGCAAGCCCGAAGGCTTCAAACGCAACCCGTCAAAATTTGTTCCCATCCCGGCATTCTCCCGTCCCATGCATCTGGCACTGCTGGATCGCATTGAGGACCTCCGAGAAGAAGCCGAAAAATCCGAATACAACACTGTGACCGGCTCTGGCGAGTTGGGCATTGTCTGCTCTGGTATTTCCAGCGCATACGTTGCCGACGCTCTGAAAAACGCAGGCCTTGCCGACAAGGTCTCCGTCCTCCAACTTGGTTTCCCCTATCCTCTGCCTGAGAAAAAATGTCTGGACTTCATCAAGTCCGTAAAAAAAGTCCTGGTAGTCGAAGAACTGGAACCACTGGTAGAAAACGAATTCCGCGTACTGGCCCAGAAAAACGAAATATCCATCGAAATTCTCGGCAAAGATGTGTTGCCTAAATTCGGCGAATTTTCCGTCACCATGGTGGAAAATGTCATTCGCACAATTCTTGGCGAAGCACTGGCCGAGGCCTGTGACTGTGATCTGCCCGAACTGCCGGGCCGTCCGCCGAACCTTTGTGCCGGTTGCCCGCATCGCGGCACATACTTCGCGGCCAAAAAAGTTTTCGGCGACGAGGCCGTCTACTCTTCCGATATCGGCTGTTACACACTCGGAATTCTGCCCCCGCTTCAAGCGGCCGACTTCCTCGTTTGCATGGGATCTTCCATCTCCGCAGGCGGAGGCGTTGCCAAAGCATCCGGTCAGACTGTGGTCGCTTTCATCGGCGACTCCACGTTCTTCCATTCCGGCCTGAGCGGCGTGGCCAATGCGGTCTTCAATCAGCACGACATTCTCTTGGTCGTTCTGGATAACCGCACCACTGCCATGACCGGTCATCAGCCAAACCCCGGCGTTGATCGCACTATCCTCGGCGAAAACGACCATCCGCTAGACATCGAGTCTGCTGTTCGCGGTCTGGGCGTCACCGAAGTGCGCACGGTCAATCCGTTCAATCAAAAAAAGACTCTGGCCGCCCTCGAAGAATTGAAGGCACTGTCTGGAGTACGCGTGCTCATCGCCAAAGAGCCGTGTCCCCTCTTCACTCGCCGAGTCTACAAGAAAGTCGCCCCGCAAGTGGCTTACGTCGCCGAATCCTGCACTGGCCGATTCGACTGTCTGGACAAGCTTGCCTGCCCTGCCATGTACAAGGAAGGCGGCAAGGCCGCAGTCAACCCAATGCTGTGCAACGGCTGTATGCTCTGCTTGCAGGTCTGCGGACATATCAAAGCCAAGAAGAGAGGCAGCTAACATGACCGATACCAAGAAAATTCGCATATTCATGACCGGCGTAGGTGGACAGGGAACCCTGACCGCTACGACCCTTCTCGCTCAGACCATACTCAGCCAGGGATTGCCCGTCACTTCCGGCGAGATTCACGGTATGGCCCAGCGCGGTGGCGTGGTCGAATCCACAGTGCTTATCGGTTGCAAGTCGCCCAAACTTGGGCATGGCGAAGCCGATATCCTGCTCGGATTCGAGCCCATGGAAACCATGCGAGCCTTGCCCTACCTGAGAAAAGGTGGCCTCGTGGTCTCATCTACCGAATTCATTCCGCCTCTGGCCGTGGCCATGGGCAATCAGGAATGTCCGACCATCGACGACATTAAAAAGGCTGTCGCCGCCTGCACTGACCAAGCATACTACATGGCAAACCAGACCATCGGCCTCGAAGCCGGTGCCGTCCAATCCGGCAACGTTGCCATGCTCGGCGCTTTGTGCGCGGCAGGCAAGTTGCCTTTCGGTCCTGAAGCGCTGGAAGCCGCCATCAAGGCGAACCTCCCGGCAAAGATTCAGGCCGTGAACCTCAAAGCATTGGAGCTTGGCGTTAAGACCCTTAACGCCTAGAAAAGGAAACAATGACATCCACCAATCGAGACACCTCCGACCTCAGCCATCTGACCACGCTTAAACTGGTCCAGAAATCGCTGAAGCGGGATATCCCGCTTGAGGAGTCTTTAAACGCGCTCCTGAAAATCCTGGCCCGGGACATGGAATACGTTCGGGCGTTCATGGTTATCATGGACCCCAAGACCGAGAACCTGAAACTCTCGCTCACGTACAGCCCCACCCAGGTTGAGGACGTTACTTATTCCCCCGGCCGAGGTATTATCGGCCGGGTGTTCGATTCCGGTGAATCCATCACCATCCATCGCCTGTCCGACGATTCCGAGTTCCTGAACAAGGCTTTCGGACGCAGCGAAGAAGAACTCAAGAAGCTCGGTTTCATCTGCGTGCCGGTTCTTAACCGACATTCCGATCATTCCGAGGTCATTGGCGCATTGTCCGTGGACGTGCCCCTTATCCCTGCCGACGATATGGCCGCACACTGCCAGTTCTTGGAAGTTGTCGCGGGCATCATCGCGGGCCACGTTGCCCAGTTGCAGGAAGAGATGGCCACCCAAAACCACATGCTCTCGCAAGGCATGATGAACAGCGGGCTGGACACAGCACCGCCCAAGGATTTCGTGGCCGCATCAAAGGCAATGCGCATGGTCCTTCGCCAATCAAGTCAGGTCGCTCCCAGTCGGGCGACCGCTCTCTTGCGCGGCGAATCCGGTACAGGCAAGGAATTGCTGGCCGATGCCATTCACAAGGCCAGCCCTCGCGCTGACAAGCCGTTGATCAAGCTCAACTGCGCGGCCCTGCCCTCGGAACTCATTGAGTCCGAGCTGTTCGGCCACCAGAAAGGTGCGTTCACCGGAGCATTCCAAACCAAACGCGGTCTCTTTGAAGTCGCGGATCAGGGAACCCTGTTCCTCGACGAAATCGGTGAGCTGTCCCTCGACGCTCAGGCCAAAGTCCTTCGCGCCATTCAGGAAAAAGAAATCCAGCGTGTCGGATCGGAACAGACCATCACAGTTGACGTGCGCCTCATCTGCGCCACCCACCAGCCGCTCGAAGAATTGTTGGAAAAGGGCCTCTTCCGTGAAGATCTGTACTACCGCATCAACGTATTCCCTATCTTCATTCCGCCCCTCAAGGAACGACGCGAGGACATCCTGCCTCTGGCAGAGCATTTCCTGGCCGAATTCACGGAGGAGTACAGCAAAGAAGTGAAGCGCATCTCTACTCCGGCTATTGAACTTCTTGTCATGTATCACTGGCCAGGAAACGTACGCGAACTCAAGAACTGCATGGAACGTGCGGTCCTGCTCTGCGAAGAACAGGTTATCCGTACTTACCACCTGCCGCCCACTCTCCAGTCGGCGGAAAGCTCGGCTACCGGCACCAACCTCTCCTTTGGTGAGGCCGTTGCCAAGTTCGAGCAGGAACTGCTCATTGATTCGCTCAAGCAGACCGGCGGCAACATGTTGCAGTCTGCCCGCGATCTCCGCGTCTCGTACCGAATCGTCAACTACAAGGTGAAGAAGTACAACATCGACGTGAAGAAATATTCGCAGTCAAAATCAAAGTCGAAACGCAGAAACGACATATAAAAAAACGGGGTCCACGGGCCCCGTTTTTTTTGCCTCCGGCAGCTGGGGGAAGGGAGAGAAAAACCCTTTGAGAAGGGTCTTTCTCTCCCTTCCCCCAGACCCCCATCCCTCTCTTTTCCTAAACTTTTTATAGCTCGCTCCGCTCGAGTTTTCATTCAAATATAAATCTTTTCTCCTATCACCCCAGAAACACATTCCGCTCTAGAGCGCTCTCGCCAAAGGCGCAATAAAAAGTTCTGGAGGGGGAGTCCAGAGGGGGAACCTCTTCCAAGAGGTTCCCCCTCTGGCCGCCGGAGGCATAAAAAAAAGGCGACCTGATAATTCAGGCCGCCTTTGTCGATCGATAGAGCTATCGTTTACTTGAAGGAACGGGAGAACAAATCTTCAAGAGCTTTTTTACCATTCTCTTCGAGAAAACGAGTACCGGTTCCGGTGAAATGGCTGTCGGTGATGACCGGAGCTTCCACAACAATCCATGCGCCTTTTTCCCATTTGAACCAAGCGTTCTTGACCTGACCGAACACAAACAGTTCCTTGTTGCAGATCTTGGCGAACTCAGCGCCCCAACCGGTGCCGCCTTTGACGGTGCCATCTTCCTGAATGGTACCAATAACAAAAATCTGATGGCTGGACTCAACCTGATGCATGATGGTCTGCAAGACCTTGCGCATCTTTTCAGCGTTGGTAAATTTGCGATTGAGCAGCTTGGCGACATAGGTCAGGCTGACATCTTTCTGGGTCAGTTCTTCATCGGTCAGCACGCGCACGCCGCGAGTACGTTCAATCTTGTGGCCTTCGAAAGTATAGTTGACTTCGGACAGGCCATAATACTCGGCCAGTTTGCCGAACTGATTCTCTGCGCCCTGGGCGCCGCCGCTAAAAAGGGTGAAGTTCTGATTGGGCATGGTATCTCCTTAAAAGGTATTGTGTGCGAAATTTGGATTCGTACTAAAGGCCAATTGAAATGTATTATGCACGGGCCTGCCATACGAAGCAATGGCATGTGCAACAATTCCGGCCAAAAATCTACCATTTTTTCGCAAAAATAACACTTTGCGATGATTTCTTTCCCATCCAAAGCTCTGTTTCACGCTTTTCACCGGCTATTGACACTCCCCGGTTGCATACCTATTTATTGATAATAAAAGTTACTATTATTAATATCGGAGATACACAGCATGACCATGAAAAAAACCACACTGCTCGGGCTGGGAGCGTTGCTTCTGGTTATCGGGCTTTCATCCATCGTGTTCACTTCTCCGGGAGAAAAAGCCATGACTGACACACAACACGCGGAAATTGCCACCCTTGCGAGCGGATGTTTCTGGTGCACTGAATCTGATCTCGAAAAAGTTCCCGGCGTTCTCAAGGTTGTCTCCGGCTATGCTGGCGGCGAAGAAAAGAACCCGACTTACGAACAAGTATCCAGTGGCATGACCGGCCATCGCGAGGCGGTGCAGGTGTATTTCGACCCGACACAGGTCAGCTATCGTGAAATTATCGACCATTATTGGAAGTACTTTGATCCCACCGACGACAGTGGGTCTTTCGGTGATCGCGGGTTCCATTACACGTCGGCGATTTTCTATCATTCAGATGAACAGCGCAAAGCAGCCGAGGCATCGAAAAAGGCTCTCAACGAGTCCGAACGGCTCGACGGTCTGGTTGTAACGCCCGTTCTGCCGTTCACCACATTCTATGCAGCCGAGGACTATCATCAGAATTATTCTCGCACCTGTCCGATCAGGTACAAGACCTACCGTAAGTTTTCTGGTCGTGACAGTTACGTCAAGGAAACATGGGGCGATGAGGCCAAGATCAAGTCCAAGGGGGCGACTCCACAGCCATGTCCGTTGCCCGGTACATACGTCAGGCCGGAAGACGGCACGATCAAGGATTCGCTGACTCCCCTACAATACAAGGTCACGCAGGAGAACGGCACGGAGCGACCTTTTGACAACGAGTTTTGGGACAACAAGCGTGACGGTATTTATGTGGATGTGGTCACGGGTGAGCCGTTATTCTCGTCCAGAGACAAGTTTGAGTCCGGCACTGGATGGCCGAGCTTTACCCGCCCCATTCAGAAGGAAAATATTATCGAAAACAAGGATTCGACCCTTGGCATGGTGAGGACCGAAGTTCGCAGCAAGGCCGGGGATTCGCATTTGGGACATTTATTTGATGATGGGCCGCAGCCGACCGGTCAACGGTATTGTATTAATTCCGCTTCGCTCAGATTTATTGCGAAGGAGGATTTGAAGGATGAGGGGTATGGGGAGTTTATAAAGTTATTTGAATAAGGGATAGGGCGGGTTTAACGTCCGTCTTGTGGGGAGCTTTCTTTGAGGGAGGCTCCCCTTTTTTTGTGAGAATGAAAGAGGAGGAGGGAAGAAGGAAGAAGGAAGAAAAGAGAAAGCCGTCACTGGCGTTCCTCCAAGTTTTTTGTTGCCCTTCCGGCGGAGTCCATTTCTTTTGCTGCGCCAAAAGAAATAGACGAAAGAAAAGGCGCTTGCGCTAGCTTATCCGCCCAACCATCCCCGGCAAGAATCTGATCGAATCGGGCTGCTCCCGAATCAAGTCGCCGAAACGGCTCCGATGATTCGAAAAGCCGCAGCTTTCCGATTCGTCAGCTTCTAAGCCGTTGGTGGTTTGAAAGGGCTACCCCTCCCACAATGAAATCACCTTCACTCCTTCTCTGGATAAGGAGAATAAAATATTATATAGGAAAACATCTAAAAACATTTCAAAGGACTCTTAAATGGCTTTCTTTAATGATATCGATTCGCTTAAATTATTCATTTTAGTTGTTTTTCCCGGAATCACAGCAATCTTATTTTATGGCCTCCTCAATCCACGATCTATAAATTGGACTCAATTGCCCCTTGAAGCTGCATTCTATGGTTTTCTAAACTTTATTTTATTTCAAAAAGTGCTGAGTTTTAACTCTAATCTAACATCAAATTTACTTTATTTCATATTTTGTCCGAGTATTCTTTCATTGATTTTTTATAAAATACGTAAAATTAAGAAAATTCAAAAATATATCATTGAGCCTGCATCCAGCCCTTGGGATTTCTTTTTTGAAAAAAGAGAAGAATGTTTCGTTATTATAAAACTCAAAAATGGAGAAACAGTTGGAGGCTATTTCGGTGGCGACTCTTGTGCAGGCTGCTATCCAAACAAAGACGAAATATACATCCAATATTCATATAGTATCGACAAAGACGGAGACCTTGGACCAGTAAAAGATAATACCAAAGGAATCTTAATTGCCAAAGGAGAATATTCTTATCTTGAATTCTTTAACATAGAAGGAGAAAAAAATGAGTAAAAACAAAAAAGATCGAGGTTTTCCCTCCACTCCTCCACCATCGAGAAAGGATCTCCCAGGAGATAGAATTCAAAAAGATGGCTACGTTCCGGAAACAGATCGAAGAACCCCGCCGCCACCTCCGCCCAAAAAAAAATAACGAGCAAAAAAAGAGCAGGGCGGCCCTGCTCTTTTCAATCATATTTCTTAATTCAATCTTATGCCTTAAACACTCTTGGTATTCCGGCGGTGTCTTCTACTCTGAATCCGGCTTTTTCGATTGTGTCTCGGAGAGCATCGGACTGGGCGAAGTCTTTGGCTTCGCGGGCTTTTTGGCGGTCTGCCACCATGCCTTGGACCTCGGCGGGGAGATCGCTGAGGGGGACGGGCATTTGGGTGGGGTCGAGGATGCCGAGGATGGAATCGATATTCATAAGTTCATCGTGGCAGGCTTTGGCGGCGGCTCCGGTGAGGGAGTTGTCTGCGTCCCAGCCGTTGATTCTTTTGACGAACTTGAAGAGCGCGGGCCAGAAGTGGTGGAACTTAAGGCCATCGTCCATGGCTGTTTTGAAGCCAGCTTTGAGGTCGAAGACGGCCTGCTCCACGTCACGGGAGACCGAGTCACCTTTTGCGTCGAGGGCGAGGGTCAGGACGGCTGTGCCTTCCTGCACCTTGCGCCAGTTGCGCGCCCACATGGAAAGATTTTCATCAGATGCGCACAGTGGTTTGCGGTTCGCCACCGAAAGCAACCAACAACGGGCCGCACGGTAGCCGCCGAGTTTTTCGGCCACGGCATCGAGTCTGCCGCCGTCGCTATCCGACGACTGCTGGCAGACCATCCATGCCTGAAGTTCCCGGCCAGCCGTTGACCAGATAGCACGCAGATTTTCCAGATGTGGAAAGCGATGTTTTTCCGAACCGATCATGACATCAATACGCGGTAGCACATCCAGCGCGGTGGCTGCGTGTTGCAAGAACCAACTTGGACGCACATTGCCCCACTGGGTTTCCACGACCTCACCCCGTTTCAAATCATACAGGGTAGCCCGTTTCAACAACGTGAAATCAAGCGGATTATCCTTGACGTAGGAGTTCAGATCCACGGTATGACCGCCGGAAACCTTATCCATATCAACGTCTGCGATCTCACCATATCGCTTATCGCGGAACACATCAAAATACACGCTTCTCAGCTTCTCATACGCCAATCCCTTGCCGAGCAGCTTACGACACAGGGACAAGGACGTATCATTACTGCCGGACGACAGCGGAAAACTGATGGATTCGGTCAACCCCATATCACGGGCGCGATCAAGCACCGCAGTCAACCTATCGGCGGCGAACGCTTCACGACTAAGTCCACCTTCACGAGCTGCAGCCAGTGTGCGATCATCCATATCCGTCAAACCGGCGGCAGCATTCACAGCCACACCGGACGCGGTCATGTGCCGAATAAAAACATCAAGCAACGAAAGGCGACGCCATGAATCAATGGAATCCGTGTCATCAAGGCTCGGCCCCATGGTATACAAGCCAAGACCGTTCGAGCCGTTGAGCATTTTGTCGGAGCCAGAAGCCATGTCGTAAATAGTCACACCACTACCGGGCTGGTGCCTGTACAGCGGCGTAGAAAGATATCGCTCACCGGAATCCGGGAAGATGGCAACCACGGTGCCTGATTCCATGCGCTCGGCCAACTGGATGGCCCCGCCAAGAGCCGCACCTGAACTCATGCCTGCGAAGATACCCTCTTCCCGCGCCAGTCTACGGCAATAGTCGAAGGCTACATCATCTTCAACATGCAGGACTTCATCAAGGCTCTTCTTGTCATAAATTCCGGGCGGGTAGGATTCAAGCATATTCTTGAGGCCCTGAATCTTATGACCAGCATACGGCTCAACTGCCGCAACATGGACGTCACCCATCTCATGCAGTCGCTTGGCTATGCCCATGGCTGTACCAGACGTACCAAGACAAATTACACAATGCGTAACCGCACCTTCGGTCTGTTCCCAGATTTCCAAGCCAGTACCGTTATAATGCGCGGTAATACACGCCGGATTGTTGTACTGATCCATGAGGACATACTTATCCGGTTCCTCACGCGCATAGCGATATGCCTGCTCAATGGCCCCGTCCGTAGCAAGATGGCCTGGAGTCAATTCAAGCTCGGCCCCGTATGCGGCCATGATCATCTTGCGCTCTTCGGAAGCAGTCTCCGGCATGAGCAATTTTATACGATACCCCTTGATGGCTGCGACCATGGCAAGCCCAACGCCGGTATTGCCGGACGTCGGTTCAATGATGGTTTTTTCAGGCGTCAATTCGCCAGAATCCTCGGCGGCCTGAATCATGGCGGCGGCCACGCGGTCTTTTACCGAACCTCCGGGGTTCTGGCACTCCAGTTTCGCCAAAATCCTGACGTTTGGATTAGGGTTCAGGTGGCGTATCTCCACCAGCGGTGTATTTCCGATTAATGCAAGTAAATTATTATTCATGATAGCCCCCTCATAATTCCCTGGGCTGATTTGGCAATTCTTGTCCGCACGGTAGGGGAAATTGATTTCCAGTGCAACTGGCATACTACATGCAAATCAGAACCAGCACCGTCATTTTTTGAGCACAACGAGGAAAGCATGAGCGCATATCCCTTTCTAAAGGACAACATCGAATACCTGCAACGCACGGGAAACCCGGCGTTTCAATGGCTGTCCACCAGTGATTTTCACGAAGAAATGCTGATGAACAATCTTTTCATCAACCAGTTCGGTATCCACGACTGGCGCATGGAAGACGGCAAAGGGATGTTCGAATCCCTGCCGCCGGACGGATTGTACGCCGACTGGCTGCACCCGGAAAAAGCCCGGACCTCGGCGACTCTCGTGGTCGGCGCCAACCTCGGATACGGTATCAACCATCTGCTCAAAAATACGCCGGATTCCCATAAGGTCATGCTCATGGAACCTCGTGCAGAGATGGTGCTCGCCTGTCTCGGTCAGACCGATTACCGCCCGTTCTTCGAGAACAAGAAATTTCATCTCATGATACCAGACGAACGATTCCTTGCCGAAGTTGTCCGCAACCTCGATCTCCAATTCGTCTACGGGCAAATTCACTTGAAAAGCGACATCCCCAGCCGTCAGCTCGGCCCGGAATACGCCAAATGGTCACGGATCATCAAGAACCGGCTGGAAAACTTTTCGCTGGAACTATCCACCCTGCGTTTTCGACAGGATGTCATGGTCGGCAACGAAATCAACAATTTTCAACGCGCCATGCAGGACGGCAGCCTCAAATCCATTGAAGGCAAAGGCGCAGGCGTGGGTGCGGTCATCCTCGGAGCCGGTCCAAGCCTCGAAGCAATGGCTCCCAAGCTTAAGGAAAAGCAGGGGCACGTCTTCTACACCTGCGCGCTCCAGACAGTGCCGACACTCCAACGCCTCGGCATCAAACCACATATGTGCGCGGCCATTGACTACGACAAATCAATGCTCAAGATTTTCGAACGGCTAGACCCTGACTTCGTGCAGGATGTGCCGCTCGTTTACTCCACCAAAATAGATCCCATGGTGCTCAAACGGTACCCCGGTCCCACACTTCCGCTGTGGACTATCGGCGGACTCGGGACCTACGTGCTCAAAGAACGCGACATGGTTATGGATGCAGGTGGTAACGTTTCCGTGACCCTGTCCCGCTTCCTCCGCGCCTGCGGTGTAAACCACCTGCTGCTGGCCGGTCAGGACTACGCATGGTTGAATGGGAGATCCCACTCAGGCGGTCACCACAACGAAACGACAAACATGACGAAACAATCCTACCACCAGACCACACAAAATCTGGATGGCGAGGACATTCTGACCACGGTCCAATACATGACCGCCAAACGCGAACTGGAAGACGACCTCAAACAGGCACAGTTCCCCATCTACAATTTATACGGCGGCGGTGTCCCCATCGAGGGTACACAAGTCGTAAGCATCGACAAGGTCTACAACGAAGGCATCTTGGCTTCGGCACCCGGAAGCGTCGACCGTCTCCGTTCAGCTCTCCTGAGTTGCCGGGGCAACATTCCGCCCATCCGTTTGGAGCCGCGTTCTCCCATGTGGACAACCTCCCTACGCAACGCCGAAAAGCATCTAACCAAACTGTTCCGCAACCTTGCAGGGAACCAGTCGGAAATCCATGCGGCCCTGACGCGCATCGAGCTATTCATCAAGCAGGACCCGCTCTATATCCCGTATCTGTTCAATGAGACTCTGGATCTGGCGGGCCTGACACGGGCAAAAGCCACGTATGATAAAAAAGACCTGCCCGAATTCAAACGAATCGCCAAAAACATCCTGAAAAAAGTTCGCCAAATGGACCGGATGGTCTGCGGCGCAGGAGACAAAGCCAAACAATCAGCGGCATAGCAGTCCGCTCACTCATCGAAAAAGGAATCCCCTGCATGTCAGGGGATTTTTCGTTTCCGAGGCGTGGCTTGCGGTTCACCTCGAAAAGTGAAATAGTCCACGCCCATGGACGATAAGAAACCCTATCTCACTGACGACGGAACCTTGGTTATCCCCTTCGAGTGTTCGGACAATGCCTACAAATACTGGAAACAGGAAGGCAAGCCCATGACCGAAATTCTCACCGAGCTGAACGCCAGCCCGGAGATATGGGCCAAATACACGCACGAAAAATATCCAGAGTCCGACGAATCATAGAAACAGTGCACTGATTGCACCGGCTTGCTCCCACACCCTGTATATCATATAAAACCGCATGCGCAGACATTCCCTGACACAGTGGGCGCTCTTTTCCGCGCCCCTTTTAATACTCCTCGCCATACTCTGGTTCGGTTTCAACGCCGAAACTGACGTGGCCGTCTATTTCAAGGCCCACCGGGCTGCTCACCCCGTACTCAAAGCCGTCATGAAATTCATCACGGACTGGAGCAACCCGTTTTTCTATGCGGTCTACGCCGTCATGCTCATCGTGGCCATCAAGACCCACAATCGTAAACGACTGCGTTTTGTTCTTGTCCTGCTCGTTGTGCAGGCCATCGTAGCCGGACTGTGTGTTCATTTCCTGAAAATGACCATTGGCCGCCCCCGTCCCGGACAAGGGGAATGGTTTGAACCGCTTTCTACTCGCGGCGCACAACATTCACTGCCATCTGGACACACCACGGAAATCACGGGGTGGACCCTGCCATTGGTTCAACGATTGAACCGCACATGGATCACCGCACTTTTCGGCCTGTTCCTCGGAACCGTGGGCTTTTCACGAATTTATCTCGGCTGGCATCACCCTTCTGATGTCTTCTTTGCCTGGCTGCTCGGCAGCGTGGGAGGCTTTGCCACCACCATCATCGCAGGCTCAACGCTTTTCAGGAAAAAGGCCAGACAATGACATATACAACTGCCGCCATCTGGGACAGGCTTGCCAAACATCCATGGCTGACCATGACATTCGCCGTGTTCGCCCAGACATGGTTCTGCCTCAGCAACCGCGCCCTCTGGTTTTCCGATGAAGTGCGTTACGCCAACGCCTACCAAAATCTCGTTCATGGCGGAAAGTGGATGGTCCTCTCTCTAAACGGCCAACCCTATCCCGACAAGCCGCCCGTCTATTTCTGGTTTCTCTGGCTGCTGGACACCATCACCCCCATGGACATGCCCGGTGTCTTTTTCCTCGGCGCAGCCCTGTCCGGTCTGTTTTTCCTCTATGGAGCATACTTTCTGGCCCGCTCACTCAACTTCGACCGTTCCATCAGTCTGGCCTCCACATTGATCCTACTCTCAACATTCTTTCTGGTGGCCCTGTTCCACTATTCACGCATGGACCTTATGTTCGCCGCGCTCATTCTGCTCAGCCATGCTTGTCTGTTCCGCGCTTTCAATGAAAAAACGCAAGACAAATGGCCGCTCTACGCCTTTCTGCTGGCCGGTGTCGCCACGCTGATCAAAGGCCCACTCGCGTTTATCTTTCCATTGCTGACATCCAGTATCTACCTGGCATGGCGGGGTGAATTAAAAAAACTCTTTACCCGTCAGATGGGACTTGGCCTGCTCGCCATGATCGGCGTTCTGCTCGCATGGGTGGCCGGCGTCATGCTCGCTGAAGGCCCGGACTTCCTCCTGAATACTGTCCTCGGCAAACACGTTATTCAACGCGCCACAAAAACGTTCCACCACCGTGAATCTTTCTATTACTACCTTATAGCCTTCCCACTGGCATGGCTGCCATGGACATTGTTCCTGTTTGTCGCGCCCATAAAGAAATACCTCTCCATCAAGACATGGGGCGAACTCTGGGCTGTCCGCAAACAGGCTGGTCCCCGTGCCTTCCTGTGGATCATGTTCGCCGCAACATTCATCTTCCTGTCAAGCCTAAGTGGCAAAGTGCTCATCTACATCCTGCCCATGTTCGCACCGTTGGCCATTCTGACTGGCGCAGCCATACACTCCATGGACGAAGCACGGACCAATCGACTCTGGGCACTCGTTGGTGGACTCTGGGCGATATTCGGTGTCGGATTAATATTGGCCGGAGACCTACTCCCCTTCCCCGTTCCCATCCGGGGCATGGGTATTGCCGCGACCCTCTTGCTCGTTGGTGGCGCAGCCATTTTCCTGATGCGTAAATACGGCAACAAGGCCGCACTCCTCACGACCACACTCGCCATGATCATCTGGCTCTATCCCATCGGTCTTATGGTTGCCCCATCTCTGGACAATGGCATGAGCACCAAGCGACAAGCCGAAATCATGAACGAATACATAGACAGAGGCTATGCACCCTACGCGCTCAAGATCTACTCCGGCATCTTCACCTACTATGCCGAACACAACTTCAGGGAAACCAATCATCTGCCTGAATTCATCGAATGGACACAAGACGAAGACAAGGTTGTACTCGCCATCAGGGAACGGCATTGGAACAATTGGAAGGATCAACTCCCGGCATTTCACATCGTTGACCGACAGTCCATTGCCGGAATGATCTATCTGATTGCCATCAAGGGATAATCAAGACCCATGGCTACAACGGGATTAGACAAAGTCTAGACATTCCACTATAGTCATTCATTAGTCATGGGTAAAAAAATACTGCATATACTCTTTGCTCTTCTGCTCGCTTCCACCACAGGATGCGCCGTCTATCCGGCTGTGCAAGTCGCAGGTGGAGCCATGACCGGGTATGATGCCGCCATGTTGGCCGATGAATATATTCCCCGTAGTCATGTAGAAGGCGGGGGATTGACGGCTAATCAGGACAAAATGCTCCAGCGCAGATTGCGCGAACGGTTGCAACTCAACGGCATGACCGTTTCTGCCCATGTCATCGATGCCAAAGCCTATCTCGTCGGGCAAATATCTGATCGAGCACGTGCAGACTACGCCATCAAAACAGCATCCACTGTGCAGGGTATCAAAACCATTACCTGCAAATTCTATCCGCTCACCACACGCCGCGAAGCTCGAAAAGACCAACGGCTTCATGCAGAACTCGCAGAACAATTCAAAAAGACTCTCCGTTTGCGAGGTGCCGATCTGCGAGTAGAAGTTATCCAGTCACAGGCTATTCTTCTCGGCAAAGCACAGAACTATTCACAAAAAACAGCGGCCGTGGCCATTGCCTCGGAACTTGGTGATATCACCCAGGTAATCGATTACATCGCTGTCAAAGAGCCAATCGCCGATGGTGACGAAGTCGCGAGCAAATAAGTATGGGCGGAATGCCTCCGGCGGCTTAAGACCCTTTTGAAAAAGGTTCTTAAGAATCTCCAAAACTTTTTAGTACGCCTTCGGCGTGGTTATCCCTAATATAATTTTTATTAACCACTACAAATACTTTTCACAACTTCGAGCGAAACGAGCTATAAAGCATTTTGGAGAGTCCAGAAAACTTTTTTCAAAGGGTTCTCTAGTCCCGCCGAAGACAACCCCCGGTAGGGCAACAAAAAGCCCCCTATCTCATATGAGATAGGGGGCTTTTTGTTATTCACTGTAATCGCTGTATTAGCAGCTGGCGCAATCAAAAATACGATCGAAAGTCTTGAGAACTTCAAGACCGTCTTCACCAGTGATGGGCACTGGGGTCCCGTTACGTAAAGCGGTCAGGAACTGAGTCAGTTCCTCTTTGACAGGCTCACGGAACATGAGCGGCCATTCACGAACGGAATAGGATTTGTCGTAGGTGGAGAAAGCCGAATATTCCTTGACTTCCTGCGTGATCAAATTGGCCTGAATATACTTGGATTCGCAGGCAATATTTATCTTACGGCCCTTGTACGGGGTCACCCAGTTGGTGGTAATATTGGCGAGTACGCCATTTTCCATCTCGGCAGTGATAAGCGCGGAATCTTCATGCTCGCCAATGGAGGTAGAAGACACTGCGTATACGGACTTAAATTCGGAACCGGTCAGGAAACGAATGAGGTCGATGTCATGAGAACCGAGGTCCTTGATAACGCCCACGTCCTGAATGCGCGGCGGATATGGTCCGACACGTTCGATCTGAATGGAAATAACATCGTCACCGATCAATTCCTTGACGCGCTCGACAGCCGGGTTGAAACGCTCGACATGCCCAACCATAAGAGCAACGCCCTTTTCCTTGGCCTTGGCGACGAGGTCTTCACCTTCGGAAGCGGAAACAGCCAGCGGCTTCTCGATGATGACGTTGATACTCTTGTCCATGATCTTCAACCCGGTCTCGTGATGCAAACTGGTGGGAACGCACACGGACATGGCGTCCAGTTCATTTTCCAACAATTCGTCGAGACTGGCAAAGGTCTTTACGCCGAACTGGGCAGCGACTTCTTCGCGAGCCTTTTCATCGACATCAACAACGCCAACCACTTCCACATCAGCCATTTCAGTATAGTTGCGCAGATGGACACGGCCCATCCAACCCAACCCGACAACGCCTACTTTCAACATATATATATCCTCGTTCAGAGTTTCATGTTTGCGAATGCTATCTACAGGGCAAATCCCCCCATTGCAACCCCGACGGGCCGATTATACACGCTTCACTTGCCCAGAATAGCAGCATGAGATAGTAAACACGCATGCAAACAGGAAATCCAACCGGACCTATCTGGTTCAACGTCGGCGAAGCGTCAGGCGATCTTCACGGCGCGGAACTCATCAAACGACTTAAGGAAGTCACGCCCGATGCCACCTTTACTGGCATGGGCGGACCTGCCATGGAGGCCGAAGGGTTGGATGTGCGCTATTCCATGAAGCTCATCTCACTGGTGGGTATCACGGAAATTCTTGGAGGGTTGCCGCGAATCCTCAAGTTACTTGGCGAAATAAAACGGGAGATCATCAAGGTGCGCCCTCGCGCCATCATTTTGGTGGACTGTCCTGAATTCAATTTCCGTATCGCCAAGATAGCGTACAAGCTCGGAATCCCGGTTTATTACTATATAAGTCCGCAAATCTGGGCATGGCGCTCAGGCCGCGCCAACTTCCTGCGCAAATATGTACGCAAGGTGATCTGCATCCTGCCGTTTGAAAAACAGTTCTACAAAAAATACGACATGGATGTGGACTATGTAGGCCATCCGCTCATGGATGTTCTACCGCTTGCAGAGCTCGACAACATTCCAGAGGATGACAACCTGATAGGTTTACTCCCCGGTTCTCGCAACAAAGAAGTCAGCACCCTGTTGCCCGAATTCGCAGGGGCAGCCAAGCTTTTGCAAAAGGACCATCCAAACCTGCATTACGTCATAGTACGTGCACCAGGAATGGAAAAAGAACGCCTCCTTAGGCAATGGCCCGACGACATTCCAATGGAAATTATTGAACCTGACACTCGGTACAAGACATTTCGGTCTTGTAAGTGTATCATGGCCGCATCCGGCACGGTCACTTTGGAAACAGCACTCATTGGCACTCCGGTATTAGTGGCCTACAAGGTTTCTTTCATATCTGAAATGGTCGCCAGACTGCTCGTGAATGTTGACTACATTTCTTTGCCCAACCTTATAGCGGGGCACGAAATCTATCCGGAATATATGCAAAAAGACGCGTGCGCCGACACACTCGCACTCGCACTCAGTCGCTGGTTGGACGACCAAACGGAATACGACCGCGTCAAACACGAACTGATCAAACTCCGCACCATGGTCGGAGAACCTGGCGCTCCATTGCGCGCAGCACGAGTCATCATGGACGACTTGGCCGAACTTGGCCGCTAGACTCGACATTCTTTCAATTTTTCTACTCACTGGCAGGCATCATGAACCGATTTGATTTTCCCCAAATACTCCCACCCAGCAGGGCCTTGTTGCCCGCATTTACTGAACACTTTTCCGGCTGGCATCTCGGCATGGGACTGCCTGAAACATTGCTCGGCCTCCTGCCAGGTCTCTTTCAGCTCGCCAGACGTGACCCAGAATGTAAAAATATCACCATGGGCATGGCCCTTTGGGGAACACAGGCCCACCCGCTGACCCCAGGCATGGGAACATGGGGTATCAAAAGCCTCAACATGGGCCTTAAGCTCGGCCCGGCGTTCACACGTATTTTGCTGCTGACTGCCAAACTCCCGAAACTGGCTGAAGCCCCCAGCGAAACTGACGATGATACAGAATACAAAGCCGAAGTCGAAGCCATGGACACATGGCACGCTCTCGCCCGACAGGATGACAGGAAACTTATCCTGCGCTTTCTCACCGTTACTCTGGGCAACTCAACCAAGGGACTTTCCTGGCTCCAGCATGTATGGCAGGACCTCATTCACTTGGGCAAACCAGAAATTCCCAAGGCTGCTTTGGACATGGTTGAATGGACCGATTCGACGCAACCGCTCAAGGAGCGCATGGAAGCGGATTGGGCATTTCATTGTCTCTCGCCCGAAAAAGCTCTGCCTATTATTGAAAAGCTTGATCCCGCTCTCTGGGGACTGTGGCGCACATATGCCGGTGGAGAACTTCTCCTGCGCATGGGCAAAAAGGGTGAAGCAAAAGGCATATTGGCCGCGCTGTGGAAAGCAATCCCATGGCATGTGAACCTAACTCTCAAGCTTCATGAAATATTCAAGGCCCCACCGATGGGCGAAATCGAAGACACCGCTAATGTCACAATCCTCGTGTATTCGTGGAATAAGGCAGAATTGCTGGCAGACACCCTGCGCAGCCTGCTGGACAGTGATATTGGACAGGCCAAGATCGTCGCTCTGGACAACGGCTCTGATGATGCCACGGGCGACGTACTGCTCAAGGCGCAAAAAGAATTCGGTGCTGACAGATTCCGGGTGGAAACACTCCCCGTCAACGTAGGTGCACCTGCCGCACGCAACTGGCTGCTGGCTCTGCCGGAAGTCAAAGCCTCGAAATGGGCAGCATTCCTGGATGACGACATCATCCTGCCAAAAGACTGGCTGTTACGGTTACTTGGTCCAGCACAGAACCGAGACAACATCGGGGCTGTCGGATGTCGTATCACTGCCGCCGCGCCTCCGTATGGGCTGCAATCAGCAGACTACAACCTTTTCCCAGTACCGCCAAATGACCCCAAAGCGGAAATGGTGCCGCACAGAGTCTTGGTTTTCGACAACTGTGCAGGATCGCTCGATTCCGGATTGTTCACCTACACTCGCCCCTGTTTGTCAGTGTCAGGCTGCTGTCACATGATCAACATACATTCCATCGAAAAAGCTGGCGAGTTTGACCTGCGGTACACTCCATCTCAGTTCGATGATTTGGATAGAGACATCCGTTCAAGCTTGGCTGGCATGCCTGCCCTGTTTGTTGGGGGCCTTGCCGTCAAGCATATCCAGCACTCCAGTCTGGCCAAATCCAAGGACACCAAACAGATTGGTCAGGTCATGGGCAACAAGCTCAAACTCGATACCAAGTATACGGATGAAGAACTCATCCGTCTGGGACAGGATAATCAACAATGGTCTTGGAACGATCTGGAAGAAAAGAGTACTTTCCTTGTTGACCGTCTCGGCCTCAGTACATAGTTCTTTCTCACCAATACTGGGAGAGAATCATCATGGAAGACGTACGAGTATACGGCGATTTCCATCGTATCACGCCGGAAATATATGAACAGATCAAGGATGCGAATCCTTTTGATCAGGTAGAATACGATGGAGATGTTTTACGCGTTGATCACGAAGGGCATTACCTGATGATCGACGACTTCATCGAAGCTATCCGCGATCTATTGCCGGAAAACGGATATGGACATGTGGAATACATTGACCAGCTCGACTGGGTCGTCACACGATATACGATCAAACCCGGCAAGATCGAAGAAAAGATCGTTCTGATAGACAATGTGGTTGATGCCCACCAACGAAATTACGGACTCTAAAAAAAAGGCTGATTCATCTGAATCAGCCTTTTTTCATTGTCTCAAGAAACGCCAACTACATAAACGCACTCCACAACATCTTGGTTCCCACGATAAGAAGAAGGATGGCAAAGATCCGCTTGAGCTTGTCAACTGGCAGGCTATGGGCAAACTTTGCGCCAAGTGGTGCGGTCAGGACGCTCATTGAAATGATGCCCAAGAATGCCGGAATATAAATGTATCCGAAGTGCGGACCGGGAATACCTTCAACATTCCAACCATTAATGATAAATCCGGTCGTCCCGGACAAAGCGATAGGCAAACCGACCGCTGCAGCAGTAGCAATAGCCGTGTGCATGGTTTGATTACACCATGACAAAAACGGCACCGTCAATGTACCACCACCAATACCGACCAATGCTGAAAAAATACCAATACCGTTACCAACAGCGAATGTTCCAGCCTGTCCCGGCAGCTCCCGCGCACTCTTGGGCTTCATACCCAACAACATCTGGCTTGCCACATAGTACAGGAAAAAACCGAAAAATGCTTTGAGGAATCCGGTAGGCAATAGTGCTGCAACCCAAGCTCCAAGGTAGGTGCCGACAATGATACCGGGAACAAGTCGCCAAAACGCGGTATAATTGATTGCCCCGCGCTTGTGATGAGCGCGCATACTTGAAAGTGATGTAAAAATGATAGTCGCCAACGATGTTCCAAGAGCCACATGCTGGATGTGTACATCCGGAAAATTTTGCAACTCGAAAGCAATATTGAGCATGGGCACGATAACCAATCCGCCACCGATACCCAGCAACCCTGCCAAAACCCCGGCAAACGCACCGAGGACGATATACAATAAATAGGTTGTGATCATGCTGTCCTTATATCATGTGCATCAACGATCCCTTTGCAGGTACCGCACCGCACGGCTCGGAAAAATAAACGAAATAATGGCTGGGACGAGGCAATGTTCACCTCGCCCCAAACCATCAAAAACTTCTAAAACAAAACGTTTATATCAATGGATTTGATATCCTTGCAGCCAGTCAGAATCATTGCTCCCGAAAGCTGAGCCTTAAGCGTATCAAAATACTTTTCAACGCCCTCTTCCAGACCACCCATGGCAGCCACGGCAACAGGACGACCGACCATGACGGCGTCTGCACCGAGCGCGATCATCTTGAGGACATCGATACCGGTCCGAATACCACCATCAACTATGACGGCGAGCTTGCCCTTAACTGGCTCTGACACTTCATGAATGACCTCGGCTGTACCAGGGGCATGGTCAAGCACACGGCCACCATGGTTAGAGACCACAATGCCGTCCGCACCAACTTCGGCAGCCAGCTCGGCTTCATCAGGAGTCATAACTCCTTTCAAAATGAACTTGGCATCCCAGCTATGCACCTTATCAATAATTTTCTTCAACTCGGAAGCAGGCTTGGGAGACACGGGACGTCCCATCTGACGCAAGGTAATTAACCCGGCGGCGTCCACATCCATACCGAAAGTGGTACATCCGGTAGTACGGGCCAACTCCAGTTTCTCGTCCAGTTCATCGCCTTCCCACGGCTTGATGAACGGAATACCGTATCCACCGTTTTTGACGATGGCGGCGAATCCGGCTTCATGCACATAAGGCGGCACGCCGTCACCCGTACAACCAACGACGCCTGCTTTTTTACTCCCGCTGACCACGGCCTCAGCATACGCATCTTCACTGATGCCGCCACCCATGTTAAAAGACACGCCACCAATTGGCGCAGCCATAACAGGTAATGAAAGATCGTAGCCCAACACCGATGTGGTAATGTCAGGCTCAGTCACATCATGCAAAAGACGCATGTTCAACCGAATTTCAGCCAGAGCTTCATAATTACTTTTAAACGATGCCCCAGTCCCGAGACCGCCCATTCCGGGTACTTCACCGACACACGCCTTGCCGTCACAGACCTTACATACACGACAGTAGCCTTTCATCAGCTCGCGTGCTTTATCATTGATCTCTTTCATTTTATCTCCTTGATATATTGATGGAAAATACAATACTTTCCGTAGAAGCAAGATGTTCTCGCATAGCCCGTTCAGCCTGCATAGCGTGCCCGTTCTTGACCGCCTCGACAATGGCCCGGTGCGCCCTGATCGACGCCTGTTGACGTTCAGGAGACTGCACTTCCTCAGCCCGGCTTTTGGCAAACCCTTCATGCAGGACCATAACCATTTCCTTGAGCACGGGATTCCCCGAAGCCTCGGCCAACAGTTGATGAAATTTATGATCATATCCCGCACCGGACGCCCCACGACGAACGGCCTTTTCCTGATCGGCCAACGAGTCTTCCAGGCGCGTCAATTGATCCGGTGAACCATTGACAGCAGCCAAGGCAGCGATCTCCGGCTCCAGCATCTTGCGTACCTCAAACACATCCCGCAAATCATGCTGACCTGAAAGTACAGCGTCGAACAAAGAACCATCGTCATCACGGCTTTCACTGACGAATGTCCCGGCCCCTTGACGACTTTCCAGCACACCGGACTCGGCCAGAATCTTGATCCCTTCCCGAACAGTAGTCCGGGACACACCGAATTCCTCCGCCAGTTTCCGCTCGGCAGGAAGCCGATCACCGGGCATCAGTGTCCCGTGACCAATCATCTCTTTAATCTGCCGAACGATTTCTTCGGATATTGATTTTCTGTTTACTGGTTTAACTTCCATGAAACCCCTCTCAATTGGTTGGACCAATAATCCAATTAGACCACAATTTCATGGTCGTCAATAGTTCACATATGTTTTTGAAAAAAAAGAATCACATGTCGGAGAATGGCTCTCGACGAACCATATGTCGTAACAATCAGGCCTTACGCAGTGTATGCAGCGTTATTTCCGGGCACGTTCCGAGTCGCATGGGTGGTCCCCAATAACCAGTGCCGGTATTGACATAAAGAACGGTATCATCATGGAGATACAAACCGCGCACATATTTCTGAAAGAGGTGAATCATGAAATTATACGGGAAATACTGCCCACCGTGAGTATGTCCAGATAACTGGACGTCATACCCAGCCTTGGCTGCATCTAATACCGAGTTGGGCTGATGCGCCAACAAGATGGACACGTCATGTGCCGGAGCATCCTTACGGGCTTGTGCTGGAGAAGAAACATGACTCGGCTCGAATCGATATCCATTAAGATCAGGGACACCGGCCAGCAGGACTCTGCCTTTGCCTGTATCGATAAGCGCATGTTCGTTGACTAATGGCTTGATACCAAGACGTTCCGTTTCGGCCAGCCACTCGTTAACACCAGAATAATATTCATGATTACCAGTACAAAACCAGACTCCGTATGGCGCAGAAAAATCAGCCATGGGCAGAATGTCATCCTTAAGACCGTCCACGGATCCATCCACCAGATCACCAGTGTGCACAATGACGTCTGCCCCGAGTTTGTTCACCTCGTCCACCACCATACGCGCCCAATCTCCACGAATTGTTGGTCCAATATGTGTGTCTGAAACTTGGGCGATGGTAAACCCATCAAGACCGGACGGAAGATCTACTACAGGAAGTATATTTCGCACAACTTGGGGTTTGCTTCGCGCTGTAAACACCGCGAACCCCGTCATGGGGAGCGCTGTAGCAAAAAACAATCCGTTGGACGCATTGAGCAGAAAACGACGACGCTGAATATTGGGTTCAATAAAATAGGGACGCCTGCTTCGTTTGCCGAACGCCTTCTTAAAACCGGATACGACCGCTCCGATCAGCCGAGGAATATCTCGAGCAAGCATGAAGAATATAAGGATGGAAATAAATCCAAAGAAAGTGAACCCCACCCAGTCGATGGAATCACAGGCAAGGCACTCGTATTGTTCCGTACGCTGAAGAAACCACGTTATCCGATGGCCGAACAAAAGCGTAGCCAATGCCAACCACAGCGTGATCTTCCGCTTGCGGCCAACCGGCAGTGGCTCAATGAGTCGCCATCCAAGATAGAGCACTATCAAGGTGATGACGGTCAGGACAATAACGACCCAATACATCATAATGGTACTCGCTCCGTAAAGTTCTTCCATTTGACATGGGACACATTTCACCAATTGTCAAATTGTCAAAGAGATCGGCGGAGATATCACCCTACTCAGGTCCTCAATTCAAAATTATCGACTCCATTGGCTAATGGATACACACATGACACTCAACAGACACTGAAACCTACCAGACCTTTCAGCAAAGACAACTTTACTCTGAACGGAATAACCAAAACGGAATTTCTCTCAATCAAAACTCGTGCCACAAAATAACAGAAAAAACAGCGAGAAATCGTTTGACAACAACTTGACCTTAGGGCTTTGGGAGTTTGTCGCGAACCGGGAAAAAACCACAAATGCAATGTTCTTTTCCCTGTGGAATTCGCCTTTTTGGGGCTTCCCAACCGGCAAGCCTTGTGGTAATTCACTTTGATCTTGAGGGGATCATTTTCTTCCACCCATCCCCCCTCTCCCTCCTGTCGAAAACCGATTCCATCGAAATTGAAAAACATTTTTTCTAAACTTAATCTAAAAAAAAGTTAAACATTTCAATCCTTGTCATATTTTATACCTGTGGAAAACTTTTGTAAACTATAACAAATTGGCAATAATCGTCCATATCTCTGCATATTCAGCAGAGTAACCAAATATTTATCAGATACCCCCTGTACAAAATCCCTCGGTTGGGATATCTTTCCCATCACGTGCCAGCGACATTTTCCCCATTGAAATACGCCTGTGCATGAGCGGGATTCACGCCCTGATCAAGGGTGTCTGTAAATACTGAATTTTATGTCACGCAGACCGGTTTGTCGGCTGCAAGGGAATAGTAAAAATGGCTATGAATAAACCCGCAGGGGTTTGGAACTACGTTCGAGGCTTTGAGAATCTGAGTCTCTGTGACTGGCCAGGACGAGCCACGTGCATCATCTTTTTAGGTGGATGTAACCTGCATTGCCCTACATGCCACAATTTTGAGCTTGCGTGGGACATGACATCCCTCCCTGCCATCGATCCGGTCCACATCAAGTCCTACCTCAGGGACCGCGCAGGATGGCTCGACGGAGTGACTGTCACCGGAGGAGAGCCGACAACGGTTGCCAGTGTGGGAGAACTGTTGTGGGAGCTCAAAAAATATAATTTGCCTATCAAGATGGACACCAACGGTATGCGCCCCGAGGTCGTGCAGGATCTGCTGCACAGCAAACTCGTCGACACCTTTGCCGTGGATGTCAAAGGCCCATGGGCCAAATACCCTTCCCTGACCGGTCACGCCGTGTCCGAGATCGCAGCGCAGGCCAACATGCAGCGCATCTTTGAAATGGCTAAAACAACGACCGACTCCTTTTATTTCCGTTGCACACAGGTTCCCGGCCTGACTGAGGCCGACCTTGATGTTGCACGAGGTTATCTGCCGCAAGGATATGAGTTGACTATTCAGAAATTTGTGCCCCCCAGGAGGAAGCAAGAGCATGCCAAGCCAAATCATGAAGAGAGACGGCCGGTTGGAGACGTGGTCATCTGATCGCATCGCCCAAGCCATTTTTAAAGCCCTCAGTGCCAGCGGCATTAAGGACCCGATTCTCTCCAAACGCCTTGCCAAAAAAGTTGAACAGAGACTCAGCCATATGGACATCCCTGAACAGGAACATGTCCAAAATATGGTCGAGCAGATTCTTATGGAATCTCGACAGTATGAAATAGCCAAAAAATATATTCTCTATCGCGAACAGCGTCGTCAACTCCGCAGCGAAAAAGAAGCATATCTCAACATCAAGGATGTCATTGATTCATACCTTGATCAGGCAGACTGGCGCGTTAATGAAAACGCCAATATGACCCATTCATTTCAGGGCCTGATGCTTCACCTGTCCGGCACGGTTCAAGCACGGTACGCACTGGAAAAATATCCTGAAGAAATACGACTCGCTCACGAACACGGCTATTTCCATATACATGATCTTTCGTTCGGCCTTGCGGGATACTGCGCGGGTTGGTCCCTGCGTGACCTCCTCCTTGAAGGTTTCAACCTTGAAGGACGCGCTTCTGCAGGTCCGGCCAAGCACTTCGATACCGCGCTCGGTCAGATGAACAACTTCCTCGGCACATTGCAAAATGAATGGGCTGGCGCACAGGCGTTCAATAACGTCGACACCTACCTCGCCCCTTATATCAGGGAAGACGGCCTGAACTACAAACAGGTTCGTCAGTGCATGCAAAAGTTCGTATTCAATCTCAACACCACTTCTCGCTGGGGCGGTCAGTCACCGTTCACCAACCTTTCTTTTGATCTGGTGGCTCCCAAACATATAGCTTCCGAACCGATTATTGTTGGCGGCAGGTATGATGATGAGTTGACTTACGGAGATTTCCAGAAAGAGATGGACATGATCAACCAAGCCTACATCGAGGTTATGCTCGAAGGCGACCACCATGACCGAATTTTCTCTTTCCCGATACCGACTTACAACGTCACTGAAGATTTCCCGTGGGAATCTGAAATCGGCACATCTCTCATGAAGCTGACCGCCAAATATGGCGTCCCATACTTCCAGAACTTCATCAGCTCGGACCTTAATCCCGAGGATGTGCGTTCCATGTGCTGCCGCCTCCAAATGGATTTGCGCGAACTGCGTACCAAGACCGGAGGTCTGTTCGGTGCCGGCGATCTGACTGGTTCCATAGGTGTTGTCACCCTGAACCTGCCCAAACTCGCCTATCTGGCACAGTCAGAGGACGATTTCCTTGATCTGGTTGAAGAGTATGCTGAGTTGGCCAAGGATTCACTTGAATACAAACGTAAAATTATCACCGGCAACCTCGAAGCAGGTATGTTCCCGTGGTCCAAACGGTATCTCAAGAACGACTACAAGGGACACTTTTCCACCATCGGCTTACTCGGTGGTCATGAAGCCTGTCTGAATCTCATCGGCAAGGGTATCGAAACCGAAGGTGGTGTCCGACTGATGCGCCGCACCTTAAATCATCTGCGCCGGATCACTTCCCGTTTTCAGGAAGAAACAGGCTCCCTGTACAATCTTGAAGCCACGCCCGCCGAAGGCACCAGTTACCGACTGGCCAAGATCGACAAGGCATTGTACGCCGACATCCAGACGCAGGGAAATGGCACCCCCTACTACACCAACTCGACGCAATTGCCCGTGGGTATATCTGAAGATGTGTTGTACGCATTGGAACACCAGAATCAACTCCAACCGCTGTATACCGGCGGCACAGTGTTCCACACTTTCCTCGGCGAAGCTGTCCCCGATCCAACGGCGCTCAAAAACTTCATTCTAAAAGCGTTTACCAAAACCAAGATTCCGTATGTCTCGGTCACGCCAACCTTCTCCATCTGCAAAGAACATGGTTACATTCTGGGTGAACACTTCGAATGTCCGACCTGCGGAGAAGAAGCCGAAGTTTACACCCGTATTGTTGGTTACTATCGCCCAGTTTCCCGTTGGAACAAGGGGAAGCAGGCCGAATACACTGACCGCGTGGTGTTCAGCGATTGTTTGTGTAATTAAGTTTATAGTATTTCTTGAGCCTGATTGAGGAGTTGGGCTTGAGGATAGTGGAATGTAAGGCCTCTGTCCCCTCCCGGACAGGGGCCTTGCACATTTTGAAATACGCTTGGAGCAGCGAGCTTGAAGAAGTCGAGGTTTAAACCTCGACGGGAAATAAGAAGTGGGGATGGTCGCCTTTGAGCCACTTTTTTTATTGGAAGATGCGCCTTCGGCGAGAGTCATTGTTGGGTGCTGAAGTACCCAAGGCTTTCCATGCCCTATCGGGCGGGCCTCCTTTTTTCCACCTCGGAAAAAGCAAGTCGCCGTAAAGGCGAAACCTTTGTAAAAATATCGCTTGCCCCTTCACTGCGAATGCACACAACACATTCCATAAAAAAAAGATAACTAATCAGCCAAAGGCTGATTGAAAAAACCGAAAAAGAACTATCGTAAGGTATCCCTTGCCCCCAAAAAGCAAAATTGCTACCCCACAAACCTATGAGCTACCTCAAAGAATTCAAAGCTGCGGCCTCTCGCACAAAAAAAATGAACCTCGGTGAATTCGCCGTTGCCGAAACGCCCTTCCCCATTGATCAGACTATCCTGAATGCAGTGGAAGAAACCGGGCACATCCCCTTTACCGAACGTGCTGGTAAAGCCATGTCCGTAAACTTCGGCATGTTCCACATGCTGTCAAAAAAATTTCATATCCCCGGTGGAATCATCACCATGGGCAACGTATCGATCAACAATGAAATGCGGCTTCCTGTCACGCCAACTCATTTCAAAAAAATGATCAAAAACAAAACTGGTGAAGAAAAAATGGGGGCTTACCACCTCTGGACAACACTTCCCGGCGGCATCATCCTTGACCACGTCATGCCGTCCGCTCTGCACAAAGACGGCATCATGACCGTCAATGAAGCCATTCCAGCTGAACGCTTTCTGCATGGACAAGCCGACGAACTGCCACATGGCCTGACTTATCATCCCATGATACTTGGCCTTGAATTCTTCATAGCCTCAGAGACCATTGACCGCGAAGCCATGGAATATCTCATGGGTGAAAAATTCCCGAAACAATACGAATAAATAACATCGACTAATCCATCAATTCACGCAACCACACCTGAAAGCGTGGTTCAACCTCACCCGGTACGCGGGCAAGATCTGGACGAGTACGAACATAAATAACCTTGACAGTTTTACCTGGACGATATTTCTGCCACAGACTGTTTGGCAGTCGAGCTGATGCAATCCGAGCGAACCCATCAGGGTCGACGTATTTGTACTCGACTATAAGCCGAGCGTCAGGCATACCACCCGTCTCGTCACTGCTGACAGCAAGTACCAAGCCGGAGGTTAACTCCTCGCCATACAGTCGAGCTCGTTCCTCACGTAAAATATCGTAAGGGATGGAATAAAACGCCCAGACAAGGCAGCCGATAATAATTATTCCGAAAAAATATCGAACAAATCGCTGCATGGGAGTGCGTTTAATTGGATTGGAAAGATAAACCATGCCTTAAGATACATGGTGACACGCACGGGGGCAAGTGCGTGAAAAAAATACTGTAAACATACAACCGTTCTTGCCAATCACCTGACTCCAGAGTATTTTATTGAAAGAGAGAACCGACTCTTGAACACAAGAAGAATGGACTATGAACTGTAATATCGCTGAAGTAGAAAAAAGCATCATACGCATGACCGCCGTCGTCCGTCATGAACAAGCTCAATGGACCGCCAAAAGCTTCGGTCAGGCAACCGATCCGAAGCTACGCCCCCGAGGATGGTGGGTCTTGGCGTGTGGAGAACGACTGGATGGAGACTCCTTTGAAAATAGAGAGAAATCCAGAGAGAGACTGCTTAAAACCATTGACCAAACAGGAATCATACTGCCGGAGAACATCTGGGTCTGGGATGAAAAAGGTATGGCGCAACTCGTCATCACATCTGTGCCGACTCTGGAACGGGCACAAGCTCTAGCACAACGATTACGCCACAAAGGATTGACCATACGGGTCAAACGAGAGACATTTTAATCCACAAAAAAAGCCCCCGCATCAAGCAGGGGCTTTTTCTTATTGTATAACTCTACGAACTAACCATCATGATCAGGCAAATAGGGAGTCAACTCGGACACGGCTTCAAACAGGAAATGGTCCACAAGGAAGCAAAACATATGCCCAGCCGCTATATGAATCTCCTGAATAATAGCAGTTTCGCCGGATGGCACGGTAACCAGAAAGTCTGACACTGAAGCTATTTCCGCGCCACTCTGCCCGGTCAACCCCACAGTGACGATGCCATTTCTCTTGGCTTCTCGCATAGCGCGAATAACGTTGGTGCTTGTCCCGGAAGTGGAAAAACCAACCAGCATATCGCCAGGACGCCCCAAAGCGAGCAACTGCTTGGAAAAAACTTCATCAAAACTGTAATCGTTGGCTATGGCCGTCAAAGCCGAAGTATCAGTAGTTAAAGCCAAACCCGGCAGTGCAGGACGCTCCAACTTAATCCGATTGGTAAATTCTGCAGCCAAATGTTGACTGTCCGCAGCACTTCCACCATTGCCGCAAAACATGATTTTACCGCCACCAGCCAGACACACAGCCATTGCACGGGATATCTCGACAACCAGTTCTGCTTTTGTGTCAAAAAAGGCCTTGCGGGCCGCCAACCCTGCGGAAGAGTGATCCATCACTTTTCTCAAAGCTGATTCAGACATATATATTTCCCCTTATTCATTCTTGCAAAGCGCATTTATCGTACAGGAATTCATATAAGGCAGCAATCAAGTGCAGACAAGTCCAGATTTGCTCATTTGAAAAGACTTTTATTCGGGCACATTTTGCGTTACAGCCCAACATTGTGCGGCAGTTTGCCACGGCCTTCTTCCGCGCAAGACCAAACTTCATACGGAAAAACAAGGCATCAGATATGACCGAATCCAAAGAAAGCACCGTCAGACTGCTCATCACCTGTCCAGACCAACCGGGTATAGTGGCCGCAGTCAGCGGATATCTTCACAAGAAAAACGCCAATATCATCCACTCGGACCAGCATTCCACTGATCCCGAAGGCGGCCGATTCTTCATGCGTAACGAATTCTTCCTGCCCGGACTGGACATGGATGGGCTAGACGATCTACGCCACGAATTTGAAGAAGAAGTCACCAACGGATTTGTCATGGACTGGACCCTGAATCCGGTTTGGGAACCCAAGAAAATGGTTATCTTGTGTTCCAAAGTGGACCACGCTCTCATGGAAC
Organism: Pseudodesulfovibrio sp.; assembly: GCA_016744135.1. Lineage (GTDB taxonomy): Bacteria > Desulfobacterota > Desulfovibrionia > Desulfovibrionales > Desulfovibrionaceae > Pseudodesulfovibrio > Pseudodesulfovibrio nedwellii. The sequence continues at coordinate 530,922 of JADGEX010000002.1, read as the reverse complement.
TTTTATGGCGCTGGAAGCGAGGCGACCTTGAATGCGATATCGCCATGGTCATCTCCAACCACCCTGACCTGAGAGGGGCTATCGAACACTTCGGAGTGCCTTTCCATCATATACCGGTCGGCCCCACCCTACGCGACAAGGTGATGGCTGAGGATACCATGATAGAACTCATGGGCGAACAGGTGGACCTCATCGTTCTCGCTCGCTACATGCAAATCCTAACAGCGGACTTCGTAACCAAGTACAGCAAAAAAATTATCAACATCCATCACTCGTTTCTGCCCGCCTTCGTGGGAGCCGACCCATACCGCAGGGCGCATGAACGCGGCGTCAAGCTCATCGGAGCCACAGCCCACTATGTCACAGCACAACTGGACGAGGGACCGATTATTGAGCAGGACGTCATTCGTGTTACCCACAGCCATGATGTGGACGACCTCAAACGACTGGGCGGTGACATTGAACGGCATGTCCTTGCACGTGCTGTCAAATGGCACCTTGAAGACCGGGTTATCGTAGACGGTAATAAGACCATCGTCTTTCGTCGCTAATATGACCATAAAAAAGCCCCCGCATCAACGATGCGGGGGCTTTTTTGTGACTTATGAAAAACAATCAGGCAGTCTTTGAAACACCATATTTCGTCAGTATCTCAGCGAGTTTTGCAGAGGTGTTCGTGGTCGTTCTGGCCACCAGTTCCAAATTGATCAAAACCATTATGTCCACCCGAAATACGGCCTGTTTCCACAGACCTGTCAAAGCCTGTTGTAACTCCGGTTCCAAGCTGAGCATGGACATGGAATCAACCATCTGCTTGGCGGTTTTGGGCTTGAAAAGCAATGTGTCCTCACGGGTCACGTCATTCCCAAACAACTTTTTCTTTCTAATTTTGGACATCCCCGCCAAACCATCCACGGTTTGCGCGGAGACACGTCTGGCCCGTCCGCTCCGAACCTGAATCTTACCGCCTTCATCACGGCCTCGTTCCTTGAGCAAATGAATCGTATGACTTTCCAATAAAAAGAAGAGAAGTTTTTCTAATACAGGAATGGAAAAATCCTTTTTTAAAGGCTGAATTCCCTTGATCTGACCAGGAACAAACGCCTCCAAGGCTTTGAAAAGATATTCACCAGTCATGCCGACGGCGATGGCCGCCCCCACGCCCAGACCAAGTAATTGATCCAAAAGAAACTTGAACTGAGCCTGCTCCAATTTGACCTCTTCAGGATCTCGCCGCACCGCCTCGCCGGGGTTCTCTTTCTGCGCACGCGCTTCGGCGATCCGTTTCTGATACTGCGTCACAAAATCCTTACTTACAGGATCGATACAGGCGATACGGGCAGCTTGGAGCAATTCCCCTGCTGTCAGTTGCTTAAACTGAGACAGACCGGACAAGCCTTTCGCAAGCATCGCCTGGATAAGCTTGGCGCGCTGCTGTTCCTCAGGCTGCTCCCGACTGGCGACATAGCTCGTCTGTATGCGGGTCTTTTCAATAATCTGATCCGTAGGATTAAGCTTGGAAAGGATATCGTCAAACAGGAACCGAATAACTAAAAAGGTTCGTTCCTTGGAAATTTCGTATTTATCGCCTTCAAGAATTTCTTTGTGCGCTTCCGCCACCCGACTCGCGATAAACTGTTCTACAAAGGCGATCCAGAAACTCGCATCCAGTTCATGCTTTTCGATAAGTGAGCTATATTCCTTCAAGGCCTGCTGACCAAAATATCGCAACACAATCTCTTCAAAATTGTCCGTGATCAGGGCCAAACCGTAAACAATTCCCTGTACACACTTAAGCAAAACAGCTTCGATATTCAAAAGCAGCCTCTGCAATTCAGCGGCACGTGCTGCATCGCCGGCAATGGCCGCCTTCTCAAAATGAGCAAGCATGACAATAAAATCAGCTATATGTGTATGAATAAACTCATAGCCAGGATGACCAATTCGACCGCATAAGAGCTCAACAACACTGTTCTGTTGCGCGGTCAGCATGGGATATTCGCTAATGGCGCTACTATTGAGAGCAATTATTTCAAGCAACATTTCCCGTTCAAGAATCTCACGCAAAGCGGAACGTTCTTTCAAAGCACGAAGTCTGCTCTGGTACGCGGTCAGCCGTTGCCCTTTATCAGGCCGTTCTTTTCCGCTGGTCGGTGATAATGTCATGATACTCAGTAGCCCTCAATCTTCGTTAAATTGGGACAAACCCTATGCCAACTCTACGTTTTTTGCAAAATATATTATATTAAGAAAGCTTGACAAGCCAACTACTACCCAGACCATTCCCTACTTGACCTTCCCGTGCCGACACGCAATATAAACAACGTGATCACATGCACCAAATGCGGAGAAAAGAACTCCGACGACACTTTGTATTGCACCCGATGCAAAAAGAAGCTCCAGTCCTCCCACCGGTCCTCGGCGCAAGGGCAACAGCAACCAGAACCATTGCGAACCTTCAAACATGAAGGCGTTCCGGTAGATGCATGGCGTTCGATCATGCGCATGGTCGAAGCATGGGCCTATGTGCTTGTTCTCGCGGGCGTTGCTGTGGGATGCGCCTATACCAAAACATGGTGGCCTATGTACCCGGCCGTTGGGCTGCTCGGACTGCTCATCTGGTTTCGCCAGGTTTGACAAAAAAAGCCTCCGCATAAACGGAGGCCTTGATTACTTACGAAATATATCCCTTTACTGCTTTGGCGTCTTTGCACCATCTCCCGGTACTTCGCCCTCATCCGGCGCATCCACTTCCAACGCCCTGCGCAAATCTTCTTCAAGCAGATCGGGAATGGGACGGTCCCAGAACTTTTCATCCAACTTTTCTTCCACGGTCTTTTCCGAACAGCAAACAATCGGCTCTGAGGTCGGACACTCAACCGAGGAGAATCTGACCACGCCGCATTTGGACATGGTATCAAATTCATAGGAAAGAGTTTTTGTCAGTGTCAAAAATTCCTTACCCTGAATCCGAATCTTGTTATTGGAGATGCCAACCACAAAACGGGCTTCCTGTTTGGCGTAGAACACCGAAAAAAGATAGATGTTGTCACGGACCCTGGCCACATAATTGACTTCCAACGGATCTTTACACAAAGCCCGCGCCAAGACTTTCTTACCCAAACAGATGTCCATGTCCTCGTATTCCGAGGCCAAAGCAGGTCCGGCAGTCAGTCCCATGAGCACAGTCGCGATGATGGCGAATATGATGCGTCGCATTGTCTGTCCTTGTTATCTATCCAAAATCGAAAAACTTTTGAAATCCTTCAGGATCTCTTGTTTCACACTTTTCCTTGCAGCCACAGCACTGGTAGTGGCCGTCCTTAAGATACCACTCGGCTTTCCACGAGCAATCACAATTGAAATACTCGTACACCGAAACGTCTACTGCGCCCCGGTACCGGGTGTACCCTTCCTGCTTAATATCATTCTTGAATTTCATTGTCCTTTCTCTGGCTTCAATAAAGGTCACAGCCAAAAAAACCTGTACACCGGCTGACTCTATTTTGCAAAACCCATTCCGAGGCAAAAATTGCCTTGAGCACAGGGGTTAGCCTGTTTTTTGGGGGATAAGTAATGAGACAAAAAAGCACACTGCCGCAACGGCAATAATGGACGCACCTGAGGTAATATCCAATGAATAGGACAACCAAAGGCCCACTACGGTAAAAATAGCACTCAGGATAGTAGCCAACACCATCATCAGGGAGAGAGAACGGGTTCGCCGCTCCGCCATAAACGGAGGAATAGTCAAAAGGGCGATAACCAAAATAAGGCCAACCACTCGGATGATCATGACCACGCACAACCCAACCATAACGATGAGTAGACAATACAAAAAATCCACGGGAACGCCGCGAGAACGGGCGAATTCCTCATCAAAACTCATAACGAGAAAACCACGATAAAAGAATAGCACCAGCCCGAAAACGACTAAAGCCAGTCCGGCCATGAGCCAAAGATCCTGTCGTGGTACAGCCAGAATGGAACCGAAAAGATAGCTCATCAAATCGACGTTGTAGCCGGGGGTTAGATCGAGCAGGATGATACCGAGTGCCATACCCGATGCCCAGATGACACCGATGACCGTATCCACACGCTCTCGAGCCCGTAACGTGACGAGCGCCATGATCATGGCCATGCACACCGTAAACGCCGTTGTCACGGGCAACACCGGCAGGCCGAACAAAAAGGCCAGCCCGACCCCGCCATATGAGGCATGAGCTATGCCACCGGAAATGAACACCATACGATTGACCACAACCAATGAACCGATCACACCGCAAATGACGCTCGCCAATAGCCCAGCAATCAGGGCGTTCTGCATGAATTCAAAACCGAGAATATCCATTATGACTCCTCGCCTTTGTCTGGACCATGGTCGTGACCATGGGGACCGAGCACCCGATGCGGCACATGTCCGTGGGTAACCAGTTCCACGGGACAGCAGTCGTTATCACTGCCGCCATAGGACATCTTAAACATATCTCCGGTGAGAACGGGTGCGCTATGAAAATGCAAGGTCTTGTTCACGCAGGCAACGGATTTAACCCCTGACGCCAAGGATGAAATATCGTGACTGACCATAATGACAGTCATCCCCTCATTCAATTCGGCCAACAGCTTGAGCAGAGAACTTCTACTGGAAGAATCCACGCTGGCTGTTGGTTCATCAAGCAAAAGTAATTCTGGACCATCCACCAATGCACGGGCAATGAACACGCGCTGTTTCTGTCCACCGGACAACCGCGCCAAATTACGCGATTCAAAATCCTGCATGTTGACGCGAGCAAGGGCCTGGCGCGCCTTGTCCTTGGCCTCACCGGGATGAAACAACCCCGCGATACCGCCAAATCCAGGCTGAACCGTTCCCATGCAAACCGCGTCCAGCACGGTAATGGGAAAAGATTGCGCCACATGCGTATGTTGCGGAAGATAGCCGATACGGCCTCCGGCTTCACCGGGAGACGCCCCCAAAATACGGATCGAACCGGAATCCGGCTTGAGTAAACCGATCATGAGTTTAAGCAAGGTGGACTTGCCGCCCCCATTTGGCCCAAGCACGGCTAGATAATCTCCACGCTCAATGCTCAGTGCAACATCTTCGAGAATGGGAACACCACCTATGGAATAGGTCAGTCCCTCTATTTGAACAACAGGCTCAACCACTTATGACTCCTGAATTATATACTGTCGACGTGGGGAACCCTAGCACAACCCAAGAACTCATGTCACCCATGCCCATACCCAGGCAAACACCGGCACGAAAAGGGCCGTCACATACAACCAGCCATCCGTCACCCTACTCGGCAAACCAATCCAGCTCGTCATAAAACCTGTACAAAAACCAAGACCAAGGCCGGACAAAAAACCGAACAAATGTGCCCCGAGGTCCGTTTCTTCACCGGCTCCGAGCATGGCAAGCAACCCAAGCCCCGCACCAAACGGAATGAGTGCAGACCGAATGAAATCACACACACGCCGAACGCGCGCCCTGTCTGAAGTGTACCGCTTGTCACCCATATAAAATGAAGAAATAGCCGCAAGCAGCCCTGCAGCACCAAAGGTAGCTGTAGAAAACCCGATGGCATTATGATGGACGCCAAGGGCCATGGAATTAAACAGATTGCCTAGAATCCCTGCGCCAAAGGTCAAAAGCCAGGTCAATCCGGCACCGAGTCGACGGGAGGCCAACCAAATAAACACTCCGCCAATAATTGCATTACCCGCCACATGCGGACCACTGCCGTGCAAAGTCAACGCAGTTGCCAACCGCCACCACTCGCCGGAAAGTATAGCCCCAGCGTCCGCACTGCCCAACTTGATCCACAGAGCGGGATACAAACCCAAACCGGGGAATGTCCGATTGTACACCCAATAAAAAAGCACGAGCAGAGCCAAGGCGTACATAGTCGGCTCCAAACCACTGACAGGTCGCAAGTCTAGAAAGGTGACATTCCGCCAATCCGGCTTGTTCTCTTCAAAATAGAGCAGGATCTCACCCTTTGCCCTGTCCACGAACCACTCCTGTACCTGTACAGTATATCCTTCGCCTCGCGATGCAGACAGTCGACGAAGCCTATACGGCACATGCCGAGACGCAAGAATCAATGTCCAGAGCTTTGCTTCGTTATGGGATAAGCAAGTCACATCCCCACCACGAATGAATGGAACAAGATCAATCCAGACAGGCCGAAACACACGACCAAGAAAACCGGAATTGGCGGGAGAGGAATGCATGGCTTTAGTGTAGGGGAAAAATCGCCTCGCGCAAACCGGTTTCCCGCTTGCGTGGACGGCGTGCGCAATCTATGGTCGCCAAAACACACACCGGAGATTCCATGTTACGAAGCTTGTCCCTTGCTTTCCTGTCCCTGATTCTCACCCTGCTTCCCTCTGTCGCCCAGAGCGCGGACCTCGACACAATGATCGGTCAGATGCTCATGGCCGGTTTCCGTGGGTATTCCGTGGATAAAAACAGTCCCATTGTTCTGGATATCCGCGACCGACATCTCGGCGGTGTCGTGCTCTTTGATTATGACGTGGAACTTGGCAAGCCTGAGCGCAACGTCAAAACCCCGGGTCAGGTCACGAAACTCAATCGGCAACTCCAATCTTTCGCCTCCATCCCGCTCTTTGTTTCCGTGGATCAGGAAGGCGGAAAAGTTCAACGCCTCAAAAGGGAATATGGATTCCATACGACACCTTCAGCACAAAACATCTGTGCATCCGGTGAATTCAAAGTACGCACCTCGGGGTACATGGTCGGCTCAACTTTGTCTGCCAATGGATTCAACCTCGACTTCGCGCCCGTGGTGGATGTCAACGTCAACCCGGATTCCCCTGCCATCGGCACAATGAAACGAAGCTTTTCTGCTGATCCGCAAAAAGTGACACGCTGCGCCGAACTCTTTGCCGGAGAACTGAAACGAAGCGGCATCCTCTCCTGTCTCAAACATTTCCCCGGCCACGGGTCGGCAGGCACGGATAGTCACAAAGGCGTGACCGACGTCACCAACACATGGACCAAAGCCGAATTGATCCCTTACCGGGAACTGATCGCCAAGGGCATCCCCACAATGATCATGACCGCGCACATTTTCAACGCAAATCTTGACCCGAAATACCCTGCCACCCTGTCACACAAGATCATCACCGGCATCCTGCGTACTGACCTCGGCTATGACGGTGTGGTCATCACTGACGACATGAACATGAAAGCCGTCACCGAACAATTCGGGCAGAAAGAGGCCATCCGACTGGCCATCAAGGCCGGAGCTGATATCCTACTCTTCGGCAACAACCTGAGTTACGACCCGGACATCGTTAAAAAAGCCCACGCCGCCATCAAACAGATGGTCAACAAGGGCACGATTTCGCAACAACGAATCGAACAGTCTTATGAACGGATACTACGGTTGAAAAAAACGCTGAACTAAAACGTCTGGTTGATCATGGCCCAGACGTTGGCGCCTTCGCTACTTCCGGCCATATCCAACCGCAAAACGGAATTAAGAATCATGACACGCAGTCCGACACCGGCGGACACTTTCATGTCACCATGCAATTCGAGAGGGCTCCAGTACGGGGCCACTCTGCCGACTTCGGCAAAGGGAACCACTTCCCACCATTTGAACCAATTGAAAGTCCCGAGCGGATTCCACTTTGGCATGACACGGTATTCAACGGCGTAGTTGATGGCAGCCTTGTCGTGGAAACGATAAAATGGATAGCCGCGCTGACGGGTGTACCCACCCAGAGCTGCCCCCATGAAATACGGTGAAGCCCCTGTAACGGAACCATTATCGCGCTCATTCCAACTGGGTGTATCTACAGTCCAGAAATTGAACGCCAACACCTGTTTGGAGAACCAGGAAGATTCACCCAATTCCCAATATTTACTGAAATCGAATTCAACACCGGTCCACGCATCACTCTTACCCGTGTCTACGCCCTGATACAGCCGAAGCATGGTCTTGCTGCCTTCGGACGGGTCATAAGTGAAGTCGGTGTTATCGTATTCAAGGGTAAACCTAACTCCACCAGTCTCAACACTCCCGTTGCTCGGAGTCGACTCCCGATACCAGCGATGCCGATAATATGGCTTAATCTTGAAGTAGCTGCGCCCACTTTCAGAGGGATCATAGGTCCCTTTGTACACACTGCCTTCGGTCAGAAGGCCACGGTTCGTCGTATAGGTATGAATAATATCATCACCAAACGGTCCCCATGGCAAAACATAGGTCAACTCTCCCTCAACCCATTGGTCCCAGCCGTGTCCCTTGTAAAAATCCTTTTCACCGGAACTGTTTCCCGACCCGCCAGAGCCGGAAGCATAGGACACCATATTGTCATAGGAAGAATCGAACCCGTGAACCATAACAAAAAAACGTTTGGCAAAGGGGAGTTGAAAATCTGTCAGATTGAGATAAATGGCATCGGTCTTATCAAAAGACTTCCAAGCGGCACCGCCAACAATAGCCTGTTTCTGCGGCCAGCCACTATACGTTGCGCCAATGCCCAACCCCGCACCAGATGCTTCGGTCTTGAATCCAAACGGAACAACAAGAAGCCGCGGTCCTTCGTGAGGGTCTGAGGTATCCTGCACCATCTTGAAGGCCATAGCCGATGGCTGCATGCTCGGCATGACCATCACCATGCATAGGACAAAAGCTATGACAAGACGGTAAATCATCAATCCTGTACAGCAAATTTGGAAATTTTACCGTCCTGCGCAATCAACAGCAATAAGCCGTTCTTAAACTTCACGGCCTGCGGTTGCGCCAACGATTGAAAAAAACGCATTTCCTGATCACTGATGGCTTCCACGCAAGCACGCATGGTTGCCGCCATAGGACCAAAAGAAACCACATTGCCCTCAAGGGTATATGAACCGTGGTAGGAATTACAGCCACCCAAGCCGCTCACCGTGCCGTCTTTCCCGAACTCAATGGAAGAATGCGTCATGTCGATAACAGGCACACCGAGAATATACTCTGCAACCCAAACCTTGTCGGTCAGTTGAATCAGAATATCTTCACCGCCTTCCTGTTTGGCGCATCCCATGGACAAGACGCCAACAACAATCAAAGCCAAAACGAATTTTGTTTTCATTCCGTACACGGCACACTCCTTGTCGATTTACCAGAACAAACCACCGGTACCCGTGGTGAAAACCATAGGCTCGGACTGATCAGCACTGAATAACTTCAACTCATCATCTTCGACCTTGACCTTACTGATCGTAGCCAAAAACGTCAGATACGTATATTCCTGCTCCCCCAAAGCTGCTCCGCACGCTTTACGCGTGGTCGCCATGGGGCCAAAGGACAAGCTATCGCCAGTCAGGGTATATTTCCCATTGAACAAATTACAGCCACCAAATCCTTCTACTGTGCCATCGGCATTGAATTTCAGGGTCAAAGGTTCATCTGTATCAACATCCCTGGCAAACAAATTCTTCAAATTCCAGACTTTGTTGACCAGTTCGCTTTCTAATGTTTTCTGATCCATAGTCGGAGCTTCCTCGTGCGAGCTGCAACCGAATGCGACCAACATTCCGAGCAACAACGTTACGAAGCAACAATACTTTTTCCAGTGCATGTTCATGATTTTCTCCTTGATCTTCAATGCTCAAAAAGAACTATCAGTTGACCGCTTTCGTGGCAAGATACAATGCAAAAAGCCCCGGCACATCACTGTTCCGGGGCTGGTGTCCTTAAAGTATAAACTAATCAATTTTCGGGCAGGCCTTGAGAGCTTCTTCGATATCCCGCTGTGGCAATTCGAAATTGGTGAGCAATCCCTGATTGAAGGCATCATAGGATGCCAAATCAAGCATGCCGTGACCGGAATACAAAAAGACCACGACATCATCAGGACCGGCTGTCTTGGCCACTTCGATGGCTCCCTTGATCGCGTGAGAAGTCTCTGGGGCGGGCAAGAAACCTTCAGTCTCCAAGAAGAGCTTGGCCGCCTCAAAACATTCGGTCTGGAAATAAGCGACAGGTTCAGTCAACCCTTCTTCCACGATATTACAAACAATGGGAGCATCGCCATGATACCGCAAGCCGCCAGCATGGATGGGGGCAGGCATGAAGTCGTGCCCAAGCGTATGCATTTTAATAAGCGGAGTCAGTCGCGCCATATCGCCGAAATCATAACGATATTCACCACGAGTCAATGTCGGACATGCCTTGGGTTCTACCGGAATAAACTTGACCGGATCACCAGCCAATTTTTCAGGCAGGAACGGAAGCACCAATCCACCGAAATTGGACCCGCCGCCCACACAACCAACGAGATGCGTGACCTTTTCGTCGATCATTTCAAGCTGCTTTTTGACCTCCAAACCGGTGATCGTCTGATGAATAAGTACGTGGTTAAGTACGGAACCAAGCGCGTACTTGGTATTGTCATGAGTGGCAGCATCTTCAACAGCCTCGGAAATAGCCAGGCCGAGACTGCCCTTACAATCCGGGTCCTTTGCCAGCATCTCGCGGCCAGTGCGTGTCTCTTCTGAAGGCGAAGCGAAAATCGTACCGCCGTAAGTGTTGATAAGCATCTTACGGTACGGCTTCATTTCGTAGCTCACCTTGACCATATAAACCACGCATTCCATGTCGAACTGCGAACAGGCAAAAGACAGGGCCGTACCCCATTGGCCTGCGCCGGTCTCGGTGGCAAGGCGTTCAACACCCTCCAACTTGTTGTAATATGCTTGGGGAACAGCGGTGTTGGGCTTATGAGAACCTGCCGGTGAGCCTGACTCGTCTTTGTAGTAAATTTTACATTTGGCACCGATGGCTTTTTCAAGCCTGTCGGCCCGTACCAACGGAGAGGGACGCCACAACTTATACACGTCCAAAACTTCTTCGGGAATGTCGATAAACCGATCCTGACTCATTTCCTGAGCGATAAGCGAATCCGGAAAAATCGGGGCCAGCATGTCGGGTGTGAGGGGTTCCATGGTTTCCGGGTTAAGTGGCGGAGCCATGGGGGTGGGCAGATCCGGCATAGGGTTATACCATTGAGTCGGCATCTGATCCTGAGGTAAAAAGATCTTTTTCAACATTTAAAATTCCTCCAAACAGTTTTGAGAGCTGTATCAAAGATGCACGGGCTTTCCGGCATCATTTCGATGACAATCGATTCATAAAAAAAACCACTGGCGTCACATCCAGCGGCTTCATCCGATTCTCAAACTGCGTGCACAAGCAAACCGTCACCCCTGCGGAATGACGGAAAGACTTCAACACGCGCCTAAGAATCAGGCCGCTTGACGTTACGCCACCCGCGTTCACAAAAGTATGTACATGAGATGGGTGTATTCATAAAAAAATGTTTACGACGATTGGGCGTAAAAAGTCAAGGAAAGCCCGCCCTGCGGGGATAAACTATGAGTCTCGACACTGTAATTGAGGAGGAGTAATTCCTTTTGATAAAATCACTTGGGAGGCTGATACAGCCAAAAATTTCCATATCTGAAAGAAACCCATTAATCATAATATTGAAAGAATTTCAAAAAGCACCTGCATAAAAATCTACCCGGGTTGACGCACCTGATTCCCACTCATAAGATAAGTCATAAACCTTTCCCACGGACCGCACGGCAAAAGGACAATAATGGATTTGCAAAAAGCCCTGGCACGTATAGAAGAACTCGAAGAACAGCTCGAATTACAACGAATGCTGGCAGACAATGCATTTGAAGCCATCGGCGTTTTTGATGACTCCCTGCGCTGCGTTGCGGCTAACAAAGAAGTTACTACAGTTCTCGGGTACTCCCCTGAAGAAGTACCAGGAATCCATCTCTTGGACTGTATGGATAAAGAATACCACACAATTGTGGCCGAAAACGTACACAACAATGTCACTGAACCATACATGGTCTATGGCAAGCGAAAAGATGGTACGACTTTTCCAGCTGAAGGCCGTGGCAGAACGGTCTTTTTCAAAGATAAACGGTATCGTGTAGCAAGCCTTCATGACATCACCTTCCGAAGAACAACCCACGCAGATCTCCAAATAGCCTTGCACGAAATGGAAATCATTTTCGCGAATACCAAAGTCGGCCTCATGTTCCTCAAAGGGGGACGATATGTACGACGGGTCAATCAAACCATGGCTGAAATGTTCGGTTATGATTCACCCGATGACATGCGTGGGCTTAATGTTCGAGAACTTCATCTTTCAGAAAAAAATTTCAATGAGTTTGGCGATATACATTTTTCTTCCTTAGCCGAAGGAGCACAGATTCATATCGAATATCGCCTGCGTAGGAAGGACAACACTGCCATCTGGTGCTCGCTTTCAGGGCAAGCCGTGGACACAGAAAACCCCATAGACCTCAACAAAGGCGTTCTCTGGGTCATTGATGATATTTCAAAACAAAAAGCCGAAGAAGCACGTCTGATTCAATTGGCAACAACAGATGATCTGACCGGTGCACTTTCCAGAAGTGAATTTTACCGACTGGCCGAAGACATTATGGAGAACGAGAATAGGAAAACGGCAGGAAGTGCCTTGCTCATGATCGACCTTGATCATTTCAAAAAGGTCAATGACACATACGGTCATGACGCAGGTGATGCCGTACTGCGAACTTTTGCCCGAGACTGTCGCATGATTCTCCGAGACAAAGACTTGTTCACCCGGCTTGGAGGCGAAGAATTTGCCATCCTGCTGCCTGATTCCGATCTTGGTGGGGCTATTATCGTGGCAGAACGATTACGCAGACGTATCGCCGCATCTAAAGTAACGACCGATAACGGCGATATTTTTTACACTATCAGTATTGGCGTTGCCGGAACCGGATCACACAAAATCAATATGGAAGAACTGCTCCAAAGAGCGGACAAGAGTCTGTATGACGCCAAACATGAAGGACGTAACCGAGTCATCTTCTATGATTAACTCAACAGGTGGGGATCTTACATCCCTACCACTAACTCAGGCAAAATCTTACCCGCCTTTCCATGCAGAGCGAAATCCATCAACCCGGTGTTCGGTGTCGGCTCCAGATTAATCTCCACAGTCACAGCGCCATGGTCCTTGGCCAACTGATAGAAAGACGCGGCCGGTTGCACCAGACCTGATGTTCCTATGGACAAAAAGACATCTGCCTTACTGATTTGATCAATAGCGACTTTCAGCACCCCCGGCACAAGGGGTTCGCCGAACCAGACCACACCAGGCCTGAGTAAATGGCCGCACACCGGACACTCTGGCAATTCCGGCAACGTCGATCTATCTTCGTGAACATGGGTGCACACCGTGCATTTCACCTGCCACAAACTGCCATGCATCTCCATGAGCTTCCGGCTCCCGGCCTTCGCATGCAATCCATCGACATTCTGTGTTATCAGAAGAAAATTCGGTATTTGTCTTTCCATCTCAGCAAGTGCCAAATGAGCCGGATTGGGCACACACTCACTCAGTAATTCACGCCGCCAGTTGTAGAATTCCCACACCAATTCAGGATGCTGAAAAAAGGCGTCAGCCCTTGCCAGATCTTCCGGTCTGTGGTTCTTCCACAATCCTTCACGGCCTCGAAATGTAGGGACCCCACTCTCAGCCGAAATCCCCGCTCCGGTCAGCACGACCACATTCCTGCTTCCATCGAGCAAAGCTTTCACCATTTCCATACTTGCCTGCACCATACCACATACCTACTTGTAACAATTGGATTTATTATAAAATTTTCTCACAATCGCCTCCGCCACACATTGGACGCTGCTTGCAATCTCACCGAATAAACGTCATAGTCCGTTTCCGCATTTCGCGCTCACCCCGCTACGCCCTTGAACAAGGAGGCTCCCTTTGGCAACAAAAACTATATATTACATCGAAGGGGACGGCATCGGCCCTGAAGTATGGAAAGCTGGTCGCCCGGTTCTCGACGCCGCCGTGGCAAAAGCTTACGGCTCGGACAAAGCTCTCGACTGGCAGCTCTTGCTGGCTGGCGAAAAAGCCTACGCCGAAACCGGAGAGCACCTGCCCAAGGCCACCATGGAAACGCTCGCCAAGGCCGACCTCGCCATGAAAGGCCCGCTCAACACTCCCGTTGGTGAAGGGTTCCGCAGTCTGAACGTTACCATGCGTCAGGTCTTCGACCTTTATGCCTGCATCCGACCCATCAAATATTTCAAAGGAATCGAATCCCCTGTCAAACGGCCCGATCTGGTTGACATGGTTGTTTTCCGCGAAAACACCGAGGATGTCTACGCCGGTATTGAATACCAGTCCGCCACCCCGGAAGCCAAGAAGTTAATCGAGTTTCTGGTGGAAGAATTCGGCGCCAAAATTGACCCCACCGCAGGTATAGGCATCAAGCCCATCACCCCTGCCGGTTCCAAACGTCTCGTCAAAAAAGCCCTTGATTACGCCATTGCCGAAGGCAAACCGTCTGTAACCCTCGTTCATAAAGGCAACATCATGAAATACACCGAGGGCGGCTTCCGCGCTTGGGGGTATGAATTGGCAGACGAAGAATACGCAGGCAAAATCATACGCGAAGGCGAAAAAGGGGCCGGCGTTATCCTCAAGGATCGCATTGCCGACGCCATGTTCCAGAATGCGCTCATGTACCCTGAACAGTACTCGGTACTCGCTACTACCAACCTTAACGGCGACTACATTTCCGACGCACTAGCCGCACAGGTTGGAGGCCTCGGCCTTGCCCCCGGCGTTAATATGGGCGATAATCTGGCTTTATTCGAACCCACTCACGGCACGGCTCCAACTATCGCAGGCAAGGATATGGCCAACCCCGGCTCCCTGATCCTGTCCGGTGCCATGATGCTCGAACACATCGGTTGGCATGAAGCTGCCGCGCTCATTCACAAAGCCGTGGAAGCAGCATTAACCGACAAAAAAGTCACTGTGGATCTCGCTGCTCAAATCAACGACGCCACTCAGGTCGGCTGTCAAGAATTCGGCGATATTCTGCTGAACAATCTCTAGTAAAACTCCTCCCGTAATACCCAAACCGTCCGATCAGAAGATCGGACGGTTTTTTTGTATCCATTCACAAAATCGTTGGCATGGTACATGCATTTTTTTTGCAGCAAGACGCTCTCACACTACAGGAAACATAAGGAGACACAGGCGTGTACCTCAAAGAATTGCAAGAAAACTGGAATACTTTCGGTGAAGAAGACGCTATGTGGTCTATTTATTCCACACCAGAAAAAAAACATAACCAGTGGGATGAAAAAGATTTTTTCAGAACAGGCATCCAATGCATCACCCATCTTTCGACCTGGATGGAAAACAACGGGCTCCCCAAACGCCGCCTGACCGCTCTGGACTTCGGCTGTGGTGTTGGAAGATTGACACAAGCCCTTTGCGCACATTTCGACTGCTGTGTGGGGGTCGATATTGCTCCATCCATGATCAAACAGGCCAAGCAACTCAACAAACACGGCAAACACTGTGTGTATCGACTCAATGAAACAGATGACCTGCGAGTCTTTCCTGATGAAAGCTACGACCTTATATACACGGAACATGTATTACAACACATACACCCTCAGGTAGCGCTCAGATACATTGCCGAATTTATCCGCATCCTTCGTCCTGAGGGCCTCGCCTGTTTCCACTGCCCGAGTGCCTCAGCCACACACGCCTATCCGGCTGAAGGCATCGCCTGCTCGCTCGATAGCACTGTCAACAAAATCGCCATGGAACACATGGGTCTGGTATCAATTCCAGTGCGCGTAACCAACACTGGCAACCATCCCATTGGTGTAAACAAAACAACTAATGCTCCGGCCAGAATTTGGCATCACTGGGCTAACCAGAACACTGGTGAAATGATACAGATGCACGGCTATACCAATGTCCCGGCCACGCTTATCGAACCGGGAAAATCTCTTGAATTTGAATACAAAGCTGCATCGCCACCGACACCCGACACCTATGAACTGGTCCTGAATCCGACCAATTATTTCAACATCCCACTCACTGATTCCATCAATGACTTAATTACTCTTTCCGTAGAAGTAACACCTCAACCTGTAAAAAAGTCCGCTTCTCAAACCGGAATATCTTCTACCAAAAGGCCGAGGAGTGAAAGTCACGCTATCCCGATCGAAGCGGTCACACGGGTCGTCGAACTGGCGGGTGGTCGCATAGTGAACGTGGAAAGTTCTCAGGTCTCCCCCGGATCTGTCGTGAAAACATTTTACTACGCCACTCGAAGCTAAAACTTCACATTTTTCCCACTTGGCAGGTTCCAGCATAAAGCCGGGATCTGCTTTTTTTTTACGATAAAATGCACCAGACTTTCCCTGTCGAAGCATATTAGGTGTTGCCAAAATCGATATGGTCGACTAAATGAAAAACATGCCTAAAAATGACAAACAAATTCTCATTCTGGGCGTCGGAAATGTCCTGTACACGGATGAAGGTTTCGGCGTTCGGATTGCTGAGGAACTTGAACAGAAGTATGAGTTTTCCCCCAATGTTACCGTCATGGACGGTGGCACCTTGGGACTGCGGCTCATGGGTCCGATCATGGATTCAGACTATCTGATCATCGTTGACATCGTCCTGAATGACGGCAAGCCCGGTGAAGTTTTCCGCCTACTCGGCGAAAATCTGAACAAGGCATGTGCCTTCAAGAACTCCATGCACCAGACTGACTTGCTCGACACGTTAGCGAATTGCAGTATCATGGGGGAAACACCGGATGACGTCATCCTTTACGGCATTGAACCGTTTAACTTCAAAGACATGTCTGCTGCGTTGTCACCAGAGCTTGAAACCAAGCTCCCCGAAGTGATTGATGCAGTCCTGCAAGAAGTAAAAAAAGCCGGTGGGACATATACGTCCCGTTCCATGACGAACCCTGCAACGGAGAAAATCTATGTGCCTCGCGATACCAGCCGAAATTCTTGAAATATCTGACGGTGTTGCCACCTGCAAAGTGGGTGAAGGCAACACCACTGTCCAGGCTTCCATCATGTTAATGGACGAAAAAGTGACCATTGGTGATTACATCATCATTCACGCTGGCTTTGCCCTGCGCAAGCTCGATCCCAAAGAGGCGCAGGAAACATTAAAAATCCTGCGTGACATGGTAGAGCTTATGGGTGGCGAAAAATATCAGCACGACATGCTGTAAACCGACGAATTATACCACACGAAAAAGCCCGGACCATAAATGGTCCGGGCTTTTTTATTGTTCACACTTTTATCTAATGACTTATTGTTTTCGAAAACAAATTCATAACTGCTACACCAGCAATAATCAGCCCCATACCAATCATTGCTGGAACATCAGGGATCTGCTTGTAAAAATATGCTCCAAGAATACCGACAAGAACAATGCCAGCACCAGACCAGATGGCGTATGTGACGCCGACAGGAACCGAGTTGAGCACCAAACTTAGAAAATAGAAAGACAACCCGTAGCTCGTGGCACAGGCAAGGCTCGGCCACACCCGAGTAAATCCTTTGCACGCTGGAAGAAATAATGTTGCGGTAACTTCGGAAACAATGGCAATAGCCAACCAAAAATATCCCATGATAAATCCCGATGAATATGATGACAGTTATACCCGAGCTTTTTTGCCGGGCATGAAAGAAGTACGGAGAAAAGTCGGGCTGATAAAAGAAAATGGATTACGAACGACAGTATCGGGCAGAATGTGATACCAACGATAGCCAAGCTGACGAAAATAGTCTCTCGCACGTTCGTAATGTCCAGACTCACGAGCGGCGTGAAGTGCGGCATCCCGCTGGCATCGAGAACGCGCCAATGGTTCCAATATACGTTCGCTGAAACCGTATTTAAGCAACATCCCCTTGATACGCTTGTATTCCCTATGGCGAGAGACACCATCGGCCAAAGCGAATACTGCAACCACCAACCAGCACACTCCCCACCAGCCAAAAACAGCGGCCTGCGGGAAATCGCCAGTTGTCCAATGGATAATCCCTGCCCATTTGAGGCCAATGGCCAACAGTAATGATGTCACCCCGGTCATATATGGCCAGGGCGCAGCTTTAACGTAACGCAAAGCATTTTTCATTCTACGGCTCATAAGATTCTACCCTCTGCCCCAAATTCGTATCCCAGCTTATCCGGCCGGTCAATTCCTACCACGCTCCCAATCAGAATCACCACTACAAGTGTCCCTTTCTTCGACGCACTCACATCATTGCAGACATGAAATTCATACGACAAAAAGAGAGCCCGGCCTAAGCCGAGCTCTCTTATAAGTGCGTTCGAATCTGTAGAGACTACAGGATACGGAACTTCTTGACGTTACCGGTCTTGTTGTCAATGACATGCACGCCACAGGCGATGCAGGGGTCATAGGAGTGGACGGTACGCAGGATCTCGACCGGGCGTTCCGGATCGGCGATCGGTGTGTTGTCCAGCAAAGCTTCTTCAGTCGGACCAGGAATGTCATTGTCACAGCGGGGGCCGAGGTTCCAGGTGGACGGAACCACGAGCTGGAAGTTGTCGATCTTGCTGTCTTTAATGCTCATCCAATGGCTCAGAGCACCACGAGGAGCGTTGACGTAACCGACACCCTGTGCTTCGGCGGGCATATCCCAATCCTTGCAGATGTCGATATTGCCCTTGGCAACGTTTTCTTTCAGGTCGTTGACCCAATCACCAGTCTTGAGGGCGGTTACGAGGCATTCAATGCCGCGAGCGCCGGTACGACCGAGAGTGGAGAACAGAGCTTCTGCGCCCACGCCGAGTTTTTCAAGTACGAAGTTGGTGTACTTGACGAATTCGGGCTGACCTTTACCGTAGTTAACGAGGCAAGTAGCCAGGGGGCCAACCTCAACGGCTTTGCCGTTGTAGCGAGGAGCCTTCATCCAGGAGTACTTGGTCTTGTCGTCCAGGCTTGTGTACATGGGATCAGTGACACCTGCATAAGGATGCTTCGGAGAATCTTCCTTATACCAGGAGTGCTTGACGTGTTCTTCGATCATGGAAGGATCAAAGTCCTGCACGTTGGTGAAGTCACGGTTCATGATAACGCCCGGCTTGACATAGCGGGAGTTCAGATCGGCTTCGCCGCCCTGTGCGGGATATTCGCCGAAGCTCATGAAGTTGGTGGTACCACCAATAGAAGCCCAGTCTTTGTAGTAGCTGGCGACAGCAATGAGGTCAGGGATGTAACAATCAAGGATGAAGTCCATGATGTCAGAGTACAGAGCCAGGAAGTCATTGATGTACTTGTCGGTGAGACCTTCGTAGCAGGTCACGCCGCCCATGACAGTAAACTGGGTATGCGGGTTCTTTGCACCAAAGACAGCCATGGCACGAGCGGCCTTGACTTGCAGGTGCAGAGCATTCAGATAGTGATTGGTAGCCAACAGGTTAACTTCGGGCGGCAGGACGTAAGCCGGATGGCCACCGAGGAAGTAAGCGTTGGTGAAGATGCCGAGACGACCGGAGTCGACGATGCCCTTAACGGTGTCCTTGGTCTTCTGAAGGTCTTCCTTGCTGGAAACGATCTTCGGATCCTGACGGACAGTCTTGGAAACGGCAACTGCGATTTCTGCGGTCTTGTCTACGTCGGCGGACAGGCAACCTGTTACATCGACGAAGTCAAGAGCATGCAGATGATAGAAATGCACGATATGATCATGCATGAACTGCGCAGCCATCACCAAGTTACGGATGATAGTAGCATTGTGGGGCAGTTCTTTATCAACGCCAACGGCGTTGTCAACACAGCGGATGGATGCGAGTGCATGCACGTAAGTGCAGACACCGCAAGAACGCTGGGTGAAGTGCTGGGCATCGCGGGGATCACGGCCTTTCAGGATGATCTCCAGACCGCGGAACAGCTGGGAGCTGCTGCGGACGTCTACGATTTTGCCGTCTTCGACCACGGCTTCAACGCGAAGGTGACCTTCGATCCTAGTGACCGGGTCAACTACGACATCGTGTTTCCCGTGCGCCATCGGGGCGGCTTTAGGGGAGCAACCAGACATATTGTATCCTCCTTAAGAATTCTAACTTGTCTGCTTTAGTTAAGCGAAACGTTACGCCGCACAGAACTTACAGTTCGGTGAGGTCGGCGTACATGTGAGTTTCGCCATCCCAGTCAGCACCATCCCAGAAATCAGGCTGAGAACAGCCGATGCAGGGGTGGCCAGCCTGGACAGGCCAGTTATACTGATTGAACTTGACTGTAGCGCAGTTGTTGTAGGTCTCAGGACCGCGACAACCGAGCTTACGCAGACACCAGCCCTTGCGAGCTTCCTCGGAACCGAAGGAAGGTGCAAACTGGTCATTATCAAAGAACTCCTGCCTGGGGCAGTTATCATGCACGGTTTCACCGTAGAAGGGTACCGGACGGCCGACATCGTCGAGTTCCGGGATGCCCTTGGTCAGGAAATGCACGATTGTACCAACCAGGGAGAACGGGTTCGGCGGACAGCCAGGCACGTTAATGATGGCCTTACCGGGGAACAGTTCACCAACGCCCTTTGCGGCAGTCGGATTCGGAGCGGCTTTCTGTACGCCACCGTAGGCGGCACAGGTACCGTATGTAATGGTAGCGGCAGCGGCCTCAACGACCTTGGTAGTGTTTTCGAGCATTGTATGCCCGCCAACCTTACCGTGTGCACCAGGCTCCATGGCTGTTCCAGCCGGAGCGGTGGGAACGCCACCTTCGATGACTGCAACAAAGTTGCCGCCAGCGACGGTATCCCACAGAGCTTTTTCAGCTGCGTGGCCCGCTGCTGCCATGAGAGTCTCATGGTAGTTCAGCGAGATGTAGTCCAGAATAAGGGCATCGACATAAGGCTCGACAGTCCTCAGAATGGATTCGGAACAACCAGTACATTCAGCATTGTGCAGCCAAACGACGTCGGGCCTGTTGTCACTTGTGAGAGCTTCGGCGACTTTCGGAGCGAAAGCCGGACCCATGCCCATCACTGCGGCCACGGTTCCGCAGAACTTCATGAAATCACGGCGAGAGACACCGCGTTTTTCCAGCCGTTCCACGGCTCCTTCCTTGCCATGACCTACGGAAAATTTCATAGAACACCTCCGTAATAAAATGAGTCTGTTATGACGTGAGAACACCGTTATCCTCTTTGCATAACCGTCGGGCACACGCCCGAACTCGGACCTAAACCATCTTTTATGCTACGCTTTCAATAAACGTAGCACTTTTAACACTCTTTTCCCGAGTTCGTGCTATAACCCCCCGGAAAAATTAATTAACAATCTCGTAGCGCGGTTTACAAACAAAATCAATAGGGAACTGTAAAAAACTTTCAAGCGAATCGGCACGCTACATGCTCTGACAGCACTCTTTTTGAGAGTCAAAAACAGCCTCAAAACCCCGGCAGCAAGCCAATTTATCCCATATTCTCAATGGACATAAGTGCAACAATTCACAACCGTTCACACAAACTTATCCATGTTTCAAATCTCTTTTTTTCGTAACACAGTTGTTCCAAATATAATTGACTTGGACACCTCCATGAACCTAGACTATAGTACTGTTGATAATTCTAAAATTTCACTTTTACTTTCAAGGATTTTCATGAGCGTCATCATCGATTTTTCCATTTTTCCCATGGACAAAGGGGACAAAAGTCTGAGTCCATATGTAGCACGAGCGCTTAACATCATTGAGCAATCCGGGCTGTCATACCAACTCGGCCCCATGGGTACATCCATTGAAGGAGAATGGGGAGAGGTCATGGCGGTTGTCGATGCCTGTTATCAAGAAATCAAAGATGATTCTGACCGTATTTTTCTGAACTTCAAAGCCGACTGCAAAAAAGGACGCAGCAACGGCCTCACCAACAAAGTACGTAGTGTCCAAGACAAACGACGGTAAGGCCGCTATGTCCTCTTATTCCAACTCACTCTTCATCAAATTTCTAGCGCGAACGCTTCCTCCTCTTCTTACGGCTGCCCTTCTGATAATGTTGTTCTTCGGATACACGACCCAGCATGACATCAGAAATGAAATCGATACCGACGTTGAGGTCTTCGCCACTTCCCTCAGTCGAATCCTTGACGATCTCATGTGGAATTTTCAAACTGAAGAGTTGGTCAGTGCTCTTGGAACTATTACCAGTAATCCGGCTATAATGGGTGCGCAACTGTTCGACCAGAAGGACAGCAGCTTCCTTACATACGGAGTGCTTCCCGAAGAAGATCCCGAGATCCTGACTATTGAACAAGAAATATACAAACAACAACCGGATGGGAGCCGCATTGATCTCGGCAGATTGGAAGTCTATTACTCTTACGCCGACGCGGACAAACAGTTCCGCCAATATATCACAGGACAGGCCATACGTTTCTTTCTGAGTATTCTCGTCTTCACCATTGCGGGCATATATGCTTACCACTCCACCATCGGCACCCCGCTCAAAAAGTTACTGCACGCTATCCGAGCCACTGAAGGGACCGGCCAATGGGCTCAGGTATCATGGCAAAGTAACGATGAAATCGGCGAAGTAATTTCAGCGCACAATTCATTAATACGACATGTCTCACAAAAAGAAGCGGCCTTGGCCGACAGTAAACAACGATATCGCCAACTTTTCGACAACGCGCTAGTCGGCATTTATCAAGTCCGTCCTGACGGCACTATCAAAGAAGCCAATAAGACTATCGCAGAAATCATGGGATACGCATCCGTCGAAGAAATGAACGGTGAAAATGCCAACTTGCATTATGCCGACATTACAGATCGAGAAAAACTCTGGACTGAACTCAACACCACAGGGGAGATCTCCAATTTCCAAACCAGACTGCTCCGCAAAGACGGAACTATCATCTGGGTCGAAATGAGTGGCAGAATTAACCCCGACGACTCCTTCAACGGTGTTCTTCAAGACGTTACAGCACAGATGGAAGCTCGAAAGGCATTGAAAGAACGAGATGAACTGCATCGAGCTTTTTTTGAAGACAACAAAGCGGTCATGCTGCTTCATGACCCCTTGGATTCAAACATCCAATTCGTCAACCCTGCGGCTTGCCAATACTATGGATATTCCAATGAAGAACTGACCTCCATGTCCATCCGCGACCTGGACTGCATGTCGGACAAGGAAATGTTCAACGAACTCCAGAAGGCGACCACAGAACGACGAAACTACTTCAAGCATTGCCACACACTCAAAGACGGCACCAAACGTCACGTCGAAGTCTTCACCGGGCCGGTATCTCTGGCCAACCGTCAACTGCACTACTCCATTGTCCTCGACGTAACCGAAAAACGTCGTTTGGAGGCCAAGCTTGAACGGATGGCCACCCGAGACCAACTCACCGGGGCATACAACCGTCACGCTTTTTTCCAAATCGCACGGGACGAAATTGTCAGAACGCAACGTTTTAATCGCTCCATGGCTGTGCTCATGTTTGACCTCGATCATTTCAAACGAGTCAATGACACTTACGGCCATGCTATCGGCGATGAAGTCTTGCGCACCTTTGCCCTACGTTGTCGAGCCGACCTGCGACAAAGCGATATCTTCGCACGTCTGGGCGGTGAAGAATTCGCCGCCATCCTTGTTGAGACAAATGAGGAGCGGGCTATGGAAGTAGCGGAACGCATCCGTTCCATTGCGGCCAACAAGCCTATCCCCACAGAAGAAGCAAAATTAATCGTCACGGTCAGCATAGGCGTTGCTTCCATTCAAGAAAATGATACTGTTGCCAGAATTCTCAAACGTGCGGACGCCGCTCTTTACAGGGCCAAAGAGTCCGGGCGCAACTCGATCGTTAAAGAGTAACTGTCACGCCTAACACCAAAAGCCTAAAAAAAAAGACGTAACGCCATTGAAAGAGGAGCAATTCCGTGTCCATCATCGCACAACAGACAGTCCAAATGAAGCAGGTTTCCCGAGGGAATTACCTGATGCGCAATGTGCTCAAGCATAACGCAGTCTTCAATGAAGGAAGCAAAGGAGATGCGGCCTATATTCTAACTGAAGGCAAAATCGAAATTTCCGGCATAATAGAAAGTCACAAAAAAGTTTTCGCAATTCTCAACCCCAT
Source organism: Pseudodesulfovibrio sp. (assembly GCA_016744135.1). Lineage (GTDB taxonomy): Bacteria > Desulfobacterota > Desulfovibrionia > Desulfovibrionales > Desulfovibrionaceae > Pseudodesulfovibrio > Pseudodesulfovibrio nedwellii. The sequence continues at coordinate 506,915 of JADGEX010000002.1, read as the reverse complement.
CTCGATTTTCGGTGAAATGGCCCTCTTCCTTGATGATGGAGTGCGCACAGCCACAGCCATCGCCCTTGAAGACTCCAAAGTTGTTGTGGTGACAAAGGATGATCTGGATGAATTCATGCACGATTCACCCAAAGTGATCGCCTCGATAATCACTGTTCTGGTCAGTCGCCTCAAAACCACCACCCGCAAGGCCATGAAAGTCCCCTCCATCGGCCTCGGCATCGTTCGCATCTTCGACCTGTTCTCGACTTGTGGAAAGATGGAATTAAAATACAACCCCACGATCAAAACCTTTGCCGACACCTTCGTGACCACCACGGAAAAAATCGAACAATACATCCATGGGCTTGCAGATCAAGGGTTGCTTATTCTCGGTCGTGACGCTAACGACAACCGCATCATTCGCATCCGCGAACGAGAAATGCTCCACGCGGTCATGCAAAAAAAAGAATAACCAAACGGCCACATCATGCCTAACTTTTCCGACATTACAGTGCACACGCAACGGTGCACTCTCCGTTCATGGTGCATGGACGACGCCTCACGCCTCTCATCCATTGCAAATACCCGAGATATTTCCTGGAACACCTCATACAAGTTCCCCTACCCGTTCGACAGCCAGGCCGCGCAACGTTTTATTATGTTCAACACCACCGACACCGGGAACGGGACATGGCAATTCGCCGTCCTGCTTGACGGCACTCTCGTCGGTGGATGTGGAGCTATTCGCGGAACTGACGTCCAAAGCCACACCGCCGTCATCGGCTATTGGCTTGGTGTGGAATACTGGGGGCAGGGAATCGCTACTGAAATTCTTGGTGCTCTCGTGACATACATGCACGACGAAACCGACATTAAACAACTGTCGGCTACGGGATATGGCTGGAACCCAGCCTCGGAGCGTGTACTGACCAAGAATGGCTTCATCAAGGAAGGCGTCCGCAAAGGCGTAGTCAAAAAATGGGACAAGACCACTGATCTTTGGATTTACGGCAAATTGCTTCGTTAATCCAACGCCACCAATTCGAGGTCACCCCAGGCAGCAACCTTCTGATCATATTGGGCAAATACGCCCTCCAAACCATACTCTGCAAACTGCTTGGCACGTTTAAGCACACGATCCATATCATCCTCTGACCGTAATTCATTGCACAAGGCCGTGGCTGCGGCATCTGCAAACCGGGCATCACGTGCACGTACAGCCACTAGATCCCCCGACCCCAGGCTCAAAGAATGACCGATGGTGCCGCTAGAAGCACAAATCGCTGTCGGAAATCCGCCCGCCTCAAGCCGCAACCCGATGGAAGCCCCGGATTCAGGCTCGGATAACAAAGCCACCACACGCTCACGCGTAGAGTGCATGTACGTATCACCACCATTTTCCACAAGAAGATTTGGACTACGACCAACAAATGCGTCTCCAACAGCCTGAGCGATTGCGCCAGCCACAGCAGCCATGGGGCCGACACCGCATACAGCACTGGCTTGCGCCATGTCCCGAATGATATCAGGCGCATCTTCTGAGACTGATATCGGCACAAGGCTCTCTGCGAACTCTGGATGAAACATGATCCAATTCTTCAGATCTCCGCGAACCTTCCTGACAAAAGCTGCAATGTCCTCCTGCAAATCACACTCTGCAACAACAAGCAGATCTGTCTGTTCCATAGCAACCTGAAAACGCACCTCACCAGAATGTGGCTGGACAAGGTCACGATAGATACGATCTGTGGAAAGATGACGACCCGCCATTACCAACGACTCCCGACGAATGTTCCTAATTGGGAACAGTAAAGGAACAAGGTTACGAACACGTTATCCACACTTTTTTAGAAACCGAGATCATCATTAATCAAAACAACCTTGATTCGTCCCTTGGGAAAAGATTTTTCGGTAATAGTCCAGACATTACAAATACGTTGAGGAGAATCACAATCCATACAGTATCCAGCCTTGACGCACGGAGTCTTCATATCCAGCCGCATGGCGTTAACCGGGGCGACATATTCCTTGATCCGGTCCATGGCCCGCTGAAGATCTGGAACAAGTTTATTCCGACTGACCAAAATGACCACATTTTTAGGACCGAAAGTAATGGCTCCTGTCCTGTTGCCAATCATATCCAGATTCACGAGATGCCCATCTTCGGTGATGGCATTGGTCCCGCAAAAGAAACAATCAACCAGCAGTGCCTGCCGACGGCGTTCATTTTTGTCCTCATTGGACAGGGACTTATCCCAAGTATCCAACGACTCATACTCGTCACTATCCCGTAAAAATTCATGCAGTCCAGTGGCAGCCAAAGTTAACGAACCACCCCAGGATACGGTTTGAGGCTTAAGCTGAGGCAGGATTTCATCGGTGACAATACTTTTGGCAGAGTCTGCCGAGTCCGCCAAATAGACATCAAATCCATTCTTGGTCAACCGCTGCTTCAATTCCCTAAGATTAATATCCCAAAAATTTTCTATCGGTTTATCCATAAAAACTCTCCGTGCTATTATAATGAATATATGTGACGATTCAAAAAATGAGAATTTTTTACTCGCCTTCCGTTGAGAAAACCTGTAGCAGAATTCCCGGTCAGTCGAAAGCGGTGGCCGGTACATGGATCAAAATTTGATCTTGACTGCCACCCGAGCAGCGGTTATATGCTTCCGTTCAACACGACTTTCAGCAATTTTTCACTCTTTAGGAGAATATAGATATGAAACGTACTTACCAGCCCAGCAAATGCCGTCGTAAAAGAACCCACGGTTTCCTGGTGCGCTCCCGCACCAAAAACGGTCGCGCCGTTCTTCGTCGCCGCCGCGCCAAAGGGCGTAAGAGATTAGCCGTCTAGCTTGGAACAAGGAGCGCCGACTGCTCAAAAGCCCTGAATTCACAGTTTGTTATGAACAGGGCAAGAAGCAATATACAAAAAGCTTCATCCTGTTCATTCTCAAACGAGGTGAGCCTCATGGCGGTCTTCGCCTCGGGCTCACCGTCAGTAAAAAGATGGGGCATGCAGTAGCGCGAAACCGTATTAAGAGGGTGGTGCGCGAGTATTTCAGACTGCATCAATTTGATTTTGAATTGCCTCTGGATATTGTCGTAGTTCCCAAGCGGAACCTTGAGGCCAAGCAGCTGACACTCGCTCTCACCATAGAAGAGTTCACCCCCATTTTCGAACGTTTACGTACGAAAATGGTGGCCTCATAGAGAGGAAATGATGCGCTCAATATTTCTAGCGCTCATTTGGTTATACCAAAAGCTCATCTCCCCCTTGCTGCCACAGGCATGCAGGTTCTATCCGACGTGCTCAGAGTACGCCCAAGAAGCTGTTACTCTGCACGGCGCATTTAAAGGGGGTCTTCTCACGCTTTGGCGTCTCCTTCGTTGCCAACCTTTTTGCAGCGGGGGCTTTGACCCCGTCCCGGCCGTTTGGCCAGATTTCAAAACCAAAGCGAGAATCATCCCATGGAGAAGAAGGAGCAAATCCGTTTAGTGATTGCCCTGGTCCTGAGTTTTATCGTCATCTTCGGCTGGCAGTATTTCACCGGACCCTCAGCAGAAGAACAGGCCACTATGGCCCAAAAGGCCGCCGAGGCCGAACAGAAAACAGCTTCGCTGACCCAGCAGGCTGAACCTGCCGCCACCGAGGCTGCACCTGCCACAGATTTCATCCCCACCACCGGAACCAAGGTTACGGTGGATACTCCGCTTTACACCGCCGTTTTCAATTCTCAGGGTGGTATCGTCGAACAATTCATTCTCAAAAACTATAAAGATACTATTGAACCGGATTCTCCGAATGTCGATCTCATCGGACGCAAGGCTTTTGCCAAAGGTCCTCTCGGTCTGATCCTGACCAAAAACGACAAAGAGTATCATACATGGAAACGCGGCGAGTGGTCCTTCTCTGGGAATGATGTGACAATCGGCGCCACCGACGAAGCCAAGACGCTGACCTTTACCGGCCAGTCCGGCGGTTTCCGTATCGAACGCATACTGACATTCTACCCAGATACCTATCTCATTGAAGAATCTACCACGATTACCAATCTGACAGCTACCGGTGTCGAAGGTTCTCTCTCCTACACAGCAGCGGCCAAATCCATGTCCGCCGAGGATGATCGTTACAATCCGACCAAAGTGGCTTACCTGACCAAGGATGGCCGCGAAGAACTGGATGACCGCGACGACCTCAAAGAAAAAGGCCTGTCCGCTCCTGGCGACCTCAAATGGGGTGCCATTGAATCCAACTACTTCCTGTTTGCAGTCCTGCCCGGCTCTGAGAACACCTCCCTGTCCGCAGGCGTTCAGGATGACGTCTTCCGTATGGCTGTCACTGACAAGGCCACTTTCATGCCCAACGTGGCCAAGACACTGAAAGCGTCCTATTTCATCGGCTCCACCGACCGCGAAATGCTCGCCAAGATGCCTAATGAACTTGCCGATGCCGTCAACTTCGGTTGGTTCGATGTTCTGGCAAAACCGCTTCTCATCGGTCTGAACTTCTTCTACGGCTACATCGGTAACTACGGTGTTGCCATCATCATTCTGACTATTATCATCAAGCTGATCTTCTGGCCTCTGTCCCAGAAGAGTTACGGTTCCATGGAGCAGATGAAGAAACTGCAACCCATGGTCCAAAAGCTCCGCGAAAAATACGGCGACGACAAGCAGCGTCTCAACCAGGAAACCATGGCCCTGTATAAAACGTACAAGGTTAATCCAATGGGTGGTTGTCTGCCCATGGTCGTACAAATCCCGGTTTTCTTCGGTCTGTACAAGGCTCTGCTCGGCGCAGTCGAACTCAGGCACGCACCCTTTATCGCGCATGTGCCTTTTACCGACCTGCCATGGTTAGCTGACCTGTCCGCCAAGGACCCGTATTACATCACACCCATTATCATGGGTGCGTCCATGTTCCTGCAGCAGAAGATGACACCCAGTGCCGGTGACCCGACTCAGCAAAAAATCATGCTGTTCATGCCGCTCATCTTCACCTTCATGTTCCTGCAGTTCCCTTCAGGTCTGGTTGTTTACTGGTTGTTCAACAACCTCCTGTCCATCGGACAGCAGCTTATGATCGCCCGATCCACCAAGAAGGCAACTCTGGACGCTTAACATCGCCTCCGGGGGCTTTTTCCCCGGCTGAGAAGGATACACACAATGAGTGACTTTAAAGAATTCCAGGGCAAGGATCTGGACGACGCCATAGAGTCTGCTTGCGATTACTTTAATCTCAAGCGGGAACGGCTGGAAATCGAAATCCTGGCTGGCGGTTCCAGCGGCATCTTCGGCATCATGGGTGTCAAGAAAGCCAAGGTACATGCCCGCCCTCGCGCTCAGGTTAATGCCACAGACATTCTCAACACCGAAGAGAAGCCGGCCAAACCCACACGCGAAACAAAGCCTAACGTTGCGCCCAAACCTAAGGCACAACCCAAGGCGAAACCCAAGCCAAAACCAAAGCCTGTTGTAGAAACATCTGAGGAACCGAACGGCAACCTCATTGTAGAAGAAGTCTACAACGACATTAACGGAAACGTGGTTCCTTCCGAGGAAGCTCCTCGGCCTGCACGCAAACCTCGCGAACGCAAGCCCAAACAGGCTTCCCCCCGTGAAGACAGACCTCAACGTGACCGCAGGCCTCGTGAACGCAAACCTCGTGAACCTCGTGAGCAACGCGAAGAACGTCCGCGCGCCAATATGGCCGACTTCGATCCAACAGTGCTCGAAGCCGCTGTCATGGAAGTCATGGTCAAGCTGCTCGACCCCATTGTCGGCGAAACGACCATCCAGGTCACCATTGAATCCGACCGGGTCAAAGTCTTCATTGACGACGATGAAAATTCCGGTCTGATCATCGGTCGCGAGGGACAAACCCTCTCTTCCATCCAGTATCTGGTCAATCGCCTCGTCTCTCGCAAAATGGAAGCCTCTGTCCGCATTCAGGTGGACACAGGTGACTACCGCGAACGTCAGGACGACAAACTCCGTCAGATTGCATGTCATCTGGCAGAAAAAGCTGGCAACCTGGGTCGCACCCAGTCCACCAAGCCCTTGTCTTCCTATCATCGCCGAGTGGTCCATCTCGCACTTCAGGAAAACGAGACTGTCTTCACCCGCTCCAAGGGTGACGGTCCCATGAAACGCGTCCTGATCGTACCGAAGAGCCGCAAGAACGGAAGCCGCGCACGCGACTAAAGATCTTGGGTTACGAAGATACAACGAACTCAAAAGGGCCGCTTTTAAAAGCGGCCCTTTTCTCTTTTGCCTTTCGCAAAAAAGGCCTATAACCACCCTCATGCTTGATCCACGACTCGCCAACGACACCATTGCCGCTATTGCCACCCCCCCCGGAGACGGCGGTGTGGGCATCATCCGTATCAGTGGCAGCCAATGCCGAAGCGTTGCCAATGCGCTATTCCGAGCCGCAAACCAACGCTTCACGGATTTTATCCCCTATCACCTTCATTATGGTCACTTGCTTGATGCAAACGGTAATGAACTGGATGACGTCTTATGTGCATTCATGCCCGGACCCAATTCATACACAGGTGAAGACATCGTAGAAATCAACTGTCATGGAGGTCGGGCCGTCCTATCCGCCGTGCTGGATGAGATCCTACACAAAGGTGTCCGCCTTGCTGAACGCGGCGAGTTTACCTACCGCGCCTTCATGAACGGACGCATGGACCTCTCTCAGGCAGAAGCTGTGGCAGAAATGATCCACGCGCCTACCAAAGCAGCCATGCATTTGGCTCAAGTCAAACTCTCCGGCCTGCTTGGTCAAAAGATTGCCGACCTCCGGGCACGACTGGAATATTTGCGTGCTCAACTTTGCATAGCCGTGGACTTTCCTGACGACGAAATCGAATGTCTTTCCCCTGAAGACCTGATCGAGACCTCTGCGTCTGTACGCACTGAAATCGACGAACTTCTTTCTGCCGTAGACCGCACCAAAGCATGGCGCGAAGGAGCACTGGTCGTCTTGGCTGGTCGAGTCAATGCGGGCAAATCAAGTCTGATGAACGCTCTGCTCGGCCGCAATCGCGCTATCGTCACGGACCAACCCGGCACAACTCGAGACTACCTTGAAGAATCCATCAACCTTAATGGGTTGAATATCCGATTGGCTGATACCGCCGGCATCCGACAAACGGACGATGCCATCGAAGCCGCTGGATTGGAAAAAGGCCGCGAGCTGATGGATCAGGCTGACCTCGTTCTGTTGCTAGCCGACGGAACAGCGCCGCTGACCGATGAAACCATGTCCACTGCAGCCACTCTTGACCCACAAAAAACGGTGTTGGTGCTCAACAAATCTGATCTGGACGGCTTTGACACAAGCAACGCCGCACAAATGGCTGCCCATGACCTTGAAATGCTTGTCATTTCTGCCAAGAAGGGGACGGATATCGACACGCTCTGCGCACGTATCCGCGACCGCATTCTTCAAGGCGCAGGTCAACCCGACCCCGACGAGCTCGCCCCCAATGCACGGCAGGCCGCCGTACTTGGCGAAGCAGCCCTTGAATTATCCGAACTTGAACAGGATACAGCGGCTGGTATCCCCTACGACCTTTTGAGTGTCCGACTTGAAACCGCCTGCAACACATTGTCCGGCATCACGGGTGAAATCGCATCCAACGATGTCCTGAACTCCATTTTCGACGCATTCTGCATAGGAAAATAATCATGATCGACGACAAAGATATCATCGACGTTCAACACGTCACCTGTGGTCTGGTGCCACTCATGCAAACACATCTCTGCGGCACTGATCCCGAAGTAGAAACCGTACGATTCAAAGTGCGCCAAGGGATTGAAACCGAACTTTGGAATTCATTCGGCACGGGCAGTGAATGGCTTCTTAACGATATCACCAAAGATCTATTCTTTGATGTCTACACCTTCGTCCGTGTAGAACTGTCTGACCTCGACCCGCTCGGGCTGATGGATTTCTAAATAAAAAACCCCGGCACATTTTCGTGTACCGGGGTTACTGCTTTTTTCTTCCGACCTTATTCAGGAATCTTTTCCCCTGTCGCCTCTCTGGCTCCAGAAGCATCCGGTGCCATATACTTAAGGACAACATAGCCAGCCACGCCTGAGACTAACGAAGCGAACAGAATGGCGATCTTGGAAAGTTCTACCAGTCGCGCTGCATCCGCAAAGGCAAGGTTGGCGATAAAAATAGACATGGTGAATCCGACACCAGCCAGACAGGCCGCTCCCCACAAGTGAACAAGCGTCGTCCTATCTGGAAATTTAGCCCAGCCCAGTTTATTGACCACCCAACAGGCGCCGGTCACACCGATTTGCTTGCCCAAGACAAGCCCAAAGAAAATACCAAGTGACACCGGGGTGAGCAATTCACTCAGGACGTCTGCCTCCAGCGCAACCCCTGCGTTGGCCAATGCAAAAATCGGCATAATAAAAAAGGATACCCATGGATGCAAGGCGTGCTCGATGTTCTGCAATGGCGTTGTCGCGGCCTCGTATGCATGCTCCAGAGAATGTAAGGCTATCTGCTGTTCCTTATTGGTCAGCACGGTCTTACCCGGCGTAATCGCCAACTCAAAGACTTCGGCAGCATGTCGCAGTTCCTCTACAAATGTGGAACAATTCATCCGTGTCCCCGCAGGGATTGTCATGGCCGCCAGCACGCCCGCAATGGTCGCGTGGATACCGGACAGAAGAAAGGCAAACCAGACGATTACCCCAAGCACCAAGTACGGAATGGAATGCCGAATTCCCCACCGCAAATTAAGAATAGCCATAAGGCCAAGCACCGCCAAACCGACTGATAATGCTGTCAGGTTCAACGATGTTGTATAAAAAATGGCGATAACAAGAATGGCTCCGATATCATCCACAATGGCAACGGCGGTAAGGAAGATTTTGACACCCAACGGCACGCGGTTGCCCAGAAGAGACATGATGCCGAGCGCAAAAGCGATATCCGTGGCCATGGGAATACCCCAACCAGCAGCGGATTCCTGTCCTGCATTCATCGAAACAAAGATAAGCGCGGGAACGGCCATACCACCTATGGCTGCCGCCACAGGCATGATCGTCTGACTCGGGGTGGACAACCCGCCAACCAGAAGCTCTCGTTTGATTTCCAGACCGACCAGAAAAAAGAAAATAGCCATCAACCCGTCATTGATCCACAGTATGGCCGCTTTGGAAAGCACCCAACTGCCGAATCCCACGGTAATTTTGGTCTGCCATAAGGCGTGATAACTTTCGGCCCACGGCGAATTGGCCCAGACCAATGCCGCTATCGTACAAATCATCAGGGCGATGCCACCCGCTGCCTCCATCTTGAAAAAGCTGTCAAAGGAATTCAGCAGATAGTGAATAGGTAATTGATTATCTCTGGATCGGCTCATGGGTATCTCCCGGTTATAACAGCGGCATTATAACAATATTTCCACACAGAGCAATCATTGTTTACCCGACAGTCTCAGCCTGTTTTTTTTGCACCACAAAGGTTGTCTTCCGGCTTCGGGTGATTCATAAAACGTGTGGCTCAAAACACACTCAAGGGAGAATTTCCATGCGCAAAGGATACACTGAAAACGAAACCGCTATCGCAGAGATTCTGACCAAAGCCGATGTCCTTTGGCTTGCTCTGACCGATAATGACGGGCCGTACTGCGTTCCCGTCAACTTTGCGGTGGAAGGAAACGTCATCTACATCCATTCCGGCAAACGTGGCCGCAAGGCTGCCTGCCTGAACACTGGTAAGACGGTAGCCTTCTCAACTGCCGTGGACGTTCGCATGCGTCAAGGTGGCGACAACGCCTGTGATCAAGGCTATCTTTTCCGTTCCGTCATGGGCCACGGCACTCCCCGACTCGTTGACGACGACGAAAAAATGCACGGTCTGGATTTGCTGACGGTCAAATATCTCGGTAAACAACTCCCCTACAAGGAAGCGGCTCTTCCGGCCACGGCTGTCTACGCCATTGATGTCGAAAACATATCTGCACGGATCAAGGAATAACTTATGATCGTCTTTTTTTTCGGTGACTCCCTCACGTTGGGCTATGGTGATGAGACGGGCCTTGGCTGGCCCGGACGCATCATCGCCTCGCTCGCAAAAAACGGGAAGGACATCACTGGCTACAACCTCGGTGTGCGCAAAGATACAACCATCCGGCTGCAAGATCGCTGGCTGAGTGAGGCGGCCCCCCGCACCATAGATGGCATGGAGAGCCGATTCGTCTTCAGCTTCGGCGTGGCCGACATCATGAACGATGTTCCACTTCAGGAATCGTTGAAGGCCGCCCGAAACATCCTGAGCACGGCGCAAGCAAAAGGCGATGTCCTGTTTATCGGCCCGCCCCCTGTCTCGGATACTCACAAGAACACACGCGTCAAGTCTTTGGCCGTCGAAATAGCCCGACTCTGCGACGAGCTTGCTATCCCGGCCATCTCGACCTTTGACAGCATGGAAAGTTCCGCAGTATACGAGCAGGCCTTGAGTGACGGCGACACCGTGCATCCAACGGCTGCCGGATACATCGCCCTTGCCGATTCAATTTTGAAACACAAAGCGGCCCGAACATTTTTCGGGCTGGAGTAATCATCATGAGTGCATTGAAATCATTTGCCAGCGATAATAATTCCGGCGCACATCCGGCCATCATGGAAGCCATGATCAAAGCCAACGAAGGCTTTCTGAAGTCCTACGGCGACGATGAAATATCCATCCATACCGATGAAGTGTTCAAGGAATATTTCGGTTCTCAAGCCAGTATTCATTATGTGACTACCGGCACCGCTGCCAACGTCCTTGGTCTGCGCACCGTGACTCAGACCTACAACTCGGTTTTGTGTGCGGCACAAGCGCATATCAACAACGACGAATGTGGCGCACCCGAAGCTTTCGGCGGCATCAAGCTCGTTCCCATCCCGTCCGAAGACGGCAAGCTCACCCCCGGTGCCATTGCTCCGTATCTCGGCCATGTTGGATTCGTCCACGCCTCACAGCCAAAGGTTATTTCGATCACCCAGCCCACGGAATTGGGCAAGCTCTATACATTAAAAGAGATCGAAGACCTCGTGGAGTTCGCCCATGACCGCGATCTGCTGTTGCACATGGACGGGGCTCGTATCGCCAATGCCTGCGCCGCACTGGATTGTTCATTCTTCGACATGACCACGGCTCTTGATGTTGATTTCATCTCGTTCGGCGGCACCAAGAACGGCTGTCTCATGGGCGAGGCCGTCATCTTCCTCAAGCCAAACATCGGCGAAGGATTCAAGTATCTCCGCAAGCAGGCCATGCAGCTCGTCTCGAAAATGCGCTTCGTGTCTGCCCAGCTGGAACGGTATCTGGCCGATGATCTGTGGTTGGAGAACGCCCGCCACGCCAACGCCATGGCAAAACGACTGGCTGAAAAAGCCGGTGCCATTGATGGCGTCACGATCAAGGGCAGCGTGGACTGCAACGCTATGTTTGCTTCCATCCCGCCTGAGGCAACTGAAATTCTTCATGAAAAATATTACTTTTATGTCTGGGACGAACATGACCACACTGTCCGCTGGATGACCTCATGGGCCACCACCGAGGAAATGGTTGACGAATTCGTGGCTGACATCGAAAAGGCTATCAAGGCAATTTAATGAAAAGAATCTGTGTCTATCTCGGCTCCAACCCCGGAACAAATCCGGCTTATGGCGAATGCGCCGAGACACTGGCCAAGGAACTGGCCAACCGAGGCCTCGGCCTTGTCTATGGCGGGTCCAGCACCGGACTCATGGGCCGTCTTGCCAACACCTGTTTGGAAGCCGGCGGCGAAGTCATCGGCGTCATCCCCAAACTGTTGGTTGAAAAGGAAGTGGCCCACACCGGCCTGACCGAAAGCCACGTGGTTACTTCCATGCACGAACGCAAGCAGAAGATGGCCGATCTTTCCGACGGTTTCATCGCCCTGCCCGGCGGACTCGGCACGCTCGAAGAATTCTTCGAAGCCCTGACATGGAACCAACTCGGCTACCACGCCAAGCCGTGCGGCCTGCTGGATGTAAACGGCTATTACAGCTGCATGACCGACCACATGAACCGCATGGTTGATGAAGGGTTTGTCATCCCCGAACACCGCAAAATGGTCTTGAGCGCATCCGACCCCGCAACCCTGCTGGACCAATTCGCCACCTACGACCCGCCACATGTGGACAAGTGGATTGAGAAGAAGAAGGGGCTGTAAAACAACTTTCAATTCGTAACTGTCATTTTTCAACTTATATGGTTTATTAAAACTTTTACATTCAAACTTACAGGAGCATGCACATGGCAAAAGCAACTGCCCGCCATCTTTTGGTTAGTGACGAACAAACCTGTCTGGACCTGAAAAAACAAATTCAGGACGGCGCAGATTTTGGTGAAATAGCAAAAAAACACTCCAGCTGCCCTTCCGGACAGCAGGGCGGCGATCTCGGTGAATTCGGCCCCGGTGCCATGGTCCCGGAATTTGACACCGTTGTTTTCAACGAAGCCGTCGGCGAAGTTCACGGTCCGGTAAAAACACAGTTCGGTTACCACCTGCTGGAAATCACAAGCCGCGAAGACTAAACATCTCTTCACCTTTGTAATAAAAACGCACTGCTGTTTTCAGCCAAGGCGTTTCCCATACATGTTGTAAAAATGGCTCCGACGAACTCGGAGCCATTTTTTTTGATAGCTACATTGGGAATTGATTTCTTTTAGCTTTACCCAGCACAGACAAAAGAAAGATAGCCACTCAAGCAATTGATCTGGAACCAACCAGGCTATTACAATTGCATGACCGACAGCATGCAACCACTTGGAATTCCATTTAAAAAGACATCCCTAATTATACTGTCTCCTAACGAGCACGTCATCGCTCAGAATGCATACTGTAAGAGAGTCGTCAACGAACTCCGTAAGGACATACCGTCTTTCTCTAGGTTAAGTAGACAGTGGCATATATTATCCAGTATAATCTTGACGATTCCTTAGAATTATGATCATAGGAACGCCTTATCTGATGGCAATTTCAGGAATGAATTTGTCTGTCAGGCTTCTATCATAATGCCAAATCCACTGTGAGGTGGAGACGGAAAACCACGGGTCTCAACGAGATAGCCGAGTTGCCGAATGGAGTGTCGTCAAAACTCTGACCCTCTACAATAATGTAATTTTAATAGTTGGCTTTATTATGGCAATGGCATTTGTCATATTAAGTAAGCCCTTTATGGTTGCTTGCTTTCTGAGTGCCTGTCGCGTGTTTTATTTAAAAATCATGAAACAGTCTTAACGAGGATAATATGAAAAAAGTGTGGTTGCTCTGCCTAGTTGTACTCTTTCTTTTTACATTCGGCTGTCGGGCTAAAGTAATTAATACTAGGCCGTTAGATTATGACTATGCGCTTTTGGCGAATAAAATCAACGGTGATTGCGGTATCTGTATTTCTGAAGCGGATATTACTAAACAAGTAGTGGAGGGCAACATTGATTCTAGTTATCAATACACACCCTATAAAGATTTACGTTTTGGCTTGGGATACGCATTAAAAATGTCATGCCACAGCATCAAATATTATGAAAGTACGAAGGATGCCATAGAAAACGGATCTCAAGTTATTATTGTGCCGGATATAAAAACTAAATCCGATAATTCTTTTCCATTTTGGCCTCCCGATAAATTCTCTCTTACATTAGATACCAAGGTCTTTGATGCGACTGGCAACTTGATGCAACGCACTCATTCTGCGGTTAGTACGACAGCAGAGAGGGCTGATTGGACGGTGAGTAATGGCTATGCTGGAAGCAAAGCGATGGAAAAAGCCATTGAGGATTTTTTACAGAAACTCGATTACAATTCAATCAATGAACAATTGAAGTATCCCAGTTCATTATCATCTGAGGTTGGGCAGAAAACTGCAGATATTCCCCTCACTGAAACAGAAAAAATAACTCAAACTCTCAGGCTATATCAGGGAACATTGGTCTTCCCCCCACCTTTGTGGGTGAATAAGGTCAAAGATTTAGGCAAATCAAAATATTGGCGTGAGCAAAATAAAAATTTGTTTTCATTGGAACAAATCCCCAAACCACAAACATTTGACAGTTGGAAACAAATCTATGGTGTTTATGGTTTCTACCTGCCGGAATACAACCTGAAACGTTTTATCGACGAATCGCTTAACGCACTCGCTCTTGGCTGTAAGACTCAGGCGAAGTCAAAAATCATCAGTGCCGAGGACGGCAAAATCATCATGACTTACTTTTGTAGTGACCTCCAAGATTCGGGGGTATCGGATGGCTACAACACCGAAAGCGGTTTCCTCTACATGAGCCAAGTTGATCAATCATTTGCCAAAGTCTACATGGCGTGGCGTGCGCCTATAGAGTACATGAAGACTGATAAATGGCCCATGAACGAAGAACGCATAACTGAGGCTTTGGAACGATTAAAGAAAATTCGCTACTTCAAACCTGAATAAGTAATATAGATACTACAAAGAGGCTCGGCTTATCCGGGCCTCTTCTTTTGCTCTTTGGCATAGACCAACTTCAACGCTCTAGTCATGCATGCAGCATTCAATTCATGACCAATGGCGGCGGGCCCGCCATTAAAGTCCTCGCCCCCATCCACAAAAAAAAGCCCCAAGCTTGGGGCTTTATTCTAGGCAGTGTGTTTGCCGACTTCCTTTTTCCAGTCCGAGACAAGCTCTTTTACTTGTTCGGCTTGAGGGGAATCCGCTTTGTAGTGTTCCGCAAAGACGTGCAAATCCGTGGCACCGCGGGGGGCGAAGAGTCCTTTGACCCGGCACCAGAGAGGATCGAGTACTTCCACGAAGTCGTCGAGCATCTTGTTGGTCAATGTTTCCATGAAGGATTGATGGTTGCGGTAGGCAAACATGTAGAGCTTGAAACTCTTTGATTCGACAATTTTCTGGTCCGGAATATACTCCATGACAATGGTTCCAAAATCGGGCTGGCCTGTCATGGGGCAAAGCGATGTATATTCCGGGAATGAAATGGACACCACATATGGCCGACCGGGATAGTTGTTCGGAAAGGCTTCGAGAATCCCGGGATTGGGCGAATCCATCTGGTATTTGGTTTGTCCACCCTCACCGAGGGTTTGCAGGTGGCTGGTTTTATCTTGGCTTTTTGACATAATTTTCTCCTTTATCCGTCGAGGCTCTTGGCGGATATTTTGACTTTTACCGGACCCAATGGCAAGTGCTGCGTAACAGAGGCGCCGCCGGGGACAGTTTTTCCCCCAAGCGGCAGGTTCGTACCAATACTTTTGGACAGTTCAATCCAAGGAAGAAAAAATGAAAACCTTCGAACGCAAGGCGTATGTCTTGCTCATTAGCCTGTTTATCGGCGGGCTGGTTGTCGCTGCAATCATCTCCAGCAAAATCATCACTATTTTTGGCCTTGCCGTACCCGCCGGAGTGCTGGCGTATTCCATCACCTTTGCCGTTTCCGATGTCATCAGTGAAGTGTGGGGCGAGGAACTGGCAAATGAAGCCGTGACCTGCGGATTCATTACCCTCATATTCATCACGGGAATCGCATGGCTGGCCGTCTATTGGCCCGCAGCACCTTTCTGGCAGAATCAGGAAGCGTTCGCCGGGGTTATCGGCAACACGCCACGGATCGTTGTGGCTTCGCTCTTGGCCTATGTCGTGAGCCAAAAGCATGACATCTGGCTCTTCCATTTGCTGAAACGCCGCATGAACGGCCGCTCCCTGTGGCTTCGCAACAATCTCTCCACCATGGCCTCACAGCTCATAGATTCGACCATCTTTGTCACCGTCGCCTTTTACGGCATCCTTCCTCTGGGAGAAGTCATTATCGGACAATGGCTGGTAAAACTGCTGATTGCGGCACTCGATACACCCGTGGTCTACATGCTCGTCGCGCTTATCCGAGGAAAAGTCCGGCCTGTCACCGCCTAGTACCAACTTCCCTCGCGGCGAAAAGATTCTACGCGCGAACCCGTTCACTTCTCATACAAATAATGAGCCCCCAACAGCATACACTGTTGGGGGTTCATCGTTTCAGCATTGAAAATCTACTTCGATTACTTGCATATATTTTTCTCTTTAAGAGCGTCCAGCCATGGGCCGGGGCCGTAACCGACAAGAACCGTGCTCCCCGCGATAAGAATCGGCGTACCGGGCAGGTCCACCGTTTTGGCAAGATCAGTGGTCAGCATGGTGTGCGGCTCGTGTTCCTTTTGCAGACGAACAGCCAATTCCGGCAGCGTCGTATCTTTCAGCATATCCGGGAAGGCTTCGGTAAACTGCATGAGCATAAGCATACGCGCCTGCATCAGATCATCCGTCTTGACCATCTTGAGGTCGGAGTATGCAAAGTCCACATATTCCTTGAGGTGGTCCGTTCCGACAGCATCCTCCAAAATCCAGGCAGCCATATCGGAACCGGGGAAACTCAAACGCGGGAAAAAGGACAGCCGCAAAGTGCGATATTGATCGGGATATTCACCAAGGAGCTTGTGGCCCAGACGGCAATGCCAGCACAAAGGATCGGTCACGACCACGATGTCCAGCTCACCCGTACCCGTGAGTTCGACCACGCTGTTATCATACAAGGCCCGATATCCGGGCTCACATCCATTCCGCTCTTCACCAGAGGCAAGGGCAGGAACAGAAAGGACCAAAACCAGAAGAAGTATCGGTATATATCGCTGCATGGCCGGACTTTATACGGTTCTCCGCCCGATGCCAACCGCGAATTATTCTCCGTGGTCAGGCTGCCGCATTGGTGTCGCGAAGAGGCAAAACGCCCGCGCCCGCATTGGCTGCCAGAAATTGCTGTACACCCTCTTTCCCCATGAATCGGCCCAGCACTTTAGGGTCGGATTTCATGAGGTCCACCAGAATCAACCCGTCCAGACAGTCGCCGAAATCAGGGTCAACATTGAAGCCGATAATCTTCCCGCCCAGCTTGAGGTATTGCTTGAGCAAAACCGGAATGGATCGCCCGTCTTCCACATCACGCACGCAATCCGCAACGTCGGCTGGATCGTCGAACATGTTATCCGGCAAGGTGAAATCCACTTTCTTGAGTTTCCTGACCTTGGGTGGCCGCTTGGGTAACGCCATTTGCGCCAGTTCTGGCAGGGATGAGTGACGCTCCATAAACCCCATGATCAACTCACGGGACACGCCGGAGTATTCACTGGATATGGACACACAGCCGAACAGTCGGGTGTACTTCGGATTCCGCACAACAAACTCGGCGACGCCCTTCCACAACAGCAGCAACGGCTGGTAGCTTTTCTGATATTTCGGCGTGATAAATGACCGGCCCATTTCAAGGGCGGGACCAAGCTCATACAGAAAACTCTCCCGGTACTTGAACAGGGTTGAGGTATACAGCCCTTTGCCGCCCTGCTGTTTGAGAATCTCATCAGTCAGGCCGAATCGATACGCACCGGCAACTTCTCGATCAGTGCGATTCCACAACACGAGATGACGGTATGTATCGTCAAACTCGTCGATATCCATGGCCCTGCCCGTGCCTTCACCCACCTGACGAAACGTCTCTTCGCGCCGGATACCGATCTCACGAAGAATCCGGGGAATCTGTTCGGCGTTGGCATGGAACACCACAAATTCCGAATTCTCTATCAGGACATTCTCATCCGGCAGACTGGCGACCTCACTGGCCAAAATATGTTTGCCCCGCGAATTAGCGATGGGGTCCAACTTCCGGCTGACTTCACGCGGCTTGAAATTGAAACGCGGTTTCTTGTCCTTGCGCAACAAGTAGGTGCGGAACCGTAGGTAATCCACCAACTCCTGATCACTATCGAACTCGCGCATCTTCTCGCTGGCAATGGTCGAGCCAAGCCCCATACGGATGACATCCTTCGAGGCATGACGCAGGTTCTCATGCGGCAAAAGCATGGTTCGCAAACGAGGATGGATCAAACCAAGCGTCTGAAACAGTCCCGAGTTGCGACCATCAAAAAAGACCGGTAGCGCGTTGGCTCCGGTCTTGCGAATAATTCTGCCGATCATGGGACTCCATTTTGGATCGGCCACCATCCCTTTCTTGACCTTGAGGCTGGACACTTCTCCCGCCGGAAAGACCACGAGCATACCGCCGCCCTTGAGCCAGCGCATACACGCCTTGAGTCCGGCTATATTCTTCTTGGTGGAACCGAGGTTCCCGAACGGATCAACCTCGATAATCAAGTCGTCCATCTCGGGAATCATTCCGAGCATAAAATTCGCCATAATCTTAATGTCCGACCGAACCTCACGCAAAACCCGGACGAGCAGCAGTCCCTCCAGTACGCCAAATGGATGGTTACACACCGCGACCAGCGGCCCGGTCTTTGGCACACGGCCTACAGGTTGGCCGTCCACGGAGAACTTCACGCCGAGCATATCCAATGTCTGCTCCACAAACGAAGCATCGCCGCCCTTTTCCTGAAGCGTCGAATACATAGAATTAAGCGTATCAAGCCGAAGCACCTTGGCAAGCGGCTTCTTGAGTATGGAAAACAAGGTGTGACGAACAGGGTCGGCAAAAGGCGAATCAAGATTGAAAATCGGACCGGCTATGCGATCTTCCATTCATTCCTCCTAGGGTGATTGGTTGCCGAACCCTATGATGAATCCCTGCCGAATTCGCGCCGCCTTCATGACAAAACACCACACTTTGGTGACGCTCTTTCGACTGTTCTGTGACAGCAATCTCATCCAAAAGGAAAACCCCGGATACCGACATATCCGGGGGCAAAGTATCTTCTATTTATCAATTATCTCACTGGAGCGAACCTACAAGGTCACACCGCACCGACTAATGTTTGCACGGAATGGGGAGGGCACATGCTCAATGCTCATAATCAATGGCGTGAAGCACCCGCTCCGTGCCGTGGTCCTTATGAAATAATGCCAAATAACCGGAACGATCTGCACTCGACATATTGACGACCTCCGTTTGCGGTACATCAAGTATTATGCAATCAACGGGGCCCAATTAGCAGTAACTATTATTGTTTATAATATTTTCATAAAATCAGTAGGTTAACCGACATATCTCAAATAATGGGATATAAACCTGTTTTTCACTCTCTACGGACTGGATTTTTTTTGCCTATCCAGCTTGACACTCTGAACGCGGTGTTTATCTTTCACGCAGCATAATGGGCCGTCTGGTAGCACATGCCGACCCACAAAAAATCAAATTATTCCCTTTGGAGGTAATAAAGGATGGAACTGAAACCGCTGAACGACCGCGTCTTGGTCAAGCGTCTGGAAATGGAAGAGAAAACCGCGGGTGGCATCTACATCCCGGATTCTGCCAAGGAAAAGCCCATGAAGGGTGAAATCGTCGCTGCCGGTCCCGGTAAGCCGAACGACGCTGGCGACCGCGTTGCCCTGACCGTTAAGGTCGGCGATTCCGTGCTGTTTGCCAAATACGCCGGAATGGAAATCAACATCGAAGGCGTGGAACATCTGGTCATGCGTGAGGAAGACATCCTCGCTATCGTCGACTAGTCGTTACATTCACCGAATTCATACACAAACATTTCTTCTAAGGAGTATACACCATGGCGAAAGAAATACTTTTCGATGCCAAGGCCCGTGAAAAACTGAAAGCGGGTGTTGACAAACTGGCTGACGCAGTCAAAGTCACCCTCGGACCCAAGGGCCGTAACGTTGTGATGGAGAAGTCCTTCGGCTCCCCCGTCATCACCAAGGACGGCGTGTCCGTTGCCAAGGAAATCGAGCTGGAAGACAAGTTCGAAAACATGGGCGCTCAGATGGTCAAGGAAGTTGCCTCCAAGACTTCCGACGTTGCCGGTGACGGCACCACCACTGCTACCGTTCTGGCACAGGCTGTCTTCACCGAAGGCGTAAAGCTCGTTGCCGCCGGTCGCTCCCCCATGTCCATCAAGCGCGGTATCGACAAAGCTGTCGAAGCCATCGTCGCTGATCTGGAAAAAGTCGCCAAGCCGACTCGTGACCAGAAAGAAATCGCCCAGGTTGGCACCATCTCCGCCAACAACGATGCTACCATCGGTAACATCATCGCCGAAGCCATGAACAAGGTCGGCAAAGAAGGCGTTATCACCGTAGAAGAAGCCAAAGGTCTGGACACCACCCTCGACGTCGTCGAAGGCATGCAGTTCGATCGCGGCTACCTCTCCCCCTACTTCGTCACCAACACCGAACGCATGACCTGCGAAATGGAAGAGCCCCTCATTCTCATCAACGAGAAGAAGATCTCCAACATGAAGGAACTCCTGCCCGTACTCGAACAGTGCGCCAAGATGTCCAAGCCGCTCATGATCATCGCTGAAGACATCGAAGGCGAAGCTCTGGCTACCCTCGTGGTCAACAAGCTGCGTGGCACCCTGAACGTCGTCGCCATCAAAGCCCCCGGCTTCGGTGAACGTCGCAAGGCCATGCTCAAAGATATCGCTACCCTCACCGGTGGCCAGGTCGTTTCCGAGGATCTCGGTATCAAGATCGAAAACCTCACAGTCAACGACCTCGGTTCCTGCAAGCGCGTTGTCATCGACAAAGAAAACACCGTCATCGTTGACGGCGCTGGCAAAGCCGACGAAATCAAGTCCCGTATCTCCCAGATCCGCGCTGAAATCGCTGACTCCTCCTCCGACTACGATCGCGAAAAGCTCCAGGAGCGCCTCGCCAAGATCGTCGGTGGTGTCGCAGTCATCAACGTCGGCGCCGCTACAGAGACCGAGATGAAAGAAAAGAAAGCCCGCGTCGAAGACGCACTGAACGCCACTCGCGCTGCCGTCGAAGAAGGCATCGTCCCCGGCGGCGGTGTTGTCCTCGCTCGTTCCGGCGCCGCTGCCCTCAAAGTCAAGGCAGCTGACGACGACGAACAGGCCGGTATCAACATCATCTGCCGCGCTGTCGAAGAACCCCTTCGCCAGATCGCCGCTAATGCTGGTCTCGAAGGCTCCATCGTCGTCGAGAAGATCAAGGAAGGCAAAGGTGGCATGGGCTACAACGCCGCTACCGACAAATACGAAGACCTCATCAAGGCCGGTGTCATCGATCCTAAAAAGGTCACCCGCACCGCACTCCAGAACGCCGCGTCCGTCGCAGGTCTGTTGCTCACCACTGAGTGCGCTATCGCAGACAAGCCCGAACCCGCTGGCGCTGGCGGAATGCCCGCCGGTATGCCCGGTGGAATGGGCGGCGGAATGCCCGGAATGGGCGGCATGGGCGGCATGTACTAAACTAGTACGTACGCATAGCCAATTAAATAACCCGCCTCGGTCCTCACGGACCGGGGCGGGTTTCTTTTTTGGAATGCCTCCGGCGGCTGGGGGAAGGGGAAGAGGGGAACCCTTTGGAAAGGGCTTCCCCTCTTCCCCTTCCCCCAGACCCCCATCCCTTTCTCCCTTCCTAAACTTTTTATGTGCGCTTCGCGCAAAGGGGGAGGGGTTATTGACATTTAAAGTCGAACATGTACTCAATAAACCATGCTACAAAATAAAATTTGTCCATATTGTTTACAGCCGCTTACAAGAATCAACCGTAGCAGAGAACATCTAATACCCAAAATTGCCTATACAAATTCTAAAGGATTAGAATCTGACTTTTTTGCATGTAAAGATTGCAACAATCGAAAGAAAGGATATCTAGACTCTCTTATTGGTTGGTATTCCAAAACATTATCAAACAAAAAAGGGCTACAAAAAGAAGCTTTTGAAAAAGCCTTAGAAGCAAATGACCATACTCGAAATAGGGCTATCCGTACTATACAATCAGGCAAAAGATACGGGCACAACACAATCCAACTTACATATGATATAACCGGTGACGAAATCATTCGTTATGGTGAAATGTTAGCGAAAGGAGCTTTTTTTTTGCATCACAAATCTCCACTTTTAACTCGAAAAAGCATAATCAATATCGACTTTGCAGCAGGCGAAACTTTAGAATTTTTCCAAAAAAAGTATCACAACACAAATGGAACATATCCATTTGAAGATTTAAAAAAAAACTCTCTTGCTCATTATAAAGAGGATGATGGTCCTATCCTGTGGATTAAGGACGACTCGTATATGTTTGCATTTTATAATCGTGTAGTTTTTATGATTGAGGTGACTAAAAATACAAGATGGAATCGAGACAAAGCAAAAGCTTCAAAGACAAGAATACTCAAAAAATTCAATGTATAGTAATAAAAAAATGAATTACGCTGCCATCCCACTCCCTCGCGCTCTTCCAACTTAAACTGGCGGCGTTGGCAACCGCTTGCGAGAAACGGGGAATCCTCAGCCAGAGAGCGTCGAAAGACGCGACCAGCTGGGGATTCCCCGTTTCTCGCAAGCATTCCATGGCCCGGCCTCTGCCACCCTGACCCCTCGCCGCAAGGCGACATGGGATTCCTAAGGCCCTCGGCCTTAGGCGGGTGCAGGGCAGCACCCTGCTCTCTCCGAAGGAGACCGCCGGTAGGCATCCCCTCCAGAAAGCTATTTCAAAATCTTGTTAGCCAGTAATTTCTGAATACCGACTACGTCGCTGCCTTTTTTGAGTTCTTTTTTGATGGGATCGTGCCGCCCGGAAACCCAGAGGGTGAGTTCTGATTCGAGATCGAAATGCCCGGCGGACTCGACACTGAAGGTTGAGATTGAGCGATAGGGGATGGAGAGATAATCGACTTTTTTGCCTGTGAGTCCTTGTTTGTCGATAAGAATCAGACGACCGGAGGTGAAGATATACATATCACGCACGACTTTGAAGGCGCGTTCGACGTGCTCGTTGTTGCCGAGAATAGGGGAAAATTCCTGCTCGATTTCCTCAACACTTACTTCCGTTGCATTCCCCATCAATCCATCTAAAAATCCCATTTTCAGTCCTTTTCAAAAAGTTAATTGCGCTTTGGGCGCATGATGAACAATAATTTTTGATGCCTTATTTCCTTTTACGCCGTCCACGCTCGTATTCTTTGAACGCTTTTTGAACGGCTTCCATCTCCTCATTCAACGTATCCGCTCGGCGGGACCGCCAATACATGGCACCAACAAAGACAGCTACGTATACGCCACCGAGAATCCACACCGGCACCATGATAATGGGAACCAGCATCCCGAGGAAAATGAGCACCATCAAGGAAACGGCGAAGGCAGGAAGAATATTCCTGTGATTCAACCAATGCTTGTTAAAAAAACGAATGCGCTCTTCGGCATCCTTGATATCGGCCTCGGCCCTTTCCCGCTTATTCATTTCTTCCATGTGGTGTTATCCTCTTCACTTATGCATTACTTACAATGTAACGGCCAACTCCCACAACGGTCAAACACATCTCTCATCTTCCTGCAAATTCCCTACGCACACCGAGAAGTGCAAATATAAAAAACGTCCTTTTTCAGCAAAAATTTATTGACAAACGATAATAAATCATCGCAAAAAGGACTCATCACGACAACACAGGAGTCTGTTATGAACGAACGTATTCAGAAATTTGCCAAATTTTTCCGCGCGATATTCCTTGTTGCCCTTATTGCAAGCCCGCTGATTGTGGGAGGCATCTGGCTGACTGGCGGCGAAATAATGCTCATGGATGATGATAGCCCTTCAATGGCCATTGAATTCCTGACTGAGGATTTGGGCATAGATGAAGCTCAGGCCCCGGCTTACCCGCTGGCGTGGAGCACACGTATTCTTGGACTGGGTGTTGATATGCTCCCGACGGCCATAGGCATGCTTTCCTTGTGGTGGCTGGTTCAACTGTTCAGTTGCTTTGCTGCGGGTGAAATATTCACGCGAAACACGGTCATGTATATTCGTCGCACGGGTTGGACCATGCTGATTGGAGTCTGCGTCGGACCGATACATGAGGCTTTGCTGACCCTTGTTTTGACCATCAACAACCCACCGGGAGAACGTATGATATCCATATCATTGGACTCGGCCAACTTTGAAGAAGTGGTTATAGCCGGTGTCATCATACTGGTGAGTTGGATCATGGAAGAGGGCCGTAAACTCCGCGAAGTGAACGAGCTGACGGTTTAGGGGGCGCTATGGGTATCATCATTGACCTTGATGTCATGCTGGCGAGACGCAAAACCAGCTCAAAAGAACTGGCGGAAGCCGTGGGTATCACCCCTCAAAACCTTTCTATCCTGAAGACAGGCAAGGCAAAGGCTATCCGCTTCACCACACTGGATGCCATCTGCAAACATCTGGACTGCCAACCCGGCGATATATTGCGCTACGAAACCGACGAAGTAACTGAATCGGAATAAAAAGGAACCACCCTTTCCTCCACCCCTCCCAGACGGATAAAAAACTCCCCTAAACAACCTCGCCGAAGGCGACCCAAAAAGTTTAGGAGAGTCCAGAGAACCCTTTTCAAAGGGTTCTCTGGTCCCGCTGAAAGCGACCGCCGGTAGGCCTAAGTATTACAGCCGTTCGCGACATCATCGACTTCACGACAAAATTCACTGAGCACCTCAAGAAAGCATTTGAGCGTCGGGGACTTGTCGCCCTTGCGCCAAACAAGCTTGAGAGGGGTGTTGTGTACCTCACCTTGAAAATCAAAAGGAATCATACGAACGCAATCAGGGAGCGCGGCACACATACGCTCGGGTACAAAACCAATGCCCATACCTGCGGCAATGAGGGAAAGCTTTGTCTGGTGTGTCTTGGCTTCCTGCACAACACGGGGCTGAACGCCATACTTGTAATAGCGACCAATAGCGCGATCATAGGCTTCCGGATAATGCTGCCGCGAGAACATGATAAACGGTTCCTTGTCGATGTCCGGATAGCCCGCATGGCCCTGGGCAACGAGCGGGTGCTCATGATGCACTGCAAGGAAATAGCGATCCGCCATAAACGTTTTGGCTTCGAGATTGTAATGGTTGGCATAGCAATGATGCGACAGCCCGACATCGAGATCACCTGCGCGTAGGGCGTTGTTCTGGTCGGAGGACTGCATCTCGCGGATATCTAACATGATGCCGGGATATTTCTTTCGAAAAGCGGTCACTCCTTTGAAAAAATCAGTATGCAAGCCGGAACTGAGAAACCCGACCCGTAACTTGCCGATAAGGCCCTCGGCCATCATGTGCATTTTCTCGATACCGCCATCAAGCGTACACAGGGTATCACGCGCCACGGCAAGAAACATACTGCCCTCGTCCGTGAGCGACACCTTCCGGCTGGTTCGTTCCAACAAGATGACACCGAGTTCTTCTTCGAGTCGCTTGATCTGCTGGGAAAGCGGCGGTTGCGCGATATGGCACCGCTCGGCGGCCCGCCCAAAATGCAGTTCCTCTGCCACGGCAATAAAATATTTGAGCTGTCTGAGTTCCATCATCAAGAGGTACAACATATCAATCAAGGTGTAAATATGTATTGGACATATTGATGCCTCGCTCCTAGTTTCTGAGCATACCTAGGAGACTCTCAATGCAGAGAACAATGAATCGCCGACTGTGTGTTTTAGGGTTAACCGGCCTGCTTATCATGCTTGCAGGGATCACCGTAGCATATGCGCAACCGGTCAAAAAAACGACAGATTTTGCCTGCCCGAACCGAGCCAAACCAGTGGGATTGGTCATGGACAACCGGTCAAACGTGTACACCGCATGCGGCCAGACAGGTCAGATATTTTGCCTGCCTTCAGGAGGCGAACCCATCATGTATGCTCAGGTGGAGGACACCCCCACGGTGTTGGCCGTAGACAGCAAACAGACACTGTATGTAGGCACAGCATCAGGACGAGTCCATGCAGTGACACGGAATGGGAGTGTTCGTGAGGCTTACCGCTGCGATGGGCGAATTATTGGATTGAGCGTGGACCGTGACGGCGGATTGGTCATTGGCATGAGCAATGGCTCAGTCATCACTGTCGAACGGAAAGAACTAACAGATAGCAGGAAGTAATTAAAAGCTCAGGTCGTGGGTCTTTTTGACAGGTTTGCCTTTGCCTGGTGCTTTTTTCGTCGCACTGAAAATCTTTGGCTCTGCCCTCTTCATGAGCTTTTCGGCCGCGGTGTTGAGTGGGTTGCGATCTAATGCCGCCTTGGCATTGTTGAAGACTTCGCCCCACTCGCGCCGGGCGAAATGAAGCTTGGCCATCCGCAGGTACAACCCTTCGCTCGGACCGAGCCACCGCATGGCATCCTTGATGGCAGCCATGGCTTTTCCCGTTTCATGCATCCCCTCATAACTCAGGATAAGTGCATTGTGGGCACGGGCGTCATTGTTCTGGGTTTCAAGAGCTTTTTGCAAATATGGCACGGCCTCGGAAAACATGCCGAAGGTGGTCATCCGATTACCAATGTCCGAATTAATCCCTTCAATATCCTGAAAATATTCTGAAATTTTAGAATAAAGCTTCCGAGCTTCGAGCGGACTGCCCGCCTTGACGAGATTGGCGGCCTTGATCAGATTGTCATCCAATACGCCCAATCGTTTCCGCATCTTGGCGACACGAGCCTTTTCCATGGCCTCACCCAGCTTTTTGTGCAGCCGCATGAGAGTCTGATAAAAGGCCTTTTCCTTGCCCTTTTCACACTTGAGCCCCTTGGGAAAAAGCTTGCGTATCATCTTCATCTTATTGAGATCGCGCAGAGCTTCATCCAGATGGGCATGAATCTCAAATTTTTCGGCACCGAAAACCTGACTGGTTACCAGCCCTTTGATAGCACCGGCCAAACAACTGAGCGTCCGCAGATAATCACTCTTTTTGGCATAAGCGCGAGCACGGGCTATGTTTTCCCGAATTTCTTTGGCAGTCATCTTCACACGTGGCATGAACTTCGATTCCTACGTCAAATATGTTGAGATTCTTACGTAAAGTACATCAGCCTATAGATTTTATCAAGAGCACATGAAAACGTTCCAGCTTTCCCAACATGCTCTGCCCTTTTTCCTGCACAGCAGTTGACGCACAACACTCGGTCGGGCTAGCTTACCCGACCATCCAATCAAGTGAAATCACCCCATTCAGGAGCCTGATTTGAACATATACTTCGCGGTCATTATCACTTCTCTCATCATATCATGGCTGCTCGGCGTCACCTCTGATTTTCTGAATGCACGGGCCATGAGACCTGCCCCACCGCGAGAACTTCGCGATGTCTTTGATACAGACACGTATCGCCAGTCACAGGAGTATACACGAGCTTCCATGAAGTTCTCCTCCCTGACCGATTCATTCAACACCGCAGTCATTCTTATTGTCATCCTCTTCGGCGGGTTCAATCTGCTGGACCAAATAATCCGCTCGCTCGGCTTGTCCACGCTCTCTACCGGCCTGATATATATCGGAGCACTCGGACTCATCAGCGGGATCATGAGCCTGCCGTTTGAAGCCTATCATACATTTGTGCTGGAAAAAAAATTCGGCTTCAACACCACATCCTTGACGACTTTCGTCACTGATCGCATCAAAGGATTATTTCTGACAGGCCTGATCGGCGGCATACTGGTTGCTGCTATCCTGCTCTTCTTGCGGGAGGCCGGAGGATACGCTTGGCTATATTGTTGGGGATTTGCCGTGGCAGTCTCATTAGGCTTGACGTATGTGGCTCCCACCTGGATTCTACCGATATTCAACAAATTCACTCCACTTGAAAAAGGCGAACTGCGTTTAGCTCTTGAAACATACGCCGATTCAGCAGGCTTTGAACTCTCAGGCATCTTCGTCATGGACGGCTCCAAACGATCCACCAAAAGCAACGCATTTTTTACAGGATTCGGCAAGCGTCGCCGCATCGCACTGTTTGACACGCTTATCAAGGAAATGACCGTGGACGAAATCGTGGCCGTACTCGCGCATGAGGTCGGACACGCCAAACTCGGACATATCAAGAAACGGATGTTCACCGGCATTCTCAAAACCGGGGCCATCTTCTATCTCATGTCCCTGTTTCTCGACTCCCGTCCATTATTTGATGCCTTTGGCATGGAGCAGACGTCCATCTACGCGGGACTGGTCTTTTTCGTTCTCCTTTACACACCGTTGTCACTGATCCTGTCTGTAATTTCCAACCGCGTATCCCGTACGCATGAATATGAAGCAGATGCCTTTGCCGCCACGACCACAGAGCACCCTGACAGCATGATCTCGGCCTTGAAAAAACTCTCGGCCAGTAATCTGTCCAATCTGACTCCGCATCCACTAACAGTCTGGCTCGGGTACAGCCACCCACCGGTCCTCGACCGCATCAGGGCACTAAAACCGCACCGCAAATAATATTCGATTTCTTCCTGCCATTATGGCAATATTCGGGATAGTTGATACCCCTAACCCGGTGAGTTGTTATGCGCGAAGTACCCTTTGATCCAGATAATGACGACATCATGGAACGACTAAAAAGTGTTCCGGTCTTTGACAACCTCCCTGAAAGTCATATCCGCGAAGCCATGCGTGCGGCCTCCATCCGCCGTTATGAGGCCAATGAAACCATCATTCAAGAAGGGGAATTTGATAATCAAGTTTTCTTCCTCATCTTCGGGTGTCTCTCAATTTCCGTGCAAGGCACCGAAGTTGGTCAATTGAAACGACTAGGCGATGTATTCGGTGAAATGGGTATCATCGATGGCAGCCCAAGGTCAGCCACCATCACCACGAAAAAAACCTCACTGGTTATAAGCATGGACGACACGGCCATTGGCTCATTGGGGGATACCAGCAAGATTTTCACACAAGCCGTCATGTACCGGGTATTCGCCGAAGTACTTGCGGTCCGTTTGCGGGCTGCAAATCAGAAAATTGCAGATATGCAGACAGAGTTGAAAGCATCGAAAGAATAATCTGGCAGGAGGCGCATATGAAAGAAATCCCCTTTGACCCGAACGACAGGGAGACAGTGGTAAGGCTACGACAAATGCCGGTATTCGGAGCCATAACCGAAGACCGTTTGCCCAATGTCCTTGGGATGACGACACTACGCCGCTATGAAAAAGATGAAACCATCATCCGAGAAGGGGATACGGATCAAACAGTTTATTTCCTCATAATGGGCAGTTGCACCGTTGTCATTGAAGGAGTGAAGGTCAATTCAATCAATAAAATCGGCGACATTTTTGGCGAAATGGGCATCATTGACCAAAAGCCTCGGTCTGCCACTGTCAGAGCTGAAAAACCCGTACTTTGTCTCGTGCTGGACAGCAATTTCATGGAACGTCTGGAGGGCGTGGACAAATTGTTGGCGGAAGCACTCTTCTACCGCATATTTTCCGAGATGCTATCCGCTCGCGTCCGGGACGCCAATGCCCGTATATTGGAATTAGAAGACAAATTGGAAGAATGTTCCATGGACTGTTCCTAATCCTAACCACTTCTCCAAATAGAACGGCGCACCATGTTTATACATGGTGCGCCGTTCTGGATATTTTAAGAACTACGAATGGTCCCTTGAGGTTCTACCCCGCCGCCCGGGCCGCAACCTTGGCGGCTTCTTCAGCCTTGCCTTGCGCCTCAAGCGCCTCCACGAGGGTATCCCAATAGGCGTCGATGCCGGGAGAAAGGGCAGAAGACTGACGGGCCAATACTTCCGCGATCTGCGGATCTTCGCCCTGATCAAGATAGAGCTTGGCAAGCATGTGCATAGCCTGATGATCGTTGTGATCGGCATTCAATGCGAGATGCAAATACTCACGAGTCCCTTCGACATCCCCCTGTTTGTAGGAGACACGAGCCAGTGAACGAAAAACCATACGTTCGCCACCGGGTTGTTCGGCTGCTTTCGTATAAAAATTGGCCGCTTTCTTGAGATTGTTGGCCTTCTCTTCAATAGATCCCAGTCGCATGAGGGAATAAACATGCCCCGGCTCTGCTTTAAGGCATTGGCGATACGCCTTTGCCGCGCTGTCGAGATCGCCGAGACGGTGGTTGGCCCAGCCAAGATTGTACAATGCAAGCACATCTTTCTTGTCCAAAGACACCACGGTCTCAAACTCATGCCGAGCCTCTTCGAAACGACCAAGTTGGGCATAACAAATGCCGAGTGAATTTCGCGCGAGCAAATTATTCTCATCATCCAGCAAGGACAACTTAAATTCTTCGATAGATCCGTAAATATCTCCGTCCATAAATTTACGATCCGCAGACAGATTCATGGAAATCGAATTGAAGACAGCCACTCGCGGATCGGGCAGCAACAATGCGTGTTCAAGAGCCTTCCGGCAATTGTCCAAAATATCAGCCCTATCAAAATTAAGGAACGGATAGCAACTTGCGCCGACAGACACCTTGATGCCTAACGCGTCATCGGCCTGCTTTTCTATCTCCAGACAACGCTCCATAAGCGTCTCCCGGTCGATATCCTCCTGAAAGAAAATCATTCCGTTAAGACCATACCGGCCGCCAGTCGCATTTTCTCCGAAGGCCCCTTGCGCCAATTTAGCCACGATCAAAGCCATCTGGTCCATACCGTCTTGATACCCTTCGGCTTGTTCATCGGGCTGGTCAAGAATACGTATAAGAGTGAGTCCAAAGGATTTGGGCGTCAGCCGTGCCTCGGAAAACCAGGAAATAAATTCAGAATATCGGTAGAGTTT
Source organism: Pseudodesulfovibrio sp. (assembly GCA_016744135.1). Lineage (GTDB taxonomy): Bacteria > Desulfobacterota > Desulfovibrionia > Desulfovibrionales > Desulfovibrionaceae > Pseudodesulfovibrio > Pseudodesulfovibrio nedwellii. Next base: position 476,384 of record JADGEX010000002.1, on the reverse strand, counting down.
GGTAGCTGCGTCCTTACTTGGCATGGCGTCGTCCTTTGCTTCCTCCGTATGGGCGAAAAGACTTTCCTCGCCTTCAATAAGTTTAAGTCGATCATTCTCATCAATACTCCAAGCCGCATCACCCAAATGCAATACTTCTGCAAAAGCAATATCGTCCCGGACTTCAACCAACACGACTTCACCTTTGAATGGCAGCGTGGCCGATTTCTGTCCGCCCTTGGGAGCACGAACGAGGAACCGTTGTCCTATCTTGGCTCCCGACGCTTCGCCCAAAGAAACACTCACCCGATTCATAGGCAGAACTTCAAGTACACGCCCACCCCGCGCCAAGATATCAGCATAGCCAAACACTCGGTTACGTCCTTGTGCCTTGGCCACGGCCATAGCCTCTCGGGCCTTACGCACGATCATTCGTGCTTGCTCGGACCCCGAACGACGGAACTGTGCGCCTTCAAGGCCCTGCGGATAACAAACATACCCAAGACTGCCGGAAACCCGAAGGGTGTCGTTGGTCACATCATCAATAAAAGAGAGTTTACTGATCCCCGAACGAATGACTTCGGATAATTGAAAACAAGCCCGAGGCTTGGCATCCGGCACAAGAATGGCGAACTTGTCATTGGCGAACCGGGACACGGTTGTATACTTAGGGCACACCATATTGAGCAGACGGCCGATCTCGGACAAGATATCGTCACCTGTCAGATAGCCATACCGCTCATTCACAGGCTGAAATGTATCCAAATCGAGAAAAATGACCCCAAAAGTACCGGAAAAGGTCAAGTCTGCATTACGAGCCTCAATGCCGGCTCGACAACTGCCTGTCGCCAAACATCCCTGCACCTGCTCAATGGCCTGCTCCAATTCCCCGAAAAAGAAATTGCGAGAATACAGCCCGGTCAAGGGGTCCGTAATGGCTTTTTTGTACAATGCGAGTTTTTCCAGCACGGAACAAGCAAGTGCCATAATGTACTTGGGAGCCGTGGCCGGTGCTTTGAGACGAACACCTTTGGCAATGAAAAAACAGAGCATCTTGTCCTGAAAAACCAACGGCAGAATCAATTCCTTATCCTCGGCACGATATTCCGGTTCGGGAATGACCGTTGCTTCTTCTCTGGGAAAAAAGAGGCTGTAGGAGGTAAAAGGAAGAAATTCAGCGATGCAATCCTTGATGGTATGCTCGAAATCGATCAACTCCTGAGGAGTGAACGAAATGGCCCGGTCCGCAAAGATGTCTTTTTTTGTCCTCATAATCCGGAAGGGTACAACGGAGAGTGTTTTTTCTCAAATGAAAGTTTGAAAAGCCCACACCTGACGGTGTGTTAGCGTCCGTCCCCTTATAGCAGACTTTTCAACTTCATCATTTAATTGAGAACATCCATCCCGGCTGCCACAGGCACAACACCAACGTCATCAGCATATTGATCCCAAGCCGCTTTCAACCGCGCAAGCAATTTCGGTTTTTCCTTCGATAAATCAGTTGTTTCTCCGGGATCTTCGACCACATTGAAAAGTCGCCAATGCTCCGGCCCATACGGCCCTGGAACATATATGGCCTTGTAGTCCCCCTGACGCATCCACTTATTGGCCCCCATTTCTCCGCCCACATACTCATCGTTTGCGTATACATTTTCACGCGCTCCGGACAGCAACCCTGTAATGGAATACCCACGCATGGGTTCCACACGTCGGCCTCTGAACTCTTCTGGATGGGCCAGATCAGCCAATTCAAGGATGGTAGGCATGATGTCTGTGACATACGAAAACGCGTCAACCTGTCGTCCGCCTATCACTCCAGGGCCAGAAATTATCATCGGGCTGCGTATCCCGCCTTCTCCGACGGTCATCTTGAAAAAATCAAGTGGCCCGGAACAAGCCGATCCCCACCCCACACCATAGGCATAGTGGGATTTCGGGCTGCCAAGGCTATCGAGACTATTGTCAAATTTAGCGAGAAACTTCCGTCCGGCCTCACCAGGACTATAATCCGCATTGGTCAGAGGGTTGGAACCGTTATCGCTCATGAAAATAATGATAGTGTTGTCGTACTCATTAATATCTTTGAGGAATCGAATAATCCTACCGACATTATAATCCATATTATCAACCATGCCGGCATAGACCTCCATAGCTCTGGACTCGTAAGTCTTCTGCTCTGGCGTCAGGGAATCCCAAGCTGCAGCCATCGGATGCAAAGAAGCTGGCTCAATGCGCGAAGACAAAACACCCGCCTGTCTCGCCCCCTGGGAACGCCCCGACTTCAACGCGGCATATCCTTCATCATATTGTCCCTTATACTTACTGCGCCATGGCTCAGGCACATGCAAAGGGTCATGAGGCGCAGTAAAAGCCAGATAAGCCAAAAATGGTTTGCCGTCGTCCCGGTTCTCACGAATGAAATCCATCAAATAATCGGTATAACTTCGCGTGGCATAAAAATCTCGCGGCAGACTCTTCAACTCTTCTCCATCAAGAACATATTTAGCCACTTCCTGAACACGAGCCAACACCCCAGACATATCACTCCAATAGCTGGCCCCGCCATACAGCATGCTTATGGACCGTTCAAATCCTCTATCAAAAGGATAATGTCCGGCATCGTGCCCAAGATGCCATTTGCCAGCCATATACGTATGATACCCCTCTTCGCGAAGTACTTCTGCCACTGTCACCACCCGATCATTCAAATGCCCTTCATACCCCGGAACTCCAGCCAGTTCTTCGGTCAATAATTCAGCCATGGTTCCCAGTCCGGCAATATGATTGTCAGTCCCGGTCAAAAGCATGGACCGCGTCGGAGAGCAACTCATGGAGACATGAAAATCCGTAAAGCTGACACCCTCTTTAGCCAAAGTATCCAAATTCGGTGTCTGTATCTCGCTTCCGAAACGCCCAAGGTCGGTCCATCCCATATCATCAGCGACAATGAGCAAAAAATTCGGTTTTACAGCAGCTTCATCCGGCTGAGACTGACACCCCAAGAGGGGCAGGACGATTAAAATCATCAAAAAGCAACAAAAAAAATTCCGCATATTTCACCTCGACCAATTTACAATGGGACATTCCAGAATGCTCAACATATCAGCATGTCAACAATTATGGCAACTCTCTCATTCTCAGACACATCCCTCCCCTTAAAACTCTACACGGCATTTAACTATATCAATACATCTTGATATAAACATTTTGTTTGACTCCCCCTCCCAAATCTGTCAGATGTTCATCATAATTTGAGAGATACAATGAAAATACTCACTGATCCTATAGAACTACAGAGCCAATGCATGGCATGGCGCAACCAAGGCCTGACCGTTGGCTTGGTACCGACCATGGGCTATTTCCATAACGGCCACACGTCGCTCATAGACATGGCCCGCGCTCAGTGCGACAAACTCGTTGTCACTCTGTTCGTCAATCCGACCCAGTTCGGCGAGAACGAAGACCTTGGCAATTACCCCCACGATTTTGACGGGGATTGCGCCAAGGCCGAAACGCACGGCGCTGATCTGCTTTTCGCACCAGCCCCGGATGCCATGTACGCACCAGACCATGCCACATGGGTGACCGTGCCGACGCTCGGCAAGCACCTGTGCGGAGCGTCCCGCCCCATTCATTTTCAAGGTGTGTGTACGGTCGTGACCAAGCTGTTTAACCTTATCCAACCAACCAAAGCGGTGTTTGGACAAAAGGACTGGCAACAACTCGCCATTCTCAAACGCATGGTCCGAGACCTGAATATGCCGATAGAAATCATCGGTCATCCCATTGTCCGCGAAGCCGACGGCCTAGCCCTCAGTTCCCGCAATGCCTATATGACCGATAAAGAACGAGCCGCAGCCCCGGCCATCCGCCAAGGCCTGCTCAAGCTGGCCGATAAAGTTAAAAATGGTGAGCGCGATTCCGCTGCCGCCAAACGTTGGCTTGAAAAAGAATATTCATCCACCCTGCCCATGAGCATTGTGGATTATATAGAATTGGTCACCCCGGATTCAATTGAACCGGTCTCGACTATTTCATCGTCGGTACTCGCTGCTGTGGCAATCCACGTCGGCAAAGCCCGGCTCTTAGACAACATTTTGATAGAGGTATAATCCATTGGCTCAACGATGCTTTTTGAGCGCCAAGATTCACGGCGTCGCAATTACTTGCGCAAATCTGGAATACAGAGGCAGCCTGTCCATCGATCCCATCCTGATGAAGACGGTCGGCATCCTTCCTTATGAACAGATCGACGTTTACAATCTGGACAACGGCGAAAGGCTGACCACGTATGCCATTCCCGGTGGCCCCGGCGAGATATGTCTCAACGGAGCAGCCGCCCACAAAGGGAAAGTCGGCCAACGAGTCATCATCGCCACCTACATGTGGCTGGATGAGAATGAAGCCAAAACCCGCAAACCGCGTGTTATCGTAGCTGATGAAAACAATGGCATCGACGAAATCCTTGAGTGCGATCTCAACCCAGATTTCTAGACGCTTATTACAGCAGTATCCTTAAAGGAGGACTCTGATGCAAATTGAAGGCAAGTACCTGTTCACTTCCGAATCCGTGACCGAAGGCCATCCCGATAAAGTGGCTGACCAGATTTCCGACGCCATTCTTGACGCCATCATCGGCCAGGATGCCATGGCACGCGTAGCCTGTGAAACGCTGGTCACGACCGGCATGGCCTTCATTGCTGGTGAGATTTCCACCACTGCTTACGCCGATTTCCCAGAGATCGTCCGTAACACCATCAAAGATATCGGATACAACTCTGCCGACAACATGGGTTTTGACTGGCAGACCTGCGCTGTCATTTCTTCCGTGGACAAACAGTCCCCGGACATCGCACAGGGTGTTGATCGCCAGAAGCCCGAAGAACAGGGCGCGGGCGACCAGGGCATGATGTTTGGTTATGCCACCAACGAGACCCCTACTCTGATGCCTACCCCCATCTACTACGCTCACCAGCTGTCCAAACGGCTGACCGATGTACGTAAACAGGGGATTATCGATTACCTGCGTCCTGACGGAAAAACTCAGGTCTGCGTCGAATTCGACAACGGCAAACCCGTACGTATCGACAACGTGGTCGTTTCTTCCCAGCATGCCGAAGGCATCGAACTGGCTGACCTTCAGGCTGCCATTCATAAAGAAGTCATCATGAAAACCCTGCCTGAAGAATTGATCGACGAAAATCTCAAAACATACATCAACCCCACCGGACGCTTCGTTATCGGCGGACCGGTTGGCGACTGCGGTCTGACTGGTCGTAAAATCATCAACGACACCTATGGTGGAGCTGGTGGTCACGGCGGTGGCGCATTCTCCGGCAAGGACCCGTCCAAAGTTGACCGTTCCGGCGCATACATGGCCCGTTACGTTGCCAAAAATGTTGTTGCATCAGGTCTCGCCGCCCAGTGCGAAGTCCAGATTGCATACGCCATCGGCGTCGCTAACCCGGTTTCCGTGGTTGTTTCCTCTCGCGGCACCGGCCAGGTCTCTGACGAACAATTGACCAAAGCTGTCACCGAAGTCTTTGACATGCGCCCCTACTACATTCTGGAACGCTTGAACCTTCGTCGTCCGATCTTCCAGAAGTCGACCAACTACGGTCACTTCGGTCGCGAACTCCCCGAGTTCACTTGGGAACAGACTGATGCCGTAGACGATCTGCGCACTGCAGCCAAGATTTAGCTGCACTAAAAACAAAAAAACTGCCCGGTTTGGCTTTTGCCGAACCGGGCTTTTTCGTCTTTTTTCTATTTTAATGACTTTGCTGCAAAGTATGGCTTTGATTACTATTCACAAAACCATCAAACTGTGCCAAACTCCCCCATAAGAGGGCAATATGCAGCATCGGATATTTATCTTACTATTCTTTTTTTTAATCATTTCCACGCCAGCAACCGCAGGACAACCTCGTCGTATCTCACTGGCTACACTTGAACTTTCTCCGTATGTTATTTGCAACACAAATCAAAATCCCAGTGGAAGCTGCATTCACATCATACAATGCACTCTGAGAAAAATGGGAATTGAACTCTCCCTGCATGTTGTTCCATGGGCCAGAGCACAATCTATGGCACTCCATGGTGAAGTTGATGGTTTTTTCCCCGCATCCAGAACGTCAGAACGCGATGTATTTGCTACCCAATCAGCCCCCTTCAACGACCACAAACTTTTCTGGTATGTCAGAAAAGATTATCCTCACGATCCGACTGCCCCAACATTTCCAACAGAAGCAAAATGTGCGTGTTTTCGGGGGACCAATGCCGAACGCTGGATGGAAAACAACGGATACACCATTTCGTACAAAGCCAAGGATTATCCCAACCTGATCAATGTCCTCCTTGAAAATCGAATTGATGCAATTCTTGCTAATAATGGGTCCATGGATGAAATTGTCAGAAAACAACATGCTGAAGACAAGATACTACGAATACACCTCATGGATGCACCTCTTGGAGTCTATTTCACCAAGGATTTCTTAAAAAAACATCAAGATTTCCTCGAAGACTTCAATCAATACACTGAAGAATGTCGCATTTTTTAGTGCGTATATTTTACACATAAAATCTGCCCTCATACTCTCACATCTTGTACTTTCCTACTCCCACTCCTTCATCATTTTTTTTGTGAAATAAAATATCACTCACAAAGATAGTTGACACATCAACAAATCTTTTTTAAAGACCTCCTTTCAACACTGTTAACATGTCAACAAAAGAGCTTTCATGCAGGATAATACAGAACGGCGCACAACAAGTCTTGGATACAAAATAAGCCGACTATTCAGGCTCAACGGGTGTTTACTCGACTCCTGGCTTAATAAACACGGGATCTGTTCGGGACAAATTCCATACATTATGACCACTGTAGAAAATGAAGGCCAAACACAAGACCAGCTTTCGGCAAGCATACGCGTTTGCCCTGCGGCCACAGCCAGAATGTTGAAAAACATGGAGGCTTCCAGTCTTGTATGGCGAGAAGAAAACCCGAAAAATCGCCGTCAAAAATTTGTGTATCCGACGAATAAAGCCAAACAACTGTACGCCACACTCATCCCTCTGCTCGACCGACATAATCAGGTCATGCTCAAAGAATTCTCCAAAGACGAAAAAGCGCTCGCAAAATCCATGCTCGATCGCATCTACGCAAATGTCCAAAATGAATTCAAGGAAGTGAAAAAATAAATGATTTCGGAAAAAGAACGCACTGCGGCCCTTTGGGCCATCACAGTCACCCAGTTTTCACTGGTATTTATGCTCTCATCCGTTGCCGTGGCAATTCCGTCACTGGGCAAGGAATTCGGTGCAACAGCCGCACAACTCGGCCTTGTTGAATCAGGCTACATAGCAGCTGTTGCCATGCTCCTTTTCCCTGTTACTCGATTGGCTGATATGACAGGACGAGGATTTATCTTTGCAACCGGCATGGCCTTGTTCACAACAGTCAGCCTGATTCTACCTTTGTCAGGGTCCATCGAACATTTCATCATACTCCGTGTGTTCCAGGGGTGTGGCGGTGCAATGATGGTCACCACCGGGTTGGCCATTCTCGCGGACCTCTTTACGGGACCTCGCAGATCCATGGCACTGGGAATTGCGTCGACAGGTGTTTACGTAGGACTATCCGCAGGGCCATGGCTCGGCGGCATCATTGCCACCACCATGGGATGGCGGGCCATCTTCTATATAGGAGCAGTGCCATGCGCTGTCTGCCTTGCGCTGACTCTCTGTGTTCTTCCGGTCAAACCGGAACACAAGAAATGCCCGCCTTTTGACTGGGGTGGTGCCATCCTCATTGCCATGGGCATGGTCATGCTCTCGCAAGGCGGTTCCCACTTTCATTTGCTCACAGGCAAGGCAATGCTCGCTGGCGGAGTGGTCTCACTCGCTGCATTTGCCCTCTGGGAAAAACGCGCAAAAGCCCCGCTACTGGACATGACCTTATTCAGCACGAACCAGTCCTTTGCACTGGGCAACACTGTGCAGTTCATCAGCTATGCTGCAACATTTGGCATCACTTTTCTGATTTCTCTCTATCTTCAGATCGCGCAAGGCATGACGCCCAGTGAAGCCGGAATGATACTCATGGCTCAACCACTCATGCAGACACTCTTTTCTCCGATCAGCGGCAAGCTTTGCCAACGATGGGCTGCACACCATGTTGCAACTGTCGGCATGCTCTTTGCCACGGCCGGACTGGCTGGTGCCATTTTCATCGGTGATAATGGATCATTGTGGCTCATCATTTCAGTACTGGGGCTATGCGGTACGGGTAGTGCCATATTCGCAACGGCCAACACGGCTGTCATTATGGGAGCCGTGGAAAAAGAAAACTACGGTATTGCTTCCGCCATGGTGGCGGGGATGCGAACAACCGGCATGACCATCAGCCTTGTTTTCATCAGCGCAGTTCTAGCAACCATAGTCGGTCCGACGACCCTACATACAGGCAATGCAAACGCCTTTGTTGAAGCCATGAACATTTCATTCATAACCCTGACAGCATTCAGCGCTCTGGGAGTCTTCCTCTCCGCCCGAGCTAAACTCAAGCGCACAAAATAAGACAAAAAAAGCCCCGCCATCATGTCATGATGGCGGGGCTTTAAATTTACGTTCTACTGCATCAGCGTGCGTTCTTTCTTGATACGATCAATTTCTTCGGAAAAACTCTCGGCAAGTTCCAAACCACGGGAACCAAGTTTTTTTGAAAAAGCCAGATACAACGAAAGTGCCGGCAGCATCAATACGGGTTTGACCTGATCGCCACCCGGTATTTTCTTCAAATAATACTCACCTGACAAACTGTATCCCAAACCTACATCAAAACGGCGCTCAGCAATCATTTTGTACAGAGTACCACCGTCTTTGACAGGCCGTATTTCTCCAGTCAAAGACTCAAGCACTCTGTCACCGTATTGATAGCCTCGAATCACACCGACAGTGAGACCGTGTGTGTCTTCCAAAGAATCCACTTTCACGCCACTTTGCGTATGCGCAAAAAGTGTAGGTCCATCCTGAGTATGTCCGGTTGAAGGATAATACAAATATTTTTGTCGTTCTTTGGTCTTTACGACGCCCAGAATGCCATCGATACCACGAAATTCAACTTCCTGAATGGCTCTAACAAATGGTCGTTTAATAAAAATCGTTCCCACGCCTAACCGCTGTCCAGCTTCACGGATGAGGTCTATAACCTCACCACAGGCTTTCCCATTCTCGGTATAATTCAATGGCGGATATTCATCATATGCCAAAACCACTTCCTCTGCTTTGGCAGGAAGAGCACAGAGCATAAGAATCAATAACGAACATCCGAAAAATACGCATTTATACATTTATTAAGTATGCGGGAACATTTACTAAATGTCAAATCTTGTTAGTTGACTATCCGTTCCGAATTGCAATTCTTATAATATTTTCGGCCAGTCCGAGGCATGATGAGTCAAAATCATGCCTCGGACAAGGCCGAAGGTCAGGGGGTGGAGGTATGTCGTATTGATCTTTTTAAAAATTAGATGGGAAGAACTCACCGGAACAACAAATCTTGTTGCCCCGGCAGTCCATATTAATTGACCGGCTTCTAAAGGATACCGTCCTCAGCGGTCCGAATACGCATGGCCTTGGCAAGCTCCTGAACAAAGATCACACCATCTCCTTCAGTACCAGTCTGACCGGCAGACTGAATAGCTTCAATAGCCAACGGTTCGAAATCATTGTTCACACCGATTTCAAGACGAACCTTCTTGAGCAAATTAACTTCCATCTGCACACCACGATAGGTTTCAGTAAACCCTTTCTGACGACCGGAACCAAGAATATTGGACACGGACAGGGAGTAAATCTCCTTGGCGTACAAAGCCTGCTTCACGTCATTGAGCTTTTCGGGCCTGATATATGCTATAATGAGCTTCATTTTCTTATTCTCCTAATAAATACGTCTAATTCATTGCTTCTTGTAAACGGATTCAACTTATTCGTTGGAAAAGAGCTGAAATCCATTGTAGGACTCAGAGCCGTGTTCGGCGATATCCAATCCCTTGAGTTCTTCATCTTTTTCAGCACGAAGACCGAAAAGAGCTTTAACTGCAGTCATGAGAATAAAACCTCCACCGAATGCCCAGACAAAGAACGTACCGACACCAAGAAGCTGAACTCCAAGCTGCGATGCACCGCCACCAAAAAACAACCCGCCATCAGCATTAAACAGACCACAAGCGATAGTACCCCAGGCGCCACACACGCCATGGACAGAAGAAGCACCGACCGGATCATCAATCTTGAGAACCTTATCGATAAATTCAATAGACAAGACAACCAACACGCCTGCGACCAAACCGATAACCATGGAAGAACTCGGAGTAACCGTGGCACATCCGGCAGTGATGCCGACCAAACCTGCGAGAGCACCGTTGAAGGTCATGGAAATGTCAGGCTTGCCATAACGAAACCAGGAAACAACCATGGCACCAAGAACACCTGCTGCGGCTGCCAAAGAAGTATTCATGGCAATCAAACCAATAGTATTGTCGGCTGTCGTCGTAGAACCGGGATTGAAACCGAACCAACCGAACCAAAGGATGAACACACCCAAACCAGCAAGCGGAATGTTGTGACCGGGAATAGCCTTGGCTTTGCCATCTTCAGTATACTTGCCGATACGGGGACCAAGCACCATGGCACCGGCTAAAGCAATCCAGCCACCAACAGAATGGACAACAGAGGACCCGGCGAAATCACAGAAACCGAGACCTTCCAACCAACCGGCTCCGTCATCACCCAGCCACAACGACCCCCATGCCCAATGGCCTGAAATGGGATAAATCACGCCGGTAACCACGATGGAGACTATAATGTAACTGGAGAACTTGGTGCGCTCGGCCATACCACCGGAAACGATGGTCGCGGCAGTAGCGGCAAACACGGACTGAAAGAACCAGAAAGTGTACGTCCACATCATGTCGCTCTCACCAACACCAGTCAGACCGTAGCCGGAAGTACCGATGAACCCACCTGCATCCAGACCAAACATCAACGCAAAGCCAAACAGGAAAAAAATGACCGAACCGACGGAAAAATCCAGAAAGTTCTTCATCATGATATTGCCTGCGGATTTGGCGCGAGTGAAACCGGCCTCAACGCAGCCAAAACCGGCCTGCATGAGCATGACCAAACATGCTGCGATCAACGTCCACAAAATATTGGCGTTGGACTGCGTCAAATATTCCACCTCTTCTGCATAGGCAAAGGTAGGGGCAAGAGCTGCCGCCAAGACGACTGCGCCTGTAACGAGCCTCCTGAAAACATGGTTCGGGGACTTTCTTGAAAACATTGGGAACTCCTCTTTGAATAAAATGCGTTTCTAACCTGTCCCCCCTATATCAAGAGTCGTGCCAAAATGGTTTACCATTGCGATTTATGTAAAAACACAGTTTTTTGTATTTTTTAAAATCTATATTTTTTACTTTTTTGTGATTTTATTCATTTTTATTCCATATATTTTCACAAAAAATGTCAAATAACGAAAAGCGCCCCCAGCGCATTTGGAGAATTCATGCTAACAAACGTTACAAAAAAATATTTGAGAACGACAAACACGATTTTAATCAAAAAGAAGCCATTTCCTCAAAACTCACCCTCATAAGAAATGTCATATTTCAGGGCCAAAACACGCTAAAGAAGTGACCGTCGGTCACACAGTATATTACTATATATAGTATCACACTGAAATCGCTGTAACTTTTTTTGTTGACAGATCAACCGGGGCTGTGTAGCTAATAAAGCCATGAACTCCACAACCGTCTCCAACGTATCCTTTTCCAACTTTACCTTCTGGTATTGGTATTGCCACGCTCGTGGTCTTGGGAGAGGTGCATTGTAGCCAACTGGTGGATACAAACTGAACAAAACCTCTTCAAGGGCCGCGGGCGAAAGCCGGCGGCCCTTGTTTTTTGTGGCTCGTCGGTTGGATGCTCACTCAGTGAAGGGACAACCTCAAGGAGAATAAAATGCACATAGGTAAAGCCATCAGGCTGGAAAGAATCTTCAATCGGAATACCGGCCGAACTATCGTAGTTCCCATGGATCATGGCGTAACCGTTGGCCCTATTGACGGACTGGTCGATATGCGCGAAGCCGTCGGCAAAGTCGTAGACGGAGGAGCCAACGCGGTCATCGAACACAAAGGGTTGGTTCGGTGCGGTCACCGCGCACAGGGAAAGGACATCGGACTGATTGTCCATCTGTCCGCTTCCACATCGTTGTCCCCTTTCCCCAATGCCAAAACGCTGGTCGCTAGTGTAGAAGATGCCGTCCGTCTCGGCGCAGACGCTGTTTCTATCCATTGTAACCTCGGCGACGAAACCGAGGCTGCCATGCTCAACGACTTCGGCAAAATTTCTTCTGACGCAGCCAGATGGGGCATCCCGTTGCTGGCCATGGTCTACGCTCGCGGTTCCAAAATTTCTGACGAATACGACGCAAAAGTCGTGGCCCATTGCGCCCGTGTTGGCACAGAACTCGGTGCGGACGTTGTGAAAGTCCCGTACACTGGCAACATAGACACCTTTGCCCATGTGTGCGATTCCTGTTGTATTCCTGTTGTCATAGCTGGTGGTCCCAAACTTGACAGCACAGAAGCATTTCTTCAAATGGTGCATGATTCTCTGGAAGCCGGTGGCGCAGGATTGTCCGTGGGCCGCAACGTATTCCAACATGAAAATCCGACCCGTCTGGTCGAAGCGCTCAACATGGTGGTCCACGCTGACGAATCTGTGGAAACCGCTCTCAATCACCTCAATGGATAACGGTACCATACAATGAAAAAAGTCATCTTCAAGTCCATCCCCTTTGACAAGAACCTCGTCACTCTGGCTCTTGAGTCCGGTGTAGACGCTGTGATGGTCGAGAAAGATCAGGCCAAGGCAGTCAAATCTCTCGGTCGAGTCACGGTCATCACTCCAGACGATATGCCCGTGGTCGAGTTGACCAAGAAAGCCGATGAAGACATTGCCATCAAAGGCATTCGTGACGGCAAGGATGTCGTACTCAAAAAGGGATGGGAAATCATTCCAGTAGAAAACATCCTTGCGCAGGTGGATTCTCTTGCTCTTGAATGTGAATCGCTGGACCGGGCTGTGTTGGCCGCAGGAATTCTGGAACGCGGTTGTGACACCGTGGTCGTATTGCCCGAAGGCGCATCCGACCTCAAGCAGATCGTCTCCGAACTCAAACTCTCGCAGGGAACCATGGACCTCCAAACCGCCGAAGTTACCGAGATCGAATCCACCGGGTTGGGACACCGCGTTTGTGTCGACACCATTTCCGTCCTGAAAAAAGGCCAAGGCATGCTCATCGGCAACTCCTCCGCCTTCTCCTTCCTTGTCCATGCAGAGACCGAATCCAATCCGTATGTGGCTGCACGCCCCTTCCGTATCAATGCGGGAGCAGTTCACGCCTATGCCCAAATGCCCGGTGACAAAACGACCTATCTGGATGAGTTAGGTGCTGGCGACGACGTGCTCATCGTGGGTGCAAATGGTGACACCAGTATAGCCACCGTAGGCCGCGTCAAAGTGGAAGTTCGGCCCATGTTGCTCATTAAGGCCGCAATCAAAACCAAAGAAGCCACCACCGAAGGTCAAATTTTCCTGCAAAACGCCGAAACCATCCGCGTTGTCTCGGACAAAGGTGAACCAGTGTCCGTCGTGACCCTCAAGGTTGGTGATAAAATCATGGTCAAAACCGATGAAGCTGGTCGACACTTCGGCATGCGCATCAAAGAAGAAATCAAGGAAGCTTAGGCTTCGGAGAACGTCATGGCAGATAAAGACCACAACGATATTCCCGATCTCGGCGAACTGCGCGAGTCCATCGACTCCGTGGATCGTCGAATCGTGGACCTGCTCAATCAACGGGCAAATCTGAGCCTCGGTGTAGGCCGATACAAAGCGTCCAAGGGCGAAGCCATCTACAAACCCTTCCGCGAGCAGGAAGTCATGAACAAGATCGCGGGTTCCAGTCCCGGCCCGTTGCCGGACAAACACCTGCGCACCATCTACCGCGAGATCATGAGCTCCTCGCGCCATCTGCAACGCCCCGAGCGTGTGGTCTATCTTGGCCCTGAAGGGACCTTCTCCTATTTTGCTGCCATCGAACACATGGGCAGTGCCGCATCCCTGACTCCCAAGGGAAATTTTGAAGAAATATTCCGGGCCGTGGCCGAGGAAGGAGCCGAACTCGGCGTTATACCAATGGAAAACACGATTGAAGGCACCGTGGGGCAGGTCGTGGACTTGTTCATGAAATACAAGGTCTACATTCAGGCCGAGGTTTTCAGTCGCATCAGCCACTCGATCATGTCCAAAGCCGAATCCCTTAAGGATGTGGAGGTCATATACTCCCACCCTCAACCATTGGGCCAATGCCGGGATTGGTTGCGCACCCATCTGCCGGATGTACCGACCATCCCCATGGAATCAACAGCTGAGGCTGCCGAAGTAGTAGCAGGCAAAAAAGCTGCTGCCGTTATCGGTCACATCAAGCTGGCTGACATGCACGCCATGAACGTGCTGTCCCAATCAATTGAGGACCTGCCCGACAACTGGACACGATTCCTTATCATCGGCGCAGCTCCTTCACAGGAAAACCGACGCGACAAGACAACCATACTTTTCACTTTGCCCGACAAACCGGGTGCGCTGGCCCGCGTGTTGACCACTCTGGGCCATCAAGGCATCAATATGACCAAGCTTGAATCCCGTCCATTCCGAGGTGAAAAATGGAAATATGTTTTCTTCACCGACCTCGAATGTGATTTGGGCGGCGACCGTTACCAAGACGTCCTTGAGGACATTCGCCAGCAGTGCCATACGCTGCGAGTCCTCGGCACCTACCCCACTCAGGAGAATCGATCATGACCAAGGAACCGATTATCATCAATGCACCGGCCAGCAAGTCGCTTTCCCACCGCACGCTCATCGCGGCAGCATTGGCCAACGGCGTCTCCGAAGTATCATCTATCCTCGATTCAGACGACATCACCCGCACACGCGGTTGTCTGACCGCCTGCGGAGCAAAAATCGATGAAAAGGACGGGAAACTCATCGTCACAGGCATGGAGTCCGGCCCCAAGGGCGGCAATGCCGACGGCAAGCACAAGGATGAAGAACCGCACGAATTATTCATGCACGAATCCGGGACCACCTGCCGTCTGATGACCGCCGTGGCCGCTGCCGGATACGGTTCCTTCAAAGTACACGGCGCCCAGCGCATGCATGAACGGCCCATGGCCGAACTGGTGACAGCCTTGCAAGAACTCGGCTCCACATTCGAATTTGCTGAAAAAGAGGGATTCCTCCCCTTTATCATGACCAGCAAAGGCTACACCTCGAAAAAGGTGGAAATCACCCTGGAAGAAAGCAGCCAATACCTCTCCGGTCTGCTCCTAGGTGCGCCTTTGACTGACCATGAAACCACAATCACGGTCACGGGAAAAAAAGCTGTTTCCTGGCCGTATGTGGCTCTGACCTTACGCATCATGGAAGATTTCAAGGCAGGGTTCGAAGTCGAAATCAAAAACGGCAAGAAATGGGAAGCCGTACCGTGGCGCTCCATCAAGGCCGTCAGCCCTGGCAAAATTCGGTTCATTGTCAAACCGACCGGCTATGATCCGACACATTATCGAGTGGAAGGCGACTGGTCCAACGCCAGTTACTTCCTGGCCGCCGGAGCCGTGGGCAGACGCCCCGTACTCATCAAGGGATTGGCAGCGGATTCGCTCCAAGGCGACCGGGCCATCATGGATATTCTCAGCCAGATGGGCGCATCGATCAAAGTCACCTTTGACGGCATCCTCATTGAACCGAGCACCTTGCATGGCATAACCGTGGACATGGGCCGTTGCCCGGATCTGGTCCCGACAGTTTCCGCCGCCGCAGCATTCGCCACCTCACCGACCACCATCACCAATGTGGCCCATCTGCGCATCAAAGAAACCGACAGACTGGAAGCCTGTGCTCTGGAAGTATCCCGCACTCAGGCCGAAACCGAAATCGTTGAAGACACACTCATCATCCGCCCCGGCAGGCTGCCCAACGGACATGCAATAGATTTCACGACATACGGCGACCATCGCATGGCTATGTCCATGTCCCTGTTTCAATTGGCGGGTATCGACGTCACTCTCGACAATCCGACCTGTGTCAACAAATCATTCCCCGGCTTCTGGGACGAATGGAAAAAAATCATCGGATAAGGCAATGACTGAGGCAGATATACATACAATCGCCATCGCGGGCGCAAGCGGTCAGATGGGCGGGCTTTTTTTCAAAGCCTTTGCCGATCTCGGACGCACTGTCATTGCTTTGGACCTTCCATACACCGAGGATACACTCCGCGAGGCTCTCACCGACTGCGACATGTTGCTGCTCAGTGTGCCGGTAACGGCCATGAAATCCGTCTTGGACCAGGTGGTGCCGTACCTGAACGGCACCACGATCCTGTGCGATGTTGGCTCAGTCAAAATGCTCCCCATGAAAGCAATGACAGAAAGTTATGACGGTCCAGTGGTCGGTACGCATCCGCTTTTCGGACCAGTCATCCCGGAAGATTTTACACCCAAGATTGCTGTCGCGCCGGGACGCGAGACCGATACAGATGCCGCAAACAAAGTCACCAGCCTCATGCAGGCATGTGGCTACGACTGTTTCTCGACGACCGCCGAAGAACACGACCGTTCCATGGCCTTTGTTCAGGGGTTGAACTTCACGTCCACCGTGGCTTTTTTGGCCGCAGCCAGAGATGTGGAAGGTATTGATAACTTCATCACCCCCTCGTTCAAACGCAGGCTGGACTCTGCCCGCAAGATGCTTACGCAAGACACAGAACTCTTTGAAATCATTTCTGAATCGAATCCGTTTCTTCAGGAAGTCAACCGCAAATTCATGTCCTACCTCAGCCTGGCCGCAGGCGGTGATCTCGACCTGCTCGCAGATCGGGCACAGTGGTGGTGGCGTAACGAAACTTCATAAATGGTGCGGCTCATGCCGTTACTTGGAATCGAACGTGAACCAAGGCCGCACCCCCAGAAAGGGTACGGCCTTTTTTATAAGGAGCACACAATGAAAGGGACGTGAAAGTCACATGAAAACCGAAAAAAGGTAAAAGGGTGGGAGGTTATACCTCGCCCGCTCAACTAACGAGACTGAACCTACAAGGAAAAATAATGGAAAAGATTTCACTGACGCAGCACGGGAAGTGGCTCCCGGCTGACGTCCAGACCACCATATCCCTCTATATGGGACTGGTGGGAGACCAACCCGGCATTTTGCTGGAATCGGCAGAGGTGGATGGTCGCCTTGGTCGATACAGTTTGATCGCCTGGGACTATCGACTCATGCTCCACCCCGTGGATGGCAAGCTGGTGGTAGAAGTTTCAGACGACAGGCTTGCCCAGCTCAAAGAGTTGGAAGGTATGGAGTATCTCACTGGCATCAAAAAGGCCGTGAAGCGACTTTCGATCACGCAGGAAACAACCGGTGGCAACGCGCGTGACGGCCTCCCCGGCCTGACTCGCGGTCTGTACGGCTACTTCGGATATGGCGTAGCCGGCATGTTCGAACGCAAGCTGACCGAATGCTGCAAACCAGCCGATGCCGAGGCGTGTTTAGTCCTGCCCGGACAAATGGTCCTTTTCGATCACCTGCGCCACTCCTGCTGCTATCTCAGCCTTGATAAAGGCGCGACCCCCATGCCTGCCCCCATTCAATGGGGCGCGGACCTGACTGCTCCCGAGGTCGGGACACCCACGGTCCATCCCGGTAAGGAAGAGTACATGCGCGGCGTAGAGCGGTGCAAGGAACTCATTGCCGAAGGCGAATGCATTCAAGTGGTGTTGTCCACCCGATTCACCGTGCCTTTGCCGGATGAACCTTTCAAGATTTATCGCCGCCTCAGACAGGCCAATCCGTCACCATTCATGTTCTACATGAAATTCCCGGACTGCTCGTCCATGGGCAAAACCTGTGGCACCACCCTGCTCGGATCATCCCCGGAAATGATGGTCAGAAGCTCGGCCGGACATCTTGAAGTACGTCCCATCGCCGGAACTCGCTGGAGAGGCGAAACCGAAAAAGAAGATATCCGTTTGGAAAAAGAACTGTTGGCCGACCCCAAGGAACGGGCCGAACATGTCATGCTGGTCGACCTTGGACGGAACGATCTGGGTCGTATTTCCAAACCCGGCACAGTCACCGTCGAAAAATTCATGAACGTTGAACGCTTCTCCCATGTCATGCACCTCACTTCCTATGGGGAAGGCGAGCTAAAAGACGGACTGGATGGCGTGGATGTCCTTCAATCCACCTTTCCGGCGGGGACATTGTCCGGCGCACCGAAAATTCGGGCCATGGAAATCATCGCCGATCTGGAACCACAGGAACGCGGTCCCTATGGCGGCTGCATAGGCTGGATGGGACTGGACGACGGCGTTATCTCCCTCGACACCGGCATTACCATCCGGTCCATGTGGATTCGAGACGGCATCTGCCACTGGCAGGCCGGAGCTGGCATCGTGTACGACTCGGACGCTGAATCCGAGTGGAACGAATGTCACAACAAGGCACGAGTTATTCTGGAAGTCATCACAGGCAAAGGAGGAACCGATGTTTTTGCTGATAGATAATTTCGATTCCTTCACCTTCAATCTGGTGCAGGCCTTCCAACAACTTGGAGCCGACCCAGTGGTCATCCGCAACGACCGCGAAACAGTACTGGATCTGGCACAAAGCGGCACGCTTAAACGAGTTTGTCTTTCACCCGGACCAAGCAACCCGGAAAATGCCGGTTTTTGTCTGGAATTCCTCAGCCGACTGCCTAAAACGATTCCGGTATTCGGCGTATGTCTGGGGCATCAGACCCTTGGGCACTTTGCCGGAGCACCTGTGGAGCGCGCCGAACGGATCATGCACGGCAAGACCTCGCAGGTGATCCACAACGGGCAAGGCATTTTTGCAGGTCTCGACTCACCCTTCGAGGTGTGCAGGTACCACTCGCTCATTGTTCCGGCTGAGAAAGCGGCAGACACACTCGATGTCACGGCCCGAACCCGACAGGGCGAAATCATGGGTATCCAGTACAAAGACCGGCCATGGCATGGCGTCCAGTTCCACCCGGAATCCATCCTCACACCGGACGGCCCGAAATTACTCCAGAACTTTCTGAATATACAAGGATAATGATATGACCATACCTGAAATACTTGAAATCATTGCACAGCGAAAGCCACTGACTGACATGCAGGCGGACTTCATGTTCACCGAACTCATGGATGGCAAGATGACTGAGTCCCAAACCGGCGCCTTCCTCATGGGGCTGCGCGTCAAGGGCGAAGATTCCACAGATTTGGCCGCCGGAGTCCGTGCCGGAGTAGCCCACGCCATCAAAATCCCCGGCTTTGACGGCACCCGAAAGGAACCGGTCATCGACACCTGCGGCACAGGTGGTGATGGCCAGTGCAGCTTCAACAACTCTACAGCAGTCTCCCTGTTTCTCGCGGACATGGGCTACACCGTTGCCAAACACGGCAACCGCGCCCTGTCGTCCTCATGCGGATCAGCCGACGCTCTGGAAGCTCTCGGTATCCCGTTGGACATGCCCCCGGAAGAAGCCGCTAAAGGTCTGAAGAAACATAACTTCGCCTTCCTGTTCGCTCCTGCTTATCACCCGGCCTTCAAACATGTCATGCCCGTGCGTCAGCAGCTTGGTATTCGTACCCTTTTCAACTTCATGGGCCCATTGCTCAACCCGGCCCGTCCATCTCATCAGCTCATGGGCGTAGGCGACCCTGAACGGCTGGAACTCATGGGCGAAACTCTACTTCTGACCGGCGTCAACCGCGCACTCCTTTTCTCAGGGGCAGGCGGATTTGATGAACTGACCACATGGGGGGTCAGCCGGGGGTACATCATCCATGACGGCGTGATGGAAAAAACCACGGTCAACCCTCAGCAACTCGGCTTTAAAGCGCATGATCCCAAGGAAGTTGTTGTGACCAGCAAAGAAGATGCCGTGGTCAAACTCAAGGAGATTCTCGCTGGAGATGGCCCCCGCGCCATGATGGACATGGTGGCCCTGAATCTGGCAGGGTGCCTGCATCTTTTGGACAAGGGACCCATGGCCGAATGCGCTGAACTGGCCCGAGACACAGTATACACAGGACTGAAGAAAGGAATTCCATATGTTGAATAAATTCAGAGAAGCAAAGCAACTTGAAATCGATTCCCTCCGTAAAAGCTTCATGGAAGGACATTTGCCTGCCGTTTACCGTGGCGATCGCCCGTCATTCGTTGACGCCATCAAAACCAAAGGCCCCGGAGCTGTCATTGCCGAATTCAAACCTGCCAGCCCGAGCAAAGGTGTTCTGCGCGAAAACGCAAACCCGCTGGATTTTGCAGATATATATGCCAACAATGGAGCGGCTGCCATCTCCGTTCTCACGGAACACCAATACTTTGGCGGCACCCCGGACTTTCTGTTTATGATGAGCCAACCCGGTATTCCTTTGTTGCGCAAGGATTTTATCCTCGATCCGCTCCAGATTGCCATGACCGCATCCAGTCCGGCAGCCGCCGTGCTACTGGTCGCCCGTATGTGTGACGACGCCACCCACCTGACTCAAATGGTGGAATTGGCCCGCATGCCCGGCCTAAGCCCGGTGGTTGAAATCTTCGACCAAGCAGACCTCGATATGGCCCGTACAGCCGGAGCCGACATTATTCAGGTCAACAACCGAAATCTCGACACCCTTGAGACGTCACTGGATCAGAGCCGCAACTTCATCAAGCAAAAGCAGAAAGGCGAACTCTGGATTTGTGCCAGCGGCATATCCGAACGTGCACAGGTGGAAGAAATGGCCAGCCTCGGCTTCGACGCCGTGCTGATCGGAACCTGCCTGATGGAAGCGGACAACCCCGGCGAAAAACTGGCCGAATTGACAGGAGCAAAGTAGTGGCACGACCTCTGGTCAAAGTGTGCGGAATGACCCGCATGGAAGATGTTAAGCTGTGCGTCGATCTCGGCGTTGATCTGCTTGGATTCATCTTTCACCCCAAAAGTCCTCGGTTGGCCGATCCCGACTTCGTGGCCTCGGTCAAAACCGGCAAGGTCACCAAAGTTGGCGTTTTTGTTGACCAGACCGCTGAAGAAATCATTGAGACCATGGATCGGTGCGGACTGCACGCAGCCCAACTCCATGGTGGACAGGATATGGATGCATGTTGGAAAATCGGACCCGATAGGGTCATTCGAGTTTTCTGGCCAAACACCTATTCCTCTGCTTCAGCATTACTCCGAGACATGGAAAACTACTCTGAAGCCTGTGGTCATTTCCTGCTGGATGCAGGGACCAAAGGTCAGGGTGGAACGGGGACGACCATTGATTTTGCCACATTACAAGATATCGAAATACTTACACCTTGGTTTCTTGCTGGCGGCCTTGGGCCACACAACACCAAGAAAGCTCTGGCCATAAATCCTCCAGGATTGGACATCAATTCAGGGGTGGAACTCGAACCAGGTGTCAAGGATGCATCAAAGCTGCGGGAAGTCTTCAGGATTCTCGCGGAGGAAGAATAATGAAAAAGGGTTATTTCGGCGATTTTGGCGGACAGTTCATTCCAGAACTGCTCATGCCGCCGCTTATCGAGCTTGAAGAAGCCATGAAAACCATTCTCCCCTCGGAGAAATTTCAGACGCGCTTTATTCAAATGCTCAAGGAAAACGTGGGCCGTCCTTCGGCCATGACATACTGCCAACACATGTCCAAGGACCTTGGTCTGGACCTATGGCTCAAACGTGAAGACCTGAACCATTCAGGCGCACACAAAATCAACAACACGCTTGGTCAGGGACTCCTCGCCAAAATGATGGGCAAGGAAGTACTGCTGGCCGAAACAGGCGCAGGTATGCACGGTGTAGCAACAACTGTCGCCGCTGCCATGCTCGACATGAAGGCCGTCATCTACATGGGCGCCGCCGACGTGGTACGTCAGGCTCCTAATGTCAACAGGATGCGACTCATGGGGGCGGAAATCATCCCTGTCGAATCCGGCACAAAGACACTCAAGGACGCCATCAACGAGGCTTTACGACGCTGGTTGGCCGATCAGGAAAACACCCATTACTGTTTCGGCACGGCTGCCGGACCGCACCCCTTCCCTGATTTGGTGCGTGAATTCCAACAAATCATCTCCAAAGAAGCCCGTCAGCAGTATATGGATCGCAATGACGGCAATCTGCCGGACATAGTCACTGCTTGTGTGGGCGGTGGGTCTAACGCCATCGGCATGTTCCATCATTTCGTGCCTGACGAATCCGTCAAGCTCGTCGGCGTGGAGGCTGCGGGCACCGGAGAACCGGGCTGCGACAATTCCGCACCGCTCAATCTCGGAACGGATGGCGTATTGCACGGCATGAAAACCAAGCTGTTACAAACGGATGAAGGACAGATTCTCCCGTCCCATTCAGTAGCTCCCGGTCTAGATTATCCCGGAGTCGGTCCCGAGCATGCCCATTTGCAGGACATCGGCCGCGCCGAGTACGTGACAATCAATGATAAGCAAGCCTTGAACGCGTTCAAAGTATTATCACGCCGCGAAGGCATTATCCCGGCGTTGGAATCTTCTCACGCCGTGGCCTACGCCATTGAAAACAAAAACAAACTGCACGGAAAATCCGTACTCGTTTGCCTGTCAGGACGCGGTGACAAGGACCTCGGCATCCTCGACCAGATCCTTTAGGATGCCTCCGGCGGCCTAAGAACCTTTTGAAAAAGGTTCTTAGGAATCTCCAAAACTTTTTGGCGCGCTTCGCGTTAGTAACAAAAAGTTGGAGTGAATCATTACTGTGAGAATAGAATTTGGAGATATTCATGAATCCAATGCAAATAAAGATTGAAAAGGCCACCGCGCAAGGCAAGGTCGGTCTCATTCCATTCCTCCCGGCAGGATTTCCCAATCGGGAACAATTCTGGAAGGAAATAGAAGAACTGGACAAGGACGGTGCCTCGGTCATTGAAATAGGCATGCCCTTTTCCGATCCCGTGGCCGATGGCCCCGTCGTGGAAAAGGCCTCGCTGAAATGTCTGAAAGACGGCATCAACCTCGACTGGATTCTCACGGAACTCAAAGCACGCAAGGGACAGTTCAAGGCCGCCCTGCTGCTTATGGGTTACCTGAATCCTGTCTACCAATACGGACTGGATAAATTCGGCGAAGATTGTGAGGCCGCAGGCGTATCCGGGCTGATCATCGCAGACATACCCCATGAAGAATCCCAGTTCGTCAAGGATGCCATTGAGCCACACGGCGTAGCGCTGGTCCCCCTTGTCGGACTGAACACGAACAAAGAACGCATGAAGCTGTACGCCAAAAATGCGTCCGGATTCTGTTATTTCGTGTCCGTACTCGGCACCACAGGCCAACGTAAAGCCCTACCCACTCGTATCAAAGAAAAACTGGCCGAGGCCAAGGAAGTCTTCGACATCCCCATCGCCCTCGGTTTCGGCATCAAGCATCCCGATCAGCTCGACGAGTTCGACGGGTTGATGGATGCCGCCGTTTTCGGTTCCGCGCTCATCACTCACGTCGAATCCGGCAAGTCGAGTGATGAATTCATGGAGCCGTGGAAATAAAGAATTAAGAATGCCTCCGGCGGCCAGAGGGGAAACCTCTTGAAAGAGGTTTCCCCTCTGGACTCCCCTTCCAGAACTTTTTAGTGCCGCCTTTGGCGGAATATTCGCAATTAGATAGTATAACTCAAAAGAGAAAACTATCCCCTGCACAAAGGTCCCCTACGCGAAGCGCATCCATAAAGTTTGGGAGGGGGGATAGGGTTGCGCCGAAGGCTCCTCTGCTTCCTTCTTGCCAAGGCGGGTATATATAATATACCTGTCCTCATCATGACTTCGCCTAAAAATACATATTCTCCCACACGGGACCTGATCGCACTTGTGATCATTGCCCTGTCCTTTGCCGTCCGCTACTGGTTCGTCGATTCCGGCCAGCTCAATCTGGTACAGGATGAGGCTCAGTACTGGGATTGGATTCGTCGCCCACAGTTATCCTATTATTCCAAGGGACCGCTCATCGCATGGATGATCGCCGCTTGGACCGAGGTGTTCGGCAATACGGAACTGGGTGTCAGGTTCGGCTCAATCATCGGCATGACAGGTATTCAAGCCGCCCTATACATAGGTGTGTCCAGAATATGGCGGGAATATTCCATGGCCATATTTGTCCTGTTAGTTGCTGCCACCATGCCGCTTCTGAATGGATTGGGCATCCTCGCTACAACGGATAACCCCCTGATTTTCTGCTGGACGGTCGCCTTCTTTGCTCTGGCTGCCGCCACACGAAACACTCCGGACTCCACGCCATCCAACTGGCCTTTCGTCATTCTTGGATTATGTATGGCAATCGGCATTCTCGCAAAATACATGATGCTCAGCTTCTTGGGACTTGGCATTATCTACGCCCTGATTTTACAATTGCGCGGCCAAATGCCATCCCGCTTTTGGAGACGCTTTTTCCTGGCCTCTCTCATCGGTACGATTGTCGGCCTTGCTCCCATCATATTATGGAATATGCACAACGACTGGGTGGCCTATAAACATGTGGCCAAACTCTCCACAGGCGTTGGCAGAGAATTTTCCGTTCGCTTCATGCCATTCCTTGAAATGCTCGGCGCACAGATTGGCCTGCTCGCTCCCTGGTGGTTCATCTTCATCCTGATGGGCAGTAAAAAAGCATTGGGTAAATCCTTTGTCGGCCCAGTCGGCGCGTTCGATGCAAAATACAGACGTGACCTCCAATCGGTCCTGTTTTTCTGGCCACTCTGGGCGATTATTACTTTCAAAGCGCTTTTCTCAAAAGTAGAAGCCAACTGGACTGCGGTGGCTTTCATGGCTGGTGCCCTGCTCGGTGGCATGGGGCTACACGCATGGTGGCACGCTCCCAATCGCAAAATGCGCGGCAAATTTATACTTGTCACAACCGCAATCGCTGTAACGGGCTTGATCTACGTTGCACCAATTCTGCCGGTCCCAGACAATTTGAACCCCACCCACCGACTCAAAGGATGGGAAGATCTCGGCACAAAAATCGAACAACTGACCCAAACAGAATTTAACGACCCCGCCAAAGTCTTTGCCATGAGCGACAACTACGGTTTTACCTCGGAACTCGCCTTCTACATTCCGGGCCAACCCATCACCTACTGCCCATGGACTGATAACCGACGTATGAATCAGTATGACCTCTGGCCCAACCCGGAAGCCAACGGCCAGCTCGGGTGGGACGGAATTATGGTGCGCAAACGCTTTCAAAAAGGCCGTATCGCAGAGCTTGAAAAAATGTTCGACTCCGTGAGTGAACCCATTTTCTACGAGTCGAGCTTCAATGGTCAGCCAGCCAGGAAATTTACCCTGATCATCTGTAAAGGATACAACGGATACTGGCCGCAACTCGGACTCGGGAAATATTAGAGTTTCTACAAATACTCCATAAAAAATAGACTTCGCCCATTCCTGTGAGTGGGCGAAGTCTATTTTTTATGGAGTATTTGTTTTAATCAACAAAAAGACAATTATTGCAAAACCTTTGAGACTCTAAGTCTTTTGGCCTTTTATTCAAAAGGGTTCCCCTATGGCAAGATTCTTGCTTCGTTGGAAGCAGGTGGAACCAGTTCATACCCACGGGAAAAGGCGCAAAGACTCATCGTGAAAAAAGCAATTCTCATACTCGTAATCTTCCTTTCACCGGGGTGTGCCGCGGTGCCGTTTGGCATCGGGCTCATCCCCGGTGCACCGGCATACGTCTCATCACTCGTGGGTGGCAGCCAGTCCATGTATGCCACTGCCGTGGATGAACGAACAACTAAACAGCAGATGATGGATGCCATCATAGCAGGCCACGCTCAAGCGGAACTGTACAAAAGCAAAGAAGTCAGGGCCGGACAAATCACCACATACAGTTATTTCGGGAAGCTTTACCTTGTCGGGGAATACGATTCCCAAGAACAACTCAGGTATATCTATGAATGCGCTGACAACGTGAAAGGGAAGCGGGCTATCATCAGCTGTCTTTATCTCCGCAAGGACATGGAAGAAAACGAATATTTCCATGAGCAGGCCAAGTATGCGGACCTTCAAACACAGCTCATGGCCGATTTCGAAGTAACAAGTACACCCATCGAAGTCGAAATTGTCCATGGAGACATGATTCTGCTCGGAGTCATCAAGGGAAAAGAGGAACGTGATCGGATCATGTCACACGCTCTCAGCGTGGATGGCATCGACCGGGTTGTCTCTTATCTTTATCATCAGGAAAACGCAGGACCGGAACCGCACATCATGGTGGCAGGCCTCACGCCTTCACCCGATAAAACTATTGCCCCACCGCCTAAGAAAAAACCCAAGAGCAAACGTTCTCGCCCTGTCGCCACAAAAAAACAAATAGTAGCACCAATGCTGGTCGTCTCCAACCCGGATCGGGGGCGTTAACTCCGCCCACGGCCACTTTTCGGTGACTGCAAAGGAAACCGCCTGTCATCCTCGGGCGGCTTTCTTACGTCCCAAACCTAAAAACGATACGAGAATTGCCCGGTCAAACTAGTCCGCCCACCATAGCTCACCTCAACCAACGCCTGCATTCTCTTGGAAAATTCCCACATGCCGCCCATCAGGACTGAATATGGATTCTTGGTGGTAAAAATCAGATCATAATTAAGCTCACGGGACCCTGGACCAGGCAAAATATTCGTTTCAATGGAACCATGTAGTCGTTCTTCCAGATCAAGATACATGACCCCAGCCCAGAAGCTCCCCTTTCCATACTTTTCCGAATCCACAAGAATACCAATCCTCGGAGTGACGGTATATGTTTCGATTTCTCCATGGAGAAAATCAAGCTCGGTTCTAGCCATATTCATATCTAGTGACCCAAAATATTGCTTGTAGCCACCGGCAAGAGTCAAACCGAGCCCACCGGTATACCCCGTGTAGTCGCTGTCAATATCCAACTGAAAATCATCAATGACAGTACCCCCAAGTGTAAACCCGGCCACGTTCACACGGATATCCGCATGCCCTGCGATAACTCCGGCGAAACCATACACATTGAGAAACGGGAATAACCAGACATCGGCTCTGCCCAGCATGGTCGCGCTGATCACTTCGGACCCCTCAAGATCAATCCCCGGTCTCGCTGTGGGATCACCGAATCCAAACTTGAGATTTTCAATCTTCGGTTCCTGCCGCTGTACCAGACTGGTAATACTCAACCCGAAAGGCAGAGGAAGTTCATACCCCTTGGCCCGAGCTTCATCCCCCCATATGGGCAACAGCCGAGTGGACGGCTCCACGGGTTTGTGATCTTCCTCATACGGGTCGTCTATAGGAAAATATTCAGGTTTCTTGACTGGAGTTGAGGCCGCGGACATTTTAAGCCAACTATCCTCTGACACCTCGCCGCCACTGGTCCAGTCCCATTGATCAAGCAAAAAAGTCTCTGCAGCACAAGCAGGTTGAAAACAGAATAGACAACTCATAATCATAACAAGGTACAACGCAGCATGTCTGATCATACATTCCACCAAGCCATGATTTCTTTGCCATACAAAAGATACACCATACACCCGAGGCTAAGAAACGGACCGTATGGCACCTTCCCGCGTATGCCATCCGTGCCGGGACGAATCGTATAATAAAGACTGCCAATCATACCGGACACCGAACCAACAAAAATGGTCAGAGGTAATCCCGCCAATCCGGTCATTCCGCCGATCATAGCCATAAGTTTGACGTCGCCTGTACCCAGTCCTTCCTCTTTGCGCAACAGTCGATACCCCTGTTGCAGAACCCAAAAGGCACCGGCACCGGCCACTGCCCCAAGAAAAGTACTTTGCCATCCCACGCCGTTCTCAAGAAAAAAACTGGCTACGAGAACTATACAGGTTCCACCCAGTGTAATACGATCAGGTAAAAGGAACGTTTCAAAATCGATAAAACTTCCGGCAATAAGCATGACACCAAGAATCAAGTATACACCCCACTCCGGGGACAGACCGAAACGGTAAGCCGAGGCCAAAGCCCACGCCATGCAGGAAAGCTCGACCAGCATGTACTGGCCGCCAATGAACTCGTCGCAATGGCGACACCGTCCTTTGAGCACAATAAAACTCAAAAGTGGAATGGTATCAAGCATCCCGAGTTTATGTTCACACGAAGGACAACGGGATCCGCCCGGCTTGAGAATGGGTACCTCATCGATCCACCGTTGAATGAATATGGTGGTCAGGCTACCGAGTTCCAGACCGATGACTCCGGCAGCCAGATAAAAAATCCATGTGGGAATAGCGTCCATAATGCCCCTCGGCACTTGAAGAGTTGCCGTTTTTACTGCATGAATACCGCGAGAGCAGCATCCTATGAACTATCGGATTTCACAACCCGACACAAGAGGATGGCAGACAGAACGCATTAAGGGAGCCACGCATGGACCATCGTTTTATTCCACATCTGACAGAAGAACAGATCGCCGACATCCAACTTGAAGGACTAAAATGGACCACGGCCCACGCTTACGCCAATAGCCCATTTTATCAGGCTCGATTGAATGACGTCGGGATGAAACCCGGTGACATTACATCTTTGGACGACCTCCAAAAACTTCCGTTCACCACGGCGGACGATCTGAAAAACGGCTATCCCATGCCCTTGCTCTCCGTACCAGAATCAGATGTCGTCCGTATCCACGGCTCCAGCGGAACCACAGGCAAACGAAAGATTCTTGCCTATACCCAAAAAGACATCGATATCTGGCGGGACATGTTTGCCCGATGCTACGAACTGGCCGGACTGACCATCGAAGATCGTATCCAGATTTGTGTAGGATATGGTTTGTGGACCGCCGGAGCAGGCTTCCAGCTCGGTTGCGAACGTTTTGGTGCCATGGCACTGCCTGTTGGTCCCGGTCTGCTGGAAATTCAACTCCAGATGCTCACTGATCTAAAATCCACTTGCCTTTGCTCTACGGCATCAATGGCCCTTCTCATGGGCGAAGAAGTCCAGAAACAAGGGATCTTCGAACAGATAGCCCTGAAAAAAGCGATATTCGGCTCTGAAACTCATACTCCCAAAATGCGCCGTCAGTTCGAAGAAGCCCTCGGACTGGAAGACAGCTTCGACATCATCGGCATGACCGAACTCTACGGTCCAGGAACCGGTCTGGAATGTCAGGCCCATGACGGCATCCACTATTGGGCAGACCGCTACATCATGGAGATATTGGACCCGGAGACCCTAGAGCCGGTAGCCCCCGGCGAAGTCGGTGAAATGGTCGTGACCTCCCTGCAAAAGGAAGCCTCTCCGCTCATCCGATACCGTACCCACGACCTGACCAGAAAAATTGCCGGCGATTGTGCCTGCGGTGTAACCATGCCGCGTATCGACAAGATCATGGGGCGCTCCGACGACATGTTCATCTTCCGTGGCGTAAATATCTACCCCGGCCAAATTGGTTCAGTGCTGGAAGAATTCAACGACCTTTCCGCAGAATACAAGATTTCCCTGACCCGTCGCGACGGACTGGACCATATGGCCGTGGATGTAGAACGGACACCCGAAGCGAATGTCTCGGACAATGAACACCTCGCCCAAAAGTTATCCACTGAAATTCGCAAACACATTCTGGTGCGTAGTGATGTCCGTATTTTAAATCCGGGAGAACTGCCGCGCAGTTTTGCCAAGACAAAGCGCGTACAGGACGAACGCGGCGAAGAATAAGGCAGACTACAAAACATGCCCAGTCTGTCCGACGATCCCACCCGCCATGTGGTCATCGACCGCAGGCCGGGCCGATATATTGCCTTTCCTGATGTGATCCGCACTGGCAAAGAATCGTTGGTAGTTGCATACAACGAAGCAGACAAACATGTCAGGCCCACCAGTCGCGTCCTTGTCGTTAAAACAAGTCGGGACAACGGGAAAACATGGTCTGAACCGATTTATCTGGATTCGCCAACAAGCCATTGTCCTCGCCTCTACATGGCATCAGACAACCAACTGATTATTTCGGACAGCTCCCGCATTTTTCATCGCAGCCTCAACAACGGGCGTTCATGGATCCCATTCCCGACAACCGGTCTGACTCACGACATGCATGACCGAATCATGAACCTCGACAATAATGTTTTACTAACCACCGGCCATCGTCATCTCGGCAGCGAAGAGCATCCCGCCATTCGTCAGCCTCCCACACAACAGATGATCTTCCGCTCTAAAGATCACGGCCTGAATTGGGCCACACATTCCATCCTTGCCGAGCATCGTAATCTGGTCCTATGTGAAGCATCCATGACCAGATTGCCAAATGGGTGTATCCTCGCTCTCATGCGAGAAAACAGTTTCGTATTCGAACCGATGTACTGTTCAATCAGTACGGATAACGGCGCGTCATGGTCCGCCCCGGTAGACACTCCACTGATGGGACATCGACCGACCATGGGACTGCTTCCTGATGGACGACTCCTCGTCACCTACCGAAATGTAGGACCGGACTGGGGAACCTCAGCATGGAGCGGTACCGTGAATGAACTAATGTCCGGCTTCAGGGTCCACGGACTTGCAGCAGATCTAAACAACCCAACATTCACGCAGGACGGCATGCGTATCCACAACACACCGGGCAGCGAGTCCGTTGTTCGCTATGCACTCCGTCCCATGACTGATCCACGCACGGCCACTGCAACACTGGAAGCCGAAGTCAGAGTCGACACGGCTGACACTAATGGATGCGGCATTCGCTTTGGAACATGGTGGCGGCTCACACCAGGAAACATAACCCCGGACGCGAAAGAATCTTTTTCCACCCCTCTTCCAACGGGACAATTCAACCGTATCCGCTTTCATTACGCCGATGGGATCGTGACCCTGCACGTCAACGACACAAAAGCAGCGGCTATTTCCGTTGACCCGGACCACGCTGAAACGCGGCCCATCATGTTCGGTGCTCCCTATCCTTTTGAGGACAACGGTGTGGACTGCATATGGCGACGTGTGAACCTAAATATCATGGAACCTGCGTACGAAAGAAAATATACTTGGCACTGGAAGGCTGAAAACGGACTGCCTGACCACTGGGTACGCGACCATGTCCTTGAATTGCGCAATGATCGACACGCAGCAGCACCGGATTTCGGATATTCCGGCTGGACAAGGCTCAAAGACGGAACTTTTTTCTGCGCTTACCATCACGGTGGCGGAACCGAGGCAGAATATGAGCCGCTCCATTCGAGCCACATCGCAGGGACATGGTTCACACTGGACGACTTCACTACGGACTGAAAACGGGAGGTACGCCATGGAACGAGCGGATATCGAACACATTTTCGAAGCCTATTTCGAAAAATACAAAAAAACGGAAGGAGATCGGACTGCATGGTCCGCCTTCTGGACCGAAATGACACCCAATGGTGTACTTGAAATCAATCTGACAAAATGCCCAAGAGGTACCACCTTCAAAATTTTCGTGGATAAAAAGAAGGTTGCCGAAGCCGCTGGATGGGACAATTATTATTCGACAATGGATTCCATTGCAGCAAAATATCCAGGGCTCTATGATGCAGACAAAATTTTCAACGATATGAAATTCATACTCTAAATATAAATCTAAGACATTCTATACTTTGTTGCCTTTTTTCTTGACGACTACTACCTCAAAGCGTAAGTCAATTTACCATAGGGGTCAGTGGCGTTCATGGGGATGCGTCCGGTATATCAACGGATTTCACTGACAATGGGTGAAATGATTATTGGTTGTGAAGGGCTCGCGCGCTTTAATTTCCTCTCGCTTATTTCACAGGGCGAACGATCGCTCTATTCATTATTCTTTATATTTTTTTGGAGTTGGGTACACAATGGCTAAGAACATTTATGTGGGCAATCTGCCCTGGAGTTCCACGGAAGAGGATGTACGCGCAGCTTTTGAAACATACGGTGAAGTTGTCTCCGTCAAATTGATCAATGACCGTGAAACCGGTCGCCCCCGCGGCTTTGGTTTCGTGGAAATGGAAGACAATGGCGCTCTGGAAGCTATCGAAAGTCTGGACGGCTCCGACATGGGCGGGCGCAATATCAAAGTCAACGAGGCTCGCCCACGCCCCGAACGTCCGCGTTGGTAGACGTTGACACTCTCATCAATTTACGACACAACAAGCCCGCCCTGTCCAAAAAAGGGCGGGCTTTTCCCGTCTCCAAAAAACAAGAGGAAGCAATAGATGGCTAAAGAAGAAGGAATCGTCGTTCAAGGCACCGTTGAAGAAGCCTTGCCCAACGCTATGTTCCGCGTTGAACTTGAAAACGGTCACACCGTGCTGGCACATATTTCTGGAAAAATGCGCAAATTCCGCATCCGCGTTATGCCTGGCGACACTGTCACCGTGGAACTTTCCCCGTACGACCTCACCCGCGGCAGAATCACCTTCCGCCCTCGGTAAGTCGGTTTCGGCGGTTGGGGGAAGAGGAGAGAGGGAGAACTCAAAAGATGGGTTCCGCTTTCTCCTCTTCCCCCAAACCCTTCACCTTTTCTCTCCTTCCTCAAACCATAAAGAATGCGCATCGCGCGTCTGTGCGTTTGCGGTTATCTATGCTATTGTCCCAGTGTTGGGTTACACGATATTTTTTTAAAAGGAATTTTTATGTCCAGTTTCAAGGAACTGGGGCTGTCGGCTGCCACGCTGACCGCTCTGGAATCTAAAGGGTTTACGAACCCCACCCCCATTCAGGCCCTGACCATCCCCATGCTGCTTGACGGCTCTGTGGATATCGTGGGCCAGGCCCAGACCGGAACCGGCAAGACCGCCGCTTTCGGCCTTCCCGTTATTGAAGCCGCCCAGGAAAAGGTACGCCACGTCCAGTCGCTCATCCTGACCCCCACCCGCGAACTCGCTATTCAGGTGGCTGAGGAAATCAATTCACTCAAAGGACAAAAACGCATCCGGGTTCTGCCCGTTTACGGTGGACAGGCTATTCACATGCAACTGAAGGCCTTGAAACAAGGCGTTGACGTTGTTGTTGGCACACCTGGTCGCATCATGGATCATCTTAAGCGCCGCACCCTGCATATCGACAATCTCGATTTCTTCATTCTTGATGAAGCGGATGAGATGTGCAACATGGGCTTCGTGGAAGATGTCCGCGAAATTCTCGCTTCCGCCAACGAAGATCGTCGGACCCTGCTCTTTTCGGCCACCATGCCTCGAGAGGTTATGCGCATTGCCAAGGAATTCATGGGCGACTTCGAAGTCGTCTCCGTGAAGCCTGAAAAAAGCGACATTCCGCTCACTCGACAGATTTTCCATGAGATGGCCGACTCAGACCGTTTTGAAGCTCTTTGCAGAGTTATCGACGCCCAGCCGGACTTCTACGGTCTGGTCTTCACACGCACACGTGCTGATGCAGATCGGGTAGCTGCCCGACTGACCCAGCGTGGGTATCCTTCCGAACCGATCCATGGTGATCTTTCGCAGGGCCAGCGTGAAAAAATTCTGGCGAGTTTCCGTAAGAAAAAGGCAACCATCCTTGTGGCAACAGATGTTGCAGCACGTGGTATTGACGTGCCGGACCTGACACACGTGGTCAACTTTGCCCTGCCTCAGGACCCACAGACATATGTACACCGCACCGGACGTACAGGCCGAGCAGGGAAACAAGGCGTTGCCATCACTCTGATCGCGCCTAATGAATTCCGTCGCCTCATGTTCATCTCCAAAAGCTCCGGCATTGAGATCAAAAAAGAAAAATTGCCGCGCATCGAAGATGTAATATATTCCAAGAAGAGCCGCGTGGTTTCCGAACTGAACGCAATCATGGAAGCTGAAGGCCATAGCAACTACTTGGACATGGCCCGCGAACTGATGGCTGAAAAAGATGCCGCCGAAGTCGTGGCCGCCCTGCTCAAAAACACCTTCGGAGACGAACTGATCGCCTCAAGCTATCGCGAAATCGATCTTGCCGGCCCTGGTTCAGGTTCTCGTGGTCAGTCCGGACGAGTTGATCTCGTCTGCGCACTAGGTCGCGCTCACGGCATGGGTCCAAAAGAATTCGTTGAATTTGTTGCCCAGTCCGCTCATATCAAACCTTGGTCCATTCAGCATGTTCGCGTGCAAGGCAACAAAACCACGTTCACTGTCCCCAATCATGAAGCCGACAAGGTCATGAACAAGGTCAACAGCAGAGATGGCAAACCGCTCATCACACAAGGCGAATTCAAAAAGAAACCATCCTACCGTCGTGACTTCCACAAGAAAGGTGGACAACGTCCCGGTAAACGACCTTACATGACTCGGGGCAAGAAAAAAGATTAAACAAACCGTTTTCGAACGGAACTCGCAGCCTTTCCGGGTTCTTTATCATTGCCGAACTTCCTTTGTTTTTGCTAGACAAAACATACGAGGAAGCAATGAGAGAAGATCACGAAAAGTCAAAAGCGGAGCTTATAGCGGAGCTGAACAAGCTCCGCTTTGCTGTGGCGGGCACAGATAATGAAAAATACCGCAATATAGTTGAAGGCCTACCTCAATTCGTCTTTGAACTCGATACCGCGGGGAACCTACGGTACGCCAACGAATATGCCCTCAAAAGCTACGGATACTCCCCAAAGGACGTCATAGACGGCCTTCACTTGGCAGACATCATTCACCCGGATTCAGTCAGCCAAGCCCAAAACAGCGTCGCTTCTATCCTCAAGGGTGAAATCATTCAGGGCGAAGAATACATTGCTCTTCGCAAAGACAAATCCACCTTTCCCATCAAGGTCTATTCCCAACGGATAGTCGAAAACAACCGTACGGCAGGCATACGCGGCATTATCGTCGACATCTCTGACATGAAGCTCGTTGAAAGGGCTCTTCTCAAAAGTGAAACTTACTACCGTACGCTGTTCGAAAACACGGGTACGGCCATGACCATCATCGACACCAATAGCGTTATCCGCAGTTGCAACTCACAATATGAAAGACTTTCCGGTTACTCAACCCAAGAGATTGAAGGAAAGATGTGTTGGTCGGATTTTGTTCCCCCCGAAGAACTGGAACGAATGCAAGCCTACCATGCCACCCGTACGCTCAAAACCAACTCGGCTCCCGACAATTATGAGTTCATTTTCCTTGCCCGCAACGGAATTCATAAACAGGTTCACGTTTTTGTAGGCGTTATTCCAGATACCAATGATCGGGTCTGCTCTCTCATTGATGTCACGGAAAGAAAAGAGGCTCTGCAAGCTTTACGCAAAAGCGAAGAGCGATACGAACTCATGACATGGGGAGCCAACGACGGTCTTTGGGATTGGGATTTGACAACCAATTCCGTATATTATTCTCCACGATACAAGGAGATTCTCGGATATACCGATGAAGAATTCCCTAACCAGATCAGTTCATGGGAAAATGCAGTCCATCCCAATGATGCGAAACGGTGCATAGCCGCCAACAGGGAATGCGTCGACGGCAAGATTGATCAATTTCAAGTAGAATTTCGCATGTTCCACAAGGATGGCTCGATCCGTTGGATACTCGGTCGAGGCGGCAGCACCAAAGATGAAAACGGCACAGTGTATCGTCTTTCGGGAACGCATACCGACATCACCAAACGCAAACAGGCTGAAAATGCCCTACGCGACAGCGAGGAACGCTACAGAACCATTTTCGAAAATGCGACAGATGGCATCTACCAATGCACTCTGGACGGACAATTCCTGACGGTCAACACTGCCATGGCCCGCTATATGGGATACAACAGTCCTACGGAAATGATCAATACCATCAACAACATCTGTCAACAGATGTGGGTCAACCCAAATGATCGGCAAGTTTTTCTACAAGAACTCGCTAAAAACGGCACGCTGCAAAACTACGAGCAGCACATCAAACGCAAAGACGGATCCAGAATATGGATATCCGAAAACGCCCGTGCGATTTATAACGACAATGGAGATATTGAGTATTACGAGGGATTTCTTCAGGACATCACTACGCGTCGATTCAATGAAAGCACGACAAAAGCTCTCTATGCCATTTCTGCGGCCATAACCATCACTCGCGACCTTTCCGAACTCTACTGTGCCATTCACGCCATTATTGCTGATGTGATTCACGCCAAAAATTTCTTCATTGCACAGGTCGATGAAATAACAGACACGATGCGATTCGTTTATTTTCGCGATGAAAAAGATGACTATATCGACATCAGTGGCATCAGCGATCCGAACCAAAACAGCCTGTCCATCAATGTATATAGGACAGGCAACCCTTTCCGTTTTTCCTCGGCTCGTCCAAACGATATTGCCATGACCAAAAAAATTGGCATCATCGGTACTCCCCCTGCGGCATGGCTTGGTGTTCCACTCAGACTGAATGGCAAGGTCATGGGCGTCATGGTCGTACAGGATTATTCCAACCCCCTGCAATACTCAAAAACAGACGTCACTTTCATGATAGCCGTTTCCGAGCAGGTGGCCATGGCCATTGAACGCAAAGCCAACGAAGAGTCCCTGACCCGACTCAACGAAAAGTTGGAATCAAAAGTCGATCAACGAACCGCAGAACTCAAGACACAGACTGCTGAACTCGAAAATGCCAACAAACGACTTCGCAAATTGGATGAAATCAAGTCAGCTCTTGTTTCTTCAGTTTCTCATGAACTCCGCACACCGCTGACATCCATACGTGGGTTTGCCAAACTCTGCGCCCGTGATTTCACGCGATATTTCCACCCTCTCACGGAGAACAAGCAACTTAAAGGAAAGGGCGAACGCATTCGGGATAATCTCGGAATTATCGACACAGAAGGCGAACGCCTCACACGCCTTATCAATGATTTCCTGGATATCAATCGTATTGAATCAGGCAAAGCGGCCTGGCACGACTCCCTTCTTAATCCCTGCGATATCATCACCAAAGCGACCACTACGGCCTCTGGCAGCTTTGCCGCCAAAACCGGGGTGCAACTCAAAACCGATTTACCGTCGACCTCACGTCTCATTCACGCCGACCCCGATAAAATGCATCAGGTGCTTATCAATCTGCTCAATAACGCTTACAAATTCACTCCACATGGAACCGTAACTGTTTCCCTGCGGGACAACGGCGAGAGCTTGATCCTGTCTATCATTGACACAGGACCAGGAATCCCCGACGAAGAATTGCCTCACCTGTTCGAAAAATTTCACAAATCGCCCTTGGGTGACACCATTCGCATAGCAGATAGAGGAACCGGACTTGGCCTTACCATTTGTAAAGAAATCGTGGAGCACTACGGCGGGGCGATTTGGGTTGAATCGACTTTTGGGAAAGGCAGTTGCTTCTCCTTTTCAATTCCGCCGGTTCCAGGGACAAAAACCAAATGTACTGCGTAAAAGTCATCCCTTCACAGGCTTAAACGGCGATACCCCTTTTAGACTCTCGCCCCTGATTTTGATCTCCACGGTGGTCATGATTCCACAATAGTCGGGCTGAAATGACTCGATATTTTTTAAGGGCTGATCGAGGAATAAAGGATTAACAGGAAAAGCACTCCGTTTTCAGGGGGAGCCAGACTGTAACGATCGTCCCGCTTCCTGCTGACGAATCCATTGTAATATCACCTCCATGGGACTGTGCGATAAGCTTCGCACTAAAGGTTCCCAGTCCCGTGCCACCGGGCTTTCCTTCGGTGACGTACTTCTCAAAAAAAGACGCTCGTATGGATTCAGGAACCACCCCGGCGTTATGAATACGAACCACACACCCGCCATCATTTCGCAAATCCACGCTGATCGGCTCTTTCTCGCTGGCTTCAAAAGCGTTTCGCAACAGATTGCTAAAAAGTGAAAAAACAAGCGGCTGCTCAGCACAAATCAAGAATTGCCCTTCATTCCCCACAGAATTTCCGTCCATCGTCACCACAACACTTGCTGGTCGTTCCTGACTGACCTGAATGGATTTCACAATAATACCGAGCAATTCAACAAGATCAAATTCCTCAATATTGAATCGATAAGTCCCAGTTTCCAGCTTATATAAGTTAATGGATTGATTGAGAAGTTCGAGCATAAGGCTTCCAGCATCTTCAACAGCTTTAAGCAAATCAGCCTGTCGTGGAGTGATATTGTTGTCCTTCCGAAGCAGGCGCGGGATGCCGATAATACCGGAAAGCGGAGACTTGAGATCATGTCGAACAACCCGTGTCACATTCTCCTTCAACTTATCCAAAGCCTTACGATTGGAAACATCGAGCCCAACAAGAACAAAACCACTAATCCCGCCTTCAATATCCCGAAGTACACTGCCACCCCACTGACACCAGATGGTACTTCCGCAGAACATTTTCACTGTCGTTTCCAGTTCAAACCGTCCGCCAGAAGTCAAAAAATCATCCATTTGGTAAGCTCCATCAGAACCAGCACCATCGCCCAAAAGGATATCCTTAATCGACTTTCCAAGGAAATCAGACTCGACACATCCCCAACAGCCGAGGACCTGATTGTTTACAAATGTCACCAGCCCCGAAGGATCAAGCCGAAATATCATGGACCGGGAATCTTGGATCAATCCCTGATATAAAGCACGGCTTTCACGTAGTTCGACCTCCAACCGTTTGCGATGTTCAATTTCTCTCACCGACGCACGAACGCCAAGATAAAGCCCATCTGGAGAATACACAGGCATGCTGTTGTACGCGACCCAATGAATACGTCCATCCCTGGCGATTATCCGACAATCAAACCGCATGCGCTGGTGCATCTTTTCAACCGAAGAAATCTGACTCAACACCACTTCACGATCATCGGGATGGATCAATCGTTCAAATAATTCAGGATCAAGGAAGAACTCATCCGGGCCGTACCCGGTGATTCTTTCACAGGCCGGAGAAACATACTGATACGTATCGTTAGGTGCGAGCCAATACTCCCAGTCGTGTGTAAATTCGGCAACAGTCCTGTACCGTTCTTCACTTCGCGCCAAACGAGCCGTCGCTTTGCGCATATCCCGTATCATCGGGGCAACCATGAAAATACCAAAAAAAAGAAGAATGGAGACAGCCAATCCAAGGCCTTCATAGAGCAGCGAGGGGTCAACGCCCTTTGAATACATCGCGTACAAAGTATGAACACGGCGAAACGCCATAGCAAAAATCCCCGCAGCCAGAAGGATCCAGGCCCAACTGCGATCAGTATCAATGATAAGTCGCAAGGCTAAAAAACCAGCCGTAAACTGAAGAACCATCGATGCGAGCACAATAACGAGGTTCATTCGCCTCCTCCACCATGACTTCGTAAAAAAAAGAATTGGTCGTCAAAAAGCTACGCCCAAAATCAATCCCCTGTCATCAATTATCATTCTCCAAGCAATGTTGAAAAACCAATGCGTCTTGTCTCTTTGGAAAAACTTTTTCTGTTCCATGCTCCCATACACACATCCAACAGATGATCTTTCTTCACACTTGAAGGGATGCATTGATGTTGACGACTCCCTAGTGATGGCCTATGGATCGATTTCACATCATGTGGACTCAATATAATGCATATAAGTATTGGTACAAGACTTTGTATTTACAGACTATTTCATCAGAATTGTCTCGAAAAAGATACTCAATGAATAGCTGGATGTACATGCACTCGATAGTCCACGATCTTTCTCCCTGACTTTCCACACTGATGACGCAGGCTTCGACGTTTCCAAACTGCAACTTTCACTATGAAGTCAATCGGTTACGTGTGCCAAACAATAGACGATGACTGTCAGTCATCGTCCATTCTGCGACAATATATTCACCACAAAAAAAAGATAGAACCTCTCATGAAAAAGAATGTACTTAGACTGACTATTGCTTTTGCCGTTTATATACTCGGCGTTTTCCTTTTCTCTGGATACGAATACCTTTCCACCAAGAATCAGGTGCTGCATGCAACAGATGAACAACTCAAAAATGCCGCACATGTCATCCCTGCAATCATCGGAAAGGACTACCATGTTGGTATTGCTGCAAAACAATCTGATGTGCAAACATACACCAGCATACTTTCAGATTTGAATGACGCCATAAAAGACACGAACATCGTCAACCTCTACTCGATGATCAAGAAAAACGGCGACGTGTTTTATACCA
Source organism: Pseudodesulfovibrio sp. (assembly GCA_016744135.1). Lineage (GTDB taxonomy): Bacteria > Desulfobacterota > Desulfovibrionia > Desulfovibrionales > Desulfovibrionaceae > Pseudodesulfovibrio > Pseudodesulfovibrio nedwellii. The sequence goes on along the minus strand of JADGEX010000002.1, from coordinate 436,195 downwards.
GCTCCAATGCTTCTCGCGACGACATTGCAGCGAGAGACTACATTAAATTCATGGCCCCCTGTGTGGATGCAAGTGCGACGCTAAAAAACATATTTTCTTCCAACAAGACGGTATTTAAAGATTATGAAAACAGCGATGGAAACTTTCATTGCATACTGGTTCCATTCACGGCCCCGGATGGCACCCGATATGTCACCGGAGCCGATATCAGAATGAACGACATCCACGACATGTTGTTCTCCCGCGCGCTCATGTCCATCGGCAAAGGGTTCGCACTCCTTCTTCTTCTCATCCCCATTCTCTGGGCGTCATGGAAAAACGCCAAAGATGAAAAAATGTTTCTCCATGCCGAAATAAACAAGGGTATGCAGGAAATTGAAGAACTAAACAAAAATCTTGTCAAACAAATCGAGACGGCAAAAGAGCATGAACAACAGGCCATGCAAGCAAAAAGAACAGCTGAAGAAGCGCAAACTCACGCAGAGCAGGCCGGAATTACTGCCCGCCATGAGGCAGCGGTTACATTAGAAGACTCATCGCACCATCTTTCCATAGCCAGTGAGCAGCTTGCCGCTCAGGTACAACAGGTCGCACAGGGTGCCGAGACTCAAAAGCTAAGGACGCTCGAAACCGCAGCAGCAATGGAAGAAATGAACGCAACGGTATTTGAAGTCGCTTCAAATGCTTCCACTGCAGCCGAAAAGACTGACAACGCCAAAACCGTGGCAGAATCCGGCCTGACTGTTGTTGAAGAAGTCATCACAGCCATAGGCACCGTGTCAGACAGGACTAAGGCCATGCGGGAGAGCCTGCATTCTTTGGGAGAACGCGCCCTTGGCATTGGTGAAATAATCAATGTCATCAATGATATTGCAGACCAAACAAACCTGCTGGCTCTGAATGCCGCCATTGAGGCTGCCCGTGCAGGAGAAGCCGGGAGAGGATTCTCGGTCGTGGCAGATGAAGTCAGGAAACTGGCTGAAAAAACCATGTCCGCCACAAAGGAAGTTGAAAGTACCATCGGCTCGATTCAAAAACTCACCGAAAGTAACATTAACCACATGAACGACACCAACGAGGTCGTATCGATGACTACCGGATTGGCCAAAAAAGCTGGTCAAGAATTGCAGGATATCGTCGAGCTAGTGAACGACAGTTCTGATCGTGTGCGCTCCATCGCAACAGCAAGTGAAGAACAATCCGCCGCAAGTGAGGAAATAAATCGGGCTGCTGATGAAATAAACAGCATCTCCACTGAAACAGCTGAAGGCATGGGACAGGCGACGGAAGCCATCATGGACCTTGCCGCACAGTCGGTGCAGCTCAAGGCTTTGATTGCTTCATTGAAAAGCGAATAACAATTCTTTAACCGTCTACTTCTCGTGCCGTAAAATGACGGCACGAGAAGTAGACGTCATTAATTCCCCTGCCGCGCATTATAAACGGTGTTCTGTGAAGCCGCGAATTCACGATAGGCGGCAATAGCTTCATCCCGCAGGACATCATTAGTCAGGGAAATACCGCGTCGATCCAATTCAACCCGCCAATTCTCACTGACCGGCCCTTCGTCAAACCCGGTAATTTCTTCCAACTCCGGCCCGGACCCTGCAATAACCAACGAACGCACCCCGGACCATATCACTGCTCCGAAACACATTGCACAAGGCCGCCAGTTGACTACCAACTCATGGGCTGGAAGCCCCTCAGCGCCAAGGTCATAGGTCCCGAGCATCTTCTGAGCCAATGACAAGGCCATGATCTCGGCATGCGCTGACGAACAATTGTACGGCATAACGCGGTTCACGCCGATAACGACCAACCGCCCGGAATCCCGTTCAAACACTCCAGCAGCAAAAGGCCCACCAGTATTCCTCAGGAAATTCTGTCGCGAAAACTCGATAACAGCCGCCATGCGCTCTTCCGGCGTCGGCATATGCGTTGGTAATGATTCAAGGGTTGAAACGGCCCATTTGGGCATATCAAGAGAAAAAGAAAGATCGGAAAAGGAATTCTGTGTCATTATATGGCTCCAATACAAGATAACGTCGTGGCGATGCACTATCGCTCAAGGATCAAGAAATCAAGTAAGGAAAGAGTTCACTCATTAAATCCATGGACGGTCACAATTGTAGAAGATAATATAATTAAAACTTTAGAGGATTTACACGGCTAACACCAAATCGATTTAGTATTCCAATTTTCCACTTTACAAGGATAAATATAATGCAGAAAAGCCCTTTTAAATCTCCATTTGAAGGATATGAAATACGGCCAAATATTACGAACAAAAACATTCTTGTTGGCCACCACAGTTATTATTCAGGATACTATCATGGCCAACACTTCGAAGAAAACGTTCGTTACCTGCACCCAGAGCGGGATAACGTCGACAAACTCATCATTGGCAAATATTGTTCAATAGGTTCAGGTGCCACTTTTATTATGGCAGGCAATCAAGGCCATCGGTATGATTGGATTTCCACATACCCCTTTCATTACCAACCAGACTTTACCGAAGCAAAGGACGGTTATATTCCCCAAGGGGATACCATAATCGGCAATGACGTATGGATTGGAACAGAAGCCATAATTATGCCTGGAATCACTATTGGAAATGGAGCTGTTATCGCTGCTCGAGCCGTTGTGACCCGTGAAGTACCGGATTACACCATCGTTGGGGGCAACCCAGCCAAACCCATTCGAACCCGTTTTAACAAAGATGACATTGAAAAACTTCTAAAATTAAAATGGTGGGACTGGTCCGAAGATAAAATCAAACGAAATCTCGATTTGCTATGTAGCAAAGACATCTCACTTCTATATTCCAATAATAAATGATTGAATTAACGGGATAATCATTATTCACAACCACTTATGAAACTTTCGAAAAAGGGCTTCAGTTATTACAACTGTAGCCCTTTATGATACGCAACAGCACATCACAAACTTCACAAAAAATGGCGCCTCCATCCACAAGAACCACTTTTTACTGAGCCTGTAATTTAATGTGCAATTTTTCTAAGAGCCGCTTTTGATAATCCTCTGGGAATTCCCATATGGGCATATCGACATCTTTGGCCAATCCTCTTTCTTCAGGTGGCAGGTCGTACATCAAGGTCATGAGTATATCACTACTGACCCAGGGACTATCACGGAAATATCCATGCCCATTTCCGGCATCTGCATCCGCTGCCCCTGTCACATCAATAACGCGGAGCTTGGGATTGGCCTCAAGAAAACTCTTCACCGGCACAGACATCTCACGCGAGACTTGACCAAGCCTTCCCCAATCAAAAAGCCATTCCGCCACAGCCACAGCACTGTCAGAATCTGACACATAAACAGAAAGATCTTCGACGATATCGAGCATACCTTCCCGAATATTCGCCGCAAAAATAGCGCCATCCATATCACTGCCGATAAGCATCACATGGCCGAGCTTTAACTCCTTCAAACCTTCCTTTGAAACGTGCCTGTTGGCAAGGGTCAGCTGGAAAAGCGCCTTATCCACAATCCGAGTCCCAGCACTGTAACCAACGATATGAATTCGCTCAGCGTCCGTCTTTTTTGCAAGGAATTCCAAAAATGCCCGGAACTGATATGATGAAAGCTCCGCAGTCTCAAGATCTGACAAATATGCCAACGTTCTCGGCGTGGACGGCCATGAATAGGCAATGAAAGCACCATCGTATCCAAGGAAATGCCACAATTCAGCCGTAACCAAAATAGGATTATTAAAGTCAACTTTGTATCCATGGACATACACAAAAACATCTTTCCGTTTTGACCGACTCAATTTTTCATCGATATGCCGAGCAAATTCCTTACCGGTCGTTTCCACTCCGACCTCATTAAAATCCTTTGCAACAAATCCGTTCAAACTTGAACCAAGCACACCATATTCATTGACGCTTTCCACTTTGAGAGGATATTTGTCCGTTCGATTTTTGAGCAAAGAAATACGTTTGGCTTCCTCCCAACTAAAATCCCCCTCTCCCATCTTGATACTGGCGGCACCAAACCGAAGAACGCCCCCTCGAAGCGAGCTATAAGCAAGCTCTCCTTCGACAGCAGGCGCACGGTTGGTGGCATAATAAATAGTACTAGGAGGAAGCACGTCCTTTTCAAAGGGATTGACAAACTCGGAATAAATGGCGGGAGCAGGCATAAGATCAATGGCTTCCCCCTTGGAAGAAGAGGAACAACCGACCATCAGGAACACGGCTACCGCCATGCATAAAGCTGGCACACTTTTTTTCCCCAAAAACCAATCTCTGTTTCTCATACGACTATCCACTCCATTCCGATTCAAACGTCTTCGGCAAAAACAACTTCCGCAAACTCCCCATTCATCATCTATTTACTATTCATAATAAAATAACAGGATTATATAGATAATTGCAACAACTGCGGCGTACACGCAATCATTAAACAGAAAAAAGCCCGCTCTCCAAGGAGAACGGGCTCTATTTCCACATGGTGCCCCCAGCATGATTCGAACATGCGGCACCAGGATTAGGAATCCGATCACAGGATTAGAGCCGCAAGTCACGCTGAGGACTTGACCGTCACAAACCCTGCACGTACAGGAGGATATAAAGAACGGGCCGTCACGATGGGTAACGCCGTGCGTTTGAAAAAAGATAGAAAAACACGCCGTGCGATAGAAAAAAGTTAGAAGGAACTCGACATGAAAAAGATCAAGGGCAAGGTCGGTGTCTACTTCCGGGAATCGCAACAACACCGCTGGCAGGGAAAGCCTGATGGGACCTTCTACATCGTTTACAGAGTCGACGGCAAGCCCAAGTGGGAGAAGGTCGGCAAACGCTCGGAGAAGGTCAACGCAGCCTTCGCAGCCCAAGTCCGAGGCGAACGTGTCCGGCAGGCCCGAATAGGCGATTTGCCATCGTCCATCACCGGGACTGACATCACCTTCGACGAGGCGTGGCAGCGCTTCAAAGACACCCACCTCGCGCTCTCCAAGCACCCGGAGACCCAGTCCAACGAAAACAAACGTTACCAAAAGCATCTCAAAGACAGGATTGGCGGCAAGCTTCTCTCGAAGATCACCCCGCTTGACCTGGAGGATATCAAAGCCGAGCTGCTCCACACGTATGCCCCGCAGACGGTGACACACGTCCTCGGCCTGGTTCGTCAGGTATACAACAAATGCGTGGAGTGGGAGCTGTGGAGCGGCCAGATACCTACCCGCAACATCAAGATGCCGCGAACGGACAACACTCGCGTTCGCTTCCTTTCGGTCAAAGAGGCTGACAAACTCCTGGCAAATGTCAAAAAACGCAGCATCCAGACTTACCAGATAGCCCTGCTCTCGCTCCACACCGGCATGAGAGCCAGTGAAATTTTCGCCTTGCGTGGCGAGCATGTCGACCTCAAAGCGGGACAAATCCGACTCTCCGAAACAAAAAACTATCGGGGCCGAACCGTCTACCTCACCAAAGAGGCCAAGCGGGAATTGAAGCGCATCCCCATGACTCCCGGCCAGCTCGTGTTCCCTGGCCGTGGCGGCGTTCAGATCAAGCGCATCAGTCGCGCATTCCCCCGCGCCGTAGAGAAACTTGAATTCAATAAGGGCATCGAGGAAACCAGAGACAAGGTGGTCTTCCACACCCTGCGCCACTCCTTTGCCTCGTGGCTGGCGGTCGAGGGCGTGCCCCTCTATGTCATCTCGCAACTCCTTGGACACCGCAGCCTTGAAATGACCAAACGGTATGCCCATCTTTGCCCCGACGTCCATCTGCAAGCCGTTGGCAAATTCGAATCCATGATTAAGCATCAACGGTCCTCCTCCCGGTCCGGTCAAGCCAAGAAAGCAGGTTCTTGACCGGATAAACGATCTTGCTTCCTTCCTTGGAATATTCCGGCCCCTTACCACCACTTCGCCAATTCTTGAGCGTCCCGGAGGGGATGCCCGTCAAAACAAACACTTCGTTGGGAGTCAACGCGAACTTCCGCTTAAGCGCCTCGATCTCTCCGGCTCGCCGAAACGACTCCTCCAGAACTGGTTTCAAAACAGGCATCAAAGCCTGAGCCGCAACCTGTATCTGTTCGGGTGTAGCTTCCATACAATCCTCCCTTTATACTTCCCCGCCCCTAAAGGGCAGGTCTTCAACAACAACATTCACACGCCTCTTCACCACGCGCTTGCCCTTGCACAGCTTGCAGGGCTTATATTCACTCTCAGGCGCATCAAGCTCTTCTGTTCCCCAGCCGTCACAGCGTGGGCAAACAATAAGACCTTCAAAATTACCGGGCCGCGCTCTGAGCAGAAATTCTTGCTTTTCAATCTGATTATCTGTCATGTCATTCCCTGTGCCGGGGTGTTCCCGGCCACACGTATTCATTTGCCGAAGCCTCGCCCTGTGCGAGGCTTTGTGCGTTGAGTGCTGAGTTCTATGACCTACGCGGCCAGCTTAGTTGACAATACATGCCCGTAGGGAGCATCCTTCCGAATAATCATTTCCCCTAATCCATGTTTATGATGGAGAGAGCCTCTATGGCAGACCCGACCCAAAAGACCGACGAGAAACAGCCCTCCGAATATATGAAGGAAAACCCCTTTATAACGCTCCCCCTCCAAGCCTATAAAATACGCCGCAACATGCTGCTCTGTGCTATACTTTGTGCCTTCCAAGCCCTGTATGGCCTGCTTGATGGGACGTTCACCGTTATCGGCAACAATCTGGGTTTCCCATGGCCTCATTTTGATTTCATCCTGCTGGCTGTGGCTCTCTACTTCACAAGCTATTTCTTTATGTTGGGTCGGGGAACCTTGATGAAATGGCGTTTGCGTTCTACTGGAGAACCAGACTCGATTGCGAACACCATTGGAAATAAAGGAATTGCTTCTAAGGGAACAAACGGAATAGAAGTGAGCCAAACCACCGCCTGGCAAACTATTGATTCTATATTTGGCAGCCTTAAGAGATACGTTCAAGAATGCCTTGAAGTTGCTGACTATTTGTCCAAAAGGGATTTGGAAAAGGACATCCTGTCCGGCAAAGATCAAAGAGCCGTGGACAGGTTGGGCACCATCTCTGGAAGTATTGGGGTTATCAAGACACAGCTTGTTGACATTGACGACCGCCTTATCCCTGCTCTCGTAGCGTTCGACAAAGAGTTTTGGGCGCACCAGAAAAATAGTTGGCGCAACTTCTACATATGGGAATTTTACGGCCCTCTCGCTTTGAGTTGCCTTGCCATCATGGGGCTGACCCTGCGCATCGTATTCTATGTATTCTTGCGCTGCCCGGCTGTGACTTAGTCTGGTCTGCATAGTTTCCTTACTGCTGATTCTAAGATTTATCCGAGGCTCTTAATGCGCTCATAGTAGTTGGTGATGTAGGTGCGGACACCGGGCGGCAGCTTCACGGGACAGCCCTGCAAAGAGATACAGAGCTTTTCCCCTGCCTCTGCCCTGGCCGTTTCCTTGCCGAGTCTTCGGCGTAACCTTCCATTCTCGGCTTCCAGGTCGGACGTATGCACAAGCAATTCGTCAATGACGTGGGGCGCGTCGGTGATAATATCGGCGGTCCAAATCGTATCGGCACCGGGCCAACGGTGGGCGGTGAAAAGTAGGGGTTGCACATCACATTCGATAGGGCCGTAAATCTGAACCGCCGTTGCAGGGTCTTCCTTGCCGTCCTTATAGATAGGGGAGCATTCCAGGCCCATATGTGGCTCAGTGTCGGAAGGGTCCATGTTCAGCATGTAGAGCAAAATGCGCTCTGCCCGATTCTTCAAATCCTTCATTTTACACCTGCTCGAATATTTCGTTGAGGGTTTGAGAAACTGCCATGCCTGTCACGCCGAACAGTCCGCAAATGGCACGAGCCTCGGACTCGTCGCCACAACAAACAATATCAAGTGCTTCATCGTTGAGGATGCCGAGAATCTTCTCCACTCGGTCAAGGATCTCGCCGTCAAGAGTTACGTCAAATTTGTTAGCGTTGAATTCTTCAAAGCGATTTACGCAACCGTTATCCAATGCAATTTCATTTGCCGCTTTCACGATGTTGGGATGTTCTGTGATTTTCATTTTGTCTCCTTATTTTGAATACTCGGTTGCTATTTATTAATGTCGTCCAAAAGGAAAAACCGCTAATTTACAGGCATTTGACAACCACCCAAAAAGGCCTCAAAAAGAGAGTGTCCATGACGTTTTTTTTCAACGGCGAAAGCCAAAGGAGAACCATCATGGATATTTTTCTTTCTATCGTTCTGGATTTCATCAAAGACATCGCCCCCGACACTTGGGTGCAGCTTGCTCTCCAGCTGGAGAGCAGAATCAAGTATCGGTTCTGGCGTAAATAACATGGTCAACTGCCTATCAATTCCCCGGCCAATCGGCGGGCTTGTCGGTGCGCTCGAACTCGTAGACCCACACCCAGGGGTTGTCTTCCCAGCCAAGTTCTTTGGCGGAATAGAGTGAATCCCAAGTGTCTATAAATGCTTGCTCGGCTTCGGCGTACAAGTCCCATGGGTGCAGGTCCTCGCTTGAGCCAGCGAACCCTTCCTCGTACACATCTTCGGGACGGATATCATTGAGACGTTCAACGCGGACATTGGTGATCTTGATGAAAAGGCGGGCAGCCTCCTTGAAAATTCCATTAGGAATGCCGCGAGTCTCAGAAGCCCAACGAGGTAGCCCAGCAAGGCCGTCTTCACGCTGGAGACGCTCTGGCATGAGAATTGTTTTTTGGAAACCGTCAGCCTTGTAAAAGACACCCACTCGCAGAGGGCAATAGTCGAACCCCGTAACCTCTCCTGATTCTCGCACCCAAAGGATGTCGCCAGCCTTATGTGCTGGTGCCATGTGACGCTTCAAATCCCAAAGACCGTTTGCATGGCGCCATTCAATCAGGTGTCCGTCCTTAAACTCGACAGAGTTGAAGCGAAACGGTTGTGGGTTTACGACTCGACGTGTCTGCGTCTTGTCGCCGTCCAGAATGGCAAGCGTCATGTCCGCATTAAAGGGGATAGCCTTAATCATCTGCCTCCCCCCTCATCCTCAACCCCACTCTCCTCCAACGTCACCAAATCAATCCTCCGCGCACACTTCTTCGCCCCGGCACGTCGGACGCTAGCAGGCAGCCAGTTGAATCGGCCAAGGCCTTTCCATATCTCGGCGCGGGCGCAGTCGTTGGCCCAGCAGGGGCATTCCTGATCGTTGCACCGGCTCTTGACCGGGAGCAGATCACGGCTCTTGAGTTTGGTCATGACCGCGCCTCGTGCTGCATGCTGGAATGAAAAATGGAATCGCCAAGCGGCGCTGCATTGGATTGTTGCCGCAGGGCCTGAAAATCGATGGTTATGGACTCCCCGGTCCTGGACCCGACGAACATTGCCGCCGGGGTGTCGAGATGCAAAACGTTCACGTTCCGCCGCCCTTCCTGGACCTTGATCACAGTCAGATCCGCCTGCCTGCCGACCCAATTCGAAAAAGCTGAATACGTAAAAAACTTGGCAGCAACCGGCAGAGACTCCATCTCGAAAAGTTCCGAGAGTTTCGATAAAGAAATATCAGATTCCTTGGAGCGAAACAGCCGAAGCATCACCATTGCCAAAACCTTTTCACGTGCCTGTTGTTTTTCACTCCACGTCATGACGACAACCTCGAATCAAATTTCAACCGATTACGGCGATTCTGAAACATCGCCCGGAAAGCGTTAATCGTACCGATCAAGGCCCAAAAGAAAGCCAAACCAAAGCAGATAACCATGCCCGTCATTATTTCATCGAAATAGACCATCATGCTGCCTCCCTTTTTTCCGGCCCAGGGGGACGGACAACCCGCTCCCTCAGACCGTTTACGAAACCCGACCAATCACACAGGCCGGGAAATTTGCTACCTGTCCCCAGCCGGGACCGAGTGATCCATCCCACCCTGCGTCGCCACCATGGCCGACACCCGCTGCGCCTTGATGATGCGCTCATCAAGAACCCCTTCAAGAAAACGATGGGCCAGCCTGATACGACCATGCTCCGGCAGATGAACAACTCCATTCCGGGCGTCCTTCAACAACCTGACAAGCTGCCGCTCAATGTCCTGAATTCTGTCGGTCGCATCGGTCATGACTAGCCCTCCTTGGTGGCGATCCCGAGATAAAAAACAACATTGGAATCCTTCACTTCCCTGTTGGCCCGCATGTACCCGCCAACTCCCCGTTGCGAAGGCCTGTCCGCTTCCGGCAAACCATTGTCCTGATACCAATCGCAAAACCACTCGTAAAAATGGGAAGCTTGAACCTTGGTTCCTTCCTTGGCTTCCAACCTTGACTCGATGAACTGCTCGACAAGCTCTCCAACCCCGCTCTCAATGATCGGCGGCACAAATATCCCTTGCCCGAGTCGATCCAGAATCCGGTCGTAAGCACTCAACACAGCATCAACGCCATTATTCTGCTCCAAGTTCATCGCCATCTTGAGGATTCGCATTCGCTGATCCGCATTCAACACGTTCATGGATTGTCTCGCCATTGAACTAGCCCTCCCCGCTTTTGCGATTCTTGAGTACCTGTCGACACGCCACTATGGCTGCCTTGGCCTTGCTCATGAGCTTGTTCCCCTGCGCTTCAAACTTTTCCAGCTCATCGTTGGTGACTTGTTCGCCACCGGGACCATTCTTGTCCTGAGCGTGATCGAAACTCCGACACAATGCGCCCAGCTCGGACATGGTCTCCATGGCCACCTTGCGTGCTTCACTTTCATCGCCGTCCAATCTGGGCAACTCCACAAACACGCCACCAGCTTTGACGGCAAAATACCGAGCAATAAACGGCTCACCACCAGAGGCTGAAATAAGGGATTCAAGAGCACCTATATCGAGCTTGCACCCGGCATTGGATTCAGCGCAGGACAGGCCGTTCATGAGTGTGGAATACGGTTGGCCGGTCAAGGCCGCAATCCGTCGAGCCGAGTTCCCGTTGGGAGCGAACTTGACCAGGTCGTGCAGGGCTTCATTGAACCCATCATAAAAATTGGCATCTTTGAGATTCTTGGGCACGGTAATCCTCCTTGAATGTTACCGCATGTCAGGCAGAAAAAATCATGCTACAAAAAGACTGGACTCCCTTTAATCAGGCCGCATCCGAAGACGCAGCCTGACGGGCCTCCGCAAGTTTGCGATCAAGCCAACCAGGAGCAGGGCCGGGCTTTTTGTCCCGACCAGACGGCAAAAGATTCAAAGGAATGTGTTTCCCTGTCGGCGTGACAAAGGATTTCATGGATAGAAGCACATCAGTCGGGACCTCTCCGGCGTTGCACAACCGACTTGTGTGGGCGACCGACAAAGACAGATGTCCTGCCAACTCCTTGACTGAAGACTGGTTCATCTTAAGCCAGCCAGCGATGCGACCTTGACGGGATGATGTGGTCATAATACGTAAACCATTGTGTTAAATGTTCGTGCGCTTGTTTGCGCTAACTGTTGAGGAAATATTTATTAGAAATCTAAAAGATCGTCAATCGATTTTATTAGTTTTCTAAAAGGATTGCGTGAAGAAGTGGAGCTTTTCGAAAGATTAGAGCGGGTTGCTGACCATTACTTTCCTAAAAGTAGGTCGGCATTCTGTCGAAATATCGATGTGAACCCCGCGACATTCCACTGCTACCGCAGCAAAAAAGATCAGGATCGTATTCGATTCTCCCTGATCCTTAGAATTCTAAAAGAATTCCCAGAAGTAAATCGGAACTGGCTTCTCTTCGGTGAAGGGGAAATGTTTGATCAGCGAGAGCTCGCAAAAAAGGGGAAGGCATTTCCTCTTGCTCCTCATCAAGACACAGAAGCTCAAATCGAAACACCCGTAGCCGATGCCCTCGGTCCTGTATCTAAGGCCGTCGCAACACTTGAGCATGCTCTGCTTACAGTTGACCCGGACGCAACCGAACCCGAATTGCTCGAGAACGTGATCAACCACCTCGCAAATCGACGCCGCAAGCTCAGTCCCAAATCATATGGGTATCCCACGGCCAAAGAGCCTCCCATCACGATGGCTCATGAAGACAACGCAAATTACACAGGCGATGCCTGCGGAATAGACGCCGAACCACCGACCTCACGCGTACAATTCCTCACCCCCGGTTCCAAAACGAAATGATCAAATCCGGGGGTGGATTCCAGCTCAAACTTTTTACCGCAAACAACAGGATGTTCTATTCCATACCGCATTAACGGTAGAATAAACCAAGTTCTAAACAGATAATTTAAGACAGGAGATAATTATGTGGGAAGACTTCAGAATATTTGATTTTCATGAAGACGGGGCCGAAAGCACATCTCATAAATGGGACGTTTCAGACTGTACAGAAATGCAAACAAACGATCTCTTCAAGCACAAGGGATATAGCAAAATGAGAACCTTGGGTGACGAAGATTCCTTTGAGTGCACAGTTTTTGAACACAAAGACGGCAACGAATGGATTTTCGATGTGTACGACGGATCTACCCATCTCGCGGCATACAGGGCCAGAAGCATTCCTGCTTATATCAATTGCCTCAAGCTCATGGCTGAAACATGCATAGCTGTAAACACGGCAGAGCACATTGCAAACGCTTAAAAATAAACGCGAAAGGCTTATCTGCATCCTCAAAGCCTAACCGGCATATTCTTGGGAAACTATTCAACAAGGAATAAAACGATCATTTCGAACAGTTGAGGTCATTTTCCCTCAACAAATCAATAAGTTCGTGAGTGTCAGAGACATCCAACTTACGAAAAATATTTGTTTTGTGCTTCTGAATGGTCTTGGTAGAAACAAACAAATTATTCGCCAGGGCAAGATTCTTGGTAACGCCATTCAAAATGAGTTTCACAAGCTCACATTCTCTTGGCGTGAGGTCTGTAAGCCTGTCTTCACCATCGACTTGGCTCCCTCCACAAACATACCCTCGAATGACTTCGCTTGTTATTTCGGGACTGAGATAGCTTTGCCCTTCCAACACACACTTCATGGCACGCAGGACATCCCGGCTATCCTCTGTTTTAAGAAGATAGCCATGTCCCCCCGCCTTTAAAGCCGAGTACACAAAAGAGCTGGAGCCATGAGCTGTAACGATCAAGATACGAATATCCGGTTTCAGCAACAGGGCCGTCTCAATAACCTGAATACCACTCAAATTCGGCATTGAAAGATCAAGCAACAACAAGTCCGGTTGCTTCTTCTCAATCAGGCTGAGAGCTTCTTCTCCGTTCGCGGCCTCTCCAACGACACAGAAATCACTCTGAGACTCGACATGTTGTCGAAGTCCTTCCCGTACCAAACCATGGTCGTCAGCAATAAGAATCCGCTTTGGAGCAATCATAATCACATTTACCCGTCAGAATTTCCAATGGAGTCGCATCGTTGGTTTTATTCACCAACGCACGTAAACCATTTAGCCATTCGTGGGGATTCTTGCAATTATAGATATCAAGTACTTCTTTTTCAGATACTTTTCCAACATCACGCTGTTCCAATAACCAAGCATACACAACATCTTCTTTCACACTCATCTTTTAAAACCTCCATTTTGTAATTAATTATGCAAAAGTAAGATGTTACGCCATGGGGTGAGGCTCCACTTATAAAGGAGGGCACACCCTAATTTTCATACAACCCAAGGTAGGGTATTTTGTGTCATCATTGGACAAACACTCGAAATAAAAAACTATTTTACCCCACCACTCGAATTCCCAAAAAAACTTTGCCCATTGCATATATTTGACTGATTCTATATTTACGCAACTGTAACACCTACAAAACCGTGGAGATATTTCATGAAACGTTTTTCCCTGCTCGCCCTGTGCTTTGCCCTCTTAACCGCTTCAATCGCCATGGCAGACCAGACCAAACTGACATTCTCAGTTGGTTCAGGCCCTATGGCTGGAAGTCTCAACATTGCCTGTGACCAAGGATTCCTTGCGCAAGACGGAATCGATGGGAAGGTCAATTCATATAAGAATGGGAAACAGAGTTTCGACAAGTACCTCGCAGGGAAAGATGACTTTGTAGCGTGTAGCATCATCCCTATAGTTCTCACCGATTTTGACAAAACCAAGCATCGATTGGTTGGCACCCTCAGTTACACCGACAACCAGACCAAAGTGCTTGCCAAAAAAAGTGCCGGAATCAACTCCATCTCCGACTTAAAGGGAAAAACAATCGCAACAGTCAACGCGACAACTGCCCATTTTTACATCTGCAAATTTCTGGAAATCAACGGGGTCTCCTGCAACGATGTAAAAATCGTTTTTCTCAGCAAAAAGCAAATGCCAGCGGCTATTGCCAATGGCAAAGTTGATGCTCTTTGTATGCACGGAATGCCCATTGAGAAGGCAAAAAAGATGTTGGGAGACGATTGGCTTATCTTTCAGGACGACACGATCATGCGTAAATGCGTCACCATGGTCACCTCAACAGACATGGTCACAAAAACACCGGAAACGCTCAAAAGCGTTCTGCGTGCAATTCTCAAAGCAGATTCGCTTCTCAAAACAGACATAGAAAAAAGTGTTCAAATTCTTGCCAAAGACAAGAAATACCCTGTTGAAGTCATGGAAAACACTGTCCGTAACGAAATTGACTACGACTTAAGCATCCGCCAGTCCCTACTTCTGATGTTGGAAGACGTCGAACTCTGGGCCATCAGAAACAATCTGGTGAACAGGAAAACGCCCCGCAATTATCTCGACCTGATTTCCTATGATCCACTTAAAGAAGTTGCTCCCAAAAAAGTCACCCTTATTCATTAATCCATGACGATAAAAACCCGCATATTTGTTCTCCTCGTCAGTGTGGTGGCATTCTGTGTCGCCACACTGGCAGGTATGGTCTATGTGGATTCCAAGATTAAAAAGGCCATGGACTCAAATCAACAAACCTACAAACTTATCAACGAAGTTGCATCACTCAATCGTTTGGCAACGGAAATGAATAGGGCAGGCGTAGTCCGTGTAAAACAACAGTGGAAAATGAAAATTGCATCTCTGAACGATGCCATAAATGAACACCCCGCAGAAGCTAAGACCATTGAAACAATGCTTCACGAACTGAGGCAACTGGACGCGACTTTTTCCAAAATGCTGGAAATGTACGAAAAAGAAATCAGGTCAGACTTTTCCGGCAACTTCACCCAAGCCAGATTTTATAGACTCAACCACATCTCAATACTCCTTAATTCACTGGCCTCACTGGCAAACGACATCGCATTCAAGAATCTGGAAAGAGTTCACGCCCTTCAGGGAAAAAGAGACATACTCCTTTCTAGCCTTGGTGTAGCTTGGCTCATTGCAATCATTTGCTGGGCATTCACTTTCTGGACCGGAATCATGACACCGGTCCGCAAACTTCTCGATTCAATCGGAAAAATTTCAAAAGGTGAATTAAACAGCCGAGTCTTGATCAGCAAAAAAAACAACGAAATGAACAACCTCATGGAATCATTCAACGCCATGTTGGATCGCCTGCAAGACCTGACCGTGACCCGCAAGGCGCTGCTCGATGCCACGGAACAGGAACGATCCCGTATTGGCCGCGAATTACACGATGGAGTCTGTCAAACGTTAGCTGCTGTCGGCCTAAAACTTTCACGAGGGGAAAACACTTCTCTCGATTCCGAACAGATACGCGACATTTCAAGCAGCCTTTATCAGACTTCAAAAGAAATCAGACTGATTGTAAAAGATTTACGCCCGGTCATGTTAGATGAACTGGGGCTGGCCTCGACCCTGCGCTGGTTTGCCAAGGAAAACAAAGACCGAATATCGACAAAACTTCATATAAATGTCCCTGAAGCATTCATCCCCACACGACTCAGAACACCCATATTCAGAATCGTTCAAGAAGCAACAAGCAACGCGGTACGCCACGGGAAAGCCGACACCATCCATATCCAGGTCAATTACACCAACGGCATCTTGGATTTAACCATAGAAGATAACGGTGAAGGCTTTGACGCCACGCATCACCGCCTCGGCAATGGACTGATCAACATCCGCGAAAGGGTTGAAGCTGAAAGGGGAGAATTTTTCCTCGACACAACCAAAGGCCGGGGCTGCTTTATGTCCGCATCATTCCCAACAAACGACCAAACCAACGAGTCTCCTACCAATTAGGATAAAAATACAATGACTATTCGCATCCTCGACCACGACTATGACCAATTCATCCTCGGCACGGGTCCGTCCGGTACCAAGACTCTGATCCACCTGTCCGAACCACGCTTCGTGTGCAAAGTGGCTGATAAACCGGATGAGTTTTTTGAAATAGATTTCGTCCACACCCTCGGTGATGGCCGGACTCTCCACTCCATCGCCTTTCTGGATAAACCAGTCACTACACCTGAAGAATTTACAACGCTTATGGCTCAGGCCGAAAGTGCACTTAAACGAATCGAATAAAGGAAAGACCTATGGCCGAATTAGTTAATTGCCCCACTTGCAAACAGCCGATCTCTGCTGCAGCCGAAGCATGTCCTAGTTGCGGGCATCCCATGGTTAGTGCCGTGCCAACCCATGAACCGGCAGCGGCTGTCAGAAAGGGACTGACCAACGCCAAATTCAACGAAGAGCGGGCGAATATCCTGTACGCCGAGGTGATAATCATAGCCATCATCATCGGCTTCGCTTCCCAGTCTTGGTGGATATTCGGTGCATCAGTGGTTGCCCTGTTAATTACACTCGCCATCCCGGCCTTGACCATGGCACTCGCCATCCTTCTGAGCCTTGGATGGGCTGGAATAGGCTACTCCATCGGCGACGCTTTTTCTGATGGCATGGGAGCACCACTCGTTCTGTGTTTCATCGGTCTTATCTGCGGACTCGGCACCCACTTGGCGGCACTGGAATGGCACGAAGATATCAACTAGCAATTATACTCCTCCTCCTAGCCCTCCCGGCCATGGCGCAGGAGTTCGCACCGGTGCAACCAGGCGACCGACTTGAAGCGCGAGTGATCCATATCGTCGACGGAGACTCTCTTATAGTTGAATTGCGAGGCCTACGTGTGGCCGTCCGGCTGGCCGGGATCAACTGCCCGGAGTGGAACGAGCTTAGCGGCAAAAAAGCCACAGAGTTTACCAAGGTCTGGATTAAACGTAACTCAACCGTAGAATTGGAGGCAGGCCAAGACTACTACAACAAAAAGCCGGACTGCTGGGATAAATACCACCGCCTCATTGCTTTCATCTGGCGCGACGGCGAAATGTTACAGGAAAAGCTGCTGCGTTCTGGGAATGCAGAAGTGAAATATATTCGAGCCAAAAATAAATATTATGGGCGGCTGGAAGCCCCGAAGGAGTGAGACTGTGGCAAAAATAACGTTCACCTGCGACAATCCAAAGTGCAACGCCAGTAGAGAATGGGATCCCAGAAAAGGGCATGTACCTACTGGATGGAAGTTCATCCCTGTCATGGGAGAGACTCGCCTCTGGTGTGAAGCATGTCGCGTTCATTTCGACAATCAAACCAGCGACAATGGCCCTGATAAAATCTCTCCTATGATGAAAAAAGATCTCGGAATAGAGGAATAATCATGCATAGAATTTCTAACCTTAAAATTGAAAATTATCGTTCCAGTCAACTCCTTGAAGTAGACCTGCAACACTTCACGCCCATGGTGGGACCGAACAATGCGGGGAAAAGCAACCTGATTCGGGCGTTGAAATGGGGTATCAAACCCTCCAGTCTAAAAGAAGACGATTTCTACCGTGATGCAGGCGGAGCACCGGTCCAGATAACGCTCACCGTCAAAGGAGTCACTCAGGCTCTCCTAAACAATCTCGACCCAAAGCACACGGCAGCAATGGCCAAAGTAGTAGACAACGAGACCCTGATAGTACGCCGCCGACAAGAGCAACCAGGGGCTCCGATCAAGCATATCCTCACCGAGGTCTGGAATCCAACCACAGACAAGTTCGAAAAAGCACCAACAGGCATTCCGCAGGGCTTTCAAGCCCTTTTCCCTGAGCCAATTCACGTCGAAGCCATGGTTGACGCAGCTGCAGACGCAGCCAAAAACACCTCGACCAGCACCATAGGCAAACTGCTTAAGCTGATCACGCAGGACATCCGGGACAATCACGCCGATCAGATTTCGCAGGCCATGCAAACTCTCAACGATCTCTTTTCAGCAGATGGATCAAAACGGGCTCCGGAACTGAACGCGCTAGATAAGGACACCAACGATGCCCTGAATACCATTTTCCCGGGAATCGAGGCAAGGGTTCACGTGCCGGAACCAACCTTGGACGTGGCCTTGAAGTCCGCCACAGTGCAGGTCCAGGAGCAGGGAAGCTCCAAAGACTGGCAAGATTTCCAACTTCTGGGCCACGGTGCCCAGCGGTCCATTCAGATGGCCCTGATCCAGGCCCTTGCCAAGAGAAACAATCCGGGTGGAACTGACCAATGCACCCTACTCCTCATCGATGAACCGGAACTCTACCTTCACCCGCAAGCCATAGAACAGGTGCGCGAAGCTTTGCTTAAACTAGCCGATGTGGGATTCCAGATAGTTTTCTCCACCCACTCGCCACAGATGATCCAACAAGATGACGTGCCGCACGCCCTGATCCTACGTAAAAACGGCCAGGGAACAAGCTGTCGAACCATGGCCAAAACTGTAAAAACCGTTATCCAAAACAACAAACAAAGTGAAATTCTTTTCTCCCTGTCTGGCAACAGCCAGATTCTTTTTTGCGACAACGTCTTGCTTGTGGAAGGAAAAACTGAAAGCCGCCTGCTTCCTTACCTCTACCGCCAAAGGCATGGTACGAGCATGGGAGCAGACCGACTCGGGTTCATCCGCTTAGACGGCAGCGGCAGCTCCGCAGGGGCCATGCGAATTCTCAAGGCCATGGATATCCCAACAAAATTCTTGGGGGATCTCGACGTTTGTTTCTCCAAAAATGGAAAAACTATGTGCGGCTGTCCTTCAAACGAAGTAAGTGCATGTGAATCCTACGCCAATAAGAACAAACCAAAAAACAAACAAAACGGAAGAACCAAACAAGCAATCGCAGTTGTCAAATTCGCACGCGAAGCAAGCCATAAGCAAATTGTTGATACCATATGTGCCACAGCCAAAAGTCAACATGTCTGGCTCTGGCGATACGGGGACATGGAAGAAATCCTCGGCATTGCCGATAAGGAACTATCGTCACACATGAATTTCAAACAGGGCATAAAACAAAACGGCATTGATGCCCACGTAGCAGAACCTGCAGAGCTGAAGGCTTTCCTTGATTGGGTCAAGCCATAAACAAACGCCCCTAACCTCAATCGAAATTATGGGCTTTTTCATTCATCTTCGCATCTTCTTCCGCGCCGCCCAATGTGCTTCATGCAGCCTATTAAACTGCTCGGCGTAGATGCTCCTGAAATGGATACAGCTGAAGGTCAGGAAGCCTAAACCTTTGTTGAAGCATGGGTTGATCGATTTTGAATACGACAAAAAACGCTACGGCAAATACGGGCGTCTCCTCGCTTGGGTTTGGCGCTACCATGAGCTGCTCCAAGAGGAGCTGATCAAAACCAAGTACGCCGAAATGAAGTGAATCAGCAAAAAGAACAAACACTATACGCGACTGATGGCCGCGAAGGAGTAAAAAATGGCATTAACCTTCACGGAAAAAGACCTGCTTGGTGGCTGGTTGATCGAGGTCAAAAAAGGCCTTGCCCACATCGGGAACATCCGACGTGGCGGACTCGGTGGATTCCAGTTTTTCGAAGGTCCAAACAACCAGTTGAATCACTCAATCAGCGACACCAACCTTGATGCCCTGAAAAAGAAAGTTGAAAACAGATTCGGATAGCCCCGGCGAAGTCGGAACATTCTTCAACTGGCAAACAACATTACACGCGGCTTCAGGCCGCTAAGGAGTAGTAAATGGGCAAGAACAAAAAACAATCTTCCGCTGAAGTTGCTGCCCTCGCAGCAAAAACCATGAAGAACAAGTCAGCTTCCAAAACGGCCAAAAGCCTGGCTGGATCGGTCATTGCTCAGGCGAACACCGGGAAGGAAACCGGCAAGGACATGGAAACAAAGGCTGCAAAGGTGCTGAACAGCGACAAGTACAGCGCCGACACCAAAACCCTGGCCGGTTCGGTCGTCTCTCAGTCAAACAAGAACCGCTAAAGAAAAAAGCCCCGGCCTCATCGAGACCGGGGCTTTGTTTCATCTCCCCATCTTCTTCCGCGCAGCCAAATGCGCCTCATGCAGCCGATTGAATTCCTCGGCTGCGGATTCAGCAAAGCGGCGGGCCATGCCTTGAACAGCCGGATCAGAAGGAAAGACACCCACGATCCGGCCTGTCAGGTTATCCTTGATCACCGCTCCATCTGCGCCATCACGCTTGGCCTGAAATCGACTTGGTTTGCTCATGCGCCAATTCTAGCCACCTTCGCCACGACGGTCTACCCATTCGCACACATCCCCAGCAATCCCGGAGCAGGGTCATAATTCATGATCAACAGCTCCCCCACCCGTTGATTGTTATCCTTGCAAACTGAATAGGTGGTCTCCACCTCCCGGATATCGAAAGCCGAGAACGTCTCTCGAATTTCCGGCACATCGTTGATGGAGAGCAGAAACTTGCCTTCAATCCCGGCGAGCTGCTCGGCCATGGCCGCATACTCTTTCCGAGAGAATATGCCTTTGCCGTAATCCCTCTCGCCGCCATGATATGGTGGGTCTAAATAAAAGAATGTTTTTTTGTCATCATAACGACGAATGTGATCGGTCCAAGATAAATTCTCAATGCGAACCCGTGTCAGACGGAGGTGAACGCGAGAGAGTTCTTCCTCCAAGCGCACCAGGTTAATCTTGGGGAGTCCATGATAGTCCACCCCGAAACCTCCATCGACTTTGCCACCAAATGCCTGCCGCTGAAGGAAATAGAAACGAGCCGCCCGCTGGATATCAGTCAGGCCACGCCCGTCCATCTGGCTACGGAAATCCTCAAAAAACTCACGAGAGGAGAGCAGCCACTTGAATTGACGGCAGACCTCCTCCAGATGGTTTTGGCAGCACCGATAAAAGCTGATCAAATCCGAGTTGATATCATTGATGGATTCATATTTGGATTCCGGCTTGCGGAAGAATACCCAGCCTGCTCCGGCAAAGACTTCGGCGTAATGATCGTGGGCGGGGATGAGTTGGACAATGCGGTCGGCAAGGCGGGATTTGCCGCCAAGCCATGGGAGTGGTGATTTCATATGATGCCCCTTGCGGGCTGTGACGTGCCCTGCTACGTTCCCCGCCAGCCTGATCAGGCTAGGGAGTAGCGGACGTGTCCGTGATTCGGTGTGTCTGCACCGGGTCGGTGAGGTGTTGCCGCACCTCGCCTGCTCCATCTATCTGGAACGGACCGGCACTCAGCCGGTCCGCTTTCATTTCTTCTCGCCTACCTCCACCCGTTTCCGTGCATCCTTTCCCCACTCGACCATGCGGGCCAATGCTCTGGCGCAGTCTTCGTGCGCGCCGTGCAGGCGGAGGATATACTCACCCACGGCCTGATCGGTCAGGGGGCCGGACGGGAGCGGTGGGGCTTCCGAGCAGACCGCCAACTCAGGGGGCGGAGTCAGGATCACAGTCTCGGTCTTCGGAACCATCACCTTCTGGGTGCGGCCGCAACCAATCAAGAGCAGCAGTGACAGCAGGACCAACTTCCGGGCAATGCGCATATTCGGGCCTCCTCTGTATGGTTTTCAGTTTGGCAATCTGGGCGGCGTACTTTTCCTTTTCCACGCGCCGTTCATCAGCCACTTGTTTTTGCAGAACGATGTCAGCACGGTACTGTGCTTCACGCCGGGACCATGCTGCCGCATCAATGCGGTGGGCTTCGGCCTGCTGTTCGATCTGGGCAGCCTGCACCGCGTTCTCGCCGCGCAGGTCCTGATAGTCATTCCACAGCCAGATCAACACCGCCCCGGCCAAGGCGTATCCGGCGTATTTAAAAATGGTGCCAAGGCCGAACTTCACCACCCATGAAATCAACGAACCCCACATGTCAGCTCCTTGTGCCAGCGATGGATGCGCGCCACATAGGTGATGGTTTCCCGGCTGTGATGGCCGGTCACCTGCGGCAACGCCTTGATGATGTCCCGGTATCGATTCGCCCCGCCTGCCTTGCGCTGGGCTTTGAGGATATTTCCCAACCCGGCATTGTAGCAGGCGCGGGCAAGGTCCATACGATCTCGCTCCGGGCGCGGTGCGGTCCACTGGTTGCGCAGGTCGCGCATGTAGCAGGCCGCCGCCATGATGGAGTGCTTGACCGAATGAGGAGACACCCGCCCCCAGCGCATACGCCGGATCATGTCCCGCCAGGTCGCGGGCATGAATTGCCCCAGACCACGAGCGCCGACCGGCGACACCGCATCAGGAT
Source organism: Pseudodesulfovibrio sp. (assembly GCA_016744135.1). Classification (GTDB taxonomy): domain Bacteria; phylum Desulfobacterota; class Desulfovibrionia; order Desulfovibrionales; family Desulfovibrionaceae; genus Pseudodesulfovibrio; species Pseudodesulfovibrio nedwellii. Next base: position 413,814 of record JADGEX010000002.1, on the reverse strand, counting down.
TCAAGAGCGACTCCTGATAGAGCTGCGCCTTGAGCCAACGCCAATCCCCTTCCGGGGTTGGTGTCCACCACCGTTGGGCAGCTTTCTGAATATGCCAGTCGTATCGATCGGTGAACCGCCCTGCATCAGCCTCAAGAGGCCAGCACGAGAGCGCAACCAATCCACATAGCAGACCGATAAATAGACAGCGCAAGGGCATCTCCTTCGATAATTTCAAGGGTGTTGGACCACGAGCGACCATTGTAACGTTCAAGCAGACGCAACCCCATCCACAAGATGAACAGGGCAATGATCTTGTAAACAAATTCAATCACCAAATTGATAGAGGCAGATTCAAGCAACGTGGTTTCCATCAGTCGTCTCCTTTCTGATTGAGAATTGCGACTTTCTTTTCCTCCGGCATATTCGAATACGTAATCAAGGCTCGGAGCATACGAAAGATAGTGTTGAACTTAATGTCCATGGAATCTTGCTGCGCCTTGCAATCACTTTGACTGACGCTGCGCACACGGACGAAAAAACCGACAATGGCGGCGATAACAACAGTGACGAGGCTGGTCTCAAGGCCGGTGAAGGGCATGGTCAATTCCTTATGATTTGACGGTTCGACAATTCTTGTGCGTGATCCCTTTGCCGGACCACCTGATCCACCACTTGTTTCGAGTACAATTTTCCATGACGATCTCGCAGGAGCCATCAGCGACCACGGCAGTCCAACCGCCGAGCAGCTGACCTTTCCAACGCCAGTTTTTGAAATAGAGGAGCGCCCGCAGCCACTGCATCGGCTCGAACCGAAACCGGTCCTGATGAAAATGGACATCGCGGATAATGACTCTGGCCCCCTGCTCGAACCGCATGGCATAAGTCTTGACCCCGCCATGCCAGTTGCGAATGGAGCCGCCTTCAATGAGGAAGGAACCATACCGGCCATAGGGAATCCGGCGTGACACATTGTCCACGTCCATATCCCGAATAAAGACCTCGGCCTCCTTCTCGGCTTCATAATCAACCGCATCTCCCGTCCCGATCAGGATGCCCTTTTCATTGTCGCGGAACACGCAATCGACTAGCAGGATTCTGGTCGCGCCCTGCCCCACGGCCACCTGCTCGTCAGAACAGATGCCAAACGAACAGGCCAGCACCGTGGTGTCGGACTTGTCCAGCCCGTACAAAGGCAAACCGTCCGCATCCGGTTTGGTCGTGGTAAAATGGCGATCCTGATAAACGGTCATGACTTACGGCTCCACCGGCCACGGCACATCAGAATCAAGCGGACCTGCCCACGGGAAGCCCTGAGCAAGGGTCAAATCACGAAGCGCCTGAACGTAAACATCAAGCTGATTGATATCGTCTGACGGTTCGAGACCTTGCCGCATCTCTGATTCATATCGTTCAAATCTCCATCGGGTTGCTTCGACACGGCGATCACGTTCAACCCTGACGGCTTCTGCCGCCCTGTCCGTATCGATCGACCAGGAGTCGCCATCCCTGACACTAAATGGCGTAGGTGCAGAAAGATGAGGATTGGCAGTAAAATATTCATCCTCAGTTTTATATCCGCTAGGGGCAGAACCATCCGCCCACACTTCCGGTTTCCCCTCGGGGGTGTAATACGTCGGCATAATACTCTCCTAATATTCAGCGATAAAAACCAACCCCTGTTTGCCAGAGGTAAAACTTGCAACATTCGATGAAGACCCACCCTGACCAAAGGTCGTATTAGACCCGCCAGAAACAAGAACCCCACCCAAAAGGACCGACGGTCCACCCTGATGATAAAAATTTCCCGACTTGTCAGCGAGTTCAACCGATGTACTGACACCAGGCGATCCGTCTATTGCGAGAACAGGGACCAACGCCCCATCTGTCCACCCCCCTCCTTCACCTCGAGGAGCTGCTCCACCCTTGCCTCCTCCTGCACGACCCAACTCGCCAAGATTCGGGCTGACAATATATGTATCTCCGCCTTCATGACCTGGAATGGTCGTGCCTTGAGCCCCCGCACTACCCACATATACGGACAGGATTTCTCCTGCCAAAGCCTTTGACCTCAACAGGCCGAAAGCCCCGGAACCAGCTCCCCCCGCATCATTGACACCGGCTTCAAGCGCACCACTACCACCAGCTCCCCACTGCCAAATTTCGACGAGCTTGGTATCAGCGGCAACCGCGTAGGGGCCGGATGTAAGAATACGAGTTATTTTTTTGGGAATAAGTGGAAGTATAGCCGCACGGATATCTTGGTGGTCATGATCAACATCAGCCTTCTCAGGATGCCCATGATCCATAGGTGCTCGCGTTGCAACCTCTTCATCCACGTATTGCCGAGTCGACAACACAATGGTCGGATCTATCTTAAGCTGAAGGACTCCGGCGCTGGCTTCCGTCATTCGCAAATGGGCGCGGATGGTTTGCTCCACCAGAGACCCTTCGGCCCCTGTCGGCTTATATGATTCAGGAGTGTTACCCACTGCGACGAGGTTTCCGTCGACATCAAAAAGCCCCACTTCCCGGATAGTCCAGCCACCCTGACTGCTGGGGATAACCAGCTCGACAATAACGTGACCGGGATCATTCGGATCAATGGTCAATCTGTTCACATCGGCCTTGTATTTTTCCCCAACCAACGCGGTCATTGTCGCGTCTGGAGTGACGACTTCGCCGCCGCCATCACCAACAGCCATCTGTGTGAGGCTGATCAGCTGCCCCAGAGCCAGGGCATTGGCAATCTGGGCTTGTCCTGCCTCGGTCAAAACGCATCCATAATTCATGATGCAACTCCTACTTCGGTTATGTTGTAAACAGCCACGGCTCCACCGAACTCGACCTCGGTTTGTATTTCGACATCATCAGGCTGCCATGGGTAAATATCGATGGATTGTCCGACCTGAAGGGTATTGACCATCACGCTCGTCCCTTCCACGGAGAGAAAAATATCCAAGGAATCAAGGTGCGACCGCAAGGCCTTGTTCTCTTCAATGGACCTGCCTATCTGATCCAATGCGGACTCGGTCAAAGGCTGATCCAAAACATCCACTTCCACGCGAAAAGTATAAGGATCACCATCGAACTCAGGCCAATTCAAATGGCGAGCACGGAACCCCATGGCTTCAAGGCCAGCCTTGACCGCCTTGGCCGTCCCCTTTTTCCGATGAACGGACAACGCAGAACGCAAAACAGAACGCTTTTTCTCAACAGACCAATCCGGCTCCCAAACATCCACGGCACATTCGACAGCCAGATATGACAGGACCGGCTCAAAAACCTTGTCCAGATACACCCACGGAGCCACCAGAGGAATCAACGCATCGATGCGGGCGAACTCTGTGTCCAGCATCTCGGCGGCGGCCAGCATGACCGGATCAGCCGTTAAGGAAGACGGCAAAAGGTCCACCATGCGTTTATTCATCTTCCAACCCTCCAAAGATCAGAGTGCTACTCTGACCGTTTTCAGAGGCAACCTGATACTTCTCCAGCACGATAAACTCAGGGGACGGCACAACCACGCGCTTGGCCCCGGCTGACTTCAATCTGTGCACGAGTTCCGAAGGATCAACATCCCGCCCAAGTTTGGAACGCTGCCATTGCTGCCATCCGGCAAAAGCATTCTGCACAGCGGTTTGAATCTGCCCCGACACAGCGGCATCGCCCGAAGCAATCCAGTATGACGCTTCGGTCGAATATGAAACGGCCTCCGGGGCAAGGACCGACACGTTGTCCGTGTCAGGCCGGATGCCATCCTCTCCACAGATTTCTGCCACAGCATCCAAAATTTCCTGTTCAGGCAGGAGACCACCTGCCATGAGCGGACGAAGCTCGACCGCTCCGGGCGTTGGCGAGCGATAGGACACGTCGATGATATCTTGATGCGCGGTCTTGGCCCACCATTTATAGGCTCCCTTTGGCCCGGAAACCGAAAATGAGCGCGGAGCTTCCAAGGCTCGCACACGATACCGATCATCCTTTTCAACATCGGCTCCACCGGCACTGAGTGTGGTGTTCTGCACCGCCGAGACATAAGGCAACGGGTCAACCAGCTTTGAAATTTGCCCCGCAAGAAAGCCATTTCCAACAACCCCGGCTTCAAGGCATGTGGCCCCAACTTCCCCGATCACCTCCCCCGCAGGGATTTCAAGCGGTGCATCCGTGGCAAACATGAGTTTATTATCAGGCGTCCCCCGGGCACCCGCCTCAATAACAACGGCCTGAGGCAGGCTTTCTTTCAACGTAAACTTGAAAGTGGTCCTCGATGCAGACATTCCCGACCGTGGGCAATCCACCCGTGCACCATGATGATCCAGAAACCCTTTCTCGGCCTTGGTCACCAGATTCATGGACGCTGTATGTTCAATCTCCTGATGGGCCAGCGAAAGTCGATAAAATAGGGCCTCGATGAACAACCGCTCAGGATCACCCGGCGAAAGAGTGCGCCCGGTGATGACTTCATACAAAGCCATGCCGTCCGCTTCGATCTTGGCCGGATCGGTCTCCACAAAAGAAATCTCGGGCAGGCTTGCCAAATCGACAGTCATCTAAACTCCCTCCTGGATGCTCAGTGTGACAACGGGATAAAGCCGCCCGTCAACGGCTCCATTCTGATCAGGCGTGAACTCAACGAGTTCCACGACAACACCGGGAACCTGTGCCTGTACTTCAACAACGACTTCACCGGAATACTCGGCCATTGCGTGCGGCAAAGGACGGTCCAGAAAGGTCATGCTCAAACCAAAAGTACGGTCCAGCGGCACGCTTCCCTTGACCGTGGTCAAGACCATGCGGACCTGCTGAAGTTTGGATTCAACCCCGGAGGCTCCGATGACGACCGGAGCAGGCTGACTGGTATCAATGACAAACACGATCTACCTCCCCCCATAGCTTGAGACGGTCAGCTTCTTGACCGGGGCAGGCTTTCTGACAGGTGCCGGTCTGGAAGAACGCACCCGACTCACTTGAACCACGCTTTTCCCGGCATCCGAGTATTCCTTGAAGGTCAAGCTCAGTGACGCGGTTTCAATTTCACCGGAACGACCAAATGTCGAAACATCCTCGGAATAGGAGACAAGGACAAACATGCCGAAATTCTTTCCACCGACAACAAGCGGATAGTGCTCGCCGGAGACCTGGACATCATCAAGCTGCGCGATGCGCTTCTCGGGATCGGTCCAGTTACGCGAAAGCAAAACCTTGATAGGTACTTCCCACAGGCCAATGCCGGTGAACTGCAAACGGGTCTTGCCATTGATAACCTTGTGCTCGGCGAAACCGGCCTCTCTCTTGCGAGACATCTCATTCAAGGTGAAGATTTCCCGATTGCTGACTTCAAAACCGACAGGGCCGAAACTCCCGATATTTGCCGAAGCAGAAACCATGGGGACATCATCGCCAAAGATTTCCCGCGTTGAAAAAATGGCAGAAGTTGAAGCCGGTTCCGGTTCCATGACTGCGGGCTGAATTGACAGAAGGTCGACCATGCCGCTCACGGCATCCAAAGCAGATTTGCCAGAGCTATACGCAGACCGGAATTCACCAACCAAACCGCTCCGCAAAGAGCTGTCCAGCCACAGCCGCCAATCGCCAAAGGAAGCAGCCCCGGAGTATCTATCCATCAAAAAATTGCTTCCGACATCCTGAATGTAGGAAACAGGTGCACCAAGAGAGCCGCCCTCTTGAAGCAGGTCGGTTGAAACGGCCTCGAACTCACGAGCGACCTGAACAGAAAACCGACCATACGAAGCCAACTCATCAGCGGAGGCAGTAACCTCGGACGGCACAACTTCGGCCACATCAAGCACAGACTCTGTCCATGCACGCCCCACAAAAAACAACTCATTCAGGAGCATGGATTTCATACCGTCCAGACTCATATCTGACCTCCACTCCGGGTTCCGGCACAAGAATCGCCTTCAATACGCATGTCTCCATTGACTTTGGCATCATCCCTCACGACGAGACGATCCACATCCAACTGCCCCACCAAACGATAGGAGCCGGTGTGCATGGTATCCGCGTTCTTGGTTTCATTGCCCCTACCACCGTCATGTCCGACCTGATTGGTGTTCCCGATCAGATAAATAATAGGTGCCTGCGTCGTCGCAGAGACCCCGGCCACAAGCTTTGCAGTCTTGTCCACGACCAACTCGGCATCGCCACTGACCACATGACCGGAAAGTTTGTGCGAAGAACGGTCATACTCAAACCATGAGCCGTCCTTGAATCGGACGTGCCGTTTGTCGCGACTCGTCACCGGCACCGCATCGCCTTTGGAATAAAATGCGCCCAGGACAAAACCTTCCTCCTGACCATTCGGCAGAAAAACACAAGTGACATGCTCACCCATGTCCGGCATGTGGATGCACTTGTCGGCATGTGTCTTTTCAAAAAGGACCGGAAGATCATAAGAAACAACACCGTCAGCATCGTCGAAGACAACACGCACGGAACCACGCTTTTCATCAACGCCCACGACTTCCCCGACTCGAATGAGCCGAGACAGCGTGGACTCAAGATTCTCAAGACGTTCAAGGATATTCTGCATCAATACCCCAATGCCCTGCGAACCGAGCTTTCAGTGGTGTATCCGGCATCCCGAACAAAAGAATGTGTGGCAGATTCGACAAAATACCGACCATCAAAGGACTGACAGCCACCCAATTCAATGACGACACCACCACGCTGACGAGGATCGCCCATGGTGGAAATCGTGCCGGAACATTCGTCCTTGTTTTTCTTGCGAAGTGAGGTTTGAGCTACGGCAATGGCTTCCGCCAGATTCTTCACACGAGTATTGATCTTGAGCGTCTGCCCGGTACTCGGAGCGTCTGGAGGGATAAACGTGTATTCCCGATTCTCCTTGGTGGCTGGATCGTGATAGCTCACCGTGCAATCGCGATACACATCGTGCACCGAGTCCTTCAATCGAATGGAGCTGATGGCGGAATCGCCGCGACGCAAAGCCATCACTGACGGCTTGGCGTCGTATTTTACCCCCTCAAAAAGCACCAAGGAAGATTCGGCCACCTTAAAATTCAGGCCATGCTTGTCAGATAAACGTTTGAGAAATACGAGGTCAGACTCTCCGCACTGGTCAACCCTATCAAGAACGATATCCGCTGCATCAAAAATGGTATCCATTCCGGCCAAGCCTGCAATATCACGCAGGACATGCCGAAGCGTCGTGTTTTCCCAAGAGCGACTTTTCTTTTCCCGACGAAGTGAATTCTGCACCTTGGCTGAAACGGCCTTGATGGTGAACGTGTCTCCCGCCTCGGAAACTGAAAGTGACATCGTGTCCACTTCAAACGTTCCACAAAATAATGTGACGTTCCGGCCAAGACCGTTCCAATCCAGACAATCAATCCACGCCTGAAGAGTGGCCCCCTTGGTCGGTCGCCAACTCCCTTTCCAAAGCCCGTCCCGATCCTCCAGCACGATGGACAAGGAATCAGCCTTGCCATGGGCATTGTCGATAAACGTAAACGAGACAACATAGGGCGCAATGTGCACACTGATGTCAGCATTGTCGTAAGCAACCCGAAGTTTTGCCCTGCGCGATGCACTCATGACCGCCTCCACGGAGGAGCAACCTCGGTATCACGCGGCTCGATATCAGGAACGTCCAAAACAATCCCGCCGGAAAGTATGGCCTGCCCCCGTATTTCCGGGTTGGCCTCCACCAACTTATGAAACAGCGTCTCATCGCCCCATAGATTGTAGGAGATACGGTCGGGCGTCTCGCCCTGCGTGGTTACGTAGGTGCTAGTTGAGAGCAAGACGACGCTCCTCTTCGATAATTTCAGGGATTACGCGCCGAATAGCTTCTTCGATTCTTTTTCCAAGTCCAGCAGCACGATCTGGAGAAATTCCTTCGGGCACTTTGACATCGACAGGCACATCGATCTTGATGTCGCCACCAGGCTGTGCAAACTCTGTGTCCGGCTTGCTGGAGAACATGCCGCCGACCTTGTCGCCCAGCCACTCGCCCAGCATCCCGCCACCCATGCCACCGATAATACCACCGATGGCCGTTCCGATACCGGGAAAAACCATGGTCCCGATGGCCGCGCCTGCGGCAGCCCCGCCAAGACCGCCACCGATATCGCCAATGGACGATCCCATGGCATGAGCATCACCGGACATGATGCCGGAAAGGAGTGTCCCGGCACTCAGGGCAATGCCGAGCGGCTTGAATCCCTTGCCGAGACCGCGTCCCAACTTGCCTGCCATGCGACCAATCCCGCTATTCTTGAGGGACTGCCCCATCCGACCGAAGCGACCGAGCTTGCCACGGGCTTTGCCTCTGGACTTGCCACCACCGCCGACACCATCAAGGCCATCGCCAAGACCGCCATTCACGACCTCAACCGGCACGGCTCCGCCAAGAGCACCACCGCCGCCAGCTTTCCCGCCGCCACGAAGTCGCTTAACAAGTTTGTAGGAACCTCCGAGCATACGGAACAACGGCGAAAGTACGACCATTCCCAGTTTGAGACCGATCAAGCCAGCCCCCAGCGCGGCCACGCCTTTGACCACTCCCTTATTTTCCTTGGCCCAATCAGCAAAGGAACTGATCATAGGGGTTACTTCGCCAGAGACTTCTTTGATGACAGGAAGGAGGGAATCTCCCAAAGAGACACTCGCTTTATCAGTAGCATTTGCTGTAAGCTGCAATTGAGCTTTGGCCTTCTTGGAATTCTTCTCGAATTCCTCAAACATACTGCCAGCGTACTTAGACTTGTCTGATACAAGTCCGAGCGCTTTGCGCAAAAGATCAGTGTTTTCGATAAGAGGCGTGATCGCGTCCAGGGATTCCGTTCCAAACAATTTCACAATCAGGCCTGTCTGCATATCCGAGGGCACTTGCTTCAAAGCATCAATGACGGATAGCACAGCAGCCGGTGCATCTTCCTGCATCCGTGCGGCCACATCCTCAGCGTCCATCCCCAGCTCAGTAAAGGCTTTTCGCTGTTCTTTGGTAGCGGCAGCCCCCATGGACAATCTAATAGAAAGATTTTTGAAGCCAGTAGAAGCAACCTCAACGCCACGACCGGCACCCAAAATAGTTGAACCAAAGGCAGCGACTTGAACTTCCGAAAAGCCAGAACTCATTCCAAGGGCACCAACTCGCTGAACCAGCTCACCAATATCGGCAGCATCACCGGCCAATGTATTAGAAAGATAGTTAACAGCATCACCGAGGCCGAGGACTTGGCCCTGAGTTAAATTCATACCGTTACGCCATGCTGTCATCATCTCGCCCGACTTTTCGCCGGTCATGTCAAATGCAACTCCCATACGACCAGCGTCCTCGGTAAAACTAAGGATTTCCCCCAATGGAATGGCAGATTGAGCTGCGGCGGTTCCGATGTCTACAAGTTCACGAGTCGCCATCGGGATTTTCAAACCCATATTCTGGAAACCTCCAGACATAGCCTTGACTTGTTTTTCTGGCCCGTTGGCGACTTTCTCAAACCCGGCAAAAGCATCTTCAAAATCTATGGCCGCTTTAGCCGGAATCGCAATTGCCGCACCCAGAACGTACGGATTCACACGATCAAACCCGGCACGCATACCCGTACCGGCCTGGTGCAACACCATGCGGCGATTCTGTTTACGATTCAGTGTATCGACTGTCGCGCCGAGCTTGGAATACTCCTGGCGTAATCCTTTGACAGAATGTCCAGCATCCTGAGCAGCGATAACCTGATCACGAAGCCGACCGCGATAACGATTGGTTGAAGCAGAAATCGATTTGACCTTGCGCTCGGCCTGGTCAATACGTCGGGCAAGATTTTTGCTCACCTTGCCCGACGTCTTTGCCTCTGCGTTCAAGTCATTCAGTCGCTTCTGGGCTTCCTTGAACTCACGATTTGATTCACGAGTCTTCTCAATGAGCGTCTCCAGACCCTTGCCAAGCTTGAAGTCTCCCGACTTCTCAACGGCAGTGATCTCCTTTCCCAGCTGTTTGACTCTGGTTCCGGCCTGCTTTATCGTTTTATCGAAGCTGGCCCCAAGGCCCATGCCCAGAACAAACGATAAACCCATTTGGCGAATACTCATGCGAAATACCCTTGCAACCTTGATAGCCCTTGTGGCCGCCGGTTATGTCGGCAGCCTGTTCATCGGCCCCGGTGATGACCTCTCCACTCTTCAGTGGATCGGTTTCATGATCATCGGGATACCCGTTGTCCTTGGCGTCATGCTCTTGCTTGGAAGCGCTACTCTTTCGGAATCGCTCCACGAGGAATGCGAGCCGGAAGACCATCGAGCCACATAACCAACTCCTCCGGGTACATGGCCAGGCACTCAGCCCGGCTCCACCCCGTCCAGCTCGCCACCACGATTATTGACCAGACAATTCCTTCTTTTCCTGGGAATTCGTATTGGCCTTGTCCGTCGTGTCTTTCGTTTTTTCCTCGGCGGTGTCCTCTTGTTTGCCGCCCGCCATTAAAAAACGACTGGCTACCTGCAACCGCTGATATTCAGGCCCCCAGCCCATACCCAAGATTTCACCAACCGGCACATCACAAGCCAAACCAAAGGCGTAAGGCTCAACCATGGCGGAGGTGGGTTCAATGCCGTAATCGTTCATGGCCTGAACATTGGCATCGAGCATCATGCCGACCGTCATTTTTTTCATGGTCAGCTCGGAAACTTTTTTGCCATTGACTTCGATAGGTTCAATCAGCGGGACCTTCTTTTCTGTCACACCCATGACCTAACCCTCCATTCCAATGTCACTGCGGACGCTGGCAAGGTAGTCGGTGCCATTCACCACGTACTTGAAACCGAGCTTGTCGATTTCAAGGACTTCCACACCGTTCTCCACAATCTTGAGATAGTTGACCGAGAACTCATGGTCGCAATCCTGAGCCTTACCAGTTTCATACTTGCCGCCGGGAATACCGCCCTTGGGCGTTCCCTGAATGACGACACGTTCCGGGCTGGTGACAATCGCGCCGCCAGCCGTGCGGGACTGTTTGGAAGCACGCAGTTCCAGCATGTGCGTCTTGGGAGCCATGAGTTCCGAGGACTGGCCGGTCCGCGAGCGAAACTTGAACTTGGCAGAAATGGGCTTAGTGTGGCCGATGGTCTGACTCTCGATGGAACCGGCAATGCCAGCCCCCTGAATTTCATCAGACATCAATTCTCCACCGGACAACTCGACATCAACGATACCGACCAAAGTTTTGCCGTCCGTGTAGCACTGAAAGGCGATCAGTTTCTCAGGGATATTACCGCTCATGATTAACCTCCGAACAGAACGCTGTAATAGGAAGCGTCAAATTCAAGAATATTTTCAATGACCCGGTTGGGAACCGGATGACCGATGTAGGTATGGAACCGAGTGATGCCGTCGATCAAATCCGTGGTCGGGTTTTCGTCCTCCAGGAAAGCGATACGCCCACCAAGGATGTATTCCCGCTGCGTGAATCCATTGAGCCTGATCTGCTCGGAGTCGACGATGGTTTCGATCTGCCGACGGTTGGTCGGATTGTCGAGCAACTGCCAATAGGTCAGGATAAAGGTATTGCCATGCCAGTTGAAAAAGCGACGAGTGGCAATAAAGGCGTCCTTGGGATCGGTGTTGGACGGATAGGCGGCGGTACGATTGCCGTACAGCTTCCAACCGCCATCAAAATTGAAAGGAACGACCACGCCCTGACCATTGAGATATTCGGCCTGCTCCAAACCGAGATACAGGTCCACGCCGTTGACCTTGGCCCCGGTGGTCTTGAGCCGTTTGTTGGATGGCGAAACATAGGGCACATCATCGTTGTCAGCATCAGTCAGGCAGATACGCCCAGCCAACTGAGTGGAACCATGAAAAGTCATGTCACCCAGGCACAGCTTGCCCCAACAATCGATCATGCGCTTGCCGGTCAGATTGTTGGTTTCCTTGTAGCTGGGCACGTCGGTATACTTGGTGACGGTTCCGTCCGGGATGTCGACAATGGCCATGGCATTGAAAATGCCGTTGATGCCTTCAGCCTTGGCTTCCATGACGATACCCACGGCAGGATCATCCGACCACTTGGGAGCCACAATCAGGCCGGGAACCAAGCGGTACTTCGGGAAAACATCTGCCACCAGCTCAAGGCCGGTCTTGGCTCCGGTTCCGGCATCGATGCCGCCGATGATGTCAGCAGAGACCACCTTGGTCGGATCAGCGTCTTCACCGGTTTTATGAGTCGCCGGATCATAGACATTGATGAACACAATCGGTGCCATGCCAAACAGGGCGAAATGCGCGTAGGCAAACTCGCACAGCGTGTACTTGTTCCAATCATCAGACCAGCCGAGCTGTGTCACAAATTCGGAATAGGAATAGCACAGGGTCAACTTGTTAACCCGTTTGTCGGTCAGACTTTCCACCGGGGCAGTACCAACGACAACAGGAATGCCAGCGCTGATTCGTCTGGGCGGCAGAATCTGAGTGGGGACTTCAGACGTTTTTACTCTATGTTCGTAGGTCATGAACTAGACCTCCATGCTTTTCACGGCCAGAAAGGCCTTGGACAATTCAGAACCGGACTCACGCAGGGCAGCACGAGACTTGCCTGCGAGTGAAATCGGAACAAAAAGCGACTTGAATTCTTCCACGCCTTTGCCCTTGAGAACCTTGACGAGATGATCGGGCAGAATCCCGTCCCTGAAGACCGAGCCGTTGGTCACATGCAGAGCACCCATTTTGGTGGGGCCGATGTACATGACCGCCTCTTTTGGGGTCGTGTCTGTCTTGGTAGCCATTTAAGCCTCCAAAGTTTGTTCGGGAGCCGGGGCACTCCACTTGGTTGTTACGGTTGCCAGGAGGTAGCGATTCTGCTGTTTCTCCGGCGCTGGTTTCTTCGAGCGCAACGGGTATTGCAACTCGTATCGACCTGACAAAACGGGGTGTTCTTTAAGCAACCTGCGAAGACGGGTGACAACCACCATGGCCCATTGGCCGGATACAGCCGCTGCGTGCTCATCCTTTTGGTCGTCGCCATAAACACCGATAATCAGGGAAAAGGTTTCAAAGGAATCCCCATAGCTCTCAGGGTCCTCACTCTCCATCCAACGAACAATGATGAACGGATAAAGCTCGTCATCTTTTTCAGCAGGTGGCAGAGCGTCCCTGAACACTTGAGGCGGGCCGGGAGCCTTGTCCTTGCCATCCATCAACAGGTCGGCAAGGTGCTCTTCCAAAAATGAAACAATGGATTCTTGAACCAGCAGTGTCATCATCGCAGCCCGGCCTCCTGAAGAACGTGTTTCGCCTCATGTTCCATGTGGTACTCAAACCGCTCGGAGACCTGCTCCTCCAGCTCGTCGACAACAAGGTCTTCCTGAAGCCATGTCAAATAAGTGGTTCCATACATTTCAGTGATGGGAGAGTTCCAATCCGTCGGGTCCTTGCGCTCAAAGACACCGACATGACCAGTATCCATTTCAGCGATGAATGCAGACTTGAGCACGGAGAGGCCGCTGGATTTCTTGACTCTGACCCGAACGCCTCTGACGCGCTCGGCCTTGGGAGTCTTGTAAAATTTTGGCATGGTCGTGACAGGTTCAGCCGAACCGGACACGTAGCGAAGAAGCGGCAAAGAACCATAGCCCGTAAAATTGAGTTCCCCTTTCACGTTGGAAAAGGTCGCCCGCCGAAGGGTCAACTGGTCCATGACTTCAGATTGTTTGATGGAGAATTCACTGGAAACCATCCGCGCAGTAATCCGCGCCCCATTCTTGAGGGTCCTGTTGATGGCGCGAGTGGATGCCTTCTCAAGCCCCTGCTTCACCTGAGACAACGCTCCAAGCATGGATTCAACCAGCCATTCAGCATTGTCGATGTCGAGAAGTACAAGATTGCCACTGTGCAGCATTACGACAGCTCCCTGAACATCTGAACCTTGACGATACCGGACTTGTCTTCAGCCTTTGAAACGATCCACTTGTCACCATCCACAAGCATCTGCTGCTTCGGTTTCGGCTTCGACAATTCGGCAGTACGCCAGTAGAATGTTTTCACTTGGACAGAGACACCATCACGCCGTTCAGATTCACCGACTACCTCATCTCGCACGTCAGCCTTCAAGGGCACGCCATCAATGATCACGTCATCCTTGAGAAAAAGGTTGGATGAAACATCCCTGTTTATGAGGTCGGAGAGCGACATCTATTATCCTTGTTTGCTTCCCCTCCCAGGTGGCCCGGCCAAAATACGGTGCAGCCGAACCACCATCGAGGGAGGTGGGGAAGGTATGGTTGATTTACTTTTTCTTTGTTTTCTTGCCGGAGTCGCCGCTGGAATCCCCCAGAGACTTCTGGAATTCTTCCAGCTTGACGGCCAGATCTTCTGCTTTGGGATCGAGTTCGCGAACGGAATTAACCAGAAGGTCAAATCCCTTGCCGCCGTTCTCGATGCGCTCTTTCAAAGTCTTGATGGTGTCCGCATGGACATCGATGGCCTTTTTACAATTTTTCACCGTGGCCTTCTCGGCAGCGAGGGCCTTTTCAAGGGCTTCAACTTTGACCTTCTCAGCAGCCAAATCTTCCTTGAGTTGCTGATCATCGGAGCCAGACGAATCCGAAACGACTGCCTTGGGCGGCCTGACAGCCATGCCCTGCTCGAGCAGCTCCAAGGCGAGAGACTCATCCACGGAAATGACGTCACCAGGCTTATTTTCGCCACGGGTGCAAGCCAACTGAATTTCCATTTTCTTCTTTTTGGACATCGCCTAGCCCCCTAGTACCTTGATGCAACAAATTGCTCCGGCGTTTCTGGGGTTGGGCATAGGATCGGACTCGGCCAACAGCATAAGCTGGGACGGATCTTCTTGATGATAGGCCTTGGCAAAGAATTCCATAGGACCGGGGTTGGGAAGCTCCTGCGGCAAGCCGAATTCAATGCCCGCCCCAGCCTGACTGGAACCAAACACAATGTAGTCCGGGTGCAACATGGGCTGCAGGGAACCATCATCGGCCTGGTACTTGTCCGTATTGACGTAGATGTCGACACCGCCAATGTGCCCCTTGTAGGACTTGCCAACCATGGGCGAAAGATGCCCCATCTCGATACGACGGTTGTCGAGAAGTTTATCAATATCGTCCTTCTCGAAAAGAGTCTGCCAGGCATTGGAGCCACACATCAGGATATCCGCAGGCAATCCCGAATTTTCGCCAATCAGATCAGAGGCAAAATGTTCAAGCTGCCCCACAATTTTTTTACCCGTCAGGACTGTCCAAAGATCACCGCCGGTTAATACTACCCGATTACCAGCGGGCATCCGAAAATCGATCTCAAAAGAAAGGTCCTTCTGAACAACTGTCAATTTACCCTGAGTCGCCACCTTGGAGCACATGAATTCGATGGTCCGCTCAATGCCACCACGAAACTCCATGAGCTGTTCAGCCACCTTCATTTCGACTCGCTGTTCAGGAGAAAGGGCATTCGGGTTGTTAATGTACGGAATTTCACCGGGAGCCGTAACGTTGAGCAGTTCCGGCGCGGTAAAAGCGTCCTTAGGACGCAAACGTGGGCACTCGAAAGTCCGCTTTTCACGCGTCTTCCGATCAACAAGCTTGCCGCTGCCCACATTGGTGACAAAGGGAAGAATCTTCTTGCCCTGAGAAACCATTTCCAGCTCGACCTTCTTGGTCTCATGGGTACGACGATTTTTAAAAAACAGCTCCTTGAACATACCGGGGGCGGGCGGAACCACCTCGATGGTCTCGCACATGGCACGCGTATCAAACGCGCTGGGAAGTCCATTCATATCCATATCGATTCTCCCTTAAACCACGTAAACACCCTGAGAGGACAGGGAGTCGATGGCAATCTGTTTATCTTCGGCGGAAATGCCCTCGGGCCAGGTCAGCCCGGAATCGAAGAACTCGCCATGGACGTAAGCCGTTTCCGGCTCATTACCTGCGGCGGGAACAACAACGCTCTCTGTCAAAATGCACTTGGCATTCTGCGAACCATCGTCGGCTGCGGGAGCAAGAAGTACATAGAGACCGCCTACTGTAATCTGAGCCAGCACGGTTCCGCCCTTGAGCACCTTTTCGGCCCCGGTAGACTTGAGTGTGACGGGACGCTGAATCGGGTGGTGCTCACCCACAAAGCGAATAACCTCTTCCTGAATCACGCCGGAAAGTTTCTTTGGCATGTCCGGTCTCCTTATTGGCCCAAAACATGGGCTTTCATACGCTCGGCAGCAGCTTCAACCGGGCTGGTGGTGTCAGTTCCAGCAGCAGAGCTACCTGCTGATCCTTCAAGCCCCGCTTTGAACTTGGTCAGGTCTGAAACCTGCCCTTCGCGGGTCTTGTCGAGAACTGTCTGAAGAAAGACTTCCTTAGTGGTCCCGTCCTTGATGGCCTCAATGGTCAACTCGGAATTGCCTTCAACGGCGAACAAAGCGAGAACACGCTCACGCTCCTGATTAACGCCGTAAGCGACGCCATCAGCCTTGATCTGTGCCGCAAGTTCGGGATTTTCCTTTGCCAATACCTCAGCAGTCAGGTCCGAGATTTCCAGGGCACCGGAATCGCCTCCACGGGCTTCGGTGCCACCAGCGGAATCTTTTCCGGTGGGCATATGAGTTGCCTCCTGGTTGAAGTTTTCAGCGAGAGCCAAGGCCCGCTCGAAAGCGAGAGCCTTGCCGCCGACACGATGAACAAAACCCCTCTTCAGGGCTTTTTCGCCAATGTGGACAGAGCCGTCGGCGAGCTTTTCGAGCACGTCCTCCACGGACATGCCTCGATTCGCTGCGACGTCATCCACAAAAATTGTGAAGTAATCGTCAATCTGAGCCTGAAGATATGCCTGCCCCTCTTCACTGAGCGGCTCGGCATCGTTCGCAATACGCTTATATTTTCCGGCTGACAGAATCGTGCGTTTGATACCTTCCTGCGTATCCTTCACAGACTTGTCATGGTGGACAAACGCCACTCCCATTGAACCGACAGCAGCATCCTGCGCACAAATTATCTCGGATGAAGCAGACCCCAACCAATACGCACCAGAACACATCTGCCGCCCCGTCCAACAAACGACCGGCTTGACTTTGGTTGCCAAGCGTATTTCTTCGGACAAGTCACACAACCCACCAACCGTGCCTCCGGGTGAATCAACATCCAGAAGGATCGCTTTGACGTGGGGATTATTGGCTGCCTTCCGAACACGCTTGCCGATGATCTCGGTACTGGTGCCACCAGAAAAGGTCTCAAACATGTTCATGCGAAATGCGATAACCCCGTCCACACTGATAACGGCAATGCCATCAACTTCCTGATAAGAGCTGAACCCCGGCTCATCACCGGCAGTTTTTTCAAAAACGGAGACATTGCCCCGCTGCCCTTGAAGCAGGTTCTCAGTCAACGCAGCAATGGCTTCAAGCTTGTCAGGATGAATGGCCCAGAACTGACCGGCCAACAGATTCGCTGCACGTTTACTCATCGTCTTTCTCTCCATCGTTGGTTGATTCTGTTTCCGGCAGTTGGTCCCCAAAAAGCATCGCCACCAAATCGACCCCGATCTTCTTGCTGAGCTTCTGAAGCTCAGTGATCTCGTCGGCGAACTTGCGCATCCCTTCCTTGGCGGTCATGCCTTTCTCGCCCCAGACTTCCTCCAACAACAGGAAACCGTTCCGGCGATCTCGGGCGTTCGCTTTGGATTGCTTGTCCTTGTCAAGGTAACGGGTAGGTTGTGCGAGATGACGGCAACGGGTGTACTCGTAAATATTATTCAAGAATTGCTTTTTGTTGACCTTGGGCAACTCGCCGCGCAGCACGGACTCATACTGAATCCATGCGTATTCCGGCTGGCAAAAACGATTGACCATGACGATCTCACGCTCGTAGTCGCAAAACTGATCCGACTTCTCCATATTCGCCTTTGAAGCCGAGTATGAAGACTTGTACTGACGCTTAACGTTTTCCGCTCCACGCCCGGTGCCGATACCGATATCGCCGCACACCGCGTCGGACACCTCATTAAGGCCGATGGAGCTGGCACTGTGATTGTAAAAATGAGGCTTTTCCTTCGCCCCGCCAGCAAGGACCGTCCCCTTGGAAGTCTCAAAAATGCGCTCATTCCACGGGGTATCTTTATTGATGCTGCCGTTATTGTAGTCCTGGACAAAAGCCACAAAGTTATTTCGTACGGCCTGCCCAATCAAGAATGCGAGCTGCATGTCTTTGCGAAAATAGATTTCAGGCGCGATGGTTCCAAGAATGGAGTCCTGACGATACTCGGCGATATTGCGAACATCACAGACAAGATAAATCCGGGGCATACCCGTTTCCTTGTCTTTCACTTCATGACGATCCATTTGATGTATGGACGGATGGGCAGATGTCACACCTGGTTTACGTGTCCAGATTGCGATTGGAGCACCGTTTGAATTCACCTCGATGCCATCATAGATCTCAGCCGACAGACGGTTGAAAGGAGTAGAGAGCCGTTCCGGGTCAATGGGCAGAGTCGCCTGCGCGAGAGGCCTTCCCGGCTCATCAATAAAGATTTTCTGAAACACACCGACGCCGGACAGCTTCCAGGTAAAATAAGCCAACGATTGCAACCCATACATATTTTGGCGTTCGGTGGCGTCACAATAATTACGGAAATCAAGGCCATGTTCTTCCCAGCAGCGATATGCTGAGGCTTTGAAGTTTTCACCCCAATCACTATCTCGCCCCAGACGCTCATGTCTGGTGGATGGTGACGCGGTTATGCCGGTGCCGATGGTCTCAACAACCAGCGCTTCCAAGACTCCATGAGCCAAAGCATCGTTGGTGTAGAGGTCTAAAGCGCGGTTGGAGACTTCAAGACGTTGCCGCTCCGCAAGATGACGGGAAACAATGGATTGCTGCCAACCGGAAAGAGGTCCGGCCTTGGATGCTGCCGAGCGAACAACGTGTCGGCCTCTTGAGCGGTCGCTGTATGGAACAAGATTTCTAAAGCCCATTTTCAGCCCCGCCTTGAAACGAGAATGCCACCGCGCTGAAAAATATTGCCTTGATTTTTGACACGGTCTTCGGCGTTGAGTTGGTCGCGGACACGCATGAGCTTCTCTGGATCACGCTTTGCGCTGCGTCCATCCTGCTCATACTCCTCTGCCTCCATTGCGTTGGCGAGAGCTTCGTCTCTGACTTCCTGATCCAGCTTGTCGCTCATCCTCATCTCCGGTTGTCGCGGTAAAAGTGATTCCCGTTTACCGGAGAATTGAGGAGGCTGTACGTAGTAAATTTATACCAGTAGTAAATTACTACTGGTATAAATTTACTATTTTTCAGGCACAAAAAAAGGACGGCACATTGGCCGCCCTTTCACAAAGCTTCTTTATATAATTGCAACTAACGATCCAACCACAAACTCAACCTAGTTTCTCAACCGTCAAACTCCACACTCTTAAAAGAATGTAAACACCGTGGACAACGATGGTACCGTTCCCTCACGGAACCGGACCACCTACCCACGCTTCTGACGTGACACTTTTTCTGCCCACACAAGGGACATACTCCGCCATTCTTCGGACTCCAATCCACTGCTGTTTTTTCCTTGCTCTCAGAAAGGATGGCCTTGATCGTTTCAACCGGATATTCATTGATCAACATCAGCTCTATCCTCCAAAGAACGGGTTCGTAACCAAGCCACCGCCACCGCCACCGCCACCGCCACCGACTCCATACCCACCTGTTCGAGCGGATCTGGAAGGGCTTGTCGAAGCAATCTTCCTGTATTGAGGCTCTGGCAACAACTGCAACGCAGGTGCCCAATCTGGATACGCGCAAGCTGCTGCGTACACTTCGCAATCAAGAAGATGGTTGGCACCCTTCTCAATCCATTTGCCGTCTTCGTCCCGTTCCTCGTTTGACATCTGCCGAAAATAGTCATCGTGTGTATCTCGATGTACCCACATGGGCTGCAAAGACTCTGGTTTCATTCGCACAAAGAAAATCAAATCCTTCAATTCTTCCGTATCCAATGTGAATAAAGACATCTTTTCCTGATATTCCTTCGGCACGTCTTTATCCACAGTGATCTCTGACCGGCGTACCGTGTTATCCTGTTTACGGCTTGCCCCTTTGATGGCTCGAAAGTCATCACGGTCCAGTCGTTTAATAAGTAGCTTAACCTGCAACGTCCGAGACCATCCTTCCTCGTGGCTCTTGTCCTCGGTGCCACCGATATCAATCGCGGACCGCCAAATAGGCATAACAACATCGGCTCTCCCGGCCACCGGATAGACCGCGTCGAGCTGCGCCTCCACATCTTCCTCACTGAGCAACTGACCATACTCAATGAGCCACGATTCTCCCGACTTTGCCCAAGCACGTACAACAAAATAGAAACTGTTTTTCTGTGAATCCATCCCCATGGTCAAAGCCACTGCTTCGGCAGGGACTTCCCGCGCTGGCCGGTCGTGCAATACCATTGCCTTGACCATATCTTCCGGGGTTTTCAAGGTCACAACCTTAAACGGTCTGGATCGATGGGAATTATCAAACCACTCCATCGCTTTCGGTGTACCCGAAGCAAGAGCCGCAAACCAATCGGCCATCACTTTGGAAAGAGACATCCCGGAAAAGACCCAGGACGGAGTGACTAATCCAACAGCAAGAGCATCCTTGATGTCGTTTTCAGCGAATAAACGTCCGCGACTTACAGCAATATTCCGATAATGGTCATTCCAATGAAACTTGCATTCAATACATTCGTACCAAGCCGCCCGCTGTTGAATAATAATCTTGGGGTCACGCATCTCACCCGGCACCTTGATCTGCTTGAGATCCATCACTTGATAGGTCCCGCAATTGGGACAACGCGCCTGTACTTCGTAAATGACCTGCGCCTCTTCCATCATGGCGCGCCAAATAACCGACTGTCTTTCGTTGCCACGGACCTTGGAAAACTCAAACGTCTTTGCCTCCTCTTCCCATGCATCATTTCGCTCAACCATGCGAGCACGAGCCATTTTGTCCTGATAGGCATCTGCCTCATCCACAAGAACTATTTTAGGAGAAATAGAAGAAGCTGATGCATCGGAACCCGCATACATACCATAAACCGCACCAAATCGAGTCACAACCATGCCGGTTTGAATCGCTTTTTTGTCATCTGTCAGCATCTCCCGTAACTTCGGAGACAGGGTAAAATGAGGTCCGATCTTCTCATCAAAGATACGATTTCGAGTATCCTTATCCGGCATACCTATGGCGCATGAACAAGGATCACGATACATCTCAGCAGCCATGCAAGCATAGGCCGTTGTGGACTTCTTGGCCGCCTGTGAAATCCCACACCAAAACAATTTACGCAGAGTAGGTCTGTCCCATAACTCCATCACCATTCGACCGACAGGACTCTTGTCCATATTGTAGGTCTGTCCTTTGTTTGGTCCAGTAGCAAGCCGAAAATGCTTCTCGGCAAACTCAGCAGTTGAAATCCATGGACGTGAAGCAAGGACCTGTTTCTCACCTTCATACAACGAAAACGGTGGCGGATTATATGTCATTGTGCCTCCCGAACCCTGATCTCATACTTCATGAGCACAGCCCCAAGCTTGCCCTCATCACCACCGACCAATTTTATCAACTCGGCAACACGCCCCGCAGCCTCTTCTCGTCGAGAAGCCTCAAGCCTTTCCCAAGCTTCCCGCATTTCGTCGGTGAACCATGTGCCCATGGCAAAAGCATTCAAAGCATCGGTCAACCGCCTTTTGTACGCATCCAAAAGCAAAGGCTTTCTGGAAAAGACAAACCCAGACAGCTGCTCGGCTTTCTCCTCATCGCCATCGACTATATCAATCATTTCCTTTGCCACCTGCACATCACCGCCGACAAACGTCAGCAGCTCAGGCGCAAAGTCCCGCATAAATGCAGTCAAATCCAATTTGAATCCCTGTGTCCGTTCACCCAGCTCCCGTTCGATAATAGCCGTGGGACTCATTTGCCCCATCTCTTGCTTGAGCTTCAACCTTTTGAGCTTGGCATCATACTCTTTGACCAGGGCATCCGCCTCGACTCGGCGGGCCGCACTGGCCTGAGTGGAGGTCAATTCTTCCTCATCCGTCTCAGTCGGATCAGCGTCTGCCACCACCTTGGCAAGATGTGTCTTTGCGTAGATATCAACAGTACGCTTGGCAAAGGCCTTGGCCCGATTCCGCTTGAGCTTTTCTTTGCCTTCCTTGTCATCCGTGTGATTATATACGGTCTTTTCAGACACAGTATAGACGGTGCCGTCTTCCTTAACCGTCGAATCTCCGTTTCCCCACAGATATTCCTCTCCAAGAGGACAAGTCAGATATTGATGTACCTGGCGAGCTGTCTTGAACCAGACCTTTGGCTTGTCATTTCCCTTGCTCATCCCCGTACCTCCAACTTGTCTCCGAAATACCCAACCACGATATCCTCCAAAGAACTTTCGCCAATCCACTCATCCAGGACACGCCACTCATAAAAACGCTTCCGAGCCGCGCCCAATGCATCCATAACGATCCGATCTTGAAGAACGGACTGGTCTGTAACTCCGACCCATGGACGCCCATCGCCCCCCATAAACAACTTGAATTCATTGTCCTGAAGCTGAACACGAAAAGAAGCCAACTCATCCCGCCACAGAGGAAGGTTGTCGAGCATGTCGAGCACCTGCTCAAACCATGATTTTTCAGGGGAAGGGATTACTGTCTGTTTTTTATTCGGAACCGCAACAACAGATTCATTACCTCGCGACATCCATCGCTTGATAAAACCGGGAAGCCCATCAAGCACCCACTGCCTGATATCCAAACCATTGGAAATGGCATCGCCAACATCCTTGCCCATGGATGGCGGCGCAGGCCACCGAACGGACACCGGATATTCTTTCTCCCAAAAGTCATAACTATTGGAAGCCCCGGCCTGATCAAAATCCAACGCATTCAAAATGAGCTTTGCCCGACCCAAAATATCGGCCACGTATCCGCCGGGCCGTTTGGCTGCTCCACCATTGCCGATGGCTCCGATTCCAAGGGCATGAACATGCTTCCACACAAGGGCCGCGTCGCGCTCTGTCTCCATCATCACCCAAATACGTGAGGCAGGACTGCCATAAACATGAAACAGATTATTGGCCCCGCCCTTCACTTCCCAATACTTCCGATCTTCACCCCAAGGCGTAACCGGATCCGGACGCCGAATCTTGAGCTTTACGACCTGGCCGTCATGAACCGCAGGCATCACCAAGCCTTCGGGCAGCCAGACTTTCTTTTCCTTGTCGTTGTCGTTCAATTCATGAGGCAACCCCCACGAAGTAACAGGAGGCCACTTGTCCCGATCATTCCATCCAAATCGACACTTGCACGCGGTCTCAGCGTCAATGCCCCAAGTCAGCAACTCGGCAAGACGCTCCGGGTTGGCCTGCAAGCGCTCAACAGAATGTTCAACAAACGAAGCGGCCTTCTCCATCCAAAGTTTAGGAGGTGTTCCAACCTGCTTTGGCTTCCATTCCCTTTTCTGACGAGGCTTACGCTCCCGATTCACGGGAAGAGTACCATCACAGTACCGTTGAACAAATTCAGCACAGCCATCTGAATCAGCAACATCTCGCCCATTCACTGCGTTGAAAATACCGACCAAATCAGAATCTTGACCGCAGCTGTGACAATGCGCAGCGTCAATTTCAAAATTATAAAAAAACGCGCCGCCGGGAGTTTCTTCTTTGTGAAACGGACAATGACCGCCGATTTCATCTTCCTTGTGCGGCTTCGGTTCG
Organism: Pseudodesulfovibrio sp.; assembly: GCA_016744135.1. Classification (GTDB taxonomy): domain Bacteria; phylum Desulfobacterota; class Desulfovibrionia; order Desulfovibrionales; family Desulfovibrionaceae; genus Pseudodesulfovibrio; species Pseudodesulfovibrio nedwellii. The sequence goes on along the minus strand of JADGEX010000002.1, from coordinate 390,083 downwards.
GTCAACAAAGACTCAATAATAACTCGCCGGTCAGCGGCAGTCAGACGGTCCATGGCGATACTCATTTCCCGCCCCCCTCTGCCGACAGGCACAAAAGCGGCATACTAGAAGCTAAAAGGGCGAAGAACGGGTGACCTTCGACAAGACTCCACCTAGAGGTCGAAGGCTTCGTCCACATCTTCGACCCCCAAAAGCATACCAACTCCATGAAATACAAACGAAAAGAGCGACACCTTAGACCCTTAGACCTAAAATCAAGATACTCCCCCCATGTAAAAAATCTTTCTTTATACCTATTCTTTTTTTCTCTCTCTTCACTTTGTATAAAAAAGGTATAAGAGGGGCTAAGAGGGAGAATAAACACAAGAGAATTAACAAGTTGAGCCTTAGACCTCGCCTTCGACCACACCTTAGACCTTCGTTCACTGTTATTCTCAAAAAGCATCATTAGACTCCTGCCAAACCTTCTTGATTGTCACATTATAAAACACCTTATTCTTTGGAGAAACCTTGAACAAATCAGTCCTGTTTCCGAAGTCTTTCCCCAAAGTGTTCATGGCCCACACCTTTTGCTCCGGTATGGACTTTTCTTCGGTGCTCCACTTCTTGAATAATTCGTAAATGACCTTCATCTGGGTTTTGCACTCTTCAGGGGCGTTCGTGTCCGGCGCATCCGAATGAACGTCCAAACAATCCTTGATGAACTCACCCACAAAATCATTGGATTCCATGAAGTCCTTTGTGTCAGACAAGACGGACTCTGGGGGAACCAGCGTGCCGCTTGAGATGAAAGCAATTGCACCACGCACGCACCAGGCCAAAATACCTGTCAGGTTCTCAGAGGTGTGCAACTTGTTTTCCAGCTGCGGGTCCATGGGATAGACCTTGGCTTCTGGATCAGCTTCAGCCCCCTGCTTAAATGTGCAGGGGAATTTGATGATGCGCAGTCGTTCTTGAAACGCCTTGTCATCACCATTCACAGCCGGAACTCGGTTCGTGGCAAAAAGCATCTTGAACTTGGGTATAAACTCGGTCACATCGAGTGAGTACATCCCTCGACAAGTGATAGGGTCGCCGCCGGAAAGTTGCTTGATGGCACCCTCTGAAAACTTGGCACGTTTCGGTGCCTCAGAGGCGCAAGCCAGTCTGGTGTGTTCCAGAGACACAAGGTGCTGATCCGGTTTGTCCGTATTCTGCAGACTCTTTTCATCGAGCAGATACTTGGAAGGCATCATCTGAAAATACGACCCCATGACCTTCCTCAAGGTTCGGAAAAAGACTCCCTTGCCGTTGCGGCCCTGCGGACCCCATAGGCAATAGAACTCCTGAAAAGTCATCAGGCCGGTCATCCAGTAACCCACACATTTTTGAATGTAGTCGATGAGTTCCTGATCCTGATTGAAAACCTGACTCAGGAACTCATCCCACAATTCACTCTCGGCATTAAGGCTGGTCCATTCAATTTCAGATGCTCGGTTGATGTAAAACGCTGGATCAGGGTCAAGAGCCTTGCCATTACGAAGGTCAAGCACCTTGTTTCCGCACGCAAAAAGATAAGGGTCCTGATTCCATTCCTTGCCAACGATTCCGAGATATCCTGGCGTGGCCACGCCCGCCATGCTGAGAACTTTGTTGATCCGTGTCGGGTCTTTCAACTCCTTGGCTCTGGCAGCCCAAGCATTCTTTTGTTTCTGGAATGGTTTGATCTGAGCATTCTTTGCTGCCTGCGAATTCGCTTCAATATATTCTTGAGAGGCCATGATTGTGGCTATTTGCCGTCCATAGTAATCAGATTGCGCCTTAAAATCTTTCGCGATCTCGGTCACTTTATGTATCTGGACTCGCCCTCTGTCCTGAAACCAATGGGTACAATTATACTGGTACCAACGCCCCTGAATATTATCGAAAACCATTTTACCGGAAAAAGCGGAAGAGAATCGCCGAGCGTCACCCAGGTGGTTATCATCGAAATCAATCTTGAGTTGGTCGATATATCCCTTCCCGCGATCCGGCTCTTTGCTCTGTTTCTGAGCGTCCTTTTCAGCCTGAGCCTGCTCATGCTCCGCACGTTCCTGCTCAACCGCCGCGCCGATTTCTTTCTTGATGTCGTCACCCATCAGGCCACCTCCATCTCAAAAGGATCAGCAACCGGCTGCACGAATTGTAAAATTGTAATAATTTTACCGACCAAAGAATGCAGAAGAAACGCGCTCGATAGCCCCCGTATCCGAAGGATGCTCAGGAGGACCCAAAAGACTCTGCGGCCTTTTGAATTTCGCCTTAGACCTTCTGATAAGCTTTTATTTAAAAGGGGGTGAGGGGGACGAAGAGGAGCGGCGCTCTGGTCGATGGATGCGCCCGCAGGAGCGGTCGCGACGATAGACAGAGGCTGGCAAAGGGGAAGAAAGACGCTCGCAGAGGGGGGCTTCTCAGCCTTATAAGGGAGAGGTTTGCCGTCGTAGAGATAGAAATACGTTAGAAAAATATCAAAGGGCTTGCACTGACACACAGTACAAGCCCTTGATTTCATTGGTGCCCCCAGCGCGATTCGAACACGCGGCACCAGGATTAGGAATCCTGTGCTCTATCCACCTGAGCTATGGGGGCACGGGGAATTTCTCCTATCCGACCGCTGATAAAAAGGCAAGTGTTTCGTCTTCAAGACTGTGCAATGCACATTTTGTTGCGTGCAAATTCATTCACACTGTTTACAACTGATAAAAAAGGCCTATAGTTCCAAAAAGCGGCTAAATACCGCCATCCTGTTTTTCGCATTATTTTTTTCGGAGGCTTTATGATTCGCAAATTCAAAACACTCACTCTCGCTTTTGCCTTTATCATGGCTGTGCCGCTCATTGCACAAGCCAACGGACTACCCGTGTTCACGGAGCTGGCCGCCAAGGCAGGTAAGGCTGTTGTTTTCATTTCAACAGAAAAAACTGCCGCGCCCGGACACGGACAGCAATTCCGTCAACAGGTCCCGGAAGGACACCCGTTCCACGAATTTTTCGACCGATTCGACCAGTTCTTCGGCCAACAACAGGGGCAACCCCGCAAACAGTTGGGGCAGGGTTCCGGCTTCGTCATCACCAGCGACGGCCTGATCGTGACCAACAATCACGTCATCGAAGGCGCAGACAAAGTGACCGTCCGTTTTCAGGACAATAAAAAAATATATGAAGCCAAAGTTGTCGGCGCAGACCGCGAGACCGATCTGGCTGTCATCAAGATCAAGGCTGACAAAACACTGTCCATCTTACCTCTTGGCAATTCCGACGCCATTCAGGTCGGCGAATGGGTTCTGGCCATCGGCAACCCCTTCGGCTTGGATAATACCGTCACAGCTGGCATTATTTCAGCAAAACACCGTATCATCGGGGCCGGACCGTTCGACAACTTCCTTCAGACCGATGCATCCATCAACCCCGGTAACTCCGGTGGTCCGTTGCTCAACATGCGCGGTGAAGTAATCGGCATCAACACAGCCATCAACGCTGCTGCCGACAACATTGGCTTTGCCATCCCAAGCACCCAGGCTGAGAAAATCATCCGCCAGCTCCAGCAAGGCAAGATAGTGCAACGCGGCTGGCTTGGCGTAACCATCCAGCGCGTGGGTGAAACCCAAGCCAAGGCTCTCGGCCTGTCCGAACCGACTGGTGCATTGATTGCCTCTGTGGGCAAAGGTTCTCCGGCCGACAAGGGTGGAGTCAAGCAAGGCGATGTCATCCTTGAAGTCAACGGCAAAAAAGTCGAAGACAATAATGATCTGCTCAAACAAATCGCAGGCCTGGCACCGGGAGACAAGGCTCGACTCGGTCTATGGAGTAAAGGCAAAAAGGTGGCCAAAAACGTTACCCTAGGCCAACGCAATGACAAATCTCTGGCCGCCATGACCCCCAAAGGTCAGGGACCGACTAAGACTGCCGAAGTTCTTGGCATGCAGCTGAAGTCCGTCACCGACCAAGAAGCACAGGCTCTCGGTCTGGACAAAACGCAGGGACTGGTTGTGGTCACGGTCGACCGCAACACTGCAGCCGGAGAGGAAGGTATCCGCCAAGGCGACGTCATCATTCAGGCCAACCAGAAAGATGTAAACACTGTGGCAGAGCTAAAAAGCGTCATTAAACGCGACAAGAAGCGTGGCGCGGTCATGCTCCTCATCAAACGACAGGGCCAGAACAGTTTCGTGGCACTGCCGCTCGACAAGTAAAATCAAAGGGGGCTCCACACGGAGCCCCCTTCTTCTATGAGGAATAGACTATTGAATCCTGCCACACTCGTCGCTTCGGCCAAAATCAACCTGCATCTGGAAATCATTGGGCTGCGTGAAGACGGTTATCACGAACTGCGTACTCTGTTCTTTCCTGTGGATACACCGTGTGATCTTATCAAGATCGAACCTGGCCATGACGAACATTTTTACATTCGCTGCCCGGAAAAACCGGAACTCGAGACGACTTCAAATCTCATGTATACGGCATGGAAACGATTCGGCGAAGCTACAGGGTTTCATCCCGGTATTTTCGTCACACTGACAAAAAATATCCCCATGGGCGGCGGACTTGGTGGCGGCAGCTCCGATGCCGCAGCCATGCTCACATGGCTCAACACCGAAGCAGGAGACAAAGGTCTTTCACAAGAAGCCATGCTCTCGCTGGCTGCATCGCTGGGGGCAGACGTTCCTTTCTTTCTCATGGATGGTCCGGCCTGGGCCACAGGCATCGGGGACAAGCTCGAACCAGCGTCCGTAACTTTATCAGGAATGACGCTCCTAATAGCTTGCCCCGACATTGAAGTTTCCACTCCATGGGCATTCTCGGCTTGGGATAAAAAAAACAACGCAACAAAGGTTCACCAATCCTTGACAACCCGAGAATCTGATACTAAGACTCCATCTCCCGTTTCGCCCAGAGAAATGACAAACGACTTTGAACCTGTTGTCTTCGAAAAACATCCAAGACTACAGGAAATAAAGGAAAAAATCATGACCTCAGGGGCAGAAACAGCCGCGATGAGCGGGTCTGGAGCTTCTTTGTTTGGCCTTTACCAAAACAGAGACACAGCAATGATTGCTGCAAAAGCTCTCGAAAAAGACGGAATTGAAATTTTCACGATGGATTGTCGATAGATTTTCCATCAAAGATAAAGGTCGTATCGCTCACACAGCGAATGCGTCTCACCGACGACGGCAGTCTGCTCCGCAGACGCCCACGGCAACCTCCCGATAAATTGGGACGGAATTTGCCGAGAAATGGTCGAGTGCGAGGCGCAAGCGAAATTCAAGGCCGCCGCGTATTCTCATACGCAAGGATCGGAATTTCGCGCAGCAACGAAGCAATCGACCGCTTATCGGCAAATTTCGTTGGGGCGTCGTCAAGTGGTAAGACACCAGGTTTTGGTCCTGGTATTCGGGGGTTCGAGTCCTCCCGCCCCAGCCACTTTTTTTTATAACCATGAGGTAATTGTCATCATGCACGGTGAACTGAAAATCATCAGTGGGTCCGCAAGTCCGAAACTGGCCGACGCTATCTGCGAACATCTGGGGACAAAAGCTTCCCCGGTTCTGCGTGAGCGTTTCTCCGACGGAGAAATCCGCATCGAAATCGGTGAGAACGTTCGCGGCGACGATGTCTTCGTAGTCCAACCCACCTGTTCCCCTGTCAACTTTCACCTTATGGAACTCTGTCTTATGCTGGACGCACTCAAGCGTGCCAGCGCATCTCGCGTCACAGCAGTGGTACCGTATTTCGGATACGCTCGTCAGGATCGCAAGGTCGTGCCCCGCGCACCGATTTCCGCCAAGATGGTTGCCGACCTGCTCTCCACGGCAGGCATGCAGCGTCTGGTAACCATTGATTTGCACGCTGGTCAGATTCAGGGCTTCTTCAACTGTCCGGTAGACAACCTGTTTGCCGCTCCTGCCCTGCTTGAACACCTGCGCGAACGCAATGATGAAGATTTCGTCATTATTTCTCCCGATGCCGGTGGCGTAGAACGTGCCCGTGCTTACGCCAAACGCCTCGGTGCATCTCTGGCTATCGTGGACAAACGCCGCGACGCCCCGAACCAGGCCAAAGCCATGCACATCATCGGTGATGTAAAAGACAAGGTCGCCGTGGTCATCGACGACATGATCGATACCGCAGGTACCATGTGTGCCGCTGCGAATGTCATCATGGAAAACGGTGCCAAGGACGTGTTGGCTTGTGCCACACACCCGGTTCTGTCCGGTCCGGCCATCAAGCGACTGGAAGACTCCGCATTTTCCGAGGTGGTTGTCACCGACACCATCCCGCTCAACGAAGAAGCTCAGACCTGCAGCAAGATCAAGCAGCGCTCTGTGGCTTCCCTGTTGGCAAAAGCCATTAATAATGTACACACGGAATCATCCGTGTCCGTACTCTTCGTATAAGGGAATCATCCCGTAAACCAATTGAAGCGCGAGCGTCCGTTCATAGTGAACGGCCAGGGCGTAACAGGAGAAACATCATGGCTGACCTGCTGAAACTTAACGTTCAGGAACGCACAGAAATGGGCAAGGGCCCGAACCGCCGCCTCCGTACCACTGGTATGGTCCCCGGCATCTACTATGATGCCAAGGGCGCAAACATCCCCGTCAAAGTAGCGATGGTCCCCTTGCAGAAAGCATATTCCGCTCTGGGTAGCGCACAGGTCTTTGACCTGGTTCTGGAAAAAGAAGGCAAGACTGAAACCATTCCTTCTCTGTTGTGGCGCGTCCGCAACGAGCCAGTTAAAGGTGTACCCGAGCACGTAGATTTCTTTGGTGTAGATTTGGACAGCGAAATCAAGGTTTCCGTCCACTTCGAGATCACTGGAGATTCCAAGGGCGTCAAGCTCGGTGGTGTTATGGAACTCTACCGTGACTCCATCGAAGTCATCTGTAAGCCTCTTGAAATTCCCAGCTCCATTGTTATCGATATCACCGAATTGGATATCATGGATTCCATCCACATCGAAAACGTGGAATTCCCCGAAGGCGTCACCCCGGTATTTGATGAGAACTACGCCGTTGTTGCAGTCCAGCCTGCACGTGAGGAAGAAGAAGAGATCGGTGGCGACGAAGACGAAGCCATCGTCACTGAAGTCGTCGGTGAGGACGAATCCGAATAATCTCACCCTTTACAATACACAGACTTCCCGGAGCGTGATTTCACGCTCCGGGATTATTTTTGCCTCCGCTCAAAGAGGCTGATAGACTCCAGTCTGTCACCGACCATATAAATTTCAGACACAACCGGATCATGGATTACAAAAGCGCAATCATCGGTTTGGGCAACCCCGGCTCACAGTACGAGAAAACCCGACACAACATCGGGTTCATGCTCGTAGACCATCTTTTGCGACTTGGAGCAGACCGCAAAGCTATGCGTCTGGAACAAATCGATGAATCTGGTGATTATGAATTGTGGCATGCAAAATTTGCCGGAGCATACCGGCTGCTTGCCAAACCAATGACTTTCATGAACCTCAGCGGCAAAGCCGTTTCCAAAATCTGCGGTCGACACGGCCTCTCCCCTGAAAAAATCCTCGTGGTTCACGATGAACTGGATCTTCCCGTTGGACGGATGAAATTCAAAAAGGGTGGCGGCAACAACGGTCACAACGGATTGGAATCGGTTCAGGAAAGACTCGGCTCTTCCGATTTTTTCCGTCTTCGACTCGGTGTAGGGCGCCCGGAGGATCGATTCAAACCGATCAGTGACTGGGTTCTGGAACCGTTCAAAAAAGAAAATGTCGAACATATTCCAGGGATAATCACCCATGCAGCCAAAGGATTAGACATATTCTATCGACGCGGTATGGGATTTGCGACCCAGCATATAAACTCTTTTTCCCTGAAGGAAGAGTAAATACAGTAACCGTGGACTCCTCCACGGATTTTCGATATGATGTCCTTCTGTCGTGTGTAATAAAGCATTTTTCAAGGAGCTTAGGTCCCAGTGTTCAAGGTTAATGAATTGGTTGTGTACCCATCTCAGGGAGTCGGTCGCGTCGAGCGTATAGAATCTCAGGAGATCGGCGGCGTTAAAGCCGATTTTTACATAGTCCGCATCCTGAGCAACAACGTGACCCTCATGGTTCCCGTGGCTAATGCCGAAAATGTTGGACTCAGATCCGTATGCTGCAAGCGTCTGGGGCAAGAAATTTTCGAATCCCTCAATGACCGAACTGGTTTTACCGGATACACGGGGCAAAACTGGAACCGTCGCTACCGCGAATACTCTGAAAAATTAAAGAGTGGTGACCTTGCGGATGTTGCGTATGTCCTCAAAGAGCTGTTTCTGATTGGCCGTGACAAAGAACTCTCTTTTGGAGAACGTCGCCTGCTGGAACAAGCTATGGGACTGGTGTCTATGGAACTGGCCTACTCGTTGGGCCGGGATCAGGAAAATATTAAGGAAGATATCAACGAAATGTTCGCTGATGTCATCGCCGCACAGGAGAAAGACGACTAACGGGGCTTGTCAAGGCCAACCGTTTCATGTACGTCCTAAATCAGATGTCGCTTCGCGACGTAGCTATTTTCCCACTATCATTAAAAGTTCCTTTAAAGACTCCGAAAGCTGTTAGCGCAACTTCAACGTGAGGTATGCTTTATAGTATTACCATATGAACCGATTCACTCAGCGGTTCATATACAGCATTCGACCAATCCCCTTCTCTTTTTTTCATACAATACAGTATAGTATAGTTAATAGATTTTTTAATATTCATTCAACCTCAACACCAATTTTTCGATTATGGCCAACACAAAACCTGGCAATGATGGCAAAGGCAAGGCTCCCGCTCCCAAAAGAAGTCCCCGAGGCAGAAAAGCCGCGCCCAAATCCGACAAAAGAAACGACGGTAACGGCAACGGTAATGGAAACGGCGGTAGCCTGAACCTAACCGAGCTCAAGCTCAAATCCATGCAAGATCTAACCGAACTGTCCATGGAGTTCGGTGTCGAGAATCCAAGTACCATGCGCAAGCAGGAGTTAATCTTCTCCCTGTTGCAGGAGTGTGCTTCTCGCGATGGACAAATTTTTGGAGAAGGCGTTCTTGAAATTCTGCCTGACGGTTTCGGATTTCTACGTTCTCCCATGTACAGCTACATGGCTGGACCGGACGACATTTACGTCTCCCCCTCTCAAATCCGCAGGTTTGGTCTCCGTAAAGGTGACGTAGTTTCCGGCCAAATTCGGCCTCCCAAGGAAGGAGAACGGTACTTCGCCCTGCTTCGCGTTTCCGAAATCGGATTCGAAGACCCAAAACACTCCAAAAACCTCGTTCTCTTTGACAACCTGACTCCCCTCTATCCCGAAGAACAGTTCAAGCTGGAAAACGGGGATAAAAATTATTCTGCACGGATTATCGACCTGTTGGCTCCTATCGGCAAAGGGCAACGCGGCGTCATAGTGGCCCCGCCCCGCACCGGTAAGACCATCATGCTCCAGACCATTGCCAACTCCATCAACGCTAACCACCCCGAAGTGGACCTCATTGTCCTGCTCATTGACGAGCGGCCCGAGGAAGTGACGGACATGCAACGCACGGTCAAAGCCGAAGTCGTCAGCTCCACTTTTGACGAACCGCCGCAGCGCCACGTTCAGGTAGCGGACATGGTAATTGAAAAAGCCAAACGTCTGGTCGAGCGCAAACGCGACGTGGTCATCCTTTTGGATTCCATCACCCGCCTTGGCCGCGCGTACAACGCCGTGACCCCCTCAAGCGGTCGTGTCCTTTCTGGTGGTATTGACGCCAATGCCCTGCAACGTCCCAAGCGTTTCTTCGGTGCAGCCCGCAATATTGAAGAAGGTGGTTCCCTGACCATCATATCCACCGCACTCATCGACACCGGTTCCCGTATGGACGAAGTCATCTTTGAAGAATTCAAGGGTACCGGCAACATGGAGCTGTACCTCGATCGTCATCTCTCCGACAAACGCGTGTACCCAGCCATCGATATCAACCGTTCCGGCACCCGCAAAGAAGAATTGCTGCTGGAAGACGATGTGCTTAACCGCGTCTGGATTCTCAGAAAGCTTCTCTCCCCCATGAACTCCATCGATTCCATGGAATTCCTGCGCGGAAAGATGAAGAACACCAAGAACAACCGCGACTTTCTGGATTCAATGGCCAGATAAAACGCAGGCACTGACATTACAAAGGCGCGACCATCAGTGGCCGCGCCTTTTTTATTCGCTCCCGTTGCACATGGTTGCGTTGGCCCTTCAAATGATTACAATGTGTCAGACGCAACCAATGGAAGGAATATGATACGAAGCCTGATCGCTACATTGCCCGCTTTTTTTGCGGCTTTGCTTTTGACTTTCACTCCTCTGAGCGAAGCCCACGCCAATTCGTTGTTGGGCGACAAATTAACCCTACGCGATGAGAACAAAATGGGGCGTGAATTCGATCAGGTCATCCGCAGCCAGATGGGCATGGTTGGCGACACATATATCACGGATTTCGTCACCGATGTCGTTAAACGTATTGAAGACGGAAAGCGACCTATGCCCTTCAAAATCAAAAGCGCAGTTATCGCCAACCCTCTTATGAACGCCTTCGCTATCCCCGGTGGTTTCATCTATATTTTCACAGGGTTGATTCAGGAAGTTACATCCGAATGCCAACTGGCTGGCGTTATCTCACACGAACTTGCACACGTTTCCCAACGCCATGTAGTCCAGCGCATCGAAAAACAGAAAAAAATCGGACTGCTCTCCACGGTAGGAGTTCTGACCGGACTGCTGCTCGGCATTGCCTCCGGTAGTGGAGACGGAGCAGCCGTAGGGACAGCTCTTGCCCTCGGTAGCTCCGGCGCTGCCACCCAGGCCATGCTCAATTATTCGCGTGATGATGAAAATGAAGCTGACCACGTAGGACTCAATGCGTTGGTCAAAGCAGGATACAATCCTCAAGGCATGCCTCAGATGTTCGAAATCATGCGAAAAAACAAATGGTTCGACTCTGGTTCTCAAATGCCAGCCTACCTTTCCACTCACCCCGGAACCGCGGATCGTATCACCTATCTTAATGACCGCATTGCCCGAATGCCCAAGGAATTCTCTCAACGTACCGACGACAACACACGGTTGCACAGGGTGCAGGTTCTGGTACGCGCCAAAATGTCACCGGCCAACACGGCCTTGGCCTATTGGGATGACAAAAAGGCCAACGGCCTCACTCCTATGGAACATGCCGGACGCGGGATCGCTCTTACTCGTCTCAAAAAAATGGACGAAGCCGAAAAGGCGTATGAAATAGCGCTTGAACAGGACGGTAACGATCCGCTCATATCTCGGGAAGCAGGCATTTTCTATTTCAAAACAGGCCGCGCCGAAAAAGCATTCACCCTGCTGCAAAAAGCGACCATCCAAAACTCAAGGGATGCCATTGGATTATTCTATCTCGCACGACTCCAAAGCGAGGCCAAACAATATCGGCAAGCTATTGCAAATATGCAAAAAGTCGAAAAACTGGTTCCCGAAGACTGGGAAGTTCATCATCATCTCGGAATGATTCTGGGTGAATCCGGGGACACCTTCGGCGGAAATCTGCACCTTGCCTACGCAGGGGTTTATTCCATGAATTTACGCAAAGCCACCTTGCATGCACAAAAAGCCAAGGCACTCGCCAAGACCGACGCGCAGCAGGAAGAAATAAAAAAAATGGATGCACTCATCAAGGAACGGGCCAAGCTCAAAAAGTAGCAAAGCCTTGTGAACCGGGCCTTTTTGGCGTAGGTTGCTTTTTTTTCAAACAGGGACATTGAATATTATGATCGTCGCAAAGACCATAGAGGAACTTCAGGACGTCGTCGGCGAGTCATGCGTGACTATCGGAAATTTCGACGGCGTTCATAAAGGCCACCAAAAACTCATCGAGTTGGCATGTTTACGTGCTAAGTCTCAAGGCCTCGTCAGTGTGGTCGTTACATTTGACCCCCATCCACTACGGGTTCTGCGGGATGACAAAACTCCCCCCTTTATCACGCTGACAGAACAAAAGCTTGATCTCATCTCCCAGCATGGCCCACAAGTCTGCCTGCTCCTGGAATTTTCCATGGAAATGGCCAAGCTCTCTCCCGAGGAATTCGTCAAAAAATACCTTGTGAACGGACTGGGCATGAAGGAAATGATTATCGGGTATGACTACCATCTAGGCAAAGCCAGAGCTGGTAATTTTGAAATCCTGACGAAACTCGGCGAAAAACACGGATTTTCCGTGGATCGCCTCGACCCTGTCTCCATCGACAATGCCGTGGTCAGTTCAACCCGCATTCGCGATCTGGTCCAAGCCGGAACTGTCTGGCCTGCACGACCATTGCTTGGCCGTTTCTATCAGATCAAAGGCGAAGTTGTGCATGGCATGAACAGAGGCGGCAAGCTGCTCGGCTTCCCCACTGCGAATCTCAAACTGGTCGATGAACTTTTTCCCAAACCCGGTGTCTACGCCATCTGGGTGGAAGTGGACAACGTCGTCCACATGGGCGTCGCGAATATCGGAAAAAATCCGACTTTCGGTAATGATGCCCTGTCTGTAGAAGCACATATCCTTGATTTTTCCGGCGATATTTATGGTGCAGATATCCGCGTACATTTTGTACAGCGCATCCGTGACGAAAAGAAATTCAATGGGATAGACGAACTCAAAGACCGCATAGCCAAAGACATAGACCTGGGTCGCCAGCTCCTGTCCCAACCTGAAGCGGCCATCAAACTGACCCGACCCGACTTGGGCCTTACCAACGGATAACCCATGTCTCTGCAAGTAATAACCAGAATAATCAATTACTGGACCGATTTCGTCAAATCCTACCGTATGGTCACCTCATTCAGGTGGTTGACCATCGGCGTTTTGGTCGGCGTCATGTCCGGCTTGGTGGCTGTGGGCTTTTTCTGGCTCGTAGAACTCGGCAAATTCATCATTCAAAATAATCTGGCAGGTATCGCTGCTGTGGAACCTGCCGGTGAAGGCATCTTCCACGGTCATACCGGTGAATTTCGCCCCTGGGTTATTCCTGTTTTTACCACCGGAACCGCCCTTCTCACCGGCTGGTTAGTGCAACGATTCATCCCGGAAACCATGGACGGCGGAACAGATGGTACGGATGCCACCATCAACGCTTTTCATAATCATGGCGGGATCATCAAGGCACGTGTAGCCATCATCAAAGGGCTGTGCTCCGTCCTGACCATTGCTTCAGGTGGTTCTGCAGGCCGAGAAGGCCCCATCACGCAAATGGGCGCAGGCGTAGGCGCATGGCTTGCCAAAATTTTCAATCTTTCAGCCAAAGAACGTCGGCTGCTCCTGCTTTCAGGTGCGGCAGGTGGTCTGGGTGCTATTTTCCGCGCTCCTCTTGGCGGCGCACTCACAGCAGTGGAAGTCATTTACCGCGAAGACTTTGAGGCCGAAGCCATCCTGCCTTCGGTCATGAGTTCCGTTGTCTCCTATTCGATTTTCACATTTTTCTACGGCACAGAACCAATTTTCGGCATCCCGCGTTTTTCTTTTCATGACCCGCGAGAACTCATTTTTTATGCCCTGCTCGCTTTTGTCTGCGCCGCAGTTGGCTGGATGTATATCAAAACATTCCACGTCATCAAATATCATATATTTTTTCCACTTCGAGAAAAAATTGGCATTATCTGGTCCATGGGAATCGGCGGTCTCGCCATGGGCCTGCTTGGCATAGCCTATCCTTACACAGCGACTGACGGACTGGTCACAGGTGGCATCCTGTCCGGTGGATATGGTTGGTTGGAGCTTGCCATTCTCGGTCAAATTCCAGCGCTCGGCATGTGCTACATCATCATCGGTAAGACCGTTGCCACATCCATCACCATCGGCTCCGGCATGTCAGGCGGCATGTTCGCACCAGCCTTGTTCGTAGGCGGCATGTCAGGCGGCCTTGTGGGCAAGGTCGGTCATCACTATTTCCCCGACATCGTCACCCAACCCGGAGCCTACATCCTCGTGGGTATGGCCGCATTCTTCGCAGGAGTGGCCAACGCACCTATCGGACCGCTCATCATGGTCACGGAGTTAACTCAAGGTTACGGCCTGCTTGCTCCGCTTATGCTTGCGTCAGCTTTATGCATTGTACTTGGTCGCAATTACTCGCTCTATGAGCATCAGGTGGAAAATAAATTCGACTCACCAGCCCATGCCGAAGACGCTACCATCAATGTATTGGAACAAATGCATGTCTCGGATTTCTATGATCCTGGTGACGTGATCGTTCTGGAAGAAGGCACCACGCTCAAGGCGATGACGGACATTATCGCCAACTCGGACCAACTGTATTTTCCGGTACGCCGAGCAGATGGCGGAGAATATTGTGGCATGATCTCCATCCATAACGTCCGCAACTGGATGTTTGAAGAGGAACTGCATGATCTGGTGGTTGTCCGAGATCTCATGTCGCGCCCTGTCTACGTCCGACCGGATTACGATCTCTATCAGGCCCTGCTTCGATTTGTGAACACCGACTACGGGCAGATTCCAGTGGTAGCCAAGACCAACACCAGCGAAATTATCGGATTGATCAACCGCGATGACGTATTCCAAGCCTATGCAGAAGCCATTGCAGAGATAAAAAACGAAGCAGAAAGCGACTAGTCCAACTCAAATCCTAACAAAAAACTCACGGTCACTGACACGCCCTTATCCGGCGGCGACTCTACAAAGAGCTCACCGCCCAATTCGTCGTGCAGAATACGATTCGCACGTGTCAACCCAAGGCCCACACCAGATGCCTTTGTCGTAAAAAAAGGATCGGTGGCAAACGCCAAATTTTCATCGGGGATACCCGGACCATTGTCGGTAATACGGACTCCATACCACCTGTCTGCCGCATAAAACCGTTCCGAGGCTGTCACCTCATGGGGAAAGACATCCGGACCGCCCAGAATTGACAGAACAATCGTGTTGCGCTCACAAAATTCAATCGCATTCTGCATAATTTCAACCAAAGCCAGCACAGCCAACTCCGCATCCACCACAACATCACTGTCTGCCAGCTCTGCCGTGCAGTCCAATTCCTTCCCAAGATCAGTCGCAATTTCACGGGCTTGCTTTATGGCATCTTCCACGAGAGTTCGTACCGGGAAGGCCTCAGGCTTTCCTGCCGTCAGGGAAACATAATCACTGATAACACCAACTAGATGTTCCAACCGCAAACTATTCTCTCGAACCGCGACAGCATATTCTGACAAAGGACTATTCGTTGGAACCTTCTTGAGCAGTAGTCCGGACATGCCGCCAAGGGCCATGACCGGATTACGTATCTGATGAGCCATGGCATTGGCAAAATTATTCAGTCCCGCTACCCGCTCCACCTGCGAACGAACCACTTCGGCGGTTCGTTCCTTGACTCGCTGTTCAAGAACATCATTCTGGCGCATCAGGACTCGTCTTGCATGAATCAATTGCAAATGCGCCCGGACACGCGCCATGACGACAGGCGGACTTATTGGCTTGGTAATATAATCAACAGCCCCAAGATCAAGCCCCTTGGCTTCCTTGTCCGGGTCATCCAGTGCCGTAACAAAAATCACGGGAATATCGCGTGTTGTTCGACCATCTTTCAACTGACGACAAACCTCATACCCATCCATGCCGGGCATCATCACATCCAACAGGACAAGATCCGGGGGAGCTTCCCCTCGTGCGCGCTCCAAAGCGGATTCTCCGTTTGTAGCCGCCATCAGGTCATACGTCGATTGCAAAGCCTCAACCATTATGTCGATATTCTCTGGTTGATCGTCAACAATCAGTATTTTTTCACGGTGAGACATAATGTTATCTGTACCATGCCTTTTGATAGGCCGAAAGTGATTCGATGTGACAAAATCCAACAGATCGAAATCATCACCAGACAATCCGCATGGATGGCCTTGCCTTTGCCGCTTGCGGTCTTATCTTTCGAACTATCATGCAGACCTGGAACATTTCCACCGGGCGACTTGTTATTCGTCAAGGTGACATAACCACTCTTGCCTTCGATGCCATCGTCAATGCCGCCAATACCCGGTTGGCCGGAGGCGGTGGGGTGGACGGGGCCATCCATCAAGCCGCAGGGATTGTTGAACTTCAAACAGCCTGTCAGAACATCATCAAAAAAAACGGCACACTGCCAACAGGCATGGCGGTCATCACCCCCGGTTTCGGCCTGCCATCACACTCTATCATTCACACCGTCGGACCTATTTGGCGCGACGGCAAAAACGACGAACCTGCGAAGCTCGGCAGTGCATATGCACACAGTCTGAAGCTCGCCCAAGCACATGCTATTGGAACCATCGCATTCCCTGCCATCTCCTGCGGCGCATACGGCTATCCAGTCGAAGACGCTGCACGTATTGCATTATCAACCCTGAAACAAGGACTGGAAGCAAACATGGTCAGAGAAATAAGCATGGTCCTGCACGACGACGCGGCCTATGATACATGGATCGCCATCGCCGAAGAAGTGCTGTAACGCCTCACACAAGGAGCAAAAAGTGGAACTCAGAGGAACAACCATCATTGCGGTCAAAGACGACAACGGTACTGCTGTTGCCGGTGACGGTCAGGTCACCCTGGGACAGGCCATTGCCATGAAACATACCGCCCGCAAGGTGCGGCGCATCTTCAAGGACAAAGTCACCATCGGATTCGCAGGAGCTACCGCCGATGCCTTCACCCTGTCCGAACGATTCGAGACCAAGCTGGAGACTTACTCCGGCAACCTGCTCAGGGCAGCTGTGGAGCTGGCCAAAGATTGGCGTACTGATAAGTATTTACGTAAACTCGAAGCCATGTTGTTAGCCGCTGACGGCGAACACATTCTGATCATCTCCGGTACCGGAGACGTCATCGAGCCTGACGACGGAGTTGCTGCCATCGGCTCCGGCGGGTCCTATGCCCTGGCAGCAGCCCGGGCCCTGCAACAAAATACCGACCTGCCAGCTGAGGTCATCGCCCGCAAGGCCATGGAAATCGCGGCTGATATTTGCGTGTACACGAACAACCACATCACTCTGGAATCACAGGATAAGTAAATGAGTAATCTGACACCGAGAGAAATTGTCTCTGAACTCGACAGATATATCATCGGCCAAAACGACGCCAAGCGGATGGTGGCTATCGCCATGCGTAACAGGTGGCGCAGGCAACAGATCGAACCGGAACTTCGGGACGAAATTGCCCCCAAGAACATCATTCTCATGGGACCCACCGGCGTCGGCAAGACAGAAATTGCCCGCCGTCTGGCGCGGTTGACCAACTGCCCGTTCTTCAAGGTCGAAGCCACCAAATTCACCGAGGTCGGCTACGTAGGACGCGATGTGGAATCCATGATCCGTGACCTTATGGAAATCGGCGTGGCCATGGTCCGCAAAGAAGAAACCGAAAAGGTACGCATCAAAGCAGAAAAGAACGCTGAAGAACGTCTCCTTGATCTGCTCTTGCCCGGCCAGGGCCCTAAGCAGCAAGAGCCTATGGGCTTTTTCGCGGGGAATCAGGACAATGCAATAGAGCCGGTTGAGCCGCCCAAAAAAGACGACGGCACCCGTGACAAATTCCGCCAGATGTTTCGTCAGGGGCAACTCGACGAGCGCGAAGTGGAAATGGAAGTGACAGTCCAGTCCGGCGCACAGGTGGAGATCATGGCCATCCCCGGCATGGAAGACATGGGCAACAATCTGCAAAATGCCTTCTCCAACATGTTCCCCGGCAAGCGTAAGACACGCAAGATGAAGATCAAGGACGCATATCAGACACTTATCGACGAAGAGGCCGATAAACTCATCGACCCGGATGCAGTCAATGAACTTGCCCGAGAGCGCGTCGAACAATCCGGCATCCTGTTCGTGGATGAAATGGACAAGATAGCATCCCGCCACGACCAGACCGGCGGCGGGTCAGCCGATGTCTCCCGAGAAGGCGTACAGCGTGACCTGCTCCCTATCGTGGAAGGCAGTGTGGTCAATACCAAGTATGGCATGATCAAGACCGATCACATCCTGTTCATCGCAGCAGGCGCATTCCATTTTGCCAAACCATCAGATCTCATCCCTGAATTGCAAGGCCGCTTCCCTCTGCGCGAAGAATTATCCTCCCTGCACAAGGAAGAATTCTACCGCATTCTGACCGAGCCAAAAAACGCACTGACCGTGCAATACAAGGCCCTCCTTGCGACTGAAGGCGTAACAGTAGACTACACACAGGAAGCGCTGGAAGAGATCTCGGCCATGGCCGAAAAAATCAATGAGGAGACCGAAAATATCGGAGCTCGCAGACTCTACACCATCATGGAAAAAATTCTGGCGAACCTCTCCTTCGAAGCCCCGGACAAATCAGGACAAGAAGTTATTATCGACCGAGACTATGTCACAGATCAACTCGACCACGTCGTGGAAGATCGCGACCTCTCCCGCTATATTCTGTAGAAAGATCAGACGCACCAAAACAACCGTCTTTGTTGCCTTTTTAACGGCGACAAAGACGGTTTTTTATTACCTCAATCTCCTTGTTAATAGGTGACAATCATTTCATCACGTAGCGTGAGATTCTAAACAGCTTGCCTCGGACCGACCATATGCTATGATTATATTCAATGAATCCTCTTCAACCATCAGGGAAAACGGACTATGAATAAGAACCAGTTTTCGACCAACACGCGATACAGTCGCCCTTTGATCGGCCTTCTGGTGTTGGCATTCATTACGGCCGTCGGGTTGCCACTCATCAACGTAAAAATCATTTATCCCGCCTATTCAAAAATTTTCATTTCATCCATTATGGAGGAAACCGGACGACTGGCAAAATATGTCATTCCCCCGGCTGCCAAACACTCCAAACTGACTCATACAGTCCTTGAAAACACAGGGTTCACTGCAGCCATCTTTAGAATGGAAAACGAACTCGGCCTTTTAAAAATCAAAGTCTATTCGGCTACGGGTCTCGTTCTATACTCCACTGATTTCAATGAAATCGGCACACGCAGTAAGGAAACAACATTCTTTGAAAGGACCTTGAAAGGACTGCCAAGCGGTGAACTTAAACGCGAAGAAGGAATCGACGCTCATGGCGCCACAAAGGAAATAGATATCCTTGAGACCTGCGTCCCGATCATGCGTGGAGACTCCTTTCTCGGCGCATTTAAGTTGGTCTCTGATGTTTCGGCTCACATGCAAAAACTCAACCGCGTCAACGCACTGGCTACATACGGAACAATTCTGGCGTGTTGCAGCCTGTTTGTTGTCGGCAGTATTCTATTCAGATTGGAATCCATCCGTATCCGCGAACGAAAACATGCTGAGACCCTCAAGGCAGACGTGGAACAAATCACCCGGCATGACATCAAATCACCGCTCATTGGCGCACTCAACGGCATAGAGTACCTGCGCAACTACACCACGCTCGACGAAGACCAGAAAATCATGTTGAACGACATGCGGACATCCGTCAGCACAGGCTTGGACCTCATAAACCGCAGTCTTGATATCTACAAGATGGAAACCGGCATGTACCGATATGAACCGCAAGATGTCGATATTTTGGCAATTGCGCATCGAGTGATTGTGGATCTTTCGGGGCTGGCGGGCATGAAGGGCGTTACCATAGTGGCCACTCGATCTGAGAAATCGCTCGCACTAGATGAATCAATGATCATTCCTGCTGATGAAAGTCTATGCTATTCACTACTCGCAAATTTGATGAAAAATG
Organism: Pseudodesulfovibrio sp.; assembly: GCA_016744135.1. Classification (GTDB taxonomy): domain Bacteria; phylum Desulfobacterota; class Desulfovibrionia; order Desulfovibrionales; family Desulfovibrionaceae; genus Pseudodesulfovibrio; species Pseudodesulfovibrio nedwellii. The sequence goes on along the minus strand of JADGEX010000002.1, from coordinate 370,361 downwards.
GTATTGAAGCCTCTGCTTTAGGCCAGCATATAAGCATGGATATTAGGGATTCTCCCACCGTCACCATCGCCATTCACAATCCCACGATTGTGCCAGTCGCTGTCCAAGACACTTTTTTTGACAAATATGCCACGGCGGATAAAGTCACCGGTACAGGCCTAGGAACATACTCTGCCAAGCTCATGACAGAAGCCATGGGGGGCGTTATTTCGCTGGAAACATCCGAAGAGGCAGGCACCACCATCACCGTAATTTTGCCGAGTAATACTGCCTCTGAGTAAAAAGGAAAGCCCAATGCCATACGTCAACATTCGCATTACCAAAGAAGACGCAACCGCCGGGCAAAAGAAACAACTAATCAAAGGTGTAACCAATCTGCTGGCTGATGTGCTGGGGAAGAATCCGAAGACCACCGTTGTCATTATCGACGAAGTGGATACGGACAATTGGGGAATTGAGGGGGAAGCTGTTACTGATATTAGGAAGAAATGAGTCGCTTTGAGCAGCGAGCCTGAAGGAATCGGGATTTAACTCCCGACGGGAAACTAGAAGTTCGGTGTAGGTAATATTTTTTTGCTTTTAAGCTCTTCGACAACCACAAAAGGACCTTTGTCTTGGGGAAAACACACCCAACTGTTCTTCCTTCAAAGGCCGTTTCTTTTCTCCAACTAAATAAAAACCGAACCCAGCCTTTGATCGAAAGATTTAGAAGCAGACAGTGCTCACCAGCAACAACGATGAGAGGGGAAAGGACTTTTTGTTTGGTGGGTGTTGCGAGCACCCGCAGTGAAAATGCAAACGGTATTGCTGCAAAGGTCTCGCCTTTACGGCGACCTGCTTTTTTCGAAGCGGAAAAAGCAGGCAAAAAACACCTTCTTTGCTGTGATCCTGACAGCGGACCTTAGAGGCAAATGGAAAACCGAAACCCTACCTATCTTTCAAATGAAGAGTCATCCGCACATCCGCAACAATGGCCCTCTCATGATTAACAAGAACCGGGTTGAACTCAGCTTCCCAAACCTCTGGGAGATCAATCGCCAACCGTGACATAACCATGATAATCTCTTCCAGTGCCGTGAAGTTCACAGGCTTCTCACCCTTCAACCCCTTGAGCAACATGTACGACTTAATTTCACGCACAATCTCAAATGAGTCCTGTCGTGAAAGCGGTGCAAGCTTGAACGAAATATCTTTCATGATCTCAACATAAATACCACCCAGACCAAACATCAGCATAGGGCCGAATTCCTCATCCCGCTTAAAGCCAATGATCACTTCCTTAACGCCCGGAGGAGCCATTTCCTGCACCAGACAACCTGCGATATAAGCATCACGACGCATACGCTGGGCCTTGGCCGTTATCGACTTAAAAGTCTTCATGACCTCTGTGGCATTCCACAAATTCACTTTGACTCCACCAACATCAGACTTGTGAGAAATATCCGGCGACGCGATCTTGAGAACCACGGGATAGCCAATCTCCTCGGCAGCGGCCACAGCTTCATCAGAGGACCGAGCCAACACTGTCTGCGGTGTGGGCAAGCCGTACGCCTTAAGCACCTGCTGAGCTTCAAATTCCACGATCTCAGGCTGATTACGTCGCATATGCTCACGGACGACTTCCCGCGCCTGCTCCAGATCGCGATTAACCTCAATATATTCCGGCTTGGGACGATTCTTCCAGAGGTAATAGCTATACATGGCTTCGATGGAATGTACGGCGGGTTCCGGGAAGGCGTAACACGGAATCCCTGCATCCATAAGCAGCTTCCGAGCCGGTGCAACACGGGTCTTACCCATAAAACAAGCGAAAACCGGTTTGCCACACTTTCTGGCCATGCGAATGACCGCCTCAGCCGTCTGTTCAATCTCTACCGAAGCCGTCGGTGTGAGCAACACCAGAATGGAATGGACCATTGGATCTTCGGAAACTACGTCTAAAGCCTGCCTATACCGTTTAGCGTCAGCATCACCGATGATATCAACCGGATTGTAAAAAGCCGCGTAGCTAGGAAGAAATTTCTGAAGCCGCTGAATCGTCTTTTGCGACAAGGCTGCCATAGTCAAGCGAGAACGATCCGCTGCATCCGCAGTCAAAATACCAGGACCGCCGGAGTTGGTCACGACTGCCAGATTCGGTCCTTTGGGCAAAGGCTGGCTAGAAAACGCCTGTGCTAAATTAAACAGCGATGCCACATCTCCCACCCGAATCACACCGGACTGATGAAACGCGGCCGAATACGACTGATCGGAACCGGCAATGGCTCCGGTATGCGACGAAGCAGCCTTGGCTCCGGCAGCAGTCGTACCGGACTTTATCATGATAACTGGCTTATTTAAACAGGTCTTACGCGCCGCCTTGAGGAAAGACTCACCATGCTCCACGTTCTCAATATACCCGAGGATGACCTTTGTCTCCTCGTCCTTGTTGAGATAATCGAGCATGTCCGCTTCATCAAGAACGGCTTTGTTGCCCAAGGATATAAACTTGGAAAAACCAATATTCGCCCCGAGCGCCCAGTCAAGAATTGCCACGCACAATGCTCCGGACTGCGAAAAAAAAGCGATAGAACCGGGAGTGGGGTGCCCTGCAGCAAAGGACGCATTAACGCCGTGGGCCGAATTCATCATGCCAAGACAGTTGGGACCGAGTATCGCGATGCCGTATTTCTCGGACATAGCGATGATTTCCTGCTCCAGAAGATACCCGTCCTTACCAGCTTCCTTGAACCCAGCTGTGATGACAATAGCGGATTTTGCCCCTCGCTCGCCAAGGGCCTCAATGGCCGGAATAACATACTGTGGCGGCACGGAAATAACACCGAGATCAAGCCCGTGTGGCAAATCGGCAATATCCGTTATGACGGGTAATCCCTGAATCTCTCCGCCCTTGGGATTCACGGGGAAGAGTTTACCTTTAAACCCGGCTTCAATCATGTTGGAGACAATGGTGTGCCCCACCTTGCCAGGAGTGGCGGAAGCCCCGATCACAGCAACTGTGTCAGGAGAAAAAAAAGCGTGCAGATTGATATCAACGGTCAAACGATTGGTCCTCGGCGTATGAATTAAGCAACTGGTTGAACTCGTAACCCGAACAGCCGTCAGGGACAAGGGACAAAGCAAACCGATTAGTCAACACAACCTAGGTCAAGACATGAGCCAATCAACAGCTTCATCCTCATGCTCGAAGATTTTAAAATTCAAAGATCTGTTCTGATGCGCTGTCTCAAAAACTCTATATATATCGATATTTTCATGAGTATAAAGACATGCCAAACGAATCCCAAAAAGCTGCACCCCTTCATCTTCCAAATCATTTGCAAGGGTCTGAGCACTCAAAAAATCAATATTCATGGATACTGTCCGAAAATCCACCAGGGCCTTTTTACTCCAATGCTCCGAAGTCATTTCAACCACACCATGTGCCATGGCTGAAAGATCTTCAAATGAATTCACCACACCTGAAACAATGGCGATGAGATGATCGCCATTGTTATGAAACGTCAACATGCAATCCATCTTCCAGCTCTACCCTGCTTATTTTTTGCCTTTTTTCTTTGCCGCAGCTTTCTGTTTTTCTTTGTCATCAATGGTCTTGGCTGCTGCTGCAGCCACCTGGGTTCGCTCGCCATCCGACAATTCCGCACCATCTGGAATTTGAACAGAAACACGAGGACGCGCAAACTCAATACCGGCTTCGGCAAATTCCTTACGCATTTTTGCAAGTACAAGCTTACGCAGTACAAACTGACCACCGGGCTTTGTCATGAACTTGACCCGCATCCGCATACCGTATTCTTCCATGGCTTTGACACCCTGACTTTTGATATCGCCAAGCATCACAGCATCAAGCTCAGGCACAGCGCGTACTTCTTTATTGATCTTCTTGATAATCTTCTTCACCTGCTGAATATCTGTATCAAACGGCACCAAATATTGCAGTTTCATGACAGCCCAATCGCGCGTATTATTCTTGACCAACTTCATGGACCCGAACGGAATGGTATATAAGAAACCAAGATGGTGCCGAAGTTTTAAAGAACGCACGGAAATTTCCTCAACCGTGCCCATGGCTCCGCCGGTTTCGATATAGTCACCCACTCGAAAAGCGTCATCCGTCAAGAAAAAAATACCTGAAATAATATCCTTAACTAACGTCTGTGCGCCAAAACCAATAGCAATGCCAAATACTGATGCGCCTGCGATAAGCGGCCCAATATCCACACCGAGTGAAGACAGAATAATTAACACGGTAACGACCAACAAAGCACCAAAAATAAATTTCTTCAACAACTGCAACAAGGTGGCAAAACGATCACCACCTGGCCCACCACCTTCATGGCCGCCACCAGCACCTTGATCCGCAGCTTTGGCCGTCAGTTTTCGTTCGATTGTTCGACTGATGAAAACCCAGACGATATAGGCAAGCACCAAAGTAATCAGCGTATTAAAAGCCGCCCGAACAGTAGCTCGTCCCAAATCAAAATCGGCACCCCACACACGAAGTAGTCCAAAAACAAAACCCGCTAACAGGATAAAACGAAAGCCCTTGCTAAGAAATGTCTGGAAACGTGTCGCATGTTTTTCGATAAGCCCAACCGATTCACCGTTTTCATCCGGCTCCTGATCCTCTTCTGTAGAATCTTCGGGAATAGCAGGCCCCGCCATGTCGGCAGCAAACGCGACCAACCGTTGTGTGCCCCAGTCAAAAAGGAGGTACAACGGCACGGCGAGCAAAGTCATAACACCAGGCAACATGGCTTTAGTGCCAAAAATCATAAGCCCCACAACCCAAAAAACCCAAAATCCCAAGACATAAGCAATCGCAGCCACGTGCCAAAAACTTGCAAACTGATATCCCAAGGAACCGGGCGTACTCCGTGATTTAAGCGTTTCAGCAACAGGCCTGCTGTTCCATAAAATCAAGAGTATAAGGACAAAAACAACAGTCAAACCGCACAAGGTGGAAACCAACAAAATAAGGGCTTCACTCCCGCCTTCAAGTCGCAAAAGCGTGGTCAAAAGTAAGCCGACCGCAATAATTCGACCAACCCAGACTGTCCATTTATATAGATAATGTGCTGCACGATCACTCAAAGGCAAATAACGAAGAGCAGGAGCCTTGGGTGCCAGTATAAACCGGGTCACCAGCTTGACCAACTCCAAAAAAACAATGGCAGACAACCATGCAATAATAACAGGCTTGCTCGCAGCTCCTTCGCTGAAAAGGATAAGATATCCAGCAAAGACCACCGCCAAAATCAAAATCACACCGAAAAGATCCAGCAAGGCTCGCATGAGCAGCCGCCCCATACAGGTATACCACACGGCATCCGGTGGCGTGACTTCAAAGCTCTTACGAATATTGACGGTTTTCTTCCGGAAAACAAACATGGCTCCAAGCCAAAGAGAGGTAAGGATAACCAACGCAAGAAGCAATTTACCAACGGTCAAGTTGTCTTCACCACCAAGTATATTCTTCACTTTCGCAGGCAATTCTCTCGGAGCAGCGGCCGCTCCAGAAAAAAGATATTCAAACCGATCGCGCAAAAAAGTAGACCCTTTACGCATACGCTGGACAAAACCCGCAAGCCCCTTCACCTTCTCAGGTTTTCGCGTAGCATCCGCTTCTTTCTTCAATTCCTGAATCAGCAACCCACGCACTTGCTCGTCGCTCAAAGAACCCATAATATCCCTGAGCTGATCAGGTGAGGCATCCTGCGGAATCGTCACATTTTCCATGGAACCGGAATCTCCGCCTCCCCCCGCCATGGCCACAGAGAAAGGGGCCGACAGAAGACACAACAAAAACAGAATAGAAATAACAAGAAAAAAACGAATACGCATGGCCCCTCACCTTTAAACATCAAAATTGCTTACACTTACGCTAGCATATCAAGCTCTCGTGATCATTGTAAACTCAAAAGAAAGACCAACAACCTCCCTCTCCCCAATAACATTTCACAAAACCCCGTCTTTTCCCTTGACCCCGCACCGCCCTCTGGTTTAAAAATCGACTCCCATTTCGCCAGGATAGCTCAGTTGGTAGAGCAACTGATTCGTAATCAGTAGGTCGTCGGTTCAACTCCGATTCCTGGCTCCAAGGATATCAAGGGTTTAGCAGCTTGCTAGACCCTTTTTTTGTTGTCTGATAGAGTTTTTGGGACAAATTTGGGACAGTAGCGATTCACTCAACAATGGAGACCGCCAATGTACATAATTCATCACCCCAACACCCGCCTCATTTGTGCTTCTGAAGAAATTGTTAATTGGCAATGGAATGTTCTCTTCTCTATTGGCAGATCACACATCTACCGCAAGCACCTACAATCGTTGCTAGAGCGGCTTGCTGATGGGGACTATAAAAACGCTGTCACCCAAACTCAAAACACCATGTTCTCAACGTTCCTGTTAGACTGGTGTAAAATTTTTGGTGCCAATAACAATGAAATCCATTGGAAGAAGGCTCTCTTAAACCATAAGACAATAGAAGGACACACCATTTGCACCAAGCAGCAGTATGCAACGATAGTAAAACAATTCATTTTTGAGCATGCCGAAATCACAGAGGCAGAAAGTCAATCAGCCACTAACGCGATGAAAGACGCTAGAAATAAGTACGCGGCACATATTAATTTCCAAAGGATGCCAGTCATGCCCTACCTCGATATTCCATACAAAATCGCAAGAGCCTACTATGCTTTTCTTTTTAAAGTGCAAGGCGTTCATAAAACTCCATGGAATGATCTTGAAGGCACGTTCAACAATGAAATCAACATAGCCTTCCCAATGCCTATCGACGAATAAGGCTGACATCCATGGCAACCATCAACAAGCGCGGCAAACACCAATGGCAAGCCAAAATCCGGCGCAAAGGATACCCCGTTCAAAGCAAAACTTTTGAACGGAAAATAGACGCCGAGCAATGGGCTCGCGACATTGAAAATGAAATGGACCGCGGAGTATTTGTCTCTCGGAAAGAAGCTGAGTCCACAACGCTCCATGAGGCCCTGGACCGTTTCATTGAGGAGTACATCCCCAACCTAAAAATGGTTGCCAATGAGACACGCCGAGCAAAGGCTATTCAAAAAAGGGAAATTGCCAATCTCTACATGGCCACAATCCGCACCAAGCACATTGCCGAATTCATCAGGGAACGCGAAGAGGAAGGCGTCAAACCCAATACCATCCGCTTGGACCTGGCTATTCTCTCACGCCTATTCGAAGTAGCCGCTACAGATTGGGGCATGGAAAGCCTGAGCAACCCCGTAAAACGAGCCAGAAAGCCCAAACTGAATGGGGGCAGAACGCGAAGACTGCAACCGGCCCAGGGCGAAAACGAAAAGAGCGAGGAAAAACGCCTTCTTGATGCTTGCGGAGAACGCTTCCGGCCAGTGGTCCAATTCGCCATCGAAACAGCCATGCGCCGTTCAGAAATAGCAAACCTGAAATGGGAAAATATCGACCTAAAAGGAAAAACGGCCTACCTTTCAGAGACGAAGAACATGTCAGAAAGAACAGTCCCTCTCTCCCCCGCCGCACTCGGCATACTCATAAGCATCCCCCGCAGAATAACCGGCTCAGTCTTTGGAATGAGTGAAAACGCCATTACCATTGCAATGCGAATGGCGAGGGATGAAGCAGAAATTAAAGATTTGACTTTTCATGATCTTAGGCATGAAGCCACGTCAAGGCTGTTTGAAAGAACCGATTTGGATATTCTTGAGATTGCCGAGATTACTGGGCACAAAAATCTACAGATGCTGAAGCGGTATACGCATTTAAGGGCTGATAGGTTGGCAGAAAGGCTGGCGGGTAAAACCAGAAACCCCAATTAGAATAAAGGATATTGACTCTTGTTATTCTCTACCCAAAGAGTATATGCATTCATAAAACGCATCTAACCTCTTACAATGTCAACTCTTTAAAGAAGGTAGCATGAGTAACTATTCACGCGGTTCTGTATGGCGGAGATGGGAATTACATACACATACCCCTTGCTCACATCTCAACAATGGATTCGGTTCTGATTGGGATAAGTATGTAAAAGAATTATTCAGTCGGGCAATTCGAAATAATATTGCAGCCATTGGGCTTACTGATTATTTTACGATTGATGGCTACAAAAAAATAAAAAAAGATTATTTAAATAATGGATCCAAACTGGAAAAACTATTCACACAAGAAGAAATAAAAAAAATAAAAAAAATTCTCATAATTCCAAATATTGAATTCCGGCTTAGCTCGTTAGTGGATGGGAATAGAATAAACTTCCATGTAATTTTTTCTAACCAAATACCCATCCAAGATATAGAGGAGAACTTCCTCCATGAGCTAGCATTTGTCTACGAAGGTAGACCTCACTCCGAAGACGAACATTGGAAACTTAAGCCATGTAACTTAATGAAATTAGGGAAAAAACTCAAAACAGAACAACCAAGTTTTGCTTCCGATTCAGATATCTGCGCGGGTATGAAATGCGCATGCGTTAACGACAAGGATATTGTTAAGATTCTGACAAACAAGCAGTCAAAATTTAAAGGCCAATATCTAATTTTTGTTCCCTCTGACGAAGATCTGAGCCGTATTGACTGGAATGGTCAAGGACACAATATTCGTAAAGTCCTAATCCAAAAATCAAATGGATTAATGGCCTCAAATCCTAAAACCATACAATGGGGACTTGGTCAACTACATGCCACGCAATTGGACTTTATAAAAGAATTTAAATCTCTTAAACCATGCATATGGGGCGCAGATGCTCATTGCTTTGACACACTTTTTTCACCCGTTAACAATAGGTATTGCTGGATAAAGGCAAACCCGTCCTTTAATGGACTCAAACAAATCGTATACGAACCAGAGGATAGGGTTAAAATCCAAGAAACTCGACCAGATGAAAAAAATGATTACCAAATAATTGAACAAGTAAAATTCAACGACCCTAAATTCAGCCCCCAACGCCTGCTTATAAATCAAAACCTCTCAACCATTATTGGCGGCAAATCTACAGGGAAATCAGTACTTTTAAGAAACATCGCTAAAACGATAGACCCCAAGGAAGTTTCAAAAAGACTAACCGATGTATCAATTTCGGATTATTCTGAACAAGTTGATGATTTTGAGGTAAAATGGCGAGATGGACAGACACAAAGAACCTCAATAGATCAAGATATCTCTAAAAAAATCATCTACATCCCACAATCGTATTTCAACAGGTTAGTTGATAGCGCAGAAAATGAAACATCCATAGATGATATCCTTAAAAGTGTCTTGGAGCAGACGCCAAACATCCACCAAAGTTTTATTTCTCTTAAAGCAAAACAGAGGATAGCAAAGAAAAATCTTACAGAAACTGTGGAAAACATTTTTTTCACATTAGAGGATTGGCAAAAACAACTTATCAAAATCAGAGAAACAGGCGACAAAAAGGGCATTCAACAAGGAATTAAAAAACTAGCTCAAAACATCGAAAGCTTAAAAACTAGCTCCGGCATGTCGGATGACGACATACTTAAATACAATCAATCAAATCAAAATATTGGGGAATTAAAAAATCGCAATTTTGTGTTGCAGTTGGACATTGCGACTCTTAAAAATTTAAAAGAATTGTCGCCCTTAGAATTAGATGTGACTTTGCTTTCAAAAGAAACTCGCCAAAAAGCAATAACCGCTTTCGACTTATTCGCTCACGAATTTCAAGATAAATGGTCTATTTTTATTAATGAAGAAGTGACTTCGTTAAATGCGACCCAAAAAACGAATACTCAAGTACTTACGCAAGAGCAAAAAATAATCGAACCGCTGATAGCTAAACAAGCAAACGCGACTGAATTAAAAAAACTCATAGCCGCACAGGACGTTGAAAAGGCTAAGCTCAAAGCTCTCGAAATTGAAGAGCAAACTCTTGCCAAACATTCAGAGATGTACAATCAAGGATTAACAAGAATAAATGATCATTTCGGTAGTTACCATTTCAATTTAAGTGAAACTCAACAGACAATTTCTAGACTACAAGAAATTGATTCAGACATAGAATTTGATTTATCTGTTGAGTTTAAGGCCAACCAATTCCAACAAGAATTCATCGACGAAGTACTGAATTTAAAACAAATTGCAAAATTTGAAAAAGTATCACTGCTAGAATACCACTGGATTAACAACGAAAATTTCAAAGCCGATGTCTTCAATATAGCTGTCGGCATTCTAGACGACTCTATTGTGCTTAAAAAGAACTACTCAAGAAAAGAAGCTTTAACAAAGCTTCTCCAAAACTGGTACCTTTTGAAGTATAATATCACATACAAAGGTGACAATTTGTCTCAGATGTCTCCAGGGAAAAAATCCTTTGTTCTCTTAAAGCTCCTGCTAGATTTAGACGACAGCAAATGCCCCTTATTAATAGACCAACCTGAGGATGATTTGGACAATCGCTCAATCTACGACGACCTAGTATCTTATATCAAAAACAGCAAAAAAAGCAGACAGATAATCATCGTTACGCACAATCCAAATCTTGTTGTTAGTGCTGACGCTGAAGAAGTTATCGTTGCCAACCAAGATGGCGACGGAGCATCGAACACAACGTACAAATTTGAATACAAGTCAAATGCTCTTGAAAATTCTTATTTAGATACAAACACAGATTTTGTACTTAAAAGACAAGGAATCAAAGAACATGTCTGTGACATCTTGGAAGGCGGTGAAATAGCATTCCAAAAAAGAAGCCAAAAATACGATATCTAAACGGAATATAAAAAAACAAAGTGGCCGGAAAAAACGGCCACTTTGTTACAGATCATCTGTTAAGCTTTTACTATTTGATTACGCCATCTAGCACAAAGACCTTTTACTAATTCAATATATTCAACTAAGTCAGACTCCATAATTTGAGCGGGCCTATATTCTTCAGGGGGGGCATGAGAAATCGCATTACGAAGATTCCCCCACGCCTTTATCGTTTCAAACTCCTCATCCGAAAGAATAAACCCTTCTTTTCGCAAATCATCAAGTTTGCTAACAAGTCCATTAAAATAATGATTTGGTTTTTTGAGAAAAGAATACTTTATCATAGCCTCAAATATTCCCTGGCAACGCCAGAGAGCAAGTTGCCATAGCACCTGCGCGTCACACCAAGTATAATGAGCGACATCTGAAATTATTTCATCGATAACACTAGGCAGTTCTTCTCGCATCTTTATTTTTTTAATTTCCATTTCAAGCACAGAATTTTGATTTTCAATAATCTTAATCACCATACTAAAGCAGTGATCCAAACTGCTTTCATCAACGCCGTAACACCAATAGTCTTTTTCAGACATACCCTTTAATTCATCACGCATACGCCTCTCTCTATTTGCTAGTAAACGCCAACACATAGATTAAATTCACGGAATTCGTCCAGATCAGCCTTTATCTTAAACAATTACATAAACTCTCCGTAACCACGAAGAGCTCGAATCATTTTACGAACTTCAACTCTCACATGGCTCCCAATTCTTTTGATTGCAACAAAATCTTTTTCAGGACGGTATAGTTGCGAAGAAACAACTCCCATTTTCACCACCCCGAAAAACCAAACAATGCCTGTTAAATACAAATCCAATTGATAAATTTCAGCTTCTTCGGGCACAAGCATTGATCTAATTGCGAAAACAGAAAGGATGAAAGCGGGGGTATCAATACTACTCACCTTGTTGTCACCGGAAGCCATTGTAACAATAGGAATTAAAACAAGAAGACACGCCAAAAGAAAATAACAGATAAACCAAGGCTCACGTTCTACCGACATCAAAATCTCATCAGAAGCAAGTAAACCAAAAGCTCGCCCTATATTTTCTGGGATGACTTCAAACTTTGAGACCTTGTAAGTTTTATCAAGATATACACTATATATAAACTCATCAGGCTCTAGGACAATTTCGATACCATTCTTTATTAAAACTAATCTAGCCTGACTGGAAAGATAATGTTTATCAAAAGGGTACCCATCAAATAAACCATACCCATAATAATCAACATAATCAGACTCATAATATATTTTTTTCTGATTGCTCTCTATTGCTTTTATGCCAATGCGATCAAGTAAAGAACCAGCTATCCTATCATTTATATCTACATATGCTGAATCAAAATCATACTGTTTGCCGATCCAACCACTAGCCTTAATTCTAAAACAACCATTTTTAACACCATCAACTTGTAAAAATATCGTATTCACTTTGGTATCATTTCTGAAACCATCATGAGTAATATTTGACGCCTCAAAAAACTCTTGACCAATATATATTTTTACCCCAGCTATAAAAACAACAATAAGAGCCACAAAAATGATTATTGATACCCACAACACAATTTTACGCACTACTCCCCCATAATATTCCAACAAACTAAATATTTATCCTATTCATTCGAACATCCTCAAACACTATGCTCACGACCAAAAATCAACATCTTACCCGCCATTAGGTAGACATATCTATAAACCTATCGTCATTCAACTTCCTATGAATAAATTGGCCCATACATTATTCCCATTTAATGCCCTAGCGTTAGTAGATTCTTTTCACAATCCGAAATCTATCAGCTTTTATATTACAGACTATTGTTTTACCACTGCAGCATGGATTTCTAACCTTCCTTCTTCATTATTCTTATTGATACTCCTCACTGCTGGAGGGATACTTCCTGATAACATCCAAAAATTGCTATCAAATCACAAGCAAGCCACGCGCCTTCAGCACCAAAAGAATAATGGTGAATGGCTGTCTGATGCTGAATTTCATGAGATGATAAACGTAAAACGAACATGGTAGGAGCTCCATCGAACAGTCAGTCATTGGTGGCCAATCCCGATAGTTCTTTATGCAATTGGATTAGAACCCCTCGCTATCAGCTGGGCTTCACACCTTTTTTTAGATGCCATGACTCCTATGGGCATCCTCAAATGGGTTCCCATACCATCAAATAAAGAAGAGGATATATGAGAATTCATTGCCTAAGTAGGCTTGAAGCGTTGAGTAGTTTGACAACCGCTTTAATGGTAGGTTTATGCATATACTTATTTTTTATCACCTAGTTCAATGATTATAATAATTGGAGATATCCACGCCGCTTGGGGACGGTTCAATCAGCTGATCCGGGAACAACAACCGGACATGATTCTGCAATGCGGTGATTTTGGTTTTTGGCCAGGACACCGCTTTTATGATCCGGCGACTAAGTTGCAGCCAGGCTCCACACTCGTTCATTGGATCGACGGCAACCACGACGACCATCACGCTATTCAGGGAAGGTTAAAAGCCAACCAGCTATTTTTATCTGATGAGCTGCCTAATGTGGTGTTTCAACCACGTGGCTCTATTGTGACACTGCCCGATGGCAGGACTGTCTTATTTGCGGGGGGAGCATTTTCTGTAGACAACCGCATCCGATTACCTGGAAAAGATTGGTTCCCCGATCTAGAAATACTGACCGAAAAAGATTTGAAGCGATTCCCTGATCCGGATTCCACTAAGATTGATATCGTAATTAGTCACACCGCACCCAACGAATTTTCAGCCAAAGGCCTTGCGCTTGAGCTGTGGCCGGATTGGTGGGACCGGGACAAGGACCCATCGGCCGACATCCTCAGCAAAGTTCTTCAAGCCTACAAGCCCTCTCAGTGGTTCTTCGGTCACTTTCATCTCTATCAGGAAGGCTCCTATAATGGCTGCGATTGGTACGCCCTGGATCATGCCCAAGGCGACACGCGTTGGTGGATGGAACTTCCTAAACAAAAAATTCAAACATTATGAAGAATATTAGACACTACAATGATGGGTATGCGGACTTCGACAAAGGCGGTTGCAGTATCGTTGAGTTAGTTGACAACGTTACCCCCGGATTAATTAGCAATTATTCTGTAGGGAATGCTGAATTTGATAATTGGCTCCAAACCGAAAAATTCACATACTCATTTATGTACCCAAGATGTGCTTTGTTACAGGAGGATCTGAATATTTTATTAACCTGTTGCAAAGAGCTCTTTTTGAGGCATGAAGGACAAAGGCATTTTTGCATAATCCGAAAGGCCAAGTACACCAACCTAGCGACGAAGCTCTTTCTCAAACTACAAGACCTTCAGGTCGCTGCCGAGTCAGATAAATTACAGATTTCAGGCAAAGCCATCGAAGAAACCATCTCCACAACAGGGGTGCCTATTTATACGTTTCAAAACTCATTTATATCCATCTGTATCAACTTTCCTTCCCTTAAATATATGAAAATAGATTATGGTCAAAGGGTTAGATCCTTTCTTTCAAGCGTAACACCTGTAGAACATAGAATGCAGCGAAGGGTTCTCGAAAATTTCTTCCGAAAAAGAACAGAGTAGAGATTTATATGCATATTGTCCGTAGACAAGAGGTAACTACAATTTGATAGAGAGATTCTAAATGCCTGCCGCAAAAAACCACACAGGCTCTCTAGTATACGTTCTTTATAGAAGTGGGACAGATAGCGGCCCTTCAATCTGTCCTAATACTTTACTTACACATCGACTCAGTTTGAACTCTCCGCGATCATATATCGAAAACATTTCTCAATTTCCGCATTCTTTTAGCCAACACCTTAAATTCAACTCGTAAATCTTCTAATGTATCGACGATCTGCCCATTCGAAAGGGGATGGTTCGCATTCATCTTATATGCAATCTGATTTAGATTCGAACCTACGCCATGAAACTCCTTTCTCCATGAATTAAACTCGTCCACCATTTCACGGGTGAGTTGAGGTTGATCGCTTGCCATCCAACCAAATATTGCTTCCCGAAAAAATGGTGATTTTTTCTTAATCTCATTTTCTTTCATATAACGGTTAATCATAGCCTCTTCTTCTGGTTCGACCTGGAAGGTGAGTATTGGCTTTTTTGCCATCTAAATTACCTCTTCGCCGGGACCCTTTAGGGAAGGCGTTTGCGGGAAAACTGGCCTCGGCTAGTGAGGGGGGGCTAACCCCCTACCCTTATCGACTGATAAGGCAGGATTGGCGTAGCCAATAGCACTTTTAATAAAAAGTGCGTATCCTGCCCTTAGTAAAAAGTGTCTACAAACTTTTTACGTTACCTTTCTTACGAGGATCTCTTGCAACGCAACAATAGAACATCTACCTAATATTGTTGAATTTAAAACAAACTAGTCTCTAAAAAATGACATTTTCTTAAAATGCGTCCCTACCTATTTTGTGATGCGTCCCCCCTCTTTTGACCGTGCGTCCCTACCCGAAACCTTATGCGTCCATGGGGTAATTGGTATGCGTCCAGCAAGAAAAGGCATGCGTCCCTATAAAAACGATTCCCTAGAGGCAAACGCCGCTTTACCGATCTTGCGCCCGTCATGATTCTGGCAAAACGGCTTGCAAGGCCGCGCCAGGAGTTCGTGCGCTGCGCTTCCTCTACTCCTGTCACTTTGCCCTTGCCGCCCCCAGGATCATGCCAAGCGAAGATCGGGCGGCTGTGCCAAACAAATCCCGACAGGGTGAGGGGGCCAAAAGCTTGTGAGCCCCCCACCCCCTGCCGGGGGATCGTGGTGGGAAAAGGAAAAAAGGAGCAATAAAAAAATGACTCAAGTTGAAATTAATGCCCTCATTAAAAAAAGAGACGCATTTTTAAAAAGGATAGCAAAAAAGGCTAAACCATCAGCCCGAGATCGGAGAGAATTTTGCAAACTACGAGAAGAAGTTCAGAAGGTTATCCAACAACAGTGCTAGTTCACTAAACTCGTGTTCAATCAGGGGGGGGCCAGGGGGCTTGCCCCAAGCTCTCGACCGGAGGGAGGACAGAACCGCCCTCCGGTTCGAGGTTTTGAACCTCAAAGTACAAAATGCAACTTCTATAGGAGCTATCATTTTGCATTTCGATCCCTTTTCAACCTTTCAAGGGCATTCATTCCTCCTTCACCCATTTTATCAGCTCCCCATTTCGCTCCCTTCCATGCTGCACCACCTGCAGCTCCACCGGCCATTTTACTGCCAACAAACAAACCACCGGCCAGAGCCGACGTGCCAGCAGAAAGAGCTCCGGCAATTCCAGATGTTGAACCAGCTATGGTGCCCGTCATATGAGCGGCAAAGTCAGGAGATTTTAAGATCATGGCGAGGCAGAATGCACACCAAATCAAGATTTTGAGGTAGGAATCAGAGACAATAATGGAAACAGTTTCTGATTGCATTGTAAATGCTAAGACGGCTTCACTAATGCCTTTCCCACAAATGCCCATGACAATAGCGGCCAAAGCAGCAAGAAGCATATAGTTCAAAAGACCTCGGCACCATGTGATAAAAATGTGCCGTGTCTCTTTAAAGGCAACAAAGAGGAAGCAGGGCCCACCCATAATAAAAAATATAAACATTGAAAAAAAGGCGATTCCAAATATCACAAAAAACGAAGCATACATGGCCATGAAAATGGTAAACAAAGGAATCATGGCTAGGATAAAACAAAAATATCGCCATGCGTTAGTGAGGAAATTTCCCTTAGGGGACAAGTCTTCAATCGCACGGAAAAAATCTATCACAGTTTGATCAAGACTCCTGAACACCTCATGAACATTACCAAACCCTTCACTACCTCCAGATGTTGGCGCAGAGGAAATAAAAAATGAGGACGCATCCAGGGTCAAATTGACCGCCGTTTCAATCACGAAATCATAATACCAAGTCCATTCAAAAATTACCGCGTAAAGGCTGGATGCGATTATACAAGAGATAAGCAGGTCATAAACCGACATCTTACTTTCTGCCTTGTAAAATTTATACCCTGTACAAACGATATAGAGGGTGACAAAGGCCCGGAAAAACATTCCGAAGGACTCCATCAATTCACCATAAATTGCTGATACGTATTGAGTGTTCATCAAAATTAAATTTGAAAATATATTGGCTGAAACCCCATAATCTTCCATGTTCTTTCCTTTTCGTTGAAATTATTTCGCAATTGCTTTTTTCATAAGAGACTTGATGTCCGTGATGTCCGAGACTCCCGCTTCACGAAAGTTCGACAACTCGTAATCAAGCACGTCCTTACGTTCCACGACCGTTTTGATAGCCGTAGCTCTTGCCTCAATGGATTCATCTGTAACGCCGGAATAATGGGATAAAGCCATGGCCTGCTCAAAGCGCATAGACATGGATAATTGTTCTTGAAGAACAATCAAAATTTCAAGAAGGATACTGTTGGTGAGAGCTTGCGATTCTTTAGTGTCTTTGCCTTTGCCAATCCTGGCTCCAAGCGTATTTATTTTGTCAATACGCCCTGACATGGAGGCTAATAAGCTTTCGCTATCCTCGATGGCTTTTTTGAAAGCTTGTTGACGAACCTGATATTCCTTTTCTGCTCGTCTGCGATCTTCTGCAGAAGTGGACGTGCGTGGATCTCCAAAGACATTTTCAAGCAAATCTTTAACCGTCTCAATATCACCTTGATCCGGGTCGGATAGATCCTCATAGAGATCTTTGTAATGCCCATACTGACGCATGACGGTGTTATATGAGTCATTGAGGAAGGCCTTGGTTTGCAATACGTCGTCGTAAACACCCGTCACACGATCATAGGTTCCAGTAATCGCCTCGTATGACTTGGTTAGGGTTTCATTGGCCTTTATTGCCTCATCAAGTTGAGACTGCATGCTTTCGAGTTGTTTGGTGAGATTTTTAACCTCTTCGGCCATGTAAATATAAGAAGTCGGATCTGAAACAGTGAACGCCGAAGCCGTGCCAGAAAGCATTACTATGATTATCATTAGAACTATCCTAATCATCTTGCCCTTCCTTTGAATGGTGTTGGGAATAAGACCAAGGGGTGCCATTCTATTTCGGCCGCTCTATGGTCTTATTTTGATCCCAAATTTATTTTTGCCAATAAAAAAGGGCACTAAGTTTCATGGCTTTCCTCTGGTGGCCCAACTACGAGCGGCCTCCAAAATCCTTCCGAACCTTTACGTCCCCATTCGATTCCTTCGATTTCTTTACCTGACTTCTTCCAATATGCTCGTTTTTCGTTAACCCACTTGACTTGTTTTGTTTTTGGATTCCATTGGCGGCCATAAGTCCGTTTGACTACAACCAACTCTTCCTTTTCAATTTCTGGTTCTGGATCTTCAACATACTCAACGCCTAATCTTTCCGCATACTTATTCCATGCCTTCAAAAGGCCATATGACCTAAGGTCTCGCTGAGATCGAATCCAACTCCACCGATGCACGATTTGTTCAACTGTATATAGACCATACCCATTCTTTCCAGCTCTCAGCACGGCCAACTGACTTGATTGATTAAAAAACAATGGTGCCAATTCAACATCTTTCCCAAACCCTCTAAGGTCATAGCTAAGTCTATGATTAAGCCGAGGAATAGTACTCTTATTGTTAAGCGGGATATATCCAGCTTTAAATTGTACTTTCCCTCTCTGGGTCACAGGGAAAACCATTTTTAAAATAGCTTCTAACCAAATCAGGGCTTTAGATGTGTCGATTAAATCTTCAACGTCACAGTGAAAAAAATGAGTTTCTCCCTTCAAACGTCGACCGGCGAATGGCAAAACCCCCATATGAACATGAAAACGATCACGCATGAGGTCAGAATCCCCTACGGGATGGATATTGGCGTAAAAAAAGAGTCCATCTTTTGCCCGAAGTCCAAAAAGCTTACGTACCCATTTACCCAGCTCATTCATGAACTTCTTGCGGGTATTCGACCCTTTTGGAATCATGTTCTCAACCTCTCTGGGAAGAGTCACAACTAAAGTCCAAAAACGACCTATATTTTGAACTTTACTCAGAGAGAGTATTTTGTTGACCCATCTTGTAGCGGTCCTTCTCTTGTCGGCATCACAGCACTTTGTACAAGATGATTCGCTACAACTAAGACCGGCTATCCTCTGTGTTTTGTCCGCGTATGTGATCAGCTTGCCTGTTGACCATTTAGCTCCACAAAATTCGTAATTCTTTTTACGAAAAGGTTTATATTCAGAGTTCTCAATGTTCTCGACTTCTCGGTTGATTGATCGAAAACAATCCAGCCAGCGAGAAATGTTTTGAGGAGACAGGCTAGTAAAATCTCGGTCACGGAAGCCCTGTTCTCGCAACATGGCATAAAGCCAGTTGCGCAAAGCCCAGGGTCTTTCTCGCAAATCAGGCTCGACGGGGCAGCCGCGAATATGCTGGACAGGCAAAAAAGCAGAGGGGTCTCGACATGAGTGGAGTATCTGTCCCGCATTGTTCGGGGATAAAGGTTTAAGAGAATTCCAATAGGAAAAGAGAACTTCACCACAAAAATCTTCATGGATGTCAGCTAGGCCATTTGCGATTGCAACATGCCGCCGCTCTGTGGTCGAAAGGTACAAAAGGACCTCCGAATCGCTATGGTTGAAAAATAACCACTCGATGCGAGAAGCGGGTGTGACAAATCACACCTTGTATTTTCCGTGTATTTAAGGGAAAATTAGAAACGCTTCCGCTTTCGAGCGGACAAGTGACCAGAAGAGAGCTGCGCTATCTGCCAGGATGCGGGCAGCTCTCTTCTTTTACCTTTATGGACATGACGAGCCCTCTGTTTTGCGAGGACGGCCAGGCCTGCGCTTGCGGACTACAGGCTGGCCGGCTTCCCATTTATCATTGATAAACGACATAATTTTTTTCTCAATCCATTTGAAGCGGCCTCCGACCTTCACTGGCCTAGGGATCTCAGACCAGTTGCGCCGTGAGACATGACAACTCAACGCTTGAGGAGTCATGCCGAGCATCTCCGCAGCCTCGACCCTGCCGATCAACTTAAATTTCTCCATTTTCATTTTTTTCTCCTTTGTTTAAACTTCTTAATTAGCCTATGCATGTTTCAAAAAACTATGTCAAATGTTTGTTTTTTAAAGTAATATTGAAATATTATACTATTACAATATTACAATATCACAACAGATAATTGGGACAAATTTGGGACATCAAAGATGAAAAAAGAGATGATTATTGAAAAAAATGACAACTCAAGAGATACTAAAAACTCAATAATACCAACAACAATGCTGCAATATGTTGAAAAGACTAATTATACAAAACTGATTCGTAATCAGTAGGTCGTCGGTTCAACTCCGATTCCTGGCTCCAAGGAAAATCAAGCACTGACGAGAAATCGTAAGTGCTTTTTTTGTGCCTTGATATACAGGCTGGTATACATTCGAGTGCAAGGGGATGCCCTGGGGTGGCCATGGTGTATACCTCAACAAGCTCAATTCAATCAGCGGATTGTATGAAAAGAGACTATCAGGTCAAGGACACAGATTCCATCATAGAAGGTGGTTCTGATTGCGAGGGGAAGCGCAGTAACCAACTTCTTGACTTTGCTACTGAATGGTCCGAACAACCGGGAACACTTCTGCTTTCTCCCGACAAAGCCATAAATAATGACCGGAAACAATATTGTTTCCGGTCATTATTTATCACTTCTTAACTGCTAGTTATTTAAGTCCGTATCAAATATACCGATCTGATTTCCTAGACGAACCTTAATCGCACCGGAACTGTATTTCCCAGGTTCAAAAATCAAAATAACCATAGACCCTCCGTAAAGGAAGTGTCCCAGTTCATCACCGCGCTTGATTGCTACAGGGGTTTTCGCTTTGAGAAATTTGTCCTCGAAGACAACCGAGCCAACGGTGCTAAGGCCTACCGGAACAACTCCTACCAGGCCGTATTTCCCGGTATCGATGACAAAATAACCGCGTGCATAGCTTTCGAACGCACCGAAACTTGCTCCGTGAGCCCCTACATTGCCATCAGCCGGAGCGAACTTTGGAAAATCTTCCATGCCCAGCAATGCTCCATCCACAAGGCGAGTTTCAAGAACCTTACCGCCGACCGGAGCATGGTAATAGTGGTAGGTGTTAGGCATGAGGATACATGACAACGCCGTGCCCCCGACAAACTTGTCCCAATAGCGTGAACCGGCCAGCAGTTCTTTAATATTCAGCTCCTGAGTACCTTTGGTCTTGAGCTGAGTGCTTCCGTCTACAATTGTTACAGGAATAGGATTCATAATGGCATCGGTCGGTGAGGATATGACATAATCTCGGTCCGGCATGGTTTGCGGACGGACCTTGTTGATATCTTTAAATTTGCGGGAAAAAAATTCATTATAAGATTTAAATCCGCCGTCAGCAGCCGTGGGATCAGGCAGGACATATTCTTCTTTTTCGATACGTGTGTCAGCGAGCCATTTGGCTACATTCTTTGTCGAAGCTTTGCTGGATAAAAACTCACCGCGTTCACGCGCAAAAAGGTCAAAGATCTCAACTCCCGGCGAAGTTTGAAAAGCGGCTCTGCCAAATGGATTTTTATATGCAAAAACGTCCATTTT
The DNA here is from genome assembly GCA_016744135.1 of Pseudodesulfovibrio sp. Classification (GTDB taxonomy): domain Bacteria; phylum Desulfobacterota; class Desulfovibrionia; order Desulfovibrionales; family Desulfovibrionaceae; genus Pseudodesulfovibrio; species Pseudodesulfovibrio nedwellii. The sequence continues at coordinate 348,977 of JADGEX010000002.1, read as the reverse complement.
TTCGATGTATTTAAGTCCGTTATCACTACTGCCTTTTGCCTCCGGTAAAAAAGAACTCCATTCCACAAAAAACGGAATCAGGTCGGCAAAGGATTTGCCGATCCAAGGATTACCACCTTTCATGTACCCTTCCGGGAGGGGCTGCATGTTTTTAAATGCTTCATCTATAAGCACCTTAAAAACCTTGTCATTGTGGTAAGCATCGATGAGATTTGTAATCGATCCTTTACATGGACAATCGTCAGGGATGACTCCCTTCTCGGCTGCAATAGATATTGTTGAAATGGAAGCGAATATTGTAAATGCAAATACAAATGAAAGTAGACGGAAACTGTTTTTCATAGATCACGACCTGAGGTAAAAGTTGGCTTTAGTTTTAATCAAACAAAAAACATTACAAAAGAAATTAAATATAGCGGGATTTTAAATACAAGTATAATGATATTAAATTATTTATCGGTATTTGCTGCCGTCATAAAAACTATAAAAATACGCTTAAACATGCATGTTTCTGTAGTGCGTCATTTGTTTTTGGCACCTCTACGCTCAGTGGTCCAACAAAGTGAATCCACTTCTCCAATTTTTTGAAACGCAATTCAGATTTTATCATAAAGATAATTCTGCTATTTAGGATTTATAACAATTTTAAATTGGCCTTTGTTTTTTCCCCTCATATTACAAGCAAAAGTGATATTTTCATGAACATACTCACCTTGATGACCCAACTGCGTAAATTCAAAAACGACTCAGAACTTACCCCAAAAAAAGTTAAAGAACTATCTCGGCAACGATTTACTGCCTTGGTGACAAAAGCATATCACTCCTCTGATTTTTACCGCGATTTTTATAGCTCCCATGGCATCAAGCCCGAGGACCTTGCTGATGTCACCCCTGCGGATTTGCCTATCCTTGATAAGGCAATGGTGATGGAGAACTTTGACTCCTTAATTACTAACAAGTCCATTACCCGCAGAGCGGTTGAGGACTTCATTACCACTGATTTCAATCCAAAGAATCGCTTTCAAGGCAATGCAATCATTCACACATCCGGCTCAACCGGAGTTCCTGGAATATTTGTCTATTCAAAAGAAGAGTGGAATTTCATCGTTGCTCTTTTGACTGCACGAATTAAGCACCCGATGCCGAAACCTTTTTGCCGATTCAAACTGGCGTTTATCGGAGCAACCATCGGACATTTTGCCGGGGCGACACTTACCGCTGATGCGCCTCGACTCATCTATAATATGAAGCAATTCTCCAAGCCGGAAGATACTGAAGGCTTGATACGAGATATGAACGAATTCCAACCGGATATCATTTCAGGGTATGCAGGAGTCATCCATCAACTCGCTTTGGCGCAGCTTGATGGTCGGTTAAATATTAAACCGAAACGGATACAATCCTCCGGGGAAGCGCTCTCTGACCAAATGCGGGAAGCCGTTGACAAGGCATTCAACCTCGATGTGGTGAATCTGTACGCATGCTCGGAGTCCATTCTCTTAGGTATCCAGAAAAGCGGTCAGGACCCCTTTCTTCTTTTTAACGACTGGCACCACATTGAAGTGGTGGATGAGAACGACAAGGTCCTTCCGGAAGGCATCCCCGGCTCCCTCTTGATAACCCCGCTCTATCGTTCACTCCAGCCGCTCATCCGGTACCGGATGTCTGACACCGTGGCGCTCAAGACAACGGCCCAGCCGTTTATTACGCTTGATACGTTTGCGGGCAGAGAGACAGATGCCCTCACTTTTGTTGATAACGAAGGCAAGGGGCATCCGCTTCATCCCTTTAAGCTGGTTGATTTCTTTGCGCCGGGCTTGAACAAATTCCAGTTTGAGCAAACCGCGCCCAACGCCTTGCTCGCCCGAATCACGGTCGCCGACGGCTACAGCGACACCAAGCAGTTGGCAGAGGAGCAACTCTTGGACATTCTCCGAAAAGAGCAGCTTGAGTTTGTGTCCTCAAGCGTCGAAGTCGTGGACTCCATCGAGATGAATCCCAAGACCGGGAAATTCAACCTCATCCTTCCATTCTCCGGCTAGCTGCACAGGGCCGCGAAGTATTGATTTAATGATGACACTGCAGGAACAGACAAATGATGAGGCTCTCTCCAGGGCGCTTCTCCACTTGTACAACATGCCTCAGGGGGTAAACTTTTTTGAGCAGGTACTTCACCTGATGAAAGACCATGTCCCTTTTTTGGTTTCCGGCTATTCCATGATCGACATCAAAACAAAAGTGCTCGACATGAAAAGGCTGCAAAATCACGGGGAGGACGACGTTTCCAACCTGTCTGAACTGAGAAAATATGTGCTGAGCCACCCGCTGCGAGATGTCTGCTATTACAACAACAGAGGGCCTGTGGTGGGCACCATAGACCTGTTGTCGGAAAAAGAATGGAAGAAGACTCCGCTCTATAATGAAGTACATAGACCGCTCGGCCTGGTTCACGACACCAGCATGCGTTTCTACATCGGGTCCCAGTGCGTGAGTTTTGCTTTTTGCGACACACAGCCACTCGCCCAAGAGTATTACCATTTTCTGAACCTTGTGGCCCCACACCTTGCGCCTGCATACAAGACGTTCAATCTCCAACAAAAAGACGTACTGGACGACCTGCCGGAGCATGTGGTGGTGCTCTCGAAAAACAATCGCATGAAGGAACTGTCACCTTCGGCGGCCGCTCTCTTGCGTAAGTATTACCCGACAAAAAAAAGGGACAGGCGGCAGTTGCCTGATGATGTCTGGCGTTGGTTCCTTCATGAGGTCCATAAAGAGGAAAAGAGCCAGCCCCTCATTGCCCGGCGACCTGAAAGTCGGCTTTCCATGAGCTTGCTTCGCACCGCAACGGGACACTTGATAGTACTTAAAGAATCCGTTGAGGAAGACCCTCGAAATATATTGTCCCGCATGGGATTAACCAAGCGGGAAGCGGAAGTGATTCTTTGGGTGTCTCAAGGAAAGCAAAATGCTGAGGTGGCTGGAATTCTCGGGATCAGTGTCGGAACGGTCCGCAAGCATATGGAACATATCTTACACAAGTTGCAGTGCGGGACACGCGGCGCAGCGTCTGAGATTGTAAGGCGAAAGCTTTCTGAAAAATCATCAAAAGCAGCCTTGTTTTAGCTTTGTCTCCACGCGAAATATCCGCGTACTTATTCTCTTATCGGAGTTCCCCATCCTTCAAAAATACGCTGTTTGGCGTATATACAATCCGCTTGGGGTTTGCGTACATTGTTACCCTGTTCAAAGCCTGTGAACAGGCGTAATTGACATTGCCATACACCGATACTTATCGCTCTTAATGCGCCAACATCTTTAGCAAAAAACACGACATTATGAAAAAAACTATGCCTCGGACAAACCCAACTGATGCGGTTGTCCCACGCAGCCCGGTTTATGATCAAACTCACGATTGGTTGGTCCTCCCGAAAAATCCAGATGCACATCCTGTTGATGTATTTTGGGTTTATCCCACGATTCTTTCAGACGACTCCCGTTGGTTAATGGATCTCGATGACGCAAAGTTGCGCCAAGCCGCAATAATGACCGTCACCACACAAGCCAGTGTTTTTGAGGGACAGGCCAATATTTATGCCCCGGCATATCGTCAGACGAACATCGCATCCCTTTACACAAAAGGCGATACCACGCTCATTCGGCAAACGGCGAATCAGGATGTTGAAGAAGCCTTCAAATATTACCTTGAAAATTACAACAATGGCCGCCCGTTCATTTTGGCGGGCCACAGTCAAGGCTCTGAACATCTGGTAAAGATAGCAACAAAGCTTTGGGGGACATCACCGAAGCATAATCGTCTCATTGCGGCGTACACACTCGGCTGGTCCGTCACACCGGACGATATCAAAGAAAATCCTGCGATCAGAGTATGTCAAAGTGAAGACCAAACCGGTTGTTTCATCGCGTACAACAGCATCGCTCCCGGTAAGCAGGAATCAATAGAAGGCCTGACCAGAGGGAAAAGCTATGTGGTCAATCCGCTCACATGGAAGGCTGACAGTGTTTTTGCTCCGGCATCGCTTAATTTGGGATCGGTCTTTTTTGACGAAAACGGCTCTGCAACACGCTATGAAAATTTCGCAACGGCGCAAGGCATCAACAGCGGGCTTGAGGTCATAACGGCAAAGCCTTCGATACTTGCGCCGTTAACCGGTCTTGGCGCCGGAGTGTATCACTCGTCAGACTACGCTTTATTTTACGAAAATATTAAAGAAAACATCGCGTTGCGGATCAAGAAATTCATAAACAAGCCCAAGGCCCGATTCGCGATCTTGTCTGACCCGCATTATTGCAATGCGAGCCTCATTGATGACGGGGAAGCGTTCAAACGGGATTTGATAACCGACCCCAAGCTCTTCCGCGAATCCGATGCCATCATGACGGCAGCGGTTGATGCAATCATCGCAGCCAATGTCGACTTTGTGCTTGTTGCCGGAGATATGAGCAAAGACGGTGAATTAGTGAATCACCGTGCCATGGCCACGCATTTCAATCGATTGAACAAGGCTGGAATCAGCACATGGGTCACAACGGGTAACCATGACATCAACAATAACGATGCCAAGCAATACCATGGCGATTCAACACATCCAGTCCCCACAGTGACTCCTGATGAATTTACAAAAATCTACGCAAAACATGGATACGGCAAAGCGCTGGAACGGGATTCAAATTCGCTGTCCTATGTGTGTGAGCCTGTCCCGGGGATACAATTTATTGTTATTGATTCGTGTATTTATGTAAAATCACTGGATCGAGACAATCCCGTAAATCCGGAGACCGCCGGGGAGATTTCTGCCGAGACAGAAGCGTGGGTCATTAAGCATATCCATAAAGCCAAGGCAGAAGGGAAAATCGTATACGGCATGATGCATCACAGCATCCTGCAACATTTTTCCGCTCAACAAAAAATGTTTCCCAAATTCATAGTGAAGGACTTTGACCGCCTTTCAAAGACGGTTGCCGAAGCAGGGCTTGAAGTGATGTTCACCGGCCACTTTCACGCAACTGATATTGTAACAAAATCATGGACTGACAAGAACGGAACGCACAGCCTGACGGATGTCCAGACTGGCGCACTGGCCTCCTATCCTGTGCCTTTCAGGCTGTGTACCGTGAATGCGAACGGCTCACTGGATATCACGACGGAAAGAGTCGAGCGCATAGACTACACCGTGGATAGCCACAATTTTATGGATGCCGGGAAACCGACGTTTCAGGACTACGCAAAAGACTACGGAACAGAAGGGCTAAAAAAGTTGGGAAAGGTGGTGTATTCCAATAATTTCAATGCAGAAGAAGCCAAAATTCTTGGTGATTTCTTTGCTGAATCATTGATGGTCCACTATGAAGGCGATGAAAACATCAGTGAAGAAGCCAGGCGTCGCCTTGAGGTCGGTATGAAGATTTCAAAAGATGTCGCACAGGATTTTCTATCATTGCAGACAGATTTGTATCCTGCAGACAACATTTTAAAAACCCAAAGCCTTTTTACTGTCACGCCCAACAGCACATATAATAAAGAAAGTTGCGAGGTAACGATCAAGGGCAATGTTTTGGGTGATGGAAGAGATATTACAAATGTCACCATCGTTGGTGTCCCTGCATCCATTATCAGGCAAACCAACAGCTCTGTCGTCGTCACTCCAGGGACGGGCGTTACCGGGACTGGTCATATTGAAATTTACTCAACGAGCAAAGGAATGACAAAGATAAAGGGGGCTTTCACATACACTGAAAGCAAACTTCAATCCGAGTCCGGTTCCGGTATCAAGGCTTCATCAATAGAATAACTGCGGTAATTCGGATAACTGTCAACAATTCTACTAACCACGAGCAGGATTATGAAAAAAAATACAGTTTCTCTTGAAGAAAAAAACGAAGCACAAAACGGTGAAGATCAACAACCGAAATCGGGCATGAAAAGACGAACATTTATGCACTACAGTGCGGCTCTTTTGGCCGGTATCATCTTGCCTGTTCCTTTGGTCGGTTGTGGATCCAAGGGCCCCCATTGGTCCGATTTCGATCTCCCGAGATACGAGATCGACACGACTGTCGCAACGACGGAAGAGCGGGTGATCGCCTTTGAAATGCCCGCCTTGAAAGGCGAGGAGCAGCCGCCTCTGGCCCCGGATGGGAAGAACGAAGTGCTGGCGATGAAAGAGCTGTCTAGGGTCTCGGAATATGAAAAGCGAGGCTATGGTGAATGGGGTTACGGTTCAGGCCTTCCCATTGTTCCCCGTACGGATCTTATGGGAATCGGCTACATGCCCAAGGGTGCCGAGCAGAGAACGCCGTTGTTGAATTTCTTTGCTATGTCCGACATTCACCTCACGGACAAGGAAGCTCCCAACCAATTCATTCACAATCAGAAAGAGGATTCTTCTTGTAACAATACCTCCCTCTATTCTCCCGTGATGCTCTACACCCCCCATGTCTTTGATGCCGCCCTGCAAACAGTCAATGCGCTTCACCAAAAGAAAAACTATGACTTTGGTATTTCTTTGGGCGATGTCAGCAATTCGTCCATGTATAATGAGCTTCGGTGGTACATCGACATTCTTGACGGCGAAAAGATCAGACCAAGTTCCGGCGCGCATCTGGGCGAAGATTCCATTGACTACCAGAAACCGTTTCAGGCGGCAGGCCTCACTAAGGAAATCCCTTTTTATCAGGTATTGGGAAATCACGATCACTTTCTCATTGGTTCATTTCCGATATTTGAAGATTATTCAGGACTCGGTTTGGAAGACTCATACACTGACAACAAGGTCTGGAGTGTCACAGACTTCCTCAAGAAAGACGTAACTATTCTGAAAACCTACCCTGCCCTTTTTGATACGGACGTACTCAAAAAAGGAAATGGGAAAGCCAGATACTTCGGCGGCGTTATTAATGGCTCGACACAATATGGAGACATTATTCATGAAGATGGCCCGCTGGAAAAAAGGGCAAAACAGCCTATGGTTATGCCCGATGCAGATCGTCAGCCACTCAATAGGAAAGAATGGATGAAAGAATTTTTCACCACATCTTCGCAACCGGAAGGACATGGTTTCGACCGAGTGAAAAAGTCATTCGGACTCAAGGAAAAACGACCGAACGGCTTCGCCTGCTACAGCTTTGTTCCCGAATCCAAGTCAGGAGCGCCCATCAAGGTCATCGTGCTGGATGACACACAGAGAGAAGACGATGGTTCTCACGATATTCATGGCCACGGATTCCTTGATTCACTTCGGTGGAAATGGCTAAAGAAGGAATTGAAAGAAGGCCAAAGAAAAAATCAGCTTATGGTCATTGCAGCCCATATCCCCATCTGTGTGGCAGGAATTGGTACCGAGCTTGAATGGTGGGCTGGCGGCAGAACAAAAAGCAATACATTTGGTGACCCGACAACGAAAACACAAAATGGCTGCACTCTTGAAGAACTCGTTGAGGAGTTGAGAAATACCCCCAACCTCCTGATGTGGATAGCTGGTCATCGCCATTTTAATACGGTCAAAGCAATCAAGCCTGATGATCCCTCCAAGCCGGAAAGAGGCTTATGGCAGGTTGAGACCTCTTCGTTACGGGACTTCCCTCAGCAGTTCAGGAACATTGAGATTTTCTTCAATGATGACGATACGATATCAATTGACGTTGTCAACGTCGACCCTGCTGTGAAAAAAGGAACTCCTGCTGAAATATCGCGTAGATATGCGATTGCAACACAGCAGATAATACAAAATGAGATGTTGCCCAACTTTGAAAACAAAAAAGATCTTGAAAGTCTTGGTGTAAAACTTCCGTCAATGGACCCGAGCCGCCCGCAAGACAATAAAAAAGACCCTTCGATTCATTCGGCTGTTGATTTGTCTTTGGCTGAAAACCCAGTTCCATACCATGTGTCATACAACGCGCGGCTTTCCAATGCGCTCACCCCAAAAATGATTCGTGTGTTGAAGAAATACCGCAATAGCTAGGTTTATTCAGCGAAGCATCAGACACTAATCAGGACACAAAAACTGTAAATTTTTGTGGGACCGTTAGAATTCGTGGAACAGAAGTATCTGGATCTCTTTGTTGAACCACTAAACGATTCTTTTAGGGGGAAAACACAAATTGTTCAAAGGATCATCTCCTGATTAACAATCAGTAGGTCGTGCAGCGTAACCACCTGATATTTCAGGAACCGAGAAAAATAATTGGAAATATAGCAAAGCCCAAATTCAAAAGTAAACGCCCAAAATAAATGAATTTTATTCTGGTATACAGACTGTATACCAGGATGTGCTTTTATGTGCCTAGGCGGGAAAATTCATTCAAAAAAATAAATGCTTTCAACGGTTACAAAAACAGCACGGTTCTTCGTAATCAGTAGGTCGTCGGTTCAACTCCGATTCTTGGCTCCAAGGATATGAAGCCTCACAGCAATTTATGTGCTGTGGGGCTTTTTTGCGACAAACGGTAAAAACACATTATTACTCAGTAATGGATGCCCCCCTTGAGAGAATCTAATTTTTACCTAAACCACCTGTTTTCATCATTGTTAAATAAAAATGACCGACAGGGGGCGCCTGCCGGTCTTGGGGGTGAGCTGTTCCAACCAAAGAGGTTGAGGTGTGACTGGAGGCACGGTTAAGGGAATGCCTCAAGACAAGGTGATGGGGGCATCACTCTTTGGGGTCAGCTATTTGTTGGTTGTACACTCATCGATAAGATAGAGTATGTTTCGGTATGTCTTGCCGCCGTGGAGTGTCAGGCCGATCTCACATGTACGGGAGGTACTGTATCCTTCGGAACACCCACGGGTGCTCTCTTCGAGAGTGCGTAATGCAGAGGCGTTGAGTTCAGGATGGGTAAAACCCTTGTCACCGGAGAATCCACAGCAGTGAATTTCTTCGGGAATGACGACTTCGGTCACACATTTCTCTGCAACCTGACGAAGGGTTTCAACCAATCCCATTTCACGGGTCGAACATGTCGGGTGCAATGCAACACTCCGGGTTTTCTTGGTAAAACAAAGTTTATCGGCAAGGAACTTCAAGACGAACTCGGCTGGCTCATACAGATCAAGCCTCTCGTCGAGTGTTTTCCTCATACGCGCAAGGCAAGGGCTTGTGTCACACAGAACCGGAATACTTCCATTGCCGGTTTCACGAAGCAGAACTCTTCCAAGCTCATCGGATTTATAATCAGCCTGCTCAAACATGCCTTTGGTCTCAAAAGCCTTACCACAGCACAGTCCCTTGGTCTTGTCCGGGATGATTACCGTGAATCCTGCTCTTTCCAGCAAACGCAATGTCACATCGATAAGCGGCTCATTCTTGTGAACACCATCGTCGGCATAGCCCATTGTCCGAACCGCGCAGGATGGGAAGTAAACAACCCTGTTTTCACCGTTTGTTTTCCTGGAAGTCGGCATTGTGGAACCACCGGTCAATTTGATCTCACGCAGATCAGGGACAGTCATGCCCGTGATACCCTTGATAAGGGGAGCCGTCTTGGTCGCCAAAGTATGCCCCATCAGCTTATGTGCAGCGGATGCCACATGCAGCATGGAAGAAGCAGTGCTTTCGACAAGCTTGAAATGCTTCGCAACCTTGTCGGCACGGGAAATCTCGGTTTCCGTCAGTGCTTCGTTACGCAATTTTTTCATGTATCCGGCGATGTCGAGGCCAAGAGGGCAACGCATGGAACACAGTCCATCAGTGGCACACAGGTCGCGGCCTTTCTTGTCAAACAGCTTTTGCCATGCTTCGGCCTTGGTCAGATCGCCTGAAGCCCGCAGACATGCGATGGCGCGCAGGATATAAATACGCTGACGAGAAGAGAGGCCAACTTCCTTGGAAGGACAAACGTATTCACAAAAGCCACAGTCCACACAGGTGTCAACAATCTTATCCACCGGCCCGGCGTATTTCAAATTGGTCAGATGGCAGCGCGGATCATCATTGAGAATAACCTTGGGGTTAAGCAGATTCTCTGGATCAATGACGTGCTTGAGGTCTTGCATTACTTTATACAGATCATCACCCCACTCCAGACGAACGAACGGTGCTACAGCTCGACCGGTACCGTGCTCAGCCTTGAGGGCGCCACCCAATGACAGAACAACATCTCCAACCTCGGCGATGAGTTCACCCATTCTGGCCAAATCTTCTTCCACGTTGAGTCTGAGCGGAATCGAAAAGTGAATGTTGCCGTGTAAAGCATGACCATGCACACCGGATTCGGTGAACCCATGCTTGGCAAGGATTTCCACGAAAGAACTACAGGCCTGGGGCAGATTCTCAATGGGGACGCAGTAGTCCTCGGAATATGCATATTCATCAGGAGCACGGGTACCAGCAAGAATCGGGAACAAGGCACGACGAATATTCCACAAAGATTCGCAGACTTCGTGATCCATCACGAACTCGGGCTGGACGGCAACGTCCACTCCACTCAGCGCTTCAAGTACAAGACCGACGTTAGTATTCAGCGTTGCAGCATCCTCACCGCGTGTTTCCAGAAGCAATGCGCACCCGTCATCACCCAACCCCTGAAGGGAATTCGGGAATTCCGGCAACTGCATCAATGCGCTCAACGAAACACAGTTGAGAAATTCAACGGCATACATATCACACGTCTTTTCAAGACGCAGGACGCCTTGAATAGCTTCGTCAAGAGACGTGAAACCGACCAGAGCAGTCGCACGCAAGGGCTTGAGCACACCAGTACGGATCGTGATGGAATGAATAAAGGCAAGGGTACCCTCGGAACCAATGATAAGATGCTGAAGCAACTCGACAGGGTCCTCGTAATCAGTAAACGCATTCAGGCTGTAACCTGCCGTGTTCCTGATAGAAAATTTGCGTCTGACTTTTTCATCCATGACTTCGTCATTGAGAATCCGTTCACGAATATCGAGAAGGTCCTGAAGCATTTTAGCGTGACTCTTCCTGAAAGCGGCCACACTGGCTTCGTCTTCCGTGTTCACAGTGGTTCCATCCACCAAAGTAAAGTGCAGACCTGTCATCATATGATACAAATTCTTGTCGATGGTACAGCTCAAACCAGCCGCATTGGTGGCAGCCATGCCACCGATGAATGCACTGTTGACCGAGGAAGGGTCAGACGTCATGAGGCGTTTGTACGGAACAAGGGCCGCATTGATATCACCACCAACAACGCAACATCCTGCGCGCACCCGCTCTCCGTCATCAAGAATTTCCAAACGCTTCCAGTGCGGACCGACAAGTCGCACAGTGACTTCTTCGGCAATAGTCTGCCCGCTCACACCAGTGCCTGCTCCACGAAAAGTCAAACTGACCTTGTGGGCATGGGAATAACGAAGTAACGCTTCCAGTTCTTGCGGGGTCGTGACATCAACAACCGCTTTGGCAATGGGCTCAAAAGGGCTACCATCAACGGAATAAGCCTTTACCAACAGCTCTTCCGTATGGACTCTTTCTTCCGGGAACGTATTCTTGACATCAGCAATAAATACATCAATAGGACACATAGGAACTCCTTATGAAATGCATCGGGCGGGAGCTCCGACACTTTTCTGTACATATGAAAAATGGTGTCTGCATCAAATTTCATTGTATGGTTTAGGCGACAACCGCCTATAAGGGCCCCCAGACAGAGTGCGATCCGTCTGGAGGCCCGCTCGCAAACTAAACGGCGTTATACCCACATTCGAAAGCCTTCATGTTGCCGGCTTCGAATTTTTCTTTTCCTTTCTTTCTGAACATATCGTTCATGCCCTGGATTCCGTCTTCCATGGAGAAATCGCCTGCCAGCTTGATTATGGCTGCGGCTGCGATAACGTTCGCGCCACGGGGCTGCTTGATCTCCTTCGCCAAGGTGCTGCACGCCAATTTGTAAACATTCACGTCGTCACGGACGTTCACGTCACAATCAACCATGTCACTGTTGACCACGATAATTCCACCGGGTTTGACCATGGGATAGAACATCTGAAAAGATGGACCGTTCATAGCCAGCAACACATCAGGTTCTTCCTGAGCCGGATTATAGATGGTGTCCTCACCGTACTTGACGGTGCAGTTTGCAGTTCCGCCGCGCATGGCAGAGCCGTAAGAAGGAATCCATGTTGCATTCTGGCCCTTAAAAACAGCGACCTGCGACATGATCAGACCGGAAGTCAGCACTCCCTGCCCACCAAAACCTGCGTATATTATCTCACGCATTCTAGTTCTCCTTCCTTTCCTTGAAGACACCCAGCGGATAGTAAGGGATAAGTTCCTCGTCGATCCGTTTCATGGAATTCAAGGGAGTCAGCTTCCAGTTGGTCGGGCACGGTGACAGCACTTCAATGACCGAGTAGCCTTCACCATTCAACTGTGCCTCAAGACCATTCTTGATGTACTTTTTTAGTTTGTTGACATGCTTGGGAGAGGTCACGGCGCCACGAGCGGCAAAAGCCACATCGAACTGGCTGGCGACCAACTCAGGGAATTTGAGAGGATTACCAGTGATTTCGCAATCACGACCCAAAGGCGAAGTGGTGGTCACCTGCCCGGGCATGGTTGTCCAACTCATCTGTCCACCGGTCATACCGTAGTTGGTATTATTGATGGCAATCATGGTGAAGTTCTCGTTGCGGTAAGCCGCATTGATGGTCTCGGCAATTCCGATGCTGTAGGCATCGCCATCACCTTGATATGCGACAATGGTATTCTCAGGCTGAACCCGTTTCATACCAGTGGCAACTGCGGAGGCACGACCATGAGGACAATGCAACCTATCGGTTACCAATCCACCACCCAGCAGGCTGGAACAGCCAACGCCAAGGGCGAAGATAAGGTTCTGGTCCTGCCCTAACTCTTCAAGGCATTCAGTTATGAGCCTGATCACAATGCCATGCCCACAACCGGGACAAAACGACATCGGGTTATCAATGATGGCAGGCACTTTTCTTGCTTTAGCCATTAGTAAGCCTCCTTGATCTCGCCACTCATAATCTTGTGCAACCCTTCCTTGGTGAATTTAATGGTGGGGATGCCATACACACAGGGAAGGCAATATGTAGACACGTTGCGATCCTTGATTGTTTTCTTGATAGTCAGAGCGACATCGTCAACGAGTTGACCGGTGGCGTTGGCTTCAACCGAGATGAGACCCTTCACATCCTTGTTGATGTTTTCAAAGGCTTTCTCCGGGAATGGCCATGTCGTGATGGGACGAATGAATCCGACCTTATGACCTTCGGCTCTCAATTCCTTGACCGCGCCTTGTACGGAACGTCCGGGCAATCCGAAAGCAACGAATACGTAATCCGCATCTTCCAACCCTTCTTCTTCCCAACGCTGTTCTTCGGCCTTGATGGTCTCATGCTTCTTGTTCAGTTCGACAGCTTCATCCATGGAGTTGCGATCAAAGATGCCGATTTTCTTATAGGTATACTTGCCGTCAAATCCCCAAGGGTGCTTTTCTGGCTCAATGAAATCAGGCATTTCGCACGGTTCCATCATCTGGCCAAGTGCGCCCTCGGTCATCATAACAGTAACGATTCTGTACTTTTCAGCCAGTTCATAGGCAGTGGCCATAAGGTCGACTGCTTCCTGAATGCTTCCGGGACACAGAACGATGCAACGGTAGTCGCCGTTACCGCCACCACGTGTCTCGCGATGGTAGTCGCACTGTGCGGAATACAGAGTGCCAAGTCCATTGCCGTACCGAACCACGTTGATGACAACGCAGGCCAATTCTTCATCAGAGATGCAGGAAATGCCTTCCTGCTTGAGGCTGATGCCGGGACCGGATGAAGCCGTGAGAGCGCGTACGCCACATGCGGCAGCACCCATGACCATATTGATACCTGCAAGTTCACTTTCAGCCTGGACAAAACTTGCCCCGACTTCGGGCAGACGCTTGGACAGATATTCCATGATCTCCGTAGAAGGAGTGATGGGGTACCCTGCGTACAATTTGACGCCAGCCCTCACCGCTGCTTCAGCGATTGCTATATTTCCTTTTATCATGTCGCCCATTTAGTTCTCTCCTCCTGACTCGCCTTTCTGCGAGATCTCATACACCCCGTCAGGACACATTGTGTAGCAAATGCCACACTTGATGCATTTGGCATCATCAACTTCTACAGGCCTGTAACCGGCACTGTTTAATTTGTCGGAAAAAGAGATTGCTTCATTTGGACAGTGAGCAATGCACAGTCCGCATTCCTTGCATCTTTCTTCCTTGACTGTGATAACATCCATAATCGTTTCAAACCTCTATGTTATATTATTCAGACAGCAGACTTTTTATTACGCTGCCTTTTCAACCATCTTTGAAAGACTCTTCTTGTACTTGAAGGTCAGCAATGCACTGATGACACCAACAACGGTCATCACGATGTCGTATGTGAAGATCATGGTGTATGCTTCGTTGCCATAAGTATCGATCCAGTTACCAAAGAGGATGAACTGGAAGAGGTCGGGAGAATAGCCAATGGCACAGACGATACCGCCGGTGATAGCCGCATACTTCAAGGGAATCTGAACCTCGGAAGGAACAGCGAACATGGCACCACGAGCCGTGAATACGAATGCGCTCAGCAGCAGCATCAGAGTGATGGCAATACCAATGGCGGTGTGCTCAGGCAGGAACATGATGGTCAAGATCACGCCGATACATGCAAGCCAGGAGAAAAGAAGAACCTTGGTCACAGAATTCATCTTGTCGCCAAGATATCCACCGACCGGGCACAAGAAAAACCTGAGGCCGTATGTTCTGATAATGGCCAGTCCGCCGGAAAAGACCACGGAAACACCGAGAACGTTGGTGAAGTACGGAGTGAAGTAGGACAGCGAGCAGTACAGAGTATAAGTGGAAAAGACGGCAATACCAGCAAACCATGTGCCGGGGCACTTCAAAACAATGAAGAAATCCTTGAGAGTGATCTTGTCAGAACTTTTGCCGGAAGCAGCTTCAGCTTTCGTTTCCTTTTTAGGATCTTCAATAAGGTAATACAGAATGGCGGTAGTAATGACACCACACACGGAGAAAAAGATCAAAACGGCCTTGAAACCGAAGATTTCGTTGGCGTACTTGGCGAAAATAGCCAGAGCAATAGCGTTGACAATGGTGCTGCCGATACCAGCGAAGGATTCAGCGAAACCAAAGACCTTACCCTGTTTGGATTCATCAACCAAGGAGCGAACGATCTTGATATGTGCCGGGAAGAGCAGGAACAGTCCGGTTACCGCCAGGCCCGCAAAGATAAAGATCGAAAAGCCGTAGTTGAGATTGAATGCCCACAAAAGAGACAACATGGATGTTCCAAACAAACCGGCGAGATAAACCAATTTATGGTTGTACTTGTCTGAAATGATACCGCCAATGGGTGCACCGGCGATATTACCAATGCCGAAGATGGCCACAAGAGTACCGAGTTGAGCATTGGTCGCATCCAGAGCGTGCATGGTAGTATCATAAAATACGTACTGTACGAACGGAACTGCGTAAGTGATGGCATACCCCATGCCAATGAAAAAGAGGATGACAAATGTTTTTACATTAAATCCTTTACTTTCCTGCATCAATTTCTCCTCAAGTTAAAGAATGAACTACAGCTAGGACTGAGCCAGGAGGCAGGCGAGAGCAATGGAATTGATCTTCACCTCTGCGGTATCGGAACGAGATCCGAGCACCACAGGATGAATTGTTCCAAGCACAACCCCTGCCCATTTCGCATTGCTGAGAGTCAACCAGGATTTGCCAAGCGCATTCCCGGTCTCAATGTTAGGTGCGAGAATCAAATCGACCTCGCCGCTGACTTTGCTGTCGATACCTTTGTGCTCTGCCGCGTGCCGATCAAAAGCCACATCAAAAGCGATCGGGCCTTCAATGACACAACTCGGAATTTCCCCCTTTTCTGCCAGTTTCACGAGCATATCGGCATCAACTGAAGCCTGGATTTTCGGATGAACGGTTTCACTTGCTGTCAGTGCAGCCACGTTGGGACAATCCATGCCAAGGCGCTTCATGGCCCCAAGGGCATTGACGAGAATTGCCTGCTTCTGCTCCACATCAGGAGCAGTATTTATCCCGCTGTCACTGCAATAAATCAGCTTATGATATTCCTTGAGATCGTAAACAGCCAAGGCACTGATAAGGCTCCCGTTCCGCAGACCGGTCTCCCTGTTCAGGATAGCGCGCATGTAGGTCGCGGTGTTGATAATACCCTTCATGAGTACGTCAGCCCGACCGGACTTGACGATTTCCACAGCAACAGCCGCGCACTCGTCAACGTCATCACATGCGACCAATTCGAAATCGGTCAACCCGACTTCAGCGGCCAGATCACGAACTGTTTTTTCATTGCCGACCAAAACCGGACGCATGAATCCCATATCCACAGCCAACTTGACGGCATGCAACAGCTCTCCGTCCTGGGCAGCGGCAACACACACCTTGTATTGTCTGCCGGATTTGGCTTTTTCGATTAATTCATTGAAATCTTTCAACACAACAGATTCTCCAATTACATGCTAATATGTTTGAATTTCTTCAGTTCCACTCATCACGCGAAGCGCACCGAGAGTCAGTGCAGTCATTTCCTTTTCACCGGCAATGACCTCGAACTGGCCCAGATAGCCGACCCGCTCCTTGAGTTTCTCAACAATCAAGGCCGAATGGGCGATGCCGCCGGTGATAATAATTCGATCAACGTCACCGCTCAGTGACGCACCATATGCAGCGATTTCCTTGGCAGTCTGATAAATGAAAGAATCCAGTATTTTCACGACCTTTTCTTCCTTGGCCAAGTATCTGTTTTCAATATCCATCATGTCCTTGGTACCGAGGTAATCAAACATGCCCGCCTTGGTGCTGATCTTGCTCACCATCTCTTTCTGGGTATATTTTCCGCTGTAGCAAAGTTCGACCAGCGGAAAGCTCGGCAGACCGCCGCATCGTTCAGGAGAAAACGGACCGTCGCAACGACCTCCGCTCCCATCAATCATGCTTCCCTTGAGATGTGCAGCGATGGAAATTCCTGACCCCAAATGCGCAACGATAAAATTGAAATCCTGATATTTCCCGTTGAGACGCTCGGCAGTTTCTCGACACACAGCCTTCTGATTGAGCGCGTGCATCCAACTGGAACGTTGGAGATCGGAAATCCCGGAAATCTTCGCGATGTCGAGAAATTCATCCACGGACACGGGGTCGACGACAAAAGCGGGAACATCAATGGAATCGGCGATATCCTTGGCAATGACAGGACCGAGATTCGAGGGATGTTCACCGTTTATGGCGTTACGCAGATCGTCGATCATGGCGTCATTGACTTCATACGTGCCGCCTTCGAGTGGTTTGAGCAGTCCGCCGCGTCCTACAACGCAATCAAAATCTTCGACCTGATAGTCATTTGCCCGAAGTCTCTCGACGATGACGTCCTTGCGGTAGCGAAACTGATCAAACACGGAGTCAAAGTCGTGCAACTCCGACTCCTGATGCATGACGTTCTCGCTGAAAAGCTCTTCTTCATTATTGAAGACAGCGATTTTGGTGGACGTTCCACCGGGGTTGATAGCAAGTATCTTCACAATTAATTCTCTTCGATGTTTCAGTTATTTGATGCGACTTGACGTCTGAACCAATTCCGTTATTTCACTCGCAACCTGCTTCAATCTGGTTACGACATTTTCAATATTGATATGTTGGATGCGCTGGGATGGACCGGACACACTCATGGCTGCAATGGCTTCCCCTTTCTTATTAAAAACTGGGACACCAACACATATGAGGCCGATTTCCTGTTCTTCATTATCCAAAGAATACCCATCACGTTTGACCTTCGCCAATTCAGCGACCAATTCTTCATAGCTGCTGATGGTATTCGGAGAATATTTTTGAAATTCATATTTTTTCAGGGTCTCGTTGGAGATATCCGACGAAAAGGCGAGCAGACTCTTGCCAACCGATGAACAATAACAATCGTTTTTCGATCCAACTTGCGGACTGACGGACAGAACGTTATCAACGGCATCTTCCTTTACAACGACAACACTTTGGTACGGTCCAGAGGTCGTTCTATCCAGCATCGATACGTTGACCGTCTCCTTGAACTCCAAATTGAGTTCTTTGACGAACGGAACAAACACATCATAGAGCGTGATCTTGTTGGCCATTGAAAACAGACTGACACCAAGTGTATACTTCCCGGTTTCCGGGTCCTGCTGCACAAAATGCCTGTCTTCCAGTGTTGCCAGTGTGCGGAATACAGTACTTTTGTAGATACCCATATCCTTGCTGATGGTTGAAATCCCCACCGGATCTTTATGACTATTTATGTACAACAAGACATCCAACGCTCTTGCGACCGAACTGATGATATTAGACATTTTCTCTCTCCCCTTCGTAACCATTGAATTACTGCAGAATGTCGATTTTCTTCTGCATCTGAATCAGCTTTATCAAGGAAAACGCTGACCCTATTATCACCAATGTGATCGGTGCTCCACCCAGATATGTCAAAGTTTTCATCCCATCGAGACCTGAAAAGACCAACATGATAAATGCAAGAGTCCCAATCATCACTCCCCAAGCAATCTTGAGAAATGGCGGTGCTTCCTGATTGGATTCAGAAAGATTCTTCGTTGTGAGGGATGCCATAGCGTTAGTGGTTGAATCCGCAGCAGTGATAAAGGAAATGAACACTGCAAAAAGGAAAACAGGAATGATGAAGTGCGCCAAAGGCAAATTTTCAAGCAAAACATACACAGCTTCATCGATGCCGGTAGCAATGTTTGCCTGCAAATCCACTCCACCAACAATCTGTTGCCAAATTGCTGTACTGCTAAAAACCGAAGCATGAAGGAACACATAAACCATAGGAAAGAGGACATTGACTGAAATGAATTCCCTGACTGTGTACCCCTTGGAAATTCGACCAAGGAACAAGGCAGAAATCGGTGCCCAAATCATGTAGTTCGCAAACGAAAACACCGTCCACTTCTGCGGCCAGGAATCGACACGGAACGAATCCGTAAACAAACACCGCTCAAAAAAGTGCCCCACAAAGGAACCGAATGATTCAACACTGAAATCGAGTATAAAGACGGTCGGCCCTACAATAAAGACAACAGCCATCAAGCTAAATAACAACTTGGCATTGAGTTCTGAAAGGATACGCATCCCTTTCAGAACACCACTGATGGAGGAAATAATGCAAATAACCATAACAATAACAATGAGTATGCCCCACGTCTGTGGTGCACTCTCAATGAATGGGAAAATTCTTGAAAGTCCTCCGGACAACATGAGCACGCCAGTCCCAAGGGAAGTGCCCATACCCAAGGCCAAAGCATAAAGAGAGACAATGTCCACGACCTTGCCCATATTCCCGTTTGCCCTTTCTCCAAGGATCGGGAACAGGATAGACCCTAAACTGAAAGGACGCTTCAGGTTGTAGTAGCAAATGGCAAACACGAGTGCGGGCAATGCGTTGATGGAATAGGGAACCAATCCCCAATTCATATACATGGAAGCAAGTGAGAACCGGGCAGAACCATAGGTGTTTGCGGCAAATCCGAGAGCCTGCGGAGGTGCGAGCATATCCTGAAGAGGTTCAACGATGGGCCAGAACAAGATATTAATAGCAATAGTAGTACATAACGTAATGGAAAACCATTGCCACTTATTCAATACAGGTTTGGCTTTTTTACCACCAATGACAATGTTACCGAACTGGGAAAAGAATGCAACGCTGATAACTATTAAACAAAACAGTCCTGTAATTGAAAAAAGCCAACTGAAATTTTTGAGGATAAACTGCTGACCAGTCGTAACGACAAGACCAAATGTCTCTGGCAGAATCAAACCAATGATCACAGAAAATGCAATAAGTGAAAATGGCACCCAGAAAACTAAACTGTTCAATTCTTTATGTGTATCAGTATCGCTAGAATATTTTGCTGATAGGCTCTTGGTATTCAAAATTATCTCCTTGAGTAATTTTGTTTCATTAATTTTAAATAATAAATCATTTTTTTATATCAGCTCTTCAAATTATCCCCGTTTTGAAATTACTACAGAGATTATTCATCCCTACTGTGCCGTCCTGCATCAGTTGTTCCACTCAGTGGAACGGCGTTCTATCTTTCGACGCCTCTGCAATGCACCATGCATGAAACTTAGTCAACCAGATTTATGAAATTTGTTGAGTCAAAAGCGATATGATCCAAAAAAACTCTGAGAGGTCTGCCGTCACATAAAATATAATTCCAAGCTGTTAGCTCTGGATTTATCAAATTCGAGAAATTGAAACGACAAAATAAAAAGTTCTTTCACCGCAAAATATGCGGTTTGAATCAAATGATGAATTCAAGAAAATTATAAACAAACAACGCCAACAAAACATTCAAGAGACACACAGGTGACAAAACAAAATCGAACGACACACCAGCCCAAAGCACACACAATAAAAAACTGACGAATAAACAGCTTGTTATATACGACAAACAGACCGTTCAACTCCGCCAAGACCTCACCTCTGTCAACTTTTCAGACTCACAGAACAAAGCCGACTTGCCTTTTATGGGATTCTCAAATATCAATAAATCTAGATATAAGGATTTGGCGAGAAACGGAAAGCGGTGAAAAACCGCTGCGGACGCGCCGCTGTAACCGGCAGTACCCGTTGAAAACCACCGCTATCGGGAAGGGATTCAACACTATGGGGCCGGAAGCCAGAAGACGTCTTGCCAAAGAGCGAACGACCTCGCGATCAGGTTGGTGTTGCAGATATTCATAACGACACGGGATCATATCATCCGGTGTGTCATTCTCTGTTGCCAACAAACCGAGGCTCGCGCTCTTCGTCTTTCACCCGAAACATGGAGTAGACATGAACGCGCACGTATTGGGTTTTCCTAGAATGGGGAAAAACCGCGAATTGAAATGGGCACTTGAAAAATTTTGGCGAGGGGAAACAACAGAAACAGCACTCGTTTCCACTGCCGGAGAACTCAAGCAACGCCACTGGAATCTTCAGGCCACGGCAGGAATGGACCTGCTGCCAGTCGGCGACTTCTCTTTATACGACCACATCCTAGACACTATCGCCATGCTTGGAGCAGTCCCCCAACGATTCCAGCATGACGGGAATACTGTCGACTGCAAGACATACTTCCATATGGCCAGAGGCAACTCTGAGAAAAGCATTCCGGCCATGGAAATGACCAAATGGTTTGATTCCAACTATCATTACATTGTCCCGGAACTCAGCCCCAATACGCCCTTCAAAAAGGACAACTCCCGACTGCTGGCAGATATAAAAGCTGTCAAAAGACTCGGATACTCGCCAAAACCAGTCCTTGTCGGCCCGCTCACCTTCCTCCTGCTTGCAAAAGAGACTGATGGCTGCAACCGATGGGACCACCTTGAACACATGACTGATGTTTATTGCGAAATCATCACAGAAATCGCCGCACATTGTTCATGGATTCAAATTGATGAACCGATTTTGTGCACCGACCTCCCAGCCGAAGCCAAAACTGCATTCCAGTCCGTATATTCCAAACTGCGTACAGTCACCAACAGCACGCGCCTGCTGCTCACGACCTACTTTGGCGACCTCGGTGACAACCTGGATCTGGCTTTATCTCTGCCTGTTGATGGTATCCACATTGATTTGATTCGGGGACCAAACCAGTTGGATGAAGTTCTGTCCAAGCTGCCAGCACATTTTACTCTCTCACTGGGGCTCGTGGATGGAAGGAACATATGGAAAACAGATCTTGAAGCTGCAGCACGACAAGTGAACATCGTTCGCCAAAAAGTCAAAGCCACTCACATCATGGTCGGATCCAGTTGCTCACTCCTCCATTCTCCCGTGGACATCTCCGCAGAAAAAAAACTGGACCCTACACTCAAACAGTGGATGGCTTTTGCCATTCAGAAATGCGAGGAAGTTGCCGCCCTGAAACACGCTGCAACAACCACCGAAACACCATCGTTATTCAACGAAAACAAGACAGCTTTGCTTACCCGAGCAGCTCACCCCGATGTCATTGATCACCAAACCCGCGAAAGAGTGCAGGCAATCACGCCTGAAATGTTCAACCGCAATTCCCCTTTCACAGAACGTATTGTCATTCAACGGGATCGACTCAAACTCCCACTCTTCCCGACCACGACAATCGGCTCATATCCTCAGACAGCCGAGATACGAAAAGCCCGCCTAGAGTACAAAAAAGGCACCCTTTCCGAAAGCCAGTATATTAAAACAATGCAAGGACATATACGAGAGGTTGTCAATCATCAGGAAGAATTGGAGCTTGATGTTCTGGTGCATGGCGAACCGGAAAGAAACGATATGGTTGAATACTTCGGCCAGCAACTCAAAGGATTCTGCTTCACCTCCAACGGCTGGGTCCAAAGTTACGGCAGTCGATGCGTCAAGCCTCCAATTATATACGGTGACATATCCCGTCCCGAAAAAATGACCGTGGACTGGGCTGTCTATGCCCAAAGTCTGACAAAGAAACCCATGAAAGGGATGTTGACTGGCCCAGTGACAATTCTATGCTGGAGTTTCGTCCGTAACGACATCACCCGAAGCGAAGCCTGCCGCCAGATTGCACTGACAATTCGTGATGAAGCTGTGGACCTTGAGACAGCTGGAATCGACGTCATTCAAATCGATGAAGCGGCTCTTCGTGAGGGCATGCCCATACGAAAAGACCAGCAGGACGAATACCTGCAATGGGCCGTGGATTGTTTCAAATTGGCGTCCAGCGGCGTCAAGGACAGTACGCAGTTACACTCTCATATGTGCTACAGTGAATTCAACGTCATCATGAAATCCATTGCGGAAATGGATGCTGACGTCATTAGCATTGAAGCAAGCCGTAGCGGCATGGAATTGCTCGACGCTTTCAACGCATACCAATATCCGGCTGAAATTGGTCCGGGCGTCTACGACATCCATAGCCCCAGAGTTCCCGGCGTAGACGAAATATACTGGCTTCTGCAAAAAGCCCTGAAAGTCATTCCCGCAGAACGTCTGTGGGTCAATCCCGATTGCGGCCTGAAGACCAGGGCATGGCCTGAAACTCTCGCCTCCCTGCGAAACATGGTCACAGCTACCATACGTTTAAGAAACGAACACACACAGCAATAAAACATGGAAAATCCGCGCCTGAAAGTCCTTCTCGGGCGCGGATTCTCATTTCCTATCCTTCTCCTCGCCCCCTCTCTCTCCAATTCTCACTCCTCGCAACATCAACATTGACATCAATTTATGATATGCCCAGAAAAACCATTTTTTCTGATAGATAACAATAACTGGTCAGGCCACTATGAATCAATTTGCCAAGGAGTATGAGTGGCGTTTATAAGGACGGCGGTCTCATATTAAAAACAATTTAGATGACAAAGGAATAGAATGTCGAAGCAAATGGACGGCGAGTCCGATTCCTGTACTGAGATGGGAAAAAGACTTGAGAGCTATCTTGAAGTAATTCCAGCCATTGTCTGGAGAATTGATATTGTTGGCAAAGAGATATCATTTCTCAATTCCCACACTCTCCAGCCGCATGGCGAAAAAGTTCGGGCCATCATGCAAAACCCGCAATCGGCTGAACGACTGGTCCTCTCTGAAGACCGAGAACGGTTCCAGCACAGCCTCAAGCAGCTTCTCCATCGACAAAAAGCGACATGCGTATTCCGTATACAAGTGGATGAGGGAGTAAATAGGTGGTTCAAACTTGCGGGAATGCCTGACCCTGAACACCCAACAAGCTCCGTAGGCGTGCTCATGGATATCACCTCTCATGTCAGTACCATTCTGGCGACAGAAGGCCGCCCTGGACTTTCCGTCAGGATCGACCTCGTTGATGACCCCGTACTTCTTGTCCGGTTTACTGACCGTTCCATCAGCATGGTCAACACGGCAGCGGATCAATTGCTGGGGTACAGCAAAAAACAACTGACCAACCTTCATTTGCAGGAGCTGTTGCAGGACACTCCCGGCACAGACCTCTTTCAAATCTATGAAAGTCTCATCTTTTCAGACTATTGGAATGGTGAACTCTATGTGACCGACAGCATAGGCAGAAGCCATCAGTGTTCGGCACGGATTCAAGTCATCGCCCGCGACGAAGAGAATCTCCTCTGGATCACTCTGTCGCACCTCAATGAATGCAAGGCATGCAAAGGGGTTCCAGTCAGAGGAAACGAAGTCCTTCCATCCAAAACTGTCAGTGCTGCCATGCGAAAATGTTCTACGGTCAAAGCCCTCTTGGAAAGCATGCTTAAAGCACTGCCGAAGAACTCCCCCACGGAAGCCATCATGCTTTCCAAAATCTTCATCGACAAAGGAATTGTTTCCGTCACAGGAGTCGGAGAGCCATTCGGAGGAGAACTGGAAGACCTGGTGCATCCATATGAAGGCTCCATTGCCAAAAACATAGTGCGTTTCGAACTCGACAACCATGTTGTTATGGAGACATCAAAGAGCATCAAACCCATTGATTGGGCTCTTTTCATCCCGCACGGCATTCATTCCTATTATGCACAGCCCTTTTTCGAAGATGGAATTCTGACCAGTGTTCTCATTTTTTGTTCAACGCAGAAAGGGAGTTACGACCCAGACGCAGACGCTCCTCTATCCGCTTTACACCAGGAGTTCTTCACACATCTGGAGCGTTGCCTACAAAAATAAAGGAAGAGATCTGGTCCAACCAAACAGAACTATCAAAAGTGCAGCACACCAAAACATGAATTGGTGAGCTGCACTTTTTTATGCATGGAGCCCAACAAAGGCATATTTTATGCCAAATTATTTCATGCGCTTAGAAAGCAGACAATTCAAAAAATCATCCCGACCGTCCCCATCTGGTCCAACCAGTTTCAGGTCCAATTTTGTTAAAATCCTTGCACCAACGGTTTATCGCTCATAAAACCAATCTCATTGGAAGGAGAAACTCAATAAACCTCAAAACTGGTTGGACCAGATATGGCTTCTGCACAACGTCCCATACTTTGTCAAAAGGTAACCGCAATGCTTCAGGGAGGCTCCTTTTCCATAGGAGACAGACTTCCTGGGGAGCGTCGACTGGCTGAAATGTTTCATACAAGCCGCAACACTATCAGAGAGGTGCTCTGCAACCTTGAGACCATGGGATACCTTGAGATCAAGGAAAAGAGCGGCTGTTATCTAAAAAGTAAACAGGGACGCATTTCTTGGGAGATGCTGCGAAAACGCAAAAGTCAGACCGCCAATCATCAGTTGATTGAGACTCTCATGTTTGTCGCCCCAAAACTGGCAAAAGCCGAGGCTCTTCGCCTCTCTCCCGCGAACATCGCCTCGCTGGAAAAAGCCACGGCACGACTTGGTGAGGCCATCGTCAACTTCGACCTTTCCATGGTCAGTCGACAATACATCGCTTTTTTTCTGGCCTTGGCCGAGGCCTCCCAAAACGATTATCTCATTCTGTTGATGAATGAACTTTCAGTGGCTTCGCAAAACCTTGAGCACGTCGGCACAGGGCTTTCCGAGGTACAGATAGACTCGCTTTTCGCCTATCACGTGGAGCTGTTTAACGCATTGAAAAATGGGCAACCGGAACAGGCGGAAAGCCTCGCTGAACAATGCATGCAGACCTTTCACCAACTGGTCCTGCCAGAAAATTAAAATCACCCATTTCGCAGCCAGAACACACATCATGAAACGAAGAGAATTTTTCAGCCGGTTTATTCCGAGAAAAGGGCACACCGAGGAGGTGGAGGATGTCGTTCGTCAGCAGAAAGAGCCAGAAAAAGCTCCTCTGACTGAGAATGAATGTTTCTTACGCGCCATGGCTCTCGGGATTGATCCGGCTACTGTAACGCCTAGGCAATTGGAAAAACTGGTTTCGGAATCTGAACGTCAAAAAGACTGTAAAAGAGCATAGTTGGTTTACGAGGATTGATCACCCTCTCCAGCGAACTCGCCAAAGGAATGTAACATGGACAACAGTAGTGTCAGCTATCTTGAGAGTCGAAAGCTGGTCAAACGTTGGAACGGGCCTATCCCGGCATTGATCAATACGATTGTCATTTTTGCCTTTTTTTATGCAACATGGTGGATTTTTCAGGATCCGCGCGGCCTTATGCGCATGTACACCCCTTATGTGGGCTACATGGTCTGTCGCTGGCTGCTGATTCTGTTTATTTGGGTCGCTTATATCTTTGATTTCTGGCCGTTCAAACGAACATGGCTCCAAAAAACGCATCCACTTGTCAAGGGAGCGGTACTCATACTCGTCAGTGTCGCAGCCATGGTCATCCTCATCAAGGGATTCTTCATTGGAGTACTCGGCAACTATGGTATCGCCTACTTTGATCCCGCACGCCTTGAAGCCATGGGCCTCACCGATTTCTATTCCATTGAGTATGCTGCCGAAGCCATCATGATGTTCGCAGCCATCGCTTCCTGGCTTTCTCCGAGCTGGGTTGTGGCCTGCGAAAATGCGCCTTGGCAAAATTTGAAGCAGCCAGCACGAGGCATCACCATTGTTCTCGTCACCTTCTTCTTCAGCATGATTGTCTACTTCCTGACCATGCACTCACACATGGCTATCCTCTTCTACCCCTGGCAGAAGTTCACGGCCATTTGCCCTCCCTACTGGGAAGACTTCGCCAACACGGTTTCCGGCAACTTCCATATTGCATGGATCATGTGTTGTACCGTCGTCGTCTGGTTGTTTGAAACCATCTGGGAACGCTATCCCTTTAACCTGATCAAGAATGACAACCTGCGTCGTACCGCTTCCTTCTTCGGAATCATCGGTATTGCACTGGCTCTGTGTTTCTTCCTGTTCTACGCTCAGGACCTCGTCTGGGGCGAAACCATTCGTGGTACCCGCCGCCTCATGGCTCCTGACTGGCGTTGGCTGCATGTTGGTGAAATGGCCATTTTCTGGCTGGTTCCCTCCTTGTACCTCTCCTTCTACTGCAACAACTGGCCGACAAAATTCAGCCGCCCGGTCAACGTGTGCATCCGCACCTTGCTGACCGCTTTGGGCGCCGTGTTCGTGTACGTGGTCTACTATAAGACTTCCCACTTGTTCCTCGGCACCCAAAAAGGCTTCTCCCATCCCCAGCAGTTCCCCATGATTCCCATGATCTGGTTGATTAACATCTTCCTGGTCAACGTCTGGTTCATGGATGGCTGGCCGGGCTGGAAGGCTGTTCCCAAGACCACTGAAGAATTGGAAGAGATCAAAGAAGAAGTCGTCGCACATGACGTGAAATGGACCCCAGGTCTTGCCAAGGGTCTGGCTGTCGGACTGGCTGGTGGCGCAATTCTGTACATCGCCATCATCAAGATCCTGCCGTGGATCAGCGCCAACTTCACCATCATCAAGTAAGCGCAGGGAACAAGGAGTAATAGTATGAGTAACGATAAAAAGAACATCAGCAGACGCGACTTTGTAAAAGGCGCTGCAACAGGTCTTGTCGCAGGTGCATTCGCCGGAATGGGACTGTATTCCTACAGCCCTTGGGCCTATGACGCCATGCCCGACAAGGAACGTAAACAGCATGACTTCGGTGCATGCCGCAACGTCCGCATTACCAACATCTCCGAGACCAGTTGGTTCAACAATGCTCACCTTATCGGCGACATCCACGAGGCAGGCGGCCTGCTTGTCAACCAATACACCCTGAACTGGGCACCATTTGCCAACGGCAAGGGATCAGCGCAGGGTTCCTACAAAGAGGGCATTGGTTCCATCAAGGAACTGCTTCCCAACGACCTGAAAAAAGCATGGGACATCCAAAAGAAACTGGCTTTGCACCCGGACAACCCGGGTGGATATTCATGCCTTATCGAAGTGGAAGCTCTCGACGGTACCGTCCACAAGTACCTGCTGGACACCGGCTGGTCCTATGAATGGATGGAAGACAGCTTCAAACGTGAAGGCATCGACAAGATGCTTCAGGAGCAAGAAATTGAAGCCCTGTTCATCTCGCATGAGCACTGGGACCACTTCTGGGGTCTGCCCGTCACCATGAAATACGACAACCGTATTCCCTTGTATGTACACGACGGTTTCTACGAAGAAGGCCTCCAGTACATCAAAGACTCCGGTTACAAGGGAGATCTGGTCATCGCAGACAAGCCCGTCACGGAAATCATTCCGGGCATGGCACTCCTCAAGTTCGATGTCCCCATCATCAACCGCGTATTCGGCGAAACCTCCCTTGCCTTCAACATCAAGGATCGTGGGCTGGTGCTCATCTCCGGTTGTTGTCATCAGGGCATCCTGAAGTTTGCCGACTTTGCCTACTCAAACCTGAAGTACGACAAAGACAAGTTCTACGGCATCTATGGCGGTCTGCACATCTCACCCTTTGAAGATTGGGACCCCAAATACGATGACCTCGTGATCTCCCTTGGACAGTGGGGCTTCGAGCGCATTGGCTGCAACCATTGCACCGGCCACCTCACCGCCAAGAAGTTCATCGAAGCCGGATATCCGGTCGTGCGTGGAACCGCGCGCTTCCGGTCCGCTTCAAAAGATTACCTCGGTAACGGCGACAAGATCAGCTTCGGCTGCTAATTCCTCCGAGCCATCCCAACTGTTCGGCCCGCTCTCTGAGCGGGCCGAACGCCATACAACGAGAACGCCCATGAACCTTTCCGCAATCCTTCCCCCACAGCGCAACAGAGACCAACAGATCAACATGCCGGAAATGGTGGTGAACTGTTTGTTGGCAGCATGCCAATATGATGAATTCAAACGGCTGGTCGGCTGGAAAGGCATGGCGGTCTGCCCTCGTGGCAAACAGGCATGGACCATGCGAGTACGCACACGTCCCGGTGTCTTCGGCCTGTGCACCGAGGATGAACACACCGACGAACACGGGCTTCACGCAGTTCTCGGACTCTATTATTTTCCCGCCGAAGAGGAACCACTGCTCGACACCATGTCCCTTGCGGCCAATATGGCCGTCGTCCAGCCAGATTACACGGAAGCACTCCGTCAATTTTCCTCCAACGAGGGATGGGCGGCACCATTCCGCATCGGCATGCTCTCCACGGCACTTGGCACGGATGAAGACACTATATCGCTGCAACTTACAGCCGTTGACCGCAAGTTGTGCGTCGCCAAAGACGGCATAGCCACTTCAGAAGGACAATGGGTCATTGCCCCCGGTCAGGCAGAAGAAGATATCCCGGCTCACGCCATAGCCATGGACTTTATGCTCGTGCTTGGAGCGGCTATTTCCAACTGCGTAGGAGAACCGCCGTGCTGGTTCGGCAGAAATGAATCCCCCGCAAAAGCATTTGCCTACGATGCTCAGGGCAATCAATCCCCCATTTCCCAAAAAATTTCTGCCCTCACCGACACTCTCGGCTGGGGAGACGTTGATACATCAAAAAGACTTGCATTTCCCATCATCCCGCAATTCAGCGCATGCGGCGGCGCACCGGAGAGGTCTCACTTCCCGGCCCCTCTGGACACCGCCCTGCTGTGGGAAACACACAACCTTTCAGCCATCGCCAAAAGCGGTGAACATGAATACGCCTTTGACAGCCGCCCCAGCCTCATTGTTCTCAGCGGCTTCCTTGGCGCAGGCAAAACTACCTTTCTCAACCAGCTTCTGGAGTATCACGCCGCACGCGACGAACTAGTCGCCATCATTCAAAATGAAATCGGCAAAACCGGCGTGGACGGCAAACTGCTTGAAGGTGACGATTCCATCATAGAACTGGATGAAGGTTGTGTGTGCTGCACACTCGCAGGTAATCTCTCTAAAGGTATCGAGCAACTCAATGCCCAATTTAGCCCCAAGGTCATCGTGCTAGAGACAACGGGACTGGCTAATCCTTTCAATATCCTGAACGAAATTGATACATTGCGCCCGCAGATTCGGCTCGATTCCATTACAACTCTGGTGGATGCGCAAAACGCCCCGGCACTGCTAAATGAAAGCGACATCACTCGCGACCAAATAAAAGCCGCAGACACCATCATTCTCAACAAATGTGATTTGATTTCCGCTGAAGAGCAAACGGCATTGACCGACACCATCCGCACCTTGAACAACCGCGCCCTTTTGGTAAAGACCGAATACGGCGCAATCAATCCGGGAACTCTTTATGATTTCGATCCATTGACGCAAAATGTCGAAGGTCTTCTTCCTGGCCTCCTCTCGCCCCCAAACCATACCCATGCCATGGAAGGATTCATATCCAGACGTTTTGCCTTTCACGAACCCTTGAGCCGAAAAGATCTTCTTGGAATCTTGGACAATCTCCCCAAGGAAGTTTTTCGGCTCAAGGGAATCGTGAACGTTGCAGAAAGTGACGAACATGAAGTAGTACAGTATGTCTCAGGGCGGTACGAACTTTCCCGCCTCGGCAATAAATTTGACGACGAAAGCTTTCTTGTGGCCATCGGCAAAAATATGGATGTAACCATGCTCGAACAACTTGAACGGAGGTATGCATGAACCTGCTGCAACAGGGCGGTTTCATGATGTGGCCGCTCCTTATCCTCTCCATTGCATCCCTTGCGGTCATGGCTGAACGATTTATTGTTTTCACCACCCGCCGCCTTCCCTCTGTCAGGGCACTCACACCTATCTTTGATCTATTCCAGACACAAGGCAGCGACGCAGCTCTGCACGAAGTAGAAGACATTGCACCGACCTATCTTCAATTCTTCAACGCACTGTTTAATGATCTGCCACTCCCCGCAAAGGAACAGAAAATCCATCGTGTCGGCGAAGAAGTCCTTTTTTCATTCCGCCGCAGACTGGATTTTCTGGCAACAGTTGCTACCACAGCCCCGCTCATAGGCCTGCTCGGCACGGTCCTCGGCATGATCAATGCTTTTTCCCGCCTCTCTGCGTCCGGCAACGTCGATATTACCATGCTTGCCGGCGGTATCTGGCAGGCGCTCCTGACAACAGCCGCTGGGTTAAGTGTCGCAATCCCCTCACTTCTGGCACACCGCTGGTTTTGTCGTGAATACGATAAAAACGCCTTTGCCATGCAACGTATGACCAACACCTTCCTTGAAGGGATCAAATAGGTCTTTTCATGGTTTCCTTTGAACAGAAAAAGCCACGTCCTGCTTCACCGGACATCACTCCACTTTTGGATGTCGTCTTCATTCTTTTAATATTTTTCGTTGTTTCAACAGTATTCACGGCAAAAGGCATGGAAATGGAACTTCCGCCAGCCGAATCTTCCAAGCCGGTTTCCGGCAAATCAATGGAAATAGAACTGCGAACCAACGGTGATGTCTTTTGTGATACCAAGCCAATCACCCTGTTGTCTCTCGCCTACAAACTGCAATCCACGGCATCACAGCCACTCGCGCTACAACCAGCGCACATTCTCCTCAAATCAGCCCCGCAGGCACGTGTAGAACAGTTTGTCCGCATTGTGGATTTAGTCAGGTCCAACGGATTCAGCAATCTCGTTATCGCGACCAGCACCAAAGGAGAAGAAGCCGCAAAGGCCGAGGCACATCAATGACCTCGCGCCAGATTCTCGGCACCTGCGTTGCCATTTCGATCGTGGTCCACATATTTCTGTTGCAACTGGACTGGGATCAGGAACCGGTTGTCGGTGGGGAACAAATCATTGTCCCGCTGGATTTCGATGTCTCCGTCAGCACCCCCGGCAATCCCCTTGCTCTTGAACAGGGCTTTGTGGAAGATGACCCTGATGAGAATTGTGAAGACGCAGGCAAACGCTTGCGGCGACTGGCCGTGAAGCACTTTCTCACCCAAGTCCATGAGGCCATTGAACGGCGTAAATTTCTTCCCGGCAACGGCGACCTTTCAGGTCTCATAGGCAACGCCCTCTTCACATTCCGTATTTTACCCAACGACTCCTTTACCGATGTCAGGCTGGTCCGCTCCTCCGGCGATCAACGTCTTGACCGCGCCGCCCTCCGAGCGATCACGGCAGCAAGCGGCCTCACAAAGCGGCCCAAGATCATTCAGGGGCAGACATTCACGATGAAGACAGCCGTGAAGTATCAATACAGCATGTAGCAGCACACAGTACTGCTGTTTCCCCCAGATATAATGAAACGCCCCTGAGCACGGATATGCTCAGGGGCGTTTCTTGTTTTCTGAAGCTGTCAGTTATTTCAGGGCGTCAGCCACAACATCGTGACCCAATCGACGTACCATCATCCCGATGCGTTCACCTTTTTTGGCGGTATCACGATAATAAACCAGTGCTTTTGCGATGATAGCCAATGCTTCATCGTCCGAAACCCCTTTAGCGAGGCGCAAGCCGGGGGCAGCACGGTGGCGAGCAGAACCGCCATAAATAACGTTCCACCCCTTGGCAATTCCCACAAGACCGATATCACGCACAAAGCTCAAGCTACAGGCCATGCCACAACCCGAAACGCCACTCTTTACCTTGAAAGGATACGGGCCATTGGCCTTGACCACCTCAAGCAGACGGTCGCCCATCTCACGGGTATTCTGCTGACCATATTTACACAGTTCACCGCCCGGACAAACAGAAACACCGGGGGGACACTTGGGAATCGACACGCCGAGAGTGGACACGATTTCGTCAAGTTTTCCCTTGGGAACTCCTTCCAAATTCATACGCTGGCCGGTGGTGGCGCGAAGCGTCACACCGGGATACGTCTCCATGATTTCCATAACACTTCTGGTCATACCGGGAGTCAGCAACCCCTGATTAAGACAAAGACGGAGGGCATAGGTACCGTCCTTCCGCTCTATGGGCATAACAGTCACTGGTTCAGAAACTATAGAAGTCATTAAAATCTCCTTCCTCTAAATGGTATTTAATCCCCTGACCCGAACAACGACTTCACCAATATAACGAAACCGGTCTCTAGCCAGAGTGAAGATAATCAAAATTTAAATGAATCACCTTTCAAACAAAGTCCTCACAAAACGTGCATGCGGAGTGTACGCAAATCTCCGAGCACTTCTAGACCGTTTTACATGTTTTTAACGGTATCAAAAAGAAACCGCCTCGCAAAATGTACGCAAACACACCACTTTTGCATTCAGCCAAAAACACGAGCCTTGACATGACTATGTTTTTTAAAATAGTAGCCGTATAGTGTTACTATTTCTAATTTCGTGTTAATAAAGGTATTTTATACCCTTGTTAACAAAGGAGGGTATCCAATGTCTGGATGCACACCAAAGTCGTCACCGGTCGTTACACCGGTCGACCTTTCTTCAGTCCACCCGAACAAGGAGGGAACAATGAAACTGATTGAAGGCGTCATGTACCAAAACAACGCACCCAAGGGGGTCGACCCGGACAGCATCTACTTTGTCCAAGTTGATGCCACAAAGTGTGAAGCCTGCGGTTCATGCGAAGAAGTTTGCGCCACTGGTGCAATCCAATCCATTAATGAAGACGGTATTCGTCAAGTTGTTGATCCGGCAGCCTGCATGAACTGCGGACAGTGCCTGACCAGTTGTCCGTATGGCGCCATCTACGAAGGCGTTTCATATGTCGACGAAGTCTTTGAAAAACTCAAAGCCCCTGACACTATCGTCGTGTCCATGCCCGCTCCGGCCGTTCGCTATGGTCTGGGTGAGTGCTTTGGCGCTGCGACCGGTACCTATGTCGGCGGGAAAATGCACACGGCATTACGCCAGCTCGGCTTCAACTACATCTGGGATAACGAGTTTACCGCTGACGTGACCATCATGGAAGAAGGCACCGAACTCATTCAGCGTGTTCAGGAACAGGGCAAGGAAGGCGCACGCCCCCTGCCTCAGTTCACGTCCTGCTGTCCCGGTTGGGTCAAGTTCACCGAAACCTTCTACCCGGACCTGATGCCAAATCTGTCCAGTTGTAAATCACCCATCGGCATGTTGGGACCTCTGGCCAAGACATACGGCGCACATGAAACGCACACCGAAGCCAAGAAGATCTACACGGTATCCATCATGCCCTGTATCGCCAAGAAATATGAAGGCCTCAGACCGGAACTGGCCGACAGTGGCTTCCGGGACACTGATGCTACCATCAATACCCGCGAACTGGCGTACATGATCAAGACTGCGGGCATCAACTTCAACAGCCTGCCAGATCAGAAACCCGATGCGGTTCTGGGCGACTCCACCGGCGCAGCCACCATTTTCGGCACCAGCGGCGGCGTCATGGAAGCGGCCCTCAGGCTGGCCTATGAAGTGCTTTCCGGCAAGAAATTGAGCGACCCAAACATCAAGGTCGTTCGTACCCACGAAGGCATCAACACCGCTGACGTCAAGGTACCCGGTTTCGGCACCGTAAAAATCGCCGTGGCAAGTGGACTCGATAACGCCGCCAAGCTCTGCGATGAAGTCAGGGCCGGCAAATCGCCATACCACTTCATTGAAATCATGACCTGTCCCGGCGGTTGTGTGAACGGTGGAGGTCAGCCTCTTGATCCAGAAATTCAGGCCTCCCTGTTCAGAAGCACGGTAGCCCAGATTAATAAACGCTTCCGAGCACGTAAGGTCACGGCATAAGGAGAAACAAGATATGATAATGAACAGACGCGGTTTCATCAAAGCCTGCGGTATCATGACCGGATACGCCGTACTTGGGATGAACATCACAAAAGAAGCTGTAGCTAGCTCCATGAGTTTCGTAGGACTGCG
The DNA here is from genome assembly GCA_016744135.1 of Pseudodesulfovibrio sp. GTDB lineage: Bacteria > Desulfobacterota > Desulfovibrionia > Desulfovibrionales > Desulfovibrionaceae > Pseudodesulfovibrio > Pseudodesulfovibrio nedwellii. The sequence goes on along the minus strand of JADGEX010000002.1, from coordinate 314,354 downwards.
CCAAAAATCCGTATATGATGCTGACGCCAACTCCAAGATTTACGCGATCAGGAAGTCTCAGGACAATCCCATGATCAAGAAAATCTACGACAAGAAAGACGGCTTCCTGCACGAAGGCCCGTGTGGACACATGTCCCACCACCTACTGCACACGCATTATATTGATCGTAGCGCAAAGATTGCCATCCTCAAAGATAAAGGCTTCAAGTTAAACTTCTAAAACGCCAACAGCGTTAACCTGCGGCTAGGATATCTCTGATCCAAGGGCACACGCTTCTTTTTCTCATCTTTTTTTCCCACACCATTTGACGCCTCTCTTGAGAACAGTCCCTTTCCTTGGGCATTCTTTTTGTCTAAATTTCGTAATACTATTTTAAAAAAGTTATACACTAAGTGCAACTTTTTCTTGATTCGTGTCCTTTTTTCTCTTATCACTTCTTTCCAGAACACCTCCAATCGGAGAAAATCTGCCTGCGGTAAGGGTTAGCCTGAACCACAGGGTGGAGCCATCGAGACTCTACCCGCTTTCCACAAGCAGACCGACGTCTTAAAGCTCCCCCCTATCCCCCGTCTGCAGATCGCCCGGAAGTGCTAAGCCGGGCTTTCTCCTGCACTGTGAGATCAATGACCGAAAAAGGAATTCGTATGGAAAAGCGATTGGGAATTATCGGCATCATCATCAAAGACAGGTTCAAAGCAGCCCCAGCGGTAAACGATATACTCAGCGACCATGGAGAAATTATCGTTGGACGCATGGGCCTGCCTTTCAAAGACAGAGGCGTGAACATCATCGATCTGATCATTGAAGCGACCACCGACGAAGTTGGAGCCCTGACGGGCAAACTCGGCATGCTCGATGGCGTTCAAGTCAAATCACTATTGGTATAACCAAGGGAGTAAGGGCCATGAAACAGGACAGTACGTTAGGCACCGGTTTGGAAAATTTTATCGACGATACCGTTATCCGTTCCGAAATGGAAAAAGCGGAAAACCCCGATCCGGGACTGGTCCGGGATATTCTTGCCAAAGGGTTGGAGCGCAAAGGACTCACCCCGTTTGAAGCCGCTGTTTTGTTAAAGAACACGAACAAAGAACTGGATGAGGAAATTTTCCAAACCGCCATGACAATTAAAAAGGGCATTTATGGTAACCGACTGGTGCTTTTCGCCCCTCTGTACATTTCGAATGAATGTGTCAATCAGTGCGCATATTGTGGTTTCAAGGCCACTAACAAGGATCTGGAGCGCAGGACACTTACACCCGAAGCAATCCATGAGGAAGTGACAGTTCTGGAAGATCAAGGGCACAAACGCCTGTTACTCGTGTACGGCGAGCACCCCAAATACAATGCCGAGTGGATTGCCCAGACTGTTCGCGACGTTTACTCCGTGACCTCGGCAAAAAGCGGTGAAATCCGCCGGGTCAATATCAACTGTGCGCCGCTGGATGTTGAAGGCTTCAAAACGCTGCATGAAGTCGGTATTGGCACCTACCAGTGTTTTCAAGAAACATACCACGTACCAACATATGAAAAGGTCCACATGGCAGGTCGCAAGACGGACTATCTGTGGAGATTGCACGCCATGCACCGCGCTCAGGAGGCCGGTATTGACGATGTCGGTATGGGTGCGCTTTTCGGACTGTATGACACCACGTACGAAGTTCTGGGACTTCTCCATCATGCCCTTCAGCTTGAAAGGGATTGGGGAGTCGGGCCTCACACTATCTCCTTCCCTAGACTAGAGCCAGCCCTTGGATCGGATATGTCCTACAACCCGCCGTATCCGACCACTGACCATGAATTCAAAAAAATCGTGGCCGTCCTTCGCATAGCCGTCCCGTATACCGGCCTGATACTGACCACCCGCGAAACTGCCGAATTCCGAGCCGAACTCTTGCAAATGGGTGTTTCTCAGATTTCCGCAGGTTCCCGCACCTACCCCGGCGCATACAGCGACCCGGAATATGACAGACCCGGCGTCCAGCAATTCTGTGTTGGTGACAGTCGCAGTCTGGATGAAGTCATCCGTTCCATCGCAGGTGAACACGACTATGTCCCGTCCTGGTGTACAGCCTGTTATCGCCTGGGCCGCACAGGTGAGCATTTCATGGAACTGGCAAAAACAGGTTTCATCCAGAACTTCTGTCTGCCGAACGGGATACTCACCTTCAAAGAATACCTTATGGATTACGCTTCCGAAGAGACCAAAAAAGCGGGAGAAGCTCTCATTGCCCGTGAAATTGAAGGATACGCTGATCTCAAACAGAAAAAAGTACTTACGGACAGGCTCACCCGTATCGAAACAGGCGAAAGAGACTTGTATCTCTAACCAAGACAACGATTGATGAAGACCCCGGACTCTTCCTCCATGCAAAGCAAACGCGATGTGATCGGCGAACAAAAAAAATAGCCAGCGCCTATCACTGCATCTGCAGGATGCAAGCGGCACACACCTTCCCTTTTTGAGGGCCGCTTTCGCAAGAGCATACATGGAGGTCGAGTTCGGAATTTTCAATGACGAGGTCATTGCCAACCGAACGCATACCGTGAGGTGAAAAAGAAATGGAAATCGTCGCAGGAATCGACGCATTGAACACGCCGGGACTGTTTGCTGCTGCAAAAAGGAGAATCATCCTTCATGCAGCCGTATATGGCGCGTTTGCAAAGTCAAAAGCCCATCGCAACGGCCTCAAGACAGCCATCCGTAAACCGGAATTTAAACGATTGGATATCATCACCATTGATCCAGAGCACGGTTCAAAATGGACATTCTCCTTTCTCAAGGCACTCAGATTCGGCATATCCATTCAGGGAATTACCGATGAAATCGCATCATCGCACCAATTCCTGACAAAACTGGCTGCACAACATCCTGACAAAATCCATCTCCACCCAGCCCGCAGACTGCCCTGTCTTCCCATAATCGTTGCCGACAACACGATCGTATTCGGTCAATACGCGCATGCTGGAGAACACGCCCCCCATGGTTTCTGGGGTAAAATCAATACGGACGTCGAAAAGCTGTTGGAGTGGACCCAAACAGGCAAGGCTCCGACCAATGCCACGAATGAAGAAATCGCCTCGTTTCGACTCATCAACGAATGTGTCCGAGCAATGAATACAACCCTTACCCCACGGACACGATGTACACCTTAAAAGAACACGACATTCTCACGTACCTCACAGGCGCAGATGACAAAGAACTCTTTGGACGCGCCAACGCGACTCAATCACGGAAGTTTGGTAACGGAATATACCTTCGTGCCATCATTGAATTTTCCAACGTCTGCAATAAGAAATGCCACTATTGCGGTCTACGTGCTCCCAATAAGGGAATAACCCGTTACCGGATGGGAAATGAGACAATATTGAACGCCGCTTCACTGGCCGTTTCTCAAGGAGCCGGGACCATCGTGCTCCAGTCCGGCGACGATTTCAGCTACTCCACTCAATCCATTGGTACGCTGATTAAAGAGATCAAAGACCGGCACGACGTGGCAGTAACGCTCTCATTAGGCGACCGGGGTATGGATGAATATGCATTCTGGCGCGAGTGTGGGGCAGACCGTTGTCTGCTCAAACTGGAGACCACCAACCCACGTCTTTACAAACGACTCAGGGATGGCGAGGAGTTTTCGTCAAGATTGCATAGAGTCGAATCCCTCCAGCATCTCGGCTATGAAGTTGGATCGGGTGTTATCACCGACCTCCCTGACTCAAACCTCATTTCCACGCTCCAAGACATTCTGTTCCTCACTGCCCTCGACCTGGACATGATCGCTGTCGGCCCATTCATTCCGCATCCTCAAACACCACTGGCACAGGTTGCACCCGGCAGCATTGAGTTATCACACAGGGTGACGGCCATCTTACGTATCCTCAATCCACACGCCAACATCCCGGCTACATCAGCCTTGAGCGCTTTGAAACCCGAGTCTCAAAGGCTTGCACTGACTCGTGGATGCAATGTCATCATGCCCTCCATGACCCCGGAGGACCATCGCGCAGATTACACCATCTATCCCGGAAAAAACGCATCGAACATTGATATCACGGATTCTCTGACACATGCCAAAAGCATGATCCGCTCCCTCGGCCTTGTGCCGTCATCATCCAAAGGATTCTCTCCAAGGAGAAGCAATGTCCAACAAAGCACCCCGCGGGATACGACTGGTCATAACCCTCGCCGGACAAAGGAATGCAGGCAAGTCGTCACTGGTTAACGCCATAACGGATCAAAAAATAGCCATTGTCTCGGATATGCCGGGGACGACAACGGACCCGGTTGCCAAGCATTACGAATTGCTTCCGCTCGGCCCTGTCACATTCTACGACACAGCCGGACTCGATGACTCTGGCGAACTCGGGGAGTTGCGAATCAAGGCAACACGAAAAGTCCTCTGGCGTTCGGATGTGGCAATAGTCGTTGTCGGCGAGGCAGGGCTCACGCCACATGAACTGAAAATAATCGAAGACATCATCGAACTGGACATCCCATTCATCATCGCTTTCAACAAAAGTGACATCAGGGAACCATCAGCCGAAGATCGCGCATACTGTCAAAAAAAGGGATTTCGGTTCCTGACCACCTCGGCCAAAAACGAAACAAATATCGACGAAATAAAACAGGCGATCATCGACATCGCACCGCCGGAAATGAAGCGTGACCCGGTACTGGCTGGCGACCTCTTCAACAAAGGGGAATGGGTCGTCTGCGTCGTGCCGATAGACCTTTCCGCTCCCAAAGGACGGCTCATCCTGCCTCAGGTGCAAATCTTGCGAGAGATCCTAGACGGTGATGCTTTGGCGTTAACCACCAAGGAATCAGAACTCGAAGAGGCTTTGTCCGGCCTGAACCACAAGCCCGCACTGGTTATCACGGATTCACAAGTCGTACACAATGTGGCCAAAGCCGTCCCGACCGATGTTCCATTAACCACTTTTTCGACCCTGTTCGCCCGTTACAAAGGAGACCTTCCAACACTTGTGCATGGCGCGAAAGCCATTGATACCCTGAAAGAAGGTGACACCATACTCATCGGCGAAGCCTGTTCCCATCATCCGGTGGAAGATGACATAGGCCGGATCAAAATTCCGCACTGGGTCACACAATACACAGGGAAAAACCTGAACTTCGAGACCTATTCAGGCCACGACTTCCCTGAAGATTTGGAACGATTCAAACTCGCCATCCACTGCGGTGCCTGCATGTTGAACCGAACCGAGATGCTACGCCGCATGAATGAATGTTCGCGCCGTGGAGTTCCAGTGACCAACTACGGCGTAGCCATCTCCAAAGTGCAGGGAGTACTTGAGAGGATTCTCACGCCATTTGCACTATAAATTCTCTTTCAAACGAAAAAAGAAGAGGGACTGCAACTACATGCAGTCCCTCTTGAGTATTGTCGTCAGGAGTCTTTGAAGTTACTGCCCTAAAGCGGCACTCCACTGCTTGAATATCTGCGGATACTCAAGGACGCTGGAATCACCATAAAAAGGCAGCGAATACACCGAACCGGTTTTGATGGCCGGGACATTCGCCAAAGCCGGATTCTTTTGCAAAGCCTTGTGCAGTGCCAATTGCACGGCAAATCCGTCACCAGTGGCAACGATCACGTCAGGTTTGACCTTGGCTAACCAACCCAAACGCCCACCAGAGACATGGCCTTTGCTGACCTTCATCGTGTCGGTCATCATGACATCTGCCACGTTTTTGCACCCAAGCGGATTCAGGATGTACTGATCAGAATAACCACCAGGAGCTTCCACGCGGATAAAGGTTTTACCCGATGCGAGATAATGGCCGTTGAGTACGAGAACACGTTTGCCGGCTTTCTGCTTGGTCAAAGAAACTTCGACCTTCTTCATGGCTTTTGCATACGAAGCAGCCACTTGATGCCCTTGCTCCTGCTTGCCAAACAACTCGGCAATCTGTGAGATGGCAGGGACAACACCGCTACTGAAATCCACATACTCAATGGTGATGCCGGGAACATCCTTGACCAGCTCAGCCACTTTCACAGGACTCACTTTTTTCTTGTACAAGCAAAACTTGACACTTTTTTCCAAGATAAGCCGAGTAATGCCCCGTTCCTTCATGAAATTGGCAATGGTCTCAGGATGTTTGACCGTGACATAATTAGGGCATCCCAAAAGCTGAGAAGCCATTTTGATCTCATCGGCTTTGGGCCACATGGATGCTCGCACAGCCATCCCTTCTGCTACAACACCAAGCTTCAAGGCCACATCCACCAGCCTGTCACCAACCATGACGGCTTTGATCTTCTCCGGTGCCTTGTACGGAGTGGCGTTGGCGCAGGTCAGTCCAAAGAGAATCGCCATGCAGGACAGGCATGTCACAATCAAAAGCAAACGTATTTTTTTCATTTTTATCTCCAAATAATTAGAAGCTGAAAGCAAGACGGGTCACAACCTGAAAGTCTTCACCCAGCCCATACCGGCTGTTGCGATCAGGGTCGGCTGAATAGCCATTAAGGTCACGGTAGACGACTACGGGAACGCCCAATGACAAATGGCATTTTTCGGCCATCTTCCAATGAATACCGGGGGTAATATAGATGGTATGCCCACCGGTTGATTTGGCGATTTCGTTATCGTAGCGATGACGTTCCTGCTCGACACCGTTCAATTCGAGTTCAAGGTCGAAATACTTATTCAGGGCATACCCATACCCAAAGTTATACTTGAACTGTTTGCCCTTGCGGGAACCATGCGCTCCATCTCCGGGGATGGTGTACATAAAATGCATGTCAAACCGTGAACGATCCACAAACTTGGTAGCACCTAATTCAATCTTTGGATCCCAGGAACCGGTACCAAGCTGACCACCCGGGCCGATGTATTTATGCGCATTGGAAAACGGAAAGTCATTCTCGTGATCAGGGTCACCTGTAGGCAATTTTATTCCCGCTCCTAAAGCCACGCTCATCCAATCGCCCTTCCGCTGGCTCATGAGTGCGTACCGCCCCATAACCACGACATCACCCAAACCACTTACTGAATCGGTCCCAGTGGATGTTGGAGGATTGCCAGCCTTGCGTTTAAGTTCCTTATCCCAAAACGGAACCATGACACGGGCTTCAAAATCCTCGAACAATCCAGCCTTGGCCGTAAACTGCAACCCTTGATTTACACGATCGTATTTACCCCCGTAATTTCCATGCTTTTCCTCGCTTCCGTCATACAAAGAATCTTTGTGAACGTATCGATATTTGATGCTGGCGGTCACTTTCCCTTTAGGAAGAACTATCCCGTTTGACATGTTGATCAAGCCCACGCATTTGACAGGTTTTGTATCGGGCCGATCCTTCAAAGCTGCTTCGGAATCACTCCCCCCGCCCATAACAGGTCCGGCGTGCACCAAAGAGGCTCCTTCACCCAAAATCAAACATGTAACAACAGCCATAATTGCCAAAAGGCGTTTCAAAACGACCTCCTTTTCCTTTTCTCCGTCGGCCTTCTCAATCCCGAGCGAATCGTTGATTATGAAATTCATTTTCAATGTAGCGAAGTGCATAGCCGATTAAAAAATATAACGTCAACACATTAATTTTCAATAATTTAATACCGAAAAGGTAGTATATAGTAGGAATTGAAATCCCGTCTCAAAATGTAAAAATAATCAAAAAGAAGCCGCAACTATCTGCATCTTCTTGCTTCTACTTGAAATAGACATATAAATCTTCAATTCTATAGACTTACGAGCAAAATATTCTTTCTTGCTACCCGTCCGCACAAGCACACTATTAAGAGTTTCTGATGAGAAAGAAATTCTAGTGATCCTGAATCTCAAACGCCCAACAGAATTATATATAAAAGATATATACGTCAGCATTCCTAAAGGGCGTGGAAGATCGCCTATCCACTGGAGTTCGAGGACGCACTCCAACGATCCCCCACGCCCTGAGGTCACCTAAAGTGCCTAATGATGAGCCACGGGTTGTTTGCGCTCGTTGGGGACGAGAACCACAAGTGTGGCTGTCTGCTTCTGTTGCAGATATTTATCCTTGTTTTCAGGTGTGGCGTCGGTCTTGATGAAATACCGAATAAACCACCGTCCCGGTTGGTCGAGGGAAACCTTAATGGTATCGCCGGATGCAGTGGCTCTTGGATGATACAGGTCCTCTGATTCCGTAGAAAACCCCGCATAGGTGGCATCCCAGGATCCTGAACCAAAGTATCGTTTACCATCACGAAAGACTTTTAGGGACAAGACATCCCCAGGCTTCAATGTTGTCGGGTCCTGCATGGGAACCAGTTCGAGCGGCAGTCCCACGTGGGCCTGATAAAGACCATCAGAAGCACCACAACGAACATATGTTTTTGCATACTGTTTGCTGTACAGGGATTTCTCGATCTTTGAAGCCTTGTCCACAACAGCGCTCATGGGCTTGATGGTACTGCGATTGCGCCCTTTTTTATCTACCCACTTGGTATAAAAACCAGGATTGGTCTCTGCGGCCAACACATAGACACCGGGCTTGTCGTACTCGACCATGTAAGAATGCAGACAGGTTTCATCGCGTAGCTGAATTGCGGTTGCCTGCCCGGACGGATCAAAAACATTCACCGATGCAAGCTTATTCCGACGCACACCGTCATCTACAGGGAAATGATGTCCATAACAAAAAAAAAGCGGTGTTTTCTTTCCCTCATCCACCCTGTGGCGACCAGATTGAATAAACATTGAATGAGCCGACGCAATGTCAACGCCCAAGGCAGTGATCATCATGGCTACGACAAAGAGCAAACTCACATACATAATTTTCGGTTTACAAAAAGACATTATGAACCCCCGTCCACGTTGGTTATTTTCTTTTAAGAGAAGATTGACTGTCCCCGTCAGCACCGCGCCCTCCGCACGAGGTGCAATCGCACCCGGAGCACCCGCAGGTAGCACTTCCTTTCCCGCTGTTACGCCCGATAAACCTGCGCTTGAGCAAATAGGCCACAGCCACGACAATGATTACAATCGCAAAGATGGTATCCATGACTTCCTCCGAGATTAATCCTGTAGCGCCACAAGGAGACGTGACAAATTGCGCTCATACCAGTTGCTCAAGGAGAGTATCGGCTCGACATCTGATTCGCGAACGAACTTCTCCAGTACCACAGGGACAGCACCGCCCATCAAAAGAGCCTTTCGCACCTTCTCATCCGGCTCCCATGCACAGGCAACGGCTTTAATACCCCCGGATTTCAACTGTTCGGCAAAATCCTTTGCATCATTTTCCGTCCACTCGACTTCAGGCTTGAGGGCGTAGACAATGACATCCAATCCAAATTCATCGATTAATGGGGTATACGCACCAGTCAGCGCAGCAATGTCCACACTCTCAAGGTCAGTAAACGCCGCTTCATACTTTGACCGGATTCTGAACAGAACGGACTGCATTCTCTTGAGATTGGCCTTGATCGTCGAAGCTTCCGCAGGGACAAGACGCGAAAGGTCATCGGCTGTAATGGCCCCCATACGGGTCATATTGGCGGGGCTACGCCAGACAAACGGAACGTTCTTTCCTTGCACCGTCACCAACGGCACACCCGCGCCATATTCGTCCAAAGGTCTGGTCGCGTCGATATTGACCACTCGGATGTTGCTCCGTCTGGCCCATTTGTACAGAGGGTCAGCCGGCCAAGCTGATCCAACGGTAAGTACAGCGTCTGCTTTGGCAGCCGATTGAAAGAACGCTTCCCTATGCTTTTTGAAATAAGCGTCCTGTCCTCGCATGGAATATCCTTGCGGGATGCTGTTCATCACCGTGATGGATGTATTTTCAGTCAGGACTTCAGCCATGGCCTGCACTGCGCCGATGGATGTCAGAACAACGGTTTTTTCTGAAGCATCCGCGGCAATACCAACCCTTGTCCAAAGAAAAACAAATGTCACCAGCATACCAATAATAAGGAACTTCTTCATACCGCAGCCTCCTTAAAAGAGCCGGAGACCATGCGCACTCCGGCTGTCATCATAAAGACGATGGAAGCGACGAGTATAATGGCACCGCCAGACGGCACCGGGATTTCAAATTGCATCGGGATAATGATGCCAAGCACGCAACTCACGGTGGCGAAGGCCACACTATAAAAGAAAAAACCACGCACAGAACGACTGACGTTTCTCGCAGCCGCCGCCGGAATAATGAGCAATGCTTCCACAAGCACCGCCCCCACAATTTTCAGGCAGGCAACAGTAATAACCGTAATCATGAGCACGAACACATAGTCATACAATTTGGCATTGATACCGCGAACCTGAGCGAGGCTGGGATTAAAACTGGCAAGCAACATTTTGTTATAGGTAGGGATACCCACGGCAACGCATAACCCGGCAATGACAATCAAAACGTTCATGTCAGTGTTATTCACCGTAAGAACGGAACCAAATAAAATATTGTCCAACACATGCATATTCACCTTGGCCGTGACATACAAAAGGACACAGGCCCCCACTGCCAACGAGACCGAAAGGAAAACACCGATAACAATATCCTGCTTCATACGCATACGATTACGGGTGTAATTCATGGTCAATGCGAACAGGATACAAAACCCAAACAGGGACACATACGGGGCTGTCACGGGTTCACCAAGCAACACGCCGAGCGCCACGCCTGTCAAAGCGGCCTGCCCCACTGCCTGGGAGAAAAAGGCCAACCGCTTTGAAACCACCATGGTACCGATTCCACCAAGAAGCGGTCCGGCCACCAATGCGCATAACAGGGCGTTGATAACAAAAGCGTATTGAAAAAATTCAGGCAACACCCCGGCCTTGCCCATCTCCATGAGCGGAAGTCGAATAGAGTCGTAAATAAAATCCATCAAATCAGGCCGCCTTGACTGAAGAAAAAACAGAAAACACACGTTCAGGAGTCAATTCCTCGACCGGAGGCCCTGAAAACAACAATTGCCGATTGATACACGTCACAACATCACCCATTTCACGAACAACCGAGAGATCATGATGGATACAAAGGATCGTTGTCCCTTCCCAGCGCAACTCTTCCAGCACATCATGCATAATCGCTGTACCGGCCTGATCCAAACCGGTTGTCGGTTCGTCCAGAATGAGCAACTTTGGACGGGGCATTAATGCTTGTGCAAACAAAATTCTTTGACGTTCCCCCCCGGACAGAGAGCCAAATGGCCGGTTAATTTTTGAATCCATACCGACACGTTGCAACACATCATTAATCAAGGACCGCTTACTATGCTTCAAACCGAGGAAGGTAGGCCTTCGTTGGCAAAGCATTGCCATGAAATCCAAGACCGTCATGGGCAAGGTATCGTCATAATCCAACGACTGAGGGACATAGCCGATCGTTGTCGGCCCACCCCAGCAAATACGAATATCGCCAGTGTGGGGCATCTGTCCGAGCATTGAACGAATAAGAGAAGTCTTGCCGCCTCCATTGGGACCAATTATGCAATGAATCGAACCAGGTTGAATCGTAAAATTCACATCCGACAAAATGGTGTTACCGCCAAGACGAAGTCCCAAATGCTCAAAGTGAATGGTGGGACCTTTTGTCAACAAAGTCACTTTGGACATATCAGCCTCCATGTTTGACAGTTTTTGCGTCAACAAGGGCATTTGTCAGGGCTTCAAGATTGGCTCGCAATCCCTTCTCAAACCCCTCTTCCGTATATTCGCCATTGGTCAAATGCGACAAATGACGAATCCGAATACCGGTCTCCTCATGGATGGTGTCCACATATTTGTCGGGAAACGCCATCTCAGTAAAAATAACATTCACGCCAAGTCTCTTGATTTCATCTATAATTCTGGCAAGCTGGCTGGCTGTAGGCTTCAGCCCATGCCCCGGTTCGATAACAGCGGTCACCTGCAATCCGAAATCCTGAAAAAGGTAATCATATCCGCCGTGAATAGTAGCGCAACGAAAATCCAAATCCGGCAAGTCGGCTATACGTTCCATATATTCGGCTTTCATCCGACGAAGCCGAGCCGCATATTTCCTTCCGTTTTTTCGATATAGCGAAGCGTTCTCAGGGAACAGTTCTCCCAGCTCCTTGGCAATAGTATAAACTTGGCGAACCGAGGCGGTCACGGAGACAAATGTGTGGGGATTAACGACTTTCTTGCCATCCAAATGACCACTGACCGGAATAAGCGAAACGTCCTTGTTGGCGAAAATAAGCGGAAGTTTCCCTTTCAAATTGGCTGCTTCGATACTTTCAAAGGCGAATTCATCATGCCCGATGCCGTTGACGACCATAGCATCCAACGTCATGCATTTCTTGATATCCTCAGGCTGAGGCCGGTAATTATGTGGATTAAACCCTTCTCCAATGAGAGGAACGACTTCGGCAGTATCGCCGACTATAGCTTTCACAAAGCTATAGTACGGATGCAGTGTCACACCAATGCGAGGAATATCTTCAGCGGGGCACGCAGCACTCACCATAAACAAAACAAAAACGATACTATATAGTAACTTACGAATCATTAAAAGTAATCCTCGCCTCGAGATTTTTTCATCTCACGCTCACCCTTCCGAGCAACCGCTTCTCGCCATCCACCATTGATCAATGCCTGATCCGTGCTCATTCCCGGGAACGAAGGAGAGGAAGAAGGATGAATCCAAACTTCAAAGGGAACGTGACTGGCCACTCCCGCATTCCCTTGTTTCTTGATATGATCATGCAGCATCACCAACAGAAAAGAGCCTGTTTTGATGTCATCACCAGGATTTCCCATATACAGAACAATATGTTTATCCTCTGTACTGATAATGTTCCGTATCCAATGATAACTCCCGTCACTACGCCACGATGAATCCTGAACAAACGGAGGCAGCTGAGCCTCAGCCAATTCCGTCACCGACGGCCAATCAAACTCATCTTCATGAATCATTTCAATCTCAGGAGCTGATGTAAGAAGCGCATTGAAAATAGCGAGCTCTTCAGGTTGAAGATCGCTGAAAGCATCAACCTGCCACGCAGGGACCGTATATTCCTCTGCCCCGGAGCTTCGTAAAAGGATGCCGCATCCGCACAAAACAATGGTCACAAATGCAACAATCACGACGAGCTGAGTTTCAAGAGTTCCGCCAGCGGGTGGAACAACCACCTCGCATTGCGTCACCCGTATTTTTTCGTCCATCTGCACACCGCCTTCTCGCCAAGCTCTCACGCACAAAAAGTCCATCACAGTCCGCTATCCGCAGGTCGGTGCGGCGGCTCTTAGGCAAGCCGCCGCACCTGCGGGGAGGGTATGACTCTCACTATCTAGAGGGGGAATACCATTCTATTTCATGTCTTCGGCCTTGACCCAGATAACTGCGTCCTGACCAAGTTCCTTGCCTTTGTATTCCTTTTCGGGGCCAACACCGAGAGCTGCAAAGCCCCACCAACCGGCCTTGGGAATACCAAAGGTGATGTAACCATCAGCATCAGTGAAGATGGTCTGGGTGACAAAGGAACCCTGCGGATATGTCACTGTGGACTCTGCGGGCATAGAGTTGTTTTTCAGGTTGGGCATATGGCTCATGTACTCGACTTCAACTTCAGCACCGGCTACGGGCTTGCCATCGGACAGGACCAGTGCCTTGAAGACGTTACCAGTCCACAGACCATACGGTTTGATCAGGGGAACGATTTCGCAAGGAAGACCAACAGGCTCAGCCCAGTTGCCAGGTACGCCGCCAACATTCAGGATCAACTTGGTGATCTGCTGCATGTACAGACCTTCTTCTTTTTCAAAGTAGTAACCGGGCTTCATGACAAAAACGTAGTCGCCCATGGAACGCACTACTTTCTTGGGAATCATGGCAGAAAAGGCCGGTGCCTGCGCTTCGGGATTCTTCCATACGATATCTTTCAGATATCCTTTGAGGTCGGTCTTCTTCACTTTGGAATCACCGCGCTGGCTCAGAACATAAAATTCTTCAATGCCACCCATATCCATCATGTGACCAGCTTCTGCTGGATGGGTAAACATTATGCGCATGTCCAGATTTTTGCTTTCTTGCAAAGCAATTTCCGGGGTGTAAACAACCATGAAATGGGCAAATGCAGAACCAACCAAAGTCAACACGCATGCCGCAGCCATAAGGGGGATAAACCGTTTCATCATCAAAAAACTCCTCTCGATTGAAATTGAATATTATTCTCAATATATCCATTAAAAAAAATGCAAGGCAGGTAAGCCATACCTTGCATCATACATCTCTATTCAACGATGTCTGCGCCGTTAACTTCCACGGTATGACCTTCACCACCATCAAAAATGACCAGGTAGCCACCCTCAGGCTTAGTAAAAGAGTATTCGCTGTCTTCGTTCATCTTGCCTTCAAGTATGCTTTTCCCGTCCTCGCTCTTGAGGTGCATCTTGGTACCGGATGCAGAAGAACCATCAGAATACCCACCTTCGCAAGTGACAGTACCATCGCCGTTATCAAAGCAGCTCATCAAAGGGCTATGGGCAAAAGCCATTCCGGAGAAACCAAGCAATGCCGCCAAAGTCAAAACAATCATCATTTTTTTCATGTGTATACTCCTCCTTAAGAGCATTCTTTATTATACGTAGGAGCGGACACAGCCGCTTCCTTTTCTTCAGGTGTTGGGATCATTGCCATGCCGATGGTTGCGGCAAGGCACAGTCCATAAAATGCCCACATTGTTTGCCAGCCGGTCAATCCGAGCACAGTGCCACCGGTAAAGACCAAGCTGGCGACAAACAAGCCCAGTACAGTCTGATAACCGATGGAAAACAGCATCCAGCCCGTTGAATTGGACTGGCTTCTCACCATGATGGATGTAGGAACGCAGGGTGGATACAAAGCCATGAACAGCATCAGAGCCAACGCATGCAAGGGGGTAAACCCGCCTTCATTCGCCTTCATACTCTCTTGAACAGACTGGCCGGAATCATCGATGCCATAGATGGCCCCGAGGGTTGCCGCACTGTTTTCCTTAGCCGCAAAGGCTGACAACAGTGCGATATTAATACGCCAGTTAAACCCGGCCCACTGAGTCACAGGTTCGAGAGCCTTGCCCATGGAACCAAGAAAACTGTTTTCAAAGCGCTCACCACGCATTTCGCGCCGTATTTTCTTACGGACCTTGATGACTTTTTTCAGTTCCCGATTCAGCTTTTTACCATCCTTACCAACGCGTTTGACAACGGCATAATAGATCGGGTTCTTCGCCTGAAAGTCCTCATTGATGGCAGCGGATGTTTCCTTGTCCTTCACACCTCGTTTAGCCTGCCTCAACGCTTCGCCAAACAGGATGACTGCAGTCGTATTTTCGGAAGTAATCTGTCCGGCATACTGGGTTGCGTCCACCTTCTGGACAAAACCCGCCACAGCTTTATCTTGCATGGCAGCGTAATGCGCCATTTTTTCTTCAGATAGCCCCGGGAAGTTGATCAGCACAAAGACGACCACGGCTACGGCTGCAACCACAGTGACAATCTTCTTCATAAACAGCCAGATTCGTTCAAACGCACGCCGCAATATGCCAGAAATGGTCGGAAGATGGTACGGCGGCATCTCCATGATAAACGGAGCACTGTCATGCTTCCGAAGTACGGTCAGCGAAAGCAATTTTGCAACAGGCAAGGCCATGAACAGGGTCACTGTGGCGATAAAGAACATGGCCCACCCTGCAACATCAGCAAAATATGCCCCGATAAGAATCAGATAAAGCGGCACCTTCGCCAGGCAGTTCATCATGGGGATAATGAGAATGGTCGCCAAACGAGCCCGTTCGTCAGGAATGGCTTTGGTCGCCATAACACCGGGAATAGCGCATCCACCCACATACACACCACCGAGAATCATGGGCAGTGTAGACTGACCATGCAATCCGAAACGACGGAACAACCGGTCCAGCAAAAAGGCCATTCGCGGCATGTATCCACTGTCTTCAAGGATAGCGATAAGGGCGAACAACAGGAAAAAGATGGGAAGATAATTCAAAATTGCCGTGATGGATTTCACCACCCATACGCCAAGCGAACGCAACAACGGATCTGTCATGAACCCGGCTTGCGGCAAAATATCTCCGGCCAAATCTTCAAGGGCCCCCCAAACCGGCCAGACTTTCAAGGCAAGCCAGCCACCAAAAACAATGGAGATTTGATACAACACCACCAGAATGGCTACCAAAATAATCGGCCCCAAATAGCGGTTGCAGACATACTTATCAACGGTATCCGACAGGTTGTGACCACGTTCACGCGGCAAGGTCACCACGTCTTTGGCAATCTTCGCGCATACGGCATGACGGGTAAAAGCAATATGCCTGTCCGCTCCATTCGGATTCTCTTTCGCAAAGCGCTCTCTGCAAGATTCCACTTTGGCAAGAACCTGCTCGCTGTCAGGATGATTCAACGTGAGCTGCTTTCCAGCCTCTGCGTCACCTTCGAGCAGCTTGATTGCAAGCCAACGCACAGGGTAGCGAAGACAGGAAACAGGGTCCTCGACCAACACCACCTCAAGTTCGACAATAAATGGCTCAAGCGGACCATAATCAACCTTGAAAACATCTTCCTTACGCCCGTGAGCCAAGGCCTGCATCGCGGTTTTGAGAGCTTCCCGCCCAATTCCTTTTTTGGCAGTAGTCGGCACAACCGGGATACCGAGAATATCTTCCAGCTTTTCGACATCCATGGCATGTCCACGACGCTCCACCACATCCATCATGTTGAGATTAAGAAGTGCAGGAACTTCCATCTCCAAAATTTGAAGAGTCAGGTACAGGTTGCGTTTAAGATTGGAACCATCGGCCACATCAATGACAACGTCGGGATTGTCACCCAACAGGAAATCACGAGCAACGCGCTCTTCCAAAGAGTAGGATGTCAGACTGTATGTACCCGGCAGGTCAACCAACTCCACACGGGAATCACCCAATTTAAACGATCCGGTCTTTTTCTCAACAGTAACGCCCGGATAGTTGGCGACATGCTGGCGTGCGCCTGTCAGCATATTGAAAACAGTGGATTTTCCGCAATTTGGTTGCCCAGCCAAAGCAACGACGAGTTCTTTCGAAGCCATTAGTCGCCCACCTGAATATGCCGAGCTTCGGTATGTCTAATGGAGACATGATAGCCGTCAAGATGCAATTCCACGGGATCAACCAGTGGGGCATTCCGAACAATTTCGATCTCGGCACCGGGGTAAAACCCCAGGTCCATCAGCCGTTGTCCCAAGGCACCATCTGTTGTGATGTCTTTCATCACGCACCGAGTCCCCGGATTTAATTCGTCAAGAGTCATTATTGTCACTTCCTTGATATGTGTATTCCCGACACGGCATGCCGTATTAGGCCACCAAAACCTTTTGTGCGATGCCGCGCTCAACCATCACTCGCCCCTCTCCCACGGAAACAAGCATTGGACCTCGGCTGTTATTCAAGACATCAACCTCAATTCCGGGGATGATACCGATGGACTCCAGCCTTGTTCTGGCCTTGCAACCGGCGTCAATAGCTACCACAAAAGCGGTCTCTCCCGGCGCCATGGATTTAAGAGTTTTGTGAGAAAACATGCGAACCTCCCCTCGTTGAAAAACCACTTGTTGCAATTGATAATGAATTTCGATATCAGCAATAGACCCGACACAACAAGAGGTCAACAAAAAAGTCTTGTTGAGACTCAAGGTCATTTAACTCATAAAAATTGATAAAATATCCGTCTCAATGAGACTCAAGGTCAACAAGGGCCTCAAAACTCAAAAATACGCATGCGTGAAGATCAAAAAAATGCAGGAAGCACTC
Source organism: Pseudodesulfovibrio sp. (assembly GCA_016744135.1). Classification (GTDB taxonomy): domain Bacteria; phylum Desulfobacterota; class Desulfovibrionia; order Desulfovibrionales; family Desulfovibrionaceae; genus Pseudodesulfovibrio; species Pseudodesulfovibrio nedwellii. Next base: position 296,587 of record JADGEX010000002.1, on the reverse strand, counting down.
AAATCATTCAAAAAATACTTGGCAAAAAACACGCTTAAACTGACTCAGCAACGCCTCCTGATTCTTAAGGTTTTCATGAGTAAAGGCGCTGAGATGAGCTCAGAACAACTGCTCAGTGCAGTGCAGGACATCGATGATGCGGTCAGTCGATCAACGGTGTACCGAACCATCAAACATTTTCATCACGCAGGCATTGCCCGGTGCACCCATCACAGCGACGGCTCCACCCACTACGAACCATCAGGTGACCATACCAGTCATATGCTCTGCGAAAGGTGCGGCAAAATCATCCCGATCCGAAACCCATACATACAATGCCTGCAACAGGAGACAGCCCGCCAGCAGGGATTCACTCTTTATCGTTACACGACAACGTTCTATGGCCTTTGCAGCGAATGCACTGATGCTTTACAATCAACGAAAACCAAACCATCCGGATGAATAAAATGATGAGTGAATTTTTATAAATGACATGAACAGCCTTTCTCTAAGCAAACAAAGTTGCAGAAAAAACAAAAAAAAACGCCTGCCTCTCAAATGAGAGACAGGCGCAGGATGCCGATAAAGGCTTAGATCCGAAGACTACCAGCGGGGGCGTTCTTCGCGAGCCTTAGCTTCGTTGACCTTGATGTTACGGCCACCGAAGTCTTTGCCGTCCAGGGCTGCGATAGCTTCGCGAGCACCGTTGTCATCCATTTCAACAAAACCAAAACCACGGGGACGGCCGGTCTCACGGTCTTCGATCAGCTTGACAGAAGTAACTTCGCCGTATGCTTCGAAAGCTGCACGAACTTCGTCTTCAGTAGAGGACCAGGACAAGTTGCCGACATAAAGATTCTTAGACATTCAAATTCTCCAAAAAGTGATAAAGTATAGCGCCCGTGCGCCAAAAAAAAGGCGCCGTGTACAAGATGCGTACACGGCTCCTCGATAGACTTGTAAAATTCAAACCAGCGCTGGTCACAGTAAGACCGCGCCTTCACGGGTGCGGCTGGTGTTAAGAGACTTACTCGCCTACTTCCAAAAGGAAGTCAAGCGCTTTTTTAAAAAAAAACACAAATATTAATTTTGCCCATTCCTCAGGCAATTTCAAAAACAGTAAGTGACAAACATGAATGACAAAAAACCTGATTGACGCGCTGAATTACGAAAAGCACTCAAATAAAAATCACAAAATTCAACAAATAAAAAAAATAAAAATAGATTATCGACTTTAAAAACAAATTTCATGGTATGTATTTCTGTTGAATCGCTTTAATTTTTTACTTTAGTAAATTGATACGACTCAATAATACATCAAAATATAAACAAAATTACTAAAAAATCAATTTACTGATTCAATCTTTTACTAAGGATTTACTATGATAAACAAAGAGCATGCAGTCGTATACTGTGAAGGTTTCTTTGGGAAAATGGATGGTAAAACAGCCAATGGATTAACTCGTTATTCAGATAGATATGAAATTGCAGGCATCATCGACAGTACCAAGGCTCATCTGGATGCCGGAGAAGTGCTTGATAATGCAGCCAATGGAATCACCATCTACAAAGATATACACGAAGCCCTGGAAGAGACAGGAGACTTGGTCAAAGCCTTTATTTATGGAATGGCTCCATTATCCGGTGCATTCTCTTCTGATGACCGCGACGTGATGTTTTATGCAATGGAGAAAAATCTCGACATCATCAACGGCCTTCATGATTTTTTGACCGACGATGAAGCCTTCGTTCAGAAAGCTGCAGAATGCAATGTTCAGTTGCACGACATCAGAAAACAACAAAAGGATATACAAAGACGGGTGTTTACCGGAGATATCAGCAAAGTTGAATGTCCAAAGATAGCCATTCTCGGGACGGACAGCGCGGTTGGCAAACGCACGACATCAGTTATCCTGACCCAAGCCCTTAAAGCCCTCGGTCTTAATACTGTAATGATAGCCACAGGGCAGACAGGCGTTATTCAGGGAGCAGAATTTGGTGTTCCTCTTGACGCCCTCAAAGAACAATTCATTTCAGGCGAGATGGAAAAGGCTGTTGTCGAGGCATGGGAAACCAAAAAACCGGACATTATTGTTATAGAGGGCCAAGGCTCACTCAGCCATCCGGCCTATTTAAGCTCGTGCTTCATTATTAGAGGAGGACAACCTGAAGCGATCATTGTCCAGCATCCACCGAAACGAGAACACCTGGGCGATTATCCAGCCATTAAGATGCCTCGCTTGGAAGACGAAATCGAACTCATTGAAGTTTTCGCGCAGTCTCCTGTCATTGGCATCACCATTAATCATGAGGACATGTCCGATTCAGATATTGATGAAACAATGAGTGCATATCAAAAACAATTTGGAATACCCGCTACAGACGTCCTCAAGTTCGGCTGCAATTCACTAATTAAAAATATATTACTCACCTTCCCACAGCTTCAAGCCAAGTTGGCTTGATGAAGACACCTTATCTTGAAATAAACCTCTCAAAATTACACAGTAACGCAAAAGAACTAATTTCCATGTTCGGAGCCAAAGGCATTCAAATTACGGCTGTCACCAAGAGTTTTCTCGGGGAGCCCCAAATTGCCAACTGTTTTGTTTCCGCAGGCATTTCTTCTCTCGGAGATTCACGGATCGAAAATATAATCCGTATGAAAAAAGCTGGTGTTCAAGCACAGTTCCTCCTGATCAGGACACCCTCTGCTAGTGAATCTCGTGACGTCGTCACCTATGCGGACGGAAGCCTCAACACTGAACTATTTGTCATTGAAGAGCTTTCCAAATCGGCCCTTGAAAAAGATCTTGTCCACGACATTATTCTTATGGTGGAGATGGGGGATCTTCGGGAAGGAATACTTCGTCAGGATCTCAACAAAACAATTGAAGAAGTACGCCAAATGAAAGGCGTTCGACTCATCGGTTTAGGGACAAACATGGCGTGCCTAAATGGAGTCAAACCAACAAAAACCAACATGGATCATTTCTCCAGTCTGGCAGACACCTGTGAAAAGAAATACGGCATCAATTTTCATATAATTTCTGGAGGAAATTCTGCAAACTTTGATTGGATGCTTCAAAATGACAACACTGGCAGAACAAACAACGTTCGACTGGGCGAATCCCTCCTTCTTGGGAGAGAATCTTTGTCAAGAAAACACATTGAAGGGCTTCACCTTGATGCGATTTCTCTGGTTGCAGAAGTCATAGAATCCAAAATCAAGCCGTCACTCCCTGAAGGGGAAACAGGCCTGGATGCCTTTGGCAATACGCCTCACGTTGAAGACAAAGGTAAAATACTCAGAACAATTGTAGCGTTGGGAAAACAGGATGTTCATGTGGCAGGCCTTATACCATTAATCGATGTCGATATTTTGGGCTCAAGCAGTGATCACGTCATACTCGACGCCACGAGAACCCCATTGCAAGTTGGCGATCATGTCCGATTCAGTGTAAACTATACGGCATTCCTATCATCCATGACATCTCCATTCGTTGGAAGTGTATTTACATAAACTCCCCTCAAAGCGATCCTTGTTACTTGGACCGCACGATACATCCTCAGCACCAAAAATCAAACCATCCGCTTATTTTTTACGTTGTATATTCTGCCACTTAGCAGTAGAAGCTTCTCCCGGAAACTTCTGCAGCCAAAAAAGTACGAGCCTTTTTTATAAGGCATACTCTTTGATACAGAATACAATTTGAAAACATTTCGCTCCCATCGCCGGGGGTATGTTCTACCAATTGAATAGAAACCTCGACGATAAGGAGCAACAGCACAGGCAATCAACGGAGATAAAAATGGCTTTGGATATTTATGAGGACTCCTTATACGGGCAGGTCCTCCCATCAAATTGGAATGGAGACACTGTTTCAGGAGTCTTGATTCTTGTAGATGGAGAAGAAGAATTTATCGTTGAACACGATGAAAATGCAGAAAGCCTCACTGCACATGTCGAAAAATGGGTAACCGTCACTGGTACCATCATAGAAAATGATGAAGAATTACGCATCAAAGTCCTAAACTTCACCGTCGAAAACGACCTCGACTATATTTCAGACGACAATTGGTAGAATGCCCCTCCCCTAAAAGGCTTGAGGGATTCAACAAAGCACGCTACCAATTCCTTCGAATCCAAGGAGCCAATGTGGGAAATATCGAACTTGTCACCATTGCCATCGCCCTCGCCATGGATGCCTTTGCCGTTGCTATTGCCACCGGTGTCTCGCTCAAATGCGTCAGCCCTCGACAGACCTTTCGTCTGGCGTGGCACTTTGGCCTGTTTCAGGCACTCATGCCCATACTTGGTTGGTATCTTGGAAGAACAATCAGCTCCTATATTGAAGCATACGACCACTGGATCGCTTTTGGCTTGCTCGGCTACATCGGATACAAAATGATCCGTGAAGCCTTCGAAGATGAAGGAGAATGTCAAAATGACCCGACCAAAGGGATGTCACTGGTGGTGCTGTCCGTTGCAACCAGCATCGACGCACTCGCAGTCGGTCTCAGCCTCTCAATGCTGGGTATTTCCGTATGGTGGCCTTCCTTGGTCATTGGCGTCGTCGCCACACTCTTCACCGTTGTCGGCCTACAATTCGGGAAAACCGCTGCCAAAGCACAAAGTATCGGGAAATACGCAGAACTTCTCGGAGGCTCCGTGCTGATTTGCATCGGTCTCAAAATCCTGTGGGAACATGGGGCACTTACGATATAAAAAACCACTCACACGAATAGACATATTTGCCTACAAGCAAAAGCCGTTCACATGATTTTCATGTAAACGGCTTTTTTCAAACTTAAGGATTCACATTAAAACTGACCGTAGCCGCATACAAGACGTTAGTGCATTTACCGACCAGCGCCTTCAAAGGCCCATCCGGTGTGACTGCCTGACGGGTATAGATATTAGCGACCCACTGGCCCGCTGTGGGAATACGGAAAGAAGCCTTCCCGTTATACACAAGCGTTGCCAAGGTAAAACCGTCTGGCCCTCCAAACGTGTTACTTGTCAATGTCATATATTCAAAAGCCCGTTCTGGTATCGTATTCAACGAACGTCCCAAAAGCTTCACATCGAATTCCACCATTTCTCCCGCTCGCACTCGGCTGAGGTCAGTCAACGGAAGGATCTCCAGATCAAAGCCCAACGCACTCGGCTGAGTCCACTTGCCAACCGTAAAGAAAGACTTGGCGTAGGTCGTGAATTTCATGCCTTCAATCACTTTCTTGACATTCTTGACCTTGTCCATAGTGGTGTGCGCCCACTTGTGACGCCCTTTCAAATCAATATACGTACTGTAAAAATTATCCCGTGAAACTGCAGCGACCTGATAGGTGCCCTTCTTGGCATCATCTTTCAGAGTCATCTTGTGCACTCCCGTGTCCCCACCCACTATGCGAAGTGATTTCTGCACCTCACTTTCTCCGTCCATCTTTTTTATTGATACGGGCAAAGGAAAATCCACTCGACTCATGTCCGGATCAACTAAATAGTAGGACGCAAGGTCAAAGTGCTCAAAAACATCATCCATTGGCACGACGTGCCCCCAACCAAGTGATGCAATAACATGGCCCGGCTTATGGACAAACGACTCGTAGACGTTCACCCAGAGAGTATGAGCAAAAGCGGCTCCGGGGAATATCAATCCCAAAGAAAGAGTAAGAACAGCAAGTATCCGTTTCATTTTTTTGACTCCGTATATATTCAATTAAAAGTGATATGTCAGATTAACGCCTACAGACCGGGGTGCTCCATCGCTCGCAATTTCATTGCCACCAATATATACGCCCTTGTCCAAATAATACTCGCGGTTCAAAAGGTTCTTGCACCATACCGAGACATCCCATGATTCCATGCGACGCCCTGCGCGCACGTTGACAACTTCATACGGATTCACCCAGGTCGTATTTTTTGCATCCGTATAGAAACCACCAACACCCAACAAATCCAATCTGCCGAAATATCCGGTATCATGGACATATTCGGCACCTATATTATACGTATACTCTGGTGCGTGGGGGAGTTTTTTGTCTTTGTAGTCAAAGGTACCACCGCCCATTTCATCAGATATCCATTGGTCAATCCGGGCATCGGCGTATCCATAATTCCCGAAAAGGAACCATCCATGCGCCGGGCGATATTCCATCTCCATCTCAAAACCACGTGAAGAAGCTTCGGCGGCATTGGTCACACTACGAACAGCAGGACCGCTCAAAAACTCTTCAACCTGTTTGTCTTTTATATCGATATAATAACCGGCAGCATTGAACGTGAGCTTGTTGCCAAACCAATCGGACTTCATGCCAAGCTCATAGTTCCATGTGGTTTCCGGTCCAAATGTCAGCGTATCCGAATCCGTTGCAAACGCGTAATTATACCCTCCGGCGAGTAATCCCTTGGAAAAAGAGGCATACGTCATGAAATGATCATTCACATCATATGAAAGGGAGACTTTCGGCAAAACGTCATCATGCACAATGCTCTTGTCGTAGGACTGCCCCGCACTTGTCAGGTCCTGCTCTCCATCAGACTGTTGATGATCAAAACGCAATCCGACGGACAACTTCAAGGCATCAAAAAAGGTGTACGCCATCTGTCCGAAAACAGCATAGTTGGTGTTTTCAAATGAAGTGTCCCGCGACTGCCCAAAAAAGGCCGCTTTGGCATCGTTGTCATCATATGAAACAAAAACACCACCCAGCCATTCAAAAGGATTCTCGCTTTCAATGGAATTAAAACGAACTTCCTGGCTGTATGATTCATTGATAAATTTGAATTTTTGATCCGGGAAAACAAGTGGGCCGAACTCACCATCATTTTTAAATCTGGTGTTATAATTGTTACGTGTGGTTATGGAAGTAACATCCGCCCAGTTGGCCTTATATTTCACATGAAGGGATTGGCCGTTGCTCTCATCAACCCAACTATTCGCCCCATCCCAATTGATGGTGTATTTATCGGAAGCGAGCGGGCCATCGACATAATGCATATAGCCATAGCCATTATCCTTATGAGATGCATTGACCAGTAGAGAGATGTCCCAAGGATCACTAGGCGTCCAACGAAGCTTGATTTGCCCATTTTGAGACTCTTCTTTCGCCGCACGCTTGTCTCCATCATAGATGTTCTCCATGTAGCCGGGTGTCCCCTTGGTCAAAAATGAACCGCCCATATAGAGGATATCCTCAACCAAAGGACCACTGAGCGACGCTCCTGCAGTATACAACCAGCTATCTCTTTCAGAAGAATTGTAAAATCCGGGTTCAATAAAGACTTTTCCCCGCACCGTATTGTCAGGCTGACGAGTGATAATCCTGATTGCCCCAGCCTCGGTGTTATGCCCATACAAAGTTCCCTGAGGACCTCTCAGTACTTCTATACGTTCAATATCAAGCAGTTCCGGGTTCTGCATAAACGTCAAAGGGTAACAAATGTCATCGACAAACAGCCCGGCTGGGGTGTTCAAAACGACATTATGGGATGACAGTCCACGCATAATAATCATTTGCTGATTCGTGCTCTGCTTCGCATAGACATTGGGAGAAAAGAGTGTGAGTTCACTCAAATCCCCGATACCCGCATCGTCAATATCCATACCACTGAACACATCCATGCTGATCGGAACATCCTGTACATTTTCCTCCCGCTTTTGAGCGGTGACCACAGTCGCACCGAGAGTCACAGGTTGGGAATCCTTCTTCTCAACCTCATCCTTGTCCTGCGCAACCGCCGGACTCACCAAAACCATGGCGAACAGCATAAAAAATGCTGCCAACAGGCCTTTTTGAAAAATGGAAATCATATACAACACTCCTCATCATCTCTTGCCGCCAATGAGTCGTCGTCAACGACTTCATCAGAAGATATAAATAGACCGATACCTCACTTCAAACTGAGGCACGATATACCTGCCACCTTCAATATGCCTTTCCCATATGATTTATGATTTGTCGGAAATGAAAGGAATGGCGGGGCTTCAACAAGGCACTTGAAATTGATTTTCATTTTTAATAAGGTAATTGACGACAGTATCTCATAGCCCTCTTTTTTTTATGTGAGACCGGACAATCAACAGCGCAACGCGAGGAACAGTTCATGGAATTCACTCTCTCAAACCCGATGACACGGAGTACCCCATGCAAACTCAAGGCAACCGACTCCTTTGGACAGCCCTTCGCTCGGTCATACGAAATTCCAAAATCATTCGGGCATGGGTCGCTGCAACAAATCCACATTCAAAAGGGTATTGATCTGTTCATCACAAAATACAGCGTGCAAACACCAATACTCTCAAATGTTTGCATGGGGAAACCGGCGTTTGAAATTGGTTTCTGCCTTTCGGGGATGGGGGATGTGGATATTCCTGGAATAACCGTTGAGACAGGAAATTGCACAATGATGTACAGACAAAGAAAACAGGTCACCGTGATTGACAAAGCCCAAAGCTACAGACTCTCTCTGGCCATTGTCGTTTCCCCAGAGACCTTCCACGACATAACCCGCCACGAACAAATGAAAATGCCGCTCCATCTCCAACTTGCAGCCAATGGCTTGATCGACAACGAATTCATCGACACAAGATCCATAGACGCTGCATCCATGAATATTCTCAACCAGATTCTGACCCCGGAAAAAGGACTTGAAGACAGCCACATTTATTATAAAAGCAAGACATATGAGCTCCTTGCCGTATGCATAAACCGCTTTGGAAACAAAACCCCAGATCAATCAAATCCAACAAATTGCTTAAACCCTGAACGAGTATATCAGGCTGCGGAAATATTGGCTCACTCAATGGAAAGTCCACCATCCCTGTCAACATTGGCCCGGATGCTCAACACATCTCACGTCACCCTGAATCAAGAATTCCGCCACGCTTTTGGAACAACTGTATTTGGGTATCTTCGCCGAATACGTTTGAAAAAAGCGCGTTCTCTTTTGGAAGACGGTAAAACAAATGTCACGGAAGCCTCTCTGGCTGTCGGTTACAACAGCATCTCAACCTTTTCACGGGCATTTTTGGATCAACACGGCATGACGCCAAGTTCATGCAGAAAACAAACGCCTTACTCTCTTGCCTCAAAAAACCATATCTCTAACCCAAACTAAAAAAAACCTCACAGGAATAAGCGCCCCAGAGTATTACGATTGAACAAAATGCCAGCCGTTTTTCTCATTGCCACATCCGCAGGAATCTTGTTATCCCCACATGTCTTGAGGTACTCATTTTTTGAACTAACACGAGGATTCTAGGATGAAACGCTTACTCACTGCTCTTATGGTTATGGCTCTGTGTCTGTGCGCCGCCTCTGCCTTCGCCGCTGACGGTTCATGGGAACGCGTCAAGAGTGCCGGCCAGTTGGTTATTGGTCTGGACGACGCCTTCCCGCCCATGGGTTTCCGCGACGACAACGGCACACTCGTCGGTCTTGACGTGGACACTGCCGAAGAAGTCGGCAAACGCCTGGGCATCAAAATCATGTGGCAGCCCACCGAATGGAAGGGCGTTATCAACTCCCTGTACGCCAAGAAATTTGACTGTATCTGGAACGGCATGACCATCACTCCCGAACGCCAGAAAAAAGTCGCCTTTTCCAAGCCGTACCTGATGGATGGTCAAATCGCCACCGTTCGCATGGATGAAAAGGAAATCAAAACTTTCGAAGCTCTTGGCGGCAAGAAGATCGGCGTTCAGGCCGGTTCCCCCGCTCTTGAAGCTGCCAAAAAGCTGCCCAACGCAGCTGGTGAAATTCGCGAATACGATACCAACCCCAAGGCCTTCCTTGACCTCGAAGCTGATCGTCTGGATTCCGTTGTTGTCGACAACGTGACCGGCCGTTATTACATGGCTTCCCGTCCCGGCGAGTTCCGCGCTCTGCCCGGTTACATCACCAAGGAAGCTTTCGGCGTTGCTTACCGCATGGAAGACGCTGCTCTGCGCGGCATGATCCAGAAGGCTATTGACGAAATGATCGCCGATGGCACCATGGGCAAGATCTCCCGCAAGTGGTTCGGTGAAGATGTCACCAACCCCGCCAAGTGGTAGTCGACTGTCGTGAAAACAACGATTGACTCAATATTGAGGAGCGCCGTTATTGCGGCGCTCCTCGTCATTTCCCTGCTCGCCCTCGGTGCGCAGGCTGCTTCGACCGCGACAGAAAACGCCGATACACTCATACGCAAGGCCAACGATGTCATGGTCACAGGCGACCTTGAAGCTGCCATCACCATCTATCTGCAAATCCCGGCCCCTGGCCCGAAAGGTGATGAAGGACAATTTGCTTCTAGCCGCATGCAAGCCGCCCGTCTCGAATTCGCGGTCAAGGACTACCCTGCCGCCATTGCTGTCGTAGAAGAGCTTTTAGCCGTCTACCCGGACAATATCGAAGCACTCCAATTCCGCGACTCCGTAAAAGAAGCCATGTTGCCCCAGTGGAAACGGTTGATGAACGACACGATAAAATTCATGCCGCATCTTCTGAAGGGCAGTCTCATGACCCTGTTGCTCGTGGTCTTTACCATGATACTCTCCCCCATCGGCGGTCTACTTATCGCGCTTGGCCGGATAGGTGATTTCAAGGCCATAAACAGACTGTGTTGGTTCATTATCTGGCTGTTCCGCGGCACCCCACTTCTACTCCAACTTTTCTTCATCTACTATGGGTTGCCCGCCATCGGTATCACATTGAAACCCATTCCGGCGGCACTCATCGGGCTTGGTCTGAACTACTCGGCCTACCTCGCGGAAATTATCCGTAGCGGCATCCAGTCCATCGACCAAGGACAGATGGAAGCCGCCGAAGCCATGGGCATGTCCAACTGGCAGGCCATGCGCCGAATTATCATCCCGCAGACATACCGCGTCATTCTGCCGCCCGTGGGCAATGAATTCATCGCACTCATCAAGGATACCGCATTGGTCTCCACCATCGCCATGGTCGAATTGATGCGCACGGCAGACCAGCTGTTCAATGCCTCATTCAACATCACCGTGCTGGGGTTGGCCGCTGTTATCTACCTTCTTTTCACCACCGTCTTCACCTTCACCTTCGAACGACTTGAAGAGCGCGTGGGCGCATACGAGAAACGCTGATGCAACCGCTTTTGGAACTCAAAAATATCGTCAAGACCTTCGGCACTCACCGAGCCGTGGACAACATCGACCTTACAATGCAGGCTGGAGAAAAGACCGTTATCATCGGTCCTTCCGGTTCAGGAAAATCCACCTTGCTACGAGCCATCAACATACTGGAAACCATCGATTCCGGCTCCATTCTGTTTGAAGGCAACGACGTGGGGTATCGTCAGGTCAAGGGCAAGCAGGTGCTCGACAAACCCAAGAACATCTGCAAACTACGCACCCAAATCGGTATGGTCTTTCAGCACTTCAACCTGTTCCCGCACATGACTGTAATTGAAAACGCCATGGAAGGTCAGGTCACCGTCCTCGGCATCCCCAAGGCAGAAGCCCGGGCCGTCGCCATGAGCATGCTGGAAAAAGTCGGTATGAGCAGCTTTGCAGACCGATTCCCGGCCTCGCTTTCTGGCGGACAAAAACAACGTGCCGCCATTGCCCGCGCCCTGTCCATGAAGCCGAAACTAATGCTCTTCGACGAACCGACATCGGCACTAGACCCGGAACTTGTTGGAGAAGTATTTGCCGCCATCAAACAATTGGCTGACGACGGCATGACCATGATCATCGTCACCCACAACATGGGCTTTGCCCGTGAAGTTGCAGATCATGTCGTATTCATGGAAAACGGTTCGTTTCTGGCCAAGGGCGCACCGGATGACTTCTTCTCCAAACAATGTGAAGACCCGCGCATCCAGAGTTTTATTGATCGAATTTTCTAAAATTCACACATCGACGAACAATAGCTATTTCAACGGCTCGGTAGGATATCCTTCCGGGCCGTTTGCTTATCCATTTCCATTAGAATGCCAGCCAGATTACTATCGACTTCACGCCATCATTTGCGGTAGCCTCAATGAATGAATCATCGGGCACTTTGCTCCCGTCACCATCAGGGAAGACAATGAACATACTCTATTATGACTGCTTCTCCGGCATCAGCGGAGACATGAATCTTGCCGCCATGATCGCGCTCGGCGTGGAACCGCATTCCCTGACGAAAGCACTTTCACGGCTTGGCCTTGATGACGAGTTTTCCCTCGAAATAACTAACGATTCCCGCAAGGGTATCCACGGCACCCGTGTCGAGGTGATTCTCAAAGAGCACCTGCATAAACACCGAAATCTTGAAGACATCGAAACAATCATAGCCACGAGTTCGCTCAAAGAATCGATCAAGGCAACCAGCCTTGCTATATTCCGTTGTCTGGCTGAAGCCGAAGCCACTGTTCACGACAAGGATGTGTATGAAGTCCATTTCCACGAAGTCGGCGGGACTGACTCCATCGTGGATATTGTGGGTGCGGCCATCTGTTTTGACCTCTTGAAAATCGATGCTGTCTGGTGTTCTTCCATAGAACTGGGCGGCGGCTTTGTCACATGTTCTCACGGCATCATCCCTGTACCAGCACCAGCCACTGTCGAAATCCTGCACGGCCATCCAACCACTTGTGGAGCCGTAAAAAAAGAAACAACGACCCCAACCGGCGCGGCCATTCTCGTCACACTTGTCGATCACTTCACGGACACACCGGCTATGATTGTCGAAAAGACAGGATACGGCATAGGCCATCGGGACACGGATATTCCCAATGTTCTGCGGGTGCATCTGGCTTCTGTCGTTGAAGAGCCAATGGGCCTAAAAACTATCCCGGCACGATTGCTCCAGTGCAACATCGACGACATGACCGGTGAAATGCTCGGCGCGGCCCTTGACCAACTCATGGATGACGGGGCTATGGACGTCCACTTCACCCCCATAATCATGAAAAAGAGCCGTCCAGCCACAACTCTTTCGGTACTTTGCGGCATCGAAGACGAAGAGAAATTCAAGCGTCTGCTTTTCACACACACCACAACGCTGGGTATTAAATCCATTCCACTGGACAAAACAGAGCTCAATATTTCATTTGAAAAACTGGAGACACCGCTCGGCACTGTGACCATAAAAAATGCGCATCTCGACGGACAGGTCATCCGCTCCAAGCCGGAATTTGAAGACTGTCGTACACTTGCACATAAACACAATATTCCCCTCAGTGACGTATACCTCGCAATCGACAAGGCACGCTCGAAATGACAACTGACATCACAATTTCCCCCGGCACCATGCAACGGTACCAGACACTCCTCAGCCTGTTAACCGACACAACAAGCGCACTCGTGGCTTTTTCCGGCGGTGTTGACAGTACACTGCTTCTGTATGCAGCCAAGGAAGCTCTCGGAGACAAAGCCATGGCTGCCACTATCTCCACCGCTTACACTCCCAAATGGGAACTCACGGAGGCACGAGAATTCGCCGCATCCATCGGCGTAAAGCACAGTGAGATTGACCTCCCTTTTCCAGAAGCATTACGCATGAACCCGCCGGATCATTGCTACACCTGCAAAAAAGCCCTATTTAGCATGTTACTCAAAGTGGCGATGGATCGGGGGCTATCCAGTGTTCTCGACGGCACGAACCTTGATGACCTGGGCGACTACCGCCCCGGCTTGAAAGCACTGCGCGAACTGGGTGTCACGAGTCCGCTGATGGAAGCCGAATTGTCCAAACAGGACATACGGGAGCTATCCCACCACTTCAGTCTGCCAACATGGGATAAACCAGCCTTTGCCTGTTTACTCTCACGTATGCCGGTCAACAAACGGGTCACCGAATCCGCACTGACACGAGTGGAGCAGGCCGAAATCTACCTCATGAAAAACGGATTTCCAGCAATCCGTGTACGCCATCACGGTGACGTCGCTCGCATCGAAGTTCCACACGATCAAATTGCCACTCTCGTCTCACACGGTCACCACATCAATGCCAGACTCCGAGAACTTGGCTACCGTCACGTAGCCGTGGATCTGGCCGGATATTCCATGGGCAGTCTTAACCGTCCGTCCGAGTAGGTGAAGACCATGAATAACAACATGTTAAAAAGTATTCTGCAAGGTGTGCAAGACGGTACTTTGCCCATTGATCAAGGACTGGATAAGCTTCGCGATCTTCCGTTTCTGGACATCGGTCATACCAAGATCGACCTGCATCGATCCCTGCGCAACGGTTTCCCGGAGGTCATCTACGGTTCCGGTAAAACACCTGAACAGGTGGCAAATATTTTCGCGCACATGCAGGAACACGGCAATGTTTTGGCCACTCGCATTACCGAGAAAACAGCCGAACATGTCTGCGCACAATTCCCGGAAGTCCAATACAACGCCACGGCCCGCACCCTCACATGGGTCAAGAACGCAATCAGCTACGGCACCACTGAAATCGCCATTATCACAGCCGGGACTTCAGACCTGCCCGTGGCCGAGGAAGCCAAAGTCACCTGCGAGATACTTGGCACGCGAGCCTCGATCCTCTCGGATGTTGGCGTTGCCGGTATACATCGTCTGTTTGATCGTATGGAAGACATCCGCAAGGCTTCCGTGCTCATCGTCATCGCGGGTATGGAAGGTGCGCTCGCCAGTGTTATCGGCGGGCTAGTGGATCAACCGATCATCGCAGTGCCAACCTCTGTCGGATACGGGGCCAATTTCTCAGGACTGTCCGCCCTGCTCGGCATGCTCACATCCTGCGCCAGCGGCGTGACCGTGGTTAATATTGACAACGGTTTCGGAGCAGCCTGCGCTGCCTGTAAAATACTCCGCCTTATTGAGGAATAGCCATGAGATGCCTTCGGCGAAAAACATTTCACTCAATAAAATCCATTCCAATGTGTATGTACATACATATTGTTTTTGCATAAACTACACCTCCCCCCCTTTTTTCGCCAAAGGCGACACAAAAAGTTTCGGAAAGGAGAGAGGGGTTGGGGGTCTGGGGGAAGGGGAGAGAGGAAAAGCCCTTTTCAAAGGGTTTCCCTCTCTCCCCTTCCCCCAGCCGCCGGAGGCAAATGCTACCCGATCTTACGAACGGAGCGGCGTTCCACCAGCGTGGGTTCGATCTTGATGACCTTACCCTTGGTGCGTTTGCTATCCAGCCTATCGATAAGGGTATCCACGGCCATGGCCGCAATTTCATCCTTGGGCTGATGAATGGTCGTCAAAGGCGGTGCGGCATGTTGCGCGATATAAATATCATCGTATCCGATAAGTGACAGATCGCCAGGGACGTTGATTCCCATACGAGAGGCTTCACTAATAATACCAAGAGTCATCATGTCGTTGCACACGAAAAGGGCTGTAGGACGGTCGGCGAGATCATTTAAACGCTGCATGGCTCGAACACCACCTTCGCACTCGTAATCTCCTTCCACAATCCACTCTTCTCGCACAACCAATCCGGCATCATGCATGGAACTCCGAAATCCTTCCAACCGTTCTTCGGCAGACCGCCTGCCCATGGGCCCGGTCACGCATCCAATGGCCGTGTGCCCCATGGAAATGAGATGTTCAGTCGCCAATCGCGCTCCATAGGGAGAGTTGTCGTAAATACGATCCACGTTGTCGGATTCCGGTCCCCAATCAAAAACCACAATGGGTACACTGCGCTCGGCTTCAAGCAACTTGATCACGTCATCGTTGACCTCGCTGCACAACAAAAGCAGCCCATCCACGCGCTTTTCTTCCAAGGCGTCGAGGTTGGTCTCCATTCGATGTATGTCCCCTTCTGTATTGCAGAGAAATAAAGTGTAACCACGCTCGTAACATCGCCGCTCTACACCATGTACAACTTCAGCAAAAAACGGGTTTCGACTGGTCGTAACGAGCATCCCGAGCGTTCGGGTCTTCTGCCCCTTGAGACTGCGCGCGATGGAAGACGGCCGATAGTTCAACTCTCGCACGGCCTTCTTCACCCGATCGCAGGTATCTTCCCTGACAAACCGAGTCTTATTCAAGACATGCGACACGGTTGATGTCGACACTCCAGCAAGCTTTGCTACGTCTTTGATCGTTGCCATAGTATTTTATGCGTTCGCTTTCATGAACGCGTGGACCTCTTTAAGGGTCGGTATGGATGTTTGTGCGCCCAACCGTGTCACAGACAGGGCCGCCGCCGCATGGGAAAATTTGATTGCCGAACGCATGTCCTGCCCTTCTTGAAGGGCCGCGACCAATGCGCCATTGAAAGTATCACCCGCTGCCGTGGTATCCACAGGATCGACTTGATAACCGGGAATCAACTCGGAAGCATCTGGGGAACTCAAATAAGCACCTTGACTCCCGAGCGTAATTAAGACGGTTTCAACGCCTTTGTCATGTAAAATTTCTGCCACTTTACGTGCATCACTTTCTAAGTTGACCGTGATACCGGTCAAAACCTCGGCCTCTGTCTCATTGGGGGTAATCATGGCAAGATCAGCAAGCAAAGAATCCGGCAAGGCACAGGCCGGAGCCGGGTTCAAAATCACACGTATCCCAGCCGCACAGGCTTTTCGGGCAGCCAGAAGCACGCTTTCCAACGGGCTTTCCAATTGCATGAGCAAAGTATCTGCCGCCTGCAAAAGAGACAGGTGCGGCTCAAGTCGTGCAGGGGTCAACGCCGCATTAGCTTCAGGAGATATGGAAATGGAATTCTCACCACTGGCCGCAATCTGAATAAGCGCGATGCCAGTAGGCGTGTCATCCACAGTCATAACACCAGTGGTATCCATGCCGTCCGCCTGAAATTTATCGATCATGTAACGGCCAAAATCATCATCACCGACACAGGCAATGAAACCGACATTCGCGCCAAGACGTGCGGCTGCCACGGCCTGATTCGCACCCTTGCCGCCGGGAATAACCTGATACCCGTGTCCCGTGACGGTTTCACCGGGACGGGGGAAATCATCCACTTGCAGGACGTGGTCGGCATTAACACTGCCGAGGACAATCAGTTTCGGTGAAGCCATAAAAAATACTCTCTTAATTCGAAAAAAGGCGCACCGAGACTGCTCAGTGCGCCAGACATATCGAGTTATTGGACAACCATCAGGGGAACGGGAATATTTGCTTCAACCTTCTGGCCTTTGAGGACCTTGTCGGCTGTCTCAACACCGAGAGAACCGATCAAAGCAGGCTGCTGGGCAATGGTACCGGCCATGTCGCCACGCTTGACAGCGGCAACGCCATCATCTGTGCCGTCAAAACCAACAATAACGACCTTCTTGCCTGCGGCCTGAAGAGCACGCATGGCACCGAGGGCCATTTCATCGTTCTGGGCGAAGACACCCTGCACATCACCGTAGTTGGCAAGCAGGTTTTCCATAACGTTCAAGCCCTTGGTACGGTCAAAGTCGGCAGGCTGGGAAGCCAGAACCTTAAAACCATTGGCCTTGACAGCCTGTTCGAAACCAGCACCACGATCACGGGCGGCGGAAGTACCAGGCAGACCTTCGAGCTGAATAACCATGGCACCCTTGCCAAGCTTTTCAGCCATGAAATCACCGGCCATCTTACCACCTGCGACGTTATCGGAAGCGATGTGAGAAGCCACTTTACCATGAGAAGCGCCGCGATCAAGGGTCAAGACCGGAATACCGGCAGTGTTGATCAAACGAATGGCGTTGGAAACAGCATCGGAATCAGTGGGATTGATCAGAATAGCCTTGACGCCACGAACGGTCAGATCTTCTACATTGGCAAGCTCTTTGGACGGGTCATTCTGGGAATCCAAAACGATCAGCTCGTAGCCCATCTCATTGGCTTTCTTCACTGCACCGTCTTTCAGGGTCACGAAAAATGGGTTGTTCAGCGTGGAAACCACCAGGGCGATGGTGTCCTTTGCCTGAGCAGAGACGCCAAGAGCCATGGTCAACACCAAGGCCAAGGCGAGGGTCAAAAGTTTTTTCATCATACACTCCTTATGTTGTTTACTCCTTGCTTTTCGTATCAACCAGGACCGCTAACAGGATGACCAGCGCCTTGGCGATCATCTGATAATAGGAAGATACATCGAGCAAATTCAATGCATTATTGAGAAATCCGATAATAAGAGCACCAAGCAGGGTTCCCATAATGGTTCCCTTGCCGCCCATAAGGCTGGTGCCACCAAGCACAACCGCCGCGATGGCGTCGAGTTCATATCCATACCCTGCCGTGGGCTGGGCGGACGAAAGACGGGAGGTCACGATCAAACCAGACAATGCCGAAAGAAAACCGGCGATGGCATAGACCGTGATCTTGATGGTATCCACGTTGATACCAGACAAACGAGTAGCGGATTCATTCCCACCAAGGGCATAGATATACCGGCCCAGACGGGTGTGATTGAGCAGGTACCACGCTCCGGCAAACGTGACGGCCATAATCCAAATGGGGACGGGAATGCCGAACAAATAGCCGGTTCCAATGAAGGCGAAAGCGTCAGCAACATCAGTGAACCCAGTGGATATGGGTCGACCATCAGTATAGACAAGCGTCAGCCCTCGAACCATGGTCATGGAAACCAATGTAGCGATAAACGCCTGCACCTTACCCTTGGCTATGATAATGCCACTGGCTGCGCCGAGCAGCGCACCGGCTCCAAGAGCCACTCCCACGGCCAATACGACAGGCATTTCTGCGGCGATAAGACTCGCCCCGATGGCTCCGCACAGGGCCAACACCGACCCGACGGACAGATCAATGCCAGCCGTCAAAATGACCAGCGTCATACCCACGGCCATAATGGCGTTGATGGCCGTCTGCCGCAGAATGTTAAGGATATTGCCCGTGGTAAAAAAATTGGGATTCAAAAAGGAAACAATGACAATCATCACAACAAGCGCAATGAGAGATTTCTGCTGAATCAACCGTTCCTTGATGGATACGGACTGTTCCTGTCCATTTGACATGTTTTTTGCTGCGCTCATGCAGCCTCCTTGCGCGCCCTGCCGATAGCACAGGCCATAAGTTTTTCCTGATCCGCTTCCTGCGCCGTGAATTCACCGCAGAAACGGCCTTCGTGCATGACGGCAATACGATCACTCATACCGAGAATTTCCGGCATTTCTGATGAAATAAGAATAATACTCATACCTTCCGACTTGAAGGAATTAATCAACTGATAAATTTCCTTTTTGGCACCTACGTCCACACCCCGTGTCGGCTCATCGAGAATAAGCACCTTGGGGCGGTCCATGAGTCCCTTGGCAATGGCGACCTTCTGCTGGTTGCCGCCGGATAAATTGCCAACCTCCTGCCTACGGGAAGGCGTTCTGATATTGAAAGCTTTGATATACTCGTCTGCGGCCCGACGTTCATTAATTTGGTCGATATGACCTATGCCGGAACAAAACCCCGTCAGCGCAGTCAATGTCATATTCTCCTTGACCGACAGGCCAAGAATCAAACCGTCCGCCTTTCGATCTTCACTGATATAGGCAATGCCAGCGTGAAGGGCATCGCCGGGAGTCTTAATATCAAGTTGCTTTCCGCCCATGAAGATTTGACCACCATCCATGGGATAAGCTCCATAAATAGCCTTCATCAGTTCGGTACGCCCTGCACCCATAAGACCAGATATTCCAAGTATTTCACCTTCTCGCACAGAAAATGACAGCCCTTCGAGGCGAGGTCCGGTGAGGTTTTTCACCTCCAGACTGACCGCTCCCAATTCCACATCAACACGCGGATACAGCTCTTCCAACCGACGCCCAACCATCATCTCGATGAGTTCGTCTTCGGTGATATCCACCACGGAACTTTCACCGATAAACTGCCCGTCACGCAGGACGGTCACGTCATCACAAATTTCAAAGATTTCCTTGAGACGGTGAGAAATGTAGACCACGCCATGACCGGACTCGCTCAACTCGCGAATGACGGAAAACAACGCTTTTGTTTCGGTGTCTGTCAGAGTGTCGGTTGGCTCATCCATAATGATAACACGGGACTCGAAAGACAGGGCCTTGGCGATCTCTACCATCTGTTGTTCGCCAATCCCCAGCGCACCAAGCCGTGTGTGCGAAGTCCGTGTCACCCCGAGTTTAGCGAGCAGTTCGTTCGCCATCCGAAACATTTCCTTCCAACGGATATGTCCTAGAAAGCCGACCTTTTCACGACCCAAAAATATATTCTCAGCAATGGAGAGTTCCGGCAACAGGTTAAGTTCCTGATGGATGATACTAATGCCCGCTGCCTGCGACGCACGAGGCCCACTGAAAGTACATTCTTCACCCAGATATCGAAGCGTGCCAGCGTCACGTTTGTAGATGCCGGTCAGCACTTTCATGAGCGTTGACTTGCCCGCGCCATTTTCGCCAACCAGCCCCATAACCTTGCCGGGAGTCACCCGCAGATTGACGCCATCCAGGGCCTTGACGCCGGGAAAACTCTTTTCGATATTCTCAAGCCTGAGCAATTCGTCCATGATTCTCTCCGCTAGAAAGCGACGCCTGCCTTGATGGTGACATTGGCATACGGGGTAAACTCTCCCGTCCGCACCACGGCCACACTCTCACGCGTATTTTCCTTGAATACTTCATGACTCACATAACTCACAGGAATGGGTTTGCCACGCTCCGTCTCAACAGAACGCAAAAAATAAAGTAATTCCCTATGTAAATCAGGACTGACGCTCTTAAATTCTTCGGCAAATTCCACTTCCTGAACTTCCATTTCAGAAATAATGGTTTTGACCACATCCATAAAAGACGGAACCCCTTCGGTCACCGCCAGGTCAATGCGCTGTACGTCTGAGGGAATGGGTAACCCTGCGTCGCAGATGGTCAATCCGTCAAAATGACCGAGACTGGCCACGACATATGATACTTCGGCGTTAATAAGTTTTGAATTTTTCATTTTTCCACCGTGGCGCCTATGCGCCGGTTGCCGTGCAAAGTCACCCGCTTGTAACACGAATCGAAACGTTTGCGCAAACGTTTCGATGGCGACAGCAATACACATCTGTGACGGCTTGATTTGCTTGAAAAAACCCAAAAAACACTTTTGAAAATTGAACTATAATCATTCAAAAATGAAAATGATCCCATGAAAGCAGTGTGAAAACCGGGGGAAATGCGATTGATTTGATTCATGCGAATTGCCTCCGTAAAGAAAGGATACAAGGGAAACGATGTGCGGCTCCCATACCGCAACACCGGGAGGAACAATCATGGATTCTTTCAATTACGAAATACACGAATACAAAGCGGGCTTTGCTCGGACACCAATCAAGTCCATCCGTGAGGTACCGCTGACAATTCACCTCAACGGGAAAGAGGTCGTGACATTGCTGTGCACGGCCAAGCATCCTGAATATTTGGCTATCGGATTTCTCAAATCCGATGCATTTCTGTCCAGCCCGGACCAGATTACCGACATGACCGTACGAGATCTAGGCGACCGCCTCCTGGCTGAGGTGGAGACCTGTCACGACCCGTGGAAAAACCGAGTGCTGGAGCGTTCCATCACTTCCGGTTGTGGCAAAGGTACTAATTTCGGACGCAACACGGCCACTATTTCCAAACGCCGTGTAAACGGTAACGTCAAAGTCACGCCTGAACAGATTCTCTCTCTGGCAAAACAACTGCACGAACGCTCTACCCTGTACAACGCCACGCGTGGCTGCCACAATTCATCACTGTGCACACCGGATGAAATGCTGCTTTTCCGCGAAGATATCGGGCGTCACAATGCCATCGACATGATCTGCGGTCAGTGTTTTCTGGACGATGTATCAGTGGATGACAAACTCATCGTGTCCACCGGACGCATCGCCTCTGAAATTCTGCTCAAGGTCATCCGAATCGGCGTCCCCATTCTCGCTTCCACGGCCGTAGCCACGAGTTTTTCCGTGGAACTTGCACGCAAAACCGGCATTACGCTTATTGGCAACATCAAAGACGACAGCTTCTGGGTGTATAATGATAATAAACGGATTATCGGGTTTTAAACATCTCATACCGAACATCTATAGACAAAAACGGCTCAAAATTGATTGCCAGCACACTGTACTCCGGGCTTATTTTTCCCCGAAATAGGGTAAATCTATAGAAAGACCGCCTTTCTATCGACTTTTTTCATTTCTTCGGAACATACTGAATTGTAGACCTTTTCATCTCGCTTTATGCTCAAAAAGACATAATATTATACTGAAATTAAATAATAATTTCATGACAATGCGTCTTTCTTGTGTCAAAGCTTGAGTAAGTCTCAAGCCTTTGGCATCATAGACAGGCGTCCATACTGTTTTCGTAATCGAACAATCAAAAAGGACGCACCATGGAATTTAATGTGGAACAATATCAACGACGGCTTGAAAAGAAGATCACCCAGTTGAAAGGCAAGTCCTATATTTCCGAAGAACTCGTGAACTTGCTGGCCGACGTGGCACGACTGCAACTGACGGCACGCATTGACGCAACCGTGGTGTTACCGGACGACAGCGAACTTGCCCCGCCCGAAGCAGTGTTTCAGGGAATGTCTCTGATCGGCCGAGAAAACTTTCCACACGACAGTACTCAAGCTGCAAATTTGCTGTTCGACCTTATTACCCTGCTCAAAAAGGCAGGCGGTCCCTTGGGCGACGGAGCCAAAACTGTTGCCAAGGCCATGAAAGACGACGAATTCACCCCGGCAGAGTTGTTCGATAAATTCTTGAACGACGATACGAAATTTTTCGCTTCCTGGACTGAACGCACGCCAGATGCACCCAAGACCATTGCGTTCCTCGCTTTTGCATCGCTCAGCCCATCCATCGAAGCGGCCGCCGATATTCTGGCTGAAAAACTACCTGACATGAAAGTCCCAGAAGTAGGCACCTGTCCCATTTGTGGCAGTCTGCCGCTCATTTCTTGTCTCAAAGAAAAAGAAGGATACCGGCACGCCACCTGCTCATTCTGTCGCCATGAGTACCGGATCAAGCGCATTGCCTGCCCGGTTTGTGGCGAAGACGACCAGAAAAAGCTGACATTCTTTACCGTTGATGAAGAGCCGGGATTCCGCGTGGACGTCTGCGAATCCTGCAAAACGTATATCAAGACCATTGACTTTCGTAATCTGGACCGCGTAGCCGTACCTGTTCTTGATGATCTGGACTCTTTGGCACTCGACTATGTAGCCGCTGGTCAGGGATACAAGCGCGCAACGCTCTCCGCCTGGGGATTCTAACAAAGAGGTGACCATGTCAGCCTTGAACCGAAACAGCATGCACAAGACATCGCATATCATACCCGCAGACTGTGCGCCGGACATTGCCGGTGGATTCGATGCGCTCCTGCATGACGACAAAAAAGCACGTGACTACCTGCTTGAGCTGACATGGCCCACGGGCGACCCTTTCTGCCCGCGGTGTGGTCATCGCAAGGTCTACACCCTGTCCGGCGAACGCCTGCGGTGCGCCAGTTGCAAATACACCTTCCAGCCATTCTCAGGCCGATGGATCAACAACGGAGCACTCAGTCCTTCCGAATGGCTACGACTCATCGTCCTATTCGTGCAGGAATGTTCGGTCCATCAGATGAAGGACCAGCTCGGCCTGTCCTATAATACGGTATACAAAGCCCTGACCGCCATCAGGTTCGCCATCCTCGGCCACGCACTGGATGCACGGCAACTCATCAGCTCGGCCACAGGGCTTGATTCATACCTCAAGGGCAATCGACTAACAGGCGGCCCACGTGACATGCACATGGACACCATCCCAGTCTACGGCATCCTGCGTCGTGACGATATAGTGTTCATCGACCTCGTGCCGGGCTTTCAAGCAGAAACGTTGTTCCATTTCCACATGAACTTCCACCTGAAGCTCATCCGCACCGGTAATCTCGTCTACACGGACAGATACAAGGATTACGACACGCTCATTTTCTGTGGCAACGATTCACTCCCATATGAAATCATTCGCCGCTATGACGAGCCGCCGCACATCGACGCAGTGCAGGACGAATTCTGGGATTACGCCCAGTCCCGGATCAAGAAATTCCGTGGCATCTCCTGCCAGCGGTTCCCCCTCTATATGAAAGAACTCGAATTCCGGTTCAACAACCGGGACAAATCCATCGCCGAAATGCTGGCCGCATACCTTTGTGCGCTAGTGCCCACCCAAGAATAATGCCCTTTTGGTGCAGAACCATGGGGCAGATATCATTTTATGTCCATTTTGACATAACGCAATCGCCCTAACCCCAGTGGGTTTGTAAAAAACACCCCATTTCACCCTGTGTGAAAACTCTGAAAAGTATCCTTTCTTTGAACAGTTCCCTCCAATCCCCCATAACAGGGATAACGGAATTAACTGGGAGAGGTACGCTTATGCGTTTTTCACACAACCATTCGTCGGCTGCAAACGCGACAAGTCCAATGCCCTTCGACGGCCTTGGATTTGCCGCGGACAATGTCCATGCGGCGGCGCAGGAAATGGTCCTGACACCTCTCTGTCATCGCGACAGATCAGGAACCAACCTGCCCGCCCCGGACCAAATCACGCAGCCAAGCGGCTATGAGTTACTCGTGACTTTAGGTTGCGAGATTCGCGGGCGATGACTCGCACTCAACTTTAGGAGGTCGAATGCATACTAACCGAAGGAACTTCCTCAAGCTCTCCGCTGTCGCGGCCACGGCCACGGCTTTTGGCGGACTCGGGCTTGGCTGTACCGCGAAAAAGGCACCCATTGCCGATCGCGCCGAAGCCATGAAGCCCAAGTGGAGCAAACAGACAACGACTATCTGCTGCTACTGTGCAGTGGGTTGCGGTCTCGTCGTCAACACGTCCCTCAAGGACAAACGGGCCATCAACGTTGAAGGTGACCCGGATCATCCCATCAATGAAGGTTCTCTGTGTGCCAAGGGCGCATCCATCTGGCAGTTGGCTGAAAACGACCGCCGCCCGGATTCCGTCCTGTACAGAGCTCCCTATTCCAAAGAATTCACCAAAGTCTCCTTGAGCTGGGCACTGGAAAAAATCGCCCACAACGTCAAGAAGAGCCGCGACGAAACTTTCACCTACAAGAATGCGAAAGGACAAATGGTCAATCGCTGCGACGGTATTGCTTCAGTCGGTTCCGCCGCTCTCGACAACGAGGAGTGCTGGGCTTACCAGACAATGCTCCGCAGCCTTGGTCTGGTGTATGTGGAACACCAGGCTCGTATTTGACACAGCGCAACTGTTGCGGCTCTGGCAGAGTCGTTCGGACGCGGTGCGATGACCAATCACTGGATTGATATCCAGAACTCCGATTGCATTCTTATAATGGGCAGTAACGCTGCCGAAAACCACCCCATCTCTTTCAAGTGGGTGACCAAGGCGCAGGAAAAGGGTGCAACCCTGATCCACGTCGATCCCCGTTTCACCAGGACCTCGGCCAAGGCCGACATGCATGCCAATCTCCGTTCCGGCTCCGATATCGCCGTACTCGGTGGCATGATTAAATACATCCTGGACAAAGACCTGATCTTCAAAGAATACGTTGTTAACTACACCAACGCTTCCTTCATCGTCGGCGACGACTACAAATTCGACGATGGTATCTTCGCCGGTTACGACCCGGAAACCAGGACCTACGACAAATCCAAATGGGCCTTTGCAATGGATGCCGAAGGCAATCCCAAAAAAGACCCCACTCTCAAAGACCCCAAATGCGTTTACCAGATGCTCAAGAAGCACTATGAACGCTACAACATGGACCAAGTCACTTCCATCTCCGGTATGAAGAAGGAAGACCTGATCGCCCTGTACGAGACCTATGCTGCAACCGGCGTAGGCAACAAGGCCGGTACCATCATGTACGCCATGGGCTGGACTCAGCACACCGTTGGTGTACAGAACATCCGCTCCATGGCCATGATCCAGTTGCTGCTCGGTAACATTGGTATAGCTGGTGGCGGCGTTAACGCCCTGCGCGGCGAATCCAACGTTCAGGGTTCCACTGACCACTGTCTGCTGTTCCACATCCTGCCCGGCTACCTGAAGACACCCAAAGCGGGTCAGGATACGCTGGCAGCATATGACAAGGCATACACTCCGGTCTCCAACGATCCCATGTCTGCCAACTGGTGGCAAAACTACCCGAAATACTCCGCATCTCTGCTCAAATCCATGTGGCAGGATGACACTCCAGCAGACGCATACCAATTCCTCCCCCGTTTGGACTCCGGTTCTGCCAGCGAATACTCTTGGCTCACCCTGTTCGACAAAATGGAAAAGGGACAGTTCAAAGGTCTGTTCGCATGGGGCATGAATCCGGCTTGTTCCGGCGCAAATGCCAACAAAAGCCGCCGTGCCTTGGGCAACCTCGACTGGATGGTCAATGTCAACATCTTCCCTAATGAAACCGGTTGGTTTTGGGAAGGTCCCGACATGAAGCCCGAAGAAATCAAGACTGAAGTCTTCTTCCTGCCCTGCGCAGTCTCCATCGAAAAAGAAGGCTCCATCACCAATTCAGGCCGCTGGATGCAGTGGCGTTACAAAGGACCTGATGCACCGCATGGCCTCAAGCCAGACGGCGACCTCATGTATGAATTGATGCATGAAATTCAGGCTCTCTACAAAAAAGACGGCGGCGCATACCCCGAGCCGATCACTCGACTCACTTGGGACGGCATCGCCACTGACGGCGAATTCGATCCGCATAAGACCGCCAAACTCATCAACGGACACTTCACCCGTGACATCGAAGTCAAGGGGAAGCAGTTCAAAAAGGGCGACCTTGTACCGAGTTTCGCATACCTCCAGGCCGATGGTTCAACAGCCTCAGGCAACTGGCTGTACTGTAACTCGTACACCGACAAGGGCAACATGGCCGCTCGTCGCAGTTTGGCGCAAACCCCGGAGCAGGCGAAAGTCGGTTTGTACCCGAACTTCTCCTGGTGCTGGCCGGTTAACCGCCGCGTGCTGTACAACCGCGCTTCCGTTGACCTTCAGGGCAAGCCGTACAACCCGGAAAAGCCCATTATCGAATGGGACGGCAAGAAATGGGTTGGCGATGTGCCTGATGGCGGATGGGCCCCCGGCTCCAAGTACGCCTTCATCATGCGCAAGCATGGCTTCGGCCAGCTGTACGGCCCCGGCCGCGCAGACGGACCGCTGCCCGAATACTACGAACCGCTGGAATGTCCGGTCAAAACACACCCATTCTCCGGCACACTGCATAACCCGACGGCCCTTACCTTCGATTCCGAAGAAAAGGCTGTCTGCGATCCCAAGTACCCGTTCGTCGGCACCACATATCGTGTCACCGAACACTGGCAGACCGGTCTGATGACCAGAAACTGCGCATGGCTCACAGAGTGTGAACCACAGGTGTTCGTTGAAATGAGCCCGGAACTTGCGGAACTCAGAGGTATTGAAAACGGCGAAAAGGTCATGGTCGATTCTATCCGTGGTTCCATCTGGGCCAAAGCTATCGTGACCAAGCGACTGAAACCGTTCGAAGTTCAAGGAACGACCATCCATCAGGTTGGCCTGCCTTGGCACTTCGGTTGGACATGGCCCAAGGACGGCGGCGATACAGCCAACATCCTGACTCCGTCCGTCGGCGATCCAAACACCGGCATCCCTGAAACCAAGGCCTTTATGGTCAACGTCCGCAAGGCGTAAAGGAGGAATGACACATGAGTAAGACATTCTTCATCGACCTGACCAAATGTACGGCCTGCCGTGGTTGCCAGGTTGCCTGTAAGCAATGGAAAAAACTGCCCGCTGAAAAGACAGAAAACTGGGGTTCCCACCAGAATCCCAAAGATCTGTCGGGCGTCACCCTGAAACTGGTTCGCTTCGAAGAAGTAGAAACCGACGGCAACATGGACTGGCTGTTCTTCCCCGAACAATGCCGCCATTGTATCGATCCGCCGTGTCTGGATGCTATGACTATTCCCGGCTCCATCGTGCACGACCAGGAAACCGGTGCAGTCATCTACACCGAACTGACCGCTCAGGAACCGGACAAGGAAGCCTTTGGCATGTCCTGTCCCTACGACATCCCCCGCATCAACGAAGAGACCGGCCAAGTAGTCAAATGCGACATGTGCGTTGACCGCGTCAAAGCCGGCATGCTGCCCGCCTGCGTGCAGACCTGCCCCACCGGGGCCATGAACTTCGGCGATCGGGATGAAATGCTCGCCCTGGCAGACAAACACCTTGAGAAAGCACTGAAAAAGTACCCTGATGCAGAACTTGTCGACATAGACAGCGTACGCGTCATCTATCTGGTGCAGACCGACCCGGACAGTTACTATGAGTCCCTGTCCGCTGACGCTTCCTCCATCCAAAAGAAGGGTCCCTTGTCCAGGAAGCAGTTCCTGGCAAAATTGGCTAGCCCTCTCAAACGGATGAACGGATAACACCATACCATCCCGGCGCGGGTTGCACGCCCGCGCCGGGACTCCTCTCATGGAGAACACCTCCGTAAGAATGTCGCTCGGACCTGCGGCACACAATGCACGGAGTTTTTCAGGCCCCGACGTTCACCGTGCGTCGGGGTCACTCCGTTCCAAGACACTGCTGACAGATGCAGTTTCGTGGGGTTATGAGGATTTCTTGTCTTTTCGGAGCCAAGCCAGTAACGAAGAGTGGCAATACGTTGTTACAAGCGTCGAGCACGGAGCCGAATCATGCAAACCCGACTATGGACACTCATATTTCTCTGCCTGCCCCTGGTTCTGGGCATGAGCGGATGCAACTCCTCGGACGAATCCGCAACCACGGGAGCGACTTCTCCCGGAGTGACCAACAACCAGATCGTTCTCGGTTCATCACTGGCTCTAACCGGTCATGCAGGATATCTCGGCACACAAACCCTACGCGGGGCTGAAGCCTATATCCGCTCCGTCAACGCCAACGGCGGCGTGCATGGTCGTTCCATCAAGATCAAGGCCGTGGACGATTCCTATGATCCACCCAAATGCCTTGCCAATACGCAAAGATTCATCATCGACAACGATGTCTTCGCCCTGTTCTGCTATGTAGGCACACCGACCACAGTCAAAGCCCTGCCACTGGTTGAAGAAGCGCGTATACCTCTTGTGGGAATGTTCACAGGAGCCAACGCCCTGCGTCAGCCTTTCAACCGGTACGTCGTCAACATCAGGGCTTCCTACTATCAAGAAACAAAAGATGCCGTGCGACACATGATCAAGGATCTCGGACTGCAAAAAATCGCAGTTTTCTATCAATATGACACCTACGGATTTGACGGACTCATCGGCGCGGAATTGACACTCAAGGAGTTCAATCTCGAACCTGTGGCCCGCGGTTGGTATATCAGAGGCACCGAGGATATTGATGAGGGGTTGGAAAAAATTCGCAAATCAAAAGCTGAAGCCGTTGTCATGATCGGCACTTATGATGCCTGCGCCCGGTTCATCAACAAGGCTGGCGAACGCGACTATACTCCAACATTTTACACGGTCTCCTTTGTGGGAGCTGAAGAGTTGGCCCGACGCATAAAAACCAACGCCCCCGCCAAAGTACTCATGTCGCAAGTTGTGCCACCGCCGATCATCAACCTGAACAACGACATTGACGCTGCCAGCGAATATGTAACGCTCCTGAATCAATATTTCCCCAATGACACTCCAAGCTTTGTCGGATTGGAAGGATTCCTCAATGCCAGAATCATGGTGGAAGGTTTGCAAAAGGCCGGACGATTCCTAACCCGCGAAAAATTCATCGATGCCATTGAATCCATCCGCGATTTCAAACTCGGACCGGGCATGTCGATCACCTATGGACCATATGACAGGCAAGGACTTGAAGCCATCCACTTCACCCGCCTTCAAGATGGTCAGTTCATGCCATTTTCCGACTGGAAGGGATTGAAACAAGAATTGGGGGTCAAGCCATGACCATGGCCAAGAAGCTGGCTACTCGATTCGATAACATCGGCTTGCGAGAAAAGCTGCTGTTTTCAATGCTTGCGGCTATTCTGTTCATTTCCATCACGATTGCACTAGTTTCCAGATATATCCTGGTCAGTTCCCTGACCCACGAACTGGAAATGCGAGGTTTCGCCATTGCCCACTCTGTGGCAGAACGCGGCGGCTCATACCTGTTGGATAACGATGTGCCCAAGTTGTTGGCCTTGATTTTCGATGAAGGACGCCTTCGTCAACGCAAGAATCTGGTCGCCTACATCTTCATCGAAGATCAAAACGGTAAAATTCTGGCCCACACGTTGACACGAAAACTCCCAGACACCCTGCGCGGAAACACACTGCCCAAGGACAAACACGATTCCATCAAACGGCTCAATCTGGGTGGACTGGAAGTCTATGATCTAGCCGCTGCCATCAATGAAGGGTTATATCGCATTGGCACGGTCCACGTAGGGCTGAATAAGAGTCACATTGACTCTTTGGTGGGTAAGTTACGCGTAGCCTTTCTCGGCTTCATCTCCGCCGTGGTCCTGATCACCATTTTTCTCAGTTCCTGGCTCTCCAAGTACATCACCAAACCCATTTCTGACCTGACTCGACTGTCCGACGAAATAAGTCGAGGCAACTTTGAAATTCCCCAACACCTCGCGCCGAACGAAGACTGGGATACATCCCGATGTCCAGCTTTCACCAACACAGACCTCCCATGCTGGCACTTCGACCAATCAAGAAGTGGCGAAAAACCCGGTGAAGCTCATCGCAAATGCGCGGACTGTGCCTTCTATCGCAAGCATTCCCTCGGCGATGAAGTCATCCAACTCGGCGATTCATTCCGCAACATGGTCTGGTCCATCAAACTCTATCGTCGCAGACTGCGCGAATCAGAAGAAAAATATCGGTCATTATTCGACTCCGGTCCGGACCCAATCTTTGTCGTGGAATGCGAATCCGGTATCATCCGAGATGCCAACCCACGCACCGTCGAACTCTATGAATATTCCATGGAAGATCTCATCGGAATGAAATTCCTAAAGCTTGGCCCTGAACACAACCTCGGCTGTCTGGAATATTTCGTTGAGGGAGGCGGGGGATGTGTCTACTTCCCAAAACTACTCCACTACAAACAGGGTGGCGAACCGTTCTTCGTAAACATGCACGCCTGCCCCATTTCATATCGAGGACGGCACGCTATCATCATCGCGGTCACAGACATCACGGAACTCATTGAAAAGGATGCCCAACTTATTCAGGCAGGAAAGATGAAATCCTTGGGTGAAATGTCTGCGGGTGTGGCCCATGAGGTCAACCAGCCGCTCAATGCCATCAAAATGGGCAGTGAATTCCTCTCCATGATGCAAGAAGAAGGCGTCGAAGTTCCCAGAGAAGACTTCCTGCAAGTCGTAAAGGAAATCTCGACCCAAGTTGACCGTGCTGCCGAAATCATCAACACATTGCGATCTTTCGGACGCAAATCCGACCTCATTGAGGAACGTGTCAATCTCAATCAAACCGTCAATGCGGTTCTATCCATTCTACGTCGACAATTCGAGCTGGACAATATCCGCTTCACCCTTGATCTGGATGAAGATTTGCCACCAATAATGGCCCATTCGAACAGATTGCAACAGGTCATCTTCAATCTGGTGACCAATGCCCGGGATGCTCTAAACGATATTTCTTCCCCGGCTGATGGCGCTGAAAACCGGCGCATCATGATCCGCACCGGAGCCGAAGGAAAAACCGTCTATGTCGAAGTCAAAGACACTGGCTCCGGTATTGATGAAAAAGACAAACGAAAGATTTTCGAACCGTTCTTCACCACCAAGGAAGCCGGACAGGGCATGGGACTCGGTCTGGCCATCACGTATGGTATCGTCAAGGATTATGGTGGAGACATCCGCATTGACAGTAAACGCGACAAAGGCACGGTTTTCCGCATGGAATTCCCGATAGCCAACACGCGAGGAGAAACCAAGTCATGAAAGAAAAAGTACTGGTCATAGACGACGAACAACCCACCCTAAAAATGTTCACACTCCTGCTTTCAGCTTACGGGTATGAAGTTCTCACAGCGGAAAATGGACAGGAAGGGGTCAGGATTTTCAAGGAAAAAAGCCCCGGTCTGGTCATGACCGACATCAAAATGCCCATCATGGATGGCATTGAAGCTCTCAAGGAAATAAAGAAAATCAATCCGCACACCGAAGTTATTGTCATAACCGGTCACGGCGACATGGATTTGGCCATTCAAGCCCTAAACCTTGATGCCACGGACTTCATCAACAAGCCACTCCAACGCGAGGCATTGGAAAAGGCCCTGACTCGCGCAGGCGAAAGGCTCGCCATCACCAAAAACGAGGAAAGTCAGGTCTCGCTGGAGGACCGCCCCGGAGCCGTGGTCATTGGCGTGCGTGGCAATGTCTCCACACACACCATTCCGCACCTGGCAGACGCCCTGACCAAAGCCAAAGCTCTTGATAAGCCAGTGATGCTCATCGATTTCGAAGAAAACGCATCCATCAACGGAGCTGGAATCACCGGCCTGACCGAATTGCTCAAGGAAAACCGGGAGCAAGGCGTTCGTATCGTGCTGGCTGGACTGTCCAGCAATTTCAAGTCGGTCTTCGAAGCTGTGGGCATCACCCGCTATGCAGAACTCTTCGACAATGGGGAAGAAGCACTAGCTGCACAGTAGAAAGACTACTCGGCGTTCATCTTTTCCAAAGCCTGCATGAGCATGCCCAAATCCGGGCGCTTGTTGATGTCGCCTACATGAATAAAACGAATCACGCCTGTGATATCAATCACGAACAAAGCGCGTTCCGTAAAACCTTCCGAGCGCAACACACCATACTCCGACGCCACCTTGCCATGAGGCCAGAAATCGGACAACACAGGGAAATTGAGTCCTCCCATGGCATCAACCCACGCTTTCTGGGTTGGGGTATTGTCCACGGTGATACCGATAAGTTCCGCATTGTTCGCCTTGAACAAATCCATGGCAAGACGATATCCTGGCCACTGATCTGAGCAGACCGGCGTCCATGCCGCAGGGACAAAGGTCAGCACCACGTTCTTTTTTCCACGGTAATCGCTCAACCGCACTTTTGCATCCGCAATGGACGGCAATTCAAAATCCGGGGCCATATCGCCTTCAGAAACCTTGAGTACGGAATCCACCGGTTTGAGCTTCCCGGCGGAATAGGTCGTCATCTTCTCCGCCATGACAGGCGAAGCCAAAAGACAGACCACAAAAAATACTAAAACAAATCTCTTTTTCATATCCTATTCTCGCTTATTTCTCTGTCGTCTCCACGACGATCTTCACAAATTCGTCAACGTCCTCAATCTCACCAATCTGTGAAAAAAGAATAAGCAGTCGCCCTTCCCGCAGGTCCAACAGATAAAACGCCGGGGTCCCCACTTCACCGACCGCTTTGTGCTGCACGTAATCAGGATCTTCCACGAGCGGGTACTCTACCTTGAACTTCTTGCGATAGAATTCGACTTCATACGGCGTATTCCCTGCTGCAACACCGAGGACCTTGATCTGTTTGTCCTGCCCGGTCTTGGCCAATTCCTGATACAAAGTATTCATTTTGGGAGCATCACGTTGGCAGATGGGGCAATACATGCTGTAAACTTCAAGCAGGACGAAATCCGCCTTGATATCCGATATTTTAAACTCACTTCCAGTCAATGAAAGATATTTCATATGGGCTGGAGACATCTTGGCGGTCATGGACAAATCGGGAAAAGTTTCAGCTGCCTGCGCCGGAACAGCGATCAGAAGCACCCAAGCCAGAGCGATCAGTGTCATTTTTTTCATAGGTCTTCCTCATGATATCTGGTGTGTGTGCAGACAATTCATCTGCCCTTTTTCATAACTTTATCCTACTCTCAAATATGCCCGAAAAGGCAGGCCAAAGCAATTTTTCCAAACTGTGCAATGATTCCACACCGCCCACAGAATTCCCGCGCCTATAGTGTCAAACCATGGACCGTTTCTCCTCTGTTGACGAATTATGTTAGAGAGAGCATATAAGCCTCATCAATTGAATATATGACTATATGTCTAGGAGGTTTTATGCATTCTCTCTCTCATCAATGTGCCTTGGCCCTGTGTGTCTGTTTAGCAGTCGTCCTCTGTACGTGGAGTCCTGCCTCAGCCGAGCCTACCGGCAAACTGGTTATTTTTCATGCGGGCAGCCTGTCCGTACCCTTCGACGCCATGGAAAAGGCTTTTGAAGCCAAATACCCCGGTGTTGATGTTCAACGGGAATCCGGCGGCTCCACAAAAATGGCCCGCCTTATCTCCGAAGTCGGCAAACCTGCTGATATCATGGCTTCCGCCGACTACGTGGTCATCAACAAGAACCTGATGCCCAAGTACGCATCCTGGAACGTGCGCTTCGCCACCAACCAGATGGTGCTCTGCTACACTGACAACTCCAAGTTCGCCAAAGAAATCAACAGCGACAACTGGACTGACATTTTGCAGAAAAAAGGCGTTGTCTGGGGACATTCAGATCCCAACCTCGACCCATGCGGCTACCGTTCCATCATGGTTCTGCAACTGGCTGAGAAATTCTACAAAAAGCCCGGTCTGGCTGATGCTCTCATCGCCAACCGTCCTGAAAAGAATGTCCGTCCCAAGTCTGTCGAGCTCATTTCACTGCTCCAGTCCGGTCATATGGATTACGCATGGGAATACCTTTCTGTCGCTGTCCAGCACGGCCTCAAATACATCACCATCGACAACCACATGAACTTGAGCGACTACACGTTGACCGACTTCTATTCTCAGGCCCGTGTCAAAGTCACCGGCAAAAAGCCCGGCACTTTCATCGAACGCGTCGGCAAATCCATCACTTACGGCATCACCATGCTCGATACCGCCAAGAACCCGGAAGCCGCCGAGGCTTTCCTGGCATACATGTTCGATCCTGAAGGTGGCCTCAAAATCCTGAAGGATATGGGCCAACCACCTTTCGAGCCTGTTCGCACTGACGAAGCCGGCATGGCAAAACTGCCAGCCAGCCTCAAAACTCTCGTGGAAGTCAACTAATAACCATGGCTTCACCCAGCACCGCATACCAGGGAGGCTCCGTTTTACGGGGCCTCCCCGGCTCACTCTTCCAGCTCTGGTTTCTGGGCTCGTCTGTCCTGATCCTGTTGTTCATTGCGGCACCGCTGGCCTCGACTATTGCCGCTCCCACTTGGGAACGACTTGTCGAAACACTCGTCGATCCTGCCGTAATTCAGTCGATCTGGCTTTCCATGTCAACTTCGGGCATGGCCGCACTCATCGCTCTGGTCTTCGGTACCCCTCTGGCTTACATTCTCGCCAGACACGAATTTCCGGGGAAAAACGTGGTGGAAAGTATCATCGACCTGCCCATCATGATCCCCCATCCGGTGGTCGGTATATCCTTGCTCAGCCTGACAGGCCGCGACACGTGGTTCGGTACATTCATCTCGGACCTCGGCGTGGAAATCATGGGGACGACCACAGGTATTGTCTCGGTATTGGTTTTCGTGGGACTGCCCTTCTACGTCAACACCGTTAAGGGTGGCATTGAATCCATTCCGCCACGGCTCGAAAATGTTTCCCGCTCTCTGGGTGCCGGTCGTGGACACACATTTTTCCGCATCACACTCCCGCTGTCATGGCGATACATGCTCGTGGGCATGATCATGTGCATGGCCCGCGCCATCAGTGAATTCGGCGCAATCATCATCGTGGCCTACCACCCCATGACCGCTCCTGTACTCATGTACGAACGCTTCACGGCCTATGGACTTGGCTGGTCACAACCGGTAGCCGTTATCCTGATTCTGGTAAGCATGCTCTTTTTCCTGCTCCTGCGGGCCTTTTCTCTGCCCAAAAGGAGCGGAATATGATTGATATTCGTAACTTGACCATCCAATTGCCCGGATTTGCCGTCACCGACATCAACCTGCATGTGCGACGCGGTGAATTTTTCACATTGATAGGCCCCACCGGATCTGGCAAAACCCTTGTGCTGGAAAGTCTGGCCGGACTGGCTCCCCAAGGCACGGGTAATTTACTCGTTCATGGTCGAGACGTTGCCAAACTCCCACCGGAACGCCGTAAAGTCAGCCTTGTCTATCAGGACCACTCCCTGTTTCCGCACCTGACCGTCTTGGATAATGTCACCTATGGTCAACGGTATCACGGCGTCGATGCCCGGACAGGTAAACGGGAAGCGCTTGAACTACTAGAACGCCTCGGCCTGTCCCGCGTGGTCAACCGAAAACCCGACAAACTGTCCGGTGGCGAAAAACAACGCGTTTCCATTGCCCGCGCCCTTGCCTGTCACCCACGCGTACTCTTACTCGACGAGCCTATGTCATCGTTGGACCCCCAATTCAGAGCCGAATTGCGACAGACTCTCAAAGAACTACATCAGGACACAGGCCTAACGATCCTCATGGTCACCCACGATTTTGTAGACGCACTGACACTGGCAGACCGCGCCGCCGTCATCCGCAACGGTCGACTTGAACAGGCTGGAGATGTCACCGATATTTTCCGTCAACCTGCCACCCCATTTGTGGCCGAATTCGTGGGCATGGCCAACGTCCTGCCCGCATGCTTCCACAACGGACAATGCTCATTTGCCGGACACACAGTCTCGCTGGACAGAAAACCGGACTGGGACGATGGATACGTCGCCTTCCGCCCAGAAGACATTCTGGTCTCACAAACAAATCGGTTCCCAGACGACTGGTGCACGCTCCGGGGTAACGTCACCCGAATCGACCGCATCGGATTCCATTGGACCGCACAAATCCGATGCGACGACCAGACCGTCACCGCTACCGTCGACCAACTCACGGCTCTGGAACATTCGACAAAAAACACGACTGTACATCTCGGCATAGCCAAGCCACATCTACACTTCATGCCACCTCAGACAATTTCAGCCTGATTCAATTTTCTATCTTTTCCTTTAAAAAAAATACCTCTTGAAAATATAAAAACTGAATCATTCTCAAATGGACGCTTCGAGGTGGTACAAAATGCCTCGCCTCCATTTTTCTTTCATTCTCACCTTTGAAATCAACGGTTTTTCGCCCCATTTTCTCCCGGCGAGGCGTTTTGTACCACCGAGACAAAATGTACCAATTCAAAAGAAAAGCTTGAATTAACTCTCTATAATTCCCCCTCTCACTTCATCCTGAAGGCTCAATGATG
Source organism: Pseudodesulfovibrio sp. (assembly GCA_016744135.1). Lineage (GTDB taxonomy): Bacteria > Desulfobacterota > Desulfovibrionia > Desulfovibrionales > Desulfovibrionaceae > Pseudodesulfovibrio > Pseudodesulfovibrio nedwellii. Next base: position 259,528 of record JADGEX010000002.1, on the reverse strand, counting down.
CTCTCTTACTTATTGAAATAAATTCTTTTATTTCAATAAGTAAGAGACGGCAATCCCTATTATCCTCTTTATAGTCGACCATCCATCCAATGGCACACCATTTGCTTTTTAGAGGGTGAGACTCATTGATCTCATTAAAATACGTGGAACCTCGACAAAGACATTGGAACCAGCCATGCACCCTGAAAAAAACGTCTCGTACGACAAACTGTCCCGCAACATCGCGCTGACCATCATCGCGGTTTCGCTGGCTCCGTTGATTCTGGTGGGTGGCCTGATTTTCGACCAGTTCCGTTCCATATATCACGAAAAAGTATACGCACACCTTGCCGAGCTCGTAGACAAGCACAAGCATGAGATCGACAGTTTCCTCAAGGAAAAACTCTCGGAAATTCAATACCTCAACAAGGTTTTTACCTACGAACAACTCTCTGACCCCGTATTCATCGAAAATACTCTGAAGGGATTACGTCAGCAGTATGGTCGCATCTTCGTGGACCTCGGAGTGATTGATGAAAACGGCAAGCAGGTGGCATACGCCGGGCCACTCGAGCTGCTCGGTGCCGATTATTCACAGGCTCAATGGTACAAAAAGTCTCGAAACAAGACCACGTACATCAGTGACGTATTCATGGGACTGCGCCAATCTCCTCATTTCATCATCACCATAAACAACATGGATAAACAACAATGGACACTTCGTGCATCCATTGACTTCCTGGCCTTCAGTTCCATCGTTGAAAACATCCGCATCGGTGAAACCGGCTGCGCTTATATTCTCAATCGAGAAGGCGTGTTTCAGACAACACCCCTGAACAACCAGAAAATGGCCTTGACCCCAATCAAGTCCACTCTCATCCCGGCAAGCGTCCGGGGTATCACCATCCGTGAAGCCCTTGCTGAGAATGACGACACATACATCACAGTTTCCTCGCCCATGAAGAACGGCGACTGGTCACTCGTATATCAACAAAATTACGCAGACGCTTTTTCTGCCATGACGCGCAGTGAAATGGTCACACTCATTATTTTCCTGTTGGGCGGCGTTGCCATCGTTGCTACAGCAATCGTCATCTCCCGCAAGCTCGTGGTCAGACTCAAGTCCATGGATGTGGAATCCGAGTTGATGAGCAAGCAGATTGTGGAAACCGGTAAGCTGGCAGCTATCGGCGAACTTGCGGCGGGAATTGCTCACGAAATAAATAACCCCGTTGCCATCATGATCGAGGAAGCGGGATGGGTCAGCGACCTCTTGGAAGATGAAAAGGCCCAAATAAAGGCTTCGACCGAAATCGACCGTGCTCTGCATCAAGTCCGTACTCAGGGACAACGGTGCAAAGACATCACCCATAAGCTCCTCAGCTTTGCCCGACAGTCTGATTCTCGCGCTACTGAAATATCTCTGCCGGAGCTTGTTGAAGAAGTGGTGGACATATCCATGCAACAAGCCAAATACGCCAAGGTGGACTTTTCGCTGGATCTCGACACGGATCTACCGAGTATCAATGCTTCAACCACGGAATTGCAGCAGGTGCTCCTCAATCTCGTGAACAATTCCATCCAAGCCATGGAACCTGTCGGGGGCGTTCTGTCCGTCTCGTGCGGAACCGAGGATGGTCAGATCCTCATCTCGGTGGCCGACACTGGTCCCGGTATCGCGGCTGCCAATCTGAATAGGATATTTGATCCATTTTTCACCACCAAGCCCGTGGGCAAGGGCAGCGGACTTGGACTGTCCATATGTTTCGGAATCATCCACCAAATGGGTGGAGAAATAGATGTTGAAAGTACCGTGGGGAAAGGAACCAGATTCAATATCCGGCTCCCCATTCCTCCTCACCACACCAATCAGGAAACACCAAAGGAGATGCTCCATGACTGATGCCACCGTATTAATAGTGGACGATGAAGTGGGCTTCGTGGAAGCGGTTGCCAAGCGACTCGGTAAGCGAAACATGTCTGTCTTCAAGGCGTTCAACGGCGACGAAGCCATGACTCGGCTTGCAGAAAATCCAGGTATTCAAGTCGTCATTCTGGACATGAAGATGCCCATCAAGGACGGCCTGACAGTCTTGCAGGAAATCAAGGAAGCGTACTCTCTGGTCGAAGTCATCATGTTGACTGGCCATGCAACGGTCCCCACAGCCATCGAGGGAATCCAGCACGGGGCATACGACTATCTCATGAAGCCCTGCGACTTTGAAGAATTGAATGCCAAGATCCTTGAAGCAGTGGCGTTGAAGCAAGACCACGAGGCCGAGGCAGTGGACGCCCGGGTCTCGGACATCGCCCAACGCATGGCGTAACAGTTCGAAGGCGGAACAAAACATGACAGACATCAAAGAAATCAGATTGCTCATCGTAGACGATGAAACCGGCTTTGCAGACGTACTCTGCAAGCGCATGGAGCGGCGAGGCGTCAACGCCTGCACTGCTTCCAGCGGCGAGGAGGCTATCCAAATTCTCCGAAACCGTGATTTCGATGTCGCCATCGTGGACCTTAAGCTCGAAGGCATGGATGGAATCGAAATCCTGAAAGTCTTCAAGCTGCTGATACCGCAAATGCCGGTCATCATGCTGACTGGCCATGGATGTGAAGTGGCAAGAGCGGCCTGTATAAAAAACGGTGCCGCCGGATATCTGTCGAAACCATTCGATTTCAGCGCACTGCTGGACATGATTTCCCAGCAAGTCAGCCTGGAGAGAGCGTCATGAAACAAATCAGGATTCTGCTGGTCGATGACGAAATCGATTTCAGCGCACCTCTTGGCAAACGACTAGCGCGGCGTGGCATGGACGTCCACACCGCCTCCAGCGGCCAAAATGCGTTGACCGAACTCGACAACCGTCCAGTGGATGTCATCCTGCTTGATATTAAAATGGCAGGCATGGACGGACTCAGAACCCTGAGCGAAATCAAACGGACTCATCCACAGATAGCTGTCATAATGCTCACTGCCCACGCAGACACGGACATGGTCCTTGCAAGCATGGGACTTGGAGCCTGCGGATACCTGATGAAGCCGGTAAATATTGACGAATTGGTTGACAAAGTGCGTGAAGCAAGCAGAAATGATACGTGAATCAGGATTTCCATACTTTAATTAGACGGAATCCAGACGATACAACACCTAAAGGAAGTGAGGATACACATGAGATTTTTCAGTCAGTGGGGGAAGTTCATGCTCGCCGGGGCTGGCGCCATGGCAGAGTGGGAAATCGCCAATGCCAAGTCCATCGTGAGCAGCCGAAAGAAGCTTATGATTATTGGCTTGATGGTCATTCCCATCATTCTTGGCGGCATTGCCTTTGCCGATGACATCGGACCGTTGTTGCCCGATCTGCTCGGTGGAAAGAAAGCATACAGTCCGGCGTTTTACAGTCTGGGCATTTTCCTTGTGTCCATCGCCATCGGCGTGGGGGCAGGCCTGATTACCGGATGTATCGGCGCGGGTGGCGGATTCATTATCGCCCCGGCCCTCATGTCCGCAGGCATCAAAGGCATTCTGGCAGTTGGTACAGACCTTTTCCATATTTTCGCCAAGGCGATCATGGGCAGTGTCATTCACCGCAAACTCGGTAATGTCTCCGTCCCTCTGGCCGCAGTGTTCCTTATTGGAGCCGTCCTTGGAGCCACGGCTGGCGGTATCATCAACCGTGTATTGTATGAAATAAATCCGGTCTTGAGCGACGCGTTCATCACCACTATTTATTCCGTCATGCTTGGATTCCTCGGCATCTATGCCCTGACCGACTTCCTTCGTTCTCGCAAGGCTGATAAAGGCGGCGGAGCGCACGGTGGCGAAGAGGGTGTAGAAATTGGCGCCATGTCCAAGTCCCTTCAGGACGTCAAGTTCCCGCCCATGATCAAGTTCGACCAAGACCTCATTCCCGGCGGACGCAAAATCTCCTGGATATTCCTGGTTCTGTCTGGTCTCCTCGTCGGTCTGGCTGCAGGCATCATGGGTGTTGGTGGTGGGTTCCTGACCTTCCCGATCTTCGTCTACGTTCTGGGTGTGTCATCCATGACAACAGTCGGTACTGACATCTTCCAGATTGTATTCACTGCAGGTTTTGCATCAGTCACCCAGTACGCTATCTACGGATTCATCTTTTATACCTTGGCTATGGGTATGCTCATCGGCTCCCTCCTTGGTATCCAGATCGGTGCTTTGGTCACCAAAGTTGTTCCTGGCATCACCATTCGCGGCTTCTACGCAATGGCTGTCCTGGCCGGCTTCATGAACCGTATTTTCGCCCTGCCGGGCAAACTTGGTGAGATGGGTCTCATTCCCATTTCGCCCGGATTCGGATCGATACTTAACGATATCGGTATATGGGCGTTTTTCATTGTGATCGGAGGATTCTCCGTCTGGGTCATCGGAACGTTCCTCAAGAACATCTCGTCGCTCAAGCGAAAGGAGGCGTAAAATGATTCATAACAAAAAGGAATTCTATGGAGGCGCAGGTCTCCTGGTAGCCTTCTTCGTTGTCCTGTTCTTCATGTTCCAGCCATTATTTAATGGTCACAATGCAATGGAATATCTAGATAACCTTTACAACTCAATCTCAAAGGGATCCGTGGAATATGCCCCGGCTCTCAAGAAAGAATTCAGCAAGTATGCATCCACGGACATTGATTTAACGCTGAACTACGACAGCGAGATCGAAGCCAGTCAGGCCACGGCCCTGTTCCTGACAGCCGGTGTCAAAACCGCTCTGCAGGGAAAGGCGTTACACGTCAACGGTTCTTTGGGCAGCATTCTGGATGCAACCCTCACGGACTGCGACACCATGTATCACAACAAGGGTGACGTACTGCAAACAAAATACAACCTGGAACCCCGGCGAATCATGTTCAACTGGTGGACCAGCCTGAAGCTCATGGACAAGGAACTCACGGACCAAGGTCAGTTTGAAGCTGCCAAGGTTATCAACACTATAGAAAAGAAGGGAGTGGAAGCCGCATACAACTACTTCAAGATTGAGCCCATGCACATCATGGATAATCTTGGTCTGGTTATATTCTCACTGGTCTTCTATGTCTTCTATACCCTGTGGTACGGCTTTGCCATTCTCTTCGTCTTTGAAGGATGGGGACTGAGACTCAGCCATTAATTCATTGTAAGTACATACCCTATGCCGCACGGCCCGACCGTCCCCGAGAGGTCGGGCCGTGCACCCTTTACGCCCTTTCTGGTCACGGGTGTTTACTCATCACCGATTTCCATATATTTTATATCCATAAAGGAAATATGATGAACCTCCACAATTATTACGAAACGGTCATACAGCTCACCCACGGCATCGTGGTCACGCTGGATATTAAGGGGAGGATCATTCACGGTAACTCGGAACTTGAATTCCTTTCCGGCTACACCATGCAGGAACTGGCTGGGCGGGACTGGTTTGAAACCTTCATCCCAGAAGAAGATCGAGAGGCCGCTCGACACGCCATCACTGACAGTTTTCAAGAACTCGACATATCCGCCTTTGCCGGAGTCATTTCAGCCAGAGACGGTGATACAGTTTACGTCAACTGGAACCTCAAACCCCTGACCGACTCCAACGGCGAAATTATCAGCCTGTTATGCGTTGGACAGGACGTGACTAACCTCATCCTGCGCGAAAAAGGACTGCTTCGTGAAAGGTATTCCCTGATCGAACGCAACCGGGAACTCGACTGTCTCTATAAAATCAGCCAGATCATGACGAGTATGCAGCCGAAGCTCGCCTCTATGTTGGATCAGGTAGTCCACCTTCTGCCACACGCTTTCAAGGACCCGGCTCGGACGCATGTCCGAATCAGTCTGGATGGCGAAACCTGGAAAACCGTAGGAATTTCAGAAGATATCCATTCCTTTGCAGAACCACTACTTGTCAATGAGGAACATCGGGGTATGCTGACTGTATCCGTGGATAACAGCGAAGAGCACCCTTCCCCTGCCATACTCAGACACAAAAAAGGCTTTCTGGTCATGGTGGCAAAACAAGTCTCAATCCTCATCGGAAAAAAGGAAACCCGTCGAGCAAAACAGGCTCTCGAGAGCCAACTCCGACAAGCAGACCGATTGGCAAAAATCGGCCAATTTTCTGCTGGCGTAGCCCATGAAATCAACGAACCACTGGCGAACATTCTCGGATTTGCTCAACTGGCCCTCCAGACACCAGAACTGCCGGAGCAAGCGACCAATGATCTTGGAAATATCGTGGACTCATCCCTGCACGCACGCGAGATCATCCGCAAACTCATGTTCTTCAGCCGCCAGTTCCCACCCCAAAAAATCGCTGTAAATCTCAACGAATTGGTGGATCAGGCCCTGCATATCACCTCGGCCAATGCCAAACGTTCCCATGTCGAAGTCCGATGTGAATTTGACGAAGCCCTCCCCCACATCATGGCAGACCCTCAACACATCAAACAGGTCGTCGTCAATCTGGCGGCTAACGCCATTCAAGCCATGCCCGATGGCGGCACCCTGACAGCACGCACGGTGGATAAGGGCGATGTCTATCTCATAGTAGAAGACACTGGCTCAGGGATGAAGCAGGACACACTCAAACAGATATTCAGCCCGTTTTACACCACCAAAGATGTGGACAAAGGAACCGGATTAGGCCTGTCCGTAGTTCACGGAATCGTCAAGGCACACAACGGATTCATTCAGGTAAACTCCACCCAAAACAATGGTACGCAGGTAGAAATCGCCTTCCCCAGTCAACGCAACACAACGGTATACCCATGAGTGATCATATCAGGATTCTGGCCGTGGACGACAGCGCCAACACCCTTGAAGTTCTCAAGCGCAACCTTCAGTCCGGCGGATACGAAGTCTATACATGCCAGGCCGTGGCCGAAGCCCTGCCCTTACTTGAGGAACTGGACATAGACCTTGTCATCACGGATTTTCGCATGCCACAAGCGACCGGTCTGGACCTCATCAAACACGTCCGTGACAATCACCAGCACACGGAAATCATGATGATCACCGGCTACCCCTCCATTCCCGGAGCGGTCAAAGCCATCAAGGACGGCGCCGGAGAATACCTCGCCAAACCTTTCACAACAGATGAACTGCTTACGGCTGTACAGCGCATTGTGGATCGACTGCTCCGGCGCCGCATCCTAAGTACCGGCGACACGCCACCCGACAACTTTGGTATCATCGGCGATTCCCCGGAAATGAAAAGGGTCTTCCGTCGTATAGAGCAGGCCGCCAAAAGCGATGCCAACGTCCTTATTTCTGGCAATTCAGGCACAGGTAAAGAGCTTGTGGCCCGTGCAGTCCACTACAACAGCGACCGCCGTTCCGCCCCGTTCGTCCCGGTCAACTGTACCGCCATCCCGGAAGGACTCGTAGAATCCGAACTTTTCGGCCATGTCAAAGGAGCCTTTACCGGCGCTAAAAACGGTCGGGCCGGTTTTTTCGAAATAGCACACAGCGGCTCAATTTTTCTGGACGAAATTGGTGACGCCAGCCCCAACATGCAGGCCAAAATCCTTCGGGTCATCCAATCAAAAGAATTCTGCAAGGTAGGCTCCAGCAAGGTGCTCACTGCTGACACTCGTATTCTGGCCGCCACCCACGAAAACCTTAAACAACTGGTAGAGGAAGGCAGCTTCCGCGAAGACCTCTATTACCGCATAAACATCGTAGACATCCCGGTTCCCACTTTGCGAGAACGTGGTGACGACATGCTAGCGCTCATCAACCATTTCCTGAACAAATTTTCAAAAACCATGCGGCGCACTGCACCTGTCCTGAGCGACGAAGCCCTCAATGCCCTCCGCAATCATCCGTGGCCCGGCAATGTCCGCGAAATGGAAAATCTCATCCACCGTCTGGTCGTCATTGTAGACCGAGACGTGATCGAAGTCGCAGATCTCCCGGAAGACATGCGGTTCAGTCTGCCAGCAGGCGGACGCGTTGACCGTTCCCTCGATGAAGTCGAAGCCGAACACATCCTCAACGTGCTTGCCATGACCGGCGACAACAAGACCCGAGCCGCAGAAATCCTCGGAATCAACCGAAAGACCCTGCGCGAGAAGCTCAAACGAATGGACGCTCAAAAATAGAAAGATGCCTCCGGCGGCCAGAAGGGGAACCTCTTGAAAGAGGTTTCCCCTCTGGACTCCCCTTCCAGAACTTTTTGTCGCGCCTTCGGCGAGGGGGATAGACATCGTTGTAAACGTATGCCCCCGAGCGTTGCGAGCGACAAAAGATTTTGGAAAAGTCCAAAGAACCTTTTCCAAAAGATTCTCTGGTCCCGCTAAAAGCACCGCCGAAGGCTACTTAGTCAAACAAAAAAAAGGCCCCACGATAAATATCATGGGGCCTTATTCTTCACAAAATCGCACTTTCTAGGAATCCAGATGGCATCGAGCATACCGGCCGGGTGCGATTTCACGCCGAGTCGGGGCCTCTCGCTTGCAAATATCCATGGCATGCGCACAGCGCGGATGAAAATGGCAGCCAGTTGGCGGGTCCAAAGGAGATGGGATCTCACCGATAAGCGGAGAAAAATCCACACCGCGTTTATCCAGCCTTGGCACTTCGTTCAACAATGCCTGAGTATAAGGATGAAATGGGGATTTGAACAACTCGTCCACGGGCGCGGTTTCCACGATACGTCCAAGATACATAACGGCGATACGGTCGGAAATGTGCTCAACCACACCAAGATCATGAGAGATGAACAAACAAGTCAGATTGTGCTGTTCCCTCAAGTCCATAAACAGATTCAGAATCTGGGCCTGAATAGATACATCCAAAGCAGCCACGGATTCATCGCAGACCAGACATTCCGGTTTCACGGCCATAGCACGGGCAATGCCGACACGCTGCCGCTGTCCACCGGAAAACTGATGTGGATACCGATTCTTGAAGGAGGTATCCAGACCGCATTGTTCCATGACTCCATCAAGATAATTATCCAATTCTTTAGCCGTGGTCATACCGTGATATAATGGGGCTTCGCCAATGATCGCCTTGACGCGCTTACGCGGATTGAGCGAGGCAAACGGATCCTGAAAAATCATCTGAACATTGATGGCATAGTCGAGCTTTTCCTTGGCGGTCATCTCGACAACATTCTTACCCTTGTAATAAATATTGCCGGATGTCTGCTGCATAATGTCGCAGATCATGCGGCCAAGGGTAGACTTTCCGCAACCGGACTCACCCACCAACCCGACTACTTCGCCGGGCATGACGTACAGATTCACGTCGTCCACAGCCTGTACACGCTCTTCGAGAATCTTCGCACCAAGCCTGCGGGCCGCTTTACTGGCAAAGTCCAGTTTTTTCTCAAAAACCTTACTGATATGTTCACAGCGGATGAACGGTGTCTTTACGTCACTCATAATACTATCCGTTGCTCCTGTTATATTTGCCCGGATGAAAACAACAAACCTTGCGGCCATCATCCATAATGGTCACGGGCGGCTCCTGAAAACACTTCTCTGAACTCCGGGAACAACGCATCCTGAAGGGACACCCTTCCGGCAGATTAATCAGGGACGGAGTTGTCCCTGGAATCTGATAAAGTCTCTCGCCCCGCCGGTTGCGACTCGGTACCGAGCCAATCAACCCTTCGGTATAAGGATGCAGTGGTTTATCAAGCACATCCTGCACAGGGCCTTCCTCAATAATTGTCCCTGCGTACATAACAGCGACCCGATGGGCCAACCCAGCGATGACAGTCAGGTCATGAGTAATCCACATAAGAGCCATATCCGTTTTACGACAGAGCTTCTGCATCTCTGCGAGAATCTGACTCTGAATAGTCACGTCGAGCGCAGTGGTCGGCTCGTCCGCAATAATGAGGTCGGGATTATTCAACAGCCCGGTCGCAATGGCAACACGCTGACGCATACCACCAGAGAACTGGTGCGGATACGCCTTGATGCGCTCCTCGGGCGATGGAATTCCGACCATACCCAAAGCCTCGACGGAACGACGACGGGCCTCGGCCTTGCTGACATTTTCATGAGCTCGAATAGCTTCGATCATCTGCGTGTCGATACGCAAAACAGGATTCAAGGTCATCATGGGGTCCTGAAAAATCATGGCCACATTATTACCACGAAAGGAACGCCATTCAGGCTCGGTCTGATCGACCAATTCCTTACCCTTAAACTTGATGGACCCACCAGCCACACGACCGGGAGGATCAACAAGTCCCATGATGGAAAAGCCCATAACGGATTTACCAGAGCCGGACTCGCCGACAATGCCGATAACCTCACCCTTGTTCACGGTGAGAGATATGCCGTTGACCGCCTTGACCACACCCGCACGGGTATAAAAATAGGTCTGGAGGTCTTTCATTTCAAGAAGTGGTGCGCTCATCGCTTCAACCTCGGATTCAACACGTCGCGTAACCGGTCGCCGACCAGATTGATGCAGACGATGAGTATTAACAGGGCTATGCCGGGATACACACTGATCCAATAATACCCGCTTTGCAGGAATTTGAATCCGTTGGCGATAAGCAGACCAAGCGACGGCTTGGTGATAGGCATTCCCAGACCAAGAAAGGACAAAGTCGCTTCAAGAGCAATAGCCCCGGCCACCTTGACTGTGGAAATAACAATCAACTCAGGCGTACAGTTAGGCAAAACGTGACCAAACATGATTCGCCGCTTGGGTAGCGCCAAACATTTGGCCGCTTCCACGTATTCCTTGTTGCGCTCCACCAATACGTTGCTTCGGATGGCGCGTGCGTAATACGCCCACTGAACCATGACCAACGCCAGAATGATCTTGTCGATACCCTTGCCGAGAATAGCGAGTAGGATCAGCGCCACCAAAATAGCGGGAAAACTCAGTTGCAAATCCACCGTTCGCATGATGAAAGCGTCAGTCTTCCCCCCTTGATACGCAGCCCAAAGGCCGATAATCGCACCTATAATAAGCGCGATAACCGTGGAAAGTACTCCCACGCCGAGACTAATGCGCAGTCCGTACAGGATGGAGCTGAGCATGTCGCGCCCCTGACTGTCCGTACCAAGATAGAAGGTGGTAGCTCCGTCAAAAGTCGTTTCGCCCGGAGCAAGCTTGGAATCCATGATATCAATAGACATGAGATCATACGGATTTTGCGGCGAAATAAACGGTGCCAACAAGGCCACCGCAACAATGATTGTCAAAAGGATAAGCCCGATGGTCGCCACCCGGCTCTCGAAATATTCCTGAACAGTCTGCCAGAACAAGGATTCACTTTGTTGTGCCATGTTCTCCCCCTATCGCTCGTCGCCCAGGCGAACCCTGGGGTCAAGGACCGAGTACAAGATGTCCACGATCAAATTGATGAGAATGAACATGGTCACCGTAATGAGCAGATATGCCACGATGATAGGCCGGTCCAAAACTCCGATGGAGTCAATCACCAACTTGCCCATACCGGGCCATGCAAAAATGGTTTCCGTAACAACCGCGAATGCGATCAGGTTACCAAACTCCATGCCGAGAACGGTAATCACCGGGATCATGATATTCTTCATGACATGCAGCCCGATAATACGAGTGTTTGATAAGCCCTTGGCCCGTGCAAACTTCACGTAATCCATCTGCAAATTTTCCTGAACTCCGGCGCGACTGAGCCGGATGGCCAGGGACGTCTTGAACAAGGCCAAATTGGACGCTGGCAAAATGAGATACGACAACCCTTTCCACGACAGAAAACTGAAGTGCATACCAAGAAATTCGACAGGCTCGCCACGGCCACCTGAAGGGAGCCAGCCGAGCTGCACGGAAAAGATGATGATGAGCATGAGCCCGACCCAGAATGTAGGCAGGGAAAATCCGAGGATGGAGAAGCGCATGATGTTACGCCCGATCCAGTTGTCATGCTGGATACCAGCGATCATGCCCAGCGGAATACCCATGAACACCGCCATGAACATGGCAGTGAAGGCGAGTTCCAACGTGGCCGGAAGTCGATCGAAAATGATCTTGAGAGCGGGTTCGTTGTATACGAACGAATTGCCGAAATTGCCATGCAGGGCGCCTTTGAGAAAAATGAAATATTGTTCCCACAGCGGTTTGTCCAAACCAAACTCGCTGACGGCACGAGCGTACTCGGCCGGAGAAGCGTCGGGTGCGATCAGAATGTCGATCGGGTTGCCGATGTAGTACACACCGACAAACACAAGAACCGACATAACCAGAAGCACGACTGCGCTCTGAGTGATGCGACGAATAAGAAACGCGAGCATTTCTGTCCTTTATTTACGTGGAAAACGAGGGAACGCGATAACGCGTCCCCCCGTTGTACACAATTGAAACGGTTTTATTGAGCCTTGATTTCGTAAGGCAGCGTGTAACCGTCGGTACGACCATTGTAAGTCAGACCCTTCTTGGTACCCCAAACGGAGACCTGGAAGTGGATGGGCACGATGCCAACGTCATTCATACCGGCTTCAACGCATTCGATGACGATCTTGTTGTGCTCAGCAGGATCAACAGTCACCAAAGCTTCTTCCAGCTTCTGGTCAACCACGGGGTTTGAATAACGACCACGGTTGGCAGACCCGAAGCCCTTTTCCTTGTCGTAGGTATGCAGCAGGGAGCCGACGCAGTTGGTGTGCTCACCGGTATCAGTGGCCCAACCAAGCAGCATGAGGCTAAATTCCAGCGCGGATGCCTTACCAAAGTACACGGCCTTGGGCATGGTGTTAACTTCAGTCTTGATGCCAACCTTGGTCAACATCTGGGCGATAGCCTGAGCAATGTCGCCATCGTTGACGTAACGGTCATTGGGACCATGAATAGTCAGCTTGAAACCTTCGGGGTAACCGGCTTCGGCCAGCAAAGCCTTGGCGCCCTTGGGATCATATTTTTCGGGCTGCAAAGTCTTGGAAGTCCCTTCATAGCCTTCGGGCAACATCTGAGCTGCGGGGATGGCCAAACCTTCCATAATGCGAGCAGCAATGGCTTCGCGATTGATGGCCTTGGAAATGGCCTTGCGGACGCGAACGTCCTTCATGGGATTCTTGATCTTGTTACCGTCATTATCGGTAACCATGGGAGAATCGTCACGATCGGAATCAAGATGCAGGTAGATCAGACGGGTGGACGGAGACTGCGACAAAGCGACACCTTCGGCGGCCTTGAGATGCTTCACGTCTGCCGGGGGAACAAAGTTGATCAAGTCAACATCGCCAGACTGAAGAGCAGCCACGCGTGTTCCATCATTGGAAATGGGACGAACGATGATCTTTTCCCATGCGGGCTTCACACCCCAGTAATCATCATTACGTTCGTAGACAATTTTGTCACCACGAACCCATTCGACCAACTTGTAGGGACCGGTGCCGATACAGGCTATACCTGAGTTGAAATCTTCGGTGGCCTTGCCCTCAGAGGCTTTCTTGGAAACAATGGTGAAAGATGCAAAGTTACGCGGCATCAAAGGAGCCGGTTTTTCAGTGTGAATACGCACGGTGTACGGGTCCACAACTTCGACCTCGGTGATCGCACCCACAGCACCCGTAAAGGAAGAGGGGCTGTTAGGAACATTGGGGATGCGCTCGATGGTGTATTTCATATCTTCTGCGGTGAACGGAGAACCATCATGAAATTTGACGCCTTGGCGGAGCTTGAACTCCCAAACGGTGTCGCTGACAGGTGTCCAAGATTCGGCCAGACCGGGATACAACTTCTGGCGGGAGTCCTGAAGAATAAGTTTGTCAAAGACCCACAGGGCCATCTGGTTGTTCTGGGTGACATTGTGGAAATGAGGGTCGAGAGAGGTAGGCTCGCCCTTGAGGCCGATGGTCAGATCCTTGGCCATCGCAATGGATGCGCCGAGGATCAGGCTCGCCATGATGACGAAGCTGATCAACAGTTTCTTTTTCATGAATATCTCCTTGTGGTTTTTACCGAGAAAAGGCTCACAAAAATGTCATAAATTCTACAAAAAATCAATATATTCGACGAAAAAACTCCATACATTGAATTCCTTGAACAAATATTTGGCTGCCTGTAACATGTCCACCGTTTTACACCGCCAACCAAGTACAGGAAAAACCATCATGGACATGATACAAACGCTCAAAACGTACCTTGAAGACAACAAAAACGAAATGTTCGACCTGCTTGAACAGATCGTGAACATCAATAGTTACTCTGGAAACAAGAAAGGAGTGGACAAGGTCGTGGACGTCCTTGAAGGCACCTTTAAAGACATGGGCCTGACAATCCGCCGTCAACAGCGTGATGTCACTGGCGATAATCTGGTGGCCGAGAACGCCGCTCGCATTTCCGGCGGCGGTCTGCTCATGATCGGTCACATGGACACGGTCTTTCCGCCAGAAATGGGGTTCGATACTTATAGAAAAGATGGGAACACCATATACGGTCCCGGCGTCTACGACATGAAAGGTGGTCTGGTCGTCGGTATTTTCGCAGCCAAGGCCATGCAGGCTGCCGGGTTGCTAGAAACAATCCCTGTCGGATTCACCTACAACTCCGACGAGGAAATCGGCTCACCCCACTCCCGCGACATTATTGTAAAAGAAGCAAAAAGAAGCGACTTCTGTTTTGTTATGGAAGGCTCTGGTACCAATGGCGGTGAAATAGTCACAGGTCGCAAGGGCCGCATCGTCTTCGATTTTGAAGTCACCGGTAAAGCCGGACACGCTGGCAACGCAGCCTTTCCTAAAGCGAGTGCCATTGCGGAAATGGCGCAGATGGTCACCGCGCTTGAAGCATTGAACGATCCTGAAGCCGGCACGTCCCTGAACGTTGGGCAGATTGAAGGTGGCGTTGGCCCCAACACGGTCGCCGCAACAGCAAAAGCACGAGTTGAAACACGATTCACAACCATGGAAGGACGAGACAAAGTCTGGTCCGCCATCAACAAAATCATCACCTCGCCGACTCTTTCCGGCACATCAGCGACCCTTAAAATTCAGATAGAACGTCCGCCCATGGTTCCCAACGAGGCAAACCTTGCGCTGTTTGATTCAGTGGAACAGGCTGCAAAAGAATTGGGATTGTCTGTCAAATCCAACTTCCGGGGCGGCGGGTCCGATGCCAACATCGTCTCCGAGGCGGGTGTCCCCGTATTGGACGGCCTCGGATCATCCGGCGAAAAGCTCCACACCCCGGACGAAAGCATGCGGGCAGACTCGATGGTTCGTCAGGCATTGCTGACCGCTCTGAGTGCAGTCAGGGCATACGAAAAATACGCGTAGTTTTCTACAAATGAGACCGACTGCCATATTATTACGGTGGTCGGTCACACATTTATCCCTTTTCTGGATCAGGATGTTCTTTGCGAACAGCCATGATTGCCGGAAGGCTGTCCAAAAACACCTCGACAACCGTAGGATCAAACTGCGTGCCGGACGACTCTTTGATGTAGGCTACTGCTTTCTCCACAGGCCACGGTTCCTTGTAAGGACGATGTGACATCAACGCATCAAAGACGTCACTAACCGTGGCTATTCGGGCGCACAACGGGATATTTTCACCTTTGAGACCATTGGGGTAGCCGTTACCATTCCACCATTCATGGTGACACAGGGCCAACTCCGACGCCATGAGGATAACATCTGACGGATGGTCGCCCATGATGTCACTTCCAAAAGTCGTGTGGCCTTTCATGATCTCCCACTCAGCCTTGTCGAGTGGCCCCGGCTTGAGCAGGATGGCGTCCGGTATGGCTATCTTGCCCACATCATGCATGGGACTGGCGTGAAGAATACGCTCGCACATTTCATTTTCCAAACCCAAACCCCGCGCCAGAATTTCAGCCACCTTGCTCATGCGTATAACATGCGCCCCGGTTTCATTATCACGATATTCACCGGCTCGACCAAGTCGACGAACAATCTCAAGCTGTGCCTCGCTCAAGGCGCGCGTCCGTTCCCGCACCTGTTCTTCAAGGAGATCTCCACGAACTACCTGCCGCTTATAATAATGTCTTGTGACCAACATATTGCGAATCCGAAGCAGGACTTCCCAATGATCAAACGGCTTGGTCAAAAAGTCCTTAGCTCCGGCTTCAAGCGCCCGCTGACGAGTCTGTTGATCCGTCTGTGCCGTCAGAACCAAAATAGGCAAGTAGTCTGACTGATTCTGATCGCGCAACGCAAGCATGACCTCGATCCCGTTCATATACGGCATACGTATATCAAGAAGCAGGAGGTCAAATTTTTCCTTTGCATGCAATTCGACCACCATGCGCGGGTCCGTGGTGGAGGTATAATTATCATACCCCTCTTCTTCGAGAATATCTTCGAGCAGGGCTATATTGGTGGGATTATCGTCAACGATCAGGATACTCGACGAGTAAAGTGTTGTTTTATCAATCATCGTCCTTTCCTTGACTGGCATTATATACATCAATGATGTCCTGCAAAGACACTGGAGAACACAAACTCCCATCTACTCCAACCGCCGGTACCGGGACTTCATCTTCTCCCAGCGTCAACACTGTCGGCGAAATATCACTCCGATTTTTCAACTCCCGGACGTACTCGGCGAAGTCCTGCCCGGCAAAAGCGACGTTGACAACAACTATTTCCGGCTTGAGCAAATCGATAGCCGTGAAAGTTTTTTCCCAGCTCCTTCGAATGACAACAATTACATCAGGCCAAGCTGCCACAAGTTCTCGCATGGAACTAATGCGTTCAGAATTATTATCCACATACAAAATACAAAGATCAGCCGCTCCTGAATCTTTTAACACCATATCCGGCCCCGGCCCGGATATAATTTCTTCTTCACATGGCAAAATGACAGTGAAAGTAGACCCCTCACCCTCCGTGCTGATAAATTCAATGGTTCCATGCATAGCTTCCAACAACTGCTTGGTGATCGTCATACCGATCCCCGTCCCCTCGATGCCGGAGTGCTCTGCCACCATCCGGGTAAAGGGAGTAAACAGCTCACTCTGCTTGTCTGCCGGGATACCGATCCCCGTATCTACCACACGAATTTTAGCCGAACCGCCATGCACTTCAGCCGAAATCCTCACTGCCCCATCTTTGATGTTGTACTTGATCGCATTCGACATCAA
Source organism: Pseudodesulfovibrio sp. (assembly GCA_016744135.1). Taxonomy (GTDB): domain Bacteria; phylum Desulfobacterota; class Desulfovibrionia; order Desulfovibrionales; family Desulfovibrionaceae; genus Pseudodesulfovibrio; species Pseudodesulfovibrio nedwellii. The sequence goes on along the minus strand of JADGEX010000002.1, from coordinate 242,497 downwards.
GTTGACCAACACCTGCTTGAAACGAATCCGATCGACAATAAGACGCGGCATCGCATAAACGGAATCTTCCACCGAAAAAACGACCCCATTTTCTCGGGCCATATTATCTGTAAGCATGAGGCATTCATTGACTATTTCCGAAGGAAACACTGGCTCCAGCCGGATGGAAAAACTCCCTGTCTCGATACGAGAAAAATCGAGTATTTCGGAAATCATCTGCATAAGGTGGTTACCGGCCACATGAATTCGATTGGTCTGCTCAATCTGCTTAGGCAATAAATTACCAAACTTGTCCTCCATAAGCAGCTTGGAAAAACCAATGATGGCATTGAGTGGTGTACGAAGTTCATGACTCATGCGAGACAAAAATTCCATTTTTGCCTTATCCGCACTTTCCGCCTGTTCACGAGCCTTCTTGAGTTCGGTTATATTTTCTTTGAGTGCCACATAATTGGTCACCTCGCCCCGATTATTCTTGATCGGAGCCACGATCACGTTTTCCGTGTAAAATTCACCGGCTCGATTTTTATTGATAAATTCTCCCTGCCAAACTTCTCCCCTGCCGATGGCTTCATACATAGCCACGAAACGCGCGGGGTCTGTCAGTCCCGAATTGAGAATGCTCGGATTCTTCCCGACAATCTCTTCCCGGCTATACCCGGTCAGTCGTTCAAACTGCGGATTGACATATTCAATATTTCCAGATGTATCGGTGATAACTATACTAGAAGGATTCTGCTCAATAACCATATTGAGCCGCTTCTGCATCTCCTCGGCCTTGTTGCGGGCCGTAACATCTCGACAGGTAACCAAAAGCCCCCCGATGGCAGGATCCTGAAACATATCCTGCACACGGGACTCCATAGAGAAACTCATCCCGTCCGAACTCACCGCCATATGCTCCAAAGGCTCATCGAGATTCACGGCATCGAGAAAAAACGTATCCGAGGGTTTTTCCAAATGAGTATCTTCACCCACCCGTACGAACTCCCTGAAAGATTTTCCTAAAAGCAAATCGGGAGAATATCCGTAATTCGTCTCAATTGACGAAGATACATAGGTAATGATCCCGTCCTTGTCCAAAATAACGATAACATCTCGAATACACTCAATAAGTGTACGGAAATGACGTTCACTGGCTTCAAGTTCCTGCTGAATTTCAACCCGCTGAATCACTTCCTTTTCCAAGCGAAACGTCCGTTCACGAACTTTGCGCTCGAGTTCATCCCTAGATTGCTCCAGCGCACGCAATGCTAAATGCTTCTCCGTAATATCCAAACTGTATTCGATCATCTGAACGACGTTGTCCTGACTATCAAAAATGGGATACCCATGGACCTCTAGGTATTGTATCCCTCTGTCTGACGTTGAAATCTTATGCTCCAGAATAACCGGTTTCTTGGTTTTTCTTACCTCATTAAGCGGACAGCCTCGTTCGATAGCCGAACACGGTTTATGCAGATCGTAATTCATCGAATAACAATGGTCCCCCGCACCAAGAGCTTTGTCTCTAGCCGCTTGATTAGACATGGAAACCGTATAATCATGGACATTGATGACATGAAAAGGGTGCCCGAGAGATTCAATAACTGTTGTCAAAAAATCTGCCTGACGGGCAAATCGCTTTTCCGCCAATCTTCGTTCCGAGACTTCCTGCCGTAAGGCCTTGGTGCGTTTGAAAACCATTCCTTCAAGATTTTCTTTGGTCTCGGTCATGGAGGCCAAAGCTTCGGCTCGTTCATGGATAAGCCGACGAATGTCACGGATAATCCACAACGCAATCAAACCCGTCATAACCAAAAAGAAAGGGACCACAATTGATGCGACCCAATTATAAAAATGAACCTGTCCCTTGCGCTTTTTCTCAGCAAATTTTTCGGATTCAAGGCTTTCTATATACAAACGGTTGGAACTCTCCACCAACCGAGTAAAAAACGGGGCAATCTTTTTGTGATACAGGGCCAAGTCACCCTCTTCTCTTCCATTGGGACTGAGCACCGCTTGCTGCATCACGGCATAATATTCTGTCCGCATCTCTTCCAATCGTGCAAGATTAGTCCGCATTTCGATGGCAGACAGACTTACCTCTCCCTCATTTTCAACTACATGCCGAATCGGCCAGGCAATAATATCCTTATTTCCAAAGTTTACCGAGACCTTGGTAATATACTCACCGCCATGTTCAATGACCGAAACAGCAGATTGCACCAATTCCAGGAGTCTGCCGATTTCGCTGTTTGCGTTGTCCAGCTCTATAACGGATGCAGACAGCAACATATATTGAAACTGATTTTGTAATGAACGGATTTCCTGCTGAACAATAAGGCTGATATGCGTTTTAACACGCAGATTCTGCTCAAAATCAAGAGCATTTTCCTGACTTTTTTCCAAAAGAAAATGAGAAGCAAGGGTCAGGAAGATGCACGCACCGGTCAAAAGGAAAAAGGAATACATCTTCCGTAAAATCGGTTCTCGAAAACTGAAAGCCATTATTAAAAACCGAACCTTTCAAAGACCGCACGGCCTTCGGGAGAGACACAGAGTTGCAAAAAGGATTTGGCCAGTTCTGGATTGGCACTATAGATAAGGCTTGCCATGACCAACGGTTTTGGAGCGATACCTTTAACGGGGATCACGTCAATATAATCAAGATTGTCCTTAAGTTGGGCTACAGCCTTCCAGTTGAGCACGATATCCGCTTTGCCTTCTCGAATTGCGGCACTCAACCCTTTCGAATCCGATACCATGAAAACCGTATTTCGTACCACCTGCTCATAAATATTCATGACCGACAAAGCCCTCTTGGACTCTTTTCCGACAGCACCAAGATCCTCATGACCGATGACAACTGCCAAAGATGGATCCACAAACTGAACGAGGTCACCCGTTAATTTCCTAGGATTACCCTTGGCCACAAAAATTACCAATTCATTATGCCCGACCATCCCGCTATCGACCACTTGCCCGTCGGCTTCCATGGTATCAACAAATGTCTTGAAACCAGGAAAAAAAATGTCACCCACATGATTTACCTCAATGGATTTGGCTAAATCCTGAGAACCACCAGAGGTCATCTTCACTGTAACATCGTGTGTTGCCTCAAACCGCTTGGCAAGCTCCATTATCGGAGAAATCATCGTAGACCCACAAAAGACTATCAAGGTCTTCCGATCTTTATCCGCATCAGCACGACGGCTGCACCCAGTCCCGCCCTGCCACACGAACAGAAGGAGTACGAAAAATCCCAAAGCCGTGCTTTTTCTCATTGAAAATATACAATCCATTTAACCAACTCCATAACTCCGTGCTATTTTCCGGGCCGACAATCCAACACCCGGCATGCTCATGCACATCAGGTTGCCGAAAAGACACTCAGCGATACAAAACCTCAAACCCAAATTATCGGGCTCCTCACATAAGCACGGTGCAAATAACCATTGAACCTATCAATTATATTATTCACTTAAAGCACAAACGCCCGCACCTCAACATGGCGCGGGCGATATTTCTGTATATCAGATAATTTCAGGGGTTACATGGAGCCTATATACTCCGCGATGGCATTGATTTCCTGCCCTTTGAGCTTGCTGGCAATACGTATCATGGTCTTCTTTTTCTTTCCGCCATACGAACCATCGGCGTACCCATTCATTTTCATCTCGATCTCCCCACTACTCTGCCCTTTAAGAACGACACCGCCGCCGGATTTAGACGATTCGGATCCGTCACGATGACACTTGGCACACCGTTTTTTGTACAAAGCTCCACCGTCAACGGCAAAAGCTGCGGTCACGCCGAAACAGAAAATCACGGTCAGTATTGCAAGAATCTTCTTCATGGTGGCCCTCAATATATAATATGTTAACGACATTTCACTATAAAAAGTAAATCAAAACCACTTTTACTGTAAACAGGATTATTTCCTATATACCCACAATTCATCCGATCTACAACTCCCAAAACACCATTGGTTGTCTAAAACACACTCCATCCAAAATAGAGCTCTCATCAAGGCGACTCTATAAATGCTGGATTTTATAAAGCATTCACATGAGGAGCTCCTCATATATTCTTAAAACATCTTTCATTTCAAGCAATTAAAATTTCCAAAACCCCAACAAAACAATGGCATGTCTCTTGCTTATTTTACATTAAATAAAGTCGCATTACGACAAGCGTCGTAACCAGGAGCAACAATGAAAAAGAACAGACAAACTCAGTCCAAACAAGGATTAGCAGCCATAGAAATGGCCATGTTGTTCCCGATCTTCATGATGTTACTGGTCGGCGTCATGGATACTGGCCGATTATACTGGACACAAAGTGTTGTCCGTGACGCAGCCTTCGAAGGAGCTCGTACAGCCATTCTTCACGAAAGCACCACCAGCCAAATTGAATCGGTTGTTACCGAAGAACTGGTGTCAGGCGGAATTAACCAGTCTTCATCTGTCGTGATCAGCGACCGCCAGGCGTCACAACCCGTTGAAGTCAAAGTTTCTGTCCCCTTCGAGTTTTATGTCATCGATAACCTGCTTCCATCTCTGGAAGGGCCGACCAACATTTCGGCTGCGGCTGTCATGATTCATGAGAGGTAACCATGCGCAAAAATAATACAAAGAAACAAGGCGCCATGGCCCTTGAATTCGCCCTTCTTATGTCACTCTTACTCATCCCGCTAATTACAGGCATGTGGGATGCGTCTCAATTAATAGACATGAATCAAATTTTAACCCGCGCAGCAAGAGAAGGCGTAGTCATGGCCTCACGTGGGAATGACCCTGTTGCCCAAGTGCAGGCCTTTGTCGAATCTGCAGGGCTTGAATCAAACAACCTTGTCGTGGAAATAGAGCTCGGACAGGATGACCCTGAACTCGGTCAGGAAATTGCCGTAAGGCTAAATTACAACCTCTCTGGAAGCACCGTACTTCCATGGGAAGAACTCATGCCGGACGGCATCTCCATAGTTGCCTACGCCAAAGTGGAGTGATGCCATTATGACCATTTTACGTAATCTTTTTTCCCAACAACACGGCGTGGCCAGCATTCTCGTCGGTATGTGCATGGCCGCCTTGATGGGGATGTGTGCCTTGGCTGTAGATATAGGTCGAATCTATATCAAACGTGGCGCAATTCAGACAGCTGCCGATGCCGGAGCACTGGCCGGAGCCAATTCTCTTATGGCCGAAGGAAGCGACATAGAAAAACTCAGGGCCATTGTCACAAAATACGCGGAACGAAACCTGACAGCGACGGATATTCCGAACGAATCAGTGACGCCGACAGGCATCGTCTTCCTAAGAGATGGCGTGCCTGATGAGGACCAGCCTAATCAAGTCGAAGTCACCGTCACTCTCAATGAAGCCCAAGGTAATCCATTCCCACTGTATTTTGGTAAGGCTATAGGTATTCCCTTCGCAAACATTCAAGTCGTAGCCCGTGCAGGTATCGTCGGTATCTGCTCCAGCAAATGCATCAAACCTTTTGTTGTTCCCACCAAGTTTACATGGGACGATTCGGCTGCCCCTGCCACCAAATACTACGAAAACGACAAGATGGACGTAGAAAGCGTTCAGGAACTCGACTCGGTAGAAGTCCTCGGATACACTCAGGACGACGTCGGCACCCAGATCATTATCAAACCGGGAGACCCAAGCTTGGCCATCGCTCCCGGGCAGTACAATCTTGTAGATTTGCCACCCATCAACAAGGGCAATCCGACAACGGGTGCGGCTATGGTCAAAGAAAATATTGAAGGGTGTACCGGCTCCAACAGTGAATATCCTGTTGAACCAGGCGACGAATTGTTGATCGAACCCGGCAACTCGGCTGGCCCGGTCAAAGCCGGAACCAACAACCTCATTGGACTTGATCCCTACGCGGCATGGGACACATCAACTAACTCCATTGAAGGCAGCTCCTTTAGTGATCCTCTCGACAGTCCTCGCGTGGCCATCATCTCCTTTTATGACCCTCGCTACCCACCAACAGGCGGTAGAAATACCATTACAGTTTATGAGCTTGGTGCATTTTTCATCGAAAACGTCGACAGCAAAGGCAACGTGACTGCCCGATTCATGAATACTGTAGCGGTTGATCCAGAACCAGGTGGTTCTTCGGACTGTCTTCTACGCATAAGCCGACTCATGCTCGACTCCAGTCGACAATAGGGACAGTACTTTATAATTCGAAGGGCGATTTTGCATAAAGCAAAATCGCCCTTTTTCATCGGCAATTTGGCACCGATTTGGTGGGTTTTTATCTGACGTAAAACAGTCCTTTTATAGTGAAAAGAATGGACTATTTACACTCGCTATGGTTATAGAGAACCATGTCGCTGGTCCGCGGGATGACAGGAGCCTTGAATCGTCAGATATATCAGACGATTGAATGGCTGTTCAGTCATGCAAGGATCACGGCTTCAGCTGGAAACAGCCATGGATTGGGGTGCGTTTTTGGGAAGGGATGCACGCCATCGATCCGAAATAGTGAAAACACTGTTCCGATCGTATTAAATCCTCTGATGTTGAACTCGTCATGGATGTGGCCCGGAAAGGTCCAATTATGACGATTTCTACCACACTGCTTTATTGGTCTGCCTTGCATGAGCGAGGCGCATTTGCCGTAATAAACACGGCGTCACACACAAGGGGGTGCTATGGGAAAAATCTCCTCATGGGATTGGGAAACCGGCCAGAAAACGGTCGTTAAATCCCTTTCCCCGCTCGAAGGGCACGGATGGCAGGAAGAGCCTTATGTTTCACCTGATGGCGAAACACTGGCCGCAATCGTCAAAGTAGGCGACGGCGAATTCTCCGTTCGAACCAACGACTCGGTATGGGAAAACGTTTACGAAAAGATCTGGTATCCGAAATTTACACCGGATGGAAGACTGGCCACTATCTGTCAACAAGACATGGAGTGGGCTCTGACCGTGGACGACACAATGGTCGGCGAAGCAACCGATTACATCTGGGACACACTCATCAGCGAAGACGGCTCCGGTATTGCTACCATGCACAAGGGCATGGAACGGTACTCCATGGCCTTGAACGGTGAGCCGTGGGAAGAAACCTATGACAACGTCAACCAGCCTGCACTGTCTCCAGACGGATTGCACACAGCTGGCGTTGCGCAGGTAGAAAAAATGCCTGCAGCTGACATTGAAGCTTTCAAGCGCGGCGCATATTCTGTCGTCGTTGATGGAAAGCCTTGGGCCGGACGCTATTTGAACGTCTGGACTCCGACTTTCAATGCAAAGGGTGACACTGTTGCCGCACAGGCACGCGTCACTGTTTACGAAAACACCATCGTCGTAAACGACAAGCCGTGGGCCCAAACCTTTAATCAGGTATGGGAACCCAACTTTAACCCTAAAGACGGCACCATCGTCGCTCCTGTCCGTATTGAGGGCAAATGGGGCGTCGCTCGTGATGGCGTTGTTATCTGGGAACCCCGTTACGCCCAGTGTCTGGAACTCCAGCACTCGGAAGACGGCAGCAAGCTGTGGGCTATCGTTGCCACTGGCTATGGTCAATTCACCGCTGCCTGCGATAACGCCCCTTGGGACACCACGTACTCCACCGTTACCGATCTGGTAATCAGCCCTGACGGCAAACGGGCAGGCGTACTGGGAAGCGAATACAGCGCAAACTTCGAAGTTGTGGTGGATGGTAAAGCCTGGGCCGGCTCGTACGAAATGGCTTGGCCTGTCACTTTCTCCGCCGATTCCAAAAACGCTGCCACCATGGTCGAGAAAGACGGCAAACGCCGCATTCTGGTCAATGGCAAGCCGTTCGAACGAGACTTTGATCATGCATGGCCTCCGGTCTTCAACGAAGACGGAACCAAAGTGCTCATCCGCGCCATCGAAAACAACAGCTACATCCGCATTGTTGCGGAAGTGGATAAATTCTAAGCGAAGGGAGACGCAATGACTGATTTGTATACTTTCGTCACCGGCCCCCTCGCCTGGGTTGCTTTCGGCATCTTCATCATCGGTTCCATTTACCGTCTGGTGAGCATGTATGCTTTGGCCAAGGCCAAAGACGGCTCCTCTCTGGCTTACATGAGCTGGTACTACGGACTGCGCTCCATCCTCGCATGGATGGTGCCTTTCAAATCCCAGGGCTGGCAATCCGACCCCCTCGCGACCGTGACCACTTTTGTGTTTCACATCGCGTTCCTTTTGGTGGCCGTGTTTCTGAACGCCCACGTGGTTCTTTGGGACACCGCATTTGGTATCAGTATTCCGAGCCTGCCCTCCTACATGGGAGATGTCATCAGCTTCGTGGCCATCGCTGGCTGTGCGGTTTTCGCATACCGCCGATTGACACTGCCTCACGTCAAGGGCGTGACCCGCTGTCAGGATTGGTTTGCCCTGATTCTTGTTGTGATGCCATTCATCACTGGCGTTCTGGCCTACCATCAGGTGGGTCCGGTTCTCCTGATGACTACCTTGCACGTAATCTTCGCAGAACTTCTTATTGCGCTGATTCCGTTCACCCGCCTGAGCCATGCATTGTTCATCCTGTTCACCAGGGCGTACATGGGTTCCGAGTTCGGTGGCGTTCGCCACGCCAACGACTGGTAGGCCACAACTAATCAAAGTAACGCGAGGTTATGAATAATGAGTATAACTGACAGAATAATATCCGATGTCGGCCTTGAAGCCGGTATCGCCGGTCTGACCACCGAAAGAATTCAGGAAGTGGTCACCAAAACGCTTGCCGGCGAAACCGGAGCAAAGCTGAAAGCGTACAAAGAGACGTGCATGCGTTGCGGTCTTTGTTCGCAAGGCTGTCACTTCTACATGTCCCACGATGAGGATCCGAGCTACTCCCCAGTGAGTAAAGCTACGGAGACAATGTACGAATTGATGGACACCAAGGGAAAGGTTACCCCTGAGCGCATCTACGAGATGGCCCAGATCGCCTTCACCGAATGCAACCTGTGCAAACGGTGTGCGCATTACTGCCCAGTGGGCATTGATATTGCGTACGTCATGATCACAGTCCGCCGTATCTGTTACCTGCTGGACGTTGTCCCGCAGTACATCCGCGATACAGCGCACTCTCACTCCTCCACCATGAACCAGATGTGGGTCAAGGATGATGAATGGATCGACTCCCTGCAATGGCAGGAAGACGAAGCCCGTGATGAGTTCCCGGACCTGCGCATTCCTCTCGATAAGGAAGGAGCAGACGTCTACTACTCGGTCATCGGTCCCGAACCGAAGTTCCGTACCCAGCTCATCTATCAGGCTGCCGCCATCATGAACGCAGCCGGTATTGACTGGACCATGCCGTCCCATCCCGGTTGGGATAACTCGGACATGTGTATGTACGTGGGCGACTGGGAAAACATGGGTCGCATTAAACGCGCCCACTACGAGTCTGCTCAGAAGTTGCGTGTTAAACGCATCGTCATGGGCGAATGTGGTCACGCCTTCAGGTCTATCTATGACATGGGCAACCGCTGGCTCGGCTACAAGGAAATGCCCATTCCTGTCATCCATGCCATCGAATTCTACTGGGATTTGATTCAGGAAGGCAAACTCAAGATCACCCATAAATACGAAAAGCCTGTCACCATTCAGGACCCGTGCAACGTCATTCGTGGCCGCGGTCTGATGGACAAGCTCAGAGACGTAGTTCACTACCTCTGTGAAGAGGTCGTGGAAATGACTCCCAACCGTGAGCACAACTACTGTTGTTGCGCCGGTGGCGGTGTCATCAACTGCGGTCCGCCGTTCAAAAACACACGCATGAAAGGCAACCGGGTCAAGGCTGAACAGCTTAAGAACACCGGAGTCAAGGATATCGTTATCCCATGCCACAACTGCCACGGCGGCATTGAAGATATCATCGGTTATTATGATCTCGGCATGCACGGAAAGTTCATCGGCGATATCATCTACGAACTGATGGAAAAACCGGAAGTGTAAGGAGGACGCCATGCACAAAAGAAATACCATTAAGCTTGCGGCCTCCATGCTGACCATCCTTGCGCTGGTCATCGCATACATGGCTCCGGCCGCCTTTGCTCAGGACGACATGACAATGATCCCCGTGGACGCATTCGCCAAACTCGAACGCCCGCAGGTCCCCTTCATGCATGACGCCCACAATGAAAAGGCAGAATTGGAAGACTGCGTTGTCTGTCACCACGGTATCACCGATGACGGCAAGCAGGACCTTGAAAACTCCAGCGAAGGCGAAACCTGTGCATCCTGCCATGAGGTAGAACGCACTGACGGCGGCACTCCGCTGATGCGCGCCTACCACAAGCAGTGCATTGATTGCCACAAGCAGCAGGCCAAAGGCCCGGTTGCCTGCGGCGAATGCCACACTAAGTAGACGATAGGCTTACTGAATATGAAAGGCCCCGGAAGCATCGCTTCCGGGGCCTTTTTCTTGCTATATGACCTCAAGACAATCAATCAAACATCGCAAAATCCTTGAGGAACCGAGCCTTGCGTCGTGCGACTTCGGCCTTATTGGTCATGATCATATCAAGCTGACGGGTGTGCGTGATGAGATAGCCAAGAATTTTCAACCGCCTGCCCATGGCCTTCCGAGGAAGCCCTTCAGCTCGGGCGAACATATTATCCTGACGAACACGGACACGAAATTCCAGTTCTTCCAATAGATCTCCCACGAAACGAGCACGCAGAATGCGCCGTTCCACATTGGCAGCTCCACCCTTGAATTGAAAACTGGCGTAATTCTCGCTGGTCCGATCTGACACCAGAGATTCGACACCACAAAAATGAAAACCGAAACGAGATTGCAGCGAACAATAATTTTTGGAAATCATGAAATAATTTTTCTGCGTATACCGAGTGCCGGATGACGGATTCAAATCCGGATTCATGGTAGCCTCAAACATGACCGACATAAGCCCCTTGGTATGAACCGGCGGGGGGCCTTCCCACTGAACTGCCTGCATCCCTTCCCACAAGGCATGCATGGGGTATGAATCCACATGTTTGAGCAGAATACATTGGTCAGACCTGTTCTCTCCTTCCGGCAAGAAACCGTCGTCAAGATTTAACACCCAAAACTGTTTGGGGACATCGCAAATAAGCTGACGACTCGCAGCTTCAATAAAATCGTTGTCCGTGCCAAACTCGAACATTCCAGCTACGCCCTTTTCATGACAATACCGCATGATGTCGTGCAGGGTCTTACAATTCTCCGGCTTGAATTCCGGGGATTCCGGATTAGTCAGATTAAGACGAACAATATGACGCGCCGCTTTCCTGAGGGCTCCCTGCACAGGACTCCCGCGCATAATCCGTTCTCTCGGTTTTTCCACGAGCAATGGTTCAACCGCTCCATCATAAACCGCGTGGCCATCGGCATCCACTGTAAGGATATGACCGTTCTCAAAATTCCCGACCACACCTTTCACACCAAACAGCGCAGGAACGCCAAATTCTCTCGCAACATTCGCCAAATGACCGGCCATACCACCCTGCTCCGAAATCAACGCACTGCACCGATCAAGCAACGCCGCACGACTGGGTAAAGCATGTTTAAGAATTAACACCCCGCCGTCAGGGAAAGACAAAGCATCCACGTCTTTCCTTACAGAATATGCAGGACCAACCCCAACACCGGGACTGGCTGTTCGTCCACCGGATAAGACCGGCTTTGGCAAATCGGCAGCGGATGGATGGGCAATTTTGGTGGACTCGATCTGCATAAGCGGCCTGCATTGCAACAAATGGAAGACGCCATCCGGCGTCATGGCCCATTCTATGTCTTGAGGTGTGCCAAATTGTTCTTCAATCCGTACAGCCTCACGGGCAATTGTCGCGGCCTGTTCATCAGTCAAGGAAGGTTCGCACCGTTGCTCCTCCAGCAAACTTTCGCGACAAACGCCTTCCTTGGGGTTACACACGAACATATCGGGCTTTTCAGCAACAATACGGTCGTTCACAACCAGAGAATCACGATTCACCAAAAACACGTCAGTCTCAGCCGTGCCATCGACAACTGGCTTGGGTAAACCCCAAACAGAATGAATGGAAACGGAATCGTCCCGCACGTTGACCGGATTCCGGGAATAGGCCACGCCCCCGGACATGGCGTGAACCATGGTCATGCACCCCACACTCATGGCGACATCTTCGTCCCTGATGCCGCGATTCATGCGATAGGCCATGGCTTGTCTTGAAAATTTAGATGCCAACACTTCCTTATAAGAATCCAACAATGCTCCACGGTCCACATTGAGGACGGACCGATACTGCCCAGCATATGATGAACCTTCGACATCTTCACCCAAAGCACTGGAACGAACAGCCAGATCCGGCAGTTCGCCAAGTCGCTCGCTCAACCGATCATAAGCGGCCAAAATTGTTTCAGCCAAATCATCGGGCAATCGGGTTTCCATGACCAGTTGCATTATATCCGACGAGGTTCGAAACAAAGCCTCTCTATCGTTTCCATCAGTAGCCTGAATGAGTCGCGCCACTTCCGGCCGCAATCCGCCGGCTTCAACAAACCGTCGATACGCCGCCACAGTAACCACGAATCCAGCAGGAATATTCAACCCGAGACTGCTCCCTGCCTCACCGAGCATGGCCATCTTGGGACCGCACAAATCCGCATGATCCCGTCCAATTTCTGACAAATCAAAGACGAGCTCTCCGCTCATCACATGTTCTTCCGGCGCAAGCGCTGTCATGATACGCTCGTTGATGGACTGCATGGCGATCATAAGCTCGTCGTGCCCTTTGTGATCCAGTTCACCCAAATGACGGACCATTTGAAAAATAGATGTTGAAATTCGAGTGCACAGAGTGTTGACGTACTCCATTCCATAAGGAGTAAAACCGCGCAGGGCTTCCTCCAGCTCACCTATCAATTCATGGGCGCGCGTGTTGGCCTGAATCAAAAGACGAAAATGATCATATCGCGCCGCAAAGACCCGACGAATCTCTGACAATTCTTCAGGGGTTTTCTTTCGCGCTCTCCACGGCAACCAGTCAAGAAAGCCCATATGGCCTCCGTCGACACAGAAAATACATTTTCAGGGAAAAATAAATCATGATTGGCCGCTACTGACTGTGTTCCTTGGCCGTAATTTTTTCTTCATGATGCCGTTTACGAATGGAGGCATCCTCAAGCTTATACAACAACTCCTCGAACTCCACAGGCTTCATCAAGTAGTCAAACGCCCCCAGTTCCATACCGTTGATGGCAATATCCATGCTAGCGTGTCCGGTAAGCATAACTACTTCGACCAATGGGTTGATAAGTTTAAGCTTATGCAAAGTTGTCAGGCCATCCATGCCGGGCATCTTGACATCAAGCAAAACGACATCCGGCTCAAATGATTCGAGAATTTCAAGAGCTTTTTCGCCCGAGTCTGCTTCCTCAACAGTCATTCCCCGCCTGCCGAGCCTTTTACCCAGCGTCTTGCGGAAACCCGCTTCATCATCCACGAGAAGCACCTTGATGCCTGCCATATACACTCTCCATCATTTGCCAGTTATGCCTGATCAACGGCCTGGCGAATCTTTTTCAACAAATCATCAAGGTCACACGGCTTAAGCATATAGTCGAATGCGCCATATGCCACACCTTCCCGCGCCGCCTGTTCACTCCCATGACCGGTCAGCATGATAACCGGCAATTCAGGAACCATCTTCTTAAATATCTGCAAGACTTCAATACCATCCATGTCCTCCAACTTGAGGTCAAGGACAGCCACATCGAAATCCCTCCCTCTCAAGACCTGTATGCCTTCGGCCCCACTGATGGCAATGGTCACGTTAAGCCCACGCTTCCCCAAACGTTTCTGTAAAACTTCCAGAAAACCGACTTCATCATCCACCAAAAGAAGGCGAATGGGCGCATCACTCATCAAGCATCCCTCCTAATCGCCCCTTCGCAGGACAATATGTCTGGCACGGGCTTCATGAATTTTGGTTTCATGAGTTTGTTTCTTGTCATAGGCCTCATCGACTTTGACCAACAATTCTTCAAGATCACACGGCTTCATCATGTAGTCGAATGCACCGGACTTCATACCCTCGATAGCGGACTCCACCGTTGCATGACCGGTCAACATGATGACCTCCACCAACGGAAATTCCGATTTGACCACCTTCAAGGCCTCATTGCCATCCATACCGGGCATCTTGACGTCCATAACCACCACATCAATAAAATGATTAGCGGCCAAGGCATCTATACCCTCCTGTCCGCTGTAGGCGATGGTCACCGTCAGGCCACGATTGTCTAACCGCTTGGCCATAGTGTCAACAAAACCCTGTTCGTCATCGACGAGAAGAATATTCGCAGGCATATGTTTCCTCCAGATTCACCGGGACCTCGTCATGATGCCCCATGTTCATTCATTTTAAAATCACACGCACCTCCATCCTCGCCTTCGGCCACCGGCAAACGGATGGTAAATTTCGTTCCTTGATCCACAGCGGAATTCACCGCAATGGTGCCGTCCATCTTGTTAATAATACCGTATATTATGGACAGCCCAAGGCCAGTCCCCTTACCCACGGGTTTCGTCGTAAAAAACGGATCGAAAATACGCGACAGATTGGCCTGCGGAATACCGCAACCGGTATCGGCAATGGAGACCATCACTGTATCGTCTTCCACACGAGTCATAATGTCGAGATTACCACCGCCCGGGTCCATGGCGTCAATGGCGTTGTTAACCAAATTAAGAAAGACTTGCTGCATCTCTGACGGACTGGCTTCTACCGGAGGAATGCTGTCACCAAGACTGGTTTCAATCACTACATTGGCATACTTGGCCCGCTGCTCGGAAAGCTGCACAATTTCAAGGACCAGTTCGTTGAGGCAAACAGACTTAACCGTGGGATCGATCTTCCGAGCGAAGCTGAGCAGCTTATGGGTAATTTCCTTACATCGCCCCCCTTGAGTCCTAATCTGATTCAAGGCGCGTTGTACCTCACGCTCATTATCATCCTCATCCAATCCCTCTTCAAGCAAATCCTGAATCCACCCGGCTTCTTCCACCATGATTGCTACTGGATTATTGATCTCGTGGGCGATACCTGCGGCCAATTCTCCTACAGATGCCAGCTTGCCAGCCTCAATAACCTGTTCATTCATGATATCCTTTGCCGCATCCGCCCGGGCCACCTTACGTGCCATGCGCTTGCTCATGAGGTACGCCATGACCGCAATAGAAATTCCACCAATTAACAGAACTACCAACGCCAGATTCCTGGATCGGTTCAAATCGGACATGGCATCTGCCACATCCTGTTGATACACCATAATCCAATCGCCATTCTTGATAGGACTTGTCACGAATATTGTCTCGCGCCCAGTGGCTGGATTGGTCTCGACAGTCATGGCCGCCCTGCCTCTCACCAGACCGGATCGCTCAGTCATGGCCACAGCCATCTGACGCAGGAACGGGACCTCAGCGGTCATATCCCGACGCGGGGTGGTCTGAAACTCAGCCTGTCTATTAATGATATAGGCCAAACCGGTTTCACCGATACGGATATCTTCAACCAGCTTGTTAAAAGCAATAAAATCGAGGGTGGTCCGTAAAACCCATTCCTGCCCATCTTCATCAAGCAACAAGGCGATAGTAAAATGTGGTACTCCGCGAAGCCCCAGGCCCACGTCACTGACATGGACCTTGCGCTTTTTGGCAGCCTTGAACCATTCCTCTTCGGAATAGTTCACACCCTGAAGCTTGTATGGCCCTGCATACGCGACCTGAATTCCCTCACTGTTGACCATGCCCAAATCCACAAAATCACTGCCATGACCACGAACAAGCGCATCATGCAAGGCCTGAAGGCTGGCTGGATCGTAGAGTTTACCCAACTCAATAATTTCAGCAAGGACCTGAATTTCAGCGACTTTTTCTTCAAGATATGAAGCCACCGACTGGTCGTGCTTCAGCACCAACTCACGTAAATGAGCCTCGACCTTTTCTTCATAAACAATACTGTATTGATAGCCAGCGATAAGAACGATGCACAAAAGGGGAGCAAAGGAAACGAGTATGATGGTAAACATCATACTCTTGGCCAACCCATGGTAATAATGCGTATCAGACATTCTCACTCCGAATCACGGGGAAACGCCACAGGGGGTAGGGGAGCCATGTCAAAGCAGTCAAAACACCACATGGATTCCTTCACTTAAGTGCATTATAAAACCATTTTACCCCATAAATCAACAACCCCTACTTTTTTCTCACAAAAACAGCGTCCCATACTCGGAAATACAAAATAGTACTTAACGGATAAAAAAAAGGCCCACGCACACAAAAAATATGATTCTTTCAACAGACAAATGTTCAAATATATGTTTAAAAAATAGTAAATAATGGTTGCATATTTCCTATCGCATGATGAATATACTCATAAAAATACATCATTCAGAGCAAAGTATACGGACATTCGCCATGAAACTACACCTGCCAATCCTGCTCATGACACTGCTTATCCTTTTCGGATGCGGAGGGGGAAGAAGTGTAAACAGCCCCCAGCACCCCAAGCCTTTTTTCGTGACCAAAACGACCAAGGAAATCGAAAATCCGGAACACATGGGGCCACAGGAGCTCCAGGCTGCCGTCATGGCGTACGCCGATACAACCAACACACTCATGGGTGAAGCCGCTGCAATCATAAACGCAATTGGCACGCCACAGGCAAGGCTGACCGCAGCCCGAATGTTGGTTTTCAACCTTTCCAGTAATACGGAAATAGCAGCCGGTCCTTATCCGGGCGTGTCTTTACTGGACATGACTGTCATTGCCACCCTTCGACGCATGGTATGGGAAGACTTCTGGATCCCCGAAATTTTCGGCGAAGAAGGAAAACCCGCCCTCTCCATCATCCAAGAGGCTGAAAAAGATATTTGGGAAGTGGCTAATAGGATAATGCCACCAGCACAAATAGAAGAACTCAAACGAGTTATTATGGCATGGCGTACGAAATACCCAAACAAAATCAGTGTCAACTACGTTCGTTTTGAAGACTTCGGCGAACTCGGTCTCAAACCGTCCATGCGTAAGCTCATCGCGCCGGGCGGACTTTTTGCCAGTGTCGAAGAAGCCGCACGGGTGGCGCAAGACATGAAGCTAGCCATTGACCGAGCCTTCTACCTCGTTTCCCGGATGCAACTTCTGGTTAATTTCCAAATCAGACTTGCCTATCTTGAAATGGTCTTCCAACCGGAAGCAAACGGACTCATTACTTCAACGGAAAAGATGGTCGGCCTGTCCGAAAGATATGCTGATATCGCTGAGAGTCTCCCCGAAGAAATGAGCGCCGAGGCCTCCAAGCTCATCAACCAACTCTTTGTGAACCTCTCGAAGCAACGAGATGAAACCCTGACCCAAACCTTAACTGGCCTGACTACATGGCAGGACGACGTGATTCACGACGTTATGCTCAATGTTTCCGTAGAACGTGAAGCAGCAATCAGCCAAGCCATGGCCGGACTGATCAAGCAACAGGACGTTTTGTTCGACAGGGTCGACGAACTGGTCGACCAAGGCAGTGGAGAGATGGAAGAGATGCTGAACCACGCATTCATGCTCGGCGTCATGCTCATCGTCATCTTTTTTGTATTATTGACCTTGTACAGAATATTCATCGTCGGAATAATTGGGAGGAGATAAACCCCACTCACTCATAGACTTCCCGTTCTTTGTCGACCTCCCAATCAGGCTATGCCTCTTAATCTGTATGCTACCCCAATAATGTCCTTTCTTCGTCACACCAGAAGCATGGATAATGAGAACAATTTCGGGTAAGGTAAAAGACTTCCCAGTCAAACACCTTCAGTAGGTAGGTCGAACATGCTGTCATTTATTGATAAAATCCATATTAGCTCTCCCAAATTGCGTCGTATTGCCTTTTGGCTTTTGGCGTCCTTCATTGCCTACACCCTATTCGGCTTCTTCGCGGTACCGCCCATACTGAAGAATGTGATCATGGGCCAAATCGATGATGGCTTGAAAAGGCCTGCCCAGATCGAAGAAATCTACTTCAACCCTTTCACCTGCCACCTTGAAATCATCAACCTCAAGGTCAACAAGCTGGAAGGTGAGGGAAACCTGCTTTCCGTGGACAAAGTCGTAGCAGCTCCGGGTATCTCCACACTATGGAAATTTGCCCCGGTCATAGCCTACCTACATCTTGAGAATTTTCAGTTAGACATCACATTCTTTGGGAACGGGAAATACTCCATTTCAGACCTTCTTGGCACGCCGGATGCCGTAACCGAAGAATCAACAGACACGCCACCGGAAGAAAAGGCAATTTTCCCCTTCGCGCTCTATGGCTTTGAGATGACCAACTCGAAAATTACTTTCGACGACCAACCTCATCACAAAAAACATATCATTTCCGACCTTTTCCTTCGTGTTCCTTTCACCTCGTCTTTTACGAGCATGAAAAAAGAATTTACCCAGCCTAAATTTACAGCTGTAATCAATGGCGATCCAGTCGAACTGAAAGGCAGGACACTTCCTTTTGACGAAACCCTGCTCACAGAATTTGAACTTGGAGCCGTGGACATTGATCTCAATCAATACTGGCAATATGTACCAATCAAAACACCGCTTCAACTCAAAGACGGTAAATTCACCTCGGACATTTCTCTTTTTTTTGAACGGCCTGACGCGCAACGACTCAATCTATTCCTCGGTGGTGGTGGCAAGCTGACCAATATGGAATTGACTGATCCCAACGAAAATTCAGTACTCTCGGTAAAAGAACTCGCTTTTGAAATGGAACGGTTCTCTCTGGGAGACCGGGCCTTGATCCTCACCAGCATAAGCTTGGAGAACCCTTACTTCAAAGTTATCCGCAACAAAGACAACAGCATCAATTGGGCGCACTATTTCCCTGGCTCGAAAATGAGTGAAGCCGGCCCAAAGGTCAAAACCGAATCAGAAACGGATTCAGCCTTTGTTCTGGATATTCGGAAAATAGATATAATTGAAGGCGCTGTGGACTGGGAAGACCGCCATGTAAAAAACGGCTTTAAACGAACCTTTGCTCCTCTCTCGTTCACAGGAACGGAAATTACAACAGCAGGAGACAGGCCTAGTCACATAAAAGCTACGGCAGGCAAGGCTCAGGGTATCATAACAATAGAAGGCATAGCCACTGTACAACCCCTTGCAGCCTCCCTTTCTGTGACCGGAAAGAATCTCCCGATCCCGGCCTACAAATCCTATATCAATCATGCGCAACCACTCATTGTGGACACAGGTGTTGCAGGCTTTTCGGCCAACATCGACTTTAAAATGGAAGGGGACACCCCTTCTCTGGATGTCACAAACGGGACAGCCTCGTTGCGAGATATTTCTATCCGCAAACCAGATGCCAAAAAACCAAGTCTCGGACTGACTGCATTGGATGTATCCGGTGCTTCCATGAGCTTGAAAAACAAAGCTGTGACCGTCGCGAACGTCACAATTACAGGTCCATTCGCCAAAGTCGTCATGGGAAAAAACGGCCAATTTGACCTGGGTAAACTCTTGATCAAAGAAGAAAAGATATTGCGTGAATCCAAAGTCGTCGAGGTTGCAGAAAAAACCTGGGCAGGCGGATGGCATGCTGAATTTGGCCGCATTCTTGTTAAAGGAGGTGTCGCCGACTTCCAGAACATGGCACTCAAACACCCGGCCAATCTGGGCATCAAAGAGTTCACACTGGACCTACAAGCCCTTTCAACAAAAAAAAACGCCACCATGCCTTTTTCCTTGAGTGGAACATGGACAGGCAATGGATCATTTTCAGGACAGGGCAAAGCCTCCATTACCCCACTCTGGTCTGAAGGAACCATGCGCGTCAACGGCGTTGGACTACGTCCATTTGATGGCTATCTGGCTGAATACACAGACCTACTCATTGCCAAGGGCGCAGCTTTTGCCAACCTGAAATATTCATTCAAGGGAGGCGAAAAACCAAAACTCACTGTCACAGGTGATACAGCGCTCGGCGCAGTCTCCATCAAAGACACTCTCAGTAAAAATGAAGTGGCTGGCATCGACAAATTTGAAATAAACTCCATCGCCTTTGCCAACGACCCAAACACGCTTTCCATCGGTGAAATCAACCTGAAAAGTCCACGCGGACTCATTCATTTCGATGAAAAAGGACGCATGAACATACTGCGAGTCTTGCGCGTACCCCAACCACCGCCCGTGGTTGAAAACGAAAAAACAGAGCAAATTGTCCCAGAAGAAACAGCTCAGCCGACGGAAAGCCAAGAAAAGTTGTCATTCTTCCAATCAGTTAAAATTGGCGCAATCAACATAACAAAAGGCACTGTCGCCTTCAAAGACGAGAGTGTTCACCCGGACTTCTCTACGGAATTAACCGGTATGGATTTGCGACTCACTGACATCGACCAATCGCCCGAAGCGAGACCCAAGATGGATTTCAAATCCAACATCGGCCCCACTCCCATGTCAATCACGGGCGTGGTCAACCCGGTCATTTCCCCAATTTATTCGGACCTGGCAATCTCTATCAACGGCATGGAACTTGTGCCGCTCACTCCCTACACGCTCAAAAGCCTTGCCTACCCAATCGAGAAAGGGCGACTTTATGCGGACGTGACCTTCAAGACTGAAAACTGGGTACTCAACGCTGAAAACAAATTCTACATTGAACAACTGGTGCTGGGAGCCAAAGACAAACGCCCTGATGCACCCAATGTTCCCGTAGAGTTCGGTCTGTCCCTGCTTCAAGATGGCAATGGCAACATGGAGTTGAACCTGCCCATTCGCGGAGAACTGAACGACCCGGATTTCCGTATCGGCGGTATTGTTTTCAAGGCCATTGTCAGCCTGTTATTCAAGGCTTTGGCATCGCCATTCACCCTGATCGGCTCCATGTTCGGCGGTGGTGAAAATATGGATTTCGTGGTCTTTGAACCCGGCAGACACGCATTGGATGCCGGTGGGGTAGAAAAAATGGAGACCATCATCAAGGCGTTGAGTGAACGTAAAAAACTCACGCTGGAAGTTGACGGCGTCATTGATCCGATGGCGGACAAAAATGGCTTGATCGCAGCAATCTTCGAAGACAAGATCAAACAACAAAAATACGACACACTCACCCGTTCCGAACAAGCTGAACAAAACGTGGCTGACATGGTCATAACACCCGAAGAATATGAAGCCCTCCTATTTGAAGCGTATGCAGACGAACCGGACGAAGAAGATATCAAACCGACGACTCTGTTCATGACAGACTTACAACCAGTTGATGTCATGGAAAAATTCATTCGTGACCGCATCGTGATCACCGACGAACTGCTCCATAATCTTGCCATGGATCGGGCCAACACTGTTAAAGGGTACATCATCGAAAAACAGCCGGAGTTGAAAGAGCGTGTTTTCCTTCTCGACCGGCAAGATGCCAAAGGCAAAACCGGCGTCCCGGCCCACAGGGCGGACCTCGGCATCAATTAGCATTGGAGTTCAAACATGCGGAAGGTCTTAATTGCACTTTGCATACTCATCCCACTCAATATTGCTTCACTGTATTTTCTCCGTGAGTTCAACTTATTGCAAACACATCTCACAGCGCATAACGCAAGCAAGATAATTCAAACGGTCAAGAAGAGTCCGTCAAGCTTCAAATACAATCAGGCATTGAAAATCATGCAACAGGTTGGTAATACAATTAC
This sequence comes from Pseudodesulfovibrio sp., assembly GCA_016744135.1. Classification (GTDB taxonomy): domain Bacteria; phylum Desulfobacterota; class Desulfovibrionia; order Desulfovibrionales; family Desulfovibrionaceae; genus Pseudodesulfovibrio; species Pseudodesulfovibrio nedwellii. The sequence continues at coordinate 220,814 of JADGEX010000002.1, read as the reverse complement.
ATTAACAGAGCCAGCCTCTGGAAATGGGAAAGAAATCCTGAAGAGCGGCAAAGCACTCTGCCTTGGAATGACAAAGGCTTTTCGAGCCTTATTAAAAGACAACCACATTGAAAGCAGAAGGGTCATACTCAAAAGATACATGGTAAGCCGATACGACATCCACGTAGCTTCAGAAGTAAAAATCAATAATAAATGGATATTATTTGACCCCACCTTCAATCTTACTTTTCACGATAAAGACGGAAGAAACCTCAGTGCAGAAGAAATACAACAAAACCTCACATACACAAATAAACCAATAAATTTACAATTCCATGGGAAAAGAGCTTATCCTGCAAACATAAATTCCTATTATATTAACCTGAAATCTCTTTTCAATATTGTTCTGGTTTATAAAAACACTGACCATCAATTAAGAAAATACCCGATTTCACGCTGGTGGTATGGTCCTCAAGCGCATATTTTCGATCACAATAAAGATATGGCAGTTCTCATAACCATGACAAATACCCTTTATATGATGGCAATCCTCATTATGCCTTGTCTTATTCTAACAATATGCCTGTTTTTTATTTGTCGAATGATTTTCCGTTCCCAAAAGGATTAATTTTTTACGACCACACCTAAAACACAAAACGGCCTTCATTCAATGAAGACCGTTTCATATTTTATTCTAAACAATTCGAAGTCTATCCCATAGCTGAGAGACTCACCCTCGGTTGGGCATCTATCCGCCGATGGAAGCCATACGAGTTTGGCAGACACCCTGCCCTGCGGGCATTTTCTTGAGCAGTTCATGACCGATAGGCTTATTTCGATTCGCGGCACGAATAATACGCTCCACAAATTCTACACCGAGTTTGGAATTACGCAGAGCTGGACGAAGATTGTACACCTTGTCCGAAAAAAGGCATGTCCTGAGCAGCCCATCCGAAGTAATACGCAATCGGTTGCAGGTGGCGCAAAAATGATTGGTGTATGGCGAGATCAGACCGATGCGTCCTTTACCATTCACGATATCAAACATACGTGCAGGTCCATGCCCGTGCTTGCTTCCATTAACGGAAGGCCGCAATTCAGTCAGTTCACTGGCCTCGTTCAATATCTCATCTGCGGTCCAGACAAGATCATCCTTCCAACCCGTTTCCGTGCCCACAGGCATAAATTCGATAAACCGAAAATCAAGATTCCGTTCCGAAGCAAATTCCACGAATCCCGGCAATTCATTGTCATTGACTCCCTTCATGGCCACACTGTTGACCTTAACGGTCATTCCGGCGTCCAGACAGCGATCAATATTTTCTCGGACCGTATTATACTCATCCCGCCCGGTAATTTTCTCAAATTTCGCCCGATCCATGGTATCCAGAGATATATTCATCCGTTTCACACCGGCCTTGGCAAGGCGTTCAACATGATCACCGATCAATGTGCCGTTGGTTGTCACGCACATATCGACCTCAGGAAAACGCTGGGCCGCTTTCATCATAAAGTCTGCGAATCCTTTTCTGACAAAAGGTTCACCACCGGTAAAACGAACTTTTTCAACACCAAATCCCTCGGCCAGAGAAATGAGATCCAGAATTTCTTCGTATCGCAAAATGTCAGGGTGAGGAATGAATTCCATTCCCTCCCCGGCGCAATAGGTACACCGAAGATTACAACGATCCGTGACACTGATGCGCATGTAGCTGGCCGTACGGCCGTGACTGTCTTGAATGGGAGCGTGCATGGAATTTCCTCAGGCAAAAATCTCTTTCTTGGTAACAGCCTCTGCCTTGACCCTATCAAGGAAGTCAGCGAGGGCTGCTTTCACATTTTCACGAATATCACCGGCCACGATCAAAAACAGCACATCGTCGCCGGGCTGCATACGTCCCGACAAAGCGAATGCCTTGGCTCTGAAAATGCCTTCATAGGCTTCGATCTCTTTGCGAATTTCCTCGATCTTTTCCAGATCAGGTGTCACTTCAATGGCTGTAACTTCGCTCCGATCCTTACGAGACCAGCCGCGCACGATACCATTATGAACAAGTACCATTCCCACGTTGTCGGCAAAACCGGGTTCTTTTTTCAGGTCTTCAAGCGCCTTGTTGATGTCCATGGCATGCTCCTTTTTTGATCATAGAATGTTCTCGTCGCGACGGTATGCCTTGCAGCCCTCGACCACAAGCCATTTCCTTTTACCCCCGGTCAGGCACCGTCCCTTTTCAAGGACATAAAAATAATACCAGCACGAGAGGAAAGGCGTATATCTACAGCATGCGAAGGAATTCCACCGCATGACAATTTTTTCTCATCGGAGCCGCCACCGCCGCATCCTCATGACCGCGACCAGTGCGGTCCGTCGACCAACGCCCTCCACTGCCCTGGTCGACAAAAAAGGACGGCTTGATGTGGCGTGGCATAGGGCATGGGACCAGGGTCAGCTTCCGGAAAGCTCTTTCCATCCGGGACCGCCTGGTCCCTGCTTTTTGCTCATCAAGGACAAAATTACTCAACTCGATTACAAAGAACCCAGGCCATCAAGCACCTCATCAATGAGGACTCGCGGAGTGGATGCTCCAGCGGTAACCCCTATCCGAGAATAGCCGACCAAATCCTTCAACGGCAGTTCGCTCAATATTTCGATATGCTTACACGGCGTCCCCGCATCGGAAACAACCTGAGCCAATCGGCGGGTATTGCCGCTGTTATATCCTCCGACGACAACCATGAAATCAACTTCAGAGGCGAGCTTTTTTGCTTCGGCCTGCCTGAGCTTGGTAGCGTCACAAATAGTACTGAGCACGGTCACTTCAACATCTTCATCCGAAGATAACCGTTCGGAAATCTTGTCAAATAAAACACGATCCTGTGTGGTCTGTGCGGCCAAAACATATCTTTTATCTTTAGCCAGCTCATACTGTTCAAGCTCTTCAGGAGTGCCAAATACGAAAGATCCATTGCCTGCATAACTAACCAAGCCAGCGACTTCTGCATGGTCCGCTTCACCATACAACAACAGAACTGAATCCTTGTCGGTATGACGCGCTATAAGCAATTGCGCTTTTTTAACCCGAGGACATGTGGCGTCCTTGATATGTACATCGCGAGACTTGAGTCCTTCCTCGACTTGCCGGGTAATGCCATGGGCACGAATAACAACATATGCGCCACTCGGTACTTCCTCGGGGGTATCCACCATGACTACGCCCTTTTCGGCGTACTGCTTGAGCACCTGCGGATTATGAATAATAGGCCCCAAAATATAAATTGGCCTCCCATTCGCATTGGCGATCAATTCATCCAACCGCGTCAGCGCGAGATCGACTCCCATACAAAACCCGGCTGTTTCAGCCAAAACAACGTCCACAATCTTCTCCTTGCCTCACACTATGCAACATCCGACAAAATATCGTCGACAAAATACGCTTGACTTAAACCCTGTATTTGCTATGGAAATTAAAACAACTGTTTCAAGCAATCCAAAATCAAATACGCCAAACAGATAATAAAGATATGAACGAACCACAAGACGTCAACACCAAGGCAGCACTTTTGTCCGCAGCTATTGAAGTTTTTGCAGACAAGGGTTTCGACTCGGCAACCGTACGAGACATATGTGGTCGTGCCAAAGCCAATGTCGCCGCAGTCAATTATCACTACGGCAGCAAAAACGGCCTGTATGCCACCGTACTGGAAGAAATTTTCCCCAAAGGGGAAGATTGGCAAAAAGTTGGCAGTGATGCCCTGCAACCAGAAGAAAGACTCCATGAATTCGTTCGCGGTCTGATCGCAGAAATCTATCGAATGGGCAATGGCATGACCTCGCATAGATGGTCGATCTTTCTGCGAGAAATGGCCAAACCGAGCAAACATCTCGACTTCATTGTCCGCCGACAGGTGCAGGCTCGCGCCAACGAACTGCGCCAAATCATGAAAGACATCATGGGACCTGACACTCCTGAAATGACCATGGCTTTTTGCAGTGCCAACGTCTGGGCCTTGATACTCGACCAATTGCTCATCCAGCCCATTCTGGAACGGTTGACGCCGAACCGGCCAAGCATGGATGAAAACATTGACGCATTTGTTGACCACGTCGTTAAATTTGCACTCGGCGGCATCAATGCCGTCAAACAATAGCACGTTAGGAAGCAGCCTTCCGGGTCCACCCTCCCACTACGAGACCCGACTTCCTGCCTCCTTTCCCCCAGGTCGGAAAGACACATCCTCTGATGTTTCTTTCCGACCTGCCATTCGTAAGGATATCCACTCAATGCGCCGATCGACCTTCATACTCCTGATTATTCTGTCTTTTCTGATTTGCCCACATACAACCTATGCCGAAACAGAGGCTCACGCCTGCACTCTTATTACGGAATTTCCACATAATCCGGCGACGTCGACGCAAGGTCTTTTTTTCCATGAAGGAACACTCTACGAATCATCTGGAGGCTATGGACGTTCTTTTCTGGCAAAAGTTGATCTGAAAACAGGCCGCCACCTGCAAACTGTTCCGCTAAAAAATAGATACTTTGCCGAAGGCATGGCTCCATGCGGAGACACTTTTCGTTTGCTCACATGGCGCTCCGGCACTGGTTTCATCTATGGTTTGGATGACATGAAAAAACGTACATCCTTCGCCTATCGCAAAAAATCCGAAAAAACCGAAGGATGGGGACTAGCCTTTGATGGGACAGATTTCATCCTCTCGTCCGGCACAGCCTCACTGCACTTTCACGCCCCTGAAGACTTCGCCCAGATAAAGACAGTCACTGTTACTGACAACAACACACCGGTCCGATTTCTCAATGAGCTTGAGTACGTAAATGGTCTGCTCTACGCCAACATCTGGAAATCCGATATCATGGTAATCATCGACCCGGAATCAGGTCTGGTTCAAGGGCGTATTGATCTGTCCCCCCTGCGACAACGACTGTCAGAAGACAGCGGTGTCGCCAACGGCATTGCTCTCAACGCGCAGACTGGTCGGTTGTATGTCACGGGCAAGCATTGGAACAAATTATTCGAAATTGAAATCCCAAAGTTCTAAAAGAGACCGCCCGCTAACGGCATCATAGAAACTTGTCGTGAAGTTTGTGAGAGTGATGCAGGTCCTCGACGAAAAAGTTCGCGTTTCCCACAGCCGTACTCCAGTACAACGAGGACAAGCGCAACTTCCCCAACCATGAAGATGCGCCGCTATCGCAAACCGAGTTACACATCATTCCGATAGGACCACCATATCCAGCCAATACCGAAAAGGATCATTGGCATGCACAACAATTGCCCCATGGACAGCCAGTTCAAAGCGATAAAACCGAGATGTCTATCCGGCTCGCGGGCAAATTCCACAAGAAAACGGAAACACCCGTAACCGAGCAGAAACAACGCACCAACGCATCCCTTGGGACGCGGCTTGGAAGAATACCACCAGACCACAGCAAAAAGGACGAGTCCTTCGAGAGCTGCTTCATAAAGCTGAGAAGGATGACGGGGCAGTCCTCCCGCGCCGGGGAAAGGCATGGCCCAAGGCAAATCTGTATAGCGGCCCCACAATTCAGCATTGATAAAATTGCCAATACGACCAAAGAAAAGTCCGGGAGGAACTAATGGGGACACAAAATCGCCCAGTTCCATAAACGTCATGTTGTTGGCCCGACCAAACAGCCAAATGGCCACCAGCACACCAAGCATGCCGCCATGAAAAGACATACCGCCTTCCCATACCGCGAATATCTTAAGCGGATTGGAAAAATAAAAACTCGCATTGTAAAACAGAACATACCCGATACGACCACCGAGCACGACACCGAGAATCGCCCAGGTGATGAAATCATCCATGAGTTTGGGTGTCATCTTGTTCCACGGCTTGGTCGCCCTATACCGACCAAGCAGCCAGCCGGACACAATGCCGAAGATGTACATCATGCCGTACCAGCGAAGCTCAAGCGGCCCGATGGACACCATGACCGAGTCGAATTGTGGGTATTCCAACATAAAAGTGCTCTCCGTATGCGGTATGTCTCTTTGTTTTCTTCTGAAATTCAGGTACACTCGCGTGTAATCGACAGGGTGTCTCTTTTTTTATTGCCCCGTCAACCCAAAAGCGCACCACCATGGAAAAGCCTCAGGAACTTGATATACTAGAAATGCCCGTCGAAGGGTTGGCCGCCTATTGGTTGTCCATTAAAAAGATAATGGATGCCAAAAAAGGCCGTGCCATTCTGGATGAAGAGATCGCCAACACTGTTGAACCGTTCATTCTGCATCTACTTGAAACGGCTTTCTCCAATCTCGATATCCCATTGATCCGTCGCCTGACGCAAGCCAAACGGGAAATCCAGCTCGATGATTATCGTACCAAAATTGACCTCATGCGTCTCGCCATATATGCCATCGCATCCGGCGAGAACCCCCGCATAACACTGGTACGGATGGATTCCAAATTTGCCCATCCGCTCATGACCGAGGATCGGGCTTTCGACATGGCCACCGCTATGTTTGACGCTATCCGACCACGAGGCGTCAATCTCGACACGCTATTATCCGTGGACCACAAACTCCAAGCAGACAGACTGCTGGTCAAACTCCTGTTCTTCGTCATGTTCGCACGCCGGGAAGGACGACAGAATTTGGAACAATTCATACCGCATACAGGTTCCCGTTTTTTTTCCGAAGGCGTATCACTAGCCATCGACAACTTTGAAGCGGACTTCCTGACCTACCACATGAAAGGTATCAGGGACCGAGTGTTGGTGGAAACCGGACGCAAAATGGACATGGCCATGGAAATGGCTCTGGCAATCCGCAACAAGTATGCTTACGACGACATTTTTCGCATAGCCAGGGCATACATGCCTTGATCAGAAAGGAGTACAATATGCACAGATTCACCATAACCATCCTTACAGCAATCCTGCTGCTCGCCACCGTTGCTCCGGCACAAGCCTGGAGATCAATCCAAAATGGCGACAAAAACTTCGAACGCGCATGGCGTACATATACAACTCAGCAGACAGCCAAGTCAGACGGATATTTTGTCAGATCGGCAGATGCATACAGTGACGGCCTAAAAGCAGATCCACCGAGTAGGACCGCTCGGTTCCCTTCTACTCTGGCCAAAGCCGGCATCTCCTTTTACTACGCAAAACGCTATCAGGAATGCGTGGACACCATGAAAGTAACACTGACCAGAGACAAACGCATGTGGGAGCCAGCCCTCTATACGGCCTTGTCATACGCCCGCCTTGGAGACTCCAAAAACACGATCAAGACATTACAGACTTTCGTCACATCCCTTTCCTCCCAGCGCATCATAAGCGATGCTGCGGTTTTGCAGGTCAAGGATTTGGAAGCGGGCACTGCAAATCTTGACAATGTGGCTGACGCGCTGGATGCCGCTACACAAAAACAGTTTATTGAAAATATCAGCCGCAACAACAGCCCCAGAGATATTGGCCTGACCGCCGAACGATGCAACGGGGCATACTGGTGGCGCAGGAACATGGCACCATGTCACTCTTCCGGCATCGTGTCGGATTAACGACAAACACCTATTGAAAATCATATTCAGCGGAACCAAGGCTTGACGAACGGGCTGTAATGTACAAACATCGCGCAACTTCAAACAGCAAAGCACTGCACCAATGACCACGGACGCCACAGACATATCGCAGGAATACCTCCGCGCCTTTACAAAGGATGAGATCAACTCCATGCCCCTTCGTCGATACGAAGGGGAAATCAAGGTTGTCCGCACGGAAAAACAACGTGCCCAAGCCCTGAAAGAAATGGCAAGACATGATCTCCTTGGTTTCGATACTGAAACACGCCCCGTGTTCAAGAAAGGCAAAAAACCAGGCCCACCCTCTCTGCTTCAACTGGCAACAGCTGATTGTGCCTATGTTTTTCAAATCAACATCCTCCCCATGGATGAAGATTTGTGCAACTTATTGGCTAACAAGAACATCCTCAAGACAGGTGTTGCTGTACGTGACGACATCCTTGGCCTGCAACGCCTTGCCAAATTCAAACCAAGTGGTTTTATTGATCTGTCCGATGTGTCCGCCAAAGCCAGAATGCAAACGCACGGCTTGCGCAACATGGCAGCCAACCTTCTGGGATTTCGTATTTCAAAATCTGCGCAATGTTCCAACTGGGCCAAAGAAAAGCTCACGCCGCAACAAGTCAATTATGCAGCCACCGACGCCTGGATTAGCCGAGAACTCTATGTCGCTTTGGATGAATTAGGCCTGACATAATCCCATCTTCGCTTCGCCTTACCTTTCGCAAAACACCTCTCTCCACAAACGGGGGAGAGGCTATGGCATATTACGTGCAATCTTTCTTCAAATAGGTAAATCATACCCTGCTCTCGCCATTTTCATGACAGACTATGGCGAACTTTTGAATGCAAAAACTTGAATATATTGGATTATTTTAATGAAACAGCAAAATAGCCCTGCTTCGAATACCACCAAGAGCAATCAAGCTGTCCACGGATTGAACTACCAATTCAGCCCCAAGATCGTCGTCATCGCCGGACCACCAGCTGGCGGGAAAAGTTATGCGGCCAAACTCCTTGCCGAAAATCACGGCTACGCTTTGTTACGACTGGATGCCATCACGCCGCTGGTCGCCAACAAATATGGAGGGGATATTGAAACGGTTCGCCAGCCCGGCACTTATCAAGATTTCAAGGACCACTTTGCCCAACTCCTGAGAAGACATCGGTATCAAAACATTGTTCTTGAAGGCTGTCGTATGAGCCACCCGCATATCCACCAAGGATTCATAGATGCTCTGCACGATATATATTCGCCATATACCATTGTTCAAAATTTCTATCTGAATCCATCCAGAGAAGTCCGCATGGAGCATTTTCTCCTCCGCAAAATCCGACAGGCCAAGCAGGCAATCAAGGGCGGTAATACAAACGTAAATACCACACAGGTGTTTTGTGACATGCTGGAGCCGGTCCTCCCCTCTTTCTCCGAGACAGAAGATTCCGAGGCCATCACCCAATGGGCTATCGATAATCAGGATGTTGTCCACCCCGGAATCCCCGAAGAAGATTACGAAGTTTTCAAAACGGTTGCCGAAGCCGAATCCTTCAACCCTTTTTACCAGACAATCGAGTACAATGGACGCACCCTTGTTCCCGGTTTCACCCTGTCTCCACTGGCTTGGCAAAACATCCTCAAGCTTGACGTTGACTTCAACGGGAAGAGCCTGTGCGACTATGGTTGCATGCACGGCTATTACACATTCAAAGCCGAGGAAGAGGGCGCGGTAGGCATTGGCGTAGATATGGATCAAGGCGCTGTGGATCTGTCCAACTATCTGGCCTCGGTTAAAAAATCGAACTGCCATTTCATGGTCTACGACATTACCACGCCACTCAGCCAGAAATACGACATAATCCTCGCTTTGAACGTCTTGCACCGGACAGGAAAATTCGAGCTGACCACCAAGATCATGTTCGGACACTGTAACGAATGCATTCTTGAAGTGGGAGAATCGCAGTTACCTATCATCATCGGTGAAGGCACCCGTCAAGGATTCAAACTGAAACGGAATATACCGTCCCATCGACAGCAGTCCTGTATCGGGCCGCGAAGAGTATTGCACATGGTTCGCCAAGAGAGTGGGAAGTGAAGCGCATAGCCTGGGTCGGTGGATATTATTTCAGGCCCCATAATGCCGAAAAACGGGGTGTGGATGTCGTCAACATCCCCATCACTGATCCCACGACCATGACTTGGGACACAATCCTCAACCATTGCAACGGTGAACCGGATATTCTACTGTACGCAGATCGAAGTGTACCACCGCCCCTGCTCGGCATCGAAAAGTTTCCGTGTCCGACGGCTTTTTATGCCATCGATTCCCACATCCATTCCTGGTATCCCATGTATGCGCAGGCCTTCGATCTGACTATAGTCAGCCTGCGCGATCACATGCCCCGTTTCCGCCAACGGCTGACCGACGAGCAGGTTCTCTGGCTGCCGCCATATCCCATACGAGAAGAACACCCACCGACTCAGCCGCCAAAAAAAGACTGGGACCTACTGTTTGCGGGTAATGTGAACAAGGAGACAACACCGGCTCGGTATGAATTCCTCAAAGAACTCAAGGCGCGCTTTCCCAATCTCGAAGTCCGGCAAGGAACATTTGGAGAACTCTTTCCACGCGCCAAGGTCGTCTTAAACATCGCCGAACATGGCGATCTGAATTTTCGTGTGTTTGAGGCGTTGGCCACAGGATCCTGCCTGGTCACACCGGAAGTCGGACACGGACAATCACTCCTGTTCACAAACGGTAAGCATCTCGTGACCTATCCGGCTGATGACATGGATCAACTCATTCAAACGGTCTGTGAATTATTGGATAATGATGCACGTAGAAAGGCCATAGCCAAGGCCGGACTGGATGAAATAAATGCCAAGCATCGCCCTACGCACCGATTCAAAACGCTCATGGATGCTCTGGATTCCATCCCGATTGGAACGGTCCAGACTCGACTCAAGGAAGCCGGACACATCCACGCCAAATATCTCAAGCTGCTCTACCTGCATCTGGCCGAGGCCTATACAGATACAGAACTCGGTAAAGCATACTTGAAAGCGGCCCTGACAAAATAGGCCGCTTTTAATATTCGCCGTTCAAATTCGGCATTTTTCTTTGCTTTTTCCGCTGACTGGTTTGTTGCTTCCGCTCCATCCTCCGCCGCTTGGACGACTTGGGAACTGCTGTTTTCCTACGGGGAATTACGGGTTTGACCGCCCACTGCATCAATTCGATGAACCGCTCGATAGCGGAATCCTTGTTTGATTTCTGGCTGCGAAACTTCTGACTGGTCACACGCAAAACACCACGTTTATCCACTCGCCGACGCAATTTGCCCTTAACAGCCACCTTCTGCAATTGGGTCAAACTTGAAGATTTATCCACATTGAAGAGCAGGGTTACCCGCGTATCAGTCGTGTTCACGTGTTGGCCGCCCGGGCCGGAACTTCGACTCGTGATAAACCGTATTTCTTCATACGGGATGATTATTTTATCAGTAATACGCAACATGGAGGGGAGCCTGCCACGGAGGGCTTTGGGGTGCAAGTTTCTTTTATTTGTGAAGTGTGGACATTTCCTTTCTTTATGGAATGCGTGCATCCGCAGTGAAAGTTCATTCGTTTCTCTTACTTTGTGTTCCGTTTTTACAACGACCTGCTTTTTTCGAGACGAAAAACGCCTTTTTCATTGTGCGCCTGACAACGACCCAAAAGCCTGTACGCGGCTCCACTGCCCGACACGATTGCCTGTGACACAGACTCAGTCGGGCTACGTTCCGCCGGGTTGGACAGGCTCTAAAACCCGCTGTCAATTGCTCATCGTTGTAAGGACTTTTCCGGTGTAGGTGTTCATTTTTGATATAAGAATCTTCGCTATCCATGCATAACTTTTGAATTTTACATTTCATTGCTGTAAATTTGTTTTCGGTAGCGATATCCATTTTGGATTAAACCTCTTCGCTCACCATAAAAGGCCTTGGGGTATTTAACACCCCAACACCGCTCTACCTCCAAAGACAATTTTCTCCTCCCAATCAGACGAAGACCGAGCTCACCCCTTGATCGACAGCTTAGAAACTGACCAACCGAAGGAAGCGGCTCTTGTAAGAAAATCAAATGCTTTGCCTTAAACTGAGAGGTGACGGGAGAGGCAGAACCTATACTTTTAATCGGGTGGGGCCGACTCGATTGGATCAGATTCTTGCCGCCGACCATGAGGGCGGCCAAGCTAGTGCAAGCGACCTTTTTTACTCTGCCAAAAAAGGAGACCCGCCCGGCAGGGCATGAAAAACCTTGGGTGCTTCAGCACCCAACAATACCTCTCGCCAAAGGCGCATCTTCCAATAAAAAAGGCCGCTTTTAAACGGCCATCCTTATTTTTCCCTCACCTCAACAAACATCTATACAGTAATCCGTCCCTTGCGGAGTAGATATTCCAAGACAATGGCAACCCCAAATGCCCAAGCCAAATTCGCGGCCAATGTAATCCCCAGCATAATGATAATAATAAAAAGATCAGTCCGCGCTTCCACGTCCTGTATGGTCAAGGCAAGCTGCGTCCCCGAAAAAAACAACAACACCCCAAGCACTCCCATTGGAAGCAGATGAAGCACGTTGACCGAACCCGTTCCAAGCAACACGGCTAACGCCACAAAAAAACCGCCGATAATAAGATTCGAACCGGGTGTCCGTGCGCCAAAGGCATAATGAGCAGCCAGCCCCCCTGCTCCGTGACAAACAGGCATACCACCAACCAAAGCCGAAAAGACATTTGATAACCCCATCGAAATACACAGGGCGCGGTCAGTGACCCGACGGCTTTCTTCGCCGAAATACTCGAAACTCAAATCCCGATTGGCGATAACCGCATTCCCCATAGTCATGGGAATCTGGGGCAAAACCAGAGCAAACAAGGCATACGAGAAATCCACACCCGTGGGAAATCCGAAAGGCAATATCTCCGGGAAATGCAAGCCAGGTTGGATCAAAGTCAACTCCCGCCATGCACCAAAAGCGGCTCCAAAAATCGCCCCGCATACAACGACTACCAATCCGGCCGGATACCGATGACTCCGCAACAAGAAGAGTGTGATGATTCCAAAAATCACTCCCGACACCACCGACATAGGTACCGGACCGAGGCTTTGAATGGTCATGAACGGTTCGACAGCTCCACGCATGGTCTGAAATGAATTGGACCCGACAACCAGAGATGCGCCTTTGGATAAAAGCAACACACCTGTTGAAAGCTGAACACCACGAATAACGGACTTGGGAACGATTTTGGCAACAACTTTGACCAACCCAGTCGCACCGAGAATAAGCAGGAGCGCGGCCAGCAGCATGCCGGAAGCAGTAATCACGCCAGGGGTCAGGGCCAACGCGATACCATAGGCAGAAATAACCTTCATGGGCTGTACGGCTATAGGCACCCGATAATAGGAACCGACCACGACGTACATAAGTCCCACAGTCAAAAAAAGGCCTGTAGCAGACAGACCATTGATCATAATCATACCAAAAGCCAGAGGCAATAATGTCCCCAAATCCCCCACCGAACCGGCCCATTCCATTCTGTTGAAGCTGATTTTCATGGTATTATCCTGCTTATTTTTCATATGGTATGAGGAATTTACAGATTCGACACAATGAAGGCAAGACCGTTTATTGACTTCATCCCGCCTTTGCCTGACAATCTCGAAACAAATTCGAAAAGCCCACGTTTCAGGAGTATCAATGAAAAAAGAGCCCATCAACAAACGGGACATGAAGCGGTACCAGCTTCAGGCCAAGTCCATCATCGAGACTTTGCCTTACATCACGGAATTCTATGGAAAGACTATCGTCATCAAATACGGCGGCAATGCCATGATAGACGAAAAGCTGAAACGTGCTTTCGCCCTGAATATTATTCTGCTTAAATACATCGGCGTTAATCCCGTGGTCGTCCACGGCGGCGGTCCCCAGATCGGCGAGATGTTGAACGCACTCAATATCGAATCACATTTTCGACAGGGATACCGTGTCACAGACAAAGCCACCATGGATGTGGTGGAGATGGTACTGGTCGGCAAAGTGAACAAGGAAATAGTCAACCTGATTAATCTCCACGGCGGAGAAGCTGTTGGACTTTCAGGTAAAGACGGCAAACTCATTCAGGCAGAGCCCAAAGAACTGGCCATTGAAAAAAATGACGCACCGCCAGAAATCATTGATCTCGGCAAAGTGGGCGAAGTGACCTCGGTCAATACCAAACTCATCGACTCCCTGCTGAGCGAAGGATTCATCCCGGTCATCGCACCTGTCGGTGTTGATGAAAACGGCGAGACATACAATATCAACGCCGACTCCGTTGCCGGTGCTGTCGCAACTGCCATGGGGGCCAAACGTCTCTATCTGTTGACCGATGTCCCCGGCCTACTTGATGAAGACAAAGAACTGGTGACATCTCTCTCCGCAAAAGAAGCTTTTGAAGCCATCCGTACCGGCGTAGTGACCGGCGGCATGATTCCGAAAATCAAATGCTGTCTGGAAGCGGTGGCCAATGTCGAGAAATCGGCCATTATCGATGGTCGTGTCGAAAACTGCATTTTGCTGGAACTCTTCACGAAATCCGGCATCGGCACTGAAATTATATACTAGGATATTCATGAACCACGGTTTCTTCACTATTATCAGCCGAGAAGAATTTGTCGGCCTGCTCAAAGGATTTTCTCCGCTCGCACCAGAGACCAAAAGCCTGACACGTGCTTCCGGCCGCGTTCTGGCTGACGACATCATTGCCAAACACGACTGGCCTCTGCTCGACCGGTCCTGCATGGACGGGTTCGCCGTCAATGCACGGGACATATTCGGAGCCACGGAATCCAACCCCGGTTATCTGGAATGTGTGGCAGCCCTGCCCATCGACAAAATGCCCGAGATTGAACTGAATCCCGGCGAATGTGCTCGAATTGCCACAGGTGGCGTACTCCCAAACGGCGCGGACAGCGTGGTCATGGTGGAACACACCCAAACCATGGAAGCCAATACTGACATGGGCACCATTGAAATCCGCAAAAGCGCGGCCCCCGGCGAAAACGTCATGCAACGGGGTGAAGACGCTAAAAATGGAGCGGTCGCTCTAGCCGCAGGCACTATCATTCGTCCACAGGAGATTGGCCTTGCCGCAGCCTTGGGATTTGAAGAAATTTCTCTGTGCCGCCGTCCCCGTGTGGGTATATTGTCCACTGGCGACGAACTCATCGAAATCGAAGAAATTCCGAAACCGGGACAGGTCCGAGACGTCAACTCCCTCACTATTGCCGCACTGGTGAAACAGGCCAACGGCAAGCCGACTCGCTACGGCATCATCAAAGATGATCTTGAAAGCTTGAGTCGTGCCTTAAAAAAGGCCATCGAAGACAATGATATGGTTTTGTTGTCCGGCGGCAGCTCCATCGGCGTCCGCGACCTGACGGTGCAAGCCATCGAATCCATGAAAAACGCCGAAATCCTGGCACATGGCGTGGCCCTTAGTCCGGGCAAACCGACCATTTTGGGACGCGTAGCAGATAAGCCAGTCTTAGGCCTGCCGGGACAAGTGACATCCGCCCTGGTAGTCATGCACGTATTGATCTTGCCGCTCATTCGTCATCTCCAAGGTGATGACAAGGGATTCACGGCAATGAACCGTACAAAACGCAAGGCCGAACTGGCTCGAAATGTGGCATCCAAACCGGGACGGGAAGATTACATCCGTATCAAACTGGAAGAACGGGACGGACAACTGCCTCTGGCCCATCCGGTCCTCGGCAAATCAGGTCTGCTCCGAACCATTGTCCAAGCTCAAGGGTTGGCCGCTATTCCAGCAGACTCCGAAGGATTGTACCACGGAGAACTGATTGACGTGTGGATTATTTAAGCAGTTGCCATCAATATTACTGATTAAAAATCTTTTTGTCCGTCCAACTCGAGGATCTTCCACCCGTCGTTCCCTTTCATCAGGGCAAACACGGAATCCTCTTCCAGGTTCTGATCCAAATCAGCCACTTGTACCCGATAGGTTCCAAATACACGAACCTCGGCCACATCTTCTTGTAAATAGACCAAATCAAAACGCAATCCTGCCGGATCCACCTGTGCGGTGCGTAAAATCTTATAGGTCCCACGCTGACGCTGTATCTGCTTAAACACCTCAAACTGAAAATCAAACCGATCACGCACATGCTGTGCGAACAAAGTGTGATAGTCGTCGGCAAGAGAACTCTGCATTACATAAAAAGTCCGAAGTAATTCCTTGATTTCATCTGGAACTTCGTTGGTCAAATCCGCTGGGGGCAACACCGGAACTCGAACTTTCTCTGCGCTCTCCCCAGAAACTCCTTCTGTAGGAACCGCCATAAGGGTCAAATAAAATTTGATCTCGGAAACCGCCAATTTCTGCTTACCAACAGCTCCGCCCTTGGGAAATACCTCATCCACGATCACCCTGAAGGATTTAACCGGCTTGGATCGACATTCGATAATCTGTTCGCCAGCCTCATCTCGCAGCCAAAAAGGACTTTCCGATCCATCGGGATACACAATACGCCCGGAACGAATACGCCGAAATTCCTTGAAACGCCCTTCTTCCTGATGACCATTGAAGATACCGAGCCGAGTCACCCTGACCGGTACGGGAAACGCAAAGTCCATCCACTGGCCAGTACCGGAACTGATACTTCCGCCAACCCAGGCCGTCGAGGGATCTCCGTCCAGAAGATTACCGGGAGCATATGAAAACGCATGATCCACCTTAAAACTGGAGACCGAAACTTCGACCTCCAATGCAAAAACAGGGGTGGACACCGCAAACAAAACAAAAAATATCGAAAGAAAAATAAGATAGCGCATGCGAGGACTCATAACACAACTCATAGCAGCCAGTCCTGCACTAAAAAGCACCTGTTTATGCCAAATTTATTACAAAACCACCCATTACTAAAATATATTTCCATGTATTCCTTTGTAAAATTGGCTCTGTTGCTATAATATATTCTTATGAAGTGTAGATTCCCCCTACTGGCTTTTGTCCTCACCCTCTCCATTTGGACCGGACCAGGATTTGGTATTTCCTGTTTTCATGCCGAAGCGGCTGAGACAACTATCACAATGTTTGTTCCTGACACGGACTGGCCACCCTACATAATGAACAACCCGGAATACCCAGACGGTGGCGTGTTCGTTGAGATTTTGCGTGCTGTTGCCACCCCGCTCGGATACACAGTGACGACACTTCCCCTTCCCAATCAGCGGGGATGGATGATGCTTGAAAACGGCACGGTAGATGTCCATGCCAAGGCCATTGAATGGGTACCAAATGCTAAAGATTTTCTGTGGACAGCCTCATTCATGCAAAGTGAGGATGTACTCCTTTCTCCGACGGACAAACCTCTGGAATATTCTTCGCCCCAAAAGCTCTATGGCAAATCAATAGCCACAATAAAAGGGTTCATCTATCCAGTATTCGAACCACACTTCGGTCCGAATAAAATTGAACGAATAGATGTCACTTCTCCCTACGCCATGCTGGAACTTCTTACCCTTGGCAGGGCAGATGCGGCTCTGGTCAATCGAGTTGAGACACAATGGTTGATGCGTAACAAGCCAGAACTCAACCCTAACCGTTTCATCCTTGACGACACACCGTGTGACAGCGCCAGCTATCGCTTCGCCTTCACCAGAAAAGGACACTGGCAACCCTTCATCAAAGAGTTCAACAAGACTCTTAAAACCATGCAAAAAGACGGAAGACTCCAGGCGATTCTAGACAAATACCGGTAGCCACCCTTTTTCGCCCACATACCACAAAAAAAGAGGAGCCAAATGGCTCCCCTTCTTATTCATTACGTCCTCAAAAACTAGTAGCGGTAGTGATCCGGCTTGAACGGGCCTTCCACTTCCACACCGATGTAATCGGCCTGTTCCTTGGACAGCTTTTCAAGCTTCACACCAAGGCGTTCGAGGTGCAGGCGAGCAACCTCTTCGTCCAACTTTTTGGGCAGAATCATCACCTTGGGATCATACTCATTCTTGGCCAGATCAAGCTGTGCCAACACCTGATTGGTAAAGGAGTTGGACATCACGAAGCTGGGGTGACCTGTGGCGCAACCAAGGTTGACCAAACGGCCTTCGGCCAGAACGATGAGTGACTTGCCGGAAGGCAGGGTCCACTTGTCGACCTGCGGCTTGACTTCTTTCTTAACGCACTCGGGGTTCCCCTCAAGGTGCAACATTTCGATCTCAGAATCAAAATGACCGATGTTGCAAAGGATTGCCTCGTCCTTCATGGCGTCCATGTGAGCACCAGTGACAACATGATAGTTGCCTGTGCAGGTGACAAAGACATCACCACGGGAGGCCGCGTCATCCATAGTGGTGACTTCAAAACCTTCCATGGCAGCCTGAAGTGCGCAGATGGGATCAATCTCGGTGACGAGCACACGAGCACCGAAACCGCGCATGGACTGAGCGCAGCCCTTACCAACATCGCCGTAACCGATAACAACCACAACCTTACCCGCGATCATGACATCGGTAGCACGCTTGATACCGTCAGCTAAAGACTCGCGGCAACCGTAGAGGTTGTCGAACTTGGACTTGGTCACGGAGTCGTTAACGTTGATGGCCGGGAAGAGCAGCTCGCCGTTGCGCTGCATCTCGTAGAGACGGTGCACGCCGGTCGTGGTCTCCTCGGACACGCCTCGGATAACCTTGGCGATTTTGGTCCACTTCTGCGGATCAGCAGCGCAGGATGCCTGCAAACGATTCATGACAATCTGAAATTCCTGAACATCGTATTTCTTGTCGAACAGGCTGGGATCTTTTTCGCACTTCACGCCCTGATGGACGAGCAAAGTCGCGTCACCACCGTCATCAACGATAAGATCAGGACCGGAACCATCAGGCCAAGTCAGGGCCTGCTCGGTGCACCACCAAAACTCTTCAAGAGTCTCGCCCTTCCATGCGAAAACCTTGGCCATACCGGACTCGGCAATGGCTGCGGCAGCGTTGTCCTGAGTAGAAAAAATATTGCAAGATGCCCAACGCAAGTCGGCACCCAGTTCGTACAGGCATTTGATGAGCATTGCAGTCTGGATGGTCATGTGCAAAGAACCCATGATCTTAAGACCCTTAAGTGGCTTTTCCTCACCATATTTATTGATAAGAGCCATCAGGCCGGGCATTTCACGCTCGGACAACTGCATTTCCATGAGCCCCCATTCGGCCAGAGACAGGTCAGCGACCTTGTTCTCGCACTTCGGGTCAACGGGCATAACGTTCTTGGACATTACTTCCTCCAAATAGAGTGTTGATTTTTATTTTTTCTCGGCCTCGTAGAGTACAACCACGAGTCCCATATTAACTTCAAATTCAGTGACGGATTTCACGTCAAACCGCGCCTTTTCCAACCAACCGACCATCTTCTCACGGGGGATACCGAGTCGACGATCGCCGTATTCGCTCCGCATGAGTTCATTCTCATGCTGATCAAATTCGGCAATGATCAGTCGTCCACCAATCTTGAGAACCCGTCCGGCTTCCTTGAGAGCATCAATGGGCCGCGCCAAATGGTGCA
Organism: Pseudodesulfovibrio sp.; assembly: GCA_016744135.1. Classification (GTDB taxonomy): domain Bacteria; phylum Desulfobacterota; class Desulfovibrionia; order Desulfovibrionales; family Desulfovibrionaceae; genus Pseudodesulfovibrio; species Pseudodesulfovibrio nedwellii. The sequence goes on along the minus strand of JADGEX010000002.1, from coordinate 201,659 downwards.
ACACCAGAGATACAACAGTACAGTCCGCTTCCCAATCACGCAAAGGCAGATGGGTCATCTCACCAATACGCAAGGACATGGACGCGTCTTCCGAAAACCGTTCCTCAGCCAGTTCCAACATCTTGGGCGAGTTATCAACACCGATAACAGAATCCGATGTTCTGGACAAAATTTCGAGCATATCCCCCGGTCCACAGCCAATATCGGCTGCACAGGAACACTGAGGCAATCGAGCCTGAATCTCCTTGCCCAAATTGAGGTCGCCAAGGACTTCGGCTGTCATACGGTCCCAATCAGAAGCGATGTCGTCGAAGAACTGACGAGTAGCGGCCGTCCGCTCACGAATAACTTTGTCAGCTCGATTTTGATCACGCTGCAAGTCGGATTCTTCAGCCATCAAGAGACTGATACCGTCAAGAAACATACGCCCCTGACCTTCTTCACTGGCTCTGTAAAAAGCCCAAAGTCCATCACGGCGTACGTCCACCAAGCCAGACTCAGACAAAATTTTAAGATGCCGGGAAATCCGGGACTGTCCCATCTCCATAACCTGCACGATTTCACCAACATTCAATTCATATTCTAAAAGAACGTTGACCAGCCGCGCCCGAGTGTCGTCAGATAATGCTTTGCAATATTTAATAATTTCCATGTCTTTTGCTCTATATCAGGATATCTTGATATACGGAATAAAAACTACCTACCCCAAGTAGCGGCAGCCGGTCAAGTCCTGATGAGAGACTTTCCGTTGCCCTGTTCAGTGGCATAGACTATAGGGGTTCTATACTACTACCGGAGGAATGATGAAAAGATACACTCGAATTGCCCTGTCCCTTACTCTGGCAGCACTTCCCCTTATGGGTTGTGGCGTCGCAACACAAAACATCCCAGTGTCCAGCAACCCCAGTGGTGCTCAGGTTTTCGCAGACGGTATGCAAACGTGCACCACTCCGTGTTCCGTAGAACTGGAAAAAACCCAGGCACACATCCTTACTTTAAAGAAATCCGGTTACAAGCAGGCCGATGTTCAAATATCTCAGAAATACGACACAGGCGGCGTGACACGCGATGCCGTCCAATCTGGCATGTCCAGTTCATCCATGGGCAGCTCTGTCGAAGGCTCTATTACCAACGCACTCCTTACAGCGGAACAGGATGAGGCAAGCGGCAACGCATATGTCCTGACCCCAAGCTCTGTCGTCGTCTCTCTGGTCCCAGAAAACGGAACGGCTCCGGCCACTGCCGCCACACAATCCCAACAGGCGACGGTAAAAACCACTGAACCGGTCACCATCGGCTCCGCCATTGAAGATGACCCCGCAGGCGTTGGCGAAGAGGTCCTCAAAGAAGCCGCCATTGCTGCACCAACCGTTGGTACTGAAAAAGAAGTAAGCCACCATTCGCATACTTCCACTCATTACAACAAGGATGGGTCCATGTCGCAGCATTCCTCATCCAGTTCCACCAGCGTGGGTGTGCACGTCAATCCCGTTGCAGCCGGATTGGATGCTCTCGAATTTCTGGAAGGAGCTGAAAAGAAGCACGAAGCAGAAGAGGCTACTGACAGCGCACAATAAAAAAATTAATCAATATCAAGGGAAAGCCCTGCTTCGGCAGGGCTTTCTTTTTTTTAGGCATCGTGGGTGACATTGGCCGCAATCATCTGATAATGTTTGTACTACTCCTATGGAATTGCGACAGTAACAATGGACACCGTCAAAGCCGATTGGCGGTATGTAGAAACGACACCTCGGCGACGCGATGGAGGCAATATGTTCAAGAAAATACTTCTGGCAGTGACCCCTCAGATCGATACACAAACCGCGCCCAAAGCGGCCTTTGATCTTGCCCGAAAACGCGGGGCCGAATTAATCCTGTTCCACGCCCTTCCTCTGGGCAAAGACGCATGGTGTTCCTTTGAGGAGACCATCCCGGAAAAGGAACTCATCGAATCCACTCGAAACAAGATAGCCAAGTACTATGCCGAAGATCTCAAGGATATCCCCAACCACTCCATCAGAGTAGTTGCCGGCACCGTGGACGAACAACTTCTCAAGATCATCCATTCGGAAGGCATAGACCTGATCGTCATGGGGCATCACACATCTGGCATGCACCGTCCTGATCGCATGTGGGGGGTGGTGGACACCTCCATCCGTAAAGTTTGCGCTAACGTCTTCTGTCCGGTCATGGTGGTGACCAATGAAATGCCCAAGGGGGCGGATATCAAGCGCGTCCTCATGGCGACCGACTTCTCAACACCCTCGGATTCGGCTCTTTGCTATGCGACACAACTCGCCCGCACCAACAGCGCGCATCTGGATATCTTCCATGTGCTCGACGTGGGCCAAACTCGTCCCAATCCTAAATACTACATGCAGAAAATGGACATATTCATCGACAAAGCCATGGAACGCATGAAAAAACGGTATGCAAAAGCCTTGGACGGAATTAGCCACACATATCATTGTTGGGAAGGCATCCCGTACACGGAAATTCTCAAGCAGGCACGATGGGATGAATCCGATATCATTATTATGGCGCAATATTCCTCCAGCGAGGAACCAGCGCAGCCTTCAATTGGTTCTACAACTATTCAAGTCGCACTGTCCCCGGGATGCCCGGCCATTATCGTCAATTACCGCGCCAGAGTATGCATGTAGCGAGGAGAAAAAAGTGAAAGCACTTGGCATCATTTCGACCTTGGCCTGCCTGTGCATATTGGCAGCCTGCGGCCCGCCCAAACAAAAAATACCTGTCAGCACCGACCCCATCGGTGCTGACGTGTACGCCGATGGCAAAAAGACATGCACCAGCCCCTGTTCAGTCAGCCTCGACAAACAAGGGGATCATCTCATTACCATCGTCAAGGAAGGATATGCACAAGAAGAGATCATCGTCCGTCGGCAATTTAAACCGGATCGCGCCATACGAGACGGTGTCATCTCCGGCATTATCAAAGGCGGCGACCCCAAAGATGTGGCTGAAGAGACAGCCAAAGAGATAGACGAACAGGAACGATCCGGCGAAGCGTACGAGTTGAAACCGTCTATTATCATCATCGACTTGCACAAAAAATAGATTTTCATATATATAACAACTAGGCTTCAACCTTTTTACCGGAGGGGCATACGCCAATCGTTGTCATGCATATATTCAAAACCATAAAAAATGCATCCAAATACGACTACATAGTCACGCCTTTTCCCGAACGGATAGGTGAATGGCTCAAACTGCCTTATATGGCGGCATGGTTGCTCATTTTTTCAGTCTTTCTCAGTATTCGACTCTTCACAATCTTCAGTAACGGGGAACCGCTCATCACGGCTATCCCGAGTGCTGGTTTTATTTTTCTTCCCTGTGCTCTCGGCACTCTCATCGTCAGCTACTCAAAACTCCTTGAGCAGTTTACCCCTATCATGTCCGAATTACTCAATTGTTCAACAAAACAGGCCGCTTTGGACTTTGAAGATGAAATCAGAAAAATTTTCAATGACAAATGGATGATCACTGCAGGCCTTGCCTTCATGCTCCTTTTCGTTCCCATCGTCAGACATGGTGGATTTTATCCAACAGCACTGACATCTCAAATAGCCTTTCTTCTCAATATGGCATTCATGGGGTTTATGGGAGGAGCGATGCTCACCGTCATGGTGAAAATTGTCATCATGGTATGGAAAATCGGCCATTCGGGAGTATTGAAAATTCAACTCTTCTGCCACCCTCACGTTAGTATAAATTCTGTAGGCACACTGTTAGGCAAAATTTCAATAAGCCTGATGATAGTATATTTCTTCACTGTTCTCAGCATGATACCCGTTCATATTGACAAGCTTACATTATCAATAACAATTACATTCACAATCGTTGTGGTCGCATTTTTCATTATTCCACAAATCAAAATTCATCAAATCATGGTCGCCAACAAATACGGCAAAGTATCCATGCTTTCGGAACTGGTTGAAAAGGCTCTCGACAAAGTAAAGGAATCACCGACTCAGGAAAACATTTCTCAAATCCAACAATTATTCGACATCCATAAAAGCCTGAATGAAATCAGAGAATGGCCGTTCAATCTGCAACTGCTGCTGTCTGTAATCGGATCGGTGATTATTCCGCTCATTGTTTGTTTCCTCACTTTTTGTAATAATTACCGCTGACCCACCAACGGGACTCGATAAACCACAAGAAGTGAACACCACAATGCGACGCAACCGGAGAAAATACAACGAGTACACTCCCAAGGCTGGTCCGAAAAAGACAAGCGATCTGATGCCGCGTTTTCTGGACAAGCTGGACACCACGGGTGGAGCTGCTCTGGTCAGGCTGTGGCGTGCATGGGATGATATCATGGGTGAAATGGCGCCGATGGCCCGCCCTCTCGGACACCGGGGTACCAAAATCATCCTCGCGGCCGGAGATCCCATCATTATGCAGGAAGCCCAATACTTGGCTCCGATGTTGCTCCAAAAAATAAACGCATTTCTGGGCGAAGAAGTCTTTGACAAAGTCGTATTCGAGCTGCTAAACGGCAGAGTTCCTTTGGACGAAGATATTCGGCCGGAGGCTCCAAAGCCTCCGAGGAAACTTAAAAGACCTAAGAATTTAGGTCGATTAAAAGATGAGCTAGACCCGAACTCCCCCGTGGGGAGATGTTACCGGGCCTACCGGCGAATGTTTGACGATTCGGAATAACATTTCGCCTCAGTACATTTTAAGGAGTACACCATGAGTGAAGACGTAAAAGAAATTTCCTTTGACGAACTTGGCCTGACCAAGCCCCTGGAAAAAATGACCGCAAAAGAGCTGCGTGCTATGTGCGTGGCCAAGCTTCCCATGATTTCCGGCGCATCCGGTAAAGACAAGGACGCACTGGTTCAGGAAATTAAGGATGTCTTCGGCTTCGTCGAAGAAGAACAGGTTTCCCCTTACAAGAAACAGATTGGCGAAATCAAAAAGCAGATTCGAGCTCTGCGTGTTGAAAAAGAGGCCCTGGAAGATCGCAACAAGCGTGACTACATTCGCCGTAAAATCAACAAACTGAAGAAACGTACCCGCAAGCTCGCCCGCGCAATCTAAAAAAAAGCAAAAAAGAAGTTGACATTACGGGGCCTAGCTCTTAAATCATCTTCTCGCTGCTGGGCTGTCGTTCAATTGGCAGGACGACGGGTTCTGGCTCCGTTAATCAAGGTTCGAGTCCTTGCAGCCCAGCCAATTTAATATGCGTCCCCATCGTCTAGCCTGGTCCAGGACGGCGGCCTTTCACGCCGTTAACAGGGGTTCAAATCCCCTTGGGGACGCCAAGACCAGAATAAGAAGCAATCACAAATGTGGTTGCTTCTTTTTTTTGTGCCCTACGCATTTCCAGGCACCAGCCCGGTTGTCTTTCTAAGACGCACACACGAAACGCCTTTCTCTCCCTCCCCAAAAATTCTTTTCCCTTTTTCCTAAACAGAGTGGACTCATTCGGCTGACACGTGTACAGCATAGAGTATCCCATATCAGACGTCCGACCGCCGTAATGGCGACTTCGGATTAAAAATGAAAAAACAAGGAAGGCAATATGATGAAACGATGGCTACTCACCTCTTTGTGCCTTATGCTTTTTTTGACGATGCTTACCGCATGCGGATCTGACTCCGACACGCAGAAAGAAAAAACATCAGAAACGACTATTTCGAGCCCTGCTCCTACGCAACCCGAAACACCTGAGGCAGACAACTCGGTACAACCTGTTGCCGAAGCTGCCCCGACAGCAGTCACGCCCTCCTCCGACAAACCGAACATTGTCGTCATCTGGGGTGATGATATCGGACAAAGCAACCTCAGCGTTTATACCCATGGTATGATGGGTTATCAGACTCCCAACATCGACCGTGTGGCCAATGAAGGCATGATGTTCACTGACTACTACGCAGAACAAAGCTGCACAGCCGGTCGCTCCGCATTCATCACAGGCCAATCCGTATATCGTACAGGCCTGTCCAAAGTGGGTATGCCCGGAGCAGAACTCGGCATGGATGAAGCTGACCCGACCATTGCCGAACTTCTTAAAAATCACGGTTATGCAACGGCCCAATTTGGTAAAAACCACTTGGGTGATCAAGACAAGCACCTTCCTACCAACCATGGCTTCGATGAATTTTATGGTAACCTCTACCATCTCAATGCCGAAGAAGAGCCGGAACACCCGGATTATCCAAAGCCCGAAGAATACCCCAATTTCAAAAAGAACTACGGTCCTCGTGGCGTAATCCACTCCTTTGCAACGACAGATGGTCAAGATATCGAAGACACTGGCCCGCTGACCAAGAAGCGCATGGAAACCATTGATGATGACATTGCCAAGCGCAGTGCCGACTACATCATGAAACAGGCAAAGACTGGCGCCCCATTCTTCGTCTGGGTCAACTTTACCCACATGCATTTCAGAACGTATGTCCCTGAAGAACTCAAGGAGCAGGCCGGACGCTGGCAATCAGTCTACCACGACGCCATGGTCCAGCATGACAAGAACGTGGGCATGGTCCTTGATGCTATTGACACGGCAGGCATTGCCGACAACACCATCGTTTTCTATTCGACCGACAATGGTCCGCATAAGAACACGTGGCCCGATGCCGGCACCTCCCCGTTCCGCAACGAAAAAAATTCCAACTGGGAAGGAGCATTCCGCGTCCCCGCAATGGTCCGCTGGCCCGGCCACATCAAGGCCGGAAGCATTTCCAACGAGATCATATCGCACATGGACTGGATGCCCACGCTTCTTGCCGCCGCAGGCGAAACCGATGTGAAAGAAAAACTCCTGACCGGACACAAAGCAAATGGCAAAGATTTCAAGGTCCATCTGGATGGATACAACTTCCTGCCATATCTGACGGATCAAATAGAAACCCCTCCGCGCGAGGAGTACTTCTACTTTTCGGATGACGGCGATTTGTTGGGTTTGCGTTACGACAACTGGAAAATCGTCTTTGCCCAGCAACGCACCCCCGGCACTTTGAAAGTCTGGAGCGAACCTTTCGTCAACACGAGAATCCCTTGGTTGTTCAACCTTCGTACAGACCCGTATGAACAGGCCCCAATTACTTCCAACTCCTATTGGGATTGGTATCTTGAGCGCTCTTTCCTGCTGGTCCCAGCACAAAGCGCCGTGGGGGATTTCCTGAAGACATTCCAGGAATACCCGCCTCGAATGAAGGCAGCCAGCTTCACCATCGATCAGGTCATGAAAAAGCTGACACCGCCTACTCAATAAAACAACACGCTCTGACACACTGTGCCCGCTCAAACTGAGCGGGCACACTCTTTCTTACCAAACACTCACAAATAGCGTACGAATTCAATTATGAAATACCCGACAGTCCAGCGACACTTCTCATTGACATGGTTAGCAATCATCACCGCAATCTTGCTGCTTGCACCTTCACAAACATGGGCCAAAAGTTTTGCCGGGTCCAAAAGCTGTCGGGACTGCCATGAACGATTCTACGAACTTTGGGCACCGTCCCGCCATGGCACCGCCATGCAACCGTACACCGAAGTGTTCGCCGAAACGAACCTCACTCCACATCCCACCCCTCTGACCATCGAGAAAGCCAACTACCAGGCTTATGTAGGCAAAGGGCAAGGATACATCATCGAGAAAACAGACCAGGGACAAAAAAAACTCACCATTGAACACGTTCTCGGTGGCAAATACGTTTATTATTTCCTGACCCCCATGGACAAAGGTCGTCTGCAGACGCTGCCTCTGGCCTATGATGTCGTCAAAAAGGAATGGTTCGACATGGCAGGAAGCGGCATCCGCCACACAGGCGGAGAATCCGTATCATGGACTGATGCCGCATACACCTTCAACACATCCTGCCACGGTTGCCATGTCAGCCAGATGCGCAACAACTATGATCCGAAAACCGGCATTTACGAAACCACTTGGGCCGAACCCGGCATCAATTGCGAAACCTGCCACGGCCCGTCTTCGGAACACAACCGTGTGTGCCGCGAAGCCGGTAAAGGAAACGTACCCAAAGATTTAAAAATCCTCGGCGGCAAGGGGAAATTTACAGCTAAAGAAAACTCAGACGCCTGCGCGCCCTGTCATGCGCAGATGATCCCACTCACTGGTGCATTCATGCCGGGTGATGAATTTTACGACCACTTCGACCTTGTCACGCTGGAAGACCCGGACTGGTATCCCGATGGCCGAGACCTCGGCGAGAACTATACCCACACCACCTGGAGCCTGAGCCCATGTGTCAAATCCGGCGAATTGGGATGTGTGCATTGTCATACTTCTAGTGGCCGCTTCCGCCAAAAAAACGATCCGAATTCGGCCTGTTCCCCCTGCCACGACAATAAAGTCGCAGAGCCTGAAAAACACACCATGCATACGACCGGACCGGATACACCTACCTGCATATCCTGCCATATGCATAAAACTCATTTCGCCCGTATGGATCGTAGCGACCATTCAATGCTCCCGCCGACTCCGGCAACAACCATTGCCTACGGCTCGCCTAACGCATGCAACGGCTGCCATACGGATAAGGAGGCCAAATGGGCGGACAAAACCGTCAGAGAATGGCGTACACGAGATTACCAGGCCCCTGTGCTTCACCGGGCAGGGCTCGTAGACGCCGCCAGAAAGGGCGACTGGACCAAACTCTCCGCAATGACCACTTATATTGCCAACAAAAAAAGCGATCCCATCTTCGTGACATCGCTTATTCGTTTGCTACGAACATGCCCAGATGCAAAAAAATGGCCTGCCCTTATCTCTGCCTTGAAGAATTCTTCACCATTGGTTCGTTCTGCCGCAGCCGACGCACTCGGCCCACCTCCTTCACCTCAGGCGGCACAGGCATTAGTTGTGGCAACCGGCGACCCAATCCGACTGGTTCGCATCAGAGCTGCCGCAGCCCTAAACGGTGTTCCAATGCAAATAACCAAAGGTAAACACAAAACGAATCTGGATAAAGCCCAAAAGGAATATCTGGCTTCCCTGACCGCACGCCCTGACATGTGGACATCACACTACAATCTGGGGAACTATTACATGCTCGGTCGGGATCTTAAACGGGCAAGTATGGCATTTGAAAAAGCGCACGAACTGGCCCCACAAGCCGTCCCGCCCCTGGTGAACAATGCCATGGCACACGCCCGTGGCGGAGATCTTCAAGGTGCTGAGGTACTACTCATGAAAGCATTACCACTGGCGCCAGAAGATCCGGCCATTCTCTACAATCTCGGTTTACTCAAAAGCGAAATGGGAGACACGACAGGAGCCGAAAAGTTTTTGCGTGCCAGCCTGAAAGCAGACCCGCAACTCGCTCGTGCCGCATATAATCTGTCGGTTATTCTCGGGGAAAAATCTCCCAAAGAATCGGTCTCTTTTGCTCAAACTGCTTCCGATCTGACCGCGAACCCCAGATACACATTCAACCTCGCCTTTGCCCAACACCGGTATGGACAGACAGAACAAGCCAGAAGCACATTGAAAAAATCCATACAGACATGGCCGGAATTCACTGATGCCTATTTGTACCTTCTTAACATCGCCGAAACGGATAAACAAAAGGCTGAGGCAAAGGCCCTAATCGGTACAGCCCTGTCTTCACACACTCTCTCAAAAACGAGCAGGGCCAGATTGAAACAGGCCTTCCAATAACCAACCTGAAAAACATCAAAAAAAGGCCCCGGTGCACGATGCTCCGGGGCCTTTCATCTATTTCGACACGTTATTTTTTTGCATCAACTTCCGCAAAAACCACCTTGAAATCCTTTTTCATACTGATTTCATGCCATCCATTTTCGCGGCACATGGTTCTCATTTCCTCATCCTTGTACTGATACTCCCGCTCGGGATCATCGTGATTGACGATCAATTGAATACTGTGAGCCGCTGCCTTGGAGTATTCAAGCATATGGAAATCGCCACCGGAGTTGCCCAATGCGAACACGGGAACCCGGCCAATTTTGTTCCGAATATTAACAGGTTTGCCCTCTTTATCGTTGATTGGCTTCACAAATTCATGCTGCCGTACAAAATCAGCGTCCTTTCTCTCTCGGTCCCACGTGGTAAGCACTGTTGTCCCGATAACATTCTCCGGAGTTATATGTGCTGCCTCCAATGCGAACCCGCGGGTGAACTGCGGATCAGACCCGGAACAAATATATACGGTAAACTGATGCGCCTTGAGGTAATCTATCAATTGCACCACGGGCGCATACACCAGCCTATCGTAGCTCAAACCAAACCGTTTATCCTTCACCTGTGCAAAATACTTTGCAAGAGCAGCATTATACTGCGCATCGGTGAATCCGTCCGTGGCATAAAGCAAAATGGCATACAAACTGTTCTCCGCATATGGATCGTGACTAAAGTACGACAGATCCTTTTCAACCACAGCTTTATATGGCTGGACGTTCTTGAGAGAAGCATCGCCCTCTATGCGCTTGAGTAACTGACGTTCAGCAAAATCAAAAACAACATACTGCGGTTTTTCCAACAAAATTGTTCCATCCATATCAAAAGTCGCAATCCTGTCCTCCGGCGGCAGATAATACGGACCCGATTCATCCACGATCTCTTCCACAAACTGAACTATGGAAGTCTTGATCTCCCCTTTCTGCCACAAGTCCAAATTGTCTTGTCCCGCAACACCCAACACAGGTACCAACAGTACAAAAGCAATAAACAAAGCACCAATCCACAATATCCGTTTCATAGCCACCTCCGGTATATGTAATCCCAATAATTATTGAATGATATACATTAAAAAAACGTATAATCAAACATTGAAAAAAAACACCTCCATCATTCATTCTCAAAAAAAATGCAGAAAGATACAGCTAGGGCTTGCCAAGCCTCCAGTTTTATGTAAAACACGCCCTTCACGGATTGGAGCTGACCAGCAAATCCGTTTGAAAATAGTGCGTCCCCATCGTCTAGCCTGGTCCAGGACGGCGGCCTTTCACGCCGTTAACAGGGGTTCAAATCCCCTTGGGGACGCCACAAAAAAACAGAAGTAATTGCACAAGCAGTTACTTCTTTTTTTATGCCCGACGTCCCCTCTCTCTTCTCTTGCATAACCAGCCAGCCTGCCGTACTTTTTCGACCAAACCACTGGAGATTCATCATGAAGAAATCCATCATCGCCGCATTACAGATCGGCTCGGATCAAGGCACAGCGGCCACTGTTGAAAAAATATTGGGATATGAGACACAGATTCATGAATCCGGGTGCAGCCTGTTGGTATTGCCCGAAGCTATCCTGGGCGGCTACCCAAAAGGGGCCGACTTCGGCACCAAGCTCGGCTATCGTACCCCTGAAGGACGCGAAGACTTTCTCGAATATTGGAATGAAGCGGTTGACATTGATGGCCCAGAAGTCGCCAAACTCTGCGGATTGGCCAAACGATGCACAACCACCATGGTCGTCGGCATCATTGAACGCGGTGGTTCCACCTTATACTGCACAGCCCTATTCATTGCCGAGGACGGCACCATAGCGGGCAAACACCGCAAGCTCATGCCTACAGCCACAGAACGATTAGTTTGGGGACAAGGCGACGGCTCCACACTGCCTGTCGTAGAAACATCTGCCGGACGCGTGGCTGGTGCCATCTGTTGGGAGAACTACATGCCTTTGCTTCGCGCCACTATGTATGGCAAAGGCATGGACATTTGGTGTGCGCCCACCGTGGACGCTCGCGACATCTGGGTGGCGAGCATGCAGTTCATCGCCTACGAAGGCCGAAATTTCCTCGTCAGTGCATGTCAGTATCAAGGGCCGCCGAACGGAAAAACACACCACGATTCGGCATGGCCTGCCGACGAGCCTCTTATTCGCGGCAACTCCATCATCATATCACCCATGGGTGATATTCTGGCCGGTCCTTTACGCGGCGAAGAAGGCCTGATCTCCGCAGAGATTGATCTCGATGACATTGTCAGGGCACGTTACGACATGGACATTGCAGGGCATTACGCCCGCCCGGATGTATTCAAACTCTCTGTGGACGAACGGCCAAGACCTGCGGTTTCTTGTATTAACAATGATAATTCAGCTGAATAATTTTGAAGATGCCGCCTTTGGCGGATTTTTCAAATAATTTCGTCTCCGACGGCTCAAGGCCGAGGGCCTTGAGAATCCCGTGTCGCCTTCGGCGAAAAAACATATATAAAAAGCCCTGAGTATATTTACTTCAGGGCTTTTTATATGGGTATATTGCTCTGATTACTTGGCGACGTCGACGGCTTCCCAGATGTTGACCTCAGAAGGACCGGCCACGAGGTCCGCTGTGGCCTGACTCATGGCCGCCATATGTGGAGTCTTTCCATGTGCCGCCAAATGTGCCGGGCTTTCCCAAATTTCATAAAACAGAAATACATTGGCGTATTCGGATTTATGCAGATCATAACGGATGCAGCCGTTTTCTGTACGAACCACTGAAACAACTTTCGCCAATTCCGCTTCCAGCGCGGCTTCGCAGCCGTCCTTGGCCATCACGGTGGCGGATACATATGTCAAAGCCATTAAAAACTCCTTTTTTATGATGAAAATCCCACGTAAGTTTTCCATTCTCTTTCGTCAACAATGTGCAACCATAGGCTTTACAATCGATTTTCAAAAAAACATTCATTAATGTAACCTCTGCCTTCGCACCAACGATTATACTCGTGAAAGCAGGTTTTACCGCCGCTGTCTGATTTCAGGAGATAAGAGTGTTGTCTAGATGTATTCGGACAGCGGCGGCAAACCTGACAGGCTTAAACGCCAACAAAAACAGGGACGCAGTCGACCAAGTACTTGTATTCACGCAATGCCACCTGTTAAAGATAGATAAATTTATTGCGAAAAGGGTCAGATGCCCGGAAAACAGGACGACACATTCGTCATCGACCAAGTGTTGGGTGGCGACCGCGACGCCTTTGCGCTCCTGCTGGAACGCCATGAAGGACATGTCTCACGGATCGTTGCGGCCCATGTACCAGGACAACACGTGGCTGAAGTCGCTCATGACACCTTTATCCGAGCATACAAAAGTCTGACCGGATACGCACCAGTCAAACCCTTTCGCAACTGGTTGACCACCATTGCCCTGCGCAGTTGTCACGACTTCTGGCGCAAGCAATACCGAAACAAGGAAGCTCCGGTTTGTGACATGAGTGAAAACGGTCAACAATGGCTTGAAACGGTCATGGCTCCCGGTTCAAATGAAATATTTGAATCACAAGCCAGGCAACGCGAGGCCCGAGAAATTCTTGATATGGCGCTAGCACACGTGTCGCCCATGGACCGGATGGTGCTCACTCTGACCTATCTGGAAGAACGGACGATTAAGGAGACTGCTCAAATGCTGGACATCAGCGTCCCCAACGTCAAGATTCGCGCCTATCGAGCTAAACGGAAACTCAGAGTTTTTCTGGAACGCTGTGGCATCCAAGGAGGGGCGCATGAAGCGTAAAAACGAACATATCCATCGGCTACTTAAGGAAGCCCATGCCAACCGTCCGGAATGGACACCCACCCCAGCATGGCGAAATTCCATCATGGCAGAAGTTGGTAGAACAGATCAGACCGGAATCACATTTGAATTCGACCGACTGGCACTCCGACTCACCGCTGCCGCCATTGCGGCGACGATCGTCCTCGGCGTTTTTGCAACATGGACCATGGTTGATGTTTCTGGCGAAATCTACACGGCCCTCAGTAACCAGGCTGTTTTGCCAACCATCATGGAATCGATGATTTAGGAGAGACTCATGAAAAATTGGAAAATTTGGACCGCATGTATCGCTATATTCGTGGCCGGGGCAGCCTCCGGCATCCTTGGGACAGGTATAGTCATCAAGCACCACTTCGATTCCTTTGGTCGAGGCCCTGAATTTCGAGAAAAATTGAAAGGGAAAATTATAGGCCACTTGCAGGATGAACTCAATCTTCCTGACAGCCAAATGCCTCCCATTATTATTGAAGTGGAAAAGACCATGGATAAAATGTATGAATTCCGTATGCAAAATGGCCCCAAACTCAAGGCCATTCTCGATGACGGAATCAGCAGGGTAAAAGTTCATCTTTCCCCGGAAAAGCAGACAGAATTGGATGAGATGATCAAAAACCATCGTCATCGCAAATTTAGTCTCTTTCGTTTACCTCCACCGCCACCGCCTGGTCCCTAGGCTCTCGCGCAAACCAACCTCCAACATGAGCGATTCAATAAAAACTTGTGTTGTTTAAAACATATCCATCCCGTCCGCCATGCGAATACCATGGCGGACTTTTTTTTAGGCATAGGACAAAATAAACACATCATTTGTTGTACTTCGCCTTCAATAACTGCAATGCCTTAAAAAAAATTGCGGCCCCCGCCCCTTAATTCACCATGGGAAACACCTTCTCTACTATGAAATCATCGTCACGGGAGTAAGCATGAAAAGCATCATCGTCGAAAACCTCAAGCCAGAATTTGCACCGGTAGCAGTAGTGTGGAGTGATACCATCCCCACAAACACGTTCCAATTCAAAAAAGATAAATTTGGCTGCGTCCTCTATCTGTTTGCCCACGCCTCTACACAAGGCAAAGTCGCTGGAGGAAGCCGCGAAACCGTCCTGTGTACCGGCGGTCGAGCCGCCTTGGGTTTCGGTTCAGGCTTTGACGCGTCGGAAGAAATGCTTGAAACCCATGCTGCATTATTCAGCAAGGGACTGAAGTCCGCACAGGACAAAACTGCTTATCAAAAACGGATCGACTCTGTTCCTAAAAGTTGGAAGGACATGTTTGAATATGGGGAACGTAGACATTGTAGTCTGGACCTTGCAAAAAAATGGATTCTCCACGAATTGCCACGCTACGATATCAAACAGAAATATGTTCTTTTCAAACCCCTGAGCGAGACTTCAAATGATGAAAATATCCGCGCCATAATCTTTCCGGTCAATCCACTTGAACTATCAGGACTTGTAACACTTGCAGGCTCTGTAATGAAAGGAACCGACCCCGTCCGAATCCCTCAAGGCACAGACTGCAGTGGCATCAGTGCCTTTGCCTATGCCGAAGCCGAATCGGATGCTCCCAGAGCCGTGATGGGCATGATGGGCACCGATGGTCGGGAAGTCATGCGCAAACGCTTCCGAAATGATATAATAACGCTCACACTGCCAATACCGCTTTTCCTACAAATGGAAAAAGAAGCTGAAGATTGCATCTTTCACGTACCAGCATGGAAAAACCTTGTGGGATAATAAAAACGACCAACAACTTGTACATTTAATGAAACAAATAGTCTCATTCAGGGCCAAACCATGGGTTGATCCTTCCCGCTTGTCGGCACCCGTCAAACTTGATAGAAGTTATCCCCTATTCGTTGCATGGAAGCGTTTCGTCACCGGTGTGGCGCTTGGTCTTCAAAACCAATGTTGGGCAGTGATGTCCTGGGCAGGTTCGACTCCTGTACGCTTCCGCCAATCGTTATCAATAAATTCATCTGCATATAACAATTTGTTTTGCCCTTAGGAGTGATCCACTCGGACCATACCCTAAATAAACATCAAAAGCCTCCCACTTGTGTATAACAAGTGGGAGGCTTTTAGAACAAATAGCTTTTGTCTAAAATAAACTAAAACTCCAGCATACTAGTCTTGATAGGCTCCGGCAGAATACGTCAATTCATAGCTGTGACTATAGATTTCGATGATGTTGCCAAATGGATCTTCACAATACACCATGCGATATGGCTTCTCGCCGGGGTAATATTCTCGCACAGGCATACGTTGCCTACCGCCGCTAGCGACGATCTTGGCAGCAAGGCCTTCGACATCCGGGTCTTGCACGCTGAAATGGAAAACACCGGTCTTCCAGAATTCGAAATTATTTTCTCTGCGTTCAGAGTTGGGGAACTCAAATATTTCGACACCGATCTTGTCACCTGTTGAGAGATGGGCAATCTTGAAACTTCCCCACCCCTCGCCAAAAACATCATTGCACATCACACCAATTGCAGAATCGTCCTGTTTGATTTCGGTAGGTTCCATAATCAGATACCACCCTAACACCTTGGTATAAAAATTGACTGCCTCTTCAAGGTTTGTCACGGTGATTCCAATATGAGAAAAAGTTCTTGGATAGGTCATAATTTTCTCCTTGTTGTGTTTGGTCAATAAACAATAACCGTTCAAAATTATTGCGCAAGAAGGCACTTTCCCCTTCGTGACGAACCAATTGGTAAGAATAGTGTAATCTCGCCATGATTGCATATTAACTTTTTTGAAGGAAATTATGATTACATTCAAAAACAAACAATTTCGCTGCCCGGTCGAAGTTACAGTTGGGCTGATCAGTGGAAAATGGAAGAGCCTAATTCTATGGCATCTGCATGATGGGAATATACGATATAAAGAGTTGGAACGCATTGTTCCTGGAGTGAGCCAAAAGATGCTCACCCAACAGCTGAAAGAGATGGAAGAAGACAAACTGTTGACCCGTACTGTCTTCCCGGAAGTTCCGCCGCGAGTCGAATACGGATTGACCGAACTGGGGCACAGTGTATTTCCGATACTTGAAATGATGCACAACTGGGCAATGGATAATTTGAAAATTGAACCGACCGAAGAATCGTGAGCAAAATTAAACTTCTCATTTTTGCATATTAGAAAGACTACGACACTCTATCGTCCAAAAAACTATGACGCACTTGAAAAGCGGACGATTTTTGGTCAAAGTCGCATTGACGACATAACCAAAGGATTAGGCCAATCGTCAACGATTACGAACCAATAAGCATGAACCACGCCACAGGTAGCGACTGACTTTTATAAAATTCCGCCAATCGAACTTCAAAATCAGTTTGACTAACATTCAGTAATATCAACACCTAAAGCCCCAATTCTGCATGGCAGAATTGGGGCTTTCCCTTTTTAAAGGGCTATATTTTGTTCCACACTTCAAAAGTCGGCAATCCCGACGAAAATTCGCCATTCCATATTTATTCAGTCAACTTTTTCGATAAAAATACATTTTTGTAGAGAAATACTGCTTCTTTGTCATTTTTGACTATCGATAAATGATGACAAAGGTAAAATCTGCTGATAATAGGCAAAAACCTCAAACCAAAAGACGCATAAAGGGAGAGTTTATGACAAATTGGTCAAAAAGCAATGACGTGCTTGGAAGTGTGAACCGTGGAAATGCCATTGAGTCTGGATTGTGCACATTGTGCAGAGCGGATTGTCAGGGCAAATGTGAGACATGGCTCTCGTCTCTGCGAGGCCGTGAAATGCTCTATCCCAGAGATTTCGGACTGGTTACCGCCGGCAGCGGCAACACGACTCACGTAGGCGTTTCCTACAACTCGCTGCGCATTCAAGGATTAAATTACGGCGCCACGGGTTCTGTAGATACCGATCAGGATCTGCTGTTCACCGACGTCAACCTTGAGACATCTTTCGGAGCCAAGGAAAAAACCAAGTGCAAGGTGCCCTTCATGACCGGCGCACTCGGCTCCACTTTCATCGCCGCAAAATACTGGGATGCATTTGCCGCAGGCTGTGCCTTGGTCGGTGCTCCCATCGTTGTCGGTGAAAACGTTGTTGGTGTGGACCGCGAGTCCGAGATCAAGGACGGACGTATCGTCAAGGCTCCTGAACTGGAACGCCGCATTGACACCTACATGCGATACTATGATGGCTACGGTGCAATCATCGTCCAAATGAACGTTGAGGACACTCGCAACGGCGTTGCCGAATACGTGGCTGAAAAGTATGGTGACAAGGTCATCATCGAACTGAAATGGGGCCAGGGCGCAAAGAATATCGGTGGCGAAATCGAAGTCACCAGTCTTGATTACGCCCAGTTCCTGAAAGATCGCGGCTACCTTGTCGACCCGGACCCGGCAAAACCCGAAGTCAAAGAAGGCTACAAACGCGGCGCAATCACCCATTTCGCCCGTCACAGTCGCCTGGGATACACCAACCTCAGCTCCTACGAGCAGGTGCACGACGATTTCATGACTTCGGTCAACTATCTGCGTAAGCTCGGCTTCAAACGCATTTCCCTGAAGACCGGCTCCTACGGCATGGAAGCACTGGCTATGGCCATCAAATTCGCTTCCGAAGCAGAGCTTGACCTGCTGACCATGGATGGTTCCGGCGGTGGTACCGGCATGAGCCCTTGGAACATGATGGAAACATGGGGCGTCCCCTCCATCCTCCTGCATGCCAAGGCCCATGAATACGCCAGCCACCTGGCCGCTCAAGGTAAGAATGTCGTCGACATGTCCTTCGCAGGCGGATTCGCCAAGGGAAGCAGCATCTTCAAGGCTCTTGCCATGGGTGCTCCCTACACAAAACTGATCTGCATGGGACGCGCCATGATGATTCCCGGATTCCTCGGCTCCAACATCGAAGGTGTCCTCTTCCCCGAACGTAAAGAAGCCGT
The DNA here is from genome assembly GCA_016744135.1 of Pseudodesulfovibrio sp. Taxonomy (GTDB): domain Bacteria; phylum Desulfobacterota; class Desulfovibrionia; order Desulfovibrionales; family Desulfovibrionaceae; genus Pseudodesulfovibrio; species Pseudodesulfovibrio nedwellii. Next base: position 183,218 of record JADGEX010000002.1, on the reverse strand, counting down.
TTGCGGCAACTGGGACAAACTCCCCGCAGCTGTGGCCAAATACGGCGATACCGCCGACAAGATCTTCGCCTGCTATCAGGATGTGGAGAAGAAAGTCGGCAAGGAAGAAATGAAAAGCGTACCTCTGGGTGCCTTGGGCATCTGGTGTCTCGTGGACAAGCTCTCCGCTGGCCTGCAACAGCTCATGGCTGGCGCACGCAAATTCGATCTGGACGACATCACCCGTAATGATATCGCTTCAGGCAACCGTGAGACAGAAAAGGAAACTGGTATTCCGTTCATCACCGACGTCATGGATGAAACCGCCAAGAAAATCCTGGATATGTAATACCGTCATTCAAACTATAAAAAGGCCCGTGCAGAAGCGCGGGCCTTTTTTTTGACAAAAATATTCTTCAACAATCTATTTACGATAATTCCCTGTAATGTCAGGGAGGATCTTCCCCATCGTCCCATCCGACTCCATTGATGTAAGAGCGAGAGAAATTTTCCGAGCCAGCTCCCTCCCTTCATCTGAAGGTTGAAAAGCGATATAGACAGGTTGCTCGTCAAGAATGGCGGAAAGATCATAATGAAAACCGGACAATCCCACTTTCTCAATGGCATATAGTGCCGTGTACCCATCGGCAACAACAGCATCAATCCGCCCCTCAAGCAGCTTCAACAAACTGCCCTCTGTCGTATCGGCATAATCGATATCGATATTTTCATTCATCAAAATTGCACGTGGATAAGCAAAACCTCGCGTCAAACCAATTCGTTTCCCTTCCAAAGAATCAACATTTTTGGGAATTGATTCGCCACTTCTGACGAACGCGTGTACCTGTTTGGAAAAAATCTGCCGGGTCAAGGCTGCATCAAGGGCAAGAGTGGGCCGTAAAGCCGGTATAATTGCTATGACATCACCATCTTCAAAATACCGCATAGCCCGCTTTGCCGGGACCAAACGCATGGTATAACGAATCCCGGCCCTCTGAGCTGCTTCCTTGAAAAGCTCTATGAAGGCACCGTTTTCTTTGTCGTCAACGAGTAAGGGAATATGATAGCACGCAATCTTATATGGTTGCGAGTCATCCGCTCCAACAAAAGGGACGATAAACATGAAGAACATGAAAAAAAGAGAAATAAAACGCATATACGCCTCACAGAACAACTGCCATTCCCTATCCTTTTCGATACTTCATAATGTATGCTATGTCTTTTAAAAAGAAAACCTCCTCCACTTACCACAAAGAACGAAAAAGGCCCCTACCATACGGCAGGAGCCTGAGTGTTGACAAAATTGACAAGACTAGAAACGTTCAAAATCCTCGTCGTCCATATTCATATCAACACCTTGACTTGCTGAAGGCTTCGGAGAGCTTTGCGGCAAGGGTTGAGGAGTGTGCGTAGCGGAAGCGACAACCTTTGAACGGGAGGACGCGCCACGGACATGCCCTATCTTGAAAAAGCTCATAGTCATCTGCATCTGTGTTGCCTGACCCGACAACTCCTCAGAAGTCGAGGCCATCTCCTCGGAAGCCGCGGCATTCTGCTGAATGATCTGATCCAACTGCTGAATAGCCGTGTTAATCTGACCAACTCCAGCATCCTGTTCATTGGATGCGGCGGTAATTTCCTGAACCAATTCAGCCGTTTTTTGAATATCAGGGACAATTTTCTGCAACATTTCACCAGCCCCTTCAGCCACTTGCACACTTGAGGACGAAAGTTCGCTAATTTCTGAGGCAGCAGTCCCGGATCGCTCGGCAAGCTTTCTAACTTCTGCGGCCACAACCGCAAAACCTTTACCATGTTCACCAGCTCGAGCTGCTTCAATCGCCGCGTTCAAAGCAAGCAGATTGGTCTGCCGGGCGATATCCTCAATAATGGAAATCTTTTCGGCAATATCCTTCATGGCCTGAACGGTCTGCAAGACAGCATCACCACCCTTCCGGGCATCCACAGCAGCTTGTTTCGATATCTTTTCCGTTTGTTGTGCATTGTCCGCGCTCTGACGAACATTGGCCCCCATCTCTTCCATGGAGGAAGACACCTCCTCAATGGAGGCAGCCTGCTCGGTAGCCCCCTGAGACAGACTCTGGGATGAAGAAGACATTTCTTCACTGCCTGAGGCTACATTATCAGAGGCTGATTGAACTTCCTGAACCACGCCTCGCAATTTGTCGACCATTTCATTCAAGGCATTAGCCAGATCACCGATCTCATCCTTCTGAACAACATCAAGCTTTTCGGAAAAGTTGCCATTCGCCATTTCCTGAGCAAAAGTAACGCCCTTGAAAATCGGTCCGGTGATGCCACGCGTCAAAAGTATACCGAGGAACAAGGCTATGACGACACCCACAATCACTCCTACTACGGCCAACAATTTGGCAGATTCAGCTCCGGCTTCAGCTTCATGAACAGATCGGTCGGATTCTTCCAAATTGAATTTAACCAGCTTGTCCATCACATTCATGGTCTTTTCCTGACCAACAGCGGACTCACCCATAAGGACTTTGGTCATTTCATCGAAGGTGGTAACAGACAGTTGCGCTGATTCGCGAAGCTTATCGAAATACCCGAAAACGTCTTCAGCAGCCGGCATCATCTGCCCTTCATACGCTTCAAAAGCTTCACCATTTTGCCCTTGTCTGCTCGCTTCTTTGATTCTGGCGACAGCCTGATGGAAATGATCATGAGGCTTACGCACCTCTTTCAATATCTTGGCAATTTCAGGATTTGTTGTTGTATATGAAGCCAGCCATTGACCAAAACGACATTGAGCAGGGTCATCCCCTCCCTCAAACGAACTTCCGGCAGCAAGCAATTCACCGACCTTGGCAGCCAACTGGTAATGATCACTCGTAAATAACCATAGATTCTTCATGTACTGTTCAGGATTAAGAATATCGAGTGCCAATAACTTCTTTGATGTCTCAACCGCTTGATTGTTACTCTTAGACCACGCACCAACTTCGGCAAGAAACGCCTTACTCAACTGCTCCTCTTGAGGGGAGCGGTCCAGTGTGGAATAAACTTTGAAATTTTCACCATAGGCAGCCCGATTTGTGGCAAGTACTTCATACTGAGACTTCCGCATCGCCTCATCAAGCCCCGGAGACATCAAAGTACGCATACCTACCATCGCTGAATTCAAATGGGATTCCATCTGTAGAAGGGCTTCTACTTTCGGCATGCTTTTTTCACCAAGGGTAACGACATGTTCTTCCATAGAATCAAGCTCAACATACCCGATAACACCGACAACTAGAGTAATAAGAGCTGTCGCGATAAACCCACCAATCAATTTCACACTCAATTTAATATTCTTCATACCTCTCTCCCCATTTCCTTACATTAGGCCTGCACAGACTCTCCATTCATGGCATAGGTTGTAATTGTTACCTATTATAATGTCACAAAAGGACAACAACATGCTCTCACTATAAACGCCCTTCATGCACATGGAGACAAATGGACAAATAATTATTTTCCCCTGATTCAAAAACGGCCATTCATGTACAGAACTCGTTCTTTTTACGATGAGTGTTTTGTCAAAACATCCTGTTGTGAAATCAATGAGAAATCACATGAATCAATGTTCATGCGAAAAACACAAAAATGTAATGGCTTTTCCCTCTGAATTTGTTAGTTTGGTCGTATCCCTCTTTTCTGGACCGGGGGCATTTGGTCCTGAAAGGATGTACTGCAACCAGGAGGAGGTATGGAGCGAAAAACCAAGTCGATTCTGTTGGTTTTGTGCGGCATTCTGATCGCATTTCCGCTCTTCAGTATGACTTACTACACCATGGTCAGGACTTCGACCCCGGAGTTCTGCGGCTCTTGTCATGAAATCCGCCCGGCGGTCATGGCCTGGAAGACATCGACCCATGTCAACAATGAGCAAGGCTTCGTGGCCGACTGTATGGACTGCCACTTGCCTGCACCACAGGACACATACGATTTCTTCTTTGCCAAGACAGCTCACGGACTAAAAGACGTTTTCGCCCACTTTACGGGCGGAGCCGAAAGCTATGATCGAACCGTCATGAAGAAGCGCATCTGGTCAACAATGAAAAATGACCAATGCATGAAATGCCATCGCAACCTGCTGCACATGCCTGACAAGCGAGGGGCCATGCTGGCACATCGCAGGGTTCTCTATGCCAATGGAGGCGAAGAGTACCGCTGCACCGACTGCCATCGAGACCTCGTGCACAAAGACAGGCAATTCTACGACTACAAGCAGTTCGCCGCTCCTTACCGGGCGACAGGGCTGCCGAACTTGGGTATCTAAAGGAGGGTTTGGAATGCATAGACGACTGAGTCTCTTTCTCGCCATGATCATGGCGGTCATGCTCCTGTCCATTGCTATGGCCGGGGCACAGAATTTCCCCAAAGTACGGGAATTCCGCATGGACCGAGCCATACCGCCTCAGGGCACAGCTTGCATCGAATGTCATAAACAGGAAACTCCCGGCATCTTTGCAGACTGGGCAATGAGCCGTCATGCATCGGCTGGGATTACCTGCCTGGACTGCCACCAGGCCGAACCCGGCGATCAGGACATCGCGGTAGACCATGAAAAATACTACTCCAAGGGTGATATGCCCATGGGTGAAAAACAGTATTTCGTCCCTATCGCCTCTCCCGTCACACCTAAAGACTGCTCTCGCTGTCATCCTGATGAAGCCAAACAATACGCCAAGAGCAAACACGCCAACACCATTGAGATCATGTGGAAGCTTGACCCATGGCTGAACAAAGGCATGAATTCCGACAACGAACGCAAGACAGGTTGTTACTACTGTCACGGCACCGTGCTCAAAATGAAGGACGGCAAACTCGATCCGACAACTTGGCCCAACGTAGGTGTCGGTCGCCTGAACCTCGATGGAAGCCTTGGTAGCTGTACCAGCTGTCATACTCGCCATCGTTTCTCAGTCATGGAAGCTCGTAAGCCCGAAACCTGCGGCCAGTGCCATCTCGGCCCAGATCATCCGCAAATCGAAATCTACAACGAATCAAAACATGGCGATATCTATCAGGCCTTCAAGCACGAGTATAACTTTGACTCTGCTCCTGGCGCATGGACCCCCGGTGTGGATTACCGTGCTCCGACCTGTGCGTCCTGTCATATGTCAGGTGCAGGCAAGCAGCCGACCACCCATGATGTGACTGAACGTCTCTCCTGGGAACTTCAAGCCCCGCTGACCGTTCGTCCGCAGGACTTCAAACCGTTCCCATCGGGAACCGATTGGAAAGTTGAACGCGACAAGATGAAAGACATCTGCAGGCAATGCCATGGTACGGCATGGATCGATGACCATTACGCCCAAACCGACAAGGCTGTTGAAGAATACAACGAAGCATACTTCAAACCAGCCAAGAAGGTCCTCGACGAATTGTACGAAAAGGGTCTGCTTGATAAGTCCAAGTTCTTCGATGAAGGGCTGGAAGTCGAGTACTACGAACTCTGGCATCATGAAGGCCGTCGTGCTCGCATGGGTTCTGCCATGATGGCCCCGGACTACGCATGGTGGCACGGATTCTATGAATGCAAACATCGCTACAACAAATTCATGGAAGAAGCGCGTCATCTAATCGAGACCAACACCAAGGCCTATAAGTATCCCGACTTCCCGAATACGGGCGGTGATACCACGAGACCTGTGGAGATCTTCGGCAAAAAGTAATCCGAATACACTCATAATCTAAAGAGAGGGCGCTATGTCGCCCTCTCTTTATTTTTGTGCCCTTTACAATATAATCACTCTGAGAGTGTTGACCTGACTAATAAATCCCGTACTATTTGATTAAAGAGTCAAAGAGGACGACACACCTTGCCGAAGTTTCCAAACAAGGACAGAATCATGACGACTATAGGGGCAGAACTCTTCACTCACTACGCCACCCCTCAACGAGACTCCCAAAAAACCATCCGTCATATTTCTGATGAACTTACGCAAGAACCAATGCTTTCCTGGTTTGATGCTGTTCCCATGGGCATGACCGTCATCAACAAACACAGGCAAATAGTACACTGCAACAAAGCATTCCAAAAACTCGCGCTCAAGCAGCGACGAGAAGATGTCATCGGCTTACGCCCCGGCGAAGCATTGAACTGTGTCAACTCACAATTGGTCAAAGCCGGTTGCGGTTGCTCGGAATTCTGCCACATATGCGGAGCCGCACAGGCAATCATCAAAAGTCTGGAAGGGACGAGCGACTGCAAGGAATGTCGTATGGTCCGTCTCGCTCATGGCTCTGAAGAACCACTGGACCTCCAAGTTTACACCAAGCCCATTGAGTTTGAGGGAAAGCCAATGACCTTGGCCTTTACCATCGATATAAGTCATGAGCTCAAACTCCGTTACCTCAACCGTACATTTCATCACGGGCTTATCAACGGCGTAGGTGGTATCGCCACTCTCTCTGAGCTGATAGAAGCCGACCCTCAAGACTCAGGTCTGTTTCAACTACTCATAGAATCCTCACAACGAACACTCAGGGACGTCCTCTATTCCAGAGATGTAACCGCAGCCGAAGAAGGAAAACTGGAACCGGATTTTGAGACTTTCGCGGCAGAACCTTTTTTCAATAAAATAATAGCCAAAGAATGTGCTCTCAGGAACATGCAGGACAATGGTGTCGACATTCTCATTAAAACCAAAACGCTCACAAGCGATAAACGACTGCTAGGGCACGTCATTCGCAATATGTTGTCCAATGCATTGGAGGCGAGTGAAGGCTCCCCGGATACAATCATCCTGGAATGCAATTATCTGGATGACGGAAGGCCTTCCATCTCAATGACTAACTCTGGAGAGATCCCTTCCATTATCCGCGAGCAGATGTTCAAACGATACATTTCCACAAAATCCCGAGACAGAGGATTGGGAAACTATGTCACAAAACTACTCACTGAAAAATATCTTCAAGGAGAGGTGCATTTCGTATCCGGTGATGGAAAGACATCGTTCACCATACTCCTTCCTGTGTCCCAAAAGATATAGCCCGACGCACACCAACAGCTCAACCGGACGTATGTATGGCCAATAAGAATTTACAACAAAAATATGATGCTGCCCAAGAGCGTGTCGCCGAACTGGAAAAACATCTGGGACTCATGAAGAATGAATTGGACGGCACTATTCATCGGCTGATTTTTGAAAAGACGCCCGGTGGCATGGCCGTTATTTCCCTGACGGGCGACATCATCGCATGCAACAGCGAAGCCGCCATGATAATGGGATGTACGCCCTCCGATCTTCAAGGAAGTGATACAGGTTCCTTCTATAGCAACCCGGCAGACAGAGAGCACCTGAGAAGCCGTATCAAAAATGATCAGCCCATCAGAGACCATCATCTTTCGCTCACCCGTATGGACGGAAGTACTATATGGGTCAGTGTCAATGCTCGACCGATTGAATACAATGGAAAACCAGCGGCACTAGCTTCTTTTTTCGACATAACGGAACACCGCCGGGCTCTTAAGGAAATTGAACTTGCCGAGATCCGCTTTGAAGCACTGTACACCATTTCTGAGATGACTAACCGGTCTGAAAAAGAAATCCTCAATTTTGCACTGGAAGCGATCACCAAAGTGTCCGCAAGTGACATCGGGTACATCTATTTCCTGAATCGCGGCGAGACAGAGCTGACACTCCATGCATGGTCAACATCCGTCATGAAGCAATGTGCAATCGAACGGAATCTGCAGGGGCAGTCCGTGGACGGGGTTGGCATGTGGGCTGATGCAGTCAGACAGCGCAAGGCTGTCATCGTCAACGATTATCAAAATCATCCTGAAAAAAAAGGATACCCTGAAGGACATATATACATACGGAACCACGCAAATGTCCCAATATTTGATGATGACCGCATCGTCATGCTTGCCGGGGTCGGCAACAAGGACTCTGACTATGAAGAGGAAGACATCCGTCAGGTGCAACTCGTCATGGACGGAATCTGGGGTATCATCCAACGCCATAGGTCTAACGCGGAGCTCCAAGCGGCTCACGAAGAACTGGAAGAAAAGGTCAAACGGCGTACAGCCAAACTGGAAGAGGTCAATCAGGAACTCGCAATCCTGAACATCAATCTCGTCAAAAAAGACAGAGAGCGGGAACAGGCAAAGACAGCCTTGATTCGCTATGAACGCATCGTCGCGACCACACCCGACCTCATCTCCCTTGTTGATCGCAATGGCGTGTATAAGATCGTCAATAATTCATATCTGAAAATGTTCAAAAAAGAACGGAAAGATATCATCGGCAAAAGCATCAAGGAGTTAGTCGGTCCTGAAGTTTATGAACAAGTATCCAAAGCCAATATGGACAAAGCATTAGCAGGAGAAACTGCTCGGGTAGAATCCTGGCTCGACTTACCGGCAGCAGGCAAACGATACATGGCCGTGACCTATCACCCGGTGTCCATGGACGGAAATAAAATCGACTACATTTCCGTCGAAGCCCGCGACATGACAGATCTCAAATCCAACGAAGAGGCTCTCCGGGTTGTAGCCGACAGACTGGCTTTGGCCACAAATGCCGGCAACATCGGCATCTGGGAATGGGACCTCGCCACTGATGACCTGCATTGGGACCAAAAGATGAAGGAATTATACAACGTCGGCCCTGATGAATTCAGCGGGATGTACGAAGCGTGGAAATCGCGTGTTCATCCCGAGGATCTCGTAGAAGTAGAACGTCAACTCGCCACTTGCATAGAACAGAAGGGGCATATCGACTTTGAATTCAGAATAATTCACCCCGACAACAGTATCCATGTCATCCAAACTGCTGGCCTTATCCAAACCGATAGTCAGGGTATTCCTCAGCGCATGATCGGGGTAAACAGAGATATCACCAAACAGCGCCAAATGGAAAACGAATTGCGTAGACTGGCCTCTACAGACCCACTGACCGAAGCGCACAACCGACGTTATTTCATGGAACGCCTGACTGCTGAGTTCGAACGATGCAAACGGTACAATACCTCAATGGTCCTGCTCTCCTTGGATATCGATCATTTTAAAAGGATCAACGACACCTACGGGCACCCGGCAGGCGATGAGATCCTAAAGGCTTTGGTAACCCTGTGTAAAATCACTTTGCGTACCACGGATGTCTTCGGCAGAGTTGGTGGAGAAGAATTCATGGCCGCCCTGACTCAAACAAACATCGTTGCCGGAGAAAAGACCGCTGAAAGACTCCGTCAACTTATCGAGCAGGAAAGTGTAAAGACACATGGCCATTCCATCTCTTACACCATCAGCATCGGAATAACGGAAATTCACGAAAAAGATGAAACTATCGAAACGTTACTCAAGCGAGCCGATGATGCCCTCTACAAAGCCAAAAACAGTGGCCGAAATCGATGCGTAGTGATTTGACAAATCCGATTCTTATACCAACTTGACTCGTGCACCCAGCTCACATATTTTTATAAATAGAGGAATTTCATCCAGCACAGACAATACGAGGTGATCCATGGCTCCCCTGTTCAAAGACGATACAAAGGACGACTGGTTCCTGCCTGCCGATGTTCGCAAGCAATTGACCGAAACCTTCAAGACGCTCCAAGGCTCTGTGTCACTGGAAGTTTTCACCCAGCCCGGTGTCAATGATGAATTCTCTGACTACACAGCCAAATTCTGCTGGGATCTTGCTCGACTGACCGACAAGATATTGGTGACCGGTTATGAAATTGATTCCGACCGCGCCAAAGAACTGGAAGTGACAGCCTCGCCCACCTTGTGCGTCAATCCCGACGATTACCATATCCGCTTTCTGGGTGCGCCTATCGGTGAAGAAGGAAAATCCTTCATCACTGCCATCATGCTCGTCTCGCTGGGCAAAAGCGGACTGTCTGACATGTCCACTCCCCTCCTTGAACAACTCAAAGACGAACGATTGGTTCAAGTTTTTGTCGCGCCAACCTGACCATACTGTCCCGGACAGGTCATGTCCGCTATCAAATGCGCAATCGCAAAACCCGGCCAAATCAAGGCCGAATGTATCGAAATGAGTGAAAACCCTGAATTAACGGAACGCTACGGCGTCGGTTCTGTTCCACATACCATCTTCAATGAGGGAGCCCATGATGTCATGGGGCTCTTACCCGAAGAACGATTTGTTGTGGAAATGGTTTATCTCAAATCCGCAGAGGACATGCTCGCCGAAGGCAGTCTTCCCGGCATGGAAGAAGGCAAAACGCCCTCCGGCTACGGAACCATTGAACCCGGCGAAGTCGACCTCGTCATCGTTGGGGCAGGCCCCGCGGGATTGACCGCAGGCATCTACGCGGTCCGGGCAGGTCTCAAGGCCGTAGTACTGGAAAAGCATATCGTCGGCGGTCAGGTGGCATTGACACCGATTGTCGAAAATTATCCGGGATTTGTTTCTGTTCCCGGTAAACAACTCATGGACATCATGAGCGAACATGCTCGCGAATATCTCCCTGTACATGAAGGAGAAAGCGTCGACGCCATTCAAATGGGTAATATGAAAGAAGGCGAAACCATCATCGTAACGACCAGTCGAGGTGTCTATTCCGCCAAGGCCCTCATTCTGACGACCGGCGCGACATACCGCAAACTCGGTGCTGTAGGTGAGGACACGTATTTCGGTCGCGGCATCAATTATTGCGCTTCCTGTGACGGGTATCTCTACAAAGGGAAGTCAGTGGCCATCATCGGAGGCGGCAACACAGCCTTGACCGATGCCCTGCATCTCAAAAACCTCGGGGTCAACGTCAGCATCATCCATCGAGGCGACACCTTCCGTGCACAGAAACCTCTTCAGGATTCCGTAAACCACGAACAAATTCCCATTCTCTGGAATACCGTGGTTGAAGAAATCGAAGGTGACGGACGACGGGTAAACAACCTCAAGATTAGGAACCTCATGACCCGCGCAGTGACCGACATGCCGGTGGACGGTGCATTCGTCGCTATCGGACAGGAAGCCTCTACCGGGCTAGCACAATCGCTTGGCGTGAAACTCAAAGAAGACGGCTTCGTCAAAGTCGAATCCGACATGCGCACCAACCTGCCGCGTGTTTATGCCGCCGGAGACCTTACAGGAGGCTTGCAACAAATCGTCACGGCCATTGGCGAAGGGTCCATCGCAGCCATGTCGGCTTTTGAAGATATAAGTCATCCATACTGGAAAAAATGATCAATAGCGCCAACAACAGGCGGAATTGACAGGGAGGCATGGGCTGGAATAGGGTTTTCACCGTTAAAAATGAAAACTTCAGGACCATTGTTGCCGCCATGCAAATACGTACTCTGATAGTCGACGACGAGGCCCCGGCCCGCAACGAGTTAGCCTACCTGCTGGCCAGCTTTCCCGATCTCGACATTCAGGAGGCACAAACCGCTGGCGAAGCACTGACGGCCATCCGTAATGAATCACCGGACCTCGTATTCATGGACATCCAGATGCCGGGCCACGATGGGTTTGATGTGTTGCGCGAGGCTCGATATCTACCAAACCCTCCTTTGTTCATTTTTGTAACCGCCTACGATCAATACGCGGTCCGGGCCTTTGAGAAAAATGCCGTGGACTATCTCCTCAAACCCGTTTCAGCCAAACGACTCAAAAAAAGCGTTGAACGAGTCCGCGAGATACTCGAAAAACAGGATAAGGCAACTGACCCCCAGCCAGAGTTGGGCGACCTGCTCAAGACGGTTTCCAGCGACCGACCTCTCCCCCGCTTCACGGTGGAACGAAATGGTCGAATTCAATTCATCGATTTTACAGATATCGTTTACTTTGAACTGCAAGAACGCAAAATCATGGTCAACACGCTCGACGAAAGCCTCCTTTGCCACGCCCTGACATCTCTTGACGAGGTAGAGGAACGGGTCGCTTCACAACCTTTCCTGCGTATCAATCGCAGCACCGTGGTCAACTTGAATCACGTCCGGGAATTCACACCGTGGACCGGCGGCAAGTACTGCCTTATCCTTGACGACGACGGCTCAACCGAAGTCACCCTGAGCCGAGGCCGCGTCAAAGAATTCAAGAAACGACTCGGCTTATAAACCGCCGACCTCCGGGACATTATGTTTGAACACATTCTCGATCTTCTGGTCACACTGATTGGCCGATTCGGTGCCATGATGGCCATCGGCCTGTTCGTACTGACGCTGTCTCCGCTGGGCAAACTCGGCGTAAATCGCCGCCCTGAAAAGAAATACAGAATCTTGTTAGCTGTGCTGTTTGGCATGCTTGGCATCATGGGCACCTACAGCGGCGACATTGTCTTTGATTCGTACGCCAACTTGCGCGGTGTCTATGTCATCACTGGCGGACTGCTCGGCGGCCCCCTTGTAGGCTTTGGAGCAGGTCTTATCGCTGGCGGCCATCGATTGCTTATCGATATCGGCGGGTTCAGCTCCCTCCCCTGTGGGCTGGCGACCTTCCTTGAAGGTATCATAGCTGGCTATGTTTCCATTCACCTCAAGGGTAACAATCTCAACTGGCGAGCCGCACTCTTTGTTGGTTTGGGGGGTGAAACCATGCACCAGTTGATGGTTTTGACCATGGCCAAACCTTTTGATCAAGCCGTAGATCTGGTCAAAGTCATCGCATTGCCAATGATCGCGGTGAACACGTTCGGCGCGGTGTTGTTCGTGCAGACCCTGCACCTGCTTTTTGAATACCGGAGCAAACGCGATTCCAGCCGCATCAGTCAGATTATGGCCATCGCCAACAAGACCGTGGCCCACCTTCGATCCGGTCTGGATGAAGCCTCTGCACTGGAAACCGCCCGAATCATCTGGGAACGCGTCCCTGTCGCCGCCGTTGACATCGCCAGCAACACCAAAGTCCTGACGCATCTGGGAATTGGCGACGACCACCATCTCCCCGGCGAACCTTTACGAACCACAGCCACCAAGAAAGTCCTCCTGTCAGGAAAACCAGCCTTTCTTCGTTCCAAAGAGGCCATTGGATGTGATGATCCGAACTGTCCGCTTACATCGGCCGTCATCGTCCCCATGCGTAAAGGCAACCGCATCGTAGGGTGTCTTAAATTCTACGGAACCGACGGTATCCCGTTGCACACCACCCATTTTGAACTGGCTAAAGGCCTTGCAGGACTCTTCTCAACACAGCTTGAATTACAGGATATCCAGACAAAAAATCAATTGCTCGCCAAAGCGGAAATTCGACGTTTGCAGACCCAGATCAACCCGCATTTCCTGTTCAATGCCCTGAATACTATCGGCGCATTCTGTCGTACCAAACCGGAACGGGCACGCTCGCTCCTATCCGAACTGGCAATGTATATGCGCCGCAATCTCGATGCGGGAGACGGCTTCGCGCCCATCGGTTCAGAACTGGAACAGGTCCGTTCCTATCTGGAAATCGAACAGGCCCGATTCGGTGACCGAGTAAAAAGTGAATGGAATCTGGACGACGGCGTGGAAAACATCGAAGTTCCGACCCTGATTATCCAACCTCTGGTAGAAAACAGCGTCAAACACGGCATTCTGGGCCGCGATGACGGCGGGACCATTCGCATCCGCATCGGACGGGACAACAATTTGGTACATGTCCACATCGAAGATGACGGTGTCGGCATGAACGAAGCCACGCTTTGGAGCGTCCTGAACAGCGAAAACGAATTCTCCGGGGAAGACCACATTGGCGTGCGCAATTGCAACCAGCGACTGGAGCAGATTTACGGCCCGTCACATATGCTCTCCATCATTAGTCATCCCGGCAAAGGGACCCGCGTCTCCTTCACCATTCCTCACGTCGAGACTGCCCCAGCCTGATCACCAAAGCACCTCAGGCGTTCATTTTGACCATTCACGCTTGAAAAGTGCAATTACCATCCACACTCAGGACAGCCCTTCTTCTCCTATAGTATCTGAACCCCATTGTCATAATGGGGGCGTGTTTCAACGCGCCAAATCCCGGACTGGGGGGTTCGGGAAACAGCTCAACAGATTCACAAGGAGAGGTTTATGGATGCCATGCTCATGATGCTGGTGGCCTTTGGCGGATACATCATAATGTATCGCCTGTATGGTCGCTACATCGGAAAGAAAATTTTCGCTCTGTCGGGTGCCAATCCGGTACCTTCCGTAGAAATGGAAGATGGGGTCGACTACGTCCCAACCAAAAAAGAAATCATCTTCGGCCACCACTTCACATCCATCGCAGGCACCGGTCCCATTGTCGGCCCAGCCATCGCGGTCATCTGGGGCTGGGTCCCGGCCATGATCTGGATTTTTGTCGGTTCCATCATGATGGGTGCAGTGCATGACTTCGGCGCACTGATCCTGTCCATGCGTAACCAGGGCAAATCCGTTTCCGAAATCACTGCTAAATACATCAACCCGCGCACCAAGTTGTTCTTCTTCATCGTCGTATTCCTTGACCTGCTCATCATCACAGCCATTTTCGGTCTGGTCATCGCGGTTATCTTCAACATGTTCCCGGCATCAGTCCTGCCTGTATGGTTGGAAGTGCCCATCGCCATGGTGCTCGGTTACATCATTTACAAACGCGGCGGCAACGCCATGACTTGGTCAATCATCGCTTTGATTGCCATGTATATCACTGTTGTCATTGGCGTGTACGCTCCAATAAAAATGCCAATGATCGGCAGCATGCCGCCTACCGGCACATGGACCATCCTGCTGCTCATCTATGCCTTCATCGCATCCACGCTGCCTGTAACCACGCTGCTGCAGCCGCGTGACTTCATCAACTCTCACCAGCTCATCGTGGCTCTGGCCCTGATGGTTGTCGGCGTATTTGCCGCGACCTTCTCAGGTTCCCAGCTTCACATCATTGCCCCAGCTATCCAAGCCTCCCCTGAAGGTGCTCCGCCCATGCTGCCCTTCCTGTTCATCACCATTGCCTGCGGTGCCATCTCCGGTTTCCATTCTCTGGTTTCATCAGGCACCACAGCTAAACAGGTCTCCAATGAAGAAGACGCCCTGTTCGTCGGCTATGGTTCCATGCTGACAGAAGCCACTTTGTCCACACTGGTCATCGTGGCCGTGGCAGCAGGCATCGGTCTCGGTTACAACACCGCCGATGGTGCGACTCTGACAGGCATCGACGCATGGTCATCCCATTACTCCTCCTGGGCAGCAGCCAAGGGATTGGGTTCCAAGGTTGCAGCCTTTGTTTACGGCGCAGCCAACATGATCGAAGCAGCCGGCATTCCCCACAGCGTCGCCCTGGCCGTCATGGGTGTATTCGTGGCCTCTTTTGCGGGTACCACCATGGACACCGCCACCCGTATCGAGCGCTATGCTCTGACGGAACTGTTCAGCGGCACGCCCATCAAGATCTTCAACA
Organism: Pseudodesulfovibrio sp.; assembly: GCA_016744135.1. Taxonomy (GTDB): domain Bacteria; phylum Desulfobacterota; class Desulfovibrionia; order Desulfovibrionales; family Desulfovibrionaceae; genus Pseudodesulfovibrio; species Pseudodesulfovibrio nedwellii. The sequence goes on along the minus strand of JADGEX010000002.1, from coordinate 167,901 downwards.
ACAAGTACGTGGCCACCGCCGTGGCCGTATTCCTGGCCGGTTGTCTGGCATTCTCGTCCGGTGGTAACGGCAAGGGCGCTCTGGCTCTGTGGCCCCTGTTCGGTTGCATCAACCAGATTCTGGCCGCACTCGTACTGACTACGGTCACTGTGTACCTCAAGGGTCGTGGAGGCCTGAGCTGGCTCATCTCCGGTATTCCCGCCGTATTCCTCGGCGTAATGACCGTATGGGCTATCCTCATCAACCAGGGCATGTACATGGACAAAGGCAGCATTCTGTTGCAGTCCCTGAACCTGCTCGTGCTGGTAGTCTCCATCTGGGTCGTTGGCGAAGGACTGATCAAGTTCTTCAAGACCGACGCTTCCACCCCGACTACTGACACGCCGTAAAAAAACAAACCTCCCTGGCCGGACACACGTTCGGCCAGGGTTCATGAGGATTTACAATGGCTTACGCACCGGATTTCACTCCCCTGCGAAAAACACTTTTTCGCCGTTACCTGACGATGCTTGTTCCTGCACTCATCATCTTCGGTATTTGGGCTGTCTGCCGACAGGTCGGACTGACCCCACAAATGCCTAACGGTACAGCGGCGATCATCGGTCCCATCATCTTCATCGCGGCAATCATTCTGGCCGTAGCACTTCCCCTGCTCTACAGAGTCCGTTTCGTCCGCTCGGTCGAAGGACAAAAAAACGTCGAGGCTGCGTGCTTCCGCACTTTTCAGTTGAACCTCATGACCATTGCGCTGGCAGCACCCTTTGCCGCAGCCATCGGCTATATAACAGGAGTCACCATCTTCCATTTCGCTGGAGCATTTCTGGCTTCATTGTACGCCGTATATTATTATTTCCCGTCAGAAAAACGAATTACGCAGGAAATGCGTCTGTTCCGTGTAACCAGTGACGCATAAAAAAAACATGAAGAGCCACTGCAAAAAAGCCATTGAGGCCATAAAAAAGGCCTACCGCTTCGCGGATGAAGTACACCGCTGCAAGGCCACGGAACGGCTTGAATGGGAAACACGTGAACTGGAAAATATTTTCAGTTTGCTCACCCTTGGCGCATTTGTGGGCATGCAGGCACCACCCATGCATATCTCACTGGAACTCCTGCCGGAAATGGAACAGGAACTAACCATCATGACCAATCGCGTATGCACGGCCAACGACCCGCTGGCCGATCTCTTTTCCATGTTTGACGCCTTTTAGCCGGAGCCACCAATGTCGAATCAGCATTATTATTTCCACGCAGGCAAGGGCGGCGTAGGCAAATCCACCACCTCTTCCCTGTCCGCCCTGCATCTGGCCCGCACCGGTAAGAAAGTCCTGCTGGTTTCACTTGATCCCGCCCATAATCAGGCTGACATCTTCGACACCAAATTTACAGGCAAACCAATAAAAATCGCACCAAACCTGCGTGTTGCACAGGCCGACATCGACAAATGGATCAAACAATATCTCAAAGGTATAGAAGACCAAATTCGGGCCAATTACGCGTACCAGACGGCCTTTAATCTCGAAAAGCACCTCAATGTGGTTAAACATTCCCCCGGCATTGAAGAATACGCGCTTCTGCTCGCCTTCCAGCATTATCGCAAGACATTCACGGACACGGATGTCATTGTATTCGACATGCCTCCAACTGCTTTGACCACCAAATTTTTCAATCTGCCATCCCTGTCGCTGGTCTGGCTGGAACAACTTCTGGCCCTGCGATGCGAGATCCTGGAAAAGAAAAAAATCATCACCAAAATCCAACTCGGCACTAAGGAAATCGAGTGTGACAAAATCACAACCAAACTCGACCAACAACAAAAATACTTCACTGAATTACGTAATGTCTTTCAAGACTCGTCGCGTTGCTCGATTAATCTCGTGGTCAATCCGGACCGTCTTTCCTTTGCCGAGGCCGAACGCATTGACATCACCCTTGAGGAAATGGGCATGGGCCTGTCCCACATCATCATGAACAAAGTTGTTGAAAACAGTGAATGGGACACCTCATCACCACTCATGAAGCGACACGATGTCTGTCCGATTCCGCTTTCACCGACGCAACTCATCGGCCAACCCGCGCTTGACACCTATCTTGTCGATCACGACCAAAGCTTCGACTTTCTGAACAAGGAAGCGCACGAGTGTTGATGGCCTACGTAAAAATTACCCCAACTTGTTCGTAATTTCCTGACCAAACGCCACTCCCGTCTTGACACTTAAAAACACGCATGCTAGCTGTTTTTCACGAAAAGTGACCAATGGTCACTTTTCGACCAAAGGTCACAATTTGACCGAAAGTCACTTTTTATCGTCAATAATATCGACAAACAAACGATACGGACATGGCAAAAAAACAGCAGGAAAAATCTCAACAGACCATGCAGGAGCTGATGGACTCAGCCATTGAACTGTTCGGATCCAAAGGGTTCGCATCAACCTCTGTGGCAGAAATTACCGACAATGCGGGATATGCCAAGGGGAGCTTTTACCGTCACTGGAATTCCAAGGACGAACTGTTTCTGCAGATCGTGGAACGGAAATTCAAACAATACCGCGCCACCCGCCATGGCAAGGTGCGCGAAGCAAAAAACCTCGAACAGGCCATGAATATCATCTGGGATTTTTTGGAAACCATCATCCGTGACAAGGACTGGTCAGCCATTTTCTTGGAATTCACGGTCTACTCCGCGACCAACGAGCCTGTGCGCAAACTCATGAATAAATCCGACTACCGGCTCTCCAACAAGGTCTTCGCCGATTTGGTACGTAACCATGTGGAGACCGATTTCCCACCGGAAAAACTCGGCGCACTCAACACAGCCCTTTTCGAAGGATATCTTATTCACCATGCACTCGGCGCAGAAGAACTTTCCCTTGAAGATATCCGGGAAAACGCCATTGCCATGGCCTTGAGAAACGGAACCAAACAGGGACACCTCGGGTAGTCGTTCCTGTTCAAATATCATTTTATACAAACGAGACACATCATGAAAAAACTGCTGACGCTGACCGCCCTCTTTCTGTTGACTTTCGGGCTGGCCTCCATGGCCTGCGCCGAAACCGTCCGGTTGAGCTACTCCAACTTCTTCCCGCCCACCCATGTCCAGTCCAAGCTGGCCGAACAGTGGTGCAAAGAGGTCGAAGCCCGCACCAACGGCGCGGTCGTCATCGACTACTATCCCGGCGGCACTCTCTCCAAGGCCAAGCAGTGTTACGACGGCACCGTTGAAGGCATCTCCGACATCGGCATGTCCGTACTTGCTTACTCCCGCGGCCGCTTCCCGGTCATGGCTGCCGTGGACCTACCGCTCGGCTACGAGACCGGCACACAGGCCACGGCCATCGCCAACGCAGTGTACACTCAGTTCACTCCCCGAGAATTCCGTGATGTGCAGCCCATGTATTTCCATGCCCATGGTCCGGGTCTGCTCTTTACTACTGAAAAAACCGTTGCCACTCTGGATGACATCAAGGGTGAAAAAATCCGCTCCACGGGCAACTCTGCCAAATTGGTCAAAGCCCTTGGCGGCAGCCCCGTAGCGCAGCCCATGCCCACGGCATACCAATCCCTGCAAAAAGGCGTTGTCGATGGATCCATGAACCCCATAGAATCCAATAAGGGCTGGAAGCTGGCCGAAGTGGTCAAACATTGCACTGTGTCCATTCCCGTGGCCTACACCACCACCTTCTTCGTGGTCATGAATAAAGACAAATGGTCCGAACTCGATCCCACGACCCAAAAAATCATTCAGGAGATCAATGCTGAATGGTCCCTCAAACACGGTCAGGCCTGGGATGATGCTGATGCCGCAGGCAAAGCGTTCTTCACTGAAAAAGGCGGCGTGTTCACGGAACTCGACACAGCCGAAGCGGCCAAGTGGGTCGCAGCAGCCAAGCCCGTCATCGACGGCTATGTGGATTCCAAACAAGGCAAAAAAGTCCATGGCGATGCCGTGGTCGCATTCATCCAGACCGAAATGACAAAAAGTCCATAGGGGACTTCAGGCCTGCGTGTCATATAGCGTAATCGCAGGCTCATTATACAAGGGTGGGGCGAATGCCCTTCCTCGGAACCGAGCAAATTCCCGGAGGAAACAATGAAAAAACTGCTGACAACATTCATGGCCGTAGCTGTGCTGTGCGTTGCCCTGCCGACCATAGGTCAGGCCGAAACAAAGTTGACCTACTCCAATTTCTTCCCGACCACTAACCATCAATCGAAACTGGCTGAAGCGTGGTGTCTGGAAGTGGAGAAAAGGACCAACGGCAAAGTGGTTATCGAATATTACCCCGGCGGCACCCTGACCAAAGCCAAACAATGCTACGATGGCGTCGTGGAAGGCATGTCCGATGTCGGGTTATCCTGTCTCGCCTACTCACGCGGTCGCTTCCCGGTCATGGCAGCCGTTGATCTTCCTCTGGGATACACCTCCGCAGCACAGGCCACTGCCACGGCCAATGCTGTCTATAAGAAATTCAACCCAGCCGAACTCAGTGACGTGGAAGTCATGTACTTCAACGGCCACGGCCCCGGTCTGCTGTTCACGGTCCAAAAACCAATTAAAACACTGGCCGACATCAAGGGCGAAAAGATTCGCGCCACCGGCAACTCCGCCAAGCTGGTCAAGGCTCTGGGCGGTACGCCTGTGGCTAAACCCATGCCCGAAAACTATCAACTCCTGCAAAAAGGCGTTGTTGACGGAAGCATGCACCCCATCGAGTCCAATAAATCTTTCAAGCTCGGCGAAGTCTGCAAGTACGGCACGGACTCATTCAGCGTGGCCTACACCACAGTGTTCTTCATTGTTATGAACAAAGACAAGTGGGCGGCCATTGATACCGAATCCCAGCAGATCATTCGCAAAATCAACGAGGAATGGGCGGTCAAGCACGCGACAGCTTGGGATGAAGCAGACGCAGCCGGACGCCAGTTCTTCATGGATAAGGGGGGCGAAATCATGGAGCTATCCGTCGAAGAATCCGAGGCATGGGTCATAGCAGCCAAGCCTGTTCTCGACGGCTATGTCGCCGAAACAACGAAGAAAGGTCTTGATGGCAAGACCATTCTGGAATTTACCCAATCAACACTGAAATAGTCATTACCACGACAGAGCGGTCCTCAGGGCCGCTCTGTCGTGCGCTTTCGACGCAAAGGATTATGAAATGGAAGAAGCACGAGGGCCGCTCGGCCTGACAGAAAAGATCATGCGGACCATCGCCGCGATCTGTCTGGCAGGCATGGCTGTCATGACAGGAACAGACGTGTTCCTGCGCGGCGCATTCAACACCCCAATTTTCGGGTGCGAGGAAATTGTCTCCATACTCGGCGTCATTGCCGTGGGATTCGCCCTGCCATATACGCATTATCAAAAGAGCCACATCGGGGTTGAAATCCTGATCCGTCGCTTTTCCAAAAAAATTCGTGATCGCGTCAAATTCATCACCACTCTCGCCACGTTGGCCTTGGTATCCATCATCTCCTGGCGCATGTTCATGTATGCCGGGACTCTGGCTGAATCGGGCGAAGTTTCCATGAATCTGGAACTGCCCGAATACTACGTGGTCTACGTCCTGTCCTTCGGCTTCTTTATCTACGCCCTCTGTCTGGCCGCAGACGTCCTCTCATTTTTCAAGAAGAGCGAGGGATAATTATGGATCCGACCACTGCCGGAATCATCGGCATCATCGTCATGGTATTCCTGTTCATGACCCGTATGCCCGTCGCATTTGTCATGATGCTCGTGGGCTTTATCGGGTTTTCACTCCTCACCTCGTGGAAGGGCGGCCTGAATCTCATGAGCCGCAACGTGTACGACGCATTCGCTTCCTATGAACTCTCGACTATCCCGCTCTTCATCCTCATGGGCCAGATAGCCTTTAACTGCGGTATTTCGAAACGACTGTACGACACCGCATACAGATTCCTCGGCAACACTCGTGGCGGCCTCGCCATGGCCACGGTCTCGGCCTGCACCGCATTCGGCGCAGTCTGCGGTTCAAGTCCGGCTACAGCAGCCACCATGTCCACTGTCGGCATCCCCGAGATGAAACGTTATGGGTACGCCAACTCTCTGGCGACCGCATCCGTAGCGTCCGGTGGCGGACTGGGCATGATTATGCCGCCTTCTGTCGTGCTTATCATCTATGGTGTCCTGACCGAACAATCTATCGGCGCATTGTTCGTGTCCGGCATTTTACCGGCCATTTTACTCACGGCACTGTTTGTGGTCGGCATTTACCTTCAGTGTAAAATCAACCCGGACCTCGGCCCCAAGGGTACCCCCTTCACTTGGAGCGAAAAGTTCAAGTCACTTCTCAATCTCATTGATACCTTGCTCATCTTCGCGCTGGTTATCGGCGGCTTGTTCTGGGGGCTTTTCACGCCCACCGAGGCCGCATCCATCGGAGTTATCGGCGTACTCGCGCTGGCTGTCATCAAACGTCAGCTTTCATGGAAGGCATTCGTCAATTCACTCAATGAAACACTACGGACCTCTTGCATGGTACTGGTCCTCATCGCGGGGGCTGTCGTATTCGGCAAATTCCTTGCTGTTACACGCATCCCGTTTGACATCGCCAACTGGGTGTCTGCATTCGACATGCCGCCGTTCGCCATTATGGGAGCGATCATTCTGATCTACTTCATCGGTGGGTGTTTCATGGACTCACTCGCACTCATCATGCTGACCATTCCGGTATTTTTCCCGGTAGTCACTGAAATGGGATATGACCCTATCTGGTTCGGTATCATTATCGTACTCGTCACCGAGATGGGGGTTATCACGCCACCCGTGGGAATTAATGTGTATGTCGTGTATGGGATGTGTCAGAAGATCGCGCCATCCGTCACGCTGGAAGAAATATTCAAAGGCATTCTACCTTTTATGGCGGCTATTATTCTCGGCATCGCCTTGTTGTTCATCTTCCCGCAGATTATTCTGTTCCTGCCGGGGTTGATGTATTAAATACTGACGGCGGTTTAATGAAAAAAGGAAAGCCAGTGAGATTACTCACTGGCTTTTTTGATGGGCGTTGCGTGTATCCGCAATGAAAATGCCGTGAAGAAGAGAGGGGCTTATCTTTTTGGAGGGCGTTGCGTGCATCCGCAGTGAAAGTGCAAACGGTATTGTTTCAAAGGTTTCGCCTTTACGGCGACCTGCTTTTTTTGAGGCGAAAAAAAGGAGGCAAAAAACGCCTTTTCGGTGTGAGCCTGATAGCGGACCTAAGAGCCTGTACGCGGCGCTATACTGCCCGACAGGATTGTCTGTGACACAGACTCGGTCGGGCTACGTTTCGCCGCGCTGGACAGGCTCTAAGGTTCGCTATCAATTGTTCGTCGTTGTAAGGGGCTTCACGGTGTAGGTGCTCATCTTTGATTCCAGGTTCTTCGATAACCATAAATATTTTTTAGAAGTTAACGCCTCAACAGCATTTCACCTTCAAAGACACCTTCTTTTTCCAACAGACAGAAAATTAAAAAAATGACCGGGAAAAAGATAGTGAAGAAGAAGAAGAAGAAGGAAAGAGGTGCTTATCTTTTTGGTGGGCGTTGCGTGCTTTCGCAGTGAAAGTGCAAACGGTATTATTGCAAAGGTTTCGCCTTTACGGCGACCTGCTTTTTTTGAGGCGAAAAAAAGGAGGCAAAAAACGCCTTTTCGATGTGAGCCTGATAGCGAACCTAAGAGCCTGTACGCGGCTTTACTGCCCGACAGGATTGTCTGTGACACAGACTCGGTCGGGCTACGTTTCGCCGCGCTGGACAGGCTCTAAGGTTCGCTATCAATTGTTCGTCGTTGTATGAAGGTTTTCGGTGTAGGTGTTCATTTTTGATTCAGGTTCTTCGATAACCATCTACAACTTTGAAACATTAACACTTTAACCTCATTTTTCTTCAAATATACTTCTTTTTTTCCAATCAAACACAAACTTAATCAGCTCTTCGCTCACCATAGAGGGCCTTGGGGTGCTCCAGCACCCCAACACCGCTCTCCCTCCGAAGACGATTTCTTCCTTCTTCCTCCCAACCAGACGAAGACCGATCCCAGCCCTTGATCGGCGGCTTAGAAGCTGACCAATCGAAGGCGGCGGCTCTAATCAGGGGATCAGGCAATTTGTCTTAAACTGAAGAATGACGGGAGAGACAGGGCTTATACTTTTGACAGGGTGGAGCCGACTCGATTGGATCAGATTCTTACCGCCAATCATGGGGGCGGCCAAGCTCGTGAGCCGAGTTTTTTGGTTCTTTTTGGGGCGGCTCAGCCAAAAAGATCCGCCGCCCGCGCAGGGCATGGAAAACGTTGGGTGCTCCAGCACCCCAACAATGACTCTCGCCGAAGGCTCATATTTCAAATAAAAAGGCCGCTTCCAAAGCGGCCCTTCCTTATTTCTGTCTTTATTCTTTCGCCAACAAACGACTAATCGCCGCCATAAGGTCATGCTTCAATATCGGCTTCATAATGAAATCCCCAATCCCCACATCCCGCAACCGATCATACGAAACAGCATCTGAAAAACCTGTACACAAAATAATAGGAATATTCGGCCGCAACTTAAGCACTTCCCGAGCAAACTCCATACCTGTCATATTCGGCATGGTTTGATCGGTTATCACTAAATCAAAGTCGTTTGCTTTATACTTAAAGGCCTCCAAAGCCTCAATACTCGATGTACGAGTAACAACTTCAAAACCACAAGACTCAAGCATCTCCCGCCCGATATCAACTAGCGGCTTCTCGTCATCCACAAACAAAATACGCCCCTCGCGAAACACGAGATCAGCAGGAGTATCAACGTCCGTACGACCAATTTCAGAATTCTTAGGCAGAAAGACATGAAAAGTGGCACCATGGCCCGGCCTATTTTCCAATTCAAGGTATCCATCATGTCGTTTAACAATGCCATGCACCATGGCCAACCCCATTCCAGTCCCTTCGCCCTGCTTCTTGGTAGTAAAGAAAGGATCAAAGACCCGATCAATCACAGCCGGATCAATCCCAGGCCCAGTATCAGCCACAGTCAATCGTAAAAAACGCTCCGGTTTACCCAAATCTTCCGGCGGCACGACTTCATCTGCGCCTGAAACATCTGCCATGGTAACGGTCAACGTCCCACCAGTCCCTTGCATGGCAAAAGCTGCATTACCGCACAGATTAAGCATAATCTGATGTATCTGCGTCGGGTCCGCCATAACATTATCCTGAGCAGCCTCCATACGAGAAATAATCTCAACATTGGTAGGAACCGAGGAACGAAGAAGCTTGAGGGCTTCCTTGATAAGCGGCGCAAGCATCATGGCGTGACGCTCCTGCGGACCTTGACGAGAAAAATTAAGAATCTGAGTAACAAGGTCTCTGGCACGCCTGCCTGCGCGAGAAACTTCCTTGATTCGCCTATCCAGACCGGACTCCGGTTCGGCACTTGATTCAATAATCTCCGCGTAGCCAAGAATCACGCCAAGAATATTGTTAAAATCATGTGCAATACCACCTGCCAATGTCCCGAGAGCTTCCATCTTCTGCGATTGACGAAGCTGTTCTTCCAATCGCTTCGGCTCGGAAATATCGAAGATATACCCCCTGTACTCCAGAGTGTTCCCCTCAGCATCCAAAACCGTATCGCAACTGACAAGAAGGTGTCTTCGCAAAACGCCATGACGGAAAACAACTTCATGATTGGAGAGTCTCCCCAGCCCTGCAAGCAAATCACGTAAGGACTCCGAAGCCCCCACGCGCTCCCACACGTTGAAGATATTCGTACCATGCGCATCCTGCGGTGAAGTAAAATCAAAGAGGTCTGCAAATGCGACATTACAATCAAGAATCAAACCATCACTATCTGCGGCAAAGTTACCAGTAATGTCTTTCTCAAACAGCAAACGGTATCGCTTTTCACTGGCTTGCAATTGCCGGAGCACGGCGGCACGTTTAGAAATATCCAATCTCAACCGGCGGTTGGCCGCATTCAATTCCGAGGTCCTGGCCTCAACTTTTACAGCCAACGTCTCATTCAGATCACGCAACCGATTTTCCACGTCCCACTTGGAACACAGAGACATGGCAATCTGTTTGAGCTCCGGCGAACGAAAAGGTTTTTGAACAAAAAGCAATTTCTCTGGCGGAGGGACACGCCTATTAATTTCCTTCAAAGGAATATGATGCTTGGCCGACAACAGAACTATCTCTAAATTAGGGTCCATGGCACGGATATGGGCAGCCAGGTCCAGGCCAGCCAAACAATCTTCTTCTACTGACAAATGGATATCAATAAGGGCAATGGTAAAAGGCTCTCCCCGCTCCTGAGCATGCATCATAGCGGTCAGCCCTTCTCTGGGGGTGGAAGCCTGCTCGACATCAAACACGGGCTTGATCGCTTCCGCGTCTATCTCTTCGCGTGACGGGAGTTGGACATCATCACTGAACAAGGCTTCCAACGCCGATGGCTCCTCGCTTTCATAGCAAAGGACATCGCGGTAAAGCGTGAGCATGGATTCGTCGTGATCCACGGCGAGAACGCGAAAACGGGTAGTATTCTCTGTTGCCAAGTCGTATCTCCCCAATTGGCTCAGGTCCCTGATTGATGCCATATTTCTAAAAGGAATATAGTGAAATCCGCTTGAAAAAGAAAGGTTACGATTAAAAGGATACACCCCGGACCGGTCAGGATACTCCTGCCCGACCGGGGTGCTGTGTATTTCACTTTTTTTCGCGGTTATCACATCATATCCGATCTCATTTACACAATTCTTTCTTCTTACAAATGTGATCCATCCGGCTTGGGAGTAACCCTTTCAAATACAGATGCTCTTTTGAGATTCAGAATGGCAAGTACGTCAGACCGTTCATTTTTGGCGTCTTTAATGGAAGCGAAATTACCCACCAAAACACGATACCATATGCCCTTTTCACCGAGGTCCACTTGGTTAATCCAAGTGTCGAACCCCTGCTTGCGCAGCGTCGCACAGTGTTCAAAAGCACTGGTGTCATCACGCCAGGAACTAACATGCAGGCCGTATGACGCACTTCGTATATCGTTAACCCCGGCACTCGTCTCCTCCAGTGATACATTCTGAATATCAGTGGTAGGAAGTGGCGAGCCTGCGGACGCGGGAGATGCCGCAGGCCCGCCGGGGAGCTGCTTCGTGTCGGGGAAAGACTGACGAAGCAGCGGGTTCGGGGTGGAACCGCTTAATTGTGTCTTGGTGCCATTCTTCTGAAAACGAGCCGCGAGGCGGGCACGCTTCAGGTTGTCGGCAGCCTTGACGTAATATGTGGGAGAAAGCTCAAGAGCCATCTCGAAATAAGGAACAGCCTTACCCGGCTCATTATCGGTCAAAAGGACATACCCAAGGTTATTGTAAGCCTTGGCCTCTCCACCTGCATACTTGAAGGATTCCAAAGCTTCATCCAGTCGCCCGAGGCGGGTCAATGCCAACCCGAGATTGTTATAGGTACGCACCGAAACACCACCGGACTTCAAGGCCAGACGGAAAGACTCGATTGCCTGCCCATACTGTTTGCGAGCGATATGAACCACACCAAGATTGTTGTAAATTTCATCGGTCCCATTGCCCTGATGCAGTTCAAGAGCGCGGGCAAAATATTTGGCAGCCATGTCATACTCTGCGTCCCGATCCATAAGAATGCCCAGATAGTTATGCGCCTTCCAAAGCATAGGATTAAGTTTCACGGCTTTTTCCAGATAGGTTTGAGCTTCGTCAAACAACCCGGCACGGAAGTAGACACCGCCAGCAGCCTCATTAGCAATGGCATGGTCGCTGTTTCGTTCCAATACGTTGTTAAACTCGGCCAAAGCCTGCTCATCCAATCCTTCCGTCACCAACATGTGGCCTCGCTTCACGCGAACGTCGAGATTGTTCTCGTCCAATTCGATGGCCTTGTTGTAATGCATGAGTGCCATTTCCGGCTTGGCACGACGGATATATCCATCGCCCACCTGCTCATGTTGTTCGCTGGACAACTTGACCGAACTTTCCTCGCCGTAAGCCAGTTCGTCAAAAGTCATGTCGTCTTGGGACTTGACCGCGCAACCGGAAAATATCAATCCGGCAATAAGTGTCATGGTAATGATAGTGATCTTATACATAGGGATTCTCCTTGGCTTGTTACGCCTAATGGTTCATCGCTGAGAACATATCCATGCTCATAATTACCGCAGGTCCGAGGATCGTCACGAACAGAGCGGGAAGGATGAACGCAATCAGGGGAAGAAGCAGCAACACTGGCATCTTGGCGGCCTTTTCCTCGGCGCGCTGGGAGCGCTTGATGCGCATGGCGTCCGAGTAGACTCGCAGGGTACGACCAACGCTGATGCCAAAAGCGTCCGCCTGGATAAGTAATGAAGTCAAACTGTTCAGATCATCCATCCCGACCCGCTCCGCCAAAGAGCGCAGAGCCTCGGAACGGGACTTGCCTGCCCGCAACTCCAAAGTCAGGAGTTTAAATTCCGAACTGATGACAGGACCAGATCGTCTGAGTTCATGACAGACCCGATCAATAGCCTGATCAAGCCCCATGCCGGATTCGACACAAACCACAAGAAGATCCAGAGCATCTGGCAATTCGTCGGACACTGTCAGCTTGCGCCTGGCAATCTTCTTGGTCAGCCAATATTCAGGCCCATATACACCAATAGTAGCAAGAAACACTGCGCTAAACGCAGAGATCGCCACACTTATGTCCGGTGAAAAAAGAAAACGGAAAAGCAAGAATCCGCCAGACAGCCCGATAGCCAAACAGCCCTTAATGCCCTGAAAGATTTTATAAGAGTCAGCCGTACGCAATCCAGCCTGAATCAGTCGCATACGATTCTTGTCGATTTCATCGACTTCGGTCGGACCAATCTTGGACCCCATACGGCCAAAGAACTTCAGGGAATTCTTGACCATGGAGGTCAAGGGTGCGGCCAAGGCTTCAGACCGTTTGATAGTAGTCCCAGACACACGCTCCTTGAGCTTGGCCGTATCACTGGCTCCACTCAAATAACCGATAAGACCGTAACCGCCCAGGAGGACAGAAACAAAGGCAAGGCCTGCCGCAAACAGAGGAATCAATTGAGTTTCACTCATGCCCCCCCCTACACCTTGATCTTGATAATTTTGCGGATGACCAGCACACCCATGCCAATAGAAATGGCCGAAGTCCAAAGCATGGTCTGACCAAGCTCTCGCTTCCACAACAGGGAAACATAATCGGGATTGAGCATGTACAGGATTCCCGCCAGCAGGAAAGGCAGTGCAGTCAAGATATACGCAGAGACCCGGCCTTCAGCGGAAAGCACTCGAATCTTGCCGAACAGGGCGAATCGCTCTCGTACCAATTCCGCAATCTTGGCAATGATTTCGGCAAGGTTACCGCCAGTTTCACGCTGAATATTCACAGAAACAATGAAAAATTTGAGGTCCGTACAATCGACCCGTTTCTGCAAACTGAGCAAGGCCTTGTCCACGTCCATGCCGTAGTTGATTTCGTCCAAAGTTTGACCAAACTCGGGACCGATGGGCGCATCGAACTCATCCGCCACCATACGCATGCCGCCACCGAATGTATGTCCGGCCTTCAGCGCACGAGCCATGAGATCAAGGGCTTCAGGCAATTGCTGCTGAAAACGATTCATGCGCTTTCTCTTCATGCCCTTCAGCCTCATGATCGGGAAATATCCGAGCAGAGAACCTACCGCAATGCTCACCACCATCCTGCCGGAAAAACTTCCGGCGTAAAAACCGATCACTGCTAACAAGGCGCAGGCCAACAGGTAGACACCTGCCGTACCTTTAGCATCCGCTTGATAGACTAATCTTTCGAGGCTGGACGCCCAACGCATCTTTTCGAGCAAACGGTTAAACCAGGGAACCTCACTCATGGCCGCTTCACGAAGGACCAGATCAATATTTTCTGCATTCGCATCGGTCAGGGCCAGAGCTTTGAGTCGGCTCTTAATCTTCTGATCAGCCTTGTCCGCCCCCGATTGCATGAGTGAACTTACACCCATGACAAGCAAAAAAATAATAAGTACGGCCACGCCGCTAATGATAAGAGTCAACTGCATGGTTTACTCCTTCCTCGTGGGCTTGAGAGCCACATGGAACATATCCGTGGGGAAAGAAAATCCCATACGTTCCAGCTTGTCCGCAAACTTGGGACGAATACCGCGAGCAGTAAAACGCCCTTCCACCTTGCCATCCTTGCTGACGCCGGTCTGATCATAGGCGAAAATTTCCTGCATGGTGATCATTTCACCTTCCATGCCTGTGACCTCCTGAATGGAGATGACCTTTCTGGTACCGTCCACCAAACGAGTTGCCTGAATGATGACGTCGATGGCCGAAGAAATATACCGCTTCATTGATATGGGTGAAAGACTCAATCCGGCCATGGAAATCATGGTTTCCAGACGCATCAAGGCGTCACGCGGCGTATTGGCGTGAATAGTCGTCAGGGAGCCATCATGACCGGTGTTCATGGCTTGGAGCATATCCAAAGCCTCGGAGGAACGAACCTCACCTACGATGATGCGATCAGGGCGCATACGCAGACAGTTCTTGACCAAATCACGCATGGTGATTTCGCCCTTGCCTTCGATATTGGCCGGTCGGGTTTCCAGCCGGACGACATGCGCCTGCTTGAGTTGCAATTCTGCGGCGTCCTCAATGGTGACGACTCGTTCATCTTCGGGCACGTTACGTGACATGCAGTTGAGGAGCGTGGTCTTGCCGGAACCGGTACCGCCTGAAATAAGCACGTTAAGCTGGGCCTCGACTATGCCTTCCATGAGTTGAGCCATTTGCTGGGTCAGAGAGTTGAACCCGATCAAATCAGCAATTTCCAATGGATCCTTGGAAAACTTACGAATGGACAGCGAAGGGCCGTCGATAGCCAACGGCGGAATAACTGCGTTGACACGTGAGCCATCCAGCAGACGGGCGTCACACAAAGGTTGGGACTCATCAATACGACGTCCCACCAAGGACACGATTCGGTCAATAATCTTACGCAGGTGATCGTCATCCTTGAAGCGAGCCGGAGTCAGTTCCAACTTGCCCGAACGCTCAACATAAATCTGTTTGTAGCCGTTGACCAAAATATCGTTAACCGTAGGATCCTGAACAAAAGGCTCCAGAGGACCGAGACCAATAACCTCATCCTGAATCTCGGCCAGCATCCGCTTGCGTTCAGCCAAATTCAACGGCGCATTTTGAAATTCTTCCCAAAGCAGCCCTTCGGTAACCTTGGCGATTTCCGACCGCATTTCCATTTCGCTCAGGGAATCCAACAACGACAGATCGATCATGTCGATAAGACGATCATGAATACGAGTCTTGATATCAAAATAATGTTCCTGCGCCTCAGTCTTGGAAATAGACGAAGAGACAGCCTTACCGCGAGCCTTGCCCTTATCTACGGCAACAGAACCACGCTTGGCGGCATTTCTATTCAATCGATCTGCGAGGTTCATAAGGACGCTCCTGCAAGATGATCATCATCATTGTTCTTCTTTTTAAAGAAAGAAGCGAACGGCAGAGAAAATCCTTTCTTGACCTTCTTGGGTACGGGAACCAAAGTTGTCACCATGCCCTGAATGGCCTTGGTGGCAGGAGACTTGGGGTAAGCCAAAACCAGAGGTGTGCCTTGATTAATAGCAGACAAAGAAGAATCACTGTCTTCGGGAATCACCCAGACAATTTCGCGGTCCAACACTTCCATGGCTTCGCTCACACCAATGGTCGAGTTCTTTGCCACGCGATTGGCAACAAGCTTCATACGCCGTTCACTGTCCGGATCCTGACTACGAATGGAATCCATCAAACGAGAAGTCCGGGCGAGACACGGCAAGCTCAATTGCAAAGCGATGAGAATGGAATCGGCCTGTTCCACTTCCTTGGGAAGCACTTCGTCATGGGGATATGCAGTATCAACGATCACATGCTCATAATTACTACGAAGCTGCTCCAGAATAAGGAACAGAGAATGAGGATCAGGACGCTCAAAACCGGAAGGACCGGGCAATACGTGCAAGCCGGATTCATGCTCGGCCACCACGCTACGAAGGTAGATCCCATCCAGACGGGAAATGTCTTCGACCAATTCACCCCAAGTGTATTCATACTTCAGATCCAGAAAATACGGGGTCTCTCCACCAGGACGACGCAAATCGACAAGAATGGTGCTACCGGGATTACGCGCGTTTAAAATCGAGGCCAAATTCACAGCCAGAGACGTCACTCCCATGCCGGACTTACTGCCGAGCACTGTAAATATTTTGCCCTTCTCACCTTCATCTGCACCCAGGCTGGAACGCATGGCCGTCCGAATGATGGCAGCGCGAAAATCATTTTCATCCACCGGATACTTTATGAATTCACGAATACCGCTCCGCATGGCACGGATAAGGATCTCTGGGTCAGCATTGTTACCGACCAGATAAACGTCCTCGGCCTGTCCGGTTTCAAGAGCCTGAATGACATGCGGCATGTCTTCTTCAACAGAGTCACCGGGTTCGTAAATGAGAACACCCATTTCTTCGGCGTCGTCTTCAACAAGGCGAACCATGGGATTGCCAGCGATCATCTGCTCAAAGAGCTTACGCTGTTCCTTGTCGCTGATTGCCAACGAGATCGGTATGATTCTGCTATTCATGGTTCCCCCTCTCCCTAAAGTCCTCTTTAGGCTGTACAACGATCTGAGCAAGCCGCCCGCCGTCTTCCCCGTACAACCACTAATTTTCAAACACTGTAAAATTCAGGATAAGGACACTCAACATCAGCACAAGGAGAACAAGCTCGGGCCAATACTCGAAGTGTCCTGAACCACGCATCAGTTCTGAGCCTCCACAACACCAAACATTGAGCCGTATGCCCGTTCCTTCTTTTCCTTCGGACCAGACTGATACTTCTCAGCGACCTTCGCGGCATACTTGCCGTCGAGTCCTACAACCGGCGCATCTGAACCAGCTTCAGGATTAGCGGTCTGGCTTTTCACGGCCATGCGGACCGAGCTCCCAAAAGGCGGCGTGGTTGAATCTACCTCATACATGGAGCCGCAGCCGGCCTGGAGCATGATTCCCACGATGGCGAGATAAATCATAAAATTCTGCATGATATCCTCCGCACTTTTCTATTGAGGCCA
The DNA here is from genome assembly GCA_016744135.1 of Pseudodesulfovibrio sp. Classification (GTDB taxonomy): domain Bacteria; phylum Desulfobacterota; class Desulfovibrionia; order Desulfovibrionales; family Desulfovibrionaceae; genus Pseudodesulfovibrio; species Pseudodesulfovibrio nedwellii. The sequence continues at coordinate 150,761 of JADGEX010000002.1, read as the reverse complement.
CGAATGGCCGAACTCACCGTCAAATCCACTTTCGGGCCGGACCACGGTTCCGGGTTCCGCAGCACCGGAACCAACATCAGCGACCTTGGCGGTCTCGGCCCCGCCCATGCCTTCCATAAGACCAAAGAGATAAAATTCACTGTCACTCGGTTCCTTGAACCCATCCGTAGGAAGTGTCTGGGAGGCCATATCCACCGGTTTTGCCAAATGGGCAGTCACCAAAACCACCAATTCAGTCTTGTTGCTGGAGAAATCCTTGGAGCTGAATAGGGTCCCCAGTACAGGGATCTCGCCCAATCCGGGAAACTTGTTCGAATTTTCCTTGAGAGAATCGCTAATCAGGCCGGCGATAACGAAAGACTGACCGTCACCCAATTCCACCACAGTGTTGGCTCGGCGGGTGGAGATAGTCGGGATTTCATACCCGGATATGGCGACGGATTTGGAATAATCCAGCTCGGACACTTCGGGATTAACCTGAAGATTAATATTGCCGGAACTCATGACCGTGGCCACGAACTTTAAGCCGATACCGAAAGGCTTGTAGTCGATGTATACGTTACCGAGTGTACCGGGCATGGGAATAGGCACTTCACCACCAACCAGAAACTCAGCAGATTCACCGGACACACAAGTCAAATTCGGTTCAGCCAGCATACGAACTAGGCCGTTGGCCTTGAGAGCATCGATCATGCCAAAAATGGAAGTCCCACCGGTCTTGTAGGCTCCACTGAAAGTAATGTTATCGGTCAACTCGAAAAGGCCGTCGTCAGCGTTGTATTTTGTCAGGTTGTTGATAATAGAATAAATAGAAAAATTGGAACCGATGGCCGCAAAGTTGACACCGAGTCGCTTGGTCACGGAACGGGACATTTCAGCCACGCGGACTTCCAGCATGACCTGCTGAATACCATCCACTGTCAAAAGATTTACGACCTTATTAGGCGCTGCGGCTTCAGCCAGTGCCAGTACGGACGACAAATTTGAAGTATTGGACACATGACCGGCCAGAGTCACGGATTCCCCCGAGGTCAAAACCTTGATGTTTGTCTCATTGGGCATGACCTCGTGAATCATCCGCTTGAGATGCGTCATATTCGGGGTCACGATCACATCGAACACGTCCGCCACGTCACCGTTGGACCACAGGGTCAAGGTCGTTGAACCAAGTTCATTCCCGGTCAAATAAATCTGTCGAGGTGAAATGACTACAATGGAAACCAAAGTATCGGAAGCCAAAGAGACGCGACTCACTTTGAAATCTGTATCTATGACAAGAGACTTGCCGAGTGTCAGCTTAATCGCTTCAGTAGTCTTGGCTTGGGCTAGGGCCGGAATCAGGAGCACCATCAAATAAATCAACACCACCATAAAAAATTGTTTGGATTGGATATACATGCTGACATCCCCCTAGAACTTAACCGACGAACGCATACCGCCGGTAATGACTTCGACCTTTTCGATCTTTTTTCTCTTGATATGTCGGATGGGGGCAATGGGACGCAAAGCAGCGACAGTCTTGGGAATATCAGAACCGGTAGTTCTCACCGTTGCCTCGTCTTGTTCATTCCGCAAGGCAAAATGCAAAGTACCCTGAGTTGAGGCCAATGCCAGACGTTCGCTTTGAGACGGACTGAGTTCCAACGTGTAGACATCCACGCTTGCGGTCTTCCCTTCCTCGTCAGGAGGGGTCAACTGAGTACCGGTGGCGATAACCTTGATGCGCTCAAGCACCAATTTGGTGATGGGAATTTCATCCTTGCCAACTCTCAACGTGGCAATGACGTCAACCACGTCACCTGGACGAACAAAACCGGACAATCCCATAACCTCATTACCCTTGACGGCCATGGCACGCTTGCCGGGTTCGATGAGGGCACTAACACCGCCGCCGATAACGGATTCATCGGCCAACCGCATGGCTGTCACGGCTTCATTGACGCCGACAGTCTGATTTACCACACGACCAGCAATCTGTGCAGGATCAGAAAAAGCACCTGAGGGCCGGGAATCTTTGGTGTACTCACGAACGTCCATCATATCCTCGGTCAACTTGAGACCGCGTTTGATGTCCACCTTGGCCACAACCACGGGAACCGTCTCGGCGACCTGCTTGGTTGGCCCCTTGGTTACGCTGCTTGACCACTGAAAAATCAAGGCACCAGCGACAACGGCCAGAACCAGTGACAAAGTAATTTGTATCAAGGCTCTCTTGGACTTACTCATGATGTCCCTCCTTTAGTAGCCGCCGTGAACGGTACCGGTCTGCACGGCATGTAAAACCATGGCAGCAGCGGTACCCACAGCGATGGCCACGCCGTAACAAAGTCGGGGCAGGGCATTTTCTGTTTTGGTGGGGGCAAAATTAAACGAATGAGTTGCTACAAGGACAGTAAATGTATTGGCAATATTGCTCAAAACCGCCTTGAAGACCTTCCTGTCAAATGCAAGAACGCCCAAGGCGTAGATACCACCCGCAATGCAGGTAAACAAAAAGGCTGTCAGAGTGCTGGAAAAACCGAGCCACGCTCCAACTCCAGCCATCAGCTTCACATCACCTGCTCCCATCACGCCAATAAAATAAGGAATAGCCATAGCGATAAATCCGAGAGCGAATCCGCCAGCAGCGAATTTCAATCCTTCGACCCCGCCGAACACAGTGTGTGTAGCAAACCCGGCCAGAATAACCGGAAAGGTCAGCCAGTTATATACTCGCTGGTTTTTAATGTCGGTGATGGTAGCGATGATCAGTGCTACTGCGAGCACGGTACTGATAAGTAAATTCATGGTTCCCCCGATTATCCTGTAAGCCGATAAAGTTGTCTTCGTTTTCCCCTCGAAGACAAAACCGGGGCTGGCGGGCCTTTCCCGCAAGCCCCGGTTCGACTGCTCTGGCTGCTTCCGTTAAACGGTTAGCTGTTCTTCGACTTACGGAGTGGTGGCTTCAGCCATCTTGTCCTTGATGACACCGAAAGTTGTAACAACCTGTTCACCCAAGGCGGTAGTTGCGCCAACGATACCAGCAGCGATCAAAGCGGCGATCAGACCGTATTCAATAGCGGTTGCGCCTTCTTCGTCGAGGATAAGGTTCATAAGCTTGGTCATTGTCATTCTCCTTGGTTTGTTTCGTGTAAAATCGAAATTTATTTTTTTGCTGTTAAGCACCAGCCACGATTTCGATATAGCAACCCGTGTGCCATACAAAAAAAACTTCATTTTTTTTAAATCCAAGATTCTAAAATATAAGGAGAAATATATATATTCCATTCGTAAACATCTGTTTTAACTGCACCCTCCTTTTAAGCGAATCTATTTTTTATAGATCCGGACAAGGACCTGTTCTCCTCTATCTCCATAAAATCAGCTTAAATTTCAGAATATTAGCCGTATCCATAAAAAATGGACTCACGTATAGAGGTTCACATTCAAAACTCCAAACTCCAGAATTAGGTGCTTTCACGCCTAATTCTGGAGTATATTAGTTCAGAATAACCACAAAAGATGGATATACCGATTCAGGTGTCGGACAAAAAGAAAGGAGAAAGGAAGGGGAAAGAAAAAATCTGTGACTAATTCCTAAATAATATCGGGTTAATATCGTGCTTTTTCAATTTATTCCAAAGATTCTTCGCAGACACACCGAGTACACTTGCCGCTTCGGTCTGGGTCCCCCCGCACGCACGCAGGGCGTTCTCAATAAGCACTTTTTCATAATCGATAAGTGCTTGTTTCAAAGGAATTCCTTCGCTCACGGGCAAATGCATGCCGACATCTGCCACAGGGGATGTATTGGTAAAAGCCTGATCAACCTCAGCGGGGGTAATAGTCGTGGATTTACAAAAAATGGCAGCGCGTTCCACGGCATTGGCGAACTGACGCACGTTTCCCGGCCAATCATAATTGAAGAATATCTCCATGGCCGCACTGGATACGGAACTGATGTCTGTACCAAGTCTTCGGTTCGCTCTATCCAAAAAGAATTCAGCTAATTGAGGAAGGTCCGACTTGCGATCTCTCAACGGAGGCAACACGAGCGTTGCCACATTCAATCTATAATAGAGATCACTACGGAATTTACCCTCTTCAACACGCTGCTCCAACTCCTGATTAGTTGCCGCGATGATACGCACATCATAGATAACGGATTTGGAGCCCCCCACGCGTTCAGCCTGTTTTTGCTCCACCGCCCGCAGCAGTTTGGGTTGCAGATGCAGTGGCATATCACCAATTTCATCAAGCAGAAGGGAGCCACCCTTGGCCTGCTCAAACTTACCCTGCTTCATGGAAGTCGCGCCGGTAAAAGCCCCCTTCTCATGTCCAAACAATTCGGATTCTATAAGATTTTCAGGAATGGCAGCACAGTTGATCTTGACAAATGGCTCTTTGGCCCGTGCACTCAAGGCATGAATAACATCTGAAACAAGTTCCTTACCTGTGCCGGTTTCACCCATAACCAAAACATCGGCATTGAGTTCAGCCACACGCGCAATCCGCTCCTTGACCGCCATCATGGGAGCTGATTGACCGATGATGGAATGCAACGGGCTGGTGCCGCCCTTCCGTTTCAGTTCGGATAGCTCTTTCTGCATCCGCCGCTTTTCCAATGCACGGCGGACCACCACTTCCATCTCTCCCAATGAAAACGGCTTGGTGAAATAGTCATACGCACCGCGCTGCATGGCTTTTACGCCAGAATCCTTGGACGAATAACCGGTCATGACAATGATATCCACGCCAGGTGCGGCCTCTGCCAAATGTGGCAAAGCATCCAGCCCGGACATACCGGGCAGCTTTATATCGTGAAGAATAAGATCGAACTTTCCAGCCACAGCTTTTTTAATACCATCTTCGGCTGTCGAAGCGGTATCCACGTCATATCCCTTGTCGATTAATGCTTCGACAAGCATTCCCTGAAAAGCTCGGTCATCATCTACAATCAATATTCGTTCTGCCACAGGCTTACTCCTGAATGTCTTTCTACCCACATTGGGATTTTACATGAAACGTAAAATCTTATCCACAAAAAATAGATATTCGCACCGTTACTTATCAATACGAATCCTAAAGCTCTTTGGTCACAATTTTTTTTATTATATAAATCCAAGATCATATATCATACCATTGCCAACCTTCATTCTGGTTGGCACAGCCATTGCGTATATATTTCCATAAACAACACCAAAGCATAAAAATGGACAATCAAGGAGAGCGGGGATGAGAAAAAAAGACACCAAACGTCAAGGCGTTGCCGCAATAGAATTCGCCTTGGTGCTTCCCGTCATAGCTCTTTTACTCATGCTTCTTATCGAAGGAGCCAACGCCATGCACACTTACTCTTCACTGGTGGAAGCCAGCAGGGAAGGCGCACGGCATGTACTCCTAAAAGGAGATGAAGCCAATGTTGAAGCGCTTGTCACTGCACTGGTTGCCGATCTCGATGCAACGGACCTATCCACGAACGTGATCATGGACCCTGTTGCCAAAACCGTCACAGTAGAGGTTTCCTATGACTACCAAATGTTCAGCACCGATTCTAGCGCGAGCGCTCCTGAAGAAGATACGAAGAACTTCCAGTTTGTTGCTCAAACAACCATGCCGATGCCATAGCCCTGCCCGTCAGGGAACGGTCACCACTCTCGTAGCGCTGATACTTCCCATCCTTATAGGAGTTACGGGTATCGCCATTGATATGGGAAACATGTACATGACCCACACACGGCTTCAAGCCGCGGTGGACGCGGGTGCTTTGGCCGGAAGCCTCGAACTTCCTTACGACCCAGACCTTTCCAAAGGCATCGTACAACAAGCTGTTGAGTCAATGGTGGACAAAAACATGGAAAGTGCTGAAGTGAAGTCCGTTGTTGCCGGGACCGAAATTCGAAGCGTTGAAGTAACGGCACAAGCGGAAGTCAACCTCCTGCTCATGTCTGTCCTCGGCATGTCCGACTCCACGGTTGAAGCACGGGCAACAGCTGGATTCAACAAGCTGGAAGTCGTCTTTGTCATCGACAATTCCGGTTCAATGAAAGGTACACCAATCAATATGGTCAAGCAGGCCTCTATTGAATTAACCGAACTCCTGATTCCTGATGGTGCAACACCGGACACCAAGGTTGGCCTTGTTCCATTCAGAGGGAAAGTCCGCATAGGCGAAGAATCCGGGCTTGATGCCGGTTGCTACAATGCTGATGGAAGTCTCAACGAAGGCATCCACGAAGATTTCATGGACGACTACTGGCGTCTCTCCTCTTATTACAGACGAAAAGTTACCCTTGATACATGCTCTGACCTGCCCAAGGCATTACCCCTGAGCAAAAACAAGGATCTCGTCATCAACTCCATCAACACCCAGACCGCTACGGGCGCATGGTCCGGCACTGTCATCCCCGAAGGCATCAAGTGGGCACGTCACATCCTGACACCGGAAGCCCCATACACTCAGGCTGGTGATAAAGAAGATTTCCGAAAAATCATGATCGTACTCACTGACGGCGATACGGAAGACGGCGAATGCGGCGGCAGCTACCGGGCTTCTTATCGGCCCAATAACTACTGGACCAATGCCTATTTTGGCAGCGGACGCGATGACGCGCACTGCGAAAACAGCGGCGTCCTTAATGATGACATGCTCTCCGAGGCTCAATTGGCCAAGGACGCGGGTGTAGAAATATTCGCCATCCGATTTGGCAGTTCAGACTATACGGACATTGCGCTCATGAAAGAAATCGCATCCAGCAAACCTGGAACAAACGACCACTACTTCGATGCACCGTCCGTGTACGACATCCCCGAGATATTCAAGCAAATAGGCAAGCAGCTCGGCTGGCGCCTGCTGTAGGGAGATAAAGGTTATGCGCAAACACACAAACAACTCCCGCAACAGAGGAATAGCTGCCGTTGAAATGGCCCTCGTCCTTCCTATCCTGTTCATGCTGATAATGGGCGTTGTCGAAGGCGGCAACGCCGCATACTCTTGGTTGACCGTACAAAAGGCCGCCCAAATTGGTGCTCGATTCGCCTCCACCGGCCGAGGAGACGAGGAAGGCACGCGTCTTTCCCAGATCATCACTGCAACAGAAGCCGCTCTGACGACGCTGGAGAGTGAATCCTACGAGATCAACGTACGCTCGTGGCCGGATCTCGGAGCCTCAGGCGATGGCATCGACAACGATCCCGGTGCCCCATGTCAACTTGCCGAGGTGTCTGTTTTGTATACTTATAAGCCTTTTACTCCGATAGTTGGCGCAATATTACCGGATTCAATCCCGCTGTATGGATATGACCGAAAAGTAAACGAACCATGGAAACCATGTGATTGATGCACCTGCACATTCCCCCTAAAAAAAGCCCCCCATGGGGCTTTTTTTATGAAAGACGAATACAGAAAGTGTGAAGATTTATTGATTTCCACCCTCACGTGGGGTATATTTTATAATCACAAATTACGTGCAATGTTTTTTCAGACAAAAGACAGGGAGCCCATGACCTTGAGCGAATACCCAGAAGTACTCGGTGTCTATTCTCTTCAGATTGACGCAGAAATAGGCACCGGCGGAACCAGCGTGGCACATGACAACGTCACATACTGGTACGCCCGCCAACTTTCAGACAAAGAATTTGAAATACAGCCCCTCAATGCGCACCACGTACCGTCCGGAGTACGCAGCACCATGAAGGAACTGGACTTCCTCAAACAGTATACCCCCGAGCCAAATTACTACAAAATTCATACAGTCCCTGCACTCGATACTCTGGTCAAAAAAATCAAAATGGGTGAGCAGGCTTTTGCCGATGGCAATCTGGACGAAGCAGAGCAGCAGTTCATCAAGGCGCTTATGATCGATGACAAAAACATCGATGCCAACTATGGTTTGGGAGAAGTCTATTCCGAAAAAAAAGAATTTGAGAAACTCAAAAAAATACTAAATACCCTGCTTGAACTGGACGAGGCCTTCACATACGAACACCGACAAAAATTCAATAAATTCGGCATTTCACTTCGTAAAAATGGCCATTACGACGAATCAATCCGCTACTACGAGAAATCTCTGGAAATCGTCGAAAGCGACGAAAACGTCTATTTCAATCTGGCTCGTGTCTTTTTTGAAAAAGGACTCAATGACCGCTGTATCTCCAGTCTCGAACAGGCTTTGGCTATAAATCCTGACTTCATTGAAGCACAAAAATTTCTCAACTACTGTAAAAAACAGAAAAAAAAGGCATAGCCTTTCCTCTTCGTCTCTTCATCGATAAGAAAGCCCGAACTCACGTTCGGGCTTTCTTATTACAATTACGGTTGAAGTCTATTCCTTGACCGATCCAGCCAGCAAACCTCGAATAAAGTACCGACCAAGGAATATATAGATACACAACACGGGTACCGCAGCCATGATAGACCCGGCCATGGGCAAGTTCCAACTGACAGCCTGCCCCCCGGCGAGATTCGCCAGCCCAACTGTAATGGGGTTGTCCGCATGTCTAGTCAGACAAATACCCCAAAGAAACTCATTCCAAATCTGGGTGAACTGCCACAATGACGTGACCACAAATCCGGGAATAGACAAAGGAAACACGATGCGCAGGTAGATGGAAAAGAACCCTGCTCCGTCCAGTCGCCCGGACTCAATGAGTGCCGTAGGAATCTGCGAATAAAAATTACGGAAAATAAGCGATGTGATGGGCAAACCGTAAACGATATGCGCCAGAATAAGACCGGGCAAACCGCCATAAAGATTCATAGCCCTGAGAGTTTGGAACAACGGAATCAAAATAACTTGATACGGTATGAACATTCCAAACAGAAACAGGGTAAACACAATTTCTGAACCCTTAAACTTCCACTTGGAAAACACATACCCATTGAGAGACCCGAGCACCGTGGAGCCAATGGTGGCACAAATGGTGAGGATCATGGAATTCACAAAGTTCGGCTTAAGCAGATCGATGGCCTCAGAAAAACTGCCCCAATTGAAGGTAGGCGGAAGCTCCCACGACGACGGAAGGCTGATATCCGCAGGCATTTTCAACGCGGTCACAGCCGCCATATAGGCAGGCATCAGAAAGAATAAAGCCAGAACGGTCAATGTCCCATAAAGGAAAATAGAACCCGGTGTAATTTTCTTGGTGGACATATTAGCGTCTCCCTCTCTGGCGATATTGACTGACCAAATAGGGCACGATGAACATGGCCGCGATCAGGAAAAGGACAAGGGCAATAGCCGCGCCTTGCGCAAAGTCATTGGCACGGAAGGTGGTCAAATACATGTTCAAGGCAGGGTGGCCTGTTTCGGCATTATCCGGGCCGGTCATGGCGAACACAAGGTCAAACATCTTAAGAGATATATGCGACAGGATGATGACCGCTGAGATAGTAATCGGCTTAAGCATGGGGATGGCGATGTAGCGATAATACCCGACTTCCGAAGCGCCATCGAGCATGGCCGCATCGCGCAAATCCTGCGAAATACCGTTGAAACCGGCAAGATACAGAGCCATGGTATAGCCGGAATACTGCCAGATAGTCGCCATAATGATACCGAGCGTGGCAAGGTTAAAGCCATGCTCTTCTTCCATCATGTAGGCATCAGGGATAAGTCCGCCGAACAGCCAAACAAACGCCCCAAGAATGATACCCGGAATGAGCCACCGTTTCATGGCGCGGCTGGTATCCTTCCGCATCGCGAAAAGACCGACGAGAATGAGAACGAAAGACACAAGATATAACAAAATACGGAGGATATCCTGCCAGTTAAAGACCAGAATCGCCGCCTGACTGGAAAGCCAACCAAAAGTCATGGGTTCCATGCCTACATAGGTAGGCAGGATATTCACGCCACCCTGAGGAGCAAGCAACCACCGCCAGATAGTACCGGATACGATGAATGACAAAGACATGGGATAGAGGAAGATTGTCCTCAAGAGGTCTTCACCCTTAGGCTTCTGATCGAGCAGAATGGCAATGAACATGCCGAGTCCCACTGCTCCCACCAGCAGCATGATGGAATAATAGACAGCATTCACCAAATCCTGACGAAATCCACCGCCAAGGAATCCAGTAAATAGGTCGATATAATTCGCCAAACCAACAAAATTTTTCTCAGGTTCCAGTGCAAGAGCCCCTGACCCACCCCAGTCAGTCATGGAGGTCCAGATGGTGTTGCCAATGAATCCGTAGACGAACACTCCGATAAGGATCATCGACGGCAACAACGTCAAAAACGCTTTCAATCTATCCAGTGATGCTTCTCGCATGCGTAACTCGAAATACGTAAAAATCTAAGAAAGGGTGGGGTGTGCCGAGAGCGACAGTGCTCCCGGCACACAAACATACCCGTTTATTCGTTTATATGCCGGACTTCTTGGCGAGCTGCTGGCAAGCCTTGCCAGCGGCTGTTGCATTCTTGGACTTGAGGAACATTTCCATGACGGACGCGAATCCACCCATGAAAGTCTCATTGGCTGCAACGCCGTGAGCCAGGGAACCAACCACGCGGTCCTTGCCGAAATCGGCAGCAGCGGACTTGAGGTAGTCGTTATACTTGCTCAAATCAGAGTCAGTACGGGCAGAGATGGAACCCTTGAGCGGGTTGAAAGTGTCACTGCCTTCCTTGGAACCAAGGATCTTGAGCCATGCAATGGCGTTATCACGATGAGGAGAGCCCATGGGCAGACAAAAGGAGTCAGCCAGGAACATGAATTCGCCACCGGTACCGGGGGAAGCGGCCCAGCCGTATCCAGTGCCCGGAGCCAATTTCTTGGTGGTGGTCATGTAACCGGCAGCCCAGTCACCCATGATGTTGAAAGCGGCACGGCCGTCGATGACCATGTCGGTTGCCTGCTGCCAGGACAGGGAAGAAGCGTCTGCATTGGTGTATTCCAGAACGCGACCAAACAATTCCCATGCCTTGATGCCTTCGGGAGAATCAAAAGCGAGCTTGCCGGACCACAGAGCATCCCAGTTGTCAGCGCCCAGAGAGGCCAGAGCAACGGATTCCCACAGATGGTTGGCGGTCCAGTTCTGAGCCAGAGCCAAAGGAGTGACGCCTGCGGCCTTCAGCTTTTCAGCTGCGGCGAAAAACTCATCCCAGGTCTTGGGAGCTTCGATGCCCCATTTCTTCAAATTGGCAGGCACATACCACATCACGTTGGAGCGATGGATATTCACAGGCACGGACCAGATACCCTTGTCAGTACCGATGAGTTTGATCAACCCTTCGGGGAAAACGTCCATCCAACCCTGTTCCTTGAACAGCGGAGTGAGGTCTTCCATGCGGTCAGCCTTGACCCAGGTACCGATCAATTCCTGGCCTGCGTGAACCTGGAAAGAATCCGGCGGCTCACCACCGAGCATACGGGTTTTGAGAACGGCCTTGGCGTTAACGCCGGAGCCACCAGTAACCGTAGCATTAATTACGTTCACATTGGGATTCTGTTTCTTGTAAATTTCAATCAGAGCGGCCAGAGCCGGGCCTTCATCACCAGCCCACCAGGAGAAGATCTCCAGATCGCCGGTCAGGTCTTTTGCCTGTGAGACCTGCGGTGCACCAAGCAGCAGGACAGCGGCAAAAACGAGGAGCAATTTAGCAAAACCCTTCATAATACCTCCTAAGGTTGTCGAAATATCCATAACCAATCAATTAACTATTAAAACAACCACTTCAATAGATATAAAATCAACGAAGTGCGTTGGTTGTCTCCGGGTCAAAAAGCACCATGCGATCAAATTCAAAACCAATGGGAACCACCTCGCCGGGATGGGCCACCACACGGCCTTCCACTTCAGCAAGAAGTTCATTTTCGCCGTCAATAACAATTTCAAGATGAGACTGGCCGCCGAGAATCTCGGAAACCACAACCTCTCCCTGGCACCACCATTCCTTGGGGAGTTTTTCGATATTGTCTCCCATCTTGATGGAGTCAGGACGCAGACCGACTTTCACCGGAGCACCGTCCTGCAAAGATTCAGCTTTGCCATCAACCACGGGGAAGATGGAATTACCAACGATCACCTGTCGTTTCCCTTCCTCTATACGGCAGGTTCCAGACAAAATATTCATGGGCGGATTGCCAATGAATTGCGCAACAAAAACATTATCCGGGTCTTCAAAAACTTCGATGGGCGTCCCGATCTGCTGGATGTCCCCATCCTTCAAAATAACGATTCGGTCGGCCAGTGTCATGGCCTCAATCTGGTCGTGGGTAACGTAAATTGTGGTCGTTGCCATGCGCAGGTGCATCTTACGAAGTTCCATACGCATCTGGGTTCTGAGCTGAGCGTCAAGATTAGAAAGAGGTTCGTCGAACAAGAAGACATCTGGCTTACGAACCATGGCGCGGCCCATGGCGACACGCTGACGCTGCCCACCGGAAAGTTCTGAGGGTTTACGATCAAGGTAAGGACCGAGTTCAAGGACTTGAGCGGCCTCATTAACCTTGGCTTCGACATCCGCCTTGGACTTGTTACGCATCTTCAGGGAAAAACCCATATTATCACGCACGGACATATGCGGATACAATGCATAATTCTGAAAAACCATGGCCACGTTACGGTCCTTGGGAGACACCTGATTGACCACACGATCGCCAATGAGGACTTCACCACCGGATATGGCTTCCAGTCCAGCGACCATACGCAAAACAGTAGATTTGCCACAACCGGAAGGCCCGACAAGGACGATAAATTCATTGTCCTTGATATCAAGGTCGATGCCGTGAACCACTTCCACGTCGCCGTACCGCTTGACCACTTTTTTCAACTCAACATTTGCCATATCTGCCGTCTCTTTAGGTTTCCTGATGCAATAAGCTATTTCACAAAAAACTTGAACAATATTGTCTGGACAAACTCCTGCCCCTTTTCAAGGGACACTTCCGGGAATCCTGGCTGGTTAGGAGCATCCACGAACCCTTGTGCTTCCAGACAAAAACCGGAATGAGAACCATACACCAAACGGCCTTTGCCCGGCAATAAATCCGGGATGTAATCCCCCGAATAAAACTGCACTCCGGGACTGGTCGTCCAAACCTCCATCCCCCGTCCTGAAACCGGCTCAAACACAGTGGCTGCCGGTCGCAATGTCGTCGCGGAGTTATCCAACACGAAATAATGATCGTACCCTCGACCATCGTTGTTATTAGCGATCCGACTGCCAATAGTCGCCGGATGCATAAAATCAAACGGTGTGCTGGCCACATCCGTGATCCGCCCAGTGGGAATCAATGAGGCATCCGTCTCCAAAATACGACTGGCCGGGATACACAATTCATGTCCCAGGCAATTCTCATCCGGGTTGGCAGACAGATTGAAATAACTATGAAGAGTCGAGTTCACTACGGTGGGGTTATCTGTTGTGGCCTTAAAATCAAGACGCAGTCCATCCGCAGTCAAAACATACATCGCCGAACATTCCAGCCTGCCAGGGTATCCCATCTCCTGATCCGGGCTGACGTATCGCAAAAGCACACCGGGACCATCGTCAGTCTCCACCGACTCACCATCCCAAACCTGCTTGTGAAAACCACCGCTGCCACCATGCAGGTGATGCTCACCACAATTTTCCTCAAGTTCGAAGGACTTCCCATTCAATGCGAAACAGGCATGACTTACCCGGTTGGCAACCCGTCCGATCAGACTGCCGAAATACCAAGGGTCTGCAACGTATTCTTCCAGCGAATCAAAACCGAGTGTCACGTCCGCCAAATTCCCATCCCGATCCGGCGCAGTCAGTCGAGTGAGGATACCGCCATATGTGGCAATAGATGCCTCCATGCCACCAGAATTGGTCAGGGTAAACAAATCCACCGGGGTTCCATCGTCCAAAGTACCCCATCGTGTGCGTTGAATACTCATGACCGCCCCCTCGCCGAAGACGAACCACGGACCAACAATTGGGTTTCCAAGGTCACGGTCTCAGGCACAAAATCTTCACCAGCTTCAAACTGTTTGAGCAACAACGTCACAGCCATACGACCTATCTCGAATGCGGGCTGAAAAACAGTGGTCAATGCAGGTTCGATGAGCGCCGCAGCCGGTGTATCAGAAAAACCGACAAGGGCCACGTCATCAGGAATTCGCACCCCCGCTTCCTTGAATCGTGTAAACAATCCAACGGCCACAGGATCATTGATGGCGAGAATAGCCTCGGGCATTTCGTCCATGGCGAGATACTTTTCAGCACCGGCTCTGCCGTCCTCTTCCCTGTACCCGCCATGCAAATGGAATTTATCTTCCACGACCAGATCATTGTCATGCATAGCATCACGATATCCCTCAAACCGATGTTGGTTCAAGGCGATACCGTCCTGTCCGGCAAGATGTCCGATACGGCGATAACCGGATTCTATAAGATGAGTCACGGCACCATACGCCGCGCGATAGTCATCCACCACGACCTTGCTCGTATCCAATCCTTCCACAACCCTATCGAACTGAACCAACGGTACATTCTGACGAATGACACCGGAAAGGTGTTCATAATTCGTGGTTTCCGAAGAAATGGCGATAAGCAATCCTGCGACCTGATTGGCGACCAAAGCTTGGGTATTAATCATTTCACGGGCTAAAGTTTCGTTACTCTGACAGACCATAATGATATAGCCGTGCTCGTAGGCGACCTCTTCTATACCGCTGATGACACTAGAAAAAAAATCATGACGAATCTCGGGAACAATAACGCCAATGGTATTGCTCCGCTTTTTTTGTAGGGACTGGGCAAGCTGGTTTGGCTGATAGTGATATTTCTCAGCGGCCTCAGTCACCTTGCGCTTGGTAGCCAAGCTAATATCCGGGTGATCTCGCAAGGCACGAGATACCGTTGACGGAGAAACTCCGAGCTTCTTGGCAAGATCCTTAATAGTAAAAGAACTCATGACGAGGACACTCCACGAAGTTCCTTCAACCGGATACAATCCATACCCGGCTTCCGAATTCTCAACGGCAAAACCGCTCCGGGCTTGAACACTCCATTCATAAAATTACTGTATTGCTGCACCAGTTCATTGGGCACATACGCCTGTATGGTTCCAGCGAAACCGCCGCCCTGAATACGCCACGCGCCTTTGTCACCAAGAAAGCGTTCGGTCAACGTCAAAGCCAGAGGTATGCCCTGTTCCAACGCGTTGGTCGTACTGATACAATTTTGAAGCAATCGCCATGACGAATCACCAGACTGATTCACCAGCCGGAGAAAACCATCCATATCGTTTGTCTGTAACGCAACCGCCTGCTGTTGCGCTCTTTCGCTTTCCTCAATAAAATGGATCAGACGAAGTACGCCTCTGTCGCCGGCTCCCTTACGGATCGCAACCACGTTGTCCAGCACCTGTTGCACAGTCAGACCACGAGCCACATCCTGCCCCATAACACGAGCAGCACGCCCCATTTCCTCAGGAATAGCTGCGTATTCAGGGGTCAAATCAGCGTGGCTCCCACCGGTATCCACCACTACAAGCTGATAACCGGTAGCCTCAAAATCAAAATCTATTTCCGTAACTCCCGGGGTTTCCGGAGTCATGAAGTCAATAGACAAAATTCCCTGAGTCGCACAGGCCAATTGATCCATGAAGCCGCACGGTTTGCCAAAATATGTATTCTCGGCCTCACGACCTACCGTGGCCAATTCCAGCGATGTCCGTTTGCCCTCACAGTACAACTGGTTAAAAATCTGGCCTATACAAACTTCAAAAGCAGCCGAAGAACTCAGCCCGGCTCCCACTGGGACATCACCGGAAATACAGGCATCAAAACCGCCAACAGCCCAACCACGGCTCACGAACCCAGCGACAACACCACGAACCAAAGCAATAGATGTCCCTTCTTCTTCAACACGAGGAGCAAGGTCTGTACAGTCCACCTCAATACTGTCGGGAAATCCTTCTGAACGCACGCGGATGACCGCCTCGTCCACAGGACACGCCACGGCTAAACAATCGGAATGCACGCCTGCAGCCAAAACCACGCCGTTATTATGATCCGTATGATTGCCACCAAGTTCGGTTCGTCCCGGCGCAATCACCAAAACAGCCTTGCTGCATCCACTCCATTTTTCTAACCGAGACAATAGGTTGTTATACCGTTGACGTTGGACCGACAAAGCTGATCCGCCATACAACTCAATTAATGTCGCATTCAACGCGCCAGCATCGAGCGCATGCAAATAGGTACGAATTGAATCCATTACCGCGTCTCCAAGTAATGCACTTCAGCCTGCTCCCGAATACGGATGGCAGCGGCTTCGGCTGTCAGGTCTCGCTGGGGCATGGCCATCATCTCGTATCCAACCATGAACTTCTTGACCGATTTGGACCGCAAGAGAGGTGGATAATAATGAATATGGAAATGCCAAGGGGAATGGTCGCTACCGTCTGATGGAGCCTGATGAATGCCCATGGAATAAGGAAATGATGTCTGAAAAAGATTATCGTAGCGAATATTCAACCTGACCATGGCATCGGCCAGATCATCCCGAATGGATGCATCCATTTCAAGGATGGACGTCATGTGCTTCTTGGGTAGAATCATTGTCTCAAAGGGCCAAGTCGCCCAAAACGGCACCAAAACGACAAAAGAATCATTCTCAAAAATGATCCGCTCGCCCCGTTTCAATTCTGTCTCAAGATATGAACACAACAGGCAGGAATTGTGCTCCTGAAAATACGCAGACTGCCGTAGTCCTTCTGTCGCCGGGTACATAGGCACATTCCGGGTGGCCCATATCTGACCATGAGGATGCGGGTTGGAGCAGCCCATGACAGACCCACGATTCTCAAATATCTGAACATACCCGATATCATCACGGGCACCCAATGTTTGAAATTCATCACACCAGATATCCACAACCTTTCGAGCCTGAGCAGCGCCAAGTCGTGCCAACGTCAAATCATGGCGAGGAGAGTAACAGAGAACACGGCACACGCCTGTCTCTGATTCAGCAACCAAAAGGGGATCATTATCGGAAAAAACTTCGGCATCTTCTGGCATATCCGGCAAAAGAGCTGCAAAATCATTCGTGAAGACAAAGGTTTCTTCGTAGACAGGGTTGACCGCGCCACCCGCTCGGACATTGCCGGGGCACAGGTAACAATTGTCCTCGTACTCAGGCAGAATGGCCAGATCAGGTTCCTCCTGCTGTCCCTGCCAAGGACGTTTGGTTCTATGGGGTGAAACAAGCACCCATTCACCTGTAAGCTGATTCAGCCGCCTGTGCGGATTGTCTTCAAAATTCATTATTTTCCCCGCAACCAGAATATCCAACGCATCTGTCGAAAAGCCAGAATTAACCAACATCTCATATCTTCAAAGACTTTTCGCAAACGTTACCGCAAACGTTTGCAGAACATTAGAAAAAAAACATGAAATCGTCACATTGTCAATATACCGGCCTGACTTTTCAGCCAACCCAGCAAAGATACTGCAACTCAATTGTTTTTTATTTAAACTGGAATAACAGAATATTAAGAGAGAACTGTCCCTACGACCAGACCGTATAAAAATGAACAATATGAAGGCCATTCCCCGATAGTCAAAAGAACTTTCTCCATGGCAAAGTCAGTCACAACATTCAAAATTTACAGCCCGGATTTTTCCTCAAAATATTCCGTCAAAATTTGCTGATACCGTCCACTTTCCTTCAGCCAATGAAGACCTTTATTAAACTTCTTCACCAGTTCAAGCCCGAATGGTATTCGCCTAGAAATAATAAGATGAGAAGCCCCCTTCCGTATTGGACGTGGGTGCACAACAACATGCGTCGCGTCAGGAAACCGATTTTTCAAAATATGCAGGCCGACTTCCCTGTTGCAAACGAACAGGTCGACCCTCCCAGCCACAAGCATTCTCATGCCTTGCACATATCCTCTTGTCGTGTGGATTTCTCCCGAACCGCTCTTGACCACAGTGGTAAACGTCTCCTGCGCAAGGTCACCCAATGGAATAGCTATACGCATATCCTTAGCGTCCTCTACCTCATTCCATTCAAATCCATTGTATCGATTATAGAAAAAGACTGTTTCTGACTCCATAACTGGGTCACTGTAGAAAAAAAACTTTTCCCTTTCACCACTCTTCAACCACCCGACAGATCCGGTTGCCTCGCCATGACGGGCCTTCTCATATGCTCGTTTCCACGGCAGGCACTCATACACGACCTTAACACCCGAAAAGCCAAAGGCTTCTTCATATATAATTGAAGCCACTCCTTTTCCCGGAAGCTTTGAAGAATGATAGGGAGGCCATTCCCCATACGTCAAAACCACTGTCTCGGCAGCCAAAGAAGGTATGGCAACCATCATGAAAAACAGTATAAAACAAACCGCAAATTGAATACGACACTTCAACCTAAAGACTCCTTTATAATCAATTAACGGATCAAGAGAAGGGAGGCTTACTATAAAGATACCATCACAAAACCAGCTTGGCGATTATAAGTAAACCGTTTCAACTACAAAACATGTGGCCCAAAAAGATGAAAAATGTTTTGCAGTCAAACTGCCGGCGATGACTTGGACCTCACAAGATAAAAAAGCAACTTCCCGCTTGCAGATCACACCATTCGCGATATATTGAGGCCAACCGTTCACCGTCAAACCGATGAAGAGGCTCTTCATGAAAAAAATACGTTTCGGCATCCTTTCAACAGCCAAAATAGCCCGGACAAAAGTCATTCCCGCCATGCAAAAGGGAAAACACACAGAAGTCACGGCCATAGCCTCACGTTCGCTGGAAAACGCACAAAAAGTCGCCGAGGAACTAGGGATTGCCAAAGCGTATGGAAGCTACGAAAAATTGCTGGCCGACAAACAGATTGATGCTGTTTACATCCCCCTGCCAAACCATTTCCATGTCGAGTGGACTCTCAAGGCCATGGACAAAGGGAAACACGTCCTGTGTGAAAAACCCATGGGACTAACTAGTGGCGAAGTCAACAGACTTATCAATGCCACGGTTACAGCCCCGGATGCCAAGGTGATGGAAGGATTCATGTATCAATTTCACCCGCAATGGATTGAAGCAAAACGACTGGTAGACGAAGGACTGATCGGTGATTTGGTTACCATCCAATCCTTTTTTTCCTACTTCAATGCAGACCCAAACAACATCCGAAACAAAGCGGACCTCGGCGGTGGAGCCCTCATGGACATCGGATGCTACCCCGTGTCCCTGTCCCGATTCATCTTCAACGCTCAACCTCGTCGAGCTATGAGCTTCATGAATCAAGACCCCGAATTCGGCACGGATCGAGTCTTCTCAGGCATGCTGGATTTCAACGGAAGAATTTCGACATTCACATGCTCCACTCAAATGGCCGACTACCAACGGGTCAACATCCTGGGCACAACGGGACGGATCGAAATACTCATTCCGTTCAATGCCCCACCGGATGAGCCATGCACAATAATGCTCCAGCAGGGAACCCAAAAGGAAATAACGGTGCAGCCCCTTTCCTTTGATCCTTGCGATCAATATACCCTGCAAGGCGATGCTTTTGCCAAGGCCATTCTTGATGACACGCGACTGCCGACCACACTCATGGACGCATTCGATAACATGCACGTCATCGACGCTCTGATAAAAAGCGCACAAACAGGTCAATGGGAACGAAGCTAAACGTCTACTTCTCTTTTTTCTGAACGGCATGGCGTAATGATTTCAGGAGGTCTTCCGTTTCAATGGGTTTGGGGATGTATCCATCCATCCCCGCATCAAGAAGTTTTTCCCGATCTCCAGCCATGGTAAAGGCTGTCAAAGCATAAATAGGAACATTACGCCGCGACTCGCCGGCCTCTCCCTTTCTGATACTCTTGGTGGCCGCAACGCCATCCATAACCGGCATTTGCACATCCATAAAAACCGCGTCGAACTTTTGTTCACGCAGCATCTCAACAGCTTTCAACCCGTTGGGAACAACCTGTACCGTACATCCAGTCTCTTGCAGAAAACGCTTGCCGACAATACTATTAACACGATCATCTTCGGCCAACAGGATATTAAGTCCAAACTTTTCACCAGCCTCCCCCACCAGTTCAACAGACTTTATCGGCTCCTGTGATGAAGATTCCCCGAACGGCAGCACCAAATGGATAGCACTCCCCGCGCCTACTTCACTTTCCACGGACATATTACCACCCATAAGAGTCACCAAACGCCTACAAATGGACAGCCCAAGCCCAGCCCCTTGATACTTTCGAGTAAAACCTTGACTCCCTTGAACAAATGGTTCGAAAAGGGAATCAATTTTATCCTTACTTATACCAATGCCAGTGTCCGCGACAGAAAAATACACTCGATGCTCTCCCGGCCTTACGGGGGAAAGGGCTGCGACCTCTACACAGACTTCCCCGACATCAGTATACTTGAGGGCGTTTCCCACGAGGTTGATAAGCACCTGTTGAAGACGCGCGCCATCACCGACCACAAAGTGCGGCACGTCATCACCCACAATACAACGCAGTTCGACGCTGTCCGCATTAAATGAAAGATGAAACAGATCGAGAACCTGTTTTATTAAATCAGAAAGGTTGAACGGGGCTTTTTCCACTTCCATCATCCCGGCTTCCACGCGAGACAGATCAAGAATGTCGGAAAGCAACCGGTTGAGCCTTACGGCGGAATCCAATCCCGCCTGAGCATATTCATTTTGCTCATCACCAAGTTCAGTACCCAGCAAAAGCGACAGCATCCCCTGAATACCATTGAGCGGAGTCCGAATCTCATGGCTCATGTTTGCCAAAAATTCGGATTTTGTCTCATTGGCAGCCTCTGCCTGTTCCTTGGCCTCAATCAATTGAGTATGAATACGCTTGATCTCGGCCAGACCTACATCCAGACAATACATAAATTTCTCGCCCAAGGTGATTTGCTGCATAACGTGCGAAGAATATACCGGCACGAAACTGCCATCCTTGTGAACCAATTCCAATTCTCCCGCCGGAATCGGCACACCATCGGACAACCACATCTTATGTCCCGCCTTCACCGTCTCATGCATGGAATCAGGAATAATCAGATCTTCCAGCAACTCCCCCATGGCTTCTTCCCGACTGTACCCATACAATTGCTCACTGGCGGGATTCCAATACATAACCCGACGATCATGGTCATACCCCTGCACCGCGATCATGTTCACGTTCTCAAATATTTCCCTGAAACGCTGTTCACTTTCCAGAACAGCCTCCCGAGCAAGCTTCTGATCCGTAACATCCTCAAGACGCCCCAGAATCAAAACCTGATCCCTCCCCCTATCCTGCGTCAATACCGTGGTCATGACATACCAACGCCCAGTCGCCCCATGAAAAAATTCTTCACTATGAGACCGACCGGTTCGCAAAGTTTTCAAGGCCGGACAATCTTTACATTCCCCACTGTCCCTTTCAATAATCTGATGACATTTCATCCCCCGAATATCGACATCAGGAAAAAGGTCCTGCATCTGCCTGTTGTGCCATGCAACGGTCAAATCCGGATAACACAACACCAACCCGACATTGAGTGAATTAAGGATACTATCAAACCGATCCCGCTCGATCACGGCCCTTGAATACATGTTCTTCACTTCAGTGATATCCCGACCAATGAGATAGACACCAAGTATCTGCCCATCCTCTCCACGACACGGGGTATACCTGACATCCATATGGCGCCCGCCCATACCAGGAAAATCGATCCACCCTTCGAAATGAACATCTTCGCCCGCAAGACATTGCTCAAGATACGCCTTTATGGTCGAATTAAAGACCTCTTCTCCTATCACACACGAAACATGTGTCCCGATGACATCCTCTTGAGAAATAGCCCAATAACGACAATATTCCCGATTCACCGCAACGTAGTATAATTCTTTATCAACGAAGCCGATGACATCATGGAGTTGATCAAATACTTCCTGCACCCCGCGAAAGTCCATTACGAGCCTCTCAGTGCCACATGATTGATGGTTTTTCAGAAACAAATTTCACTCATATCACGATACGCTATCACCAATAAATCGCAAGTTTTAGTTGAAGCTGAAAAGAAAATCACTCCATAAAATCCAGACCGAACGCCTGCCCACAAACAAGACCTCCCCGACACTCAACAGTGCCAGGGAGGTCTTGTCGAAAGGCTTCTCTCTATTTCGTCTATTTTGTCGGAATAAAATTCACGTCCGCAGATTCAATGGGCAAAAGGGTCTTCATGGCTTTAACGTATTCAATGAACGCCACAGCATCAACAAAGCCAGTGTCATATCTTTTTAAAACGTCCTTCATGACAACATAACCATCGCCACCACCTGCGAGATAAGAATTTGTAACCACTCGATATGTACGTTCGACATCAAGCAGTTTCCATTGATCATCCCCCCCCTTGACCTCCAGTCTCGTGATACGATTACCTTCGGAGTTGTTCATGTCTGCGGTATATCGAGCTCCTCCCACATACGGAAAAGCTCCGGCACCACGGGTCACGCCGATTTCCAGCGCTCTTTTCACCTGAGCACCAGTCATATCCATGACGTTGAGAGTATTGCTGAACGGCATAAGCGTATAAGCCGTGCCCACGGTTATGTTACCCCGAGGAATGGAATCACGCACTCCGCCGCCATTCAGCAAGGCAATGTCCACATCTTCACCAGTAGAAGCCATCTTGGCGAGCATACTCTGGCAGACTATCGGAGCGATCAAACTGCCGTGAGGCAAAGAAAGCCCAGATTCATCAACCCCCGGCACTCTAATGTGCGACAAAGTTTGAGCCGCAATACCGATAACATCAGTACGCATTGCATTGACGCCTTCTCTGAACGGCTCAAGAAACGCTTCCGACGCATTGTCTTTAGAAACCACTCTTGCGACTGGACTCTTTTTAACAAGCGCCAACATTTCTTCTCGCTCAACTCCTTCAAGCTCCACTTTTTTCTTGTCTTTATTCTTACGCTTGAAAGTATCCGCCAGCAGCATCACGGGATTGCCTTTCACTGCTGTCACCCGTCCGATATCGTCAAAAGTCACATCCAGACGGCCAAGAACACGCCCCCACTTCCAGGCCGTGACAACATAGACATCATTTCCATCAACGCCTTTGACGACCACCGGATACGTACCATCGGGTTCCTCACCCAACTCTTCCATGGCAACGGAATCACCCAGCAACGAATGGGAATGACCTCCAACAATGATATCCACCCCCGACACCGTGGCCGCAAGCCGCTTGTCCGCATCCAGTCCAACGTGTGTCAGCAAAATAATCTTGTTAATCCCCTGCGCCTCCAACTCCTTGATATACTGCCGAGCGGTTTCGGCTTCATCAGCAAAAACAATGTTGCCTGGGCTGGAGATGATTGCCGTCTCCTTGGTGGTCAACCCGATAATGCCAACCTTCTCCCCTCCGTACGAAGTGATGAAATATGGCATAATTTTACTCGCCAAAATCGGAATAGCCGAAGCATCAATATTCGCACTGACCACGGGAACCTTTGTATATTTGAGGAACCCCGCCAAAAAGTCAGGCCCCTTGTCAAACTCATGATTTCCTAAAGTCATGGCCGTAAAATCAAGCCTGTTCAAAAACTCCATTTCCGGCCTACCGCCATATTTCATAAAATAGAGATCGCCCTGCACCGCATCTCCGGCATGCAGCAAGGCTACATTCTGCGCCTGACCACGCACACGAGAAACAGCAGTCTGCAACCGCGCCCAAGCTCCTATTTTGACAGATGTAGACTTCCCCTCCGGCTTCAATGTATCCTTGGTCGCATCCAGATACGAATGGGAATCATTGACGTGCAGCACTGTCAGATCAAAACTCCACGCAGTGCCGGCACACGCTATCACGGCCATAAGAACAGCCACAAAACTCCATTTTCTCACCATTCTAAATCTCCTCACTATCTCCACTCAATACCAAGCCCTCCTTGAAAAGAAAACCGCACTCCTCTTTCTTCAAATGAAGTACCTTAAGGCGCAAAGCACCCCCAACAACGTCTCTCCATCCCTTATTCACCAAATTATTTCCTCTCCATATGGAGTACCTTGGGGTGCAAAGCACTCCAACAGCGGCTCTCCATCCCCGACCACGTGAGGCTTGTGAGAGTGGTGCAGATGTGCATTTTCTCGGGCGCAATTTCACCGGAGGCGTAGCAGCGCTACGGTGAGGATGAAACGAAGCCCAAAAAATGTGCAGATGCGCAGCTCTCACAAGCCGTGTCTCCGAATCCAATCCATAAAAAAAGGGTCCCGCGCCACAGCGCAGGACCCTTTTTTTATGGATTGGATTCGGACTACTTAATAAAGAGCATTTCCTGGTAGCTGGGAAGCGGCCAAAGGTCATCGGCGACCATACCTTCAAGTGCGTCCGCGACTTCACGAACGTCAAGCATGGCAGGCAAAATCTTATCGGTCTTGAACTTGGCTTCTTCCTCGACAGATTTAAAGGAATTCTGCGCCATCAACTCTTCCAAGGCCTCGGTGGTCTTCTGCAATTGACGCAGCTTGTCGGTAAGTTCACTCAAAGTACCAAGCGTCGGCTCGATACCCGCAGCCTTAAGACTGGCAGCGGTGGCAGCCAGTTCACCCTGATACCGGATGGCCGAAGGCAGGATAATGGTCTTGGCAATCTTGACGACCAAAGCAGACTCGGTCTGGACATGCTGATTGTACTGCTCAAAGAATATTTCATGACGCGAGTACATCTCGTCCTTGGACAATACTCCGTAGTCACTGAACACCTTGACGACTTCTTCATCAATGAGATTCGGCAGAGCATCTACAGTAGTCTTCAAGTTAGGCAGACCACGTTTTTCGGCTTCTTTCTGCCATGCATCGGCATACCCGTCACCGTTGAAGATAACGTGTCCGTGCTTTTCCATAATGCCTTTGATAACTTTCTGACAAGCGGAACTGAGCTTCTTGGGATCACCCTTGGTGATCTTTTCGATCTCGTCGCACATGAAGTCCAGAGACTCAGACATAATGGTATTCAAAGCAACCTGAGAACCAGCGATGGACTGATTGGAACCAACAGCACGGAACTCAAAACGATTGCCGGTAAAGGCAAATGGAGACGTACGGTTACGATCCCCGGAATCCATGGGCAGCGGAGGCAAAGTGTCAACGCCAACACGCAGCTTGCCTTTGGCTTTGGTTCCTTTGAGATCACCCATTTCAATCTGGTTGAAGATTTCGGCTAGTTCACCGCCCAAGAAAATGGAAATGATAGCAGGCGGAGCTTCGTTAGCACCGAGGCGATGGTCATTGCCAGCTGTGGCAACGGTAGCACGCAAAAGTTTGCCAAATTTTTCAACAGCGCGAATTGTCGCTGCGGTGATAGCCAGGAACTGCATATTCTCGTGCGGAGTGGCACCTGGAGAATACAGAGAACCTTGCGTCGGCGTAGACAGCGAATAGTTCAAATGCTTACCCGAACCGTTGATGCCTGCGAACGGCTTTTCGTGTAGCAGGCAGGCCATGCCGTATCGCTTGCCAACGGCTTTCAGGGTGGTCATGATCATCTGGTTATGATCCGTGGCAAGGTTGGCCTGCTCAAAGACCGGAGCAATTTCGAACTGACCGGGAGCCACCTCGTTATGACGGGTCTTGACCGGCACACCGAGCTTGTACAGCTCACGCTCAACTTCCAGCATAAAAGCAAGTACGCGGCGTGGAATAGCGCCGAAATAGTGATCGTCCAGCTCCTGCCCCTTGGCGGGTTTGGCACCGAACAATGTGCGTCCGCACACCATCAGGTCAGGACGAGCAAAATAAAAATTACGATCCAGAAGGAAATATTCCTGCTCGGGACCAGCATTGGATACGACCATTTCACCATCGTCATTACCAAACAGACCAAGAAAACGACGACCGGCTTTATTAATAGCCTGGTTTGCACGAAGCAACGGCGTTTTCTTGTCCAACGCGTGTCCTTTCCAGGAAATGAACGCAGTAGGGATACACAGGAAAGTACCGTTGGGATTTTCCAGAATGTATGCCGGGTTGGTTACGTCCCAGGCAGTGTAGCCACGCGCTTCAAAAGTGGCACGCAATCCACCGGAAGGAAACGAAGAGGCATCAGGTTCACCCTGAATGAGCAGCTTGGCGTCAAACTCGGCAAAAGCTCCACCCTCACCGTCTGGAGACAGGAAGCCATCATGCTTCTCTGCGGTCAAACCGGTCAGCGGGTAAAAAACATGAGTGTAATGAGTTGCACCCTTGGAGATAGCCCACTCTTTCATTGCGGCAGCAATCGGACCGGCAATGGCCGGATCCATCTCTTCACCGCTCTGCTTGGTCGCCATCAAGGACTTATAGATATCCTTAGGCAACATGTTCTTCATGACCTTGTCATTGAAGACGTTGGAACCGAAAACCTCGGTCGGAGAGGTTTCGGAAAAATTCAATGGCTCAACAGTGGGAGTATAGTTGGTCACTGCGGCTATAGCATTCTGACGGGTCTGGTATCCGCTCATCTCAATTCTCCTTCAGGCAAATAAATATGGGTTTTCCAACTCAGGTCGGACATAAGGGCGCCTGCCCCTCAAATATTTCTCTTCGTGGCTCCTCCTAACAAGGATCATGCCAACTCGTAAAAGTACTTAATAAACAATATTATAGCTTTCTATCTTTAATTTTGCCTCAAAAAGATAATACAAAATTGTAGTTTTTACGCCATTTCAAAGCAAGCTATATAACAATTTTGAAAATACAAAAATCATATTTCCATATTGGTATTTCGCGGACACGAGATACCATCATGAATAGATACGGAAAAGCTGTTTTTAAGAAAACCCAGAAAAACCAGAGATCAGAAAGGCGCGACAGTGATAAACTCCATGGGCTTTTTACTGACCGGATGTCTAAAACGCAGGGTGGATGCGTGAAGCTTAAGTTGTCCCGGCCCGGTTCCTGTACCGTAAAGGCGATCTCCCACAATCGGTAATCCCAGTCCTTTTTCATGAGAGGAATGGAGGCGTAACTGATGGGTGCGCCCGGTATGCGGCTTGAACTCTACACGAGTTCGCCCGTCTTCCACACCAATTTTACGCCAACGCGTAATACCATTTTTACCATTCACGGGATCATAAACCTGATACGGTCGATTATCGGGATCCAAACGAAATTTCAATTCAATGACCCCACCCTGTTCTTCCACCACACCATCAAGAAGCGCAATGTATCGCTTGCCCACCAGTCGGTCCATAAACTGTTTGGAAAGCGTCCGGTGGGCATCGGCAGTAAGAGCCAGAACAAGCAAACCAGAAGTGTCTTGATCAAGTCGATGGACGGACGGCTGTTCAATACAGCCAGGATACATCTCTCGCACACGTGAAACAACACAATCCTGATTAGCCTCGCCCTTGCCTGGGACGGACAGCAGCCCACTCGCTTTGTTCACCACCACGATATGTTTATCTGCATGCAAAACTTCCAGACCAAATTCAATCGCCATTATTGTTCCTCCAGACCGCACAGCATATATCCAAGAATGCGGCCACATTTGTGCAGGCAGGACGGATAAAATTCGCCATGCTGTTTGGTCTCGGACCGATTAGTTTTTCCAAAATAGAACTCAGTCAGCCCCAACGGCGTCAGACCATTTGCGGCAGCATAACCAAGCAGCTTGGGTGCACAACAGTCTCCGGTTCCAGTGGGAATACCTTCCTTGCCAAAAACCGCCAGAGGCAACGGCACACATTCCCCACGGAAATTGGACACCCTGAACATTGCGTGAATTTCCTGCATCAACACCTGTGATGCTTTCTTCCGTTTATGGATAAGCTGTTGCCGAGCTGGAGAATCACTTGGAAGTCCAGCTATCTCACGCCCCATCTGTTTGATGTGCCTCTCTTCTTCAAACGTATCTCGCTTAAATCGTAGCACATCCAGCAAAGGATCAACCCAACCGTCCACCTGCCAGATGGAATTATACTGACCGGAAAAAGCCTTGAGTACAAATGTATCCCCAGCCTGATCTCGCACAACCAACACACCAAACATCTGCCCCCGAGCGGGACCATAAAGATATTCAATGGACAGTCGCGGATCGATTTCGTTATCCGGTACGTTGAAATCAAGACGCCCTTCCTGTTCCAGACGACGGAAAAGAGACAAGGCAGGACTATGAGAAGGGCCGACAGGCAACAGATGCTCTCGCCCACACCGAACACACATGCCTCGGCATGAAGTCAAATGGTCGTGCTCACCCGTCAGTTTGATTGGTTCCAGTATCATATAAGAGATTCATCTCACAGAAAAAGCCCCACCGCGTGTGCGATGGGGCGAATGTACACGGTCTTTGTCCGAAGACAAAGGGGTATGCCCGTTACTTGACCAATCCAGCGGAGCCAAGAAACTTAACAGACAAAATCTCGTACTCGATACGACCACGAGGAGCGTCAACGATGGCTTCATCCCCCACTTCCTTGCCGAGGATAGCCTGCCCCATGGGGGACAGCACGGAAATGGAACCATTTTTATGATCCGCATCGTCCGGCCCAAGCAAAGTAAAGGTACGCACTTCTTCGGTATCGATATCTTCAATTTCCACAGTAGAACCGAAGATGGCACGATCTCCACCAAGAGTATTCAGGTCAAGTGCATCAAACAACGGCATGCGTGAGTTGATGTACATGATGCGAGCTTCAAGCATGCCCTGGCGTTCACGCGCGGCATCATAACCGGCGTTTTCGCTGAGGTCTCCCTCTTCGCGCGCTTCCTTGATGGCCTGAATAATGGCCGGACGCTGAGCCTTCAAATCGGCCAGCTCCTGGGTAATCTTCTCGTGCCCTTCTTTTGAAATGGGAATACGATCCATTTTTGAAACCTCTCTCAATTCAAACGTCAATATATAAAAAAAAGATGCAGATCGCGCGGTTTCCCTAAAAATAGAATCGCGCCCCTGCAAAAACGTCATTTACTCCTGACAATCCTCTCGTTAAAACATCATGAAGCTGCGGTCAAGGGGCGAAGTGTATACTTTTTCATGAACTTCAGTGCAGCCTCCTCTCTTCCCACGCAAGGGAATTATCATTCTCAGACAACACGAATCTGTTGACACAACCCCGTTTTCCGGTTCAAGAATATTTTTTTACGGGATTGGCCATACGGCCACTCCTGCGATTCCCTATTGGGTTGGAGAGGAACGCCTCAAATAACAGAACCGCCTGCCGCGCATGTCATCGCATCTCGACCGGCAGACATTGAACATGGAGGAGAGGATGAAACGATTTACCCTGCTGCTATGTGCGGCCCTTTTGGCATTGACTATCATGCCCGGGCAGGCCTTTGCAAAAGATTTCACCATCGGAATGATTCTGGTCGGTCCTTATAATGATAAAGGGTACAGCCAGGCTCAATATGAAGGCGGCAAATACGTCGAAGCCCACATGGACGGCGCAAAATTAATCTATCTCGACAAAGTCAATCCGGCAGATCGCCCCGGTCTGACCATCCCGCAAATCGTTGATGACCTCGTCGAAAAAGGCGCAGACCTGATCATCGCCGGTTCCGACGACATGAAAGACGGTATTCTTGAAGCCGCCTCCATGCATCCCGACAAAACTTTCCTCCATGTTTCCGGCGACTCCGCTTGGGACGGCAAGGCTCCCGAGAATCTCGGCAACCTGTTCAGCAAGATGGAATATTCCAAGATGATGGCCGGCTTCACTGCCGCCATGACCACCCAGACCGGAAAAATCGGTGTAGTTGGCCCGCTGGTCAACGAAGAAACCCGCCGCCTCATGTCTTCAGCCTACCTTGGCGCTACCTACGCATGGACCAAAGTCCGTGGTAAAGACCTGAAAGACCTTTCCTTCAACGTCAAATGGATCGGTTTCTGGTTCAACATTCCCGGCGTCACCTCTGACCCGACTCAGGTAGCAGGCTCCCTGTTCGACGCTGGCTATGACGTTCTCATTTCCGGCATCGACACTCCCGAAGTCGTCACTGTTGCCAAACAACGCAAAGCCGCAGGCAAAAACGTCTGGGCATTGCCTTACGACTACGAAAAGGGCTGCGAAGGACAGGGCGACATCTGTCTCGGCGTTCCCTATTTCAACTGGGGCCCCGGCTTCCTGCGCGTTTCCAAAGAGGTTGCTGAAGGCACATACAAACCCGGCTTCGTATGGGAATCCCCCTACTGGGCTGACATCAACAATCACGACAAATCCCCGGTTGGCTTCATGCCCGGTGAAGGCATGTCCGCCGACACCCAAAAGGCTCTGGACGCATTTGTCGCCGAACTCGGCTCCGGCAAGCTCGAACTCTTCACTGGCCCGCTCAACTATCAGGACGGCACTCCCTTCCTGAAAGCTGGCGAAAAGGGTTCTGACAAGCAAATCTGGTACATGCACCAGTTGCTCCAAGGTATGGAAGGAATCTCCTCCGCCAAATAGCCGTTCCAAACGGCTCTGGACACAATGATAGTCCTCAACGACATACACAAACACTACGGCCGGGTTCGGGCCAACGACGGCATAAGCCTGACCCTCGAACCCGGCCGCATTTACGCCCTCGTGGGTGAGAATGGGGCTGGAAAGTCCACGCTCATGCGCGTGCTGGCAGGACATACCCGCCCCACATCCGGTACGCTGGAAATCGGCGGGGAGACCATCTCCCACCTCACCCCTACACTGGCACGCAAAAAGGGCGTCGGCATGCTCTATCAGGACCCGCTCGATTTCCCGGCCATGCCTGTATGGGAGAACTTCCAACTCGGTGCGCCCAAGCGTTCCAAGCAAGAAGTGGTCGATGTCATCGGCGAGTTGTCTTACCGACTGGACGCCTGTTTTCTGCCGGACGAGCCTGTCTCGTCTCTGACTGTGGGCGAACGGCAGTTATTGGAGCTTCTGCGCTTGCTCGACCTCGGAGCGACCACTCTGATTCTGGACGAACCGACCACCGGCA
Organism: Pseudodesulfovibrio sp.; assembly: GCA_016744135.1. Lineage (GTDB taxonomy): Bacteria > Desulfobacterota > Desulfovibrionia > Desulfovibrionales > Desulfovibrionaceae > Pseudodesulfovibrio > Pseudodesulfovibrio nedwellii. Next base: position 119,894 of record JADGEX010000002.1, on the reverse strand, counting down.
TCACCCCGGAACAGAAACAGGACCTTTTCGATCTGCTGATGAAGCTTGCTCGGGAAGAGGGGCACACCATTATTCTGGTGACGCACAAGCTCTCCGAGGCTTTCGAGATGGCGGACTCCATCTTCATCATGCGCCAAGGTGCATTGGTGTCGACCCTTGAACCGCCCTACGATGAAAAAGAACTTGTTCACCTCATGTTTGGCGACGCCGCTGACGGTGAAGTTGAGACTTTGCCCGAACTTCCGTCTAAAGACACGACCCTTCGGCTTACAATGCGTGACACCTTGTTCGCGGGTCCCAAATATTCCATGGGTAATTTAAATTTTACGGCCCGTCCCGGTGAATGTATCGGGCTGGCGGGTTTGGACGGATCAGGGCAGGAACTCTTCCTGCGCGGCCTGTGCGGTTTGGACCGTATGCCTGACGGCGCTTTTGATCTGGACAACTCCACATACCGGTCCAACGACTTTGCAACATTGCGCAAGGCTGGAGTCCAATTTGTTCCTGCGGACCGGTTGCAAATGGCTCTGTTCCCGGCGCTGAATCTCATGGAACACATCACCCTCGCTTTCCCGGACAAAAAAGGCGACCTGACAGATTTCTATCAATCCCAATGTGTTGACGGATTCAACCTCCGTGCCCACCCCGAAACTCAAGCCAACGAACTGTCCGGCGGCAACCAGCAACGGCTCCTGCTTTCACTCATCCCCAATAACACCAAGCTGTTGCTCATGGAGCATCCCACACGCGGCCTTGATGCCGGTTCTGCACGACAGGTGTGGAACCACCTCAAAACCCGTTGTGCCAACGGCTCCACACTAATTTTCTTTTCACCAGACCTCGACGAGGTGCTGGAACACAGCCACCGGGTCATTGTTTTCTATGACAGAGCTATTGCCGCTGTGGTGGAAGGTGACGACATCTCCATGGAAGTAATCGGTGCGCTCATGGCCGGTAAAAGCATGGAAGATATCAAGGAGAGCAACTCATGAACCGTGATTCTCTCCTGACTCAATTCGGGTGGATCTGCGCGGCCTTCGGTCTGGCGTTATTCCTGACCATCCTCGTGGCGTGGCCTGCTGGTGCACCGCCTTTTGAAACCATTTATGTCCTGTTCAAAGGCGGCGTCAGTTCCATGTCCAAGATTGGCCGGGTTCTGGCTGGTTGGGTCCCACTCACGCTGTGCGCCGTAGGATTGCTCGTCCCATTCACAGCACGACTGTGGAACATCGGCGTTGAAGGACAGGTCATCATGGGAGCCATCTTCTGTACTGCGGCTCTGCGTCCTTTCGACGACGGCGGCGCTCTTCAGATAGCCCTCGCCATTGGCGCGGCCATGCTCGGCGGCGCACTCTGGGCACTCCTTGCAGGGTGTTTGCGCGTCTTTGGCAGAGTCCATGAAATATTCTCCGGCCTCGGACTGAACTTCGTGGCTCTAGGCGTCACGCTCTGGCTCATCTTCGGCCCATGGAAACGTCCGGGCGTAGCGTCAATGTCCGGCACCCAACCGTTGGACATGTCCCTGTGGCTGCCACGGCTTGGCAAACTTTCAGTAAGCTGGGTTGGACTGGCCTTGGCTATTGCCGCCACCATTTTTGTCTATATCCTGCTTTACCGCACCAAATGGGGACTCAAAATGCGCGCCGTGGGCGAAAACCCCAAGGCTGCCACCTTGTTCTCGCTGGGACCACGCCGCCGGTTGCTTCAGGCCTTCATGATCTGCGGAGCCTTGGCCGGACTGGCCGGAGCCACTCAGGTCCTCGGCGTCTACCATCGACTGCTCCCCGCCATTTCCTCCAACTACGGGTATACAGCTCTGTTGGTCGGAATGATGGCTTCATTCCGACTGCCACTGGTCCCGTTCATCTGCCTGTTCTTTGCCATCCTAAACGTCGGCTCAATCCAGTTACCACTCCAGTTGGGACTTGACTCTTCCCTGTCTGGCGTCATTCAGGGCGTCATGGTCCTCTCCCTATTCATTGTCCAAGGGTTGAGACTCTGGCTTAGACAAAGGAAGGAGGCAGATTAAATGGAAACTTTTGGACTGACTCTTGCCGCAATTCTAGTAGCTGGCGCACCGCTTGTTCTCGCGACACTCGGAGAAACGCTCACTGAAAAAGCAGGCATCATCAACCTATCGCTGGACGGTTCCATTCTGCTGTCCGCCATGGCCGCCTTCGTTGTATCCGTAACATTCGACAACCCATGGCTCGGCTTGTTGGCAGGCATGGCCGTGGGTGCAGCCATAGCAGGTGTCCTCGGTGTCGTCGGCATCTACCTCGGTCAATCACAACTCGCCATCGGGTTCATTCTGACCCTGCTCTGCCGCGATTTGGCATATTTCCTCGGACACAATTACTCCCGCCAACCCGGACCAGACCTCGGCCTGTGGTCTATTCCCGGGATCGGCAACATTCCGTTAATTGGCCCGATATTCAGCACCCAATCTCCGGTAGTCTACCTCGGCCTGGTAGCAATTTTTGTCTGTTGGTGGTGGATGTATAGAACCGAAGGCGGCATGCGCCTTCGGGCTGTCGGGGAATCTCCGCGTGCAGCTTTCGGACGCGGCATTCGTGTTCGTCTGGTCAGACTCTATTACTGTCTGGCGGGTGGCGCACTTGTCGGCATGGCCGGTGCGGCATACTCACTGGCCGTCAAACCAGGATGGGGTCGTCCCCAAGGATGCGAAGGTGCGGGCTGGATTGCCCTTGCCATCGTCATCTTTGGTGGCTGGCATCCTGTTCGAGCCGCGCTTGGCGCATTCTTCTTCGCAGGATTGCAGGTGTCCGGTATCTATTTGCAAGAAGTCTTTCCGTCAATTCCGGCCCCGGTATTTCAGGTCGCCCCGTTCCCCATGATGATCCTCACCTTGCTGGCCGTAAACATCGGTCGCATGGGGTGGATGCAGGACATCGTCCGTCGCCATCCATTCCTCAAAACCTTTTCCAAAGGCTGGTCCATCGATGCTCCTGCCGCTCTCGGACAAGATTTTGACCCCAAAAAGGGTTTGTAGAGCAATCAATTCACTGAACCTGTTGCCCATAAGCACAAAATTAGCTAACTATCTAGTAAGTGAATATAAACTTTGCCGAGGGGACAATGAGTACAGCAGACCAACCGACAGTCCTGATTGTCGACGACAACAGACTCAATATCGACCTATTGGTCGACATTCTTGAAGACGACTACAAATTGCTTGTCGCGCTCAACGGAATCACTGCGCTAGAACTTATTCAGGATGCTCTGCCGGACATCATTCTTCTGGATATCATGATGCCGGAAATGGACGGTTATGAGGTCTGCAAAAGACTCAAGAGCGATGAACGTACAGCCAGAATTCCCATCATTTTCATTACAGCTAAGACACAGACGGAAGATGAAGCAAACGGACTGGCTCTTGGGGCTGTAGATTATATCACCAAACCAGTGAATCCGGCCATTGTTCAGGCCAGGATAAAAACACATCTCGCTTTATATAATCAAAATCGGGAACTCGAAGACAAGGTCCGCCAACGCACCAAGGAATTAAAGTTCAGCAAAGAAAAGGCGGACGAAGCAAGCAAAGCAAAATCTGCATTCCTGGCAAATATCAGCCACGAACTGCGTACACCTCTCAACCACATCATGGGATTGTCCAGTCTCCTGCTGGAAATGGACGAGGACCCGGAACATCTGGAACTGCTCGGACCTATCAACGACGGCGCAGTCCACTTGACCGATCTCTTCGATCAACTTTTGAATCTAACTACGCTTGAGTCAGATGCTGTCGACATCACCTTCAAGACATTCGACATAAAAAAGGCTCTTTCCCAGCAGGCTGCTATTTTTTCCTCGTACGCCAAAAAAAAGAATCTTGAATTTGAATTCACGATTCATGCAGATATCCCAAAAACGATTCATGGCGCCCCCATTGAGACCGCTCAGGCTCTCAGCAACGTACTGCTCAACGCCTTTCGATACACGGAAAAAGGGAAGATTTCTTTAGATGTTCGCATCGACCCGGAAAACTTCGCCGGGACAGCATCGAATAAAATCATGCTCAGGTTCACAATTTCAGACACAGGGGTCGGTATTCCGGCAGACCGGCTACAAAGCATTTTTAAATCCTTTGAAATTGGCGAACGTGTCATGACAAAACGACTGAGTGGCTCCGGCGTTGGCCTGACCATCTCCAAATATCTCACCGAAAAACTGGGGGGATTAATTCGTGTCGAAAGCACCGAAGGAGAAGGAAGCACCTTCACCATTTCCATCCCATTCACGCTCATGGATTGATTGCCAAAACCAACGCAGGTTACACGATTTCCTTGTCTGAAAGCGGTATTGAAAAGATAAAACAGCTCCCACCACTCTCAGCGGGTATCATTTTCAACTTCCCGCCATAATGTTCCACGATCTGCTGACAGATAGCCAGCCCGAGACCGGTTCCAAGAACTTGGCTTGAACGCTTATTTACATCGTGTGCCTGATAAAAAATATCAAAGATTTTTTCCCGATCATCTTCGGAAATTCCTCGACCTGTGTCGCACACAGAAAAATGGCTAACACCTTCGGCCTCAACTGCAGACAGCGTAACACTGCCTAATTCTGTATATTTAAAGGCATTATCCAGAAGATTGATTAATACTTGATGGAGTCTGTCGGCATCCACATTTACAGCCGCATCACTCTCAGGAGTTCTGACGACAAAATCCACCTTCGGAGTTGCCTCAGCCCTTCCAGCGACCGACTCTGCCGCGCGAACAATGATATCCTGAACCAACAAAGTCTGATCGCGCCACTCCATCTTCCCGGCTTCTATCTTGCTCATATCAAGCAAATCATTGACGAGTCGCCCAAGTCGCTCCGCTTCAATACGAACGATAGACAAATTCCTAGCAAACCTCTCTGCCTGCACTTCGCCATTCGCCAAAGTTTCAATATGAGAACGAAACTGTTTTTGAAAACTCTTTTCCATAAGCTTAAGAAAACCGAGTATTGATGTCAGTGGCGTTCTCAGTTCGTGGGAAGCCGAAGCCAAAAACAACGTTTTCGCCCTATCCATGGCAATGAGTTTTTGTTCTGCATCTCTACGAACCGCAATTTCTTTCTCACGCGAACTGCTATACTCTTCGAGTTTTTCCATAAACGTATTGAAATACTGAACCAGAATGCCAAGTTCATCATTGGAAAATTGACGCATACGTACGGAAAAATCACCATCAGCTGCCCGAGCCAGATCAATCTGCAGCTCATTCAAGGGGCGGGTAATCAATGAACCGATGCCCATGGAAATAGGCACCATGAACAACAACCCCACCAGCAGTGCACCGATGAAGATGAATTTGACGGCTTCAAGCGGAGCCTGAAAATCCTCATAGTAACTCGACGAGGCAACAACCCATCCCATTTCCGGGATATCCATGAAATACACAACTTTTTCCTTGAGTTCTGTATCACCCGGATTTTTCCAAAGGTAGTCAAAATGACCATTTTTTTCTTCAACTATACGACGGGCTATAGCGCTCAACTTTGGGTCGCCGTATTCTCCATAATGCTTCCCTTCCAAATAGGGATGAAGAAGCATTTTACCGTCATAATCAAGAACAAAAGGGTACCCAGACTTGCCAAAACCTAACGAAAACAATCTTTTATTCAAATCTTCAACATTAATCAGCTGAATGAACTCATCACGATAACTCGACACTGAGATAATCCAGTCCCACGGTTCGAAATAAGCCATAAACACAGCTTTGGGCCTCACCTTTTTTTCAAAAGGTTCCTTCCAGTCATATTCAATATATCCAGTTTTGCGCCGTATCTGTTCTTTGACAAAAGGCAGACCCGACAAATCCACGTCAAGAAGACTGTGTTTGTGATGAACAACCATAATGCCATCACTGTCGAGGCAGTAGATCCGACCGGTCGTGCCAATGGTCTGACTCAAAAAACTTTCTCGGGCACGCTGTTTTGCCTCTTGCTCGGTTATCCGCCCACGCCGCACTTGGCGGTAAAGTTGTTTCGCCTCTTCGAGATTTTTTTCAGCCACCGCCCGCATATAATTTTTGATGGAAACATCGGCTGTCGTATGCACCATGTTCTGGATCATCTCGGTAGTACGACTCAACTCACTCTCAATGGACTCCTGAATAATATTGGTCACCAAGGCATAAATAACAATTCCGACCACACTGAAAATGAGCAAAAAAGCGCAGGCATACGCTACAAACATCTTATTACGAATCTTCATGTTTCGAATCATGCGTCACTGCCCTTTTTCCAGAGAAAGAGCGGGGGTAAAACCACGCGGACCAAACAACCCTTCAAAAGGGAAATTGTCGATATTGGCCGACGTCACCATGGGAATAAACGGCCCGGATCGAAATGGAAAATCTTGGCCGGCTTTCTCACCATTGAGCAAACGAATCATCATATCCACGGCCATACGTCCCTGAAACACCATCAGGTCAGAAGGAGCGCCAGCCACGTCACCCTGACGAATCTGCTCATAAAGATCCTGGGTCAGATATGTCCCGACGACAGTCGTCTCTTGTCCCATTTTTAACCGCGCAAAGACTTCTGGGGCCACTTCGGCAGCCACGGCATTACCTACAAGGTAATGGGCGGGACCGACAGCTTTGAGACTCGCCTCAATCAAAGCACGTTGTTCATCATGGCCCGTATCTCCATAACGCACATCCAGTATATCCACTTTCCCAGGATAATACCGTAAAGCATCCTCAAAACCGGCTAAGGTTTCAGGCGCCCATCCTGATTTTTTGGGGCCGGGGAAAAAAGCAATTGAGACGGTATCCAACCCAGCGTTTTCTGCATGTTCAGCGACATACTCACCCGCAAAATAGCCCATTTCATAAAATGAAACCAATGCCTTGGCCGAGACATCTGCCGAATGGACATCATTGACCACTTCCACGACAGGCACACCAGCGTTTCTAGCCTGCGCAATATCACAGTCATTCCCGGTGTAGCTGATGGCTCCCAAGACAATGCCATCGACATGCTCTTTGACAAATTTCCGCATCTGGGATTGCTGTCTCTCTAGTTCTCCATACCCCCCAGCTTCCACCAGTCTAATGGAAACACCAAGCCTTTTAGCTTCGTCGATGATGCCGTAACTTACGGCAGTCCAATAATGGTCTTTAAAATGAGGAAGACAAACGCCAATGACGTAAGGAGAATCGGCTAGGGCTGGAGAAAGCCACTCTTCAAGTTTAGGACGGTTAAGACTTGTCGAGGCCCGTCCGGCTTTCTTTGCAGTAACATCATACGCACCATAAAAACTCTTAACCTGAATGGGCCACCATGGAATTTCTTCGTCACTTGCCATGGCAGGAAAGCTCGCAAACATCCAAAAAAGGACACTCACAAAGGCTGTAAAGATTGCTACTACATGGTTTGATCGCTTCAAGGCACTGAGCATGAACACGCACTTTCGTTTTATAAATATAAAAAAGGGACACACCACGAATAAAGAATATTAACAAATGAAATGGCAAAAGAACAATCCCTTTAGAAATCAGCATCTCTTTGAGTCGTATCTTGTCCGCCAACTACATAGCCAAGAATGTATCTTGCCGATATAATGAATCAATTTCACCAATAACGATGAATTACTCTGTCAAAGCTCGTGATATCGTCATATTCCCCTCCACCCTCGGGAAAAAACTCTGTCTGGGAAAAGTGTTTCGGCAGAAAAGTTACAAGTATACCAAGCTCTGACACAAAAGGGCTAACGCGCAATCAAGGGAGAAGAATCGTCTGTCTGTGGTTTATTTCCTGCTACGGGGTAACCGGATATTCATTCTAATTGGATCAAATATTTCAGTTTGTTTCACAAAGAAAACAACTTTTTTCTGTTTTTCAATGGAACTTTTAGTCAAAAACGTTCCGATGAATATTCATATTTTGCATTTTTCATCGGAATAAACTGCGCCCAAAAAGCACTTCAAAACAACGTTTACTTGATTTTTTCCGATATTCAGGGCACAAGGACTCTGCTCAATCCAAGATTGGGTCTATGCCCATTCCGGACTCTCTCGCCCGACAGATCATGTCGGACGGACATACCCATTTAGGAGGAAATTATGAAACGGACTATGACTCTCTTCATTGCTTTGGCGATCGCCCTGTCCATGATCACCACAGCTTTTGCAGGCAATCTCACTGTTGCCACAGACACCAACTTCCCCCCGTTTGAATTCAAAGACCCCAAAACCGGCGAACACACCGGCTTCGACGTTGAAATCTGGGCTGCCATTGCCAAGGAAATCGGCGTACAATATGATCTGCAGCCCATGGCTTTCAAAGGTATCGTTCCCGGCCTGCAATCCGCACAGCTCGACGCTGGTATTGCCGGTATGTCAATCACCGACAAACGCAAAGAAGTCATCGATTTTTCTGACGGTTACTATGATTCAGGTCTCCTCCTTCTCGTGAAGTCCGACGATGAAACCATCAAGGACATCAAGACCCTGGATGGTAAAGTTGTCGCAACCAAGCAGGGAACCACCAGCGTTGAGTTCCTCAAGGAAAACGCCAACCCCAAAGAAGTAAAACTGTTCCCCAATGACAATGCCATGTTCATGGAACTGCTGACTGGCGGCGTGGATGCAGTCATGTTTGACAAGCCTGTTGTCGAATCTTTCGTATCCAAACGCGGCAAGGACGAAGTCAAAATCGTCGGCGATCTGTACGCAGGTCAGCCTTACGGCATCGGCTTCCCCAAGGGGTCCGAACTGGTTGCCAAGGTTAACGCTGCTTTGAAAACACTCAAGGCCAACGGCACATACGGCACTCTTTACAAGAAATGGTTTGGTGTTGATCCCCGTTAGTCTCTAACAATACTTGTTTTATCCCTGGGGGCGGCATAAGCCGCCCCCACTGTTTTTTCTTACACAGGGTGATATTATGGCTTTTGAATTCGAACCGTCCGTAATGATAGAATCTCTGCCCCTGCTCATGGGGGGCGCGAAGATGACCGTTATCCTGACCGTGGGCGGTCTGTTTTTCGGTTTCATCCTCGGTGTCGCAGCTGGCATGATGAAACTATCCCGAAATATTTTTGTGCGTAAACTGGCCGGCATTTATGTCGAAACCATACGTGGCACTCCCATGCTCGTTCAGGCAATGTTTCTCTACTTCGGTATCCCCATGGCTCTGGGTATACGCATACCGGCTGTTGTTGCGGGCATTATCATCATCGCCATCAACTCCGGCGCATACATTGCTGAAATTGTGCGAGGCGCGGTCCAATCTATCAATCCGGGGCAAGGTGAAGCAGGTCGTTCCATCGGCTTGAATCGCTTCCAGACCATGCGCTACGTAATTTGGCCCCAGGCCCTCCGCCGCATGATCCCGCCCCTTGGCAACCAGTTCATCATCAGCCTCAAGGACACCTCCCTGCTGATGATCATCGGTGTAGGCGAACTGCTTCGCACCGGAGACGAAATCGTGGCCGTCAACTTCCGTTCATTTGAGGTCTACCTCACCTGCGGCCTAGTCTATCTTGTCATGACCATGAGTATTGCCAAAGCACTTAGAATTGTTGAAAATCGTTTGGCAGCCGTGGGCAAATAGAGAAATCATATGATCCAAATAAAAAATCTTCACAAAAGTTTTGGCGATCTCAAGGTCCTTAAAGGCGTGGACATAAACGTTGAAGCAGGACAGGTCGTGGTCATTATCGGTCCATCCGGTTCCGGTAAATCCACAGTACTTCGCTGCATCAACAAGTTGGAAGAACCGACTTCCGGCACCATCATCGTGGATGGGTTCGACATCATGGACCCCAAAACAGATATCAACATGGTCCGAACGGAAGCCACCATGGTTTTCCAGCAGTTCAACCTGTTCCCGCACATGTCCGTATTAGACAATGTTACACTCGGACCGATCAAGGTCCGTGGCATGTCCAAAACTGATGCCATGAGGCTCGGCATGGACCTTCTGAAAAAAGTCGGATTGGGAGACAAGGCCGGGAACTACCCGGAACAGCTCTCCGGCGGACAGAAACAACGTGTCGCCATCGCTCGTTCTCTTGCTCTTCAGCCCAAAGCGATCCTGTTTGACGAACCGACTTCTGCTCTTGACCCGGAATTGGTTGGAGAGGTGCTTGAGGTCATGAAACAACTGGCACGCGAAGGTATGACCATGATAGTTGTAACGCATGAGATGGGTTTTGCCAAAGAAGTGGCTGATCGTGTTATCTTTATTGATGAGGGTAAAGTCCAGGTTGATACAGACCCGGAGACATTTTTTGCTCATTCTGACAACCCTCGCCTCAAAGACTTTCTGGGGAAGGTTGTGTCGCATATTTAGTTTTTTATTGCTTTTGATTAAAGAAGGAAGGGCCGTCTTGGGACGGCCCTTTTTATTGGAAAGGTGCGCCTTCGGCGAGAGTCATTGAGAACGGACTTTAGAGCCTGTCCAGCGTGGCGTAACGTGCCCGACCGAGTCTATATCACCGACAATCCTGTCGGGCAGTGAAGCCGTATACAGGCTTTTGGGACATTTATCAGGCACCTCAACTACTCAAAAAAACTATTGAAAACGCCAACCATTGGAATACACGTCAAATGTATCCTTTCTAATACGTCCGGCCAAAGTGATATTATTCCGTTCAGCGTAATTGATGGAAGAACTGGTCGCCGCAGAAAATCCACAAAGAATGGGAATATTGGCAGTTGCAGCCTTAAGGGTCAACTCAAGTGCCAGCCGTGATGACAACATGGCAATATTCACCCGATCCAGAGTCCCTTCCAGAATAGCCCGCCCGATAGCCTTATCAAAAGCGTTGTGACGCCCCACGTCTTCACCAAAAGCAATCAACTCGCCATCTATGGAAAACAACGCTGCGGCATGGGTCGAACGGGTATTCTTGTACAAATTCTGCCGTCGCTCAAAAGTTTGCTTCAGATCAAAAAGCCGTTCTGGCGTGATATGCGCAGGCCTCGGCGACGGGAATATACGATGAATACCATCAGAGGTTTTAAGCGTTACTTCCGCACGGGAAGAAGACCTATAATGGAAAGAACAATCCAGCACGTCCGCACTTTCTCGAATCATGGAACACGTAAAGAGGTGCCCCACGATCAAAGGCAAATCATCGCCCGGGGTCCGTGTCAGCAGACCAAACTCCCGGCCATTCACGACGACACTGATATCCGACTCCACGGCGACAAGCCCCTCCTTGAAGGAGAGCTTGCCACCGGCAAATTGCTGAAGAGTAACCGGGCAGGCCAATTGTACCGATTGGACAGGCTCAATATCCTCTTGCCGCCAGTCTTCGGCTTCATTCTTCAATGCATACAATTTAACATGCGGCATGACCTGTCTCCGATCCGTTATTCAAGCGTATTCCACAAAGTCGAAGTAATAGGACTCAATTTGTTCTCATGGGCATAGATATCAAGATGGATAAGTCCCAGTTGAATGGCATCCAAATTCGGACGCGGTTCACATTCGCGCAGATCAATATTCAACAGGTACTTGCCACATTTATGACACGCTTCGATGCGTTCATATTTCGTGTTATCAACATAAAAAACTTCACGGGTTTCATTGTCATCATTGCCGCAAGATGGACACGCATTCCGCTGAAAACGCCAGTCATGACCACATAAGGAGCAATGAAGGAACTTCTTGCCGCCACCCCCCACCAACTGATCAAGATCTGTGACCTCTTTAGGGGAAAGGTGAGAAATGGAAGGCGAGGAACCGCACACGGGACAATGCCCGTGCTCCCAAGTCAGGGAAGAAAGGGACTCACCCAGAGTTTCGACTATAGCACAAAGGACAGGTGCGGAAACAATCTCTGAAATATACAAGAGCGTGTCAGACGACACGATTTCTGGACATACGGAGGTGTTCTCAAAGTGCTTCCAATCGCCCTCAATTCGAGCCTGGGCAAGTCCCGAAACAATATCGGGGGTTGCCAGATGGCCCGTCAGAGATTTCTGCGTTTTTTCATCCAGTTCGAGCACTTCGGACAAGATGGGAAGCAAGACCTTGGCCGAATCGGTCAAATTCTCGCCCCACTTGGTCATATCTATTCCCGCCAAAACAGGCGCCCCGGCAGCAATCCTGCCAGGATCGATGTCAGGTACACTTACCCCTTTTTTCATCAGGTCGTCACGCAATCCGGCGACAGCTAGAAAAACCTGCCCAAACCGATCAGCGAGCTGACCATAGGCCGGAGTACGTTTACGAATGGACTCAAGGGTCGTTTCAACCGCCTTGCTGGCAGATACATTGCTCATGAAGTGCTCCATGCACCCTACCTGATAGGGGCGGAATGCTCCGTGCATCGGCATCCCGCCCCATCAAGTGGAGAGGATTAATTGTTACGCTTTCATCGCCCTGAAGGGTCTGGCCAATGTTGCGAGGAACTGCTTCTTGCTCATGGGACCGACCTTTGCCTGAGCAACGGAGAACTCATGATAGTTCTCAGGGTCGTCAATAAGCAGGTAGATGACGTTCACTTCGTCAGGATCGGCAAGACGCGCCTTAGGGTATTCCTTTTTTAATGTTGCCAGCCGAGCATTCGCGAGCTTGAGCATATCGCTCCGCTCTCCGAACTGCATGGCGCCGGTGGGACACACCTTGACACATGCCGGCGGCATCCCGTTATGAATCCTGTCATTACACATGGTGCATTTAGCCATGACCCCGGTCTTTTCATTGCGACGCGGAATGTTGTACGGACAGGCTTCCTTGATTTCCTCGTACTGTTCCTTGGTGAAGCCCTTGGTCTTATCGGTAAAGATAACCGCACCGGTCTCTTCATCCTTGACGATGGCTTCCTCAATATACATGTCACCCATTTCCTTGCAGGGTGCCAGATCACAGTGTCGGCACTGGTCGGGGAAGAAGTTCCACCGAACCTTACCATCTTCGAGGTGCTCGTTGAAACGAACGAGCTTATAGTTATTGGCATTCAGATCTTGCGGATTCTGATGGCTGCCCCACTTATACTGCGTGGTCTTGTTGGCAGGCAGCTCATGCCACTCCTTGCAGGCTATTTGACAACCGCGGCACGCTGTGCAGCGGGACGTATCGACTAATATCGTCTTGGGCATGGCGTACTCCTTTAGGTTGCCAGCTCGGTGAGCTTGTTGGCCTTGCGAATGTTTACGCAGCAGGCTTTGAATTCGGGAATGGTCGTATTCGGATCACCAACAAACGGTGTCAACCTGTTCGTGGAATCACCGGTTCCCGGGGTCGTCCAGCCAAAGCAGAACGGCATGCCGATTTCATGGATAGTCCGTCCATGAATCTTGAGAGGCCGCATGCGGATCGTGACCATGGCAAAAGCCTCGACACGACCGCGAATGGACTCGACGATCACACCATCACCATTCTTGATGCCCTTTTCCTGCGCCAGTTCCGGGCTCATCTCAACGTAGAGCTGCGGCTCGGCTTCAAGCAGATTCGGGATGTTACGGGTTTCACCGCCACCACACCAATGTTCGGTTACGCTGTAAGTCGTCAGCACGACGGGATACTTGGGATCTGCCGGAGCAGCCAGTTTATCCATCTCGGAGTCAACGAATTTGTAAACCGGACTGCTGAGCTGCTTGGAGAACATATTCGTCTTTACAGGTGTTTCAACCGGTTCGTAGTGTTCGGAGAACGGACCGTCCATACGGCCGGGACCGAATATCTGACCAAAACCATGCTTGGACATAATGAACGGATTCTTGCCCTTGCCGGTAGCCATCGGCGGCCAGCCGCCATCAGGCACATCACCGATCCACTTGCCATCTTTCCATTCGATAACAGCCTTGGCCTTGTTGTAAGGCTTGCCGTTAAGATCGACAGAAGCACGGTTGTATAGGATGCGACGGTTAACCGGCCAACACCATGCCCATTTGGGGAACAGACCAATGTTCTTCTGCATAGCGGTCTGTTCAGTGCTGCGACGTTTGGCCTTATTGCCATCTTTTTCAGTGTAACTGCCAGCGTACAACCAGTTCAAACTGCTGGTGGAACCATCGTCGGCCAGAGCAGTAAAAGTCGGAACCTGTTGGCCCTTCTTGTACTTCGTTCCCTTGAACTCAACATCACGAGTAAAACGACCATTGATGCGTGCACACAGCTCTTCAGGATCATACTTTTCAGGATAATCGAGCTTGGTCAGGGCTTCAGGCAGCTTGCCGCCTTCTTTCCCATACAATTTCTGCACACGTTTCATGATGCCACAGAACATGTCCCCGAAAGGCTTGGCTTCGAACGCGGGCTTGGTTGCAGCATAATGCCAGAGCAGCCAACGACCCGAGTTGGTGACAGAACCGTCTTTCTCCAACCTGTGAGCGGAAGGCAACAGGAAGACTTCGGTCTTGACCTTCTTAGGATCAACGCCGGGACGCTTCCAGTTATCCGTGGTCTCGGAATGGTGCAACTCGGAAGTCACAAGCCAGTCGAGATTGTCCAGTGCTTTTCTGACCTTATTGGTATTAGGCACACTGTTCATGGGATTCAAACCAATGATGATACCGCCACGAATCTTGTTGTGATACATGCGATCAAACAGATACATGTACGAGTAATCTTCACCCTTCTCGATCTTGGGCAAATACTCATAACAGAAGCCGTTTTCCTTGGTGGCGTTGTCACCGTACCAAGCCTTGAGCAGGCTGGCAAAGTACTTGGGCTTGTGCTGCCACCAGTTGGCAGACTGCGGATCATTGGACACAGGCGTGTTGCCCTTGATGTATTCATCATAGGTCTGCCAGCCGTTGTGCGGCATGGCCATATAACCGGGAATGATGTGATACAGCAGGGTGTGGTCAGTGGAACCCTGAACATTGGGTTCGCCGCGCAGAGCGTTGATACCGCCGCCAGCAACGCCGATGTTACCGAGCAGAAGCTGGATGATACCTGCGGAACGAATGTTCTGCACGCCGACAGTATGCTGGGTCCAACCCAAAGCGTACATGACGGTACCGGCCTTGTCCGGGCGACCGGTCGCAGCAAAGTTCTCATAAACCTTCATCAGGTCGTCAGCCGACACACCGGTGGTCTCGGAAACCGTCTTGACGTCATAACGAGAGTAATGCTTCTTGAGCAATTGGAATACGCAACGGGGATTCTTCAAGCTCTTGTCGCGCTTGGGAACACCATTAGCATCCATCTCAAAGCCCCATTTGGACTTGTCATACGTACGGGTCTTTTCATCGTAACCGGTGAATAAGCCGTTCTCAAAACCGAAATCCTTGCCAACGATCAATGACGCGTTGGTGTATTCGGTGATGTATTCATGGAAGAATTTCTTGTTCTCGACAATGTACTTGATCATGCCCCCGAGGAAAGCGATGTCCGTACCGGACCGCAAGGGAACATGGAAATCCGATCTGGCAGATGTGCGCGAGAATTTCGGGTCCACATGCATAACAGTGGCGCCCTTGTCCTTGGCTTGTAACACCCATTTGAATGAGATCGGATGATGTTCGGCAGCATTACTGCCCATTATAAGGATTGAATCGGCATTCTTGATGTCGATCCAGTGGTTGGTCATCGCACCGCGTCCGAACGACTCTCCCAGAGCCGCAACAGTTGCGCTGTGTCAGATCCTTGCCTGGTGGTCCATGTGGACAACACCCAGGCCGCGCATTGCCTGATGGGCAAGTGCACATTCTTCGTTACCCGCATGGGACGTGCCCAGCAGGAACATGGATTCAAGTCGGTTGACGGTGTCACCCTTCTTGTTCTTTAAAATCAAATCCTTGTCACGAGTGTCCTTGATGCGGCGCGCAATGCGGTCCAGCATCCAGTCCCAGCTCTTCTCTTCCCATTTGTCGCTATAAGGAGCGCGATACAGGGGCTTTTGCAGACGATGATGGCTGGTGGTCATGCTGAACATGGCCGCGCCCTTGGCACAGAGTGCGCCTTCATTGATCGGATAATCCGGATCACCTTCCGCGTTGACGAGCTTGCCATTCTTGACATGCCCGATAACGTGACAACTCACCGAACAGAACGGACAAACAGTCACAACCTCTTTAGCACCCGAAATTTTTAACGTTCCGGCGTAGGCCTTGACCGGAGTGAGACTCACTCCGAGCTGCCCGAGGGTGAGACACGCCGCGCTGGTTCCTGCGAGCTTAATAAAGCTTCGGCGGTCGAGTTTCATACCTATGGCCTCCTTGATAATTGCCGCGCTCCGTTGCGCTCGGCAGTGTTGTTCTCAAACGGGATGTTCAAGTGCAATTACCGTAGCACAAAATTCAATTAAATCAATATGTTATATTTAACATATTAAAAGACGCAGGACATTTTTCACTCATACTTTTCAAGAGAAAAAGGAAAACATTCCTGCCCCTTGGAGAGGGCATAAGATTCGACATCCTGGTACCATTTATCGAACTCCTTCGCGATACCACATCCGAACTGCGTAAGGTGGTATCCGGCCCGTCTGCTCGTGGCCCTTTCAATAAGTTTTCGACCGATCAATTCCTCAGTGGTTTTGATCTTTCCCCAAGCTCCACGATAGGACATTCCCAAAGATTCGGCGGCGGCTTTGAGGGACCCGCAACGTTCGACCTGACGAAGCAATTGCAAACGTCCAAGGCCGAACAAAACACCTTCTTTAGTTTCGACCCACAAATGCATCCGCATGGTGGGACCGAGCGTGGGAGCGATAGTTGGACCAACGCCTGTAGCGGCACTGGCGGATTCGATCATTTCGGATTTCAGCATAGCTTACCTCCCAAAAGGACATTTGGGGAACGTGCAGGCGGTACACTCCATACACATTCCTCCGTTGCCCAACTTCGCGAAATCAGCACGAGCGATGGGCAAATCAGCCATAAGCCTGGGCAACAATATGTCCAGACTGGTTGTCTTGTGGAAAAGGGCGCAGGCCGGAACGCCAAGCACACGGGCATTGCCGATACTCCCGACCAAGGTCATGGCACCAGGCAAAACCGGCATTCCGTGCACCATGTCTGTCAATCCGGCAGCAATCAGTCCCTGTCGTGTAACATCATCCGGGTCCACGGACAGACCGGCGGTGGTGATAATCAAATCACATCCGAGCCTTTCCAAACCACGGACCGCGCCAGCTATTTCACTGGCGTCATCAGGCCGAATCAATGTCTCGATAATAGAACCACCAAGATTGACGACCTTGGCTTCCAGGACCTCGGCGAACCGATCTTTGATCAATCCCTTGAAAACTTCGTTACCGGTAACGAGTAAACCGACCTTGGTTTTCTTCAACGGAGCAACAGAAAACAACGGGGCATCATTAAGAATGGCGAGTGCCCGCCCAAAAATCGATTGTTCGAGAAAAAGAGGGATAGCTCTGGTGGCGGCAGCCCTTCTGCCCTTGCGGACCAAACTGTAACCGTGACGACTGGCGACCATAACACTGCCCAACGAATTGAAAGCTGTCAGCAAGGGTTCGTTCACCACGAGCATTCCGTCCCGTTTAGCCAGCAGGTTCACCCGCCCTTCACGGGGATCACTCTCAGCCACAACACCGTCGCCACACATCGCTTTGGCGAAGGTTCTCGCCGCATCATCCTCATGGATAAAACCAGCCGGTGCCTCCTGATCCACATACAAATTAAAACGCCCCATCTGCTGCAACCGACAGACATCCCCAGCAGTGACCACATGGCCACGGGAAAATTCAACACCCTTGGATTCGCCGGGGACAATGCGCGTCATATCGTGCGCGATAGTCTTGCCAACGCTTTCTTCAAGCGGAGTTGAAGGAATGGCTGTTTCGATGTCAGTGGCAACCGGCAGACTTCTGTCACCAACATACGGAGAATCCCCGGAGCAGGAACGACAAATCGCACCATGAAATTCAGGATAGGCATCACCACAAATCGGACAAAGGGCAATGGTACCCTTGCTCCGTTTGGCAACAACGTCCGGCTTGATCAACACGTTTTCGACCGACAACATCTCTAGACCATGATCACGAATTTCCCGCCGCAATTCCTTGGAATTCTGGTCCTGCTTGGGCTTGGTTTTCATCAACCAGCACAAGGTGTGTGGGAAACATGTCAGCTTACTCGGGTCAAGTCGTACCCTAACGCCTTCGCCAGTGAACTTATCAAATAATGAAACTGCATACACGCCGGTATTCCGAACCCGCAGCCAGCCGTTGCCGATGGTACAGGGTGTCAACAACTGCACGGCATCCGGCAAACACCAGGAAGTTTCGGAAATGGCATCAAACAACACACCTTCAGGGATATGTCGCTTGGCCTCTTCAACCATATACCCGCCCAGTAATAACCCAGGGGCAGGATAATTATGAAACCAAGTGGCGAGTTCCACAAACCCGTCAAAGGTAAAAGCCTGTCCCGCAGACAGTGCTGGGGGCGTTGTCTCAGTCATTTGAGTATGCATCATTCTCCCACAGATGTTATTATGCCCACATGAGCACAATTACCCCCTAGAGGTAATATGAGAGTAGACACAACACGCACGGACTTACTCAAGGTATGGCACAAAAAAGCACAAAAAAACTTTATATTTGTGGGCTATAGAGAGCAGCAAAACCCCCGCCTATTAACATCATACTTTTGCGGTCAAATAAAATAATCTCATAATATCAGTGCATTATTCACCCAGAGAGAAAAAGGACACAAAAGAAAAATAATGGTGCCAAACCGTTGCTAAGTCCGAAAAAGCCTTCATATTTTTATTCAGGCCACTGCGGTTTTGCAAAAGAAAAAAATATTTTCCCAAAGAAAACGACAGCCACAACGGTTCTTCAAACACAAAATAGAATTGCCCGTTGTTTATAGTGAAATAATAATTGCGAACCGACTCTCCTGTGCCATTCTGACAAGAACGTCAGACAGGAGAAACAGAATGAATCGGTCCATGATATTTATATGTACAATACTACTGGCCGCATTCTTCGGCCTGAATATCACAGGATGTTCGCAACCCGAATCTCTCCGAATTGGTACCATTTTGATCCTGACAGATCAAAATGGCGAACGGCTTTCAGTAGAAGTAGAAATGCTCAACGGCATGCAGATGGCAATTAAAGAAATCAATGAAGAAGGGGGTATTCTCGGTACAAAAATTGAATTGATACATAAAGATTGCCAAGGGGACCCGGAACTGGCCAAAAAACAATTTCGAGAAATCGCTGCGCAATCTCCCGCTGCTGTCATCACCATATACACTCATATAACCGCAGCCCTTGTTCCTCTCGCCACAGAATTGAAAACCATTCAATTAGCAACCATGGCAACAGGCGAAGGCATCACGGACAATGCACCGTACTCATTCAGATATTGGCCTCAATCTTCGGATGAAGGCCGGGCCATTTTACCTCTGGTCGATAAACTCAGGGTCCGAAAACTCGGACTAATCAACATCGACAATGCATATGGAAACTCTGTTTCAAACGAACTCTCAAGGCTGCTGACCACAAAAGAAGTGACAACACAAAAGATTGTCTACAACAAAATAAATCCTTCATTACACGAACGGCTTAAAGCCTTTGTCGACTGCGACGCCATCAGTTTCACGTGCTTCCCAAGTGATATTGAACCCTTGGCCAAGGCCATACGTGAAGAGTACCCCAATATGCCCCTTATCGGCCCAAACAGTATTTCAAGCTCTCACTATCTCAAAAATCCCATTTTTGACGGGATCTATGTTGCAGCGCCACTCGTCTATAACCCAGCCTCTCCCTACCTCGGAAATGTTGGAACAAGATTTGAAGAAACATACGGACTCCCTCTGAGCCAATACTCTGCCATCGGCTACGATATTATCACATTGCTCACACAGATTATCGGCAAAAATGGAGCGTCTCCTGACGCCATCAAGAACACCTTTGAAGCGGGATTTGTTTTCCCTGGACTCTTCGGTGATGTGGTCAATGCCCAAGGGTCGCATCATATGACGTACCAGCTCATCCCAGCAAAAATAAAAAATCAAAAGCTGAAATACCAAAGGCGTTAGTATGTACCTGTCCACCCGATTTATCACAGGAATTGTCGTTTTTGTCCTCATGCTGTTCAGCCTAACTGCCATGGTTTACCAGCAAAGCCATAAAACTCTCAAAGACCGTGTCGAGCATGACGGGATGCTGGTGGCAAATTTCATATCAAACAACATTCATAACAACTTCACGTTCATTGAAGAAGACCTGAAGCTCTTTTTGATCTCTACGATAAAGGATACGCCCATGTATTCTCAACCATTGAAAGAGATCTTCACCAAAAGTCTTCTCACGCGTCGTTTCATCCAATTTTTCGAAACGGAATACGGATACCGCCTCTACGAAAAAGTTACGATCTTCGACAACATGGGAAATGTCATTGTTTCCACAGATGAAACGACCGACGGCATATCTCAGGAAATCAAGTTGCAAGAAAAGATTGATGAAGAAACCGGCCTCACCCTTATGCAAAATATCCACGGGCAACAAAAACTGAGCCTTGCCATCAAAATTCGCAACGCGCACAAAGATGTTGTCGGTGTCATACAGGCCGTATGTTCTGTAGCATCCCTTGTCAGGGGAGGTGGCATGAACCTCAAAAACATGAACGCTCGACAAATCGACCTCCTCACCCAAAATGGAACAATGCTTTATTCAACGGCATTGCACACTCCATTTATGCAGTTCCCGGACCGTCTGTTATTGGAAAAGATATTACGAGGAGAACGGACGTTCGTTCGAACAAATGCCAACGGGATCAAGGAATTAATCATCGCCCTGCCTCATTCTCATTTGTCCTCAGAAAAATTCGACAAGGTTCTGCTCCTTTACCTTGATTACAACACTCTTTTCCAACCAGTCTTACAACTACGCATATGGATTGGTGTAGGAGCCTTTGCCTTAATTTTGATCGCTGCTGTGTTCTTCATTCTTGTTAGAAACATCACCATCCGAGAAGCGAACGCCTCAGCTCTCGTAAAAAATGAAAAACTTCTTCAGAGCATTCTCACCGGCATCGAAGCCCTTGTCATATTCGTCGATAAAAAAACACACACGATCACATGGGCAAATTCCATGAGCAATGAACTTCTCGGAATCCCCGCAGAAGAAATAGTCGGCGAAAAATGTTATAAATACATCTGCCATTGCGAAAAAAGCAAACAGGAGCATGAGTGCCCTGCAGGTGACAAAAAGACATTGCACACCGAATTCACGCTACAAAAGAGAAACCACACGATCATCCCCATAATGAAGACCGTACTCAACGCCCAAATAAATGACCGACCTCATTATATTGCCATAATATTCGACATCACTCGGAGAAAAACCGTCGAACGACAACTTGTACAGGCGCAAAAACTTGAGAGTGTCGGCAACTTGGCTGCGGGTATCGCACATGAAATCAATACGCCTTCACAATACATTTCTGAAAACCTCAGGTTCATCAATACTGCAATGAACTCTTTAAGACACTTTTACGATATATTTCAAAGATTCAGCCTGAAAGAAGGAGACTTGGCACACGCTGAAATAGTCGAACGGCTCAAAAGACACGGGGAAAACACCGACATGGACTATCTCCTTGAAGAAGTCCCTCAAGCCTTGTCTCAATCTCTTGAAGGAATCCAAAACATCACAGACATCGTCCAAGCCATGAAACGCTTTGCCCACCCAGGCAACCGTAAAAAAATGATGGCTGATATCAACGAATCTCTCAAAAAAACCAGCATAGTGTGCCGAAACGAGTGGAAATATCATGCAGAACTGGTCTATGATCTTGATGAAACTCTGCCTATGGTTGAATGCAGAATTAATGACATCAACCAGGTATTTCTCAATCTCATTGTCAATGCGGCACACGCTGTCTCTACAAAACTCAAGGGGACTAAAGGAAAAGGCACGATAACACTGACGACTTTACAAGAAAACGATGATGTCATCATAGCCGTCAAGGACACTGGAACGGGAATACCCGCTCCTCTTCTTGATCGAATCTTTGATCCATTTTTCACCACCAAAGAGGTGGGCACGGGAACAGGACAAGGATTGGCTATCAGTTATTCCATCATCAAAGAAGGACACGACGGAACAATTACCGTCGACAGCGACGAGGGCATAGGTACCAAATTCACCCTTCGATTACCGATAAAAGCACAAGGAGACTCCGATGGATGACCGGATTCGCATACTCTTCGTGGACGATGAACCCAATGTTCTCGCCGCGCTCAAACGCATGCTCAGAAACAAACACAAAGAATGGGATATGCACTTTGTAGAGAACGGCGCCGACGCTCTCTCGCTCATGAACCAGCAGACATTCGACATAATCGTTTCGGACATTCGCATGCCTGGAATCGATGGAGGAGAGTTACTGAATCGAGTAAAGGATCTATCGCCAAAAACGATCAGGATAGCGCTCTCAGGACAAGTCGATATGAATGAAGTGATGCAAAGCATCAGAGCCGTACACCAATATATTTCAAAACCCTGTGAAGCAGATTACCTGATCAACAGAATAGAAGGGGCACTCCATTCTCAAGCAGTATTGACCGATGAACGCATGTTACAACTGGTTACTGAAGTCGACGCCTTGCCGGTAATCCCTGAAGTTTTCCAAAATACCGAAGCTGAGCTACGAAAAAAAGAACCGTCCATAGACATCATCGCCGGGCACATCACGCAGGATGTCGGACTTGTGACCAAGATTATCAAACTGATCAACTCTCCATACTTCGGGCTACCCACTCAAGTTGACTCAGTCGAGAAAGCCATCACCATGCTGGGGCTCGACACCATACGAGCACTCATTCTCTCGACACACTTGTTCACCATGTATGAAAAGAAGACACTCCCAGCCTTTTCGCTCTCTCTGCTTTGGGAGCACAGCTTCAGAGTCTCCAATATCGCTCGGCTCATTGCCGGCTATGAAGAGGCCCCCCAAAACATCATCATTCAATGCCGTATGGCAGGTCTCCTCCACGACGTTGGCAAATTGGTTATGGTCAACTCTTTCCCTGAAAAATATTCAGAAGTTCTTGCACGCGTTTCAGTCCCCGATGGCCTGTCTATCTACTCAGCAGAAAAAGAAATCTTCGGAACAACCCACGCCGAAGTAGGGGCGTACCTAATGGGACTCTGGGGTATGTCCAGCAACGTGGTGCATGCCATCGGGCATCATCACGGCTTCAACAAAGTCGACAACAGTGTCGCCATGTATCTCTCAATTGCAAACACCATTGACCACAACTTCGTCGTCTTCAACGACCAGTATGAACGCATTAAATTTGAAAAAGAACTTGCCCCTATAATTCTGGATCAAAACAAATTGGCCTTATGGGTGCCCCACATCAACGACAATTGGCCAGGTGAACCTCCTCTCATCGCTTTTTCTCCTGAAATTCTCAACGAACTGATCGCATAGGAGTCAAGAATGCCAGTACGAATCCTTCTCGTAGATGACGAGCCAAACGTCCTGTCTGCCTTACGTCGCCAACTGCGCGATCTCTATGAAATTGAGGTGGAAACCGACCCGACCATGGCCCTCCTTAATATCAACAAGAAGAAACCGTTTGCAGCCGTTGTTTCCGACTTCAGAATGCCCAAAATGAACGGCATTGAATTCCTAAATGAATTCAAAAAAGAAAGTCCAGACACAACCCGCCTCATGTTGACGGGATATGCGGATTTAGAAAACGCCATCAGAGCTGTCAATGACGGCAATGTGTTCAGGTTTCTAACAAAACCCTGTGACAACGATACATTCGTTAACAACGTCAAAGATGCTGTAAAACAATATGAACTGGTCACAGCGAAAAAAGTGCTGCTTGAACGAACGCTCAAAGGCAGCGTCGAATTGCTGAGCGAAATAACAGCACTGGTTAACCCAGAAGCCGGAGAACGTATCAACCGAGTCAGACGGTATGTCCGTTATTTGACGAAACAAAAGGGTGTTAAGGATAATTGGCGATATGACATCGCAACCATGTTGTCTCAACTCGGCACGCTCATTCTGCCTCCGGGGACCATCGAAGCCCTCTGTGAGGGTAAAGAACTCTCGCCAGAACAGGTGCAGCTGTTTGAAATGCACCCGGTCATCGCCCAAAATCTGATCACCAAACTGCCAAGGCTCAAATCTATTGGTGATATGATTGCGTACCAGCTTAAGGGATTTGACGGATCAGGAACGCCGCGTGATCCTGTGAAAGGTGAAGATATTCCGCTTGGAGGACGCATACTCCGACTTTCGCTTGATTACGACCTCGCCTTGCAAAGTGCAGAGAACTCGCAAAAAGCCTTTCTTCAGCTTGAAAAAAATGTCGATGTCTATGACCCGGAACTCCTTTATTATCTGGAAAGCATGCTCGGCGTGGAAGCGCGATATGAAATTCAAACAGTGCCTTTCAACGAATTACGCCCCGGTATGATCCTGCACGAGGATATCATTTCAACTCAAGGCGCCATGCTGTTACGAAAGAGCCTAGAACTCGACAAAGGGAAAATTGATCGAATACACATGTTTGCAAAGGAAGTAGGCATCAATACAACCATTACAGTCCTTGTCCCAGAGCTTGGAGCATAAATGCAGACAGAAAAAGATTACAGTCATATGAAAATATTGTTGGTTGATGATGAAGAGAACATCCTGCAAAGCCATCGTCGGTCGCTCAGAACACACTTTCAAATTCACACGGCCTCGGGGGGAAAGGCCGCTCTGGAAATCCTTGAAAACGAAGGTCCATTCGCGGTTATCGTTTCCGACATCAAAATGCCGTCCATGACAGGTGTCGAGCTCCTTTCAATCGTGCGAGAAAAATACCCGGATACCATCAGGATAGTCCTGACGGGATATGCTAACCTTGAACTCGCCATCAATGCAGTCAACCGTGGTGACATATTTCGATTCATGACCAAACCTTGTGGCAAAGACGATCTCATTGCCGCCATTTCCGAAGGGGCCAAGCAATTCCATATGACAAAAACGACCCAGGAATATGCTGTGGTCAAACGTCTCCAAAAAGGCCTTGAAGGGACCTTACGGGCTTTCACTCGACTGGTTGAATTCAGGGACCCATATACAGCCGGGCACATGGACAGAGTCGCCAAAATTGCAACGAATATTGCCAAACGCCTGGAGCTTGAAAGGGATCGAGTCGAAGCTATCAGGCTTGCCTCCCTCGTCCACGACATTGGCAAAATTGCCGTCCCAGCCGGGATACTAAACAAACCGGGAGAGCTCAATGATGCAGAATTCGCCTTGATAAAGGCACATCCTCTGGTTGGAGCGGAAATTTTTGAAACACTCGATACGGATTGGCCCATATCGAGGATCATACTCGAACATCACGAACGCATTGATGGATCGGGGTATCCGAATGGGCTGCTCGGTGATCAAATGTTGCTGGAATCAATGATTCTGTCTGTAGCCGATGTCGTTGATGCAATCACGACACACAGGCCATATCGGCAAAGCCTTGGCCGTCAAAAGGCAATCGATTTTCTCAAAAAAAACAGCGGTGTAGAATTCGCACCAGAAGTGGTTACAATTGCTGTCGACATGCTTGAAAACGACTGGGTTCTGGACAGTTAGTTTTCTTCTGGGCCAAACGGCAAACGGACAACAAAGGTAGTACCCTCACCCGGCTCCGTCAGCACATCGATATTGCCGCCATGCATATTAACCACGACATTATGCGTGATAGCCAACCCCTGCCCCGTTCCTTTACCAACTTCCTTCGTGGTAAAAAACGGATCAAAGATCTTATCAATGACATCCTGAGGAATGCCAGTTCCCGTATCTGAGACTTCCAAAACAGCCATATTTCCAGATTGATAGGTTTTTATGGAGATTACGCCCTGTTCCTCACTGGTTTCCTTCTTTTTCTCGATGGCATGTGCGCCATTAATAATAAGATTGAGGACGACCTGTCCCACTTCTCCTTTGAGACAATAAACAGCAGGAAGATCCTCGTCATATTCGGCACTGATCTCAGCTACATACTTCCATTCATTGGCGGAAACCGTCACCGCATCCTTCGCGATCTCATTTAAACGATGATAACTTTTATTCATCTCTCCCGGATGCGCCAACTGCTTCACAGACCGAACAATTTCCGCAACCCGCTTGAGCCCTGATTCCGATTCGCTGAGAGCTTGAGGGATATCTTCTTTGAGATATTGCAGTTCTTTTTCATCAAGAAGATTCTCCGCAAAATCATGAAGAAGCGCACACGAAGCCCCGTCCTCCATCGTCAAAACTTTTTCGATAAGCTTTCGACAATGATCGAGCATTTTTTCATATGTGACGAATGAATCCTTGAGAAATTGTATATTACTGGAAACATACTGTGTTGGCGTATTGATTTCATGCGCTATTCCGGCAGCAAGTTCACCGATGGATTCCAGTTTTTGCGACTGTCTCAACTGCGCTTCTATAATAAGTTGATCAGAAATATCCCTGGCAACACCGACGTAACCGATAATACTGCCCTGGTCATCCCGAATAGGCCCAATGCTAAACTCCTGCGTATACCTTTGCCCATTCTTCTTAAGATTCAAAGAGCGCCCACTCCAAACATTCCCACTTGTCACAGTTTCCCATAAATCTTCATAAAAGGCGGCGTCCTGTTCTCCACTGTTCAAAATTCGAGGATTTTTACCGACGACCTCTTCACGTTTGTACCCTGTCATTTCTTCAAAAGCTGGATTTACATACGTTATATTCGCTCTTAAATCAGTGATGATGACCATTTCGCCGGCCTGTTCAATCGCTGCGGACAAACGACTTTTGGCAAGCTCGGCCTCTTTGATCTGCGTTATGTCAGTAAAGGTAAGAACATTGCCGACGATATCATTATTAGAATTTTTCAATTCGACAATTTGACCGAGAACCCAAAATATATCCCTCTTGTTTGAAAGCATCCTCAATTCTCTTCGCCGTTTGCTCACCCGCGACGAAGAAAACCAACTATCAAGAATAGAGATACGCTCATCAGGATGAATACGTTGTATCCATCCCCGTCCAGCCAATTCAACAGAACTCGCCCCCGTCAACCGATGCATTTGTTCATTGGCATAGAGCAAATGCCCTTCCATGTTTGTAATAACAATTCCGACAGGCGACGCTTTGGCAATCCCCCTGAAACGCTCTTCCACTTCTCTCCGGGCATCATTGGCGAGATGTTCGGAGGTACTATCGTTGCCTATGCAGAGAAACTCGACAGGTTGCCCCGCTTCGGAAATAATACGAGCCCCCCAGGATATCCATTTCTGAGTTCCATCAGAAAGACGAACTTCCGTTTCATATTGAAATTTTTGACTCTTCACCATCCCCATCAAAACATCCTGCCCCCTCACAGAAACATCTTTAACTATATATTGTAAAAAATCTTGATCGACGAGACTCTCCTGGCCTTGAAGAAACATCACATTCGCATAATTGTTGGCAAAAGTGACGATTCCGTCTTCCCGGACTCTGAGGATAAGATTGCGAGCACCCTCAACCACATCTCGATAGGACTTCTCGCTTTGCTCGATTTCCTTGATGAGAGGTTCACTCAATCTAAAAAAGATAAAAAGAAAAACAATCGTTAAAGCAAGGCCGACTCCAAAAACGATGAAGTTAGCCCGTATAAATGGAGCCCGAATTTCCTCGATATCAATTTTGGTAACCATACCGATAATGCCAAATTGCAATGAGAGAGGTGTATATGCAGCCAAGACTTCCACACCCGAATAGTCCAAACCGATAATCGTACCCGACTCTCCTTCAAGAGCCCTTTTCATTGGTTCAGCATACGCAGTACGCATCGGAAGCTGTTTTATAGAAGCGCCCTCTTCCACAATCTGGCCGTTCACAACAAGAAATTCGAGATGGTCTTTTGTTCTTTTGCCGAGCGTGAATTCCCCAGAACTACTTTCGACCTTAACATTCTTGTGGGCACGGCTTAAATGTTCCAACAAGACATCTCTTGCTGTCGCCCCGCCTCCTTCTGCTTGAAGACGGAGTGCAACCCACCCCAATTCTGTAGCTAGACTGGCTTGGCTGGTCACCTGCTCATAAAGTCGAATTCGCTGCTCTCGCAATGAAGTCATATAAAGAGAATAAGAACTAAAAACGGAAACCACTCCCACAAGCAACACCATCAAAGCGGCAAGCAGCAGGAACCGTTTTTTTCTTCTCAACATCCAGCCCTCACACTTGGTTATTCATCTTCAGACAAATCGGAAGAACTTCCGTCCACGTCATCAACAACTTCTGGCGCATCAAATTCCTTGGCTTTCTCTGCTTCATTGAAAGCGACAATATACGTTGCAAAACCTCGATCAAAAGTAAGGATATGACCTAGCAACCAGTCTTTCATGAAATCGAGAACTTCTTCAGCATTCACATTTTCATTTTTATACAATTTTCGCTGATAATTTTTCACCAAAAGTTTCAGTCGCAAATGTTCGGCCGCATGCTGCCCGCGTTCAGGAAACCGCATCTGTTCCATCATTCCTTCTTCGTTCGAGAAATGAAAAACAGTATACTCCCGCAGCTTCTGCACGACATTCTGAATCGTTCGTTTTCCACGCCCAATAGACACGGCATTAATCAGGCCATTCGCGATTCTGATAAGCTCTTTGTGTTGTTCATCAACATCCTTCTGCCCCACACTCAATTCAGGACTCCATTCCAGTTTATTCACTTGATTTCCCATGCCCTGCTTGAAATTTTTTCCACTATTTATACAATACGTAAAACGACTCAAAAAGACAATTTTTTCGATGGAGCCTTCTGTTCCTTAACTGATCAAGATCACTTAAAGACACAAACCCCAAGTGGTTGTGTGAAGAAAACGAAAACACATATCCACCCCAGAAAAAAAATCAATAAGATGGCCGTATCCCAGAAGCCCTGTAAAGAAGGCTATTGAAAAAGCCCTTACACATTATGTAAGGGCTTTTTCAATAGCGATAAACTGCCTAATTCCGTCAGTCTTCCAGCGGCTCTATTCACCGCCTCAGAGTCATGAACTTTTTTTAACGACTGATGTCTTGAGCATCATTGAGCCGAATCCCGGGATTTTACAGGAAATATCATGAACGCCATCATCTGGCTCTACTAATCTGATATTCTTAACCTTTGTCCCCTTCTTAATATCAGAGGATGCGCCTTTAACCTTTAAAGTCTGAATAACGACAACAGTGTCCCCATCGACCAGAACATTGCCATTGGCATCTTTGTAGACTTTTTCTGCAACGTCTTCAGCTTGAAACTCAAAACTGCATTCCGGGCAAACAAGAATGCTGCCGTCGAAATACACATACTCACACTGACACTTCGGACAATTCGGTATATTTTCCATAATTTCCCAACTGGTTGTTGTTATCCATTTTTCTTAAAGGGGCGCAATACATTAAAAGGGGATGCTCATCAAATCCTAAAAAACGGCTGACAGCCTTGGCGTATATAGATCCACCAAATTTATTACGCTATATCACTTAGAAATCGTATACCTGCAAAAGTAAATCTGTTTGCGTGACAACTCCGACTAACTCGTCCCCGTCAACCACAGCGAGTAATCCTTCCTTTGCCTTGGTCATAAGAAGCACGGCCTCTCGACAGCAAGTACTTGGGGCAAGTTTCGAAATATTGCGTCTGGCGTATCCCTTGACCGGCACATCGGCCCGACCGCTTTTTTCCGCTTTTGCGCAATCCACCACCGACAACCCGCCAATCAGAGTCGTCTTTTCGCAAATCATAAGCCCTGAAATCTTTTTAACAGAAAGCTTTTCGGAAGCCTGAGCCATGGTTGCGTCGGCTTCCACGATAAATTTGGCTGGATCGGACATAACCGCACGGACCTCGGTTGCATCATTACAAGCACGGTCTATAAGAGATTGAACCTGCAAGGCTGCTTCTGCTGGGCTGGCATCCTTGATGATTGCAGAACCGGCACCCGGATGGCCGCCTCCTCCCAATGCCCGCATTATTTGTCCGATGTCGATGAACTGAGGCTTACCCCGTCCAATAATCATGCACTTTTGCGAGTCTGACTGGAATATGCCAAAGGCGGCATCTACCCCTCTGAATTCTCTGAACTTATTAACAAGCGAGGAGAGAGATGTCATACCATTATTAATTGTCAAAGCACAAATACCCACGCTCACGGTACCAACATTGATGATTTCCGACTCTTCGAGAATTCTCCCAAAAAGTTCGGTATGGGCATCATCCATAGCGTCATCCAAGTAGGCAGATACCACGTTGAGGTCGGCACCATTTTCGATGAGATAACTCACCATGGCCGCATCCCTGCCCGTTACACAAGGATAGCGAAGGCACCCTGTATCGGAGTAAATACCGAGAAGAAAAAGTGTTGCATGCATGGGGGACATCGGAGTGTCGCGTTCTTGCATCTTTTCCAGAAGCAGGGTCACTGCTGCGCCGACTTCTTCACGATGGGTTTCACTGCTGTCAATGGTCACGCCTTCCATGTGATGATCCCAACAAATGACTTCAAGATCCTCTCTTTCAGCAAGAGAATCCATTTTGTCCAAACGCTTCCAGTTGTTTGCATCGACCACAATAAGAGAAGTCACTTCATCAAGATCAAACCCTTTTCTGGGGACAATTCTCAAAATATTTTGATGAATTGCCAAGAACTGCTTCACTTCTGGATTGACCATACTGGGGAGCACTCCAACGGCGCCCGGATAAAGAAATGTACAGGCCACAACTGAAGCCAAAGCATCAAAATCAGTCCGAGTATGTGTGGTGACAAATTGCATCGTGTTGACTCTCCAGAGGTACGCATCATGGACGTTATTGTATTTCGCCCCCACCATGTAGCACAGTTGCCGGACACTGCAATCCACCCCAGAGTAAGGAAATCCAAAACCGCAGAAAAAACCACAGCACAAACATACTCATCATTTGCTTAAAAATTATAATCAATATATCGCTATGATGAATAACCGGCTTTTATTGATAACTTTAATTTTATACCTCTATGCGCACAATTGTACTTCTGTTTATTGCTCTCTTAACATTTCCCGCAAACCTTCTGGCTGCGGACGGCGTTGCGTACCCTTATGACGACCCCTTTCAGGCCACCGTGTATGGTACTCCGCCGGAACTTATCCACGCAATAAAAGACCCCGTTAAACCAAAACTGCGTTCGCTCCGTATCAAGAATAGACAAGTGCCGAGCGTCTTCTCCTACAGCGATGAGATGTACTACAGTACCGCTTTGCAAGACGACGAGGCTCCGCTTATTTTCATCATCGCGGGCACAGGCGCCGAGCACAATTCCTCGAAAATGAAATTTCTGACTCAAGCCTTTTATCAGGCCGGGTACCATGTCGTGGCCCTTTCTTCGCCAACGCATATGAATTTCATTGTCAGTATTTCTGAATTCGCCGCACCGGGTTATGTGCCTCACGATGTGGACGATCTTTACAGGGTAATGCTCTGGATCAAGAAAGAGATTGAAGAGGAGAGGGAAGTAACCGACTATTTCATCACGGGGTACAGTCTCGGCGCAATGCATGCCGCCTTTCTTACCCACAAGGATTCAGAACTCGGCGACTTCAATTTCCGAAAAGCACTCATGATCAACCCGCCCGTCAGCCTCTATCACTCCGTTGGCCGACTTGATTCATGGCTCACCCCCGAAAATCTTGGAGACAGGACGGAACACGAAGAGATCGAACGACTCGTCAATATTTTCTCCAACTACTATGAACGTGCGGACGTCACTGACCTCGACGACGATTTCATGTATGAAATGATTACGCATGTAGACCTGAAAGACGAAGATTTGCGTGCGCTGATCGCCGTAGACTTCCGGGTCTCGTCATCATCCATGATCTTTTCTTCCGACGTCTGCTTGCAGGCCGGATATATAGTTCCCCCCAATGCCTACCCTCTCGCAACAGGCACATCGCTCATGCCGTATGCCGAAGAAGCCTTCGACATCAGCTTTGAAGAGTACATGACAGAATTTCTTCTGCCCTATTTGCAGTATTTATATCCAACGATGGATCGCTACGACATGCTCAAGAAATGCAGCCTGTATGACATCCGTACCTATCTCAAAGAAACGGACAAAATCGTCCTTATCGGCAATCGTGACGACGTCATACTTAATGAGCAAGATCTCTCTTTCATCAAAAATGTCTTCGGCAACCGCGCGAAATTATTTTATAGTGGCGGACATTGCGGCAACATAATGTTTGGTCCGTTTGTCGAGTCCATGCTTGAGATGGTGAAGTCATGATGCGACCCACAGCAGTCCTTCAATGCATCCTCGTATTCGCCTTGCTGTCGTTTCTCGGCGCATGTGGCGCAGCCACGACAACTCATATTGAACCGGCTCTCGATCTTCCCGTTTCGAAATTCCAAACAACTGCCAACCATTGGCCGGAAGCCCGTCAACACGATCTGAAATTCATGGAGGTATACGATCCATGGGAACCCATGAACCGCCATCTCTACAATTTCAACGCAGGGTTCGATGAGCATTTCATGCTCCCTGTCACCTCCGGGTACGAAGCCGTATTGCCTTCTCCCGTCCGTTCAGGTGTTTCTAACTTCATACAGAATGTGAATGAATTGCCAACGCTTGTGAACTGCATGTTGCAAGGTAAAATCGAAAAAAGCGCCATCACCTCGTCACGATTCCTCATCAACTCGACACTCGGTATCGCCGGAATCATGGACCTGGCCTCTGAGAACCCGAATTACGCGCTGCAAAAAGAAGATTTCGGGCAAACACTTGGTGTATGGGGCTTCGGTGACGGACCATATTTCGTCATGCCGATATTCGGCCCGTCCAACGTGCGTGACACAGTCGGTTTCGGCGGAGACTTCATGCTCGTATTGATACAGATGAAACATATGTATAGACTACTCGGGGTGAACAACCCCCAAACCGTCGGATATGCAGAACTCGCTATTCGCGCTTTGAACAGACGATCAAACACGGCTTTCCGCTACCACGAAACAGGCTCGCCCTTCGAATATGAAATGATCCGTTTTATTTACACAAAGAAACGCGAGCTGGATATCCAGCACTGATAGCCCCATTATTCAACATAATGAGATATAAAAAAACAAGCTCTTACGCTTTAATGTAAAGACTTCTTTATTCGTGGCGGAGCCGCAGAGACTCAAATTTTATAAGGTTCAAAGCTCGCAGGCTCAAAAACTATAAAAGCATTGAAAGCCCTCAACCCTCTATTTGATCAACTCTTTTGAACTACACCATCTCCTCTGGAGCCAAGACTTCTGTGTATAAGGACTCGTATTCGGGTTCTCCGGGGGCGATAAAAGGTCGATTGATGACTTCGCCGCATTCTTGTTCCCAGAGCTCTTCGTACTGCATGTCCGCTGGCAGCGAAAGCTTTTCCATACGATAGGTAAACGTAATAGGGACATTATCAGCCAGACCGCGATCTGTAAGACCCTGTCCTTTAAGCCAGAAAGGGGTGCGCTGCCTTACCAGATTGTGGCGAAGAGGGTCCACTGTCATAGTATACCCCAACTCCATGCCATTTTGACACAGATAGTGGACGTGCAGGTTGTTATGCCAACGAAAGATATTGGCATCAAACTCATTTTCGTTCCCGAACATGTTGAACCTGCCACGCATCAATAAACGGAACGACTCAACGCCATATGCCCACACCGTACATCGATGAAGTATTTCTATGCCCTGCAATACGTAGGACATCCGATAAACTCCCTGCATGAGCGAAAAAAGCTCCTGCATGTATGAATCTCTGTTGTGCTCCACGTACCGTTTAGGGAAAAAATCCTTGTATCCCATGACCACCGAAGGAATTTGAGCGTTAGATTCGGATACGGAG
This sequence comes from Pseudodesulfovibrio sp., assembly GCA_016744135.1. Classification (GTDB taxonomy): domain Bacteria; phylum Desulfobacterota; class Desulfovibrionia; order Desulfovibrionales; family Desulfovibrionaceae; genus Pseudodesulfovibrio; species Pseudodesulfovibrio nedwellii. Next base: position 86,119 of record JADGEX010000002.1, on the reverse strand, counting down.
TCAGCCAACACCTTGACCATATCCGTAAGAGGCGAAACAAAGGCTTCGGGCGATATCCTCAAACAATGAGCATACGCAGAAAGGCGGGCCTCCGGGACGCCTAAATGCATATCCTTGTCTATGGTCGTTGCACTTCGCGGCAAATCATTGGTAACCCAGTTATCCCAATTAAGCACATGGTTACTGTCTTCAATATCTCTGCGCCATTTTTTGCCAAGTGTCTTCAAGGCAAATCGTAAATGGTCACCAGCTACAGTATTACGATTGACTGGAGGCCTACCAAAACGTAAATTTTCTTTCATAAATACTAGGCCCTGCGACAACGGTCTTTTCTTCTTATAAACAACAGTCAAACGACACAAATAATCCGTCTACAACGATGAAATTTTGAACTATTTAATTGAAATTCTCTTCCAAGTAAACCACTCGCAGGCCTCTTGGTAGCTCCTGCCTCTCTGCATTTCTTAATAATTCTATACATACTTGATATAAAACTGTGTTTTCTGGTGCACAAAAACACAATTAACTCTCTTTTTTTGCAAAGCCACACACATTCCTCGAAATAGGATAACGAAACAATGGTTTGAGTTTTTAATAAACAATCAGACCATCTATGACCGTAAATCTAGACCTGTTGCATTGCAGCCGCCCCCGCTACTTTACCCTCGAGAGGAGTTTTCCATGAAATGTCTGAAACCCCATCGTTCACTTGCATTCTTGTGTTTTGCAGCAGTGATTCTGTGCACTCTCTATCTGATCCCATCACCAGCAAGAGCCGCTGAACACACGGGCACTACGGTAACTCCACTCGTCGGCAATTGGATCAACTCTGGAAATATCATACTGAGGGCCGTTACGGTACCGGGGGCCATGTATACTGATGGGGTAGGGCAAGATTTAGTCAATACAGCTGAGGGCTATATTAAGTCGAAAGGTGTTTTGCAAATTGGTATGGCCGCGCTCCATACGAATTCCGTACTCACCAATAGAGGCAGCATTAATATTTATGGTGAGGAAGCAGATGGGATGCACATGAAGGTGGCGTCAACTGGATACAATTACGGAACTATCACCATGGCGGGTGCCTTACGAAATCGCTGCATGTACGCAGAAGCAGCTTCTACCGCAATTAATTATGGGACGATTTACAACAATGAACAAGGAGCTGGCATGTGGGCAGAAGCTAGCACTCTCGAGAATAGGGGTTCTATTTATACAAGATTGGATGATATTCGTGGTATGCATGGAGAATCATCTTCCACACTGACCAATTGGGGCACCATCACCACTCAGGGAGAAAGTGCGTATGCTTTGAGTGGGATTGACTCTACCTTAACGAACTACGGGACCATAACTGCTTCGGGTTTTGGGGCTTTTGTGGGAGCGGGGTCTATTATGAATAACAGCGGAACCGTAATTAATACTAACCATGCTGTTCTTATAAGCGCTTCTGCAACTCTAACCAATACTGGTACCATCGCAGCATATGACGCAGGAAAGAGAGCCATATCCGCTCAGACGAATTCTCAAGTCTATCTGAAGACCGGGACCAATATACTGGCTGGAAGTGTTCATGACGCGGATGGAACCAATGCATTGTATCTGGTTGGCAGCGGAACTGTAAACTTTGATATAACCGGGAACTGGGCCGAATTCCATAAAGCCGAAGCTGGAACATGGGCATTAACTCGAGATGTCGCTGCACAAGCCTTTTCTCTCGACGATGGCACATTGACTCTGAATTCTGGGGTGCATCTCAGTGGTAATACCTATACTCAAGCCTCAGGCAGTACGTTAGCTGTCAATCTTAACGGCGATGGAACGGCCCCTGTAACAGTAATAGGACTTGCCACCGTGGCAGGTAAGTTGGTCGTTGATGCTGATGGCAAAAATATGGTTGGAGATCAAACTATCATTGCAGCAGGTTCCGTCGCCGGAAACTTCGACTCCGTTGTCAGCGTGAACCCCAATTTTTCGCTCAGTACTCGCATTGATGGAACCGATGTGAAACTCTCAACACCATACACACCTCAATGGGACAACACCGCGTTGAGCATGACCTCGACCCTGGCTTCCAATTTGGCTTTCATCCAAATCCCCACAGCTCGTAGCCAAACTCTTCTGGCCGAAAACGAAAAAGAAGATAAAAATATCATGGTAGCCTCAAATGGACCGCTTACAGATTTGATCTCCAAGCCCTCCACAGGCAAACGCTATGGTGTATATGCAAAGCCCATGTTCAGTATCAGCGAGCGTGATGCCTTTGGCTCCGCACTAGGTTACGATGCCAAGATGGCCGGGCTGGAAATCGGTGCAGACACTTTTGTCAACGACAACCTACTGTTAGGGGCATTTGCAGGTTATGCCGCAACCGGCATCGACTTCAAAGGAAACACTTTTGCAGAAAACGACACAGAGGATCAGAGCCTCTATGTACTCGGCGCATATGGTGGATACCGCTTGAACGATTGGTCTTTCACCGACACCTTGAGCTTCTCATACGCTCAGCATGATTCCGAACGAAACGCAGGACTAGGGCAAACAGCCAAAGCAGATTACAACAGTCAGCTTGTCAGCAATCAACTGTTGGCTTCATATAGATGGATAGAAACTGAGGCTTGGACACTCGCCCCGGAACTGGGCCTCAACACCAGTTATTTCAATCGAGGCAGTTTTTCAGAAACTGATGCCGTCAATGCAGTATCCTATGACAGTCTTGATGCTCTCTTCATAGAAAGCGTCGTTGGCATACGTCTGAGCGGCAACATCGAGACAGAATCCGCCACCTTCACTCCTTATGCGCAACTGAATTGGACCCACGATCTGAACGGTAACGACATCACCGTACGCCAAACCCTCGGCGCAACCTCAGCTCAAATCACACAAGAAAATGACGATGATCATCTCAGCCTCGGCTTAGGGGCATCGGTACGCAAAGACAACACGACATTTAGCCTAGCGTATACCGGAGAAGCCAGCCAACACAGCCGCTCCCACGGCATATCCGCCATCGCACGATATGAGTTTTAAAAATGAGTCGTCAATCGACACGACCCGTTACATATAAAGGGCCTCTTTCAGAGCCTGCCTATGCATGAAATTTATCAACGGTTCGTCGAAGGCTGTTCCATGGGCAGTCTTCAACAAATCGGCCGTAAACTCCTCAACTCAAAAGCCCGTTTTCCTAGGTCGTATCGACTTACATGATCGAATAAACTTCGAAATGGCACAAACGATATGCTAGATTTGCAATCAACAAAACATTGACAACGACTAACCAAAAGAAAAAGCCCTTACAACTTAATGTAAGGGCTTGATCTTTTAGTGGCGGAGCCGACGAGACTCGAACTCGCGGCCTCCGGCGTGACAGGATATTGCAGCGTGCGCACTCCCCGCATTAACCCGCATTCCACCGTGGTTTATGGAGTTTCAAAAAGCCTGTTTGCGGGTAAATTTACGTCCCGATTTACGTCCCTTTTAAACCAGATTCAAAGTCGTCTGATTTTTATCTTGAAGTCAAATCCTGACCTCCCTCTGTCACGATATCGAGCTTTATCGAGACTTACATCACCCCACATACGGAGGTTTCATACAATGTCCCACTTTGCACATTCAATATTGGCAAACACTATAAACTAGGTGTATACACCAAACCAATGAACATACTTTCATACAGGCTCATAAACACCAACAACACTTGGTAATCATAACACTTCCCAGGAATCACAAATGGACTACATCCTCTCCAAGCTCGACCAAAAGATAAATTTCTTCGCCAAGCAGACCCACAAGCAAGACATCCTTTGCACCTATCTCAGGTCCAAAATAGAATATATGCTAATCTTCATAATGGCATATCTGTGGGATAAGAATTTTGACAAACTCGACCCAGACGACAAAGAAATCATCCTTCGAGAAATACCCACTCCTTCAATTGGTATAATCGTTGAAATTTCTAGAATGCTTGACCTTGATAAAGAGTTCTTTGGGAAAAGAAAAATCTCGAAAAGAATCAATGAATACCCTAGCTTTAGAAACAACATACTTGGACATGGATTCACATATGAGGATGCGACTACTACTGTTGTTGATAAATACAATGAGATCATAGACGACATCAACGCAAGCAGTGATGCGCTGAAGAGCAAATACGATATGATTTTCATTGAGAAAGAAGAGGATGGGATACTCCAAGGGACAATATATAACTATGATGGAAACGGATATGAATATTACAGTTGCCCTTCTCATGCTACCGATGGGAAAGCCAACAACTTATATCTGCGGCTAAATGACGGCCCACTTCACAGGCTTTCTCCTTTTATACACATCTGTGACGAAGACAGTGTCTATATGTATAGGAGCATTAAAGAGAAGCTGATCGGCAAAATACAATACAACCAATTGGTAAAGACTGGCGAGTGTTACGCCACTTGGCCTGAGTTAACCAACATTACAATCGAGTCAGATGGCAGGAGAAAGCGAACTGAGAATTCAACCATCATCAATGACTTCAATAACAATTATAAAAAATACATCGACACTGGTGTTAAGAAGCAAATCAAAAAATTCCTAACAAAGAATAGAGCATCTGCGAGTGCCACCATATGGGGGCACGGAGGAGTTGGAAAAACAGCCTCAGTGCAAAGTATCTGTGAGGACCTATCGGTCAACAAAAAGTACTTTGACTACATTGTTTTTTACAGTGCGAAGGACAGATACTACAACTATTATAGTGGTGAAGTAGTAGACAATGAGCCTTCAGCAAGAACATTTAATGACATTATCGAGGAAACCAATTCTGTAATCCACGAGGAAGTCTCTGCAGACCAGAATAAAATCATAAACTACGAGGGAAAAACTCTCATAATTATTGATGACTTCGAAACCTTCCCACCTGACGAGAGGGCTTTAATTGAGGGATTTACCAGAAAACTAGATATTGATCGGCACAAAATTATAATAACAACTCGATCAAACACTGTAATTGGTGAAGAGATACGCACCAACGAATTAGATCAAAAAAAGACCCTAGAATTTCTGTACGAAGTCCTCACGAATGAGGGCAAAATCAAGAACATTAAACCATATGTTGAAACCATTTCCGACAAAAAGCTTAGTAAGCCTATTCACTGTATCACAAGTGGAAGGCCAATCTTCATATTTCAATTTGCATATCTGTGGATGCAAAATGGAAACATCGACAGAATAGTTGATAAAGACCTTAAAAACTCTGAAGCAGCAATCGACTTCCTATATGGCAGAATATTTGACTATCTCTCTTTAAACTCTCGAAAAATCTTTGGGGCAATTAGCCAATTAGTTGCTGAAGAGGAACTTTCCAACTTGGTTGCGAAACTCGCCTATGTTGTTGATATGGACAAAGACGGGGAGAAATTTCAAACAGCCTTAGCTGATTTGGAGAAGCTCAGAATTGTTGAAATCGACGGAAAGTTCTTCAAAGTATACTCGAAAGAGATTTTCCAAATAATGAAGTCGTCCTTTGACGACCTAGCAAAAACTTTCCGGAAAACAGTTTTAAGAAACATTGGAAGGGTGGGTTCTGACAACTCATTCGAGATCGATGAGGCTTTACTAAGAAGTGCGGACTCCTCTCGATACACTGAAACTGAAGACAGTGTCATAGAGCAATATAGTTATGTCCTAAACCGCGAAACCGCACCTTCCAGCATACGCTTTAAAGCAATCCTCAATGCAGTCAACTACTATGCCAACGACCGAGGCAAGAGACTGGAAGCAATAGAACTATGCGACTCTTACTATGACACGTTTAGACTGGACAATCGATTCATCAAACTGTTTGCAAGCTTGTGTTGGTCTGCTGGCGGCAAAGAGCACAAGTCAAAAGCAATTAGACTGATTGAGGATCACTTCTCTGACTCACAAGCTCAACTGAGTACTGACGACCTCATATGCGTGGACGTCTTCTCACTTCTGATACTTTACAAATCATTATTCTGGATAGATGAACGAAAACAGTCCAAAACCCAAAGAAGACTTGATGAAATTAGCCACGACCAATTCAAGGCTGCTTGCGCCGTTCAAAAGACAAGATTCTTTGATATCCTTTCTGAAGGCAATGCATACTACCAATTTATTCAGGATGTAGACGTAACTAAGATTGAAGCCGAAGTCCGCATGAATGTAATTTCAGCTCTGCGACAGCTCGTCGAAGTGTCCATCCGTGTGCAAGATTTCGACAAGGGAGAAGAGATTTGCATTTATGCTAAGATCAATCTTCCCCATGCAGATCAAAGCGCTTTTAGCAGACGTTTAATGGACATTGATTACTATCGCAGCCAAAACAACTAGAAACACTAATGTCGAAAAAGAAAGCCCTTTGAGTCAATCAAGGGCTTTCTTAATATACTGTCATCAACAAGCTAACACATAGCACTTCTAGTGCCGATGCCAAAAATCTATTATTGTGCAAACGGAACTGGAAAATCGTATTCACCAATCCGAATCTGCTTCCCCGACACTCTAACTTCTTTCAGACTTCTATCCCCAAGCTCATAGACCCAGAGGCATCTTAAAATAGTATGAAACAACTTCTCCCCTGCTTGCGAATAGACGGTGCCTTCTTCCTGCTTCACAAAGACCAAACTCTGAAACACGCCTGACCCCGAACCTCCCTCATAAGTCCTCAGTACCGCAACGCCTCCTTCTAGTGTCCCCAAGCATCTGTATGCGAAGCTGTTGCCATCGCCATCCTCAGTAGCGATCTCTCCGCTCTTGCCCAATACATCATCCCCATCAAAATACCGATTGGAACCAACGGCAGTATCTAAATCGGTGCTCAAGATAGAAGGCTTGCTATCACTAATCCATGGCAAAAAGTCTTGGATGATCTTTGGTGATATTGGCCTCCCCTTGAATTCAAACATCTTCGGACTTGCGCCAACCGACGAACAAAGCAACAGGACACCAAGCAGAGTAAAAATCGCTTTTAACATGTCAGCACCGAACTCCTTCACTTGCGTTTTGGACAGCACATAGAGGCTTGTCATTAATGCTTCCTTAGTGTACACAAATTGCTAAGTCAAGGTTTAACTATTTGCAACACACAAGGATTAAGGCCGTGACGGGTAGATTTATTTCTTATCTCAGGGTCAGTACAGGAAAGCAGGCTCGTAGCGGCCTCGGTATCGAAGCGCAACGCACCGCTGTGAGGTCTTACCTCAATGGAGGTGATAACGAGCTTCTTGATGAGTACGTAGAGGCCGAGAGCGGCAAACGTGATGATCGCCCCAAGCTACGAAAAGCCCTCAAACACTGCAAAGTGACGGGAGCCACGCTCATCATCGCAAAACTTGACCGCCTGAGTAGAAACGCCCGTTTCCTTTTGGAACTCCAAGACAGCCGCGTGAACTTCATTTGTGCCGATATGCCTGAGGCAAATGAAATGACCATCCAAATCATGGCTGTCATGGCCCAACAAGAGCGGAAAATGATTTCTCAACGCACTAAAGCTGCCCTTGCAGCCGCGAAAGAACGTGGCGTAAAACTCGGCAACCCTCATGGAGCCATATACATTAAAGATCATGGCAATGCTGAGGCGGTTGAGCAAATCAAACGGGATGCCCAGAACAGAGCGGAAGACTTATCGGATGTTGTCGAGGACATTCGAAATAACGGCATCACATCAATTCGAGGCATCACCAATGAATTAACAGCCCGTGGAATCAATACACCGCGTGGTGGGAAATGGCATCCAACCAGCGTAGCCCGACTTTTAAAACGATTGGCCTAGCCAACTCTGGTGAGATTTAAATCTAGCCAACAATATAAAAACCAATAAAAAACAGTATGCTAGAGAAAAACCTTGAAAAACAACCACTTAAAGAATAGCTCAATCAAAACTAGCACTTATTGAAATAGGACGCCCTCCCGAAGATAAGACCATTTGACGTGGTTACCATCAGACAAGCCAGCAAAAGTGTCTGGGAAATACTACAGGTTACCCCTATGGACTAGTACATGTGTTCCCCCCCTACCACTCCTGCGGACTAGATAAAATCAACATGTACTTGCAAGAGGGTGTCCAACCCTTTGTAGGTATACATAGTCCCCCATACCCTCTTTCCCCCCTCTGTGATGCATCATGGAGGGGTTTCTTATATGCAACTACGCCCTACAACCTCAACCGAAGGAGTATTCTATGACTAAAATTCACATCTACACGGACGGCTCTTGCAAAGGAAACCAGCACACGAACAACAAAGGAGGACTTGGAGCTATCCTCATGAAAGATAACCACAAAGTCGAAATCTCACAGGGGTACAAAAACACAACCAACAATCGTATGGAGTTAAGAGCCGTGATCGCTGCCTTGTTGAAGGTCAAGAGGCCAGCAAAAATAGTTCTCCACTCTGACTCCACATACATCTGTGACGCATTTAATAAAGGGTGGCTCACCAAGTGGGAGGCGAACGGATGGAAGAGCTCAGCCAAAAAGCGAGTAAAAAACACCGACCTCTGGAATGAGCTCCTATCAGCAATAGATCAGCAATAGATCAGCATGACATAGAGTGGGTCTGGGTAAAGGGGCATAACGGCAACGCAATGAACGAGCGAGTTGATAGGCTTGCCAACCGCGCTGCGACCTCAGGCAACTACATAGAAGACTCTGGCCCGACAATCATTCACGCTTAACGTAGGCACAGCACCAAACGCCAAAAGGACCGCTTCCCCATGGGGAGGCGGTCTTTTCTATTGGAGACTATATGGAACAAATTCACGACCTAGGAACCAAACTCTCATCTAAAACCATAGCAAACATCTTCGAGGTTGAAGAAAGCACAGTGACACGCTATCCCCACAGGTACGGTGGAGTGCGCATTGGCCGCCGTATCCTGTTCTTTGAAAAATTGACTTGCGAAGCAGTGAGGGAAACATATGCCCTACAGAAAGACAAAGAACGGGGAGAAGCGTTGGGTCGGTTCGGTAATGATAAACGGACGACGCAAGGAAAAGATATTCGACACCAAGAAGGATGCGAAGACATGGGAAGCAGAAATGCACAGTGCGGGAGACCTGACCGCCACTCCATCCTTACTTAAATGGGCCGAACAATATTTAGACTACTCAACAAGATTCTCACCTAAAGTGTACAGTGAAAAACGCGGGGCCTTCCGGCGTTTTTTCCACTTCACCAAACCATCAGCAAAGGCAGATAAGATGACACCCCGCCTTGCCCTTGAATTTCTACAAAAGGAGTTCGACAAGAGGACAGGCAACGCGGTCAACAGAGATCGAAAGAACCTTGTTGCCGCTTGGAACTGGGGAATCCGTTATCTCGACATGCCCAAGCCAAACCCTTTTGAACTGGTAGACAAATTCCCTGCCGATGAGAAAGGCCACTACGTTCCATCAGAAGGCGATTTTAGAAAGGTTCTTGGCGTTGCCGAGGGCCAAGACAAAATAATGCTCCTGACCTTCCTCCACACAGCAGGCAGACGCGGTGAAATATACAGACTCCAATGGGAGGACGTGGATTTCATCAATCAAAGAATCTGCCTCAAGACAAGAAAGAGGAAAGGCGGTTCGCTGGAATCCGACTGGATACCTATGACCGAGGAATTGACCGACACTCTCAGAGATCACCACAAAGCGGCGGTTAATGAGTGGGTGTTCATTCAGCCCAAAGGTCAACACAAAGGAAAGCCATACACAGAGAACCGGGGATTCCCCCAAGCCTTATGCGACAAAGCAGAGGTGAAACGGTTTGGTTGCCATGGCATCCGAGGGCTAACAGCCTCAATACTCGCCAAACATGACGTACCCATGGTCGCAATCCGGGACACACTCAGACATAAGAACCTGAGAATCACCGAGCGATATGTACGCGGCTTGGATTCAGTGAGGGGCCACCTCAAAGTATTGGAGGTAAAAACAGCATGAGACCAATCTGGACATTTACGTCCCTTTTACGTCCCGGCTATTTTAACAGAGGAAAAAGAAAAAGGATTCTAGGAGTAAACTCTTAGAATCCTTGATCTTTAGTGGCGGAGCCGACGAGACTCGAACTCGCGGCCTCCGGCGTGACAGGCCGGCGTTATAACCAGCTTAACTACGGCTCCGCACTATATATAAAGGGCGTTAAGCATTCCCTCTATGTCAAATTGGTGGGCGCTACAGGGCTCGAACCTGTGACCCTCGCCTTGTAAGGGCGATGCTCTCCCAGCTGAGCTAAGCGCCCGCAGGAATGGAGTGTTTATCTTGGCTTGTTTCGCTTGTCAACCACATTTTTCAAAATGGTTAGCTGCGTTGCCGGAACTCCTCATCCGCGTTCAGCGAAAGGGATACTGCCCATCCGCCGCCTGTTTGTCAACGGGTTTTTTCAAAAAATTTCAACTTCGCAAACGATTGGAATATATCAGTTATTTGATTGCCCACAACAGGCGACTTCCCTTTCGTGACAGCCAACCCAGCGGGAGCCCCCGGTAATAAAGGCCCACTGGTCCTTTCCCGGAAGCAAAGCGGACACTTTGACCTGTAAAAAGTTGCTCCAGAACAGCGATATCATCCACATCCAAGACATCAAGTTGGGCCTGCTTCGGGCTTGACGGCAGCAAAATTCTGGCCAGACCGCCGGGTAAAAATTTCAATCTATCGCCTTTACCTGCCACCTTGCCCAAAGGAAAACCTTGCCAACGTATAGATCCAGGAATCATTTCCAAAGCCTGTTCCGGCAAAAAGAAGGCTTTACCACCAAAATTGAACACCTCTCCAGCAGGAAGATTTTCCAAATGCAAATGCTCACCACCTATCATCCGGGAAAGTCGCAATTTGTTTCCCGGCAGCTCTCTTTTTTGCACACGAGAACCATCCATTGCACTGACTGATGCTTTTTTACGGAATCGCGCCAAAAAGAATCCCTGCCCCGCAGAAGCCTCGGATACACGCAACACGCCATCCATCCCATCCAGAAGAGGCGCACCAAAAACAAACCCTTCAGGCTCGGCAAGCGGTTCCAATTCAAGATCCAGCGTCTCCAGTGCCCAAGCCACCTGCTCCTCGTTTTCTTCTATATTAGTAGTACAGGTCGAATACAGAACCGTACCACCGGGCTTGAGTAAGCCTGCCGCTTTTTCCAGGAGCGTCTTTTGCAAAGCTATCAACGGGGCCGTCTTGGACCCGGACCAGACGTCCATGACTTTGGGATTCTTTTCCGCTGTTCCCCAACCGCTACACGGGGGATCAAGCTGAATATATTCCCAAGACTGCTCCGAGAATGGCAGATCCTGAGCCATGGTCTTGGCCGTAACCGCATTGATCGATCCTGTACGACGAAGATTAGCCCTCAGTGTCCCCAACCTGTCAGCCGAAGGCTCAGACGCAAAAACGAACCCATGCGGTCCAACGAGTCTGGATAGCAAGCTTGTTTTGCTTCCAGGGGCTGAGCACATATCCAAAACACTAGCCCCTACAGGCGGATCGAGTGTCAAAGGCGGAAGCATTGATGATCGGTCTTGAATATATATGAGCCCAAAACGGGACGCCAAACTTTCACCAAGGGGGAACGGTTCATGCGTCAGCTTACGAGCGCCGAAATAGAACGGCTCTGGTTCAAAAGAAAAACCTTGAGCGACAAGCAGGCTCTCCACAAGCGGAATAGCCGTGTCATCGCACACGAGGCGGAATGTTCGTCCAAATTGCGTCATACAGACTCCCGGGTCGGTTATACAGATCATCCATGCGAACGGACCTGCTTCTCACATGGACCAATAGCGGCTTCCATCCGACCTATCAAGCACCTTGAGCTTTGCATACCGAGACGGAAACTGGTACAAGGTCCTGCCGTACTATAGAGTGCGGCATCCAAAAAAACGACACTCTTATCGAATATCACCCATCTCTCGGAGGAATATATGACTCATCGACGTTTTATTACCGCTTGTATCGCCCTGATGGCGACCCTACTCATGGCGCTCCCCGCCCTTGCCTCAGGAGCTAAAAGTTTCGCGGTCGTGCCGTTCACATACAACGGTCCACAAAAATACTCATATTTCCCCAAAGCACTCCAGGCGAGCCTGGAAAGTGACTTGGAATGGTTGGGACAAGTCGAACCGACCACCAAAGATACATCTTCACTGACAACGCCTTCCAACAAGGCGAACGCACTCAACGCACTCCGAGGACTTGAAATCGACCATCTCGTATTCGGTGATATTTCCATCCTCGGGAAAAAAGCCCACATCAAGATGGAAGTGGTAAGTGAAGACGGAAAAGCCTGGATGAAAAAAGGTGAGATGGGATTGGATGAAATCACTTCATGGCTGGACGACCAGAGCAAGGTTATTCAAGGCGATGTTTTTAACCGCCCGGGCTATGGAACCGCAGAAAAAGCAGCGAAAAAAGAAATCGATGCTGACAAACCTGCCTCTCCCATGTCTTCCGCGTTCATCCCCGCCGATGGCACATACAAACAAGACAATCTAAACCCTCAATTCCGCTATGAAGGCGGAGCTGAAACCGCCGGACGATGGAGAAGCCAGACCATGCGCTACTCCTCCTATGGAATGTACGTGGCTGACGGTGATGCCGACGGACAGAATGAAGTTTTCATTCTCCAAAAATCTGCCATCTCTGCCTACCGTTTCAAGGAAGGCAAATTACAACATTTATCCACCTTTGAATTGCCGTCCAACGTCATGAGTATTCGTATGGAAATAGCCGACTTGAACAAAGACGGCATGCCCGAATTCATCATTGGCGGCTACCAGTTTGAATCCCAATATGGTATTAAAGCCCCGAACGGGCAGCCTCGTTCAAGCGTTCTTTCCTTTGAGGGCGGCAAATTCAAATACATCGTTAAAAAATACAGCAAATTCCTGGGCATCCTGAGAATCCCGCCGACCTACATGCCTATTCTGGTCGCGCAGAAAAAAGGACAGCGCTATCTGTTCGACAAACACATTCGTGAAGCCTTTATCAAAGGCGATTCCATTTCACTGGGGCAAAGAATTCAAGCTCCGCCCTTTGGCACTGTCTACAACATGACCTATCTGCCTCAGGAACTCGGCTACAACTACGTCATCCTCAGCAACAAAAATAAGCTCGTGACCTTCAGTCAAACGATGGAACGACTCAACGAATCTGACGCAACATTCAACAGTTCAGGCGTGGTTGTTCCCACAGCCGACAAAATGCTCGGCATGGGCCCCGGCGTCACTGAAGAGCAAATCATGGCGTACAACATCCCCTTCAGGATGATCACAGCGCCGCTCACTTCCAAAAAATACGAACTGCTGGTCAACAAGGATCTGTCGGCTTCGGCTCAGGTCTTTTCCAGTTACCACTACTACACTCAAGGCGAAATTCACTCGCTGGCCTGGGATGGAGTTGGTATGAACCTCGCTTGGAAAACCCGTCGCATCAAAGGACAGGTTTCCGACATCGCCCTGGCTGATCTGAACAACGACGGTAACAAACAGTTGTGTGTTCTCATCAACACCTTTGCAGGTATAGGCTACGGCAACCGCAAATCTGTGGTTGTAGCCTACGACCTCAACCTTCAGTAGACAACGGCTTTGAGAGGGCCGTTCGAACCATAAGCATTTTCAAGGAGAGAGAGATGCGAAAAATCATGAGCCTGATGGCGGCCAGTATTGCACTGGCCTGTCTGATGGGTGCTTCGGCCATGGCCGGGACCACCCTGACTTATGCGAACTTCCCGCCCGCCCCGACCTTCCCGTGTGTCCAAATGGAACATTGGAAGGCTGAAGTCGAGAAACGGACCAACGGCAACATCGCTGTCCAGACTTTCCCCGGTTCCACTTTGCTGGGCGCAAAAAACATGCTCAGAGGCGTACAGACCGGTCAGGCCGACATAGGCTGTATTTCTACAGCATACTATCCCGGAGTGTTTCCGCTCATCTCCGTGGTCAACCTGCCTGTAGCCTTCACCTCCACCGAGGTGGCCAGCCTTGTCATGTGGGACATGTTCCAAAAATATCAGCCAAAGGAATTCAAGGACGTCAAAGTCCTGACCATGTTTACCTCGGCCCCGTCTCACGTCATGAGCAAAGTCGCCGTCAAGCAGTTGTCAGACCTCAAAGGGCTTGAACTCCGTGCTTCCGGTTCCATTCTGAAAATCCTGAGCGGCCTGGGAGCTCAGGGTGTGGGCATGCCCATGTCCCAAACTCCTGAAGCTCTGCAAAAAGGTGTCGTAAAAGGACTTGTGTCCTCCTACGACGTGTTGAAAGATCTGAACTTTGCCGAGCAGTGCCGCTATGAAACCGTCACCAACCTGCCAGTTTATCCCTTCGCCATCATCATGAACAAGGCCCGTTGGGACGCCTTACCAGTCGAGACCAAGAAGGTCCTCGACGATCTGGGACGTGAACAGGCTGTGTGGACCGGAAAATACTTGGATGACTACACCAGTCAGGCTCTTGCCTGGGCCAAGGAAAAATATCAGGTGGAAGTCTTTGAATTGACTGACACCGAATACGTAGAAATCAAGAAACAGGGTGAACCACTTATCACAGCCTGGAAGGCCGACGCGGTCGAGGCCGGACTTGATGCGGAAGCTATCTTGGCAGAAATGCTCGCCCTCAAGGCGAAATACGAAGCACAATAAAACGGTAATCAAGCGCCTCCGTACTCATTGCGGGGGCGCTTTTTTTGAGAGCAACATGATCGATACTCTGGATTACATCAGCGGCTTCATTGCCAAAATACTTACAGCTCTGGCCGGAATATTTCTTGTGGCCATGATGCTTCTGGCCTGTGCCAACATGGTATTGCGCGCAGTTTGGGCACCATTGCAGGGCACCTTTGAACTCATGGGCTTCATGGGCGCGGTTGTAGCCGCTTTTTCACTGGCCTTTGCCCAGCGTAAAAAAGCCCACATAGCTGTGGGAATTCTGCTTGCCCGGTTCCCGGCAATCATCCGACGACTGACAGACGCAGCGACCAGCGCATGTTCCTGTGCCTTTTTCACTCTGGCCGGAATCGAAACATGGAAATGGGCCGATTTTCTCGTGCAGACCAACGAAGTCTCAGAGACGCTTCAAATCGTCTACCACCCATTCGTCTTTGCGGCCTCGGCAGGCTGTCTCGCCCTTGCATTCATTCTGGCCGTTGATACACTCAAAACCCTGACCGCAGAGAAGGTGGCGTAATGGATCCGATCACAGCCGGAATCGTCGGCACCCTCATACTGCTCGCCTCTATCTTTTTTCTCCGTATTCCGGTGGGATTTGCCATGGGCATCATCGGATTCGGCGGATTCGCCTATGTCCTGAACTGGAACGCGGCCACCGGCATGCTCGGCACCGAACTCTGGAATGTCTTTTCCAAGTACGGCCTGACCGTTATCCCACTCTTCATCCTCATGGGGCAAATCTGTTTCTACTCCGGGGTCAACGAACGTCTATACAAATCCGCTTACGCCTGGATGGGTGAAATCCGAGGTGGTATCGCCATGACCACGGTTCTGGCCTGTGCCGGATTCGCGGCCATCTGCGGGTCCAACTCGGCCACCGCCGCCACCATGTCCACCGTGGCCTTGCCGGAGATGAAAAAGTTCAAATACAGCCCAATCCTCTCCACCGGCGTAGTTGCTGCCGGCGCGACACTCGGCGTTGTAATCCCGCCATCCGTCGTCCTGATCATCATCGGGTTGCAGACCAGCCAATCCATTGCCCAGCTCTTTGTCGGCGGCATGGTTCCCGGCGTACTGCTGACAGTACTTTTTCTCTCCACCATTTGGTATCTCTGCAAAAAAAACCCGGATTGGGGTCCGGCCGGACCGAAAACCACATTCGCGGAAAAACTCCGTTCCCTGCCCGGCTCCATTGAAATGGTCATACTCTTTTTTCTAGTTATGGGCGGTTTATTTCTTGGATTCTTCACGCCCACCGAGGCCGGTGCAGCCGGTGCGGGACTCGCACTGCTCATTGCTGTTCTTTCCGGCAAGATGAGCTGGAAAAAATTCCACTTGGCCGTGAACGATTCACTCAAAATTTCCTGCATGATCATGGTCATCATGCTCGGCGCAGTCATCTTTGGTCGGTTTCTGGCTATCACACGCCTCCCCTTTGAAGCCGCAGGCTGGGTGGCCGGATTGCCTATCCCGCCCCTCGTCATCATCGGAGTCATCTGTCTGATCTACGTCATTGGTGGCATGGTCATGGATGCACTCGCCCTGCTTCTCGTAACCATCCCGATTTTCTTCCCGGTAGTCACGGCCATGGGTTACGATCCACTCTGGTTCGGTGTGCTTATCACCGTTGTCACGACACTTGGAGCCATCACCCCGCCCGTCGGTGTCAACACCTTCATTGTGGCATCCATGGCAAAAGACGTTCCCATGACCGACGTCTTCAAGGGCGTATCCTATTTCGTTGCCGCTTATGTGTTATGTGTGGCGATTCTGATGCTCTTCCCCGGCCTCGTCACATTTTTGCCGAGGCTGATGCAATAAAACGATGCCTCCGGCGGCTGGGGGAAGGGAAGAGGGCAACCCTTTGAAAAGGGCTTTCCCTCTTCCCTTCCCCCAGACCCCCATCCCATCTTCCTTCCTAAACTTTTTGTAGCGTCTTCGGCAAAAACAAATGGCAGCATAGGGTGTGCTGTTTATCACTCGTTTTGTGGTCAAAGCAGTCTGTTGACTCTCCGTGCTTGCCAATGGGGTGAGTCAGTCGGTATGGTCGTTGGATGGCTGCATCTTCTTGGAAAAAACTAGCGAAATGGTCGCTCATCATAACGCCATGGTTCCTTGCGGTTGTACTGGCAGCGGGATGGGTATTGACTGTTTGGACTCCAAAATATCTGGAAGGATTCATCCCTCGGTTGGCCCTCGACATGGGGGTGGAGCTGACTGAATTTCGGATCAATCAGGCAGGCCTTTTCTCCGCTGATATCGGGCCGGTTCAAGTAGGCGAAGACGCTGATGCGCTCAGACTCTCCAATATTCATCTGACCTACACACCGGCTTCACTTAAATTGAAGCGCATAGACACTGTTGTTCTTGATGGCGTCAATGTGGCCTGTTCATATGAAAACGGAGAATTGACTCTACCGGTACTCGATCTCCTGCCAAAATCTGAGAGCAATGACGAAGCAGGCAATACCATTCCAGACATGCCATTTGATGAACTCGTCATCCAAAATTCCATTTTACATTGCACCATTGACGGCAAACCGATTTCCATTCCTTTTGACGCAGCGATCACACCGGACAAAATTATCCAGTTCAACATTCGACTTCGTCCACGCGATCAAATGATGGTCGTTAGCGGCAAACTTGGTCCCACGCTTGATGACCTGTCCTTTGCCGTAAACACCAACACATTTCGACTAGGACCGTTCAACGATTTTCTGCCAGTCCCCATCAACGGAGAAGTGACCCTCAACATGAATGGTGCCATCAACCTGTCGCAGCCCGAAGCTATGACTGGCGAGTTCAAGTTGTCCATAGGGAGAAGTGACCTTTCCAGTCTGGGAGTTCAATTAGTCAAGGATGCTGTCATCTCGGTGAAAGGGAAACTGGAAGAACAGGAAGTATTCTTTTCCATGCTTCCAGTCTCTGTCGTTACTCCCTTCCCAATTACAGCGGAAATCCGATCAGGCAGGATTGCCAAAGAATCTCTTTTCGCCCAATTCTCGCTGGCCGGGGCCGGGGTGGAAATGGGTGGGCGACTTGAGGCTGACAAAATCGCTGATAACACAAACGGACTCTGGGACGTCGCATTCACGGCGGCCAACCCGAACAATTTGGTCGTCAATACCAGTGGTCGGGTTATCAATCTCGCCGGATTCATTTTCTCCATGCAGGGCACAGCAGGACCAAAGTCCGCAAATATGACACTGAATTGCGCAACAAACGGTGCTGGCCTTGGTGGTACGACTGTTCGTTCGGGCCGGATGCGGCTGACACTCCCGCTTGCATGGCCTGTCCCCAAACAGCATACGTCCGGCAAAATGAGTCTATCCAATGTCCGCATGGATGATCGCACTCTGGGAAATCTTTCAGCACGAATCCGACAACAGGGAACCGATGTAGCTTACAACGGAACACTCTTTACAAAATTACTGCCTGACCTGCGTATTCCTTTTTCCGGGGTAGCGTCGATGATCAGCAACCGTGCTTCGCTGAATTTCGGTATCAAGAAATACACGTTGCCCAACGAATTCTCTCCAGAGACACTGGTACCGGCACTGAAAAACATCATTCTGGCGGGAGTACTGGATGTGGATGGCGCAATCACAATGAACGAAGACGGCCTGCACAGTCGACTGGGAGCCTTCTTTACCAACGGGCAAATGACCATGTCCGAAGGGGCAACTTCGATTTCCGGCATTCGTCTTTCCTTTGCCTCACCGGACCTGCTTTCCATGCGCAGTGCGCCTGCCCAAACACTTTCCTTTGACGAGATTAAAGCCGGTGGCATTGTTATCCGCAACGGTGAAATCGCGTACCAACTTGAACCCAAAGGCGTTGTTCTTGTGGAACAGGCCGGATTTGACTGGGCAGGGGGCCATGTTTCCAGTCGTGCATTCCGGGTCATTCCGGGGTCCGAAGAATACGCGGTCACCATGTTCTGCTCCGAACTCAGGCTTTCGGAAATTCTGTCTCAACTCGGACTGGCCGAAGCACAAGGCGAAGCCGCCATGTCCGGCGAGTTGCCCATCACATGGAAAAGCGGAAAAATTTCGTTCAACAGCGGATTTTTGCACTCCACACCAGGGCAAGGTGGGGTTATCAGAGTGCAAGCCATGGAAGATTTGGTGGCCGCCATCCCTGAGGGCACCCCCCAACGCGGCCAGATCGAACTGGCACAGGCTGCCGTACGTGATTTCGAATACAAATGGGTGCGCATGAAAGCCGACACTGTGGGCGAAGACCTGTTGGTACGCCTCTCTGTAGACGGCAAGCCTGCCGGGACTCTTCCCTTCGTATACAAACGCGAATTCGGCGGGTTTATGCGCGTCACAGGCGATGTCAAAGGATCAAATTTTCAAGGGCTGCGCCTCGATGTAAATTTCAGCGTACCCTTGGACCGCATTTTGCTTTATAAAGACATAGTGAACATGATCGAATAGGGAGACAAAGCAATGAAAATGACATTAATCACACTGGCGGCATGTGGATTACTCCTGACCGCATGGGGATGCTCCACAAGCCATAAGGTCGAAGTGGCCCCCGTGGAAGTCAAACCCATCCACATCACCATTGACGTCAACGTCAAGGTAGACAAGGAACTGGATGATTTCTTCTCTGACATCGACGATGCACCAGTAGCAGCACCGGAGGCACCCAATGCGCAATAAAACACAACTCATAATTATCATGGCCCTCATCGCCTGCCTCGCAGGTGGCTCGGCTTTTGCCGGAGGAATCAAGGACCGTATCAAAGCCCGCAGGCCTGCTGTAATGGCCCTGCTGGGTGACGGAACCGTGGGCGAAAACAATCAGGGTTTCCTTGAATTCAAGGGAGCGAAAAAACAAACTGACGTGGTTGCCGCCGAAAACAAAGACCGGTCCACAGTCTATCAGGCCATTGCCAAGAAAGCAGGCACGACTCCTCAGTTGGTCGGCCAACGACGCGCTGCCAAGATTGCCCAGTCGGCCCGCCCCGGCACATGGCTTCAAAACCCAAGCGGCAGTTGGTATAAAAAATAACCCCTCACCTCAATCAATTTGGCGGCGTTATGACATCTCGACATAACGCCGCCTTCTCTTTACTCTCATCACATGCCTAAAACACAATTCATTACCGTTTCCGATGCCGAGTCAGGCCAAAAGCTGCTCCAACTCCTTGAACGACGACTGACTGGAGATGTTCCGCGTTCAGCTATTCAGAAATGGATACGCAAAGGACAGGTGCGCGTGGACAAAGGGCGCAAAAAACCCTTTGACCGCATCACTGCAGGGCAGATCGTCCGAATCCCGCCGTACACTCCCGGCGAATCCAAAGCCACTGTCTCAGCCGGCAACCTTGTTACGGCCTATGAAGACGACAATTACATGGCCATTGCCAAACCAGCAGGACTGGCGGCTCACGGCGGAGACAAGATCACCGACTCGGTCACGGCCCGACTGCGTTCCATCCATGCGGACGCGGAATTCATGCCGACACTGGCGCACCGACTGGACCGGGACACCTCCGGCTTGTTGCTTGCCGCCAAGAGTTATGAAGCCTTGCGCACACTCAACGATCTGTTTGCATCAGGTGATGTGGGCAAGCTCTACCTTGCATGGGTGGAAGGTGAATGGTGGGAACAAGAAACACTCTTGTTGGAAGACCGTATGGGAAAAAGCGGAGCGCCAGGGCATGAGAAAGTCCACACGGGCAAAGGTAAAACCGCCCTCGCCAAAGTGACAAGTTTGGTTTCCGGACGCCGACAAAGCCTCGTTGCAGTCCGGTTACTCACCGGGCGCACCCATCAGATTCGCGTACAACTGGCATCACGGAAACACCCTGTCTGCGGAGATCGTAAATACGGAAAATCCAGAGACCGCACAGCCATGCGCCTGCATTGTTACGCCATGCAAATCATGGAAAAAACCATCACTCTTGAACCGCTTTGGTCCGGCAAATGGGAAGTGCCGTCCGATGCGCTCCGGGAGGCTTTATCTCTTTTGTACGATGATTAACCGTCAGATCTACTTGACTATCATGTGGATATTTTCATCCGCACTTTTGTCAAAGTCTGCCAGCATATCGAACCGGTCTACCATGACTTCATCGAGTGTTGTCCAATCGGAACACATCGACTCATCCGTGGTGGGTGTCTGCAACTTGACTGCTGACACCACATCCATGTCCAACGTTGTGACATAGGTCCGAACCAACTTACAATAATGGCTCTGGAAGATGGTTTTGGGAGGATAACTCTTGATGCTGTTAGCAGGAGCATCAAGGGTGAAACCGATCAGATCCTCGAACTCAACACGGGGCATTTTTGAAACAAGAATGGCCGATTCATCTTTTGCTCTAAACAAATAGCCTCGGAAATCCGTCCCCTTGAACGAACGCTTCACAAAAGAATCATAAGTATATTCACTGCCTATTTCCACGATCACGGACTGACCGGTTTCAGCGACCGTAAAGATCACTCGGTTGTCATTCCGTGCTTCACCTACCGGACTCTTGGTCGCACAACCGACAGCCAGAGTTAGGAGGAGCAAGGGGAACACTATCTTGATAAATTTCATGGTCGTCTCCTTATTTCCAGCCGATCACTTCGTACCCTTTCTCTCGCAGGCACTTGTCGACAAAATTCTTGTGGATGGAAGCCGGGTCACCCGACTTGGCAGCCTCATACACGGTGGAACCTGCGGCAGCAGCTCCGGCCGAAGCGCCAGCCGTCCGCAACACGTCATTCCCCATAATCGCGCCAAAAACGGCTCCGGCTGCGGCGGCTACGCCTGCAGAAGTTGCCACGTTCTTTGCGGACTCACCAGAATCCCGGGCTGTCGCACCAGCGGCCTCAGCCTTCATGATACAATCATCAATATCCGCCTGCGCTACCTGCATTCCCACAGAATCCAGGTGATCATTGGGGTACAACACTGGTCGTTTTGGACCACAGCCCATGGTCAAAAACAACAGGCCAGCTATGGCCAACAAAAAGAAAATTCGTACTTGTCTCATTTAGCAACCTCCAAAAATAATCAATGAGATCATACCGTATACATCGCTCGGGTCAATGGCTAAAGTGATCGCTCATAACCAAAGGTTGCACAACCTTGCAGGCACATGCGAAAATCGGTATATAGACAAAGTCTAGAAATTATGAGCTACTATTAGCAAGGAGTTTTCCATGCACCGTTTTCTCCCTATATTTCTACTGCTCACCGCTCTAGCGTTTGGCGCAATGGCTTCCGGCTGTGCCGTTTATGACGTGGCAGTAGAAGAACGTAACGCAGGCGACTGGGCCGACGACAAAACAATTTCTTTTGTTATTGAAAAGGATTTTCTGGCCGATGACCAAGTAAAATACCTCGACTTTGACGCCTATAGTTATGAAGGTCATGTCTATATTATCGGTGAATACGAAAGCCGTTCTCAAGTCGATCAGGCTGTAAAGATTGCCAAGGCAGTCAAAGGCGTCCGAACGGTAACAACGTATGTCCTGCCCAAACGGGTCCATGATTATTGCGGTACCACGGACAGTCTGGACATCTATGCCAAGCTCAAGGAAAAACTAATCAGCGACAAGAATATCTGGTCCACCAACATCGAATTTGAAGTGGTCCAATGCAATGTCGTCATGGTCGGCCTACTCGGCAGCAGTAACGAAATCTCGAGAGCCATCAGCCATGCGAAGAGCGTTCCCGGCGTTCGCAACGTCAAATCGTTCCTCAAGGTCAAGAGGTAGACAATCATGGGCGACGCGATGAAAACACACTCCATGGCTCGCCCTTTTCTCCTGCTCTTGGCAGTTTGCCTTCTCGCCGTGACCACGCTCTCAGGTTGCGGAACCAAATCCCCTGCGCCCGTATCACCCGATTCAGTCGTCCACAGTCAACCAGCCTCGCCCAAGGCTGCTTCCATCATCCGCACGGCACTGGTATTAGTAGGGTATCCATATAAATGGGGCGGGCACATGCCAGAGACTGGATTCGACTGTTCCGGGTTAATCTGGTTCGTGTACCGACAAAACGGCATCAACCTACCCCGCGTGTCATGGCAGCAGTTCGGCACAGGGACTTCGATCAAACGGAACGACATCCGCCCCGGCGATCTTGTTTTCTATGATGTGAAAAAAACGGGGAAATCCCTGCATGTCGGCATTGTTACGGACCGCGCTACCTTTGTGCATGCTCCCAGCTCCGGCAAACAGGTTATGGAATCAAGTCTGAACTCCCCGTACTGGGCACAGCACTATTTGGGAGCACGCCGCGTTCTCTAATCCTCGTCGGCCTTTTCTTTCGACGTACTCTTCTTGCCGGGGACAATATTCCGAATTGTCCGAGCGGTCTTTTCAACCGATCTGCCAGCCGAACGAATAAAATTCTTGGCCTTATCTGCTGCTGCGTCAACCTTTTCCACGGCAGGAGCAAACTCGCGCGTAACTCTTTGCGTAGATTGCTCGACCTTATGGATTGACCGCTTCACACCATTAGCGGCCTTATCCACCACTTTCTCGGCGCTGCGGGCAACAGACTTGGCTCCGTCTCCGACCGACCGGGCAGAACCTTTGACACCATCACCCACGGCCTTCGCAGAGCCCTTCACGCCTTGTTTCACGGCTCTGGCCGACCCCTTCACACCACGTCCGACAGACTTCGCGGAGTTGGAAACGCCACGCCCCACGGATTTGGCTCCCGACCCGACGGCCCCGGCTGTACCCGTCACAGACGCGCCCATGGTCATGACTGCTTTTTTCGCGCCTTTCTTCACGGCACCAGTCGACCCCTTAATCAAAAGCTTGGTCACCTGAGTCACGGTTTCACTGCTGATGGACATAAACATTTTGGCGGCCTCAAGGGTCGCAGACCGACGCATAAGGCCTTTCGAGTCCAAATCCAAACTCATGTAATTCCGAGCAACGATACCGCACCGCATAGCAAGAAGAGCATTAGTGGAACCACTCAAAATCGATGTAGTCACAGTCCCGGCAATAGCCTCGGCACCGGGCATGGCCCCCACTGCTGAACTGGCAATCATCGGCCCCATCAATTCATGGATATATTCTTCGATGCCAAACTCTTCGATGCTCCCGGCCAAAAAGGATGTCGCCGCGATATTAGCGTAGAGATTGATAAGTTCTCGATAATGCGGACGCTGGTTGTATAACTTGGATATCCGCCATGCCAAACGCGAAATGAGGAACAGGACCACCAAAGAATCAAGTCGCCCGTTTTGAGAGACAGCAGTGCCGATAAATACACGCTTAGCCGTACTTCGAATCTCCTGATCTGCCCGATCACGCAGCACGGCAAGTCCTGTTTCCAAATCAGATTCGTCAGCCACACGAATATCCGCGTCTTTCAGGATACGATTCTTTCCGAGTCGTTTCACAAGAGCCTGACGAAACCGGACCATTTCTTCGGGCGAAGGTTCGGCATGGACCATCATGGGCCTTGGTCGCAACAATGCTGTCGCCACCAACCAACCAAACGCAACCGCCACGACGAGCAGCAGCCCCCAGAAAACCCACGGAGTTGCGGCCACGTTAATCCGTCCGGCAAAATCGGACAGCCCAACAATACAATCATATATGAAGGCGAAAAACGCCCCTATGACAATGACTCCAATAAGGGTCAGAAAATTCTTCATCTGTTTGGACATGCGTTCCTCCACGAACAAGATAAGGCCATGCTTTCAAATGGCAAAGCAAGAACTTGTTCGATCCATTTCAAATCCCCGTAAGCGAAACACGCCGAGGGTTCAAGGATGTGCAAAAACAGCGCATAAAAAAGGCCAAACCCTTAACATACTCGCCGTACGCAAGGGCTTGACCGTTATGACTCAGTACAATTGATTTGTTTTTATTCTTTGGGAGTCAGGGGCTTGTAATACATGCCGATCTTGATGCGATCAGTTGAATATTGACTCTTGAGCTTGATCTTGAGGTCATCAGTTTCCCAGCGGTAGACATCCCAATTGTCAATCTTCTTGTGATCCGGCACACCATAAGAATCCATAAGCGTGGTGACCACTTTCTTAACATCTTTGGCCTTGTCGATCTCAACCAGTGTCGTATAGAGCTTACCACCTAAAAACCCATAGGTGACCTCCCCCTGCTCCACTTCAAAAATACCACACGGGTCCACCTTGGTGACAGAATAATACTTCACACCGTTCACGGCGTGGGAAAAAGTAATCTGCTCCACAGTAGAAATGGGTTCTCCCCAGGGAATGGCGTTACACTCAGCCGCAGCATATGCGGATACAGAGAATGCTACGGCCAGCAAGGCAGCGAAAACAAGTACGCGTATTTTCAAACCAGTCTCCTTGGTCTTTAGTTCATTCCATGACAGGACCATACTCACGGAGAGCACAATCCGTGTCAACTGTTGGTTTTCGTTCCCTTATAGGTAAACGCCTTTTTATCCATGGTATAATACGACCCGCGATCAATGCCCACAGCCTTGCCGCAAGGACAAAACACCTTGCCGTCCCGCTCTTCCATATTCCACACCTTTTTGATGCGATCCTTATGGCAACGGTGCACTTCACCCTGGCCAAGCTTGTAATACTTCCAGAGCTTACGACGACAGGCAGAACATTTGAGTGTGAGCATGTCCAAATGGTAACGCACTGAAAGACAATCGTAAATGCCTTGTCACCAGATCACAGAAAAAGGCCATGCAGACAAACTGCATGGCCTTAATAAAACATTTTTCACCGTAACCGGAATTTATTCGGATTTCGCCACAAAACGATGATCTGACCGCAACGTCTCGGCCTTGTCCGCATTCTGATCCAGCCAGCCAAAACGATCCGCCGGGGCAACGTCGAACTTGGCGACATAGGGTTTGATGTCTAGAAGAGGCGTTCCATCGAGAACATCAATACCGCGAATACGCAGGATGTTGCCTTCAATGGACTCCAACCGGACCACAGACATGCCGATCATGTTTGGCCGTCGAGGGGCCCGCGTGGAGAATAATCCGCGTGGCACTGTGTCCATGAACGGCGTAACCTTGAGCTTGAAGTCGCTATTCTTATGCAGGTGATACAATAGATGGATATGAGAGAATCCATCCAAGTCCTCCAAGCCTTCCACAAACTCTTCATTCAACCGAATTTCACCGACCACATCTTTGGCCCCGGTGGGCTGGATGGGCATATCGTCCAAAGACGTAAACGGTGTATGAATCACACCAATGGGAGTAAAAACGACGCTATTCATATGAGGCTCTCCGCTATGTTTCAGGCAAGTGTTACGTTTGCCGCCTTGACGCCAAGGCACATGGTGTCATCCCGGTGAATATCCAACTCCTGAAATGCACTGGCAGTAATAACTGCTGGAATGCGCACACCCTGTGACCGGAACGACAAGTGATACAGGATGCCTTCCTGATAATAGTCTTCAAGCGTCGCGTCCACAAGGTTCTGAATGGATGTTTTTTGCGGTCGATCCCGAAAGACCATGACATTTTCAGGCCGCAGAAACACACGAACATAGTCACCGCTCCGGGCAGACTCAATGGAATTCAAGACCAAACCACCCACGTCAACCTGACACTGGCCGTTGGCTCCGGGTTGAACTGTCCCTTCAAAAACACTCGCCCCCACAAAATCAGCGACAAACCGATTACTCGGCCTGTTGAAGACATCGTGCATGGTATCGTGCTGTTCCAGTCGTCCGTTACGCATGATGGCGACCTTGTCGGCCAAGGCCCACACATCATCCATGTCGTGCGTGATATGCAGGACGGTAATGTCACGCTTGCGCATAATCCGACGCAAAAGAGCGCGCGTTGTATGTCGAGTTTGCGGGTCAAGTGCCGAAAGGGGTTCGTCCATAAGCAAAAGTCGAGGCTCAACCACCAGTGCGCGCGCCAAAGCAACGCGCTGTTGCTCACCACCAGACAAAGTTGTTGGTTTACGATGCAACACATGGAGAATATTCAGAGCCTCGGCCATCTCCATGATCTTTGCCTTTCGGCTCACCTTGTCCCGATCGACTTTCTTCAGACCATACTCGATATTTTGAAACACGTTCTTGTGGGGCAGAAGTGCATAGTCCTGATACACGATGCCAATGCGCCGTTTTTCCGGCGGGTCATCCGTGATATCGCGCCCTTCCAGAAACACCCTCCCTTTGGACGGTTTGTAAAACCCGATAATGCACTCGAGCAAAATAGTCTTGCCGGAGCCGGTCGGTCCCATGACGGTCAGGTATTCGCCACGTTCAAATTCTAGAGACACGCCTTTGAGCGAGAATTCTCCGAGATCGATATGCAAGTCTTCAACGCGTAGGAAACTCATAATTTCGCCTCCGTTTTCTCAAAAATGAAAATGGCGATGAAAGACACACCGATAAGCAGGATTCCACTGGTTAGGGCCATCCCCATGTTGCCGTACGAAATGTTCAAATAAAGAGTGATGGGCAGGGTTTCTGTCCGCATGTAGGAACCACCCGCCAAAATCAACACAGTGCCGAACGTTCCAATACACCGGGCAAAGGCGATGACTGTTGAAGCAAGGATACCGCTTCCAGCCAAGGGGATAGACACTCGAAGGAACGTCTCGAATTGCGTATAGCCAAGACTTCTGGACACAAACTCCATGCGAGGGTTGATATAGTCGAACGTGGATTTCATGATCCGCACCGAATATGGCAGGGCCGTGAAAAACTGGGCCGCAACGATACCCTTCTTGGTAAAGACAAAATCCAAACCAATGGAACTCAACGCCTTACCAATGGGAGTCTTCCCAAACAGCAAGAGCAGACACAAACCAAGAACCAATTCAGGAAAGGCCACTGGAAGATCAATAATAGTCTTCACCACGCCCTTGCCCCAGAAATCCAGTCGGGACAACGCATACCCGATGGGAAGTGCAAACAGCATAACCAACACCGTGGAGACAAGCCCCGTGACCAAAGAAAGACGCAGTGAAAGCTGCATCTCATCACTCCAGATATTGGTCATGATATCTTCAAAGGTTGGCACCATCAACAACGCTCCAATCGCGCACAGCAAAAAGAACGTGATGAAAAAGGAACTGAAAAGCAGCCCCGCCTTAAACGGCGTTACTTTGTGCATGCTTCAAAACCCCACTTCTCCCAAACAACAAGCCCTTCGGCAGAGGCTATATAATCATTGAGTTCAAGAGCCAGGGGATTCTCTTTTGCAGAGACATGGACGGCGGTCGGAATTGTCTTGATCATATTGCGTTTGTCATCAATACGCACGACCTGCACCTTGCCCTTGCCCTCGGCCCATGTGGTAACATCCAACCAGTTAATAGCGGCATCGGCCTGCTCCAACGCGGTATAAATAAGCAGCTGATTGCAGGTAGGAGCATACACAACCACGTTAGGAGTCACCTGTTCCCACATTCCTGCCTTGCTCAGCATTTTCTTGGAAACCTTACCGATGGCAGCAGCCTTGGGATCTCCCAAAGCAACTTTGACACCGGGACGGGCTAGATCATCCAAAGTCTGGATATTCGCAGGATTGCCGCCAGGCACGACCATGACAGGCACATGCTTGACGATGGGCTTCATGCTCGGTTCATACACCCATCCATTTTTGATGGCATCGCGTGTGTATTTCTCGGCACCGGGAATAAAAACATCACATGTTTGTCCCACGCCGAGCATTCCGAAAATTTCACCTGAACTGCCATAATGCACATCAATATGCACATCGTGCGATTTCTCGAAGTTCTGACGAAGCTCTTCCATGGGCTTCATCAACCCAGCACCGGCAAAAATACGCAAATCATCAGCATAGGCATTGGTAAACATGCCGGTAACGGCAAGGCACAAGAAAAGGACAAAAGTCATGGGCAAAAAACGGCGAGACATGGCCACACTCCAGAAAAGTTACAGATACAGTAGTTCGGCTCCATTCCGCCATGAAACAGACCAATAAGACCGCCGTACCGACTTCCCTCAAATTCGACCTCGGCCCAGACTACGGACTACGCAAAAGTACACAGACCTGCGCGCTTAATATGTTCCGAAGAACATAATGCATCCCTTCATAATGAGCAAGGATTTCAGCCCTACACAGGAGAATGACACGAACTTCAAAGGTATGGATTAGCAAAAGAAAAAAACGAGGAAGGAAGTATAGGCTATAGCGACTCTGAACGTTTTTGCACAACAGCACCAACCCCATTTATGGTTGAACTATCTCATCCTTCATTTCTACACCTGTTCAAAATGCACGGTCTCCACTTCAGGAAAATCGCCTAAAGTTTTTGCGATGCCCGCCTGAAGGAAGGAATCCACCCACCAGAAAATGTTGTTTTTACGAACCTGCTCACGCAATTTGGACATGTGAAGAGACCGTTCTTCCTTACTCCAATGAAATGCGCGGTGTATCCCTTTGGCAATGCCGTCCATATCATAAGGATTGACCAGATAGGCATGTTTCTGAAGCTGAGCCGCCGCCCCGGCAAACTCACTGAGGACGAGGACGCCGTCTTCTGAATTGTTGCAAGCGCAATATTCCTTGGCCACTAGATTCATACCGTCGCGTAGAGGGGTGACAAGGCCGATGTCTGCGGCGGCGTAATAGGCCACCAGTTCATCATAGGGCAGATTACGGTAGTGATAATGCACCGGCACCCAGCCGGGAAAAGAAAATTCGCCGTTAACCCGGCCCACCAACTGTTCAATTTCGGTGCGCAAATCTTTGTACTCCCCCACTTCCTCGCGGCTAGGCACAGCGATCTGCACGAAATTCATCCGCCCCTTCAAATCAGGATACCGCCGCAACAATGTCTGGATGGACCGGATTCGTTCAGGGATACCCTTCGTATAATCCAGCCGATCCACGCCGAGAATAATCTTGCGATGACGCAAGGCCTCTTTTAACTCAAACGCTTTTCGGGCCACGTCAGGCCGCTTGGCTAAATCCGAAAACTGATTGTAATCGATGGAAATAGGAAAAGCTCCGAGTCGGAACTGCCTATTACCCGCATGCACCGTCACCACTGCACCGCGCCCCTCGACTCTCGCCTCAGGCATCAATCGTTGCAAACACCCCACGAAATTCCGGCGATCCTGAATCGTCTGAAATCCCACAAGATCATATTCTATCAGGGCTTGAATAAGCTTCCATCGCCACGGCAATTTCATAAAAATATCTGGCGTAGGAAACGGAATGTGCAGAAAAAATCCAATATTCCGCTTCACGCCCATGCTCTTCAGAAAAAACGCCTGATGCATAAGATGGTAGTCCTGAATCCAGATGTAATCGTCTTGATCAGACTTACGGGCCACCACTTCGGCAAATTTGAAATTCACGTCCAAATACGCCCGCCAATACTTGGGATAAAACCGGCAGCGAGTCTGTAAATCATGGAACAAAGGCCAGATGATCTCATTAGAAAAACCGAAATAATACCCATCCACCTCTTCTTTGGTCAAAGGCACGGTGCACAACTCATACCCAGCTTCCTTTGAGAAATCAGCCAGTAAGCTATCTACATCCACATCCGGGTCAGACGCACCGGACCAACCAATCCAGGTGCCGCCACGATTTTTAAGCACCGGAGCCATAGCCGTGACCAGTCCTCCAGAGCCAGGGTTAACCGTCCACCGACCTTGTTCCTTTTTAAGTGCTGCGGGAAGGCGGTTTGAAACCACCACAAGCTTCTGCATTCCAGATTCCATCGATCATCTCCCAATTCAGACATGAAGAACGGATTTTCTTCATTAATAGACTGTTACCGCTCTTTGATGGGGATTTCAACCTCACGAGTAAAACAGAACGGTAAAAATTATGGCCCCAAACTGTTGACAAGAGCGACCGCATACTTATCTTTTGCCGCAGTCGACATTACACGCCGCGCAGGGTTGCGGTGAATATACCATAAGGAGATAATTTCATGGGCTTGAAACCATTGCATGACCGCGTCATCGTTCAGAGGAAGGAAGAAGAGGACAGAACTGCCGGGGGCATCTACATCCCGGATTCCGCAAAAGAGAAGCCGCAGAACGGCATTATCATAGCAGCCGGTCCCGAGTGCAAAACCGTTCAGGACGGCGACATCATCCTGTTCGCGAAGTATGCAGGCAGCGAATTCTCCATGGACGGCGACGAGCTGGTCATCATGAGAGAAGACGACATCCTCGGCGTCTTTGCATAAAACTGTCCATGAAGGCCCGATTGCTTCGTTGCCTCAAAAGAATCAAATCCCCGTGTAGGAAGACTACGCTCCGGCCTTGATCCTTTTTCGTGCCTTGCACTCGAACCTTTCTGAACATTTTCACGATATTTTTTTTGTAGTTAACAAACAAATTTCACAGGGAATAAACAATGGCGAAAGCAATTGATTACAAAGCGGTTGCCCGTGAGGGCATGCAAAACGGCGTCAACATCCTGGCCAACGCCGTCAAGGTTACTCTCGGTCCCAAGGGCCGCAACGTCATGTTGGAAAAAACCTGGGGTGCCCCTCAGGTAACCAAAGACGGCGTGACTGTAGCCGAAAAGATCGACTTGGAAGACAAGCTCGAAAACATGGGCGCACAGATGGTCAAGGAAGTCGCTTCCAAGACCAATGAAATCGCCGGAGACGGAACCACCACTGCTACAGTGTTGGCCCAGTCCATTTTCAACGAAGGCGTCAAGCTGCTGGCTGCCGGCCGCAACCCCATGTGCATCAAACGCGGTATCGACATGGCTGTCGACGCTCTGGCTGAAGAACTGGAAGCAATGGCCAAACCGGTCAAAAAGAGCTCCGAAATCGCCCAAATTGGTTCTATTTCCGCCAACAACGACATGACTATCGGTGAAATCCTCGCCGAAGCCGTGGAAAGAGTCGGCGACAACGGCGTCATCACCGTTGAAGAATCCCAGGGCCTGTCCACCCAGTTGGACGTGGTCGAGGGTATGCAATGGGATCAGGGTTACCTCTCCCCTTACTTCATCAATGACGGTGACAAACAGGCCGCTGTTTACGAAGACCCGTTCATCCTGCTCTCCGAGGGCAAAATTTCCAGCATCAAACCGCTGGTTCCCATCTTGGAAGCCGTAGCCAAAGCCGGACGTCCCCTGCTCATCGTCGCCGAGACGGTTGAGAATGACGCTCTTGCCGGTCTGACCATTAACGCCATGCGCGGTTCCCTGAAAGTCTGCGCCGTTAAGGCTCCCGGCTTCGGTGAACGCCGCAAGGACATGATTCGCGACATCGCCATCATGACCGGCGCTACTCCGGTTTCCGAGGACACCGCGGTCACTCTGGAATCCATCCAGCCGAACGATTTCGGTACCGCCAAGAAAGTGGTTGTTGACAAAAACAACACCTTGGTCGTGGATGGGGCAGGCGACAAGGAAGTCGTAGCACGCCGCTGCGAAGAGATCATGAACATGGTCAACAACTCTTCCAGTGACTACGACCGCGAAAAGCTGCAAGAACGTCTGGCCAAAATGGTCGGCGGTGTAGCTGTCATCAAGGTCGGCGCTCCTACAGAAATCGAAATGAAAGAACGCAAGGACCGCGTTGAAGACGCTTTGAACGCCACTCGCGCAGCCGTTGACGAAGGTATCGTCGCCGGCGGCGGAACCGCTCTGGTTCGCGCTGGTAAAGCCCTGGCCAAGGTCAAGGGTGCCAACGACACCGAGCAGGCCGGTGTGGACATCGTCGTTCGCGCCATCGAAGAGCCTCTGCGCCAGATCGCCAACAACTGCGGCCTCGAAGGCACAGTCATTGTCGAAAAGGTCAAAGCCCTCAAGGGCAACAACGGCTTCAACGCCGCCACTGGCGAGTACACTGATCTGGTTAAGGCCGGTGTCATCGACCCGAAAAAGGTCACTCGCATCGCCCTGCAGAACGCCGCTTCCGTGTCCAGCATGTTGCTGACCACCGAATGCGCCATCTCCGAGGCTGTGATCGAAGAAGACTAGTCTTCACGCCATTCGATATTCAAAGGCCGGACGCACTGCGTCCGGCCTTTTTTGTTCCCTGTTGTCGAAACTTCGTCAAATATGTAGACTCCAACCATGTCATTTTTATCAAAACTCGTGCAGCCCTATCGAAAAGGTGAAAAGAACTTTGAACGCGGACGAACCGCGGAACTCCGTCGGGATTTCGCAAAAGCCGAGGAGTGCTTCACCACGGCTGCACACGCCTTTGATGAACACTTCGCGAAAAAGGACGCCGCAAGCAAAGACTCCCGCCCGTCCCATCTGGTCATGGCCGGAATTTGTTACACCCGTATCGGCCGATTTAAAGACGGATTACGAGTGCTTGAACAATGCATTGAAGCAAAAGATATTCCGGACGCCTTTCTGCATGCAGGATATGCAGCGGCAAAACTCGGCCTGACTGAAAAGACTGTCACTCACTGGAAAAACTACCCGGACTGGGCTGGGCAACGCATCATTGCCAACACGCTCAAGGATCAACTCAAAATGATTCGTACCAAGGATACCCCCGACCTTCAGGTTGCATGCGAAGCCGTTGCCAAGGCCGTGCAAGAACAGGACAAGACGAATCAAAATGACCGAAAATTTCGAGAACGCGGACAGCGAGACCGTGAGCACAAACAAGGATATTAACCAACTGTTTGTAAAACGCATCCAAAGCATGTAATTTCATTGCCATGCCGCAACATCACCACATATTCAAACGCTTAAGCCACTATTTTGCCTCGGCACTTCTTGCCGTACTTATTTTTTCATTCCCAGCGTTATCTGCCGACACAACCGTTGTCGGCACAGGTTCGCCCACTCAAGATGTGCCGAATGTTCAGGCCGCCGTGGACAAAGGCGGATCGGT
Source organism: Pseudodesulfovibrio sp. (assembly GCA_016744135.1). GTDB lineage: Bacteria > Desulfobacterota > Desulfovibrionia > Desulfovibrionales > Desulfovibrionaceae > Pseudodesulfovibrio > Pseudodesulfovibrio nedwellii. Next base: position 52,724 of record JADGEX010000002.1, on the reverse strand, counting down.
CCTCCTCAAAGGGAAATTCAATTTTGGGTCTGAAGGCCGAGTAAAAATCACAAAAAACATTCGTCTCTCCGGTGAAACCGATTCTGTTGGAGAACCAAAGACCATCATTACCGGCGGTTTCTGGACGCTATACGCCCCCCTGCCTTACAAAGATGCACCTCCGTCTGGAAAAGGTCCCATCGTGGCTGTCAGTTCCATCCGATTCGATGGTTCCAAGGGAACCCCGCTCCACTTCCCCTATGTAAGCGGTCTGGATATCCGGGGATGCACCGTAACGGATGTCATTCCACAACAGGTCGACATTGAATGGTCCGAGGCCGACAGCCTTGCATTTCAAGCCGGAGTCATCGTGGGCAACCGTATTGTCCATACCAAAGGACCGCTGAAAAAAGCGGTGAGCGGAACAATCAGAATTGAAAACAACCGTTTCTTCATGGAAAACAAACACCCCGACAGTACAGCCGGATTCGGTGTTCTCACAGACTGGACCACGGGCGCGGAAATTACCATCAAGAACAATATCATCCTCCGTACATCTCGAAACGGCATAGAAGTGTTGGACAACACACGCGACGCCAAAGGCAACGGCTCCATCTCCATATCCGACAATCGCATAACAACAGACGAGGAAGGCATTCCCTATCCTCACAAATATGGCCCAAACGGCATTGTAGCGGGCTGGTACTTCGACACTCGCGGTGGCGCGGACTTTTCACGCAACAACCGTATTGCCATCACAGGCAACCGCATCGAGGGCCGAGGTGATGCCTCAACCGGTATTCTGCTCTATGCCAATGACATCGTGGCCACCTGCAATGATGTCGTCATGGGCGGCGGCGTCAGCGCTCGTGGCATTGTCCAAACCGGTTCACGCGGTTTTTTCGCGAACAATAGAGTGCGCGGTGAAGCTCGATATGCCCTTTACTGCTACCCATTCGAATCACTCAAAGCCACGGCCAACACCTTTGCATGGACTGAACTAAACGATTTCACGGGTATCAAAGGCCACATCCTACTCGGCGGTCAGGTTAATGTCGTTGTCGGCTCGGTCCCGGCACTGCTCGACAAAGGCAAAGGCAATCGCGTGGTAGACACTCCGCCATGTGCCCTCCCAGAAGTTGACCCCGAAGGCGAATCCTGGGAACCCGTCGAATAGCTGACAGCTCTCAACCCTTGACTTGCTTGAGACTTGTTCATGAAGTTCACACTTATGCAAACATGAACCCGCAACATATACGATCTTTCTTGACGAATTACCCCAACCAGACAGTTGCCGGGCAAGAGAATCAAACGAAATTTCATCAAAAAGCATGTAAGAAAACCAGCACTTCCATTGCAATGCCATCATCAACTTGATGAATATTACCTTTTGTGTTGACACCTCTAATTTCACCCGGTATTGATTGATAACGATTTTCAATTTCAACAAGCCGAGGTAATTATGTGTGCCGCTCTCGTAGGTGGAATGGACCGACTGAAAAGAGAATATGTGACTGAAGCCAAAAAAAACGGCGTCAAGCTCAAACACTTCACAGGTAAAGAGCGAAAAATATCCCAATCTCTTGGCAATGTTGATTTTGTCGTCCTGTTTACCAACAAAGTCTCACACAAAGCACGCAAAGACGTCCTCGACGCAGTGCGCGGCAAGGACGTCCCTGTATACATGCATCACTCTTGTGGAATAAGCACTCTTCGCAAACAGTTGGGCGAAGTCGTCGGCTAACCGGCTTCTCGGCCTTCCCATCCTTGAATCAAGTCGATGACCTTCTGGGTCAATCCGTTGAACTCCGGCTTGGTCACCTGAGCATCAGCCATGACAGCCTTGCCTTTGTGAAGAACTGATTTCGAAATCAAGGAAGAGAACAGGGTTACAGGCAACACCTTAAGTACCGGGTCTTCTTTTATCCGACGTGTTAATGTGTAGCCATCCATCTGCGGCATCTCCACATCAGAAACCACGGCGTCCAAGTAATACAAAGGACTCTTCCCTTCTTCTGTGGCCTTGTTCTTGATGGCCTCCAACTTTGCCCATGCTTCGGCCCCATCGCCGACCATGGTCACTTCGAAATTCGCATTCGTAAAATTCTTTTCCAGCAACTGACGCACCGATGTTGAATCATCCGCAACAAGAGCCCGATAGCGTTCTTCGGAGACCAGGTCGCTCAAATTGGCGTCAGTTTGCCCGGATTCATCCAAATCGGCCAACACCTGCTCAAGATCAAGCATCAAGACAAAACGATCCTTTATCTTAATCGTACCGGTGATGCAGTTGGTGTCCATGGAAGAAAAATATTTACTGGGCGGTTCGACGTCTGCCCAATTCACACGATGAATCTGTGTCACACCGGAAACCAAAAAACCTGTAATCATGGCGTTGAATTCAGTGACAATGACGGGTTCGTTCACATCATCTGCCTTGTCAATTTTCAACCACACACTCAAATCGACAACAGGCAAAATCAGATCACGCAAAGGAATCGTCCCAAGAAAACTGGGATGAACTGCCGCCTCAGACCCTTCCAGGCCTTCCGGGGCTTCGACCACCTCAAGAACTTTGGCCACGTTAACACCAAAGTACTGAGTCTCAATGCCTTTCTCTGTCTTTTCATTAATGAAGAACTCAATGATTTCAAGCTCATTGGTCCCAGTCTCCAATAAAATATCCGTCTGACTCATTCTTCCTCCTCCGCTCCGCAATTATGCGACTTGCTTCTCGCTTAGCACGGCATGCCGCTTTAGATGAATGATTTTTTTCATCTAAACCAATTTTAATGATTTCATGGCATGACTATAAAAAAAATGCGCCGCGTTTAAGCGGCGCATTGAGAATCTATTAAAATAACGGTTAAGACGATACCGCTCCGGCCACTTCAACTTCCGTAAGACGCAAAGTATCCCATTGCACTGGCTCTTCATGCTTCACGGAACGATTAAGAACCGCTCCCAACACCTCATCCCAATGGACAGGAGATACACCTACCCGAGGGCAACGGGTTGTCAGATCAGCTTCTGTAAGGACATGCCCGGCAGGCAATTCACGGGAAAACACGATGCACTTGCGCAATTTCTTGGATGCGGCCTGCTCGTCAGGGAATACGACCTTACCTTTGACCTGAATGGCCTTTTCGACTTCGCGGATCATGGTCACCATGGACGCCAGCTCTTGAGGTTCAAGAGAAGCCTGATGATCTGTTCCCTTGAGAGTCTTGTCCAAAGTAAAATGTCGTTCAACCACACAGGCATTTAAAGCCGCTGCCCCGACACTAGGACCAATACCTTTTTCGTGACCAGAATAACCAACCGGGACATCATAACGCTCAATAAGCGCCTCCATGACCGGCAAACCAATCTGTTCTTCCGGGCAGGGGTAGGTGGAATTACAATGCAACAGAATCACGTTGTCATGAAAATTGCGAATTTCCGCCATGGCCACGTCGATGTCTTCAAGCCCGCTCATGCCAGTGGAAAGAATAATAGGAATACCGGTGGCCGCATATTTACGGACCAACGGCACGTTGACCAATTCGGCAGAACTGATTTTGAGCAGTTCCACATTCAGACCAACGATCTGCTCCAAGCTGGGTTCATCCCAAGCCGAAGCAAAAAACACCAGCCCCTTGGATTCGCTATACTCCTTGAGTTGTCTCATCTGCTCAATGGACAGCTCCAAAGCATTGCGATGCTCACCGTACGTCGGACCAAAACTATTGGGACCTGTATACGGGGCTGCCCTACCTTCACGGGTCAGCAAGGCCTCGTTGTCCCTTTTCTGGAACTTGACACCTTGCACACCGGCGGCGGCGGCTTCGTCGATCATCCTTTGTGCGATGTCGTATTCACCCTGATGGTTATTACCAATCTCTGCGACGATAAAACAAGGATGACCCTTGCCAATGGTGACGCCTGAACGAAGTGTGACGGACTGAATCTGTTTCATATCAGAATCTCACAATTTGAAATCCGCGCTTTTCGGAATACGGCTTGAGCTGCTCATAAATCTCGGCCTGCTTGCCAAAAGAGGTGATGACTACGGCATCGCAGTCCACCTGATCCAGAACATGCGGTGCGGAAACCACATGGCCGTTAAAAATCTGCCCCTGTTTCTTCGTATCATTATCAAGAAGCGCCAGGACCTGAAATCCTGTATCCCTTAGAGCGGACAAAACCACTTCGCAGGTCTCGGATGCACCGAATAACGCCAACTTTCTTTTTCCTTGGCTCTCCAAAACAGTGAGCCGATCCAAAACAAACTCTTTGATGGTCGAATACAGACGGACCGTTTCAGAAGAATAATCCGAAAACATCCGCTGCCGGGACTGACGCCCTTGATCCGTAAGAGTATAGCTATAACTCTTCCCGTTGATAGGAAAAAATTCAACCAGCCCCTCGGATTGGAGTTGTTTGAGATATTGATTGACCATAGCCCCAGACAAATGAAGCTGTTTGCCCAGCTCGAACTGGGACAATCTGGAATCCCTTGAAAGGGCATCCAGAATGGCAAGCACACGCGTACTTTTGCTCGGCTTGAGATAGCACCCGTCGGTTATCAACATTCCGGTAACCACATTTTCAACTTGATCTGCCATGAACTCTCTCGGTCATTCGTTCGGTCAATGATTCATCCAGTTTAAATGGGAATTGCATCGCCGAGTGAGTCACTCTAGACATGCGCTGCATCCCTGTCAATACGCCCGTCCCACAATGGTTTAGGCAATGTTTCTCATTTTTAATTCGTACAAGCCGCTTTCAATCAATCGTTGACATATTGAATAATCGGCCTTTTTCGCCCCAAACTTTAGCAGAGAGGCAATCATTTCCACATTTGAAAACGGAAATTGAATTGCAAAGAGTCTGCCAAGGGATCACTTCACACATGACATACAGCACATACATTTAACCAAGCTACCGAAATACTGACTTTTAATTTAAAATTAGTATACTCAAGGCGGATAAAAAACTTTCGCATGTGATTCTCAGAATCGCACACCGCGTCAAAACTCCGACCCGTCACTGTTTAAAACACGTCATATTGACCCCGTGCCCCACCTATTATAGGTTCTAGGACGCTTTCAACGAAATCAACGAGGATATTTACTCCATGGAGCATATAAACCGCCCCTGGCTCAAGGCGTACGACCCTGACGTGCCGCCCACGCTTGACTATGACAAGATCCCCCTGTTCGGCTTTCTGGACAGGGCCGCGCACAAATGGCCCAAACGTAAGGCTATTGTTTTCAAGAACTGGTCGATAACATACGCCAAACTTAAAACTCAGAGCGAAATTTTCGCGGCCAATCTCAAAACGGCCGGGATACGTAAAGGAGACCGGGTCGCCCTGATGCTCCCCAACCTGCCGCAGACGATCATTGCCTTTTGGGGTGTGCTTCGCGCGGGGGCCGTTGGAGTCATGACCAATCCGCTCTATATGGAAACAGAGATAGTCCACCAATTCAACGACGCAGACGTACGATGCTGCATCACTCTAGACATGCTTTGGCCCAAACTGGACAAACTACGGGACTCCATCCCGGTAGAAAAATTTTTCATCACCACCATAGGTGAAGGCTTGAAGTTCCCCTTAAGCACTCTTTACAAACTTCAAGCCAAAAAAAACGGCACCGCGCCCAAAGTTCCCTATGACGGAAAGCAGATTTTTTCCTTCAAGGAGTTAACGAAAGGCCGTGAAAAATTCACCGACAAGAAAGTAGACCATCACGACACCGCCCTTCTGCAATACACAGGCGGAACCACAGGAGTGGCAAAAGGATGCATCCTGACCCACTCCAACATCAGCGCAAACATGCAGCAATGCCATGCCATGATGCATACCTTGGGTAAAAAAAAGGAAACATTTCTCGGCATCCTCCCCTATTTTCATATATACGGGCTGACCACATGTCTCGCATGGCCGACCAGCCTGGGAGCAACGCTGGCTCCATTTCCACGCTATGTCCCTCTCGACGTGCTCAAGGGAATCAACAAACTCAAACCAACCGTATTTCCAGGCGCGCCGTCACTGTATATTTCCCTACTTCAGCAAAAAGACATCGACAAATACGATCTAAAGTCCATTGAAGTGTGTGTTTCCGGCTCTGCCCCCATGCCTGTCGAATACATGGAACAATTCAAAAAAAGGTCTGGCACATCCATTACCGAGGGGTATGGGTTGACGGAGGCGTCACCCGTCACCCATTTCAACCCGCTAGAAGGTATCAGCAAAGTCGGCTCTATTGGGCTGCCTTTCCCTGATACTGACGCCAAGATCGTCGACATGGATGTCGGCGGAGAACCTTTGCCTCCAGGGAAACGAGGAGAACTGGTTGTCCGTGGCCCGCAAATAATGAAAGGCTACTATAATCGCCCGGACGCCACGGCCGACGTCCTACGAAATGGCTGGCTCTACACCGGCGATATCGCCACCATGGATGAAGAGGGATACTTCTACATAGTGGATCGCAAAAAAGATCTAATCATTTCAGGCGGTTATAACATATATCCGCGCGAAATAGATGAAGTCCTGCACTCCCACCCCATGATCAAGGAAGCTGTCTCCGTTGGAATTCCCCACGAAACACGCGGCGAAATCGTCAAAGCCTATGTAATCACCCAGCCCGGAGAAGAACTCTCCCGTAACGATGTCATAGCGTACTGTCGAGAAAAGCTTGCCAATTACAAAGTCCCTCGCAAGGTCGAATTCAGAAAAGACCTGCCCAAAACCATGGTCGGCAAAGTCCTCCGCCGAGCTCTGCGCGATGAAGAAACGGCCAAAGTCGAAGCGAAAAAAGCCCAAAAGGCTCTCAAAAAAGCAAAAAAAGCAGAAGATCATGCCGGAGAATAAGTATAAATGTAAGTTTCGCGGAGAAGTCTGCCGGGGACACCGCGAAATGCGTAACGGATACCGCGCCATGACTCTCTGGTTTTGCGGACTGTCCGGTGCGGGAAAATCGACCATTGCCCATGCTGTAGAAAAACGACTCTTTGATGAAGGAGCACGTACATACACCTTTGATGGCGACAATGTCCGTCACGGTCTATGCGGCGACCTCTCGTTTTCACCAGAAGGACGCGCTGAGAATATCCGACGCATCAGCGAAATGACAAAGCTATTCATGGATGCCGGTACTATTTGTCTATGTGCATTCATCACTCCCGAACACAACTCACAGCAGCGTCTCCGTGGCATGCATGAGGATGGGGATTTCTTCCTCGTCCATGTGGACTGCCCGGTGGAAGTCTGTGAAGAACGCGATGTAAAAGGGTATTACAAGCTCGCCCGTGAGGGGAAAATCAAAAATTACACTGGAATCAGTGCACCGTTTGACACTCCCGAATCGCCAGATCTGCGCTTGGATACAACATCTTGTAATATTGACGAATGCGTTGATCAGGTGTTCGCCTTTCTTAAAGAGAAAATCTCCCTTTTAGATGTGAAATAGCCACCAAACGAGGAGAAGGCCCCTCTCAAAAGTCCTCTTATTGACAATAATGAAAACCGAAATTTTTCTTTTTGAAAAATTTCGGTTTAATTTATTATGAAATACCTTGAAAATACGCATTTTATTCAACCATAACACTACATTTGCAAAAATGTAGTCTAGAAAACCCCTTCCTCTCATGGCCTATTTGGTGTAAGCACAGAGCTTGTATCGATTGGTAACCAATATTCCTATGAGAGGAGGAAATGATGAAAGGTTTTCTTAAAGGTATAGGCCTGCTGACCCTGATGTTGGTATGCAGCGCCTTTCTGCTGGCCGGTTGCGGTGAGGAAAAGTCTAATACAATCAAAATCGGCTTCAACCTGCCCCTGACCGGCGACATCCCGGAAGTCGGCGAAGGTTCCAAGAACGCAGCCGAAATGTATCTCAAAGATATCAATGACGCAGGCGGCCTGGAAGTGGGCGGTCAGAAGTACATGCTCGAATTCGTCTACATGGATAACGAGTCCAAAGCCGAATCTGCCACAAACGTCGCTCTGAAACTCATCGACCAGGAAGACGTTGTCGCCATCATCGGCCCCAACTCCTCCAAGCAAGCTGTACCCGCAGGTGGTACCTGCAACGAAAACCGCGTCCCCATGATTTCCCCGTGGTCCACCAACCCGAACACCACACTGGATCGCCCCTGGGTCTTCCGTGCAGCCTTCCTCGATCCTTTCCAGGGCCCCGTTGTTGCCGACTTTGCTGCCAAGAAATTTGACGCCAAGACTGCTGCTGTCATCTTTGATGTCTCCAACGACTACTCCAAGGGTCTGGCCGAAATCTTCAAGACTTCCTGGGAAGCAAAGGGCCTCGGCCCGGTCGTGGCTTTCGAGTCTCACGGTACCAAGGACCAGGACTTCTCCGCTCAGCTGACCACCGTTATCGCTGCCAACCCGGACTTCATCTTCGTGCCTGACAACTACAATCAGGTTGCCCTGATCATCCAGCAGGCTCGCGACCTCGGATACAAAGGTCCCTTCATGGGCTCCGATGCCTGGGGTACACCTGACCTGATCAAGCTGTGCGGTGACGAATGCTACGGCAACTTCTTCTCCACCCACTATGCTGCTGCAGGAGCCAAAGGCGCCACCAAGATCTTCATTGATCGCTATGAAAAAATCTACGGAGCCACTCCGGCTGACTACGCAGCCCTGACTTGGGATTCCATCGGCATCATGATCGAAGCCATCAAGAACGCCGGCAAGGTCGAGTCCGATCCCGTTGCCATGCGTAAGGCCGTCCGCGAGGGCCTGTCTGCCATCAAGTCTTTTGACGGTATCACCGGTTCCTCCAAGTTTGACGCACAGGGCGATCCCATCAAATGCGCTGTGGTCGTCAAGATCTCTGACAAGGGCGAATTCGTCTTCGAAGAGTCTGTCTGCCCATAAGCCTAAAACGTACCTGATATAATCGGGCGGGGGCCATTTGGTCCCCGCTCTTTTACTGAGTGAACGGGCCAACTCGTTCGGAATAAACCCCAAAGGCCCAAAGATATTTCCCGGGAAGTAAACGTGGACTTTATTATTCAAAACATACTCAATGCGCTTCAGTGGGGCAGCTTTTATGCCCTTATCGCATTGGGCTACACCCTCGTGTACGGCGTACTCAGGCTGATCAACTTCGCCCATGGTGATATTTTCATGGTTGGCGCGTATATCGCTTTTTTCGTGGCCGGATTCCTACTCGGTCCCACAGTTGGCCTTTCGCCCATCGTGACATTCATGCTCGCCGTGCCGCTGACCATGTTCCTGACCGCCTGTGTCGGTGTTACGCTTGAACGCGTTGCCTACCGCCCCTTGCGTCGAAAAGGAGCACACCGACTCTATGTGGTCATCACCGCACTCATGTGCGGGCTAATTCTTGAGTACTCCAACCTGGCAGTGCTCGGAGCCAGCCGTCTCAAATTTCCCGAACTGATTGAAAAATCAATCTGGCACTTCGGCGGCGTGACCATCACCAACTTAAAAGTCATCGTCATCGTAGCAGCAATCGCCGTTTTCATTTTCCTAAACTTTATCGTCACCAAAACAAAAATCGGCATGGCCATGCGCGGCATCTCTTACGACAAATTTGCCATTCCACTCATGGGCATTCCCATTGACGCCATTATCGTATTCACCTTTGTTCTTGGGTCCTCTTTTGCAGGTCTGGCCGGACTTTTGTTCGCCATGTCCTATCCGGTCCTTGAACCATTTATGGGTATGATCATCGGTTGGAAAGCATTTATCGCAGCGGTTGTCGGCGGTATCGGAGACATCCGAGGCGCATTCTACGGAGGCTTCCTGCTCGGCTTCATTGAGGTCGGCGTCGTTACCGTGTTCCCATCCACCTACCGCGACCTGTTCGCCTTTACGATCCTGTTGATCATCCTGTGGATGAAACCAACAGGCTTGTTCGGCATGCCGCAATCAACCAAAATTTAGTTGGAAGAAATACATATGAAAAAATATTCTCTCAACTTCGTCATGGTTGTCAGTGCCCTGTTCCTGCTGTCCCTGGCCCAGTTCGGCGTCATCAGCAACTACATCCAAGCCGTATTCATGTATGTTGGTATCAACATAATCATGGCGACTAGCCTGAACTTGGTAAACGGTAACATGGGTGAATTCACCTGTGGGCACGCAGCCTTCATGTGCGTGGGGGCATACGTCGCATCAATCCTGTCAGTCCTATTTTTCGGCAAGACTCTCGGTGACCCGCTGCTTCCCCCGGATATGGCTTTTCTGGCTTTCCCGATTATCATACTCTTGGGTGGTGCCTTTGCTTCTGTTGTCAGTATTCTGGTGGCAGTCCCGGCATTCAAAACTCGAGACGACTATCTGGCTATCATCACCATCGCCGTAAACTACATGGTCATCTCGGCCATTGAAAACATGGACTTTGTTGGTGGTTCTCGCGGTTTCCAAGGGATGAAAAGCACTGTCTGGGCCATGAAAGACACGTTAAACGGTCCATGGATGCTCTTCTGGGTTATTACCTTCATGGTCTTTACCATCTGGGTCATCCGCCGGTTTATCACATCCACATATGGCAAAGGCGTCAATGCCATTTGCCAAGATGAAACTGCAGCGGAAATCATGTCCGTGAACACCAACAAAATAAAACTGGTCAACTTCATGATCTCGGCGGGTCTGGCCGGATGTGCGGGCGGCCTGTTCGCCCACGTCGTCGGTTACGTCAATCCGCAGTCATTCAACATCCTTAAATCCACCGAGGCCATGGTCATGGTCTACCTCGGCGGCATGGGATCGCTCTCGGGCGCAATCATTTCTGCCGTGGTCTTCACCTTCCTGATGGAAGTGCTCAGATCCCAGTCCCTCATGGACTTCCTGCTGGCTCCTGCAACGTTCGTCTTCCCTGAATGGGAACCGTCAGCCGGTGTCATCAAATGGGTCATGATTCCCTTGCTCCTCGTCCTGATCATGCAGTTCAGGCCCGAAGGCATCATGGGTAACAAGGAGTTATCGGACGTATTCCCGAAACTCAAAAAATTCTACACGTTCAAGTAGGGGATCGGCATGTCACTTCTCAAAATCGACACTATGACCCAGCGTTTCGGAGGCCTTCAGGCCGTATCCGAATTCAGCGTGGAAATGAAAGGCGGCGAACTCATGGGGCTGATCGGCCCCAACGGAGCAGGCAAGACAACCATCTTCAACCTGATCTCTGGTTTCTACCAGCCTACTGAAGGAAGTATTATATTTGACGGCAACCCGACCGCAGGCCTCAAGCCGCATCAGGTTACGTCAATGGGCATTGCCCGAACCTTTCAAAATATTCGACTGTGGCACGATATGACCGTGCTTGATAACATCCGCATAGCCCAGCACTATCGGTTGGGCTATTCGGTCTGGGACTCCATCATCAGAGGCCCTAAATATCGAGCGCGAGAAGCACGCATTCTGGAGATTGCAGAAGAACTGCTGGACGCCATGTCACTGACTGACGTGGCCTACGAGTTCCCCAAGAACCTCCCGTATGGCCTGCAACGCCGTGTTGAGATTGCCCGCGCCATGTCTATCCGGCCCAAGCTCCTGCTGCTGGATGAACCTGCAGCTGGACTGAACTCCGCCGACGTGGAAGACCTCATCAAACTGGTCCGCTGGATTCACGACAACTTCGATATCACTATCTTCATGATTGAACATCAAATGAAGGTCGTGACATCCCTATGTCAATGGATCAAAGTTATTGATTTCGGCGCAACCATCGCTGAAGGCACACCAGAAGACATCCAGAGCAACCCGGCCGTCATCAAGGCCTATCTTGGAGACGACAACATATGACAACTCCACTCATCGAGGTTGAAAACCTCTACGTTAAATACGGTAACATCGAGGCCCTTCACGGCATCGACTTCTCCGTGGGCGAAGGCGAAATAGTTACGCTTATCGGAGCCAACGGCGCAGGCAAATCAACGACACTCATGTCCATCGCACAACTGCCGCCGCCTGAAGCCCCCAAGATCTTCAAGGGCGACATCAAGTTCAAGGGCAAATCCATTCTGGGTATGGCCCCTGACAAGATTGTCAGCGACCTCCATCTTGCTTTGGTCCCGGAAGGCCGTCACATCTTCGGTAATCTGACCGTTGAGGAAAACCTCAAGCTGGCAACCTATGCCCGCAAAGATTCTCAGGCAGATATTGATCGGGACTACAAACGAGTCTACTCACTCTTCTCCCGTCTGGATGAACGCAAAAAACAACGTTCAGAATCCCTGTCCGGTGGAGAACAACAGATGTTGGCCGTGGGCCGCGCTCTTATGTCCGGTTGTAAAATCATCATGCTTGATGAACCGTCCATGGGACTCGCCCCGCTGCTTATGTACGACATGTTCCGCACCCTGAAAGAACTAAACAAAGAAGGCATGACCATTCTGTTGATTGAACAGAATGCCAACCTTGCTCTCAAATTCGCCCACCGAGGCTACGTCATCGACACCGGCGAAATAGTGGCACAAGGACCTTGCGATCAACTCAGGGAAGATCCTGAGGTCAAAAAAGCCTATCTCGGCGGCTAGCACAAAGCTCGCGCACACTTCAAAGGACTGTCCTCATGGGCAGTCCTTTTTTTGTATCCTTGGCCCTGTAATGGCACGGCTTATGCTTTGGATTTCGACAGGGCAAAAATTGCCCATGAACCCTGAATGCAAGAGGACCACAATGGCAGTTCAATCGGTTGGATCAAATGGATACATGGATGCCTATTCACTTTTGCAAGCCGCGAATGAAGAGCAGCAATTAAAGACACGCGCCGCTCAAATGGATAAAGAGCAGGATAAAACTGAAAGCACAAACGGCATGGCGAGTGACATTGAGTCATACTTATCCAAAATTCCCAAGGGAACGGACAACAGACTCTCTTTCCTCGATGTCGATAAATATCGTGCAAAGCTCGAAGCCAAATGGGATATCACTGTAACTGCAGATCTCAAAGCTTTGGGCGTGGATGTCACGAAAGAACTTCCGTTGAGTTATGACCCAGCTACCGGCAAGGTGACCATTGCCAAGGGCCATGAAGACAAAGAAATCATCGATAAATATTTCGAAGACAACCCAGACAAAGTTGAAGAATTCGATACCATTCTTCAATTGGGTAAACTGACCAACACAGCAAGCACCAAGCTGTCACAAGGTCAGATGATGCAAAACCTTCAATTCAAATCCATGTCATGGTGGTTTGCTGATAATTCAGATCCGACATCCTGGTTTGACGGTGGAGGGCTGATGTTTGGTCAGGGCCAGAACTCGTACACCGGACTGAACCTCACTGTCTAAGACTCTTCCAGCCAAATACTTTATCCGTACAAATAAAACGGCGTACCCTGTATTCACAGGGTACGCCGTTTATATTCGTATGCCGGATATTTCCAGCGAAGAATCAATTAGTCTTCGATCACAGTGGCTTTGTTGATAAAAACAGGCTCGACCGGGACATCGTCGTGGAAGCCGCTACGGCCAGTAGCCACACCCTTGATCTCGTCTACAATATCAGTACCTTCTACAACCTTACCGAAAACGGCATAGCCCCAACCCTGAGGGGTCTCGGAAGAGAAGTTGAGAAAACCGTTGTCCTTGACGTTAACGAAGAACTGAGAAGAAGCGGAATGGGGGTCCATGGTACGCGCCATGGCCAAAGTGTAGCAATCGTTCTTCACGCCATTGTTGGCTTCGTTTTCAATAGGCTCACGGGTTGCCTTTTCCTGCATGTTTTCATCCATGCCGCCGCCCTGAACCATAAAGTTACCGATAACACGGTGAAAAATAAGACCATCGTAAAAGCCTTCTTCAACGTACTGCTGAAAGTTTGCAGCAGACTTGGGGGCCTTTTCAAAATCAAGCTCGATGACGATGTCACCCATGCTGGTTTCCATTTTAATCATTTTGTATCTCCTTTGTGCCGGCAATTCCCCGGCGTAATGTCGTTCGCGTCCCACCGTGTATCAGAGGGATGCACGGCTGGCAAATTGTCGGCAAGTGCCGATTATAGTCAGGGTTGTTGTGATTCCGAAGGCACCGTATTCGGCAGAGAGTTTGACTCGGACAAAACTTCAATTTCATCTGACACAACCGGGCTACTAAATACGGGCAGCCCCTCCTGCGTCACGGAACCTACAGCCGTGACAGACAGGAGAGAACCGAGTTTCATAATATTCTTTTCAATAACCAATTCGGCCTGTGGCTCAAGTATTTCCGCTTGCTTTGCGGCATACGGATTCTCGGGCTGGAAATGCACCGGAGCGGGTTTATCCACCATGGCGGTAGCCAAAAAGGCCAACGCAAGTCCAGCCGCAATGGGCTTGAAGACTCGCACCAAGTTTGATGAATTTCCGAAAGCCATAAATCCTTATCCCTTGAGCGTTTCGGCTATGGTCGCCTGATCTTCTGCCTTGAGATACGGATGCATGGGCAGAGCAAAGATACGATTACCGATTTCCTCGCAGACAGGGAAATCCCCTTCCTGATATCCCAGATTGGCAAAAGCCTTCTGAAGATGCAGCGGTTTCGGATAGTAAATGGCTGTAGGAATGGAGGCTGCACCAAGCTTACCCATAAGTTCGGTGCGATGCTCTGAATTTTTAGCCAATACAGAATATTGTGCCCAGACAGAGGTATTCCCTTCTGCAACGGCGGGCGTTGTCAAACCAGGCACAGAGGACAAAAGTTCCTCATACCGATCTGCAACCTGTTGACGTTTGACAATTTCGCCGGGGAAAATTTCGAACTTGGCAAGCAACACGGCTGCCTGCATGGCATCAAGACGGCCATTGATTCCCAAACGAACGTTTTCATACTTGTCTTCACCCATGCCATGAACACGAATGGATTGAAGCAACTTATACAGCTCCTCATTATGCGCAAACACCATTCCACCGTCACCATAGCAACCAAGCGGCTTGGCCGGGAAGAAGGAAGTGCAGGCAACATCACCCAACGAACAAACTGGCTTGCCCTTGTAAGTCGCGCCAAAAGACTGGGCCGCGTCTACAATAAGAAACAAGCCGCTGTTGTGCGCCAACGGTTCGATGAGATCATAGTCTGCAGGCTGCCCAAAGAGATCCACGGAAATAACTCCGCGAGGAGTCAGATCAGTACGATTGTCCTTGACGTCAGCAATCTTGCGACGAAGATCTTCAGGATCAATATTGTATGTCACAGGATCGACATCCACAAACACCGGAGTCGCGCCGAGAAGAGCAATGGACTCTGCAGTGGCCATGAATGTAAATGGCGTTGTGAAAACAGCATCACCCGGCCCAATTTCCAGAGCCATGAGAGCCATGACCAGAGCGTCGGTACCTGAAGCGCATCCGACTCCGAAACGGACAGAACTGAAGCTCGACAAACGAGCCTCCAAATCAGCGATTTCCGGCCCCATGATATATGCACCATGTTCCAGAACACCATCTATACCTTTCTTTACGGCGGTCTCAATTTCTTTATACTGTGATTTCAAGTCGATAAAAGGAATACTCATTTGTTACTCACTTGTTGTCTTGATAGGTTCAGCCGCACTTTCTCATGAAAAGCGGCTCGGAGACAAGAAATTTACGCGTTAAGACTTGGAACGATATTCGCTGGCTGCGGCAACAAATCGGATGGCCCAATCAGGCACTGCAAGGGCATGGATATGATTATACCCGGCAAGGGTTTTTTTATGCAGAAAACCGTCATACCCAACGCCTCCCCCCTGCCCCCGCAACATTTTCAAAGCAGGTCGCAAAGTTGAAGACCCGTCTGAAACACACAACGAATAGTGAAATTCATGACCTTGGACACATGTTCCGGTCGAGAAAAAGGGATTATCTTCAACGGCTTCTGCTTCAGTGTAGCCCAAGCCTTGCGGCCTGGGGCAAAAAGACGTTCCAACGGGAAAGACTCCAGCCATCGGATGGGAAGCACCATTAACCTCTAGCGAATCGCACAGCACCATGAATCCACCACATTCGGCATAAATGGGCATTCCACTTTCAGACAGGTTGTTTATATGAGCAAGAATAGTGGTGTTATCCGCTATACGTTCGGCAAAAACCTCAGGAAAACCACCGCCGAGGTACAAACCGTCAATAGTGGGCCACGGTTCGTCGGAAAGGATGCTCAACCGAACCAATTCTGCACCTGCATGTTCCAAAGCTTCGAGATTCTCCGGGTAATAAAACCAAAGGGAAGCATCTTGGACGTAACCAATGCGAACCTTTTTCTTCACGGATTCACTTTGATAAATAGGACCAGGATCCGAGCCGAAATCAGGTGCGTTTGTAGCGATATCAACTATGGTGTCAATATCGAGCAGATCTTCGGCCATATCAGCCAGCGCATCAAGAGCCTCCTGCGCAGGGACGTCATATTCCTGATCGGAAACGAGTCCCATGTGCCGCTCAGGAATAGGATTGGAAGAAATTTTTGGTAACATCCCCAAGACTGGAATATCTGTATGAGTCTCAATGGATTTTCGCAACACCGAACGATGACGTTCTCCGGCAGTTCGGTTGAGAATCACGCCAGCAAGGTTCAACCCCGGCTCGAAGTGTGTGCAGCCTTGAACTATCGCCGCCACAGTACGCGTCATTTTGGTACAATCAATCGCAAGAATAACAGGCGCATCAAGCATGCGTGCCAATTCCGCAGTCGAACAGGAACCGTGCTCGTCCATACCATCAAAGAGTCCGCGGTTCCCTTCCACTAAACTAATTTCAGAGCCGCATGATTTATGAAAGAATAAAGAACGGATCATTTCTGTTGAATGGAAAAAGGGATCAAGATTCGAACAAGGACGCCCCGCGGCCAGACTAAGCCACTGAGCATCAATGTAGTCCGGCCCCTTTTTAAAGGGAGCCACCCGTTTTCCGGCTCTTTTAAAAGCACGAGCCAAAGCCAGAGAGACAATAGTCTTCCCTGTGCCGCCGGATAAACCGGCCAGAACTATACGAGAAATGTTACTTTGCGCCATAGCAGGTTCAACTCACAATCAAGAAAAGCCTTGCCCTGCATCATAAAGATACGGGCAAGGCCTCAATTACCGAACTCGGCTAGAGTCTAGTCTTCGCCCTCGGAAGCGGCCTGTTTGCCTGCACCGGCCATACCGTACATGGTGGTGGACCCGGAGGACCAGAACACCAATTTTTCTTCCTGAATTAAAGCGGTCAGAATTTTCTTGACTGCACGGGCTTTCTCATCCGGGAAAAGCTTGGTGAAGTCATTAAAGTAGAACTTGGACTTGTTCTTGGACTTCGATTCGCAGAAAGCAAGAATTTCAGCTTTTGCGGCTTCAACGTCGAGTGCCATGATGGACTCCTTGTTATTTGAAAAGAACGGGGTACGGTCCATAAGACCGTACCCCGATGGTATTTATCCTACCACTTGAACTGAGTGGTCTGACGCCAAGTGTAGTATGCCGGATCACGGAAGTCATCGATCAGATGCTCAGTGAAGGGCAGGTCACATTTCTCGAAGAAACGTTCCCAACCGATACGATTGGCCCAGTCACCCAGACGCTCGTACTTGTTGGCTTCAGCTGCGTAAGTATCAAGAATTCTCTTGATTGTCTTGGTCAGCGTAGGCCAGCGAGGCGGCTCGTTGGGGATGAACGGAACCACGACCTTGGAGAAGGCGGGTTTCGTGATACGGTTGGAGATCTTACCACCGACCATCAGTGCGATACCGTCACCTTCGCCGTCAGACAGCGGAAGGGAGGGGCACATGGTGTAGCAGTTACCGCAGAACATGCAGCGTTCTTCTTTAATAGCAACCGTCTTGAAGGTCTTGCCATCAACTTCAACCTTGGACGGGCGGACTGCACCGGTGGGGCAGGCTGCAACGGCCAAAGGAATTTCGCACAAGTTGTCCAAGTACTCGTGATCGATAATAGGCGGTTTACGGTGAATACCGAGAATCGCGATATCGGAGCAATGAACAGCGCCGCACATGTTCAGGCAGCAAGCCATGGAGATGCGCACCGGAGCAGGCAACTTCATGTCAGTGAAGTCATCAAAGACGACGTCCATGGTAGCCTTAACGGTACCGGAAGCGTCAGTTGCCGGGGTGTGGCAATGGACCCAACCCTGAGTGTGAACAATATTGGTCACACCAGCGCCAGTTCCGCCGACCGGGAACTTCATGGAACCACCGTCGAACTTTTGGTCGTTCAAGAAGGCCTTCAGTTCTTTGGCTGCTTCTTCGGTCTCAACCTGGAATTCGAGGTTGTTACGAGTAGTGAAACGAACGAAACCACCACAGAACTTGTCAGCGATTTCACAGATTTCACGGATATGGGTAACGGTCATCAAACGAGCAGTAGCAGCACGGACGGTGTAAGTCTTAGCACCGCCCTGAGCTACGTGCAGCAAGATGCCGGACTCAAGGATCTCATGGTAGTCCCATTTACCAAAGTTTTCTTTGATAACCGGGGGCAGGTACTCGCCGAAGTGACGAGGGCCAATGTCGGAGATCCGACCTTCCATCGGTTTGTCGGGATTGTACCCGGAAGAAATAAAAGCCATATTATTTCACTCCTCTTTTTAGCGCTGGTGACGCTTACGGAAATCGTTGATATCGCGATCCCAACCACCTTCAACGTCTTCTGCTTTCCAGAAGATGTAGGGGTTGTGGCGAGGTTCCTGAACCTGACGGGCGTCAACAGGAACGCCAGCAGCCTTGACCAATGTGGCCATGCCGAGACGTTTCATGGTTTCACCAATGCGCTCACGGTTCTTGCCTTCTTCCATCCACCAATCCCAAACGTTTTCGATGAGATCTTTGATAGACTGGTAGTCATCGTCTTTGTTGACTTCCATGAAAGGCACGAGCAGGGAACCCATCTGGGGACCGTCGAGGATCGGGGCTTTTGCACCACAAAGGATGGAGCAACCACGTTCGTCACCGACTTTCAATGCACGAGGCATGGTGTTGATGCAATGCATGCAACGGACGCATTCCTTGTTGTCGATGGCCAGCTTGCCACCTTCGTAGGACATGCACTTGGACGGACACAGATCGACAACTTCTTTCTGGATGTCAAATGCGCCCCAGTCTTTACCAGCGTGGGCGCCAGCATTCGGGGGGAATTCTCCGCCAACGTACGCTGCAACGGCTTCTTGGTCGACCTTGATGTCGTCTTTCCAAGTACCGATGAAGGACAGGTCAGAACGAGCGATAGCGGCAACGCAACCGTTGGGGCACGCATCGAACTTGAACTTGAACTTGTAAGGGAATGCCGGACGATGAAGTTCATCCTGGTATTCCATGGTCAGGTGGTAGCACAGTTCCTGAGAATCGTAACATGCATACTCACAACGGGACATACCCATACAAGCAGCAGGGGTACGCAAGTTGGAACCGGAACCGCCGAGGTCGATGTCCAGATTGTGGGTCAGCTCGAAGAAAATTTCTTCCAACTGCGGAGTGGTGGTACCCAAGAACACGATGTCGCCGGTGGCGCCATGCATGTTGGTGAGACCGGAACCACGAAGTTCCCAAATGTCCATCAAGTCGCCCAGCAACTTGGTGCTGTACCATTTACCGTTGGGCTGAGCCACACGAACGGTGTGGAAGTGAGCTACGCCGGGGAACATCTCAGGCTGGTCACAGTAACGGCCAATAACGCCGCCGCCATAACCGAAAACGCCGACGATACCGCCGTGCTTCCAGTGAGTTTCACCATCGGTGTAGGACATTTCGAGCACGCCCAGCAAATCATCGGGACAGTCGACGGGGATCTGGTAGTCAAGACCCTTCTCGTTCTTGGCTCGAGATGCAGCCTCCTGTTTGATGTCGGATACGAAGCTGGGCCACGGGCCGCTTTCCAGCTGATCCAACAGAGGAGTTTTGTGTTTCGCCATTCCCTTAACCTCCATTGTTTGATTAAGATGTTGCCATCAACCATTATTGCGCTCAGGCCGGCAAGCAGTGATGGAGATCACCTGAAGCCAGAGCGCCTTTCCTACGTAACGCAAGTACCTTGAATATTGGCTTTTGCACCTATATTCACAAGGTATGCAGGGCTGACAATGTACTGAACACACCGGTTTTATGTCAACCGAAATATCCAAGTAATCATTGCCAATCCTTAATCTGCGGACCCAACGGACAGCCTGTACTCATGTTTAGATTCATCCCTCGAGCTTGCCATTGAGGCCAAGCCGGAGTATCGGTCCCATGGCACAGGTTATGGACCGCCACAACCGATACCGTAAAAGGATATTAGGAGCAACACAAACTTGCAAAAATCAAACACAAACGAAACAGGCTGCCGACGGTGCGGTGACTGCTGTAGAAATGGCGGCCCGGCACTTCATAAGGCCGATCTCCCGTTGATCCAGGACGGAACCATCGCCCTGTCCGAAATAGTCGCACTCAGGCCAGGCGAGTGGGTATACGATCAACCCAAGCAAAAAGTGGCTCCCCTTGATGCCGAGATGCTCAAACTCAAGGGACGCGACGGCACGTGGACCTGCATTCATTTCAGCCCGGAAGGCAATACCTGTGGCATCTATGGGGCGCGCCCCATCGAATGTGAGGTACTCTTCTGCAAGGACATCGAACCACTCCGAGCCATGTATACCATAGACAGATTGACCCGCGTAGACCTGATGCCCAAAGGGCACCCTCTGCTGGAGCTCATGGCTGAACATGATAAAAGATGTGCCCCCGCCGAGATGGAACAATTGGGAAAAGCGGCTCGAGAAGGCGACCACGAAGCTGGCAAATCCCTCAAGGAAATGGTTGTCTTCGATATGGAATTACGACATTTGGTCCCGGAAAAAACCGGCATGGCATCGGAAATGAACGACTTCTTCTTTGGCAGACCCCTGCGCATCCTACTCGCAGGCATGAATATAAAGACATACGAAGCGGGCGGAACTATCCGTTTCGGTTTCAACGGTTAGGAGATATCTATGAAAGACGAACGCGGCCATTACTATACACCTTCGCTCCAGCATTCCGAAGTACGCATGTACGTACGCGCCAATAATGACGATATCGAGTTCAGACTCTATAACCCCAAGGAACCCATCATTTGGGAGAAACATAAATGGATGCCCTACTCCGCAATCGAACAGGCTGCCGCCATGTTCAGAGAACGCGGCACAGACCGTAACCCCTTGGCATTATATGACATGGACATCGCAAAAAAATTGCTTCAAGAGGGCTGATCCGGCCATTTCTCGATATACCAAATTGATTTTCAGCAGCCGCCCAGCCCACAAAGCTGGACGGCTGCTTTTTTTTCGACTCTTCAAACGGGATATTCTCCCAACGACTCTGTCCACAACGGGAACATTCCCTATTGTCATAACCGTCCAGATATGTGCTTTATACAGGACCTGATTTTCAAATTGTTTTCCCGACGTTCCCCGTCGGGAACTCCCCCGAAAGGCTCCAAACACCGCCATGGAGCCTTTCATTTTTTTTAGGCCCATAGAAAAGACCCCAGTCAGTTGACTGAGGCCTCATTTCACTCTCTGAGACGAAAGGTCAGGCCAGACTTATTCACCCGACCGACATCCCTTGTCTTAAACGGAATCAGAATCGTTCAAATCCTTCATCGGTTTCCACTCCAGCCTCAAGCATGGCCGAGGGTGTAGACGGTGCCGCAGGGGCACTCCCCAAGGACGGTTTTTGCTCATACGCGGTAACATGACTCCGCCCTGAAGAGATCGGATTATCCTTCAGCTGGAAGTAACTTACGATCTGCTGAAGCTGCATTGCCTGACTCGATAATTCTTCAGCAGTAGAAGACGTCTCCTCCGACGCAGCAGCATTCTGCTGAACCACCTGATCCAAATCCTGAATGGCAGTACTAATTTCACCAGCTCCAGTATTTTGCTCTGACGTAGCCGCAGATATTTCCTGAATCAATTCGGCTGTCTTTTGAATATCAGGGACGAGCTTTTCAAGCATCTTGCCAGCAGTATCAGCAACATCCATGCTTGAAGATGACAATTCACTAATTTCACTCGCGGCAACACCGGACCGTTCAGCCAACTTGCGAACTTCAGCAGCAACAACCGCAAACCCCTTACCGTGTTCACCAGCACGCGCCGCTTCAATGGCCGCATTCAAGGCCAACAGATTGGTCTGCCGAGCAATTTCTTCAATAATCGAAATCTTTTCGGCGATATCACTCATTGCTGCGACAGCTTGAGCAACGGCTTCACCACCAGCCTGAGCATCCTTGGCAGCCTGTTGAGCCAGCGACTCTGTTTCTTGAGCGTTGGTAGCGTTGTTATTAATACTTGAACTCATCTGTTCAACGGAACTCGACAGCCGTTCAACGCCGGTTGCCTGAGTGTTGGCCCCTTGAGCCAAGGTCTCAGCCGTTGCGGTCAACTCTTCTGATCCAGAAGCAACATTTTCACTGCCTGAATGAATATTACCAACCACTTCGTGCAGATTCTCGACCATGGAACTAAAGGCATCCCGCAAACGAGCAAGTTCGCCACTGAATTTACCAGAAAGATCGACAGACAAATCACCACGACTCACCGCTTCGGATTTTTCCACGATCACTGCAAGCGGTTGAGTCACAAGCCGACGCGTTATAAAGAAAGTCAAAAGAAGGATGACTACTAAAGAGACCACCCCCACAATCAAAAGCTGCATCTGCATGGCATCGGCTTCGATTAAGAAATCAGCACGTGTACCGGAAAGGGCAACAATCCAGCCAGTCTTTTTAACCTCACCAAACGCCATATACTTAACAGCACCTTGCCACTCGTACTCAATAAACCCGTCTTTCTTGCGGATTCCGGCCTGAATAAAATCATATTTACTCAAATCTTTAAAAATCAAATCTTTATCCGGGTGCGCCAAAATCCGTCCGGCTGTATCATAAAGAAAACAGTAACCGCTTTCACCGACCTTGATAGACAGCAAATGCTTGGCAAATCCTTCAGCCAAAACAGACATGCCAACATACCCAATGGTCCTGCCATCTTTTTTCACGGCCTTAACCAAGGCTATACGGGGGTTTTTGCTCACAGGGGAAAGGCTCAATTCCGAAATAAAAGAATCCTCTCCACTTCCTATGATCGCCTTGTAATATCCACGGCTTCTATAATTCTTCCCTCGACCGCCCGTATTTGTTGTCACCACGCTGTTGCCTTCTGCATCATGTACAAAAAGCGACTCCAGCATCGGATCATTGTTCTTGGCACTCTTCAGCCACTCCGTAGCCGGGCCCCAATCGCCTCCATCTGCAGCAGCAACCACCATTGGATTTGTTGAAGCAAGCCCTAAAAACAACATCTGGTCGGCAAGCCAAGTATCGACCAAGTCAGTTGAACTACGTGCATTCTGACTCAAAGTCTTTTCAACAATGGACAAAGTCATTTCCTTTGTCCCCAAATTAACGTTTACAAGAAAAAAAGTAACCAGAATGACCATCAGTACAGCCAAAATGGCAATCAACCTTTGCCCAATACCAATCTTACTGAGTTTCATTTGTAATCCTCCACTTGATACCCACCTCTTTATAAAAAACATAGTTCGCAATCTATTATATTTTTAGATGGTTAGATTAATCTCATGGGAAAAAACACGCCTTTTCTTCAAAACCACATGGGGCTTACCCTCAAAGATGTCATGAGCCCCCTTCGCTCTTATCCCCACAATAGCAGATAGATACGCATACTCCTTCAAAAGAAAGAGCCAACATGATTTCCACTCAAAAAGAATCTTGAAACTACATTTTTTCTAACTCACGACAAAACCCCATTCTCGAGCTCCTTTCTGCAAAGTTCTGAACTGAGACCTCTCTCGTTCAAAAAGAAACACTAAAAAAGACGACCCAAAAGCAGCCGTAGTTACTGTTCGCAAAAAGCAAAATATTTTATGAAAATAAATTTTAACCACTCGTACAGGAATGGAAAACTAAAAATTGGAACGGGACAGATAGTATTATTACAGTATAATTGCGATAAGCATTTCCAGATGCTATAAACAGGAAGGATTCAAACGAATGAGAAAAATAAAAAACAAACCAACCGCATCATTGGGCTTGGCATTATTAACAGCCTTGCTCCTGTTTACCAATGCAGAGGCTCAACAACCATTCAAACTGGTTTGCGACATTTGGCCTCCATACCAAATTGAAACAGCAACCGGCATTTCCGGCTTTTCTGTAGAGATGGTGCAAGCCATATACACCCAAATGGGCGTTCCTACTGATAACATCCGTGCATTCCCATGGCGACGGGCCATGGAGATGATCAAACACGGCGACGCAGAAGGGCTCTTCTCAGCAAACCTTACCTCTGACAGACAAACATTCGCGTATTACCCCAGTGAAGTACTTTTTGAATCGTCCTGGGTGATATGGACAAGAAGAGGTGAAGAAATTCACTCTCTGGAGAGTTTAAAAGGAAAAACAATAGGAGTTGTGTCGGGCTATAGCTACACTAAAGAATTCTGGGACTTCATCAAAACCAACTGTATCGTAGAAAACGTCAACTCCGACAAGGCCAACTTCAAGAAACTCAGCGCGGGCAGAATCGACGCGACTGTCGCGGAATATAGCAACGGCCTCCACCTTGCAGCCACGCTCAAATACAAAAACATTACTCCCGATCAAACCATTACCGTCAAACGCGACGGCCTATACATCATCTTCAGCCGCAAAAATACCACAAAAGAATTCGTCAAGAACTTCTCCAAGACACTGATTGCGTTCAAAAAGTCAAAAGCCCACTCCAAACTCCAAAAAAAATACTTCCCGCAAGCGCCCTAACACGTCGATCGACGCAAAAAAAAGGCTTTTGCAATCAAAATGTGATTACAAAAGCCTCATTTTACCTATGGTACCAAGGGGGGGACTCGAACCCCCACAGCGTTACCGCCGGCGGATTTTGAATCTTAGTTTTATACTTTTCCCTCAACTTCACACTAGTACAAATAAAACTATAATACCCTTGACATCAAAAGGTTTATGACTCATTTTGGCCTTCACTTTACCACCCAACTCCCCTCGTCACTTCTTACTCTTTTGTGGGGCATGGGTGGGGCAGGAGGACATATGAGCGGTCAAAAATTTAAAACCAAATTCCCTGGAGTTCGCGCCAGAAAGCATCCAACTCGAAAACATGGAGTGCGCTTCGATGAGTGCTACTTCATCCGCTATCGAGTAGATGGAAGACAAGTAGAAGAAATGTTCGGCTGGTTATCACAGAAAAAGACAGCCGAAGACGCATATCAACTCCTAGGAGAACTCAAAGACAATGCAAGACGTGGCATTGCCCCTCGCACCCTCAAAGAAATGAGGGACATGAACAGAGATGCGGAGAAACGAAAAAAGGCTCGTGCAATTTCTTTTGAAAACTATTTCGACAACTACTATTTACCGGAAGCCAAGCAGCGGAAAAAACCCAAAAGCATACAAACAGAAAAAAGCCACAAAAGAGACTGGCTCGCCCCCGTTTTCAACAAAAAACCAATGGCTACAATTACGGGTGAAGACTTACAGCAGGTAAAAGATCGACTCTTTGCCAAAGGGCGCTCCCCAAGGACTATACAACATAGCCTCGCGATCTTCCGACTGGTTTGGAACCATGCAAAAAAGCGAGGCGTGGTTAACCAAGAAAGTCCTACCGCAAATATTGACATGCCACGCGTCAATAACGCTAGAAGTCGTTTCTTGACCCCTAGTGAAGCTACCAACCTACTCGACGCAATTAAAACTCTTGACGAACGGGCATGGGAACTCTCTTTAGCCGCTCTCTACACTGGTGCCAGATTGGGAGAACTCTCTTCGCTTACTTGGGCAGGAGTGGACCTCGAAGGCGATACCCTCCGGCTTATCCACACGAAGACAAGCAAACCGCGAACCGTCCCCCTTGCAGCTCCTCTCAAAGAAATCCTAAAGAGCAAACCCCAGGGAGAAGCACACTCCACCATTTTCACAAACCGAAAAAACGAACCTTGGAAAGAAGCCCCCTGGGCATTCCGTAAAGCGGTAGACGACTTGGAACTCAACAAAGGCAGAAAGGATCGACGCGACAGAATAGTGTTCCATAGCCTTCGCCACACAAGCGCATCAATGATGCTCTCTGCTGGCGTGGACATCCGATCGCTTCAAGCAATATTTGGATGGAGCACCCTTCAAATGGCCGGGAGATATGCCCATGCAATTGATGAGACGAAAGTTAAAGCAGTCAAATCCCTAGAAACAGCCTTGAAGATCAGTAAAGAAACAAAAATCATCCCCATAAACAACACAACAAGAGGCTAGGCCATGAAGCTGGATTTGAAAAAGAAACCCAAGATCACGGATCTCAGCTACGCTAAAGTACAAGCATATTACTACTGGTGGGAATTCCTCAGAAGGAGCAAACGCTATCAAAATGTTTGCCGAATCATTCGAGAGAGAAGTGATAACAATGCGAATCCTCCTTTCCCTGCCGTCTGCGGAGGCATCAGTCCCAAGAACAAGCAATTAACGGATCTCTATTTCGATTGGTTCTATAGTAACTTCTCTCGTGAAGAACTTAATTCGGTCATAATAGAAGAAAACAACATGACTTTTTATGACGTCATTTCGAAGTTATACCCTCTTTTTCAAGACACAGAACGAAGTCGATTCAAACATGTTTGTTGGCGACTTAAGTGGCTCTATGAAGAAGCCGATGCTGGTGAGTTAGGAGCACTCTTTTCTGGCTATGACCATTTGGGAGGGTTCATGCATCTCCAAAAGCATGCATTTATCCAAAAATACGGTAGAAAGCCTGACGTCGAAGAATATATCAATTTTTTCTTGCATCAAAGTATTGAAAGTCACCTAGACGTGATGCTCATCAACAAAAATGCAGTATCAAGAGAGGACCTTGAATATATTTTCAAGAACTCTTTAAAACAAATCAACTTCAACAAAAAACCACTAAACAAAGAAGGATTCAAGTACTCTTGGGCAGCCTTCTTGCTTGACGGCAAGATAATGCCAGACTCTTTCAAAATGGCACGTAAGGCATATGATTTAAGCATAAAAAAAGTACCCACGGACCAAGCGATTATACAACTTTTTTCCCCAAAAATTAACAAGCCGAAAGAACTCAAGCAACGGTACAAAGATCTTATTGCACAGGCCAATAAACTCATCTTAAATGCCGAAACCGGAAATTTTCCAGGGAAATATAGTGACAAACCAACTAAAATTTCCAACAAGCGTGGAAGGTACTTGATCATGAATAAAAATGGGACGACTACGCCCATATCCACCCTATCGGAACTTTTTTACCCTCAAAAAAGTTCCAACTGACACCACAGTCCAAAGCTGCCATACAAATTTCAGTTCTTCATTTTAACACCAGTTAACACCCAAAAGAAACAGGAGGAAAAGAAATGACTGAACAAACTATCGACCTCATGGCCCTGAGCGCGAAGCTCCCCCCAATAATCAGTAGAGATAAAATCGAGAAACACCTTGGTGGCATCATTTCAGCCAAAAGAATCGCAAATTTGGATTCTGAGGGATCCGGGCCTCCCAGAATCCGAATCGGCAGAAAAATAGCTTATCAGACAGACCTATTATTAGCCTGGCTCAAGGAGCGTAGTGAGGTTCTAAAGTGAGGAGTATGGCATGCCCATAACAAAGAAGAAGGGAACTGTTCGTAGCGCCGGCAAGCATTAGCGAACAGTCCCCCTGGTACTTCCCGCTCGAAAGCGGAAGCGTTTCTAATTTTCCCCTAAATACACGGAAAATACAAGGTGTGATTTGTCACACCCGCTCCTCCGCAATCGAGTGGTTGTTCTCAACCATACGATTCGGAGGTTCTTTTGCGTCCTACGAAACCTGAATTTGATCCGGTCCACCATGCATTGGCGAATTTCCCTGAGTTTGTCCAAGACGAGGCCATGGCCTCGCGTTGGGATACATCTTCAACCCTTATCCTGAATAATGGTGGACAGCTTTCGACCCCCTGCCAAGAAAGCAACCCGTTTGAGCCTGTCCACCAACTAGCGCGATTCCCGTATCCCCTCTCCTCGTTCGAGAAGAAGGAGAGGCCCTGGGCAAAACGCGACTGGGTCCGCGCAGAGTTGCGAGAATTCGGCTTGAAGGGAACTGACTGGCAAACATTGGCTCCAGACAAATATTGGCTATGGCGATCATTTTTCAGACAGACGGTAATGAAAATCGAAAGGATAGAGAACAATCACCATGACCCTTTTGCCGAATTTAACTTTCTCACTTGTGGAGGTGCAAAATCTTTTGGACGGGAAACACGATACAAAGACAAGGAGACGCGGGTCTCCTCTTTTTCATGCGGCAAAACATGCTGCCCAGGTTGCAACGACAGGGATAAAGAAAGAACTGCACGAAGGTTCCTCAACAAACTTCTAACGGCAGCAGCAGCTCAAGGGGTCAAACGTTTTTGGACTTTTGTTTTTACTCTTCCTGAGGCAATTGAAGCTCAATTCTCCAAAGGCTCAAAAGAACGCAAAGCCCTCCTCTGTGAACTTAAGAAATTCGAACGTAAGCTGTTTGGTCTCAAGACTGAAGATGGTTTGTTTGCATACGCTAACATCCATGCGGTTGGAGACACTAACCTCATGCGTGACCGTTTCCACGTCCACAGTGGCGTTTTGCCCATAGCAATTCGTAGGGTGAATAAGGAGCCGCAAATCATCACATGCGATATACAAGGCAAGATCGATGTCGACGCCGCAAGGGAGTTGCTTGCAGATCATCTTGAACAAGTATTTCCAGGAATTGATCGAAGCCTTGTTCAGTTCAATGTCAGATACTTCCGTTTGAAATCAAAACGGAGTGTAGCTCAGCTTGCTCACCGCCTCAAATATGATCTTCGTGGATTCGGTAAAGATATTGAACATGCTCCGATCTTCTTCGACGTGAACCACGGCCTGGTGGTTCTTGATGGGGGGAAAGATAGCTATGGCATTTATACAGTTCACCAAGTCGCTCTTCGCTGGAAATGGATTCGAAGTCAACGCGATCTTCGGACATGGGGGTTGCTCAACCAGTGGAATAAATATGCCGAATTACTTGGTGTAGAACACAAGGAAGACCCTGAACCCGAAATCGAAAGCGAGACGCCCGTTTCTATCGTCAGAACAGTCGGGCGAAAATGGATCTACGAGAGAAGTCAACCCAAATGGGTTAATGAAAAGAGAGCTTACCGCTTAACCGGCGAAGAAATTACCCAAATAGCATGGGGCCGCAAAGGGTCAGAGGGGTCTTGGAGAGTCAAAACAGCTACTCCTCCAGACTAGCTTAATAAAAATACGTACGTGTGGCTTTTTATTATTCTCAACCGCCCCCACAACAGAAGGATTACCAAAATGAAGAAGGTTGCATTGGCCTTGCTGGTCGTGATTTGCGTGTCTTCTGAGTCTTTCGCTTCAGACGCCTATCTCTATCTTCCAGAATATCACGGGAATGAGATTGGTCCGCTTTGGGCGATATTTTTCAAAATATTTGAATTGAACATTAAATACATAACCAAGTCATATGAATTGCTCATGGAGTATTTCAAATACCCCTTTAGAATGATTTTACTCGCGTACATTTTTTACGTTGCCAAGTGCGTTTCTACGGAAGGTTTCGGCAAGGTTAAAGAACTCGTTTATACATGTCTGTACATCACATTCATGTACTCAGCGTTGTTAGAGTGGAAGATATACGGAGAGTATGTCGTCAGGACCATTTTGCTGTTGGGTCTTAAGCTTTCAGGCTTCTTTATCTCAATAAGCGACATGGGGGCTTATGCTGCCCCACATGATGTTTTTGTCGCTTTGGATAAGCTCGCCCTTCAGTTTTTCCATGGAATCGAAAGTGCGGCACCAGAAGGCAATCTTTTGGTCAACGCAGGACGATATATGAGCTATGTCATAGCCGCCATTCCGTTGTTTGTCCTTTTTGCTGCAATGTATATGGCATTTTTCATCATTTTTACGATCGCATTTTTTGGAATATTCGTTCTTCTTGTGATTGGTGGCCCTATACTGCTGCTTGCTGCCATCAAAAAAACGAGAACGCTCTTGTGGGCATGGCTGAGGGGGATCGCAAATTATTTGCTACTTGCAATATTTGTTTCCATCATCATGGGGGTAACCCTTATGGGGCTGGTCGATTCAATGAAGCTTTTCCATGACAACGCCATGAACGGCTTCGGATTCCTTAACGTTGAGTATTTGAAGCTGTTGATTTGGTGCGGCTTTTCTTTGGGAATGCTGCTTAAAGCGCCTGATTTCGCCGCTCATATGAGCGGTGCAGCGGCTGGTTCTACGTCTGGTATAGCCGGTGGCCTGTCTGCTGTCTCTGGTGTCTTTGCTGGCGGTGCCCTCAGTCTTGGACGAAAAGGAGCTTCTGGCGGCTTGTCAGCAATAGGGAAAGCTGGTGCAGCAACAAAAGGGTATGTCGGTAATCCTACTCAATTGCTTCGTAAGATGCGGGGGGCGAGGGACTAATGAAGAAAACGTTACCACTTCCAGGAAGCGATCTGGACAAACAACGCATTCGACTAATTGCGTGGCGAGAAGATTTCTTCAAAAGAATATTGGGGAAGCCAAATGTGTCGAGAGCTAATCGGCGCGAGTTTCAGGCTCTTCGTCGGGCGACAAACTACTACATTAAGCGATTAATAAAGTGCTGAGATAGGCAATCATGAGACGGTGGGCAGTCGATCTTATGGTCGACTGTCGGCCTTCTTGTACTCTTTTCTTTTCAACCAAGGAATTGGGGTAGCTCTTGGCCGTCGTTATCTTCTGAAATCATCTTCTACGCTTCTGAAGTTTCGGACCATGATGCTAAAAAGTTGTCTTAGGCTTTCCTGAGTATCCATAATTTTTTCTGTGGAAAGCGGGTGGTCAGCATTCAATTTGTAGGCGATTTGGTTGAGATTTACGCCTTCATTGTGAAGTTCCTTGCGCCATGCGCTCAGCTCCGTAAGATATTTCCTTCGTTTTTGGGCCTTGTCACCAGCAAGGTAATCTTCAAGAGCTTCGCGGATCAATTCAGAACGCCATCGAGCGCCGACTTCTTTTACTTTGGCATCAAGAGCGGCGAGTAGTTCTTCATCCATTCGCACAGGTACATATTTCGGCTTCATTTAGTGTTCTTCCTAACTTGTCTTTTCAATGGGTGAGATGCCGGAGGCATCGAGGGGTGAAACCCCTTTTCTCGGCGGCTGCCGAGCGGGACAAGCACAGCTTGCAGCCATTTGTAACACAAACTGCGTATCCCGCTTACAGGACAAGCGCAGCTTGTGGGATTTTTGTAACACAAAATCCCTATCCTGCCACCATGGAAACCCTTCATATGGTTGAAAAAAAGTTAATTATTACAAGCATCCTTATGTGGGGATATTAAGATGATCAATTATGACATATGGTTAGCTGAAAAAACGGTCGAATTTGAATGCATTTTGATGGTGGCATTTGTTGAGGTTCGAGCGCTGTTTTTTTTAAATTCAACAATATCGATATGTTAACCTTTTCGCGGCTTTGAAAATTCAATTGTTGAAATTTGTGTCCCTGTCTTTTTTGTGGTGTGTCTGTCGAAATAAAGACTGTGTCCCAATGGGGTATCGGATGTGTCCCTCAAAAAATCCGTTGTGTCCCGCCATAAAATATTTGTGTCCCCCTTCCCCGTCGTTTTTTTCGAGATCCATTAATGTGTTGATGACAATGGCTGCTAACCATCCGAAATATTCTTGATTTTGAATAAAAGATCATAGTACCGACATCATCTATCGATTATCTGAATTGCAAAAGGAGAAACGATGAATAAAAGAATTATCGCATTGATTTTGGTTGCTTTAACCTTTTCGCTTTGGGGTTGTGGTGACAAACTGACCGAAGAAACGGCAAGACAAATCATTGAGAAAGAAGTCCTTGGCTCACAAGAAGACAGGGGGTTCTCTAGGATTGTGTTTGCAAAGGGTTCAGATGGTTTCGAATACTTCCAGAAATTAATATCTCAAGGGAAGTTGCAATTGACCATGGAGGAAGAAGAGGCATTGGATTTTTTGTCCAAAGAAAAAACGATTGTAAAAACGTATGAGGGCAATTCAGAAGTTGTAAACATACTGAAAAGTCTTAAAATCAGAGACGAAGTTGATCACTCCAAGCTTTCTATGATGGATGTGATGGATATTGGCACTGGGCACAAGAAAAAAATGCCCAAGAAAACTGTATGTATTGCTATAGTGCGGCTGAAGAAGGAGTCTGTCAAAAGTATTGACGGAATATTCAATGATGAGAAGCATGGAACCGCTATGGTTAAGTTCACTATTTCGCAGGTCGGCATTGAGCCTTACTACAGCGAATTATGCCCCCTTATGTATCCAGGTGAGCCAGAAGGTTCAGGGCGGTGCGGTTTGCGAAAGCCGTATTCGACTGAAATTCAGTTGAAGAAGTATGATGAAGGCTGGAATATTGATATGAATCCGTCCTAACCAAGAGGCCCCCGAAAGGGGGCTTTCTAGTTGGAATGGCGTTAGCGTTGCCCACCCTATGCATAAAAAACGTTGATCACCATCACAGTAGTGGATCATTTGTCTGTGCCGATGATAGCTTGCCGCCGAATCCTCCCGGTAGGAATTCATCTCATCCATTGCTTTCGACGTTTTTTATTACGCTTCCAGCAACGGTCAATAGCATTACTACGAGAAATGTCGTTCCATGCATTGGGCAACGTTTTTGCTTTGCGGCGCGTATGGACAAGTTTGGGATACGCCAAAGAGAGTCGGCGTTCTTGATGAGACTTAGGGCGTTTGTAGAAGTTAGACCGGCAACGGCCAGTTCCAGGAATAGGATCTCGACGAAAAATCATAAAAGACCTCCCATGTATTATATGGAAGGGTGTCGAGAACATGAAATGAGTATGTGGTGTTGTGGGCCATGTCATTTACTTACTCATTCTTCTGGCAGATGGCAAAACTCAATCCTAGAAAGAGGTCGAACAGCAAAGATGTAGCTGCAAGATCTTTCGCAGATAGTTATTTCAGGATGTTCGCCGGGAGGATTTGGCGGCACGGACCGAGAGGACTGATAGGCAGCAGGGGGCAAGGGGGCAGCAGCCCCAAGATTGCTCTTGCCCCGCCCCGAAGGGGTGAGAGGGGCTAATGCCCTATGTTGCAGCATTTCGTTTGAACGCGGTCTCGGTTTGACAAACAGTAACAGAACCTGACTTGCGCGCACTCAAGGAATTTTGAATTAGCTATGAATTACTCTGGTCTATCTGGTGAATAATATCCTTTAACGTCTCGTTGCCAATTCCCCAACGGTTGAGATCTGACACATAATAAAAGTACCCATTGATGGAAACATTCTGAGAGCCAATGTGGGCGCTGATATCGTCGTATGACTCCAAGCACTTAATCACTCTTTTGGCATAGTTGGTCGCAGGTGTTTTTGTCCCTTCGATTACAGCTACCCCGTGCTCGACAACTGCGTCCGCAGCATCGAATACGTTATCCTGTTCACCATAAATCTTCACTAGACAACTCCGATATACTGTTACAGATGTCTCCCAATATGCGGGAGTGTCAGTTAACAACTGGAAATCATAAAGAACGGCCCTGTTACAAGCAGATCTTTCCACAACATCTAAATTTCACTATCAAAAAAGTTGATCAAGATTTTTGGAAATTTCGAGGCGTTTTTTGGCAGTATACCTGAGTCCCTGCAAAGCTCTAACACGTCCTTTAGTAACAAGGGGGATTGGTTCTATTTCTTTTGCTGACTCTTCAAAATTTACTACATACTTGCCCGTATCCTTCCAGGACTCAATAGACTTGATAGATGCGATATGTGTTATCGCTGAAATCGGGGCAACACGATACGTTGCGATATAGCGTAATTTGGGAATCATGCTGGAATGAAGTCTGATGGAATACCACCTGTCTTCGCCAAGAAACACTTCTTGAAATCCCTCATCCCTAGCCGGAACGACAACCGTATCGATCTCTTCCGGATCCAACGAAGCATTACCAATCCCATTTGTATCAGCAGTCACTTCGGACAAAAAAGGTTCAAAGAAGTATGCCACTTCGTTTTCAGCATTAAAGCGTTCCAATGTAACAATTTCAACAGGGAATTTAAATCGGCTAACTAGCACCTTTTCCAGTTCATCGACACACTCGTCAATGATGACGAGCGCCCGAAACTTGTCTTCACCGAAAATCATGGATTCAAGCAAATAGTCAACATTCTCAAAGTCGTTACTTTTCGCGTACTCTTCGCAACGATTCCACTTGTCTTTCTGCAGGGACAGAGCATCCTTAATAATAGCCTTAACAACGCTTGGAGAAGATTCGAAAGAAAGCGAAAACTGAAGTATTTGCACGGCGATATGCCGCAAAGGGTCATGTTTCGCCAACTCGTTTTCAACAACGTAAAGAACCGGAACCTTATTGCTTGAAAGATCGATCAAATACCCATCCGGAATATTGCGAACTTTACCTTTCACACCAATCTTCTTTTTCGGATCAAGATAGATTCGCTTGGGACCAAATAAATCCGACTCAACTTTCAAAATCGTTTTCTCTAATTCAGCTTCTTGATTAAATGGATAAGGCTGAAACTGCTTTCCTGTCGTCCAAAACATGCTAACACCCACTAGGTATTAAATTAACCCAATTCCCACAATATTCGTATCCAACAATTTTCACCACTTAAAGACACTAGTCGACCTGTTCACCGAAACAAATCTTTCTTGCCTTTTTTATTGCCCGTTGCAGCTCTTTAAAATCAAATGGTTTTATAAGATATGGCACATGAGCCATATCGCGGACCTTAAGCTGATCATCAACATCATAGGAACCTGTGATTATCAAAATTGGAGGGTGATTTTCGAGCATAAGAATTTGCTCCACTAACGAGTAGCCGTCAAGTTCACTTCCTTTTGCCAAGTCTAAATCAACGAGAACCATGTCATACTCAAGAACGTCTAAAAGAATGGGAAAATCTTGTGACTTCACGTGGAAATCCCAATCTAAGTCCTTGTACACAAAAAGCTTAAGGCCTTCTAAGGCACCCCTAATATCTGCCACTCGATTCTCAAATATCAAGAAACGCACTCTCTACCTCCTAGGTTTTAGAACTTTGATAACCAAAGAGAAAACGTCTCCCTGTGTCTCGGCAGTATACTCAAACTTCAACGAATCTAAATAATCTTGAATAATCTCAATCCCGTGTGTTCTACGTCGTGTCAGAATCTCTTTTCTATCGTGTTCTGTCAAAATCTTAATACTTCGTTCAATTGAAGATTTTTGGGGGTCAAATTGATTCTTAAATTCAACTTGGAAATAATCATCATCACAACTAAATTTAACACTAGGGCGACCGAGTGCATACCTACTTAAATTGCTGATTATATTTTCGAGCAAGGCATCAAAGGCTGTTTCATTTGCCAAGACATCTACATTATTTGACCACTCCCCTTCAATCTCGAAATCCGCAAGCTTATTTTTCACTTCATGAGCAATTCGCCCATAAAGAGTAGCGGATGAAATTGGTGCCAATTTTCTTGCGGTCGATTCATCGTATCTTTCTAGCAATTGGCTTAAATGAGAAGTTATTTGATCGATAGTCTTAGCAGAATAAGCACGCTCCTTTTCGAGATATTTTTTAACTTCTGGCGGTAACGAGACAGACATTTTCTGCTCAACTTCTTTCATTGAAGTTAGATAGTTCTTAATCGATCCCAACCTATTTCGCATGTCGTGTGCAAGTTTTCGAGAATTCTCAATAACCACGATATTATCTACAATTTTTTCTTTTAACTTTTGCCGCTGAATCCGAATACTTTCTTCTGCATCATAATCTAGAGCTAGCTTGCATAAAACATCAGACAACACAGTAGACCCAATATATGCACAGACATTGGCAACACGAGACTGACGAGTTTCAATAAAAAAAATGTAGTCAATATCGCTGTTTTGAACAGATATAGTATAATAATTTGCACTAGGAATACCATCTACCAAAAGGCCTTTTGGAATACGCCATTGGCTTGACAAGGTCTTCTTAAGTTCTTTCTCATTATAGAAAGCGATCGACTTAACTTGTTTATACCAGTTCAACACTTCGACATCGCCATCCACAACTTTAGCAAAGACAATATTAACTGTGCTAAACAGCCATGATAACGATGAAGAAGAAATCTGTCTTATTATAAAATTATATATATATTGCGGCTCATTTGAATGCAGCCCCCCCGCGAACTTACGACGTATCTGTTCCACCGTAGAACCAAGAAACTCAGTAGTACGATCATCAAACTTAAGCCATAAATATATTAGGGATATAGGGACTAAAATGATAGCGGCTTTATACCATCCATAATTCCGGTAAAGAAACACAAAAAGGACAGCGAGCAGAAGTAGAAAAGAAAAACCAATATTTCTACCTGAGCTATAATGAAACACAACGACAGTAGATAGCAGGACAATAGAAACATCGCAGGGAAAACCTAAATAATACAGCAGAAAGCCATAGACCGCGTAATCAACAGCAACCTTCAACCAATTGGGTATTAATGGAGGAAAAAAGACAAAAGCTAAGACAAACATACCCATCCCCCAATAGGCCGGAACTTCAATACCAATGATTTTAGACGCTAATATAAAAGAAAAGACTATACCCAGCCTAACAAGCAAGGTTGTTAGCGAAACAAAACCAACTCTTAGAATACTAGAAATCATTTCTCACCTCTTGAGCATATCCTGTCACGAAATAAGCAATTATATTAACAACAAAAGTTGCAATGAAAAGCTTTACCATCGAAAGAATTATTATTCCTAAAATCCCTGTTGGAGAAATAAAAACATCTTTGTGAAGAGAAAACAAAAGAGAGATAACATTAACAAAATGATTAAAGACTTCCTTCTCACAGAAAGAAACTTGATGGAACTCAAACAGATAAAATCCAAATGGCGACTCCATGAGAACCACCGCTACAACCAGATAAAAAGCTAAGGCAGACACAACAACCCTTCGCCAGCTCCCAAAACAACTCAAAAGAAATTGCTTTGACCAAGCCCTAACATAGTACAACGAAAGGCTTTCCTCTTTTGATACAAGAAGGGCCTGCTCTCCTTTTCGCACCTCTGCCCAATGGTAGCAACTAACATAGCCATACCGAACTAATAACCTTTCTACGCAAGAATAAATTTTAAATGCCAACTCAGGAGACGACCTCTGGGCCACAGCATCAATTTTGTCCACCGGGAATTCATCGTACGAGTATCCACGGCTATCGAGCGATTCCAGAAGGTTAATAGAAAATGCTTTCAGATGGTTGTACACCTCTTTATCTTCTCCACCCACCTCAAGAAGAAAAGACACAACCTGATAGTGAAGGCAAGCTGCTGAAAAAGCATCTTTTTCCGTCAGGGCGTCAGCTTGAAGCCTCTGCAAATAGCTGTCTTTAACGTCTGTTTCCATCATTCAACCCATTTGGAAAATTCATATTTTTAATGATGATTAGCACCTTTATACTATTTTGGCACGGCTTGACAGATGAGGGGCAGCTGTGGGGCAAAAACGATAGAGTTCACCACGAACACAAAAAAGCGGCCTACGATTTCTATCGTAAGCCGCTAATTTTATTCTGGTACCAAGGGGGGGACTCGAACCCCCACAGCGTTACCGCCGGCGGATTTTGAATCCGCTGCGTCTACCAATTCCGCCACCCTGGCACGGGAGACGTTCTTCATAGGGCAGGTGGGAGTTGCTGTCAATCCTCTTGTCACACTTCGGTGTCATTTTTTCTTTAAAAATTTGTTCATTCAGATGACAGCATACAACAGATACCTGTTTCAGGCAGGACAAAAGATTCATGTAAGATACCCGAAAGCAATTTGACGGATTACATCAAACATTTCATATATGGCTCACGGTGACGAAATCCCGAATGTCCTTCTTGATATGTTTGTCTCCCGCGCGTGAACAAAGTGCCTGCCATTATGCCGAAATAAAACCTCGAATCGCAACATCACGCCCCTGAACTGTCTTGTCACAGCCCGCTGCTTAATGGTAGTAATCTTCCTCTGTATTCATCGTAACGTCAGGAGATCGCATTGCTGCCCATAGGTTCCATCGTCAACGCCTTCGCCATTATCGGCGGCTCTGTTCTGGGATGTTGGCTTCAATCTCATTTCCCTGAACGTATTCGGACCATTGTTTTCCAAGGACTGGGCCTGAGTGTCCTGCTTATCGGCATCCAGATGGCACTCAAAACCGAAGACACCATCCTTGTCATCTTCGCAATTCTTCTGGGCGGTATTACGGGAGAAATATTACGGCTGGACACACTCTTTGAACGACTCGGCAACCGTTTCAAGAAACTCATCGGTTCCAAAAATGCAAAATTCACAGAGGGATTGATCACGGCTTCTCTCGTCTACTGCATCGGGGCCATGGCCATCATCGGCCCTCTTGAAGAAGGGATACGCGGAGACACGACAGTTCTGTTCACCAAATCCATTCTTGACGGCTTTGCCTCTATCGCCTTTGCCGCGACGTATGGCTCTGGTGTCCTATTCTCTTTCATCCCAGTGCTGCTCTATCAAGGAACACTAACCTTGGGAGCCAATTTTTTTCAACAGTACTTCTCTGACATGATGATTGCACAGATCACCGGTTGCGGCGGCCTTCTTATTATAGGTATAGGCATCAACCTACTGGAGCTGACCGAAATCAGAATGGCGAATTTACTCCCCTCTCTGGCCTACGTGGTCGTTCTCACCGCCATTTTCGCATAAAAAAGGCCCGCTCCTTATGGAACGGGCCTCGACGTGATCTTAAAAACCGTATTTAATCGGCTTTCTTTTCAATGGTCTTTTGACCGCCACCACAACCGCTACAGCCCACGCTGGCATTCTTGGTGTATTTTTTTACTTCCTCATCCTGCTCGATCAACCGAATATCATCCTCGGATTCAAGCTGCCCTTTCAGCAAGGCGTACTCAATAACGTCTTCCAAAATCCGCTGGCAATGCTTGGCCGGCACATTGTCCGCAGCAATAGCACGCTGAAAATCGGGTTTATCAAACGGCTTGGCCCAATAATTATGTTTGAGGAATTCCCATGCTCCGGCCTTAGGGACATCAATTGCAGGCTTCGTGGACCGCAAAGAAACTTCCCAATGCGTGTATGCATAAACATCGTCCAGAGTTTCCTCGGGATAACAACCATGGACATTGCTTGCCTGAAACGAGATCAATACCTTGCTCCCGACGGCCACCTCTTTGAACACGCGTCCAAAGGTCTCGTGCCGGGACACTTCAACAAGATATTCTCTGAAATCTTTAGCCATTATGATCTCCTTGTATACCGTATGCACAAATAATCGGCATAGTCTCTCAATTCCCCCATAGAATCAAGGGGTTTTCCCCAACTATCCCAATAGCCCCAGCATAACCGGCAGGGTTATGACGGAAACCAGTGTCTGAAAAGTAATGATCTGGGACATCAGCCGATGATCCCCTCCCATCTGACGCGCCAAAATGAAAGACGATACCGACACAGGAATCGCGGTGTAAATAACAGCCGTCAATGTTGCATCCGCATCTGCACCAAACAGAGCACACAATCCAGCAGCCATAATCGGTAGAAATATCAAATGAAGAACAGAAGAGACCAATAAAGACCGTTTGCCGCCCTCAACTTTCTCCAATCGTAATCCGGCCCCCACGGCCAGCAACCCCATAGGCAAGGCAGCCCGCCCCAGAATACTCAGTAAATCATTGAGCACTTCCGGCAACGAAACATGGAGCACGTTCAGGCACAGTCCGACTAGGCAGGCAAGAATAAGAGGATTCTTCGCCAATTCACGAATCACCCCCATCCCCCCATTGACGGGAGTGCCGTACCGGGAGAGCGTCAACACACAAATAACATTGATTATCGGGATCATGGTCAACAACGCCACAGCGGATAAAGTCATCCAGTCCGGGCCAAGCATGGCCGATGCGATAGACAAACCAACATAGGTATTCGGCCTGAAAGCGCCTTGAAACAATGACGTGTATGCAGGACCATCGAGTTTGAGCAACGGCCAAAACAATCGAGCCAGCAATGCAGAAGAAAGCACCGCAAAAAACACCGCTCCGGCAAGCGGCAGACTGTCAGCCTGAATATTCTTGCCGGAAAGCCCCTGCACCAACAAAGCCGGAAGCAGGACATAATACGTCACCCTTTCCGATGCAGGCCAGAACCCCTGAGAAGGGAATTCAAAACGACGCAAAAGAAAACCAATCAAAATAAGCCCGAAAACAGGGGCGATGGCGAGGATGACCAGAGACATGGTTGAACCCTACGCCGGGTCAGGCGGTGGTGGCAAGAAAAACGGGAAGCCTCAGAAGAGACTTCCCATAAAAAGACTTAAAAATCACACCAAAGCTACTCGGGTACCGTTTCCATGCTCGCCCACTTCGGTTCATGCAAAGGTAGAACGTGATCGGCCATGTCCTTGGCCTTGAGTAAAATGTCATAGGCCTCATTCGGACCAGTATTCGTCCCGGGAGGGATGACTTCCATCTCCATGGCTTTGACCTCGATGGGAGGATCCAAGTTTTCCAGAATCGTACAAAAACCGCAAATAAGAACCGAACCTTTATCGGTTTCGATCTTCACGGACATGCCGCCGGGGGTATGGGCCGGGGTATGAATCATGGTAATACCCGGCAAAACTTCGGTATCACCATCCACGGTGATGACCTGACCGTTTTCCTCTACGTCTTCGATGTAATCTTCAAGGTAACGAAAATCGAGCGGATGAGGATTATGAATATGTTCCATTTCCTTTTCGTGCACATAAATTTTCGCATTCTCGCACTTGTAATCGTTCTCGCAATGGTCGTTGTGCAGATGGGTGTGAATAATGATATCAATATCTTCAGGTTTGAGACCGTATTTCGCCAGCCCCTCCTCAAAAGTATAAATCTTACCTCCGATGGATTTTTCCCGTTCATCCGAAATAATCGGGTGCATTTCACCCGTATCAACCAGGATCTTCTTATCCCCGCCTTCTATATACCAAGTATATATAGGAATAGTGTACGGCGTGCCGTATCCCTGCTGGTACGTCATCATTCCCTTGTCGAAGACCTTGGTTCCCATAACGATGGGATGAATGGTGTATGTGCTCATAAGTATAACTTCCTTTTCTCTACTGTCTCAACCTATGGACGGGCCTGCAATTTTGTCAAGCAACATGACCGTTCCTCCATATTACTTACGCTCCACTCATGCCCACTTTAACGAGAAAAATTTCACACGGGGCATTATTTCTCACTATACACGTCTTGACCGCTTTTACCGAAGCCGGTAGGTAATTGAAATACGAGGATTTAATATCTCGTTTCCATTGGATAAACTGCGCAACCTTTGTTAAACCATTTCAAACGGTTGTATCGCAAAGATTGTGTGACCGCGAATATGATTCTTCAAGGAGAATAAACATGGATGTTAAACTGGCAAAGCCCTTCATAAAAGCAGCCGTTGACGTACTGTCCACGATGGCATTCGTCAAACCTGAGGTTGGCAAACCCTACGTCAAGAAAAACAATGTCGCGGCGGGGGATGTCTCCGGCATGGTAGGTATCACCGGCGAAAAGAACGGCAGCGTCTCTCTCTCCTTCTCCAAAGGATGCGCCGTAGCCATCGTCAAGAATATGCTCGGAGACGAAATTGATGACATCATGCAAGACGTCAAGGACGCAGTAGGCGAATTGACCAACATGATTTCCGGTCAAGCCCGTGCCGGCCTTGCCGAAAGCGGCCTTGTTTTTCAGGGATCAACTCCAACAGTCGTCATGGGAGACAACCACACCATCTCCCACATGGCGAAATCACCCATCATGGCTATCCCCTTCACCACGAAGGACGGGGACTTCACCATTGAATTCTGCTTCGAGTAAACCGACGACAATGTAAGATGTGGAGAGACCATGCCAATGCTTGACAATTTCAGAGACAAGGAATTTCTAGATCAAATAACGATCCTCAATGAAATTTCAGGAAGCAAAAACCCAGACGCCTTACCCGGCCTTCTGGAACTTCTCAAAAACCCGGTGGGAGATACTTCCATCGACTATATGGTAGTCAACGCCCTCAACGCAGTCCTGTCCAGCAATGAAAACGAGGTTGTTGCAGGCCTAAACGACTCCCATGACGGATATAAAATTCTCTGCATTCGAGTTGCAGGCGAATATGCAATCAAAAGAGCAGCCCATCCTTTGGTTGCCCTTGCCGAAACAGAGACGGACCTCGACCGCCTCATGGAAATCCTCACTTCTCTGGCTCGTATCGCTGACGATTCAGCCCTGCCTATATTCAGAAGATTCCTGAGCCACGAAGACGCTTTCATTCAGTCTTCCTGCATCGAAGCCCTCGGTAAGCTGAAAGATGCGGAGTCCGTTACTCATCTCAAGGCCATGATCACCGAAAGCGAAGCCCCGGATCGTTTTGAAGTCTGCGACATTACCACATGGAAGGCCGTGGATGCCCTCGCGACGTATGACTCGGACGACACCATCTCCTTTTTGGTTGAAAAACTACACCATCATAATCCCACAGTCAGACGCATCATTACCGATGCCCTGCTGTCTATCGGTGCTCAGTGCATCCCCATGCTTCTCTCGGCATTCGAAGCTGGCGACACTGACAACAAAATTCTGGCTGCCAACGTCCTTGGCTTCCTGCGCAACAAATTGGGCGCAGACGGATTGGTCGCAGCCTTTGACAAAGGCTTGGCCGAAGATGAAAACGTCCGTTATGCCGTTTACGAAGCCCTGGGACGCATCGGCACAATGAAGGGCATCATCTGTTTGGTTGATGGCCTCTCCGAAACCGAAGAACTTATTCTCATGGCGGTTATCGGAGGTCTGGAAAAACACGTCAATCCCGGCATGATTTCCACATTGACCTCAATGATCATCAAAGCCGACGATCAGGCGGACAGACTCGCCCGAGGCGTTATTTCCTCCAAGGCAACCGCCATTTTTGACGCTCTCTACGAAACTCAGGGTGCAGCAGATGCTCTGATGGACGCACTGGCCGAATCCAACGACCCAGAAATCATCGAAGAATTCCGTGTTGTGCTCAATGAAATTGGTGGTTCTCGCGCGGAGCAAGACATCCAGAGATTGCCTCAGGTATCCACGGGCTCCAAAAAAGCGTTGGCCGCAGATGACTCTCGCTCCATGTGCGCCATGCACCGGGCCATCCTGACGGACCTCGGCTTTGAGCCATTCATGGCTACCAATGGCGAAGAAGCTTATGAGTTCATTGAGCAGGGAGAAGAATTCGAAATAGTCATCACTGATATGAACATGCCCGTCATGGACGGCATGGAGCTGGTGGGCAAAATCCGATCCACACCGGGTCTGGAAGATGTGCCCATCATCATGGTCACCACTGAATCCGAAGCATCACAACAAAATCTGGCTACAAAAGCCGGAGTCACAGCATTCATCACCAAGCCGTTCAAGCCAGACGAGCTTAAGGCGAAGATCGCTGAAATTACTTTATAAATAAAAAAGGCCTCGTTAAGAGGCCTTTTTTATTACAAACTAAAACACAAAATCATTCTGATTCCGAAGTCTCTGATGCCCGAATAAATTCGATTGTCATTTCGGCTACCTCTTCAGAAAAGAGCATCCACACGTGGCTCATGGGGGAACAGATTCGTTCCTGCCATCCGGCTCGCCCGGTTCGAAGCATATCCAAAGGAAAAACATAATCATCTGTCAGCGTATAAATACCGAGTCGGGGACAATTCGGGTCCGGTGTCCCTTCCACTGTTTGCGCAATATATCTGCCCGGAATAAGAGAACGAGCCATACGATTACCTCCGAGCCACGCCAGATCACTCCCCTTATGTGGAGATCCCAAAGTGATCAGAGCCGTCACTCGGTCCCTATACGCAGCCTTTCCGGCCACGCAACGAGAAACCAAACCACCAAGGCTATGACCGATAAGAATGACCTTGCCTTCAGAACTCTGGGCAAGCAACTGATCGAGCTTGGCCTCCATCCCGACCAATGCCGCATCGAAATCCTTGGTAAAACTATTATACTGATACGTATGCAAGTTAGAAAAACCAGCCTGTTTGAGTCGATGCCGAAACACGGTCCATGCAGATTTATTATGATACAGACCATGAACCATCAGTATAGGGGTTCCCGGAGCATATTCCTCCCGATCTGGAAACAAGGCAAGCAGACTCGTCGGAAGTACAATACAGTCAGCAGCGACGGCCTTGAGTAGCCCCTTTCCCACAGCTCGGTCCATTTGACCGACGCCTTCGCGAATCTCGGACAATTGTCCAGCGATACCATTGGAAAGAATGAACGCTCCATACCGCAACGCGGACAGAACGACGACGATAAAAGCTATAAGGGAAAGTATGAATATCAGCATGACGGCACAATGACGGCAGAGCGAATCGGTGTCAACTTGGTACCATAGTGACACATCTTGCCCTTTGGACGACTCCGGGTGTATCTCCTTACCAAACAAAAAGGAGATCAACGTGGGAAACACCACTCTCTGTCTCGATATCGGTAGCGGCACTCAAGATGTGCTGCTGTATTCTCCCAATATAGAAATCGAAAATTGCCCAAAATTCGTGATCCCGTCCCCGGCCCTTCAAATTGGTCGGAGGATTGAGAATCTGCGTATGCAAGGACAAAACATATGGCTCCATGACCGCAACATGGGTGGGGGAGTGACAAGGTTCATCCGCGCCCACCAAAAGGCCGGACTCAAGGTCTCCGCCAGCCGAAGCGCCGCATACACCATGGCCGACGATCTCACTCGCGTCACTGACATGGGAATCGAACTGACCGACACATGCCCTGAAGGATTCGAACCTGTCCGTCTCACAGACTTTGACAAGGACTGGTGGCGTAACTTCCTTGAAGCAGCCGAGCTCCCATGGCCCGATCACATTGCAGCCTGTGCTCAAGATCACGGATTCCACCCCGGAGAATCCAACCGACGTGGC
The DNA here is from genome assembly GCA_016744135.1 of Pseudodesulfovibrio sp. Classification (GTDB taxonomy): domain Bacteria; phylum Desulfobacterota; class Desulfovibrionia; order Desulfovibrionales; family Desulfovibrionaceae; genus Pseudodesulfovibrio; species Pseudodesulfovibrio nedwellii. The sequence continues at coordinate 7,783 of JADGEX010000002.1, read as the reverse complement.
CGGTTCAAACTCTGGCAGACATTCCTGACTGAAGGCGAAGGTCGTCCCGAATCTCTGATTTACCAGACACCGCCCGAAATGCTGACCCGACTGCGCGACCTGCAGGAAGACATAGCAGGAGGCGTGGTGGCAGACACCGGCGCGGCTGCCGTGCTCGGTGCCCTATACGTGGACGAAATCGAAGAACTCAGTTTCAAAAAAGGCATCACCCTGGTTAACATTGGCAACTCCCATCTTATCGCATTCCTTCTGTTCAAAGGACAGATCCACGGCGTGTACGAACAACACACCGGGTGCGTGAACGGCAAAAAACTCTGGGCCGATCTGGAGCAGTTCCGCTGTGGTTGTCTTCCCTTTGAACAGGTCTTTGAAGAGCGCGGGCACGGCTGCCTGACCAGAGAGCTGCCCGAAGAAGCAGATGGGTTCAAGCAGACTTTTGTGCTCGGTCCGCGCAGGGCAATGCTGGAAGGATATGATGTTTCGTTCCCGGCACCGGGTGGCGACATGATGCTTGCCGGATGTTTCGGTCTTATTAAAGGCATGACGCTGGCTGACAAAAACCAGACATAAACTTATACTTATATGATCGTTGACTGAAACATATGAGTATGGCTACTAGAGTACGACTATGCATAAAAATCGACTCATCGCCGCCATATTCTGTGTTCTCCTGTTTTCGGCCACCGCCCATGCAGACACCCTGTTTGTCAGTGAAAAAGTTACTCAACCCGGTAACGGGAATTCCTGGGCAACGGCATTCAAGACATTGACTCTAGCTCTTGAAACAGCTCAAAGCGGTGATCAGATATGGGTTGCCGAGGGCATGTATACGCCCACAAACACCAATGACAGAAACGCCTCCTTCCACCTCAAACCCGGGGTGGAAGTGATCGGCGGATTTTCCGGCGTTGAAACGGAACTGAAAAAACGCGACATCAAAAAGCACCCGACCGTTCTGTCCGGTGATATCGGCCAGCCCGGCATCCCTGATGACAACGTATTTCACGTCGTTGTCGGCGCAAACAATGCGGTACTGGATGGTTTCACCATTACCGGTGGGTATAGCCTCAATACGGCGTGGACCGGCGACAAAACACTGACAGCGCAGACACTGACGGCTGGTCCTCAGCTAGGATTTGGCGCAGGCATACTCAACTATCAAGCCTCACCCGAAATACGCAACTGCACCTTTCAGGACAATCATGCTCTCATGGGTGGCGCGGCCTACAACATGACCGCAACTTCAGACAATCCCACGGCCAAACCTGCTACCTCTCCAAAATTCTCGGATTGTACTTTCTGGCAGAATTCAGCACTGGCCCACGGCGGTGGTGTCGTCAATCAAATGCAAACGGCTCCCCTGTTCGTCTCCTGTGTCTTCGATTCCAATATCGCAGACATCACCGGCGGCGGCATGTTCAACGATTTCGGGGCAGCCCCTATGCTACTCAACTCGATTTTCCGCAACAACGAAGCAGAAAACGGCGGTGGAATGGCCAATGAAGGTGGCTCCACGCCGATCATGTACTACTCGACACTGACCGGTAACCGATCATTAAAAAACGGCCCGGCCATCTATCAAGGAGCTGGGGCACCAAACACGACAGTCCTGACAAAGTCAGTTGTTTGGGACAACGAATGCGAATGCAAAGACACACGATTCTTCAATGGGGAAAAATCCGTTGTCAAAGTACAAGATTCAGTCATCCAAAATGGCTACAAGGGAAAATCCGTTTTTCGGGCCAATCCAGGCCTGGACCGGAAATCCGAAACCATGCTGAACGTGGGCTACAAAACCAACGGACACCGTTTCCGTCCATCCAAACTCGAATACCGAATCAAGGACATAGATCGATTCGAAGTTATCAAAAATCTGCCACCCTATGAAGCCAAATACACGGCATCCGTCGATCAAAAACTGCTCGACACCATGAACGCTCCCGTTGCAGCACCCGCTCCGAAAGTTTCTGCGGCCCCGAAAGTTGCTCCAGCTCCAAAACCAATTGCCGAACCTATCATAACAGCTCCGGCACCCAAAGCGGCCCCGACTCCGAAATCCGTAACAAAAGCACCAGCTACACCAGCCGCAAAAGTCGCACCTGTTGCCATAGTCCCAGTGGCAGCCACTCCTAGTACGATCTCAAAATCAGTCTCTCCGGTTCAAGAAAAAAAAGTGACACCTGTTGCACCTCAAAAAGAACCAGAAAATCTAGCTTTGCTTGCCCCAACGCCCTCGCTATTGGACACACAGCCAACGCCAACCAAGCCGGGCAGAAAACCCAATATCGAAGCACTCATGCTGAGCATGGACATGGACGGCAACGGCTGCATTACCATCAATGAAGCAACCGGCGAAATGCAGCAAAAATTCTGGCGCATGGACCTTAATGGAGACAATTGCCTGTCCAAAAAGGAAATAACCAGAGCATCGGGCCAGACAAAACGCTCACAACGACCAGTCACACAGGCCACTGTGCCCACACAGACCTCAACCGCGGCTCTGGCACCACCAAAACAAGCCCCTGCGCAACAACCCAAAACAATTACTCCGACCCCGCCCCCCGCTCCGGTCATCGTTCCTAAGCAAACCGCGCAAGCCGTCAATGATTCCAACGGATACACCCTCTTTGCGCCCATGGGGTCCAAAGACACTCTTCTGGTGGACATGCAGGGCAAAACCGTCAAAACGTGGCACGGCAAAGACCAATCTTCCGGTGCAGTCTATTTGCTCAACAACGGCAACCTGCTCCGGTGTGTGTCTCCAGGCAAAGGAGAAGTCCGCACCCCGTTTATTGGTAAGGACGTTACTGGCGGTATTATTCAGGAAGTCTCACCTCGCGGCCAGATTGTCTGGGAATACACTTATGTTTCGAACAAGGTCCGGCAGCACCACGATATTGCCCCACTTCCCAACGGCAACGTCTTGCTCCTGGCATGGGAGCTGAAAAACGAGTCTGACATCGAAGCGGTCGGCGGCTCAGTCCGCAACCACCCGGATGGAAAAATCTGGGCAGAACATATCGTGGAAATTCGCAAATCAGGACCCCGTAGTGGCTACATCGTCTGGGAATGGCATGCTTGGGACCACTTGATACAAAATGCTAATCAGTCTGCTCCGAACTTTGCCAATCCGGTTCGTCTCCCGCAACGCATAGACATCAATTACAACCCTTCGCGCCGCCCTGAATGGCTCCATGCCAATTCCATCGACTATAACCCACAACTCAGGCAGATCGTACTGAGTCTGCGCAATACAGGTGAAGTTTGGATAATCGATCACTCCACCAGCACCAGTCAGGCCGCATCCACTACAGGAGGCATCATGCACCGGGGAGGCGACATTCTGTTCCGATGGGGCAATCCTCAGGCATACGGAGCTTCTGGTCGTCCCATACTTGTCGATCAACGTGATGCCCGCTGGGTAAAAGGTGCAAAACCCGGTAAAGAACATATCCTCATCTTCAACAACGGAAACAAACATACCCAGCGATCTGATGTCCTCGAAATTCTTCCAGAGTACTACTTCAAATCGACCCGCCTCAATGCCAAGGTCGTCTGGTCTTATAATGAGAATGGCGGCAAACGTTTTTTTGCAGAACAAGTATCCGGAGCGCAACGACTGGCAAACGGACATACTCTCATTAGTGATGGCCCGGCAGGACGCATTCTCGAAGTATCTGCCAATGCCAAACCCGTTTGGGAATACACGTATACAGGCTCCAACAGTACTTCAAACCACCGAATATTCCGTGCCACACGAATTCCTCCTGAACATCCGGGGCTAAAGCGACTTTCGATCAATAAGTAAAATATTAATGAGCGGTCTCCGGGCCGCTCTTTTCTTGTGATAATAATTACTCTCCCCTAGGCAGAGGCCACGCCGCGTGGTATGCTTTCAAGTAAATAATTTTTACAAGAAGGAGCACCCTATGAGGCTAATACTCCAATTCCCGGTTTCCTTATTTTTATCGATCACACTGCTTGTTCTGCCCGGAATGGCAGGGTGGGGAGACTCTCTCAAGGAAATGGGAGACACTGGATCCAAAGCGATCGGATTGCCCTACACGCCGACAGAAGCCGACGCTGGCATTCGAGAAGTCCTACATATGGGAACTGACTACGCTGTTGCAGAACTTGGGAAAGACGGCGGGTTCGCTGCCAATCCGGCCGCATCAATCCCACTTCCCGACATGCTTTCATCCATAATTGGCGAATCAGGACTACTTTCCTCATTCAACACGGCGGCAGAAAGTTCAGTCGAACCCATTGGTGGGCTCTTCCACAAAACCATCGACACCATGGACATAGGTAACCCCGCATCCATGGTCAGCGGCAGCGATACGTCCATTACGGATTACTTTGAAGAAACAGCACGTCCAACACTCAAAGAACTGGCTCGGCCTATTGTCGAACAACAACTGGAAACAGCAGGCCTTGGAGCTTACACAAACGCCATATCAGCAGCCCAGCTCATGTCCAATGCCTCTGGCTCTCCCTTTAATCCGACGGATTACGTGACAGACAAGGCTCTTGATGCCATGTTCATGTACATTGGTGATCAGGAAAAAGATTTACGATCCAATGGTGCAGCCAATGCAAGTGAACTTCTTAAAAAACTCTTTTAGGAGCAAATAATGAACAAACTGCTAAAAATCCTCCTGATAACGGCAGGAACCATCCTGTCTCTCTTCATTATCGCGGTCATTATCCTTGTAACAACGGTTGACCCGAATGAGTACAAAGGAGAAATTTCTCAGGCTGTAAAAGAAGAAACCGGTCGAGATCTCACTTTTGAAGGCGACATCGGCTTCACCTTTTTCCCAACCCTCGGCCTTGAGGTCGGGCCCATGGCTCTTGGCAATGCGAAAGGCTTCAGTCCCGCTGAAATGGTCCGCATCAACAAAGCGGAAGCCTCTATCCGTATCCTTCCGCTTTTCTCGGGCAATGCCACCATTGGCATGGTCGTATTAGACGGATTGACCCTCAACCTGACGAAAAACACAAAGGGCATCACCAACTGGGATGACCTCGTCAAAGACACGGACAAAACCCAATCAGAACAGAAACCTGTGGCGGAAGAGCCAAAAATCAAAGAGAACAAGGTTGAGAGCTTGTCTGTACAGGGTGTTGAAATCACCAACGCCAATATTCTGTATGACGATGAGCAGGCAGGCAGCACAAGCTCATTAAGCAATCTGAATCTCATCATTGGAGAAGTGGGAGATGCAGTTCGCTTCCCATTCGAGTTACGTTTTGATCTCAAGCTCGACTCCCCCAAAATCGAAACTCGTCCGACCCTGACCGGCTTCGCAAAATTTGACCAAAAAGCAGGAACTGTCGAAATTGACGAAATGCTCTTCAAAGCCCTCAACCTTGAATTGGCAGGAAACTTCTTCGCCAAATCTGCAAACGGAAAAAATGCCTTTTCCGGTGAACTCTCGCTAGCCGAAGCCTCCATCAAAAAGCTCATGCAGGAAATAGGCATGGAATCATTGGAAACAGCAGACCCAAAAGCCCTGGAAAAGCTAAGATTCGATCTAAAATACAATGGTTCTGATACTGCCGTATCTTTAGAAAACATGACAGTAAAACTGGACGACACCACCATCACAGCCACCGGCTCGGTCAAGAACTTTGCCAAACCGGCCATCGCTTTTTCCGTCAACGTCGACGACATTGATGCTGACAGATACATGCCACCCAAATCAGACGATCCTAAAACGCAGGCTCAACCAGCAGCCTCCGACATAGGCACAGAAAAACCAACTCAAGAACCCGACCTCAACGCACTCAAAGAACTAAATCTGAACGCCAAAATGACCATTGGAAAACTCAAGGCCATGAACTTGCGGATCTCGGACATCCTTTGTGAACTGAAAGCAAAAGACGGTGTTGTCACGATCAAGCCTTTTTCCGCAAACCTCTACGAGGGAACCCTCATGGCGCACTCTATGCTCAACGCCAATACAAAAATCGCAAGCTGGAGTGAGACAGCTGATCTCAAGGGTGTTCAGGCGGGACCGTTGCTCAAGGATCTAACCGGCAAGGACCATGTGCTCGGCACAACGATCGTCAAATACAACCTCAAGGGCATGGGCCTGACCCCTCCCAACATCAAACAAACTGTCACTGGCACGGCATCCTTTGCCTTTACAGATGGCGCGATCAACGGTGTGAATGTAGCCAAGATGCTCCGCGACGGTTGGAATAAAATCAAAGGCAAGCCCACTAGCTCCGACGAACCGGCCCGGACAGACTTTGCTGAGCTGCTCGGTTCCGCAGTCCTCAAAAATGGTCACATAACCAATGATGATCTACTGATGAAGTCCCCCCTCTTGCGAGTCACCGGAAAAGGATGGGCCAACCTGCCGAAAAACAACACCGACTATACAGCGACAGTAACGGTTGTAGGCACTCTCAAAGGTCAGGATGGTGCATCCATGGAAGACCTTAAAGGCCTCCCCCTGCCCATCAACGTCAAAGGAGACCTCAATGACCCATCAATCAGCCTTGATGCAAAGGCGATGGCAGAAGCTTTGCTTAAAGGGCAATTCAAACAGGGTACTAAAGGCTTGGAAGACAAACTGAAGAAAGACATTCTCGGTGGGTCAAAAACCGACACAACCGATAAGCCGACCAATCCTTTCGGCGGTCTGCTTAAAAAGAAATAGCTTACCCAGAGTCTCAATCCGGTGAGCAAAGAATACCTTTGATCACCATTTATCTCCATACCAAGATACACAACGTAAAAAAGGCCGCTCGGTAACTCGAGCGGCCTTTTCTATAGAAAAAACTAAAAACGAAGCGACAAACACGTCAATCCGCCATCGAGCTTACGGTATTCTGAGACATCAAGAACGACGGTTTCCACACCTGTGCCACGAACCTTGGCAAGCGTTTGGGGGAACCCATCAGGGACAATGACCGTGTCGTTAATTAAAAGACAATTCCGAGCATAGGCCTCATCATCTTCAACGACTATTCGATCAAAGTGGGCCAACTCTTCCATATCCTCGCAACACGGCGAAACCAAAATGGTATTATTACCGATAAAATTCACATCCGTCTTGAAATGAAGACTTGGACAACAGGCCATCTCTTTCCATTTATATCCAAACGGTTCCACGGCAGCACCCAAGGCCACAGCGCCTTCATGGTTTGTCCTGTCAGAAAGTCCGATATAAAACGTATCCTCAACCTGCAACACATCGCCACCTTCAATATGGGCTGGCGAGGATATCCTGACGACAGGTTTGAACAGGGCAAGGACAGGCTCAATGCTCTCCTGTTCCCCTTGCCGAGAAGACGCCCCCAACGGCGTAACAACTGCCACTTCCTCACAAACCACAGCGGTATCTTCCACAAAACAGCAGTCAGGAAATCCCGGTTCAGCATCAAGCACTGTCACATCAAGGCCAAGATGAATAAGCACCTGGCAATAGGCCTCATGCTGTTTCAAAGCGAGCTGAAAATCCGGTTTACCAAGACTGGCGGAGGTGATGCCGTTGACCATCTCTTCAGATGGACGGCGGGTGATCGCGCGGGTGAACATGTCGTCTCTCCTCAAATGAGTCCTATAATTAAAAACAGAATGCAGACTTCGGGCAAAATGGTCAAGAACCGGCTCAAAAACACAAAAAGCCCTGGTTCAGAGAGAACCAAGGCTTTTGAAATATCTTGATAATAACCGGATGGTTCCGACTCTTCCACCATGTGTGCACATTCGAGAAACAATTTGAGTACGGGCTGGGAATTGGTGGCCGGGAACAATGATAAAGTCTTG
>JADGEX010000029.1 GCA_016744135.1 Pseudodesulfovibrio sp. | reverse complement strand
GGCTTTTGGGCATCAGCTTTGGGGGCATTGGCGCAGTAATCGTTTGAGGCGCCCCTTTGCATGAGCATGTTTTTGTCCCTGTCTGACGGACAATTCTCCTTGTGTAGGCTTTGACTTCAACTTCAATAATTTGGGTTTGAGGTTCCGTACTTTCATCAAGTGCGTAGGCCAACCCGCAACAAGGGCATACTGGATCTTCCGGAAAACAAGCTTGTTCGTCTACTACAGGAAGGTCAGGACGATCTGTCAGGCCGTGACCTTCACTTCCAGGTTGTTGACCACGAGGCTTTTTGTCCTTATCTGATTTTGGATTGCTTTTTTCTGTTTTTGACGTTTTCTTTTCACTTTTTTTCCCAAACAGTCGGTTTTTTAAATCCCGAATTTGGCCATCTTTTTCTTTGGGTGCGGCTCTTTTGGAAATAAGTACCACCCCTATGATTCAAGGCACTTATGCATACATAGTTAGTAAAAAGTAGTAAGATTAATCAAGATAATATCGAACCATGCTGATATGTGGTTTTCCTGACGTTGTAGTGTTTCTGCCAAATAAATTCAAAAACTGCTGGACAAGCGACCATATATCCATTATAGAAAAATGGACGAAAGGAGTATGGTCATGGAGACTTTGATAATGCAGCAGAGGTTTTGTGGTCGAAATTTTTCGATGGACGAATTGTCAATGATCCGGGAGGTTGTTAGTATCTGCGGTGGCATCAGCCGAAATGAGTTGGCCCACACGGTATGTGAACTCCTGGACTGGAAAAGACCCCGAGGCGGATTGAAGGCCCGGGAATGCAAGGATTTTTTGGAGCTTTTGGAAGACAAAGGCATCCTTGAGCTTCCCGAAAAAAGGCAAACCGGCTATTGCGGTCCCCAAAAATTCAAGAAAGAAGTGACGGACAAGTCCCCCTTCAGCACACTTTCCGGCAGCGTGGAGGAGTTCACTCCGTTGGATATCCAGCGTGTACGAAGCCGTAATGAACGGGATCTTTTTAAGGATCTTATCAGCCAGCACCACTACCTGGGTTATGCCATGCCCTTTGGGGCAAGGCTTCAATATCTGGTCCATGTAACCCGGCCCTGTCGAGAGGTCGTGGGCTGCATTCAGTTTTCCAGTCCGGCCTGGCGGATGAAGGCAAGAGATCACTGGATCGGCTGGGACGATAAGAGGCGGGGAGAAGCTTTGCAACGGGTGGTCAATAACAGTCGCTTCCTGGTGCTGGCTAAAATTGTCAACCTGGCAAGTGCCATGCTTTCCGCATCCCTTGACCACCTTCGATCCGACTGGGAAGAGCAGTACGGAGTTGCCCCGGTTCTTTTGGAGACTCTGGTTGACCAAAAACTGTATCATGGCGGGTGTTACCGGGCCGCCAACTGGATCGAATTGGGAAAAACCAGCGGACGTGGACGAATGGACAAAGCCCACAAGCGCAATGGTGCTAATGTGAAGACTATCCTGGTTTATCCGTTGGTAAAAAACGCCAGGCAGTGCCTTAAAGAGGGGAGGTAAACTCATGGGGGTAGCCCTTACACTTTCTTCCCTTGAGTGGCCATATGGTCAGGGACGGGAATGCTTTGAACATATGATCAGTTTCCTTGAATCAGGAGAGGGAAATTCAATGGACATGAGCCAATTGGAAAAGGAGCTTGAAGAACGGGGGCGAGAGTTGATGCGTACCCTGATTCAAGAACATCTTAATAACCGCAGTCCCGGCACAAGCAGTGAACCTGTTCGGGATGCAGACGGAATCCACCGAACAAAAGCACCTGATCAAGAGCGTAAAATTGAGACGGTGTTCGGCAGGGTTGGATTGAATCGTGCGGGATATGCCGAAAAGGGGTGTAAGAGTCTTCACCCCCTGGATGCAGAACTCAACCTTTCCCCTGAAATTTATTCGCTAGAGCTTCAGCGAAGAGTGGCACAAGAGGCTGCCAAAAATTCTTTTGAAGAGGTTGTGGAGACCATCACCCAAACTACTGGTGGTCATGTGGCAAAACGCCAGGCTGAAGAAATTTCTCAACGGGCAGCCCGAGACTTTGATGCTTTTTATGAGAACCGTCAATGCAAGTCATCAACAGATAAGAATACTGGATCTATCCTGACAATCACTGCTGATGGAAAAGGCGTTGTGCTGCACGAAAAGGATCTCCGGGAGAAAACGCGTAAAGCTGCTGAGCAACGTAGACAAAAAATGGGGAAACGCCTTTCCAAAGGAGAGAAAAAGAATTGCAAACGCATGGCTACCGTGGCCGCCGTATATACTACCACCCCCTTTGAGCGTACTGCTGATGATGTGCTTTCCAAAGGAGGATCACGCATCAATAAGATGAAATGCCCGCCCATAGAAAACAAACGGGTCTGGGCGAGCCTTGAGAAGACGCCAGAAGAAGTCATCTCCGATGCTTTCGCAGAGGCAGAAAACCGGGACCCCGACCATGAAAAAACCTGGGTGGCACTAGTGGATGGAAACAATACCCAGATCAATATTCTACAAAAGATTGCCAACGACAAAGGTATCAAATTGACTATTATTGTCGATGTTATTCATGTCATCGAATACCTTTGGAAGGCTGGCAGAGCTTTTCACCCTGAATCCGGCCTTGAACTTGAAAATTGGGTACAGCAACGCATTTGGAAAATTCTCCAGGGAAAGGCAGGCCACATGGCAGGAGGGATGCGCCGTAGCGCCACCAGAAAAAAACTTAGCATAGAAGAACGGAAACCTGTGGATCAATGTGCGACATACCTGCTCAATAAATCGCCCTACCTTCGGTACGACAGTTATTTTGCAGATGGGTTTCCTATCGCTACCGGGGTTATCGAGGGGGCATGCCGGCATCTTGTAAAAGATCGAATGGAGATCACAGGTGCCAAGTGGGGGCTTCGGGGCGCTGAAGCCGTACTTCGTCTGCGAGCATTACGTTCAAGTAAGGATTTTGATGCGTACTGGGTTTTCCATGAGGAGTGCGAATACAAACGAAATCATCAGGCAAACTATGCTGACGGTGTCGTTCCTTCTACTACAAATTTGAGAACAGGAGTGAAGAATACCGCACTTCGAGTCATCAAGTGAGTTTGATATGCAAATACTGCGGCACAGGATGACCAAAATGATAACGACATCGAAAATACAAAAGAGCCACACCCAAATAATAAGGCCTTTCAAATCAAGCCTGCACAAGTTCTCTGCATGATGATAATGAACATTGTGGTAGCAGCTAAGCCACTGTATAAGGT
>JADGEX010000028.1 GCA_016744135.1 Pseudodesulfovibrio sp. | reverse complement strand
TAACGTGGGTTACCGTTTATGTCATTATTTATAATTTCAATTCCAGTATGGTACGATTGAGAGCCCTTTAAATTCGATGGGATTTTATCCAAGGCTGCAATTTCAATTCCAGTATGGTACGATTGAGAGATTAATTGTACTCTATATTCTAGCCTTAATAGCACATTTCAATTCCAGTATGGTACGATTGAGAGAATTGTCGCATATTACTTCTTCTTCGCTGCGAACTTATTTCAATTCCAGTATGGTACGATTGAGAGTATCATCTAATATTTTAAGGTCGTCAGTTTCTATCATTTCAATTCCAGTATGGTACGATTGAGAGTCTTTAATCACATGAGAGTATGTCCTGAATCTCTGATTTCAATTCCAGTATGGTACGATTGAGAGTATCTGTATATTCACAATTCTTTATACTATCTGGCATTTCAATTCCAGTATGGTACGATTGAGAGTTTCAAATCAGAAGCTTTTGAGACTTACAAGGCTAGATTTCAATTCCAGTATGGTACGATTGAGAGATTTTCCCAATTTATAATCCATATTGGTTTATTTAATTTCAATTCCAGTATGGTACGATTGAGAGTGTTCATCACTTTTCTTTTAACTTGTTAAAACTTGATTTCAATTCCAGTATGGTACGATTGAGAGTGTGCTACCAGTAATCAATACAACTTCTACTTGTGTATTTCAATTCCAGTATGGTACGATTGAGAGTAGATACGGTAATCTCGACACCAACAGGGCTGTTTTATTTCAATTCCAGTATGGTACGATTGAGAGGTTCAGAAGTATCTACTCGGAGGAACTATCTACTCATTTCAATTCCAGTATGGTACGATTGAGAGTTAGATTTAAAATCCCATCAAGTGCTGATTTGAATATTTCAATTCCAGTATGGTACGATTGAGAGCATTAAAATAATTCTCCCTGTTTAATTCCATCATGATTTCAATTCCAGTATGGTACGATTGAGAGTGACACTGTATTTAGTGTTATAGCACGTTTATTCAATTTCAATTCCAGTATGGTACGATTGAGAGTTTGACACTGTATTTAGTGTTATAGCACGTTTATTCAATTTCAATTCCAGTATGGTACGATTGAGAGCTTAGAAAAGAAAAAGGATTAAGTCAAACTAATCTATTTCAATTCCAGTATGGTACGATTGAGAGTTTGACTTGAGGCTTCGAATAATATATCTGTAATCGCTATTTCAATTCCAGTATGGTACGATTGAGAGGCAAACTCATTGTCAAGACCCCAATTAATTTCGGAATTTCAATTCCAGTATGGTACGATTGAGAGTGTCAATACTCCAGGGATGTAATTACTGAAATATTCATTTCAATTCCAGTATGGTACGATTGAGAGTTTGTAAGGTTCGGCTGGGAAATGCACCCGGCTCATATATTTCAATTCCAGTATGGTACGATTGAGAGTCCCGAAGATTCCTTTCGTTTCGATTAACGCTATTGGATTTCAATTCCAGTATGGTACGATTGAGAGACTTCTTTCTAAGCTTTTCTCAATAGACTTTATCTTTATTTCAATTCCAGTATGGTACGATTGAGAGAATGTCAATAGATTGAAAACGTAACTATTATAAAAGATTTCAATTCCAGTATGGTACGATTGAGAGGGGCAGTTGGTACGCAGTATCGATGATTATTCCATATTTCAATTCCAGTATGGTACGATTGAGAGAAACCCAATGATTTTCCAAATTACGGCTAATAACTAATTTCAATTCCAGTATGGTACGATTGAGAGAAAGATCATTCCATAAGGTTGAAAAGGTGTTTGATATTTCAATTCCAGTATGGTACGATTGAGAGCCTCTTCAATCTGCAACTTTGCATCATCCGATAATTGATTTCAATTCCAGTATGGTACGATTGAGAGAATGTCACACCACCTCCAAAACGTCTTACAACGTCATTTCAATTCCAGTATGGTACGATTGAGAGCGTGTAGTTAATCAGCCTATCCTATTGATTATAATGATTTCAATTCCAGTATGGTACGATTGAGAGTATGTGCCAAAAACAATAGTTGAGCCTTATTCTTTATTTCAATTCCAGTATGGTACGATTGAGAGTTTGTTTGGTGGTGTTAGTGATATAGCAGGTGGAATATTTCAATTCCAGTATGGTACGATTGAGAGTCTTCAATCTGCAACTTTGCATCATCCGATAATTGATTTCAATTCCAGTATGGTACGATTGAGAGTTACGCCCCATTTCGGTTGCTAAATTAGAATAATTCATTTCAATTCCAGTATGGTACGATTGAGAGTTTGGTGATACTGACAAGAACCAGTATTGTTATTGAATTTCAATTCCAGTATGGTACGATTGAGAGTTTATAGAATGTGGTAGAGCACATGCCACAGGTATAATATTTCAATTCCAGTATGGTACGATTGAGAGTGGCATAACCAGACTTAGCCAATTCGTTCTTTAATATTTCAATTCCAGTATGGTACGATTGAGAGGTCATTTTTTAATCTCGAATTGGACGAAAAATTTAATTTCAATTCCAGTATGGTACGATTGAGAGTTTTAGTTTTTAGGATTATTCCTAATTCCAGAATGGATTTCAATTCCAGTATGGTACGATTGAGAGCTTATTAATAGTCAAAGCAAAAGCATTTACATATGCATTTCAATTCCAGTATGGTACGATTGAGAGATTCAGAGCTAAATCACGTACAATCTCATTTACTTTATTTCAATTCCAGTATGGTACGATTGAGAGGGCAGCCATTCCCTTAATGGCTACCATACTAAACTATTTCAATTCCAGTATGGTACGATTGAGAGACTGAAGAGGAATGGGTGAAGTTCTACAATTTCATATTTCAATTCCAGTATGGTACGATTGAGAGTCTACACACGCACAGCTTGCTGGCATATTTGGTAGCGAATTTCAATTCCAGTATGGTACGATTGAGAGATTGACCTTCAAAATTATCTTTGAAATACTTATTATTTCAATTCCAGTATGGTACGATTGAGAGATCAAAGCCATCTCACACGAGGTGGCTTTTCTGTTATTTCAATTCCAGTATGGTACGATTGAGAGTTTGTAAGATTTCGATCTCTTTATCTTGTAGGCTTATTTCAATTCCAGTATGGTACGATTGAGAGGGGCTTTAACTGATCTTGATGATGTTGAAGATTACAATTTCAATTCCAGTATGGTACGATTGAGAGTTAATGATTTGGGGCTTTTCAAATTCTTCTTCTTTATTTCAATTCCAGTATGGTACGATTGAGAGGGTGAAAATAGCTATAAATCAATGATAGCCTACATATTTCAATTCCA
>JADGEX010000027.1 GCA_016744135.1 Pseudodesulfovibrio sp. | reverse complement strand
TTACTGAAGTGATCCCTAAAAATGATTTCTTTGATTTCGAAGCTAAGTATGATCCAAACATGGCTGAAGAGATTACTCCAGCTAGAATAAGTGAAGAATTGACACAAGAGATACAAAAACAATCTTCAGAGATATACGATGCATTAAAATGTAAAGGGATTGTGAGAGTTGATTATATCATCAAGAATAACATACCATACGTACTTGAAGCAAACACGATTCCAGGGATGACTGCCACCAGTTTTATTCCACAACAAGTTAAAGCTATGGGACGTGAACTAAGCGATATTCTAACTTTAGTTATAGAAGACCAATTCTAATATATTCTTAAAAAAATATGAAAGGCTTTCCTAAAGGATAGCCTTTTTTTATGTTCTAAATCGGGTAAACAATCAAATTAGGGATCAAGCAGGATTTTTGGGGAGTAAAATAATGTTGTTATTTTTGCATAAATTAAAAATGTCCTCATGAGTTCTAATTGGATTCCATTCCATTGGTTGAAGGCAACAGGCAAAAGAAAAAGGAGTAAAGTATAGTCCAGAAACTTATAGTAATGAAGATACTGAAAAACAATTATTAATTAGATCACGATATTCATTATTTAAATCACCTAACAATTGGTCTGATAGTCAGAAAATAAGAATGAAAATTCTTTTTGAAAAGTATCCTGATATTAAGATAGCTTATGATCTAGCACAAGATTTAAAAAGAATCTATTCACACACAAAAGATAAGACTCGCATATACAAAGCTAGCACATTGGTATAATGATATTGAAGAGTTTGGTGATGTGAGATTTAGAACCGTATCGAATTCAATATATTCTCATTATCAAGGAATATTAAACTATTTTGACAACAGAACAACTAATGCTTCTGCGGAATCTTTTAATGCTAAAATAAAAGCTTTTAGAGCAACTCTTAGAGGCGTCAGAGAAATTCCTTTCTTTTTATTCAGATTAGCAAATATATATGCGTGAAAATAAACTCCCCAACTTTTCAGCATGACCCGTGCATACCGCTGTCCTCTCTGTCTCTCAATCGTACCATACTGGAATTGAAATTGTATAATTGGATGATCAACACTGAAATTTAAAACCTCTCAATCGTACCATACTGGAATTGAAATATTTTTCATATGTCTGTTTTAACCCCTTTTAAAACCTCTCAATCGTACCATACTGGAATTGAAATGCTTTAAAGCCTGTAGGACTTAAATCAAACCCCCCCTCTCAATCGTACCATACTGGAATTGAAATCACCGATTAACGATACAATTGGACAATTTATTGACGCTCTCAATCGTACCATACTGGAATTGAAATCAATTAGTAAAGAAGTGAAATGTTTCATTGTATGCTCTCAATCGTACCATACTGGAATTGAAATAAGAGCAGAAAGAAGCTATGCCCATATTGGGCGATCTCTCAATCGTACCATACTGGAATTGAAATAGTTATGACGAACTCATTTCTGACTAATTTCTCTCCTCTCAATCGTACCATACTGGAATTGAAATTGGTCTCGAATCATCTCGTTCTTATATTGAACAATCTCTCAATCGTACCATACTGGAATTGAAATAACATTAAATTCAACATGTCTGAGTCACTAGACGACTCTCAATCGTACCATACTGGAATTGAAATCGAAGAAGATAAGCTGAAAGACCGTATTAAAGAAACTCTCAATCGTACCATACTGGAATTGAAATATCTTCACACTTATGCCATATTTCGTGATTTCTTACACTCTCAATCGTACCATACTGGAATTGAAATACAAGTTGCTACTAGAAAAGCTAGTGAATCGATACTCTCAATCGTACCATACTGGAATTGAAATATAGGTGAAGAGACAGCAAAAGCAACAGCGGTTATCTCTCAATCGTACCATACTGGAATTGAAATCTATAAAGAAATTTTACTTCAAATTCCATCTAAGACTCTCAATCGTACCATACTGGAATTGAAATAATGTTAATGGCTTAAAAGTCTTAGCTAATTCTTCCTCTCAATCGTACCATACTGGAATTGAAATATCCAAATATCATGAAGAAAATAACAAAGCCTAATCTCTCAATCGTACCATACTGGAATTGAAATAAGTTACAAGAATATTTCATTTATATAAAATATAACTCTCAATCGTACCATACTGGAATTGAAATCAAGATTTAAAATCGGGTGTTGAAAGAGAAGATAATACTCTCAATCGTACCATACTGGAATTGAAATAGGTGTTAACGACTTTTTTGTCGATGTATTTAAATACTCTCAATCGTACCATACTGGAATTGAAATAGGATTTACTAATATAGTATCAGCATTAAGTGAATCTCTCAATCGTACCATACTGGAATTGAAATGCGTGCGCAACATCCGAAAGGATGGATAAGAATAGCCTCTCAATCGTACCATACTGGAATTGAAATAATGTAAGATTAAAATAAAGATACATGAAAACAATCTCTCAATCGTACCATACTGGAATTGAAATGAAGTTTCGTCTTTGATGGTGATGGTAAGTTTAATCTCTCAATCGTACCATACTGGAATTGAAATCCATCCACACCTACACTAGGAATGGTATACGTAACTCTCAATCGTACCATACTGGAATTGAAATGTGCATCTATTAATCTAATAGAGTCTAAATTTAAACTCTCAATCGTACCATACTGGAATTGAAATATCCTTGTTGATTGCGATATAAATAACATTTCAAACTCTCAATCGTACCATACTGGAATTGAAATCGGTGTAGTTGAAGAACCAAAGCTAAAAGCTACCGACTCTCAATCGTACCATACTGGAATTGAAATTTGCAAAAATCTAAACTTAAACTCCAAGAAACAAATCTCTCAATCGTACCATACTGGAATTGAAATGTATCTTCCCAATCATTTATCAGCATTTTCCGAACCCTCTCAATCGTACCATACTGGAATTAAAATTCAAATGGATAAGCCTAATGTTATAAAAAAATGGTACTCTCAATCGTACCATACTGGAATTGAAATTATTTGACCATAACCAGGGAATGATTCAATCACATCTCTCAATCGTACCATACTGGAATTGAAATGTTTGAGCGCTTTTGTAAATCCTCAAATCATTACCCTCTCAATCGTACCATACTGGAATTGAAATTCATTACTGCACCTGCGGCAATCATTGCCATAGGTGCTCTCAATCGTACCATACTGAAAATGCAATATTGCAACGACTTCTCCCTTTTTTAAGCTTGAAAATGTAAAAATTGAAAATTTACATAGATGCTTTCTATATTATTACTAAGTGTAAGTTTACTTTAAACTACAATATTGTTTAATTTATCTTTTTTGTATATTTAAAATTCTTAAGGAATATAATACCAATGAGTGAAAAATCTCTTGCAAAAATCAAAAGTCCACTAGATACAATTCTAGAC
>JADGEX010000026.1 GCA_016744135.1 Pseudodesulfovibrio sp. | reverse complement strand
TTGCGCAGGTAGGTGGATACAACAAAGGAAAAGGCGCTATTCAAATAGCGCGCCAGTTTTGTGGCAAAAAAAGGAACTATAATGGTGAAAAATTTTGGGCCAGGGGTTATTTTGCCTCAACAGTAGGAATCGACGAACAAGCTGTTCGAGCATATATCCGGGATCAAGAAAAAGAGGATAAACGTTGCGAACAGATGAATTTGTTTGATTAAACCGCGCCTTTAGGCGCTTTTAAAAGACCGCTTTGAGCGGTTAACAATCAAGCCCCCAGTTTTACTGGGGGTTGACTATACTTTTTCCGACGCTCTGTTGCCCCGGGCGCATTCCCATTTTCCGGGTTAAAAAAGATTTTGTCTATTTGTGCAAAAAGAATGATATGCTCCGCCCAAATTATCTAAAGTGGAGAGGTACAATATCATAGAAATCAGGACAGCTAAAGATTGTGAAACGGTTGAAGACGTGTATGCTTGCCTTAAAGAGCTGGACGAAGATAGGCAGCTCATAGGTAGTCCGGAAGAGTTAGATCTGCTGGAACAAAAAATTATGAGCTATACAAATCGATTAGCCGCTTTGTTGTTAAAAAAAAAGTCCAAACAACCTTAGATTCCCCTGAACAAAGGACCAAAGAGAAAGAATTGGTTCAAAATTGGCCGGGCCGAATGAAAAACGAAGGATATCAGAGCGTTCAGATTCAGACCAGAGGAGGTGCCGATATCGAATTTTATTCCCGATATTATAGACGATCGTGTGACCGTCGAAAGGGGAAACGGTATAAGGGAATGTATGCTGGTTTGATATTACTGGGAATTCATGAACGATGCACACCTGGCTTGGCAGCGATGGTTAGTGCTTGGTCTGCGTTATTGAGTTCATTTGAAGAAGCTCGTCAAGTGCTTTGTGATCATGGTATTGCGCTGGGAGTAAAGGTGATTCGGAAACTGGCTTACCGTTATGCGGAACGAGCCCGGGTAGTCCAGCAAGAAGGTCTAATTCCATTGAACGAAGCGGACAATCTCCAGGGGCGTCGAGTCGTCGTAAGTACTGACGGTGGACGCACACGACTGCGTGAAAAGAAGCGAGGCCCAAAGACCAAAAAAGGAAGAACCCGATATAATGGGGCCTGGCGAGAACCGAAGCTTTTGATCATTTATGTTGTCGATGCACAGGGTAAACAGGAAAGAAGCTTCAATCCCTTTATTGACGGTGGAATCAATGGTCCTGATGGCTTGTTTGATCTGCTAAAAGGTTATCTGAAGGCTCTCTCAATCCAGAAGGCAGACAAAGTCTTGTTCGTTGCAGACGGAGCTCATTGGATCTGGAATCGAGTCCCCGCTCTTGTTAAATCCTTGGGTTTGGATCTGGAGAAGGTATATGAACTTCTTGACTTCTACCATGCTGTAGAACATCTTGGTAAGGTTGCGGGGTTACGAAAAAGTTGGTCAGCTAAAAAACGTAAATCCTGGATTTCCAAACAAAGAGGTCTTCTATTAAAAGGTCAATCGACTGCGGTCGTACAGGCCGTACAGGTTCTTTGCCGAGGCCGAAATAGCAAAGCTATCAAGACGGAGCGAGATTATTTTGTTCGAAATGAGCAAAGGCTTAATTTTCCAACTGTGAAGGCATTGGGCTTACCTATTGGCAGTGGAGCGATTGAAAGTTCGATCCGGAGAGTGGTCAACATGCGACTTAAAGGCCCTTGCATTTTTTGGTGTAAGGAAAATGCAGACAAAATGCTCATGCTGCGCTCATACTACAAGTCTGGGCGCTGGAACCACCTGAAACAAATGGCAAATTCACATCTTTCATTATTGGCTGCATAACCCGGAAAATGGGAATGCGCCCGCATTACATTGGTTTGGATATCCACAAAAAAATTATCGCTTATTGTATTAAAACAGACAATGGCACACTTCATGGAAATGGAGTGATACCGGCAACCAGGTCAGCATTGGAAGAGTGGATGAAACAACTCCCCAAACCCTGGATGGTTGCAATGGAAGCAACAATGTTTACTGGTTGGATTTATGACTTCATAAAGCCCTATGCCGATGAAATCAAAGTGGCTCATCCTGAAATGCTCAAAGCAATTACTGCAGCTAAAAAGAAAAATGACCTATCCGATGCTCAAAAAATATGTGACCTTCTCAGAGTTGACCTGTTACCCGAATGTTATATGGCTCCGAATGAGTTTAGAGAATTAAGGCGAATGTTAAGATACCGAAAGCACATAGTCAGAACATCAACTCAAACTAAAAATAAAATCTCTGGTCTGTTAATGGAGGTCGGTGCTGAATATAACAAAAAGAAATTACATAGTAAGCGCTATTTCTGGGAATTATTGGAAAATATTGAGCATGTTCCTGAATCAGTCACAGACATGTTGAAACTGAGCAGATCAAATTTGGAATTTTTTACTAATATTCAAAAAAAACTTATACGGGAACTGAAAGAAGATCCCCTGATTCGCGAGAGGGTAACCCGACTACAAACCATAAAGGGCGTTGGTGAGGTGACCGCATTAACCTGGGTGTTGGAAATAGGTGAGGTAGAAAGATTCAGCTCAGTAAGCCGGGCAGTGAGCTATTGCGGCCTTTGCGCAGCTCAAAGAGAGTCTGCAGGTAAGGCAAGCCGCGGCCCAATCTCCAAAAAGCGCAATAAACATTTACAAACTGTTCTGGTGGAAGCGGCAAAGCTCGCGCCACATTGGAACCCTCAATTGGCTGAAATACATGAAAGGGAATTGAAAAAAGGAAACAAGAATAGAGCAACCCTTGCTGTAGCAAGGAAACTTGTAGCCTATATGCTGGCTGTTGAAAAATCTCAAAAGGATTTTGAGATGACAACTCCGGCTCAGGCTGCCTGATACGGCCACATTGATACATTCATAACATTGTATTTATTATAGATCTTCCCGCTGGTCCTTGCTTTTCGGGGGACTATGTGATCGGCCACAGCCGTGATACATCATTTAAGGTGTTTCGAGGTCAGCGGGTTTACCCAAACTTAATCTTCGGTGACGGCTCCCCAAGCCTGATACCGCAAATAGATGTCTGGTCAAAAGATCTTTATCTTTTTGACACTTAAATGAAATAGATTAAAAAGATCTGAAGATAAAACAATGAGAGCCATTAAACGCTTTTGGAGATAGTCTTCAATAAGTGAAGGGAAATCTACATTTTCCCCTTGACAAAACTTATCATAGATGTCCCCCGAATTCAATTCTCCTTCCAAATATACCAATACCAAAAAATGGGTGCCGTGCAAACATTTCCAACAACGATTAAACCAGACCACAAACTTCTTTTCTCTTTCGGTACTTTGTTTGATAAATAAAGATAGCTTAAGTTTATAAGCATGGTTAACAGAACCGCGAAAACAGTTGGTACAATTAGATTTTCCATGATCTTATATATTGAAGTGAATTCATAGTCTGGATTATTCATGAACTCAGTAATTTCGCCAGATAAAAGGAACAAGGTTATTAAAGCTCCCTGGAGAAATGGAAAGATCATGATCAAAC
>JADGEX010000025.1 GCA_016744135.1 Pseudodesulfovibrio sp. | reverse complement strand
GTTTCCATCAATCTTATGGTTGCTGGCTGTGCTTTCCCTCACTCTCATCATAACCTGGGGCCGTTTGTACTAAATTAAGACCGCCCAGGTTTCACTTTCAGAGCACCGTTAATTTGGCAAACTTTCTTGCTTTATTCAAGCTTTCCCACCTCCATGCCTTAAAAAACCCAATAAAAATCGGGTTGAATGAAGCGAAATCCTTATCATACCCTCAGCTTCCGTGGTACTTAATCGTCCATGGCGAAGGCCCCGCTCAAAACATACTACACAACCGAGGAGGAGTTCGACAGCTTTCATCAAGGCCTTAAACAGTTCCTGTGCCCCCACTGCCGCAAACGGGGCTGCCTGATCCTGCACGGCTATCTTTACGGCTATGAGGAACACGGTGACTGGAGCCGTCGGGGTCACAGGGTGTTCTGCAGTAATAGGAACCGTAAAACCGGATGCGGCAGGACCTTCCCCCTTCTCAAATCACGATTGGTAAAGCATTTCATGATTAGTGCCCAGATGCTATCTGCTATGCTTGCACTTTTTTCCCGTGGGCTGTGCCCGTCAAAAATTCATGGGAGGCTCTGGGACAGGATCAGCGGGACAAGCGTCTACCGCATTTACCACAGATTCCGCCGAAATCAGCCCCGGATTAGGACCCTTCTGACTCGGATCAAAGACCCACCGGATACCTGCGGTGTCACAGATCCTCTTGTTCAAACCATTATCCACCTTAAATCTGCGTTCAGCGGGAGCTTTGTTTCAAGATTCCAACAGTTTTTCCAGGTTTCCATCCTGTAATTTTCGAACATTTTACCACGGCAGATTCCCAAACCCAGATCGCAACCCCAAAAGTTTGGCCGGTGATTTAAAACCGACAACAGGGCAAAACACTTTATAGGACTGGGTTTTCAGGGTATCAAAAAGTAAATTGCATATTTTTTAAGGAGGATACACCATGAAAAACCCCAGTTCATACCTGAAGATGAGAATCCTGGGCGCTGTGGAAAACACCAGAGGCAAAACCTGCCGGGAACGGATCAAAAAGACCGCAAAGCTGACTTTTATTGATGAAGAAGGCAACAGACGGCGGTTTACCTGGAGAACCATCTCCACCTGGTATTACCGGTATCAAAAAGACGGGGTCACAGGTGTTGCACCCAAAGACCGCTCAGACAAGGGCAAAACCCGCAAAATCAGTCCGGAACTGCTTATGGAAGCCATCAACCAGGTATTGCCCATGTTCCATCAGGACAAATATACCAAGGCAGCAGTCTACAGAATGTGCATTGAGACAGGACTACTCAGAAAGGAACTGATCGCCCCCACCACCTTTTACCGGTTCGTCCGGGAGTATGACTTGTTAAACGACCATATCGAGTCTAACAAAAAACGACTGGCCTTTGCCATGGCC
The DNA here is from genome assembly GCA_016744135.1 of Pseudodesulfovibrio sp. Classification (GTDB taxonomy): domain Bacteria; phylum Desulfobacterota; class Desulfovibrionia; order Desulfovibrionales; family Desulfovibrionaceae; genus Pseudodesulfovibrio; species Pseudodesulfovibrio nedwellii. The sequence goes on along the minus strand of JADGEX010000025.1, from coordinate 2,249 downwards.
CATGCCAACGACCTATGGCAGGGAGACACCATGTTCGGCCCTTATGTCAACAACAAGGGCAAGATGATTCAGACCAAACTCATTGCCTTTATTGACGATGCCTCCCGGGTGATCTGCCATGCCCAGTTCTTTTTTAACGAAAACATCGACGCCCTGGTCACCGCTTTAAAAGCCTCATTCTACAAGCGGGGCGTCCCCAAGCAGATGTACGTGGACAACGGCTCCATATACTGCTCCCACGAAATCACCCTGATTTGCGCCAGGATGGGATGCATCCTGCGGCACACCCCGGTCAGGGACGGGGCGGCAAAGGGCAAAATTGAAAGGTTTTTTAGAGGCCTCCGGGACCGGTTCCTCTCCCGCCGCCTGGACCTGTCTTCCCTTGAACTCCTTAACAAACAGCTCACCCTCTGGATTGAGGAAGAATACAATGCCAAACCCCATTCAGCCATCGGCATGCCTCCTGTGAACCGGTTTGCCCTGGATATGAAGTGCATCAACTTCCTACCGCCCAACCAGGCTAATGACGAGTTATTCTTTGCCGAGGAAACCCGGAAGGTTAAAAAGGACAACACTTTTTCTTTTAAAAATACCCGGTACGAGGCCCCTGCTGACTTGAGAGATAGGACCGTTGCCGTCCGCTTTGACAGGGTCCGTCTTGACCGGATTATCATCTATTATAAATCCCACAGGATAGGGGCGGCCCATAAGCTGAACCTTGTTGCCAACTCTAAAATCAGGCGAGGTGCAAGATGATCCGGGCATTCTACGGCATTGACACCAACCCTTTTTGTGCCGCCGAAATCACCCTGCTGCCCCACCAGCAGGAGGTCTTTGACATCTTAAAAGTTCACTCCCACCAGGGAGGCCTGTGCCTGCTCATGGGAGACCCCGGCACAGGCAAAACCATGATCCGAACCAGTATCAACCACCAGGCGGACAAAACCACCATGGTGGTCACAATCGGCAGGACACTGCACACCTACTTCACCACGGTCAAGATGCTCTGTCATGCCTTTAATATCGAGCACAACGGCTCATCTTTCGCCTGTGAAAAACGTCTGATCGAAGAGGCTTATAATCTCAACAGCACCGGACGGATCCTCATCGTGATCATTGACGACGCCCATCTGATGGACATGCAGACCTTAAGAAGGCTGCGCCTGCTGTTCGAAGAGTTCCCTAAAAACCACAACCTCATCCTGGTGGGCCAGCCCGGGCTGCTCCATAACATGGCATTAAAAATCAATGCCGACATTACCTCCCGGGTGACCTACTCCACTATATTGAAAAAATTGAACCCCGATGCTATGGAATCCTTTGTCCTCAATGAACTTGACCAGGCAGGCCTGCCTTATAATACCTTTACTGGGGATGCTTTAGGCCTGGTCATACGCAGCAGCGACGGCATATTGAGAAAGGCCAGGAATCTGTGCCTCTCCTGCATGATTGAGTCGGTCAGATCCCGGACAAAGGCCGTCGGTATCGACAATGTCAACCGGGTCCTCATCCAGCCCCACTGGCGCATGGAGCAGGATATCGAGCACATCATTTAAATCATAACGGTTTTCGGTGAAACGGAGGCAGGACATCCTGGGGAGGAAACCTGCCAAGGGATAACCGGAAAGGTGGGTAGCATTGAATAATGCACCTGAAAAGGGGGCTGATTGGTCGCAATCAGCCCCCTTATTTTATGGAAAACGGCTGGTCATCGGTTGCTGTTTTTTGGGATAATTCCCCACCCGGTCATAAGAAAAAAAACTATATGTTGTGGTCAGAATAAGGGCTTTGCCGATTTACCACTATAATCTTCTCCAAAAGACCATATGAATTTGGGAAAATGCCTGAAAAAGGGTCAAATTTTATGACCTGTAATTTGGTACAAAGTATGACAGGATTTTGGCCCGTAACACCTGGAGTATGATCTGGTTGTCCCGGTTGTCATAGGTGCGGATGATCTCTCCGGTTTCCGGGGTAACGGTTTTGACCAGGCGGTTCAGGGCATCGTATTCATAGGTGGTGGTGCGGCCTGCCGCGTCGGTGGATGTGGCAACGTTGCCTGCCGGATCAAAGGTTCTGGATCGGGTCCGGGTGGTGGTATCGTTTAAAACATCGGTTTCTTTGACCACCCGCTGCATGCGGTCATAGGTCAGGTGCCGGGTAAAGGTCGGGTAGGTGACGGTCACCGGGAGATTGGACGGGGCAAAGGATGCGCTGTCCTCGCTGTAGGCGTAGGACACAGTGTTGCC
>JADGEX010000024.1 GCA_016744135.1 Pseudodesulfovibrio sp. | reverse complement strand
ATATATATCATAGAGTTTAAGGTAGATGGTTCTTCTGCTTTGTCACAGATAAAGCAGAAGAACTATCAGGAGAAGTATCTCACTTGTAAGCTTCGGATTTATCTTGTGGGGATAGAGTTTGATACCAAGGAGAGAAATATTTCTTTGTTAGAGTATGAAGAGGTTTTATAGTGCTTGACACGGAACCTAGTTCAAAATGATGGGAGTGAGAAAACTCAAAGTATCCTACATCCGCATGATTACTGTCCTGCCCTAACACACCGAACATAATAGTTATTTGTCTTACCGCCGAAGCTCACATAGCCACTATTGAAGCCCACACCCCACGCACGGGTCTTGATAACCTCGTCGTTACTAGAAGACCAATAAAAGCTAGAGCTTGTTTTAGTAAAACCATCAATTATAGTTGGACTTGTTTTAGAACTATCTATGATACTTCTAAGCTCGTTGATGCTTGGAAGTCTCCAGTCCTCATGTGTTGCTAGGCTTAAGTCCTCACATCTTTGTATGGCTGCTTCCCATTTTACTTTTGTGCCGATTTCATTATCTTGCCACATCAGTTTTGTTTGTGTGTCTAGCACTACATCATTTTCTCTTAAGAACTCAGCTTGTACTAGACTAAGTCCTATCATAATCAAAAGGATTATTTTCATTTCTTGCTCCTGTTTTTGTATTTAAATTGTCATTCATTGTCATGCCGTGCTTAATTCACCGTCATTCTTGGCTTCATTCACCGTCATTCTTGGCTTCATTCACCGTCATTCTTGGCTTCATTTACCGTCATTCCGTGCTTGACACGGAATCTACATTGTAACTAGACTCCCAGTCAAGCTGAGAGTGACGAAATCATCACTTGCTTGAGAGTGACGGAAATATCACTTATCAAAACCTTTTACTATAGTTTCTATATAAACGCACAGTTCTAAAGCTGAGGGAAAAATAGGAAAATTTTCATTATTCATAAGCTTTCTTTATAATCAAAAATCAAATCACTGTCCGTCTCTAACACACCTAACATAATAGTTATCGCCCTTACCGTAGTAGTACACACGGCCACTACTGAAGTTCACATACCACGCAGTGTCCTTGTTAGCCTCGTAGGTACTAGAAGACCAATAATAGCTAGAGCTTGTGTTTATAAAAGTAAGGTCTATCGCTTGGCTTTTTCTACTATAATCAACAATCCTTTCTAACTCTTGGCGTGTTGGCAATCTCCAATCATCAAAAGTACTGATAGATAATGTCGAACAGTAAGTTGTAGCGGTCTCTCCACTTGTGTCGTAACATGCTTTGCTTGTGGTGTCACTACCACAAGCGTTGTAGTTATCTGTTGTAAGCCATTGTTTTTGTACTGTTTTTGCAGCACTATCATCTTGCCACATAAGTCCTGTTAGATTGTCTGTTACTATTTCTGTAGTGTCATTTCTATCGTAACTTGGGAGTACTCCACTTTGGTAGTGTCCATCATCTTTTATCCAGGTGATTTCATGTCCTTTTGAATCATAACTTAGAGTTTGTCCTGTTCTTTTGATGTACTTAAACTTCTCAACTAGAGTCTTATTATAATCAGCTGGGTAAAAACTAGCTGTATCTCTTAGGGTGTTTACTGCCATAGAGATATTTGTATCTCCCGATGTTGAGATGGCTAATGAACCTGATGAGATAGTAGTTTGGCTTATGGTATGTCTATGAAAAACAGTGTCGTTATAGTCACTCCCACTTGCTGCCCCTATCGCTCCTGTTCCTGTTATGTTGTAGTTTGAACCTGTATCTGATGATATAGTGCTTGTGTCTATGGTTTTGTTAAAATATATATATAACTTATCATCTTCTGTGGGTGCTGTACGGTTATTATCATATACTGCTGATTTTATGTAAAGTGATGTAGTGTCTAGCACATCTGTTATAGTTATAATTACCGCTTTTGTATCACTTAAAGTTCCATCACTTACACTTAACGTTATAGAGTAAGAGCTTTTAGTTTCATAATCTGGTGCGGTTTTAAAAGTTACTACTCCTGAACTTGCATTTATGTCAAAAGATGTTGCATCTGTGCCACTAAGTGAGTAAGTAAGTGTATCTCCGTCTGCATCTGTCGTAGTAGCTGTAAACGCTGTTGTATTGTTTTCTGCTATATCAAAAGATGACGCTGATGTTATTACTGGTGCTTCGTTTACATCTGTAATATTTACCGTTAAAGTTACACTTGTACTAGCTCCTGCATCATTTGTAGCTATTGCTGTTAGAGTGTAAGTAGTGTTAGTTGCATAGTCTAAACTTACTCCTGAAGCTATTGTGATATTTCCATCATTTGCTACTTCAAAGTTTGAAGCATCTGTTCCTGTTAAATCTATATCTGTTATGCTAGTGTCTCCTACATCACTTATAGTTAAAGCTCCTACTACACCACTACTTGCATTTTTATCTTCTGCTACGCTTATAGTTGAGGCTGTGAGTGTTGGCACTACATCTGCTATATCTGTTATGTTTATAGTTAAGCTTACACTTGTACTAGCTCCTGCATCATTTGTAGCTATTGCTGTTAGAGTGTAAGTAGTGTTAGTTTCATAGTCTAAACTTACTCCTGAAGCTACTGTGATATTTCCATCATTTGCTACTTCAAAGTTTGAAGCATCTGTTCCTGTTAAATCTATATCTGTTATGCTAGTGTCTCCTACATCACTTATAGTTAAAGCTCCTACTACACCACTACTTGCATTTTTATCTTCTGCTACGCTTATAGTTGAGGCTGTGAGTGTTGGCACTACTTCTGCTATATCTGTTATGTTTATCGTGATATTTTGCGTAGCGCTATTTGTGCCATCACTTGCAGTTGCTGTAAATGTATAACTTGTTTTACTCTCATAATCAGGTGCGATCTTAAATGTTACTACTCCACTTGAAGCATTTATATCAAAACTTGCAAAGTCAGTTCCACTTATGCTGTATGTAAGAGTATTGTCATCTGTTGCTACGAGTGTGATAGCTGATGTTTGGTTTTCATTTACACTTGTACTTGCACTTGATGTGAACACTGGGTCTGTTGTGTCTGGCGTTGGCGTTGGAGTTGGAGTTGGCGTTGGTGTTGGCGTTGGAGTTGGAGTTGGAGTTGGAGTTGGCGTTGGCGTTGGTGTTGGCGTTGGTGTTGGAGTTGGTGTTGGTGTTGGCGTTGGTGTGACTACAACTGGTTTTTCTACTTCAGGTTTAGGATCTACTACAACTGGTTTTTCTACTTTTGTTCCATCTGCATTTATATTTAAGGCTGCAAAGGTTTCTTTTAAGTGAGTGCTTGCTTTTGCCTCATTTACAAGGACTCTATCATTGCCAAGTGCTATTTGAATATCTTCATCAAATGATACAGAGTGAAAGTCTATAGTACCAAGAGTTTTTAAAAGCTCTTGATTTATAACTATGCCATTACTTAGATTAGCATCATTATCTAGTGTTTGGATAAGTTGTGCGAAGTTTAGGGCTGCTTCTTTGTTGTTTGGAAACAGAGTGTAGGGAGTTATGTATTTACTTAAAATGACTTCCCCTAAGTTATTACTTCCTAGAAAAAGGGTAACGGTATCATTATTTTCACAAGTGAGTTCCCCTTGGGTATTTGTGATGCCTATATTTCCTGAGCTACAAGTATAGTCTAATCCTGATATTGCACTATCTGTCACTATGGAAGTTTTTGGATTTTTAAGTTTGGCTTGTGTTTTAGAAGAGGAACTGCTTCTACATCCTGAGAAAAAAAGCAATGAAGTGCTGAGGAA
>JADGEX010000023.1 GCA_016744135.1 Pseudodesulfovibrio sp. | reverse complement strand
TCCCTTGGCAGGGTGCTCCCCAGCAGAGCCTACCTCCGTTTCACCGGGCAATCGGTATCTCACCCACCTTTATTAAAATCGCCACCTACAGATCGTTCCTCCGGTTCCGGCGTATTTTGGGTTGAGAGGGCGAGAACAATTGAAAGAATAAAGATTCGTCAATTCTGGGCAAATCCTGCTGGGCAGCTACATTAAGCAATTCTGCCGCCATCTGATTGAGAACCCGGAGGTTGTTGGCAGCGTGCCCGGCTAAGGTGCGTACCAATTCTTCGGACATCAGTTGACTGTTCCCTGCCTGTTCTTGAGCAAAATATAAATAATCCTGCAATTGCTCAGGAGAAAGTGGTTCAAGCACTACCCGCGGACCAATACGGCTCCCAAGGGGCAGTAGATCGGGAGCTCGGAACCTTTCAGGTAGCCTGCTGTCACCGCAAAGGATGGTAAACAGCAGGTTTTGTGAGTCAAATTGGTAACTTTGCAAAATTCTCAGTTCTGTCAGGCATTCGTCAGAGACCTGCTGTGCCTCATCAATGAGCAGCACCGGTTTGAATAAAGTCGATTGACAATGGTTTATCCAGCGGTCCCGAAGTGCCTTGAAGCCACCATAGCGGTTGGCAGGCGATAAAGCGACGTTGAACAATTCCCCCAGTTCCCGGTAAAAATCTCCCACTTTGCTCTGGGGACGCTGCATAACCCCGACGGTAAGGTCGGGGATCTGTTCCAGGCTACAGGCAATTTTCTGTAACGTTTTACTTTTGCCCAGTCCCGGCTCTCCGGTAATCAGGGCAAATCCCCCCTGTTCTGCCATGGAACGTACACGTAGCTCAAAGACTTCGGTTCCTGGTAAAGAATATAGAGCCTCTTGGGGTAGGTCAGGTAGAAACGGGTTGTATTTAAGGCCGTACAGGCTTTTGATATCGATCTTATTCAATGGTGTTTTCCTCCTTTGGCAAATAGGCCGGTGGCAGACCGGTAGCCGCATAATCAGCCATCCATTTTTCAAGCAGGAGTGGAATAGAAGGTTTTTCCACTGGAATGGAAGTCTCTTTTGCGGTTTTGGGCTGAATGACCCGGCGTTTGCCAGAAGCGTTTTTAGTTTTATCTTGGGGGAGCAGGCGTGCCAGAGGGGCATCGGTCTTTGGATCAACCAGGGTCATATGGCTTTTATCCCATCCGGGCGCACGCAGGACCACTGATTTGAGGTGGGCAAAGCGAACTGGTAATTCATAGCGGATGCCGTAGACCATGACCGTAGCGTCACTGCGTCTTGGTTTTCGAGAGATCCGACGTGTGAAGGCCAGATCAAAGACCTCCTTGTCCGGTACCTTTCTGGCAACGCTCTTTTCGCTCAGCATGCGTTGCATCGGCGTTGTATTCATTTCCCTGTGGAATCTGCGGTGGTAGTCCTGCTCAACCCAGGCCTGGCCGGCCCGGTTAAGAAAGGAGAGCTTCAAGTCTTTTTTTCCACGCAGAAGCTCCAAAAGACGGCCTTCAAGTTGACTCCACAAGACCTCCTGTTTCCCGTTTTGATATGGGGAATAAGGTAAGGTCGTTTTGTGATCAATACCAAGACGCCCCAATCCCTGGGTGGTTTCTTCTGCGAGCATGGCCGATCCGTTGTCGGTCATCAAAGCCCTGGGAAGCCCGCGTTTCATAAAAGCCTGGGTTAATCCATGAATCAGGCATTCCGCTGTTTCATTCAGATAAAATTGAAGGTGGCAGCAAAGGCGGGAGTAGTCATCCATGATGGCCAATGCCATGGGTTGGTGCCAATTCCCGGAGGCATCCAGAATACGGACTTTTGCATGGTGGAAATCCAGATGCCAGAGCCCATGGACATAAGGGACCTCAAAACTGCGTACTTCCCTTTGCTCGAGTCGCTTTGCAGCAAGCAATTGTCCGTTAGTGGGCTGGGCCGGTTCATGGGAGCGCAACCACCCGTTATCACGCATACAGCGCAATACCGTTTTGTAGCTAGGCAGCTTTCCCAATTCAGGTTGTTTGCCGACCAGAACTTCCAGGTTGTCATAATGTAACTGAGTGGTCCAACGAGAATAAGCTTTGTATTGGGTCTTTAATGCTTCTAATATTGCATCGGGCATGGACCATCTGATCCCGGCGTCGGACCGAATTTTGCGGCCCAGAACAGATATCGGGTCGTCGGCTCCCCTGGCTTTGTAGTACCAACGTTCAATAGTCGATAATCCAAGACTTAGTTTTCGGTTGGAGTCAATGGGGTGGCTGTAAATTTTTTGAGATAAACGGCGTAATGCCTGCTGCAACTGCCCTGTGGGCGGCGGGCTAACCAACAGTTCTCCGATCACTGAATGCCGAAACTGGGCCCAGCGTTGCCAAATAGGCATTGGAGGGTTACTCATGGAATCTCTCCTTTCGGTTTGCTTCATCCGGCCTCCTCAATGGAGACAAACGGGGGCAAACCATGATTGATTCCTTGTAACAGATCAAATTTTTCTTAGCATCGGCCCAACTTCTGCGTGGCCAGGAACCAATGGGTTACTACCTCAGCATATATGGCCATCAAGGCCCAGAAGCAAGCCCTCGAAGGCAGTTCGTCAAGGCTGCTTCTGGATCTGCCGAATCTTGGCAGAATCGTTTTAACAAATCACGGAGCAAGTGGTCCGAAGCCGCTTGGGGGCTGAGGTGGCCGGACAAACGTATATAGCGCTTGCTGTACGGAAAAAGATCTCGAAAATAGTCTCTCCACCGGTTGACGGTCGAGCGCCATATTCCGCAAAAACCTTTGAGCCTTTCCAGGGTCACGTCTGGATTTATTCCCTGGCGAAGGGCTGTTACCAATAGCAATACCGGCGCCCAGTAGACCCGGCGATCCCAAAATCGAACCGACGGCGGCATGGTGCGACGGCGGCAGCCTTCACGCCCGCAGCACAGGCTGAAACGAATTTCAAAAACCTCTTGCAGTTCAGGAGGGCCTCCTCGAGGCTTGCGCTGATAGTTCGCAGAATGCAGCGGCCCCCCGCAATAGGGCAGCCGTCGGCTTTTGCCCGCTCTGCCAATTTTTGATCTATTTCGTAAAGAAGAGAAAATAACGATTGTCGTGTGAGGGTATCGAGTGGTATCATGCTTCCTGCCATTTAAGGGTTATTGTGGCAGGAGCCTCCATCGACGAACTGGCCAAAGAACGTGAGGGGGGCTCCTTCATTTTTTTTCATTCTCCCTCACTTTTCTGGACCATTTTAAACTATTTTTCCATCATTTTTTTTGGCCGTACTCACTACGGACGCTTGTTCGGCAAAGGCGAAAGCTTGTAAGTATGACGACCGGGGTGAAAAATAGAATTCATACCATTGTTGATCGAATTTTTCCCGGATTTTTAAACGAACGGAAAAGTGGAATCTCACCCTTCTCAAAAGGCTCGTTAATGTTGATGGAAAATCGATTCAGCGTGCATCAAATCCGTCGACGCCGACGCCCTACCTTGACCAAAAATCTTGCCAGTCAGGGAGTGCCTCATCCTGATCGTTGTGCTGAAAAAATTCAGCAATATGCTGACCAGGTCCTCAAACCGCCAGAAGACTATGTCGCAACATTGCAGTTGTCGTTGAAACAGCAAGTTAAGCTTCTGATTTGTTTACAAGAAAGCATTCAACAACTGGAGCAAGAAATTGCCGAAAATTTAGCTCAAATTCAAGGTGCATTTTTGACCAGCATTCGGGGGATTGGAATTGTTCTGTCTGCTGGTGTAAGTTCTGAAATCGGGGACCCAACCAAACAGAAATCTTTGAATAATTTGGTCTCATACTGTG
>JADGEX010000022.1 GCA_016744135.1 Pseudodesulfovibrio sp. | reverse complement strand
TTCCTTCAGTTTTGAATTTTTCTTTTCCTCCAGATCTCCACTTTTTTTCGCAAACCTTAGGTTTTTTGGCATTTATGTTGCTAATTTGCATTCTGTCATAAATTTTATTGTCCCCTTTTACTAAGGAACGCCGGGGATCAAAATTTATTTTAAGAGTGAAATGTGAGAGCGGACTCGCAAAATGATGGACGGATGGTCAAGCTATATAATGAAGTGGAGTCAAAAAAATAAGGAAGCGCTGCGCGCAACCTATTATATTGGGTTTTTAAGGCATAGGCAGGAAGGCTTGAATAATAAAAATGCGAGGAGGAGCGGCAATTAAAACCACTCCTCCCCCATCATTAAGGGCATTATTCAATGCCTCCTGCACCCGGCTATCCCTCGGCAGGTTGCTCCCCAGCAGATCCTGCTTCCGTTTCACCGGGCAACTGGTACCCTGACCAAAAATATTCAAATTTTCAGTCAGGATTTTTTAGTGATTGCGTTGGGGCCTGGATCGACTGGGTGAGTACAACTGGAAGAACAAGGATTCGTCTATTTTGGGCAGTTCCTTTATGGCGGCAGCATTGAGAAGCTCAGCCGCCATTTGGTTAAGAACCCGCAGGTTATTGGCTGAATGCCCGGTTAGTGTTCGAATCAGTTCTTCGGTCATCAGCTGGCTGTTCCCGGCCTGGTCCAGAGCAAAATGCAGATAATCCTGCAATTGTTCCGGAGAAAGAGGCTCAAGAACAAGCCTTGGGCCGATGCGGCTTCCAAGTGGCAGAAGCTCTGGGGATCGGAACCTTTCAGGGAGACGGTTGTCCCCGCAGAGGATTGTAAACAACAGGCTTTGTGAGTCGAATTGGTGGCTTTGAAGTATCCTCAGTTCTGTCAGGCATTCATCTGAGACATGCTGGGCCTCATCAATTAGCAGCACCGGTTTGAACAAGGTGGTCTGACAGTGGTGGACCCAGCGTTCACGAAGAGACTTGAAGCCACCATAGCGGTTTGCAGGAGAAAGAGCCACGTTGAACAATTCTCCCAGCTCTCGGTAAAAGTCACCCAGTTTGCTTTGGGGGCGTTCCATGACTCCAACGGTGAGGTCTGGGATTTCTTCCAGACTGCCAGCCATTTTATGTAAGGTTTTGCTTTTGCCCAATCCGGGTTCCCCGGTAATCAAGGCAAAGCCACCCTGCCTGGCCATGGAACCTACCCGAAGTTCAAAAGTCTCCACACCCGGTAGAGAATAAAGGGCTTGTTTTGGTATGCTCGGTAAAAAAGGATTGTATTTAAGGCCATACAGGCTTTTGATATCAATTTTATTCAATGGAATTTTCCTCCTTGGGCAGGTAGGCCGACGGAAGGCCGGTTGCCGCGTGGTCGGCCATCCATTTTTTCAGCAGGGCCGGTTGTTCCAGTGGGCCAACAGGATCCGTCTGGATGTTTTCGGATGAAACTGCCCGACGTATTCCAGAAGCATTGGCGGTTTTATCTTGTGGTAACAGTTTTGCCAGCGGGGCATCGGTTTTGGGATCCACCAGAGTCATCCGACTTTTATCCCAGCCAGGAGCCCGTAAAACAACCGATTGCATGTGACTAAACCGTGGTGGAAGTTCATATCGGATGCCTTCTACAACAGTCGTAGAGTCACTGCGCCTTGGTTTACGGGTCACCCTACGTGTAAAGGCAAGGCGGAGATCCTCAGTTCCCGGTACATTCCTGGCAACGCTTTTATCGTTCAGAAGGCGTTCTAAAGGGGTTGCATTTATTTCCCGGTTGAATCTGCGATGGTAATCCTGTTCGACCCAGGCCTGGGCTGCCTGATTGAGGAAAGAAAGTTTTAAGTCTTTTTCCTTGCGTAAAAGTTCCAGAAGACGTCCTTCAAGCTGAGCCCAGAAAACTTCCTGCTTACCATTCTGATAGGGTGAATAAGGCAGGGTTGTTTTATGTTCAATACCCAGGCGTGCCAGCCCCTGGGTGGTCTCTTCAGCCAGCATGGCCGCTCCGTTATCGCTCATCAACGACCTGGGAAGCCCACGCTTCATAAACGCCTGGGTTAGACCATGGACAAGGCATTCCGCGGTTTCGTTCAGATAGAACTGTAAGTGGCAGCAAATCCGGGAATGATCATCAAGGACCGCCAGGGCCATGGGCTGATGCCAGTTCCCTGATGCGTCCAAGATGCGAAGCTTTGCATGATGAAAATCCAGATGCCAGAGCCCGTGAAGATAAGTGACTTCATAACCTCGTACCTCCCGCTTTTCCAGGCGAGCTGCGGCAAGTATTTGTCCCCGGGTAGGCTTAGCCGGTTCATGGGATCGCCACCAGCCACTATCCCGCATGCAGCGCAATACGGTTTTATAGCTGGGCAGTTTTCCCAATTCAGGTTTTTCTTTCACTACAACCCTCAGGTTGTCATAGTGCAATTGAATATTCCAGCGGGGGTACATTTCATACTGAGCCTTCAATTCTTTAAGTACCGCATCAGGCATGGACCAGCGTATTCCAGCATCGGACCGAACTTTGCGGCCCAGGACGGCCACCGGATCATCGGTATTTTGGGCTTTATAAAACCATCTTTCAATGGTCGAAGCGCCCAAGGTGAGTTTCCGGCCTGAATCAATTGGATGTTGATAAATTTTTTGTGCAAGCCGCTGGAAGGCCTTTTGCAGCAGCCCCTTGGGAGGCGGGCTGGACAACAGTTCACCAATCACTGAAAAGCGGAACTGCCCCCAGCGTCGCCACATGGACGGTTGAGTTGTACTCATGGAGTCTCTCCTTATCGGTTTGCTTCCTCCGGCCCCCACCATGGGGGCAAACGGGGGCAAAACCAAGAACTGACTCCTTTTAACAGATGAATTATGGCCTGGCATCGGCCCAACTTATGCGTGACCGATCCCCAATGGACAAAACCCTCAAAAAGCATGACCATCAAGGCCCTATTGCCAGGCCTTTAAGGCACTTTGATATGGCCTTTACCGGTTCCTGTGCCTTCTGATAATAGAGGTATAGCAAATCATGGACTAAACGGTTGGTTTTCTTAATCATGACATGCCCCGAGAGGCGCCGCCAAGGACTGCTGTCAGGAAAAATTTTAAGGAAATAATCTCTCCAACGATTGACGGTGGATCGCCATACCCCACTAAGTCCCTTGAGTCGCTCCAGTGTTACGTCCGGATTTTTCCCTTGCCGAAGAGCGGTGAACAACAACACCACAGGCGCCCAATACACACGACGGCCCCAAAACCTGACCGATGGAGGCATGACACGACGACGGCAGCCTTCTTTGCCGCAGCACAGGCTGTAACGAAGATCAAAACACTTTTGAAGATCAGGAGGACCGCCCCTTGGTTTACGCCAGTAGTTGGCATAATGCAACGGCCCTCCACAATAGGGCAACGACGTGCTTTTGTCTGTTCTGCCAGATCAAAATCTATTTGATGAAGAAAAGAAAATAATGATTGTTGAGTGAGTATGTCTAATGATATCATAGTCCCTGCCATTTGTTGGTATTGTGGCAGGAGCCTCCATCAACGCACTGGTCAAAGAACGTGAGGGGGCTCCTTCATTTTCCCTCTCTTTTCTGGACTATTTTTAATATTTTTTCCATCATTTTTTGTGACCGTACTCACGTAAGTCCCTGAAAAAATACTTTGATTTTTACAACCACGAGCGGCCTCACCAGAGTTTTAAGGGGCAAACCCCTGCTGAAATATATTATGGTGAAAATCAATTGAGGTTGGTGGGATGATAAAAATATTTTCAAACCCGCTCCGGCAAAAGTCAACTCCTCCGACGTGGCGTTTGGGGGGCCCATTCTCGGACCTGACTTCTACCTCCGCTGGAGTGTGTGGTAAAT
>JADGEX010000021.1 GCA_016744135.1 Pseudodesulfovibrio sp. | reverse complement strand
ACGATTGAGAGCACCTATGGCAATGATTGCCGCAGGTGCAGTAATGAATTTCAATTCCAGTATGGTACGATTGAGAGTGAAAACTTCAAACATTTCGATATCCCTCAGCCAGATTTCAATTCCAGTATGGTACGATTGAGAGCTTCTCTTTTATTCAAGACATGGTAATTGATGCAAATTTCAATTCCAGTATGGTACGATTGAGAGTTTGAATCGAACTCCTTTGAACTGATCTAAGAAACTCATTTCAATTCCAGTATGGTACGATTGAGAGTTCAGTATCTCACTTTCGCTCTCAGCATAGATGATAATTTCAATTCCAGTATGGTACGATTGAGAGCTTATGGAGTTGTTTATATTCTTCATCTTGTTCCATTTCAATTCCAGTATGGTACGATTGAGAGTGTTTTTTTTCAAGTCCTACAACTTCTTTATATTTATTTCAATTCCAGTATGGTACGATTGAGAGCTTCATCCGAAACAACTACAAGCTTATTTCTTTTCAATTTCAATTCCAGTATGGTACGATTGAGAGAATCTTAACTATAAAATCTTTGTCATTCTTATTCCATTTCAATTCCAGTATGGTACGATTGAGAGGATTTAAAAATTTCTCAGATAACATAATAAAACTAATTTCAATTCCAGTATGGTACGATTGAGAGCGGCTACAATGAACCTATAATGGCTACAGCTGCCAAATTTCAATTCCAGTATGGTACGATTGAGAGGCCGCCAGGATCATCACATACATGACATACATGAAGGTATTTCAATTCCAGTATGGTACGATTGAGAGACTATATTTTGCTTCATCCAATCCATTGCACTACTATTTCAATTCCAGTATGGTACGATTGAGAGACGAAATACACCATTAAACTCACACCCCTTAAGAAATTTCAATTCCAGTATGGTACGATTGAGAGTAATCTCCTGTATTGTGCTTACTGTCCTTAACTCATTTCAATTCCAGTATGGTACGATTGAGAGTCCCAATGGTATCTGTCATAGTAAGTAATATAGCTATTTCAATTCCAGTATGGTACGATTGAGAGCCAGTATTCATAATCAACAATCCTACCATCTATAGTATTTCAATTCCAGTATGGTACGATTGAGAGATTCCTTTTTCTTATCGTCGGGGCCCATCTCGCGAATTTCAATTCCAGTATGGTACGATTGAGAGATTCATGTCCAAGGCATAGGCATCACCAATTTTTTCCATTTCAATTCCAGTATGGTACGATTGAGAGGGACAAAATCGTTCAGATTGTTTCTTATATCCCGAATTTCAATTCCAGTATGGTACGATTGAGAGCTTTATCAATAGATGAAACTATTAACTACTTACTGGAATTTCAATTCCAGTATGGTACGATTGAGAGCAAGGATAAGTACCTATAATAATATCAGAATCTTCTATTTCAATTCCAGTATGGTACGATTGAGAGGGCGTTTATCGTTCTAATCCTCGTATCGATCTTCTATTTCAATTCCAGTATGGTACGATTGAGAGGTTGTTTTTTAAGATCAGCAGCTTCTTGCTTCCACATTTCAATTCCAGTATGGTACGATTGAGAGACATTTTTGTAAATTCTAATTACAGATAAAAGATGATTTCAATTCCAGTATGGTACGATTGAGAGTATCAAACAAAAGGGAAGCGATCTCCTATTTGGACATTTCAATTCCAGTATGGTACGATTGAGAGTCAGTTCATCGATAATACCTTCTCCATATTTCTCAAATTTCAATTCCAGTATGGTACGATTGAGAGGGTGAGCCTAATTCATTGGTCGTTCCTTATTCTTTATTTCAATTCCAGTATGGTACGATTGAGAGGATTGATTTTGAGCAATGTATAAGTCAAGTTCCTTCATTTCAATTCCAGTATGGTACGATTGAGAGTTTAATCAAGCTCATCCGAAGCTCCTTCCTCTACCATTTCAATTCCAGTATGGTACGATTGAGAGTTTCACCAAATGTCTTTATATTTCTGTAATACATCAATTTCAATTCCAGTATGGTACGATTGAGAGTTAAAAACAAAATCCGCAAAAGAATCATTACTTAAATTTCAATTCCAGTATGGTACGATTGAGAGACTAATAATAAATTAACAAGTATGCTACTAAATGCATTTCAATTCCAGTATGGTACGATTGAGAGTCGGAACAGATACAGAGCGTTTCCACTCGTTCATCATTTCAATTCCAGTATGGTACGATTGAGAGGCAGGGAATCATTAGATACAGTTACAAAATTACTAATTTCAATTCCAGTATGGTACGATTGAGAGTTCAAGTCAACACCTCGAAATCTAAGACTACCTACATTTCAATTCCAGTATGGTACGATTGAGAGTTCGCAGGTTAAGTATGGCAATAAGTCTATAGATATATTTCAATTCCAGTATGGTACGATTGAGAGTTTGTGCCAGGTGCTTGATCTTAAAGAATAGATCAAATTTCAATTCCAGTATGGTACGATTGAGAGCAAAAAACAGCTACAGGGTGTTGACCAAATTGACCCGCATTTCAATTCCAGTATGGTACGATTGAGAGCCTGCTGGAACTCCTGCTGCATCGGCAAGTCAGTAATTTCAATTCCAGTATGGTACGATTGAGAGTCTCCTCGTTACGGGTGAATGTTTCACTGGTAGCGATATTTCAATTCCAGTATGGTACGATTGAGAGTAAGTACAATAGCAAGTTAAGGTAATGTGTACAGGATTTCAATTCCAGTATGGTACGATTGAGAGTCGATTAAGTCTGAAAGGTCTACTATCACCAGCAGTATTTCAATTCCAGTATGGTACGATTGAGAGAATATTCCAATCATGGTCGTCTCTTTTTCAATTCCATTTCAATTCCAGTATGGTACGATTGAGAGTTTATCCTCCCTAATAGCTCTCCCTATTAATCCATTATTTCAATTCCAGTATGGTACGATTGAGAGCTCATCCATAGCTTGATTAAAAATTACCGATAAGTCATTTCAATTCCAGTATGGTACGATTGAGAGTTGCCGCCAGTGTTAAAGTGATTAATTGTATTTCTTATTTCAATTCCAGTATGGTACGATTGAGAGAGAGATCGCAATAATCATCAAGTACGTCGAATAGTATTTCAATTCCAGTATGGTACGATTGAGAGAGTGGAATTGTATTGGTTGCCATGCCTATTATGCTTATTTCAATTCCAGTATGGTACGATTGAGAGTAACTTGTTGATATATAGTAGTCGTATTTCCTTTTATATTTCAATTCCAGTATGGTACGATTGAGAGTATGCCTGCTTTAAAGAATGACTCTTGCAAATCACATTTCAATTCCAGTATGGTACGATTGAGAGGCTCGACAGCGACCTTTTGGCGGTGTTAGTGATTTTATTTCAATTCCAGTATGGTACGATTGAGAGGTATGCTGAGGAAAAAGGAATTGAGCCAGATAATTAATTTCAATTCCAGTATGGTACGATTGAGAGGAAAAGCTTGTAAGATCTGAATCAATCGCTAAGCTATTTCAATTCCAGTATGGTACGATTGAGAGACACCTTCAATTATCATCTTGCTAATGCCAGTACTATTTCAATTCCAGTATGGTACGATTGAGAGTTCGGTATTCCATTTTAATAACTAAAGCGTAAAATCAATTTCAATTCCAGTATGGTACGATTGAGAGTGTGGTTTACATTACCGCCACCACCGAAACATACGAATTTCAATTCCAGTATGGTACGATTGAGAGTTTCAAGCGAGGTAGTCCGTATGCTTGTAGTTATATTTCAATTCCAGTATGGTACGATTGAGAGGTTAAATGTTGCATATTCGATCACAAATAACATACATTTCAATTCCAGTATGGTACGATTGAGAGCATCAAAATTTCATAGAGATCTTTCTCGAAAATGAATTTCAATTCCAGTATGGTACGATTGAGAGCACCGAAATAAGCGTTATTAAACAAGATTTTAG
>JADGEX010000020.1 GCA_016744135.1 Pseudodesulfovibrio sp. | reverse complement strand
GGCTATAGCTCAGCTGGG
The DNA here is from genome assembly GCA_016744135.1 of Pseudodesulfovibrio sp. GTDB lineage: Bacteria > Desulfobacterota > Desulfovibrionia > Desulfovibrionales > Desulfovibrionaceae > Pseudodesulfovibrio > Pseudodesulfovibrio nedwellii. The sequence goes on along the minus strand of JADGEX010000020.1, from coordinate 4,020 downwards.
AGAGCGCCTGCCTTGCACGCAGGAGGTCTGCGGTTCGATCCCGCATAGCTCCACCATTACTTGAAGAGTTTTAAAACATAACTGTCTGTTTTGACATTATCTTTTAAAGCTTTTTTGCTTTAAACGCTCTTTAACAATTTGGATTTAGATTCATTGATTTAGATTGACTTGTATTCTCATACAAGCGCCAATTCGGCGAAATCTATCGTTACTGTACCAACAAGTTACTATGATTCCAGACGCCTTCGGGTTATATGGTCAAGTGACTAAGCGTGCACGGTGGATGCCTAGGCAGTCAGAGGCGATGAAGGACGTTGTAACCTGCGATAAGGTTCGGGGAGCTGGTAAACGAGCTTTGATCCGAACATTTCCGAATGGGGAAACCCACCTATTTATAGGTATCTTTTGCGTGAATACATAGCGCATTAGAGGCGAACCCGGGGAACTGAAACATCTAAGTACCCGGAGGAAAAGAAATCAACCGAGATTCCCTAAGTAGCGGCGAGCGAACGGGGAACAGCCCTTAAGCAATATTGTAGTTAAGAGAACGCTCTGGAAAGTGCGGCCATAGTGGGTGATAGCCCCGTATCTGAAAACTTAATTATTGTGAAAACGAGTAGGACGGGACACGTGATATCCTGTCTGAATATGGGGGGACCATCCTCCAAGGCTAAATACTCCTGACTGACCGATAGTGAACCAGTACCGTGAGGGAAAGGCGAAAAGAACCCCTGTGAGGGGAGTGAAATAGATCCTGAAACCGTGTACGTACAAGCAGTGGGAGCGGTCCTTGAGACCGTGACTGCGTACCTTTTGTATAATGGGTCAGCGACTTACTTTTAGTGGCAAGGTTAAGCAATTGCGGAGCCGTAGGGAAACCGAGTCTTAATAGGGCGTCCAGTCGCTAGGAGTAGACCCGAAACCGAGTGATCTATCCATGGGCAGGTTGAAGGTTGAGTAACATCAACTGGAGGACCGAACCGACTGTCGTTGAAAAGCCAGCGGATGACTTGTGGATAGGAGTGAAAGGCTAATCAAACTCGGAGATAGCTGGTTCTCCTCGAAAACTATTTAGGTAGTGCCTCGTGTATAACCATGGGGGGTAGAGCACTGTTTCGGCTAGGGGGTCATCCCGACTTACCAACCCGATGCAAACTCCGAATACCCATGAGTTCAATCACGGGAGACACACGGCGGGTGCTAACGTCCGTCGTGGAAAGGGAAACAACCCAGACCGTCAGCTAAGGTCCCAAAGTTTATGCTAAGTGGGAAACGATGTGGGAAGGCTCAGACAGCTAGGAGGTTGGCTTAGAAGCAGCCACCCTTTAAAGAAAGCGTAATAGCTCACTAGTCGAGTCGGCCCGCGCGGAAGATATAACGGGGCTAAGCATAACACCGAAGCTACGGATGCCATTTATGGCATGGTAGAGGAGCGTTCTGTAAGCTGTTGAAGCGAAAGCCGGGAGGCATCGTGGAGGTATCAGAAGTGCGAATGCTGACATGAGTAACGATAAGGGAGGTGAAAACCCTCCCCGCCGGAAGACCAAGGGTTCCTGTCCAACGCTATTCGAGGCAGGGTGAGTCGGCCCCTAAGGAGAGGCTGAAGAGCGTATCCGATGGGAAACTGGTTAATATTCCAGTACTGATTATAACTGCGATGGGGTGACGGAGTAGGCTAGGCTAGCGCGGCGTTGGTTGTCCGCGTTTAAGGTAGTAGGTTAAGGACTTAGGCAAATCCGGGTCCTTGTTAGACTGAGAACCGATGACGAGCTCCTATTGGAGTGAAGTAGTTGATGCCATGCTTCCAGGAAAAACCTCTAAGCTTCAGGTTATAACTAACCGTACCCCAAACCGACACAGGTGGTCAGGTAGAGAATACTAAGGCGTATGAGAAAACTCGGGTGAAGGAACTAGGCAAAATGGCACCGTAACTTCGGGAGAAGGTGCGCCGGTTTTGGTGATGGGACTTGCTCCCTAAGCTGAGGCCGGTCGAAGATACCAGGTGGCTGCGACTGTTTATTAAAAACATAGCACTCTGCAAACACGAAAGTGGACGTATAGGGTGTGACGCCTGCCCGGTGCCGGAAGGTTAATTGATGGGGTTAGCTTCGGCGAAGCTCTTGATCGAAGCCCCGGTAAACGGCGGCCGTAACTATAACGGTCCTAAGGTAGCGAAATTCCTTGTCGGGTAAGTTCCGACCTGCACGAATGGCGTAACGATGGCCACACTGTCTCCACCCGAGACTCAGTGAAATTGAAATTGCGGTTAAGATGCCGTATACCCGCGGCTAGACGGAAAGACCCCGTGAACCTTTACTACAGCTTCACAGTGGACTTTGATATTACTTGTGTAGGATAGCTGGGAGGCTTTGAAACTTGGACGCCAGTTCAGGTGGAGCCAAACTTGAAATACCAGCCTGGTAATATTGAGGTTCTAACCTAGTTCCCTAAGCGGGATCAGGGACATTGTGTGGTGGGTAGTTTGACTGGGGCGGTCTCCTCCCAAAGAGTAACGGAGGAGCACGAAGGTACCCTCAGCATGGTCGGAAATCATGCAATGAGCGCAAGAGTATAAGGGTGCTTGACTGCGAGATAGACACATCGAGCAGGTACGAAAGTAGGTTCTAGTGATCCGGTGGTTCTGTATGGAAGGGCCATCGCTCAACGGATAAAAGGTACTCCGGGGATAACAGGCTGATACCGCCCAAGAGTTCACATCGACGGCGGTGTTTGGCACCTCGATGTCGGCTCATCACATCCTGGGGCTGAAGCCGGTCCCAAGGGTATGGCTGTTCGCCATTTAAAGTGGTACGCGAGCTGGGTTTAGAACGTCGTGAGACAGTTCGGTCCCTATCTGCCGTGGGCGTTTGAGATTTGAGAAGAGTTGCTCCTAGTACGAGAGGACCGGAGTGAACGAACCTCTGGTGTACCGGTTGTGATGCCAATTGCATTGCCGGGTAGCTACGTTCGGACGGGATAACCGCTGAAAGCATCTAAGCGGGAAGCCTCCTTCAAGATGAGATCTCACTGGGAACTTGATTCCCCTAAAGGGCCGTTGAAGACTACGACGTTGATAGGTTGGGTGTGGAAGCGCTGCGAGGCGTTGAGCTAACCAATACTAATTGCCCGTGAGGCTTGACCATATAACGCCCAAGGCGTTTGGCAAGTGACTTGTTTTGTATAGATAAAACACGATAGAGAGTAACGAATTAGCGCAGTAGAAGAATACAAGGTTGAGTGAAAACTCCCTTCTAAATCAAATGAATCTAAATCCAGATTGTGACAGTTTTGCTTGGCGACCATAGAGTTGTGGAACCACCTGAATCCATCCCGAACTCAGACGTGAAACGCAACATCGCCGATGGTAGTGTGGGGTTTCCCCATGTGAGAGTAGGTCATCGCCAAGCATTTAATTAAGAATAACCCCCTGATCAGTAATGGTCAGGGGGTTTTTCGTTTGGGCCAAGGAAAGTATGATTAATCCGACCTAATGCATTGTTAACTACTTGCTCAGACTTGCTTTGTAGTCTTTTTGGAGGTTAAGCCAAAATGTATGGGGCGTGTTGAAGCCTTTTCCTAATTTATAGGCGAGTTCATAGCCAATCTCGGTTTTGCCTTGCATAATTTTAGCGAACTCTTCGCTACTGATCTGGCATAATAAAGCTGCTTCATCTTCCGTTACCTTCGTAGGTAATAGATACAATTCATTAATAATGTCTCCAATGGAGGGGGGAGCATTCAGTACCCGCATTTGAATCCTTTTTAATTATCAGACTGGTTTGGTCGTTATGTCTCAAGAATTATTATATTTTTTAAGTATTGTTGCTTTTGGTATTTGTATTTACTTAGTCATCTATATAAAGAAAAAGTACAGTTTGATACACAACGCTAAAATTCTACATCAAGAACAAGATGAAAAAGCCCAGCTACGATATGAAGAGCAGCGTTCTTATTTAATAGAAAGTATTACTATTATTGCGAAGGCTTATGGAAATGATGATAAATTGACCTGTACTGAAG